>NZ_CP046175.1:2824127-4236191 GCF_009708215.1 Occultella kanbiaonis | reverse complement strand
ACGCCGCGGTGCAGCAGCAGCTCGAGGAGCTCGACCGGGAACTCGACGGCGAGGGCATGCGGACCCAGCTCGTGGTGGCACTGGACTCACTGAGCAGCATCCGTGACGGCGACGCCGCCACACTCTGGTTCGACCCGGCGTCGGTGCATGTGTTCGACCCGGAGACCCAGGACAGCCTCACCCGCGACGACGAGAAGGCGGCCGCCATCGACGCCGAGGCCGCGCAGGCTCGCCAGCGCGCGACGGCGCGGGCGAAGGAGCGCGCCGCACGCGAGGACGCCACGGCCTCGTGAGGTGAGCCGAGCGGAGGCGAGCCGGTCCCGACGGCGACCGGCCGCCGTCGGGCGTCAGATCGAGCCGATGGTCTCCACCACGGACGCGCGGCCGTCGGCGAGGGTGTACTCGACGCCGACGATCGCGCACCGTCCCTGGCGCACGCCCTCGGCGAGGCTCGCCGAGTAGCCCTGCAGCATCCGGACCGTGGCGCGCACGTGCTCGCGGCGCAGCTCGTCGGCGTCCGGGATCCGCACGGTCCGTTCGCCGTCGCCGAAGAACGAGGAGATCGACCAGGACGGGTCCGTGCGCGTGACCAGGCTCGGGATCACCCGATCCACGATCGCGCGGACGAAGCCGGACGGCAGCTCGCCGGTGGCGAGGGCGTGGCTGGCCGCACCGACCGCGCCACACTGGTCGTGGCCGAGGACCACGACGAGCGGTGCACCGAGGATGTCCACCCCGTACTCGATGGACCCGAGCACCGTGGTGTCCACCACGTGCCCGGCCGTGCGGACCACGAACATGTCACCGAGGCCGCGGTCGAAGATGATCTCGGCCGCCACCCGGGAGTCGGAGCAACCGAACAGGACCGCGAAGGGGTGCTGCTCGGTGGAGACCTCGGCGCGCCGCTCGACACTCTGACTCGGGTGCTGCATCCGCCCTTCGACGAAGCGGGTGTTCCCGGCCATGAGTTCGGCCCATGCCTGGGCCGGGGTGGGACGTCGGTTCATCGGGCACCATTCTCGAGTTCGTTGCGGTTCGGTGGGTTCGCGCCGGCCCTGGAGACCGTGATGGCCGCGATCGCCCCCGCGTGCTCCATCACGGCCCGCAGCGTGTCGGCGTCGATGGCGTGCAGCGCCTGCCGTCGGCCGGCACCGAGCAGGCCGGCGGTCCAGAGCCCGTCGATGAGCCCGCCCATGTAGGAGTCGCCCGCGCCCACGGTGTCCACCACCTGCACCCGGGGTGAGGCGATGGTGACCTCGACCGCTGCGCTGGTGAGGGCGAACGACCCTTCCCCGCCGCGGGTCAGGACGACAACCGCGGGTCCCGAGGCTGCCCAGTCGCGGATCACGTCCTCGGCGTCGCGGCCCGGCCGGAGCCAGGCCACGTCCTCGTCGGAGACCTTGACCAGGTCCGCGCCCGCCACGAGGGCGGAGATCGTGGGCAGCACCTGCTCGGCGGTGCCCATGATCGAGGGCCGGGCGTTCGGGTCGTAGCTGATGGTCGCGAACTCGCGGGCTGCCGCGGCGAGCTCGGCGACTGCCGCGGCGCCGGGCTGCAGGGTGGCGCCGATGGAGCCGAGGTGCAGCGCCACCATGTCGGCGTCGAGCAACACCTCCGGGACCCGCCAATCGAGGTCGAACGTGTAGCTGGCGGTGCCGTCGGCGTCGAGCGTGGCGACGGCGGTGGACGTGCGTTCGGCGCGGTCGGAGCGGGGCACCAGGCGCACCCCGTTGCCGGTGAGGTGATCGCGGATCAGGGCGCCGTGGGCGTCGTCACCGAACCAGGTGGCGAGCTCGGCGTCCCGGCCGAGCCGGGCCAGGCCGAGCGCGACGTTCGCGGGCGAGCCGCCTGGGTGCTCGCTCACCGAGCCGTCGGCCGCGTGCACCACGTCGACCAGGGCCTCGCCGATCACCAGCGCATGCGTCATGACTCGGTCTCCTCATCTGCGTCCTCGAGGGTGTCCGCGCCGGCGTCGGCGGGGGACTCGACGAGCGAGACCGTCGCGTCGCCCTTGGCGGCGGCGAGCCGGTCCCGGGCGGCGTCAAGCCACCGCTGGCAGCGGTCCGCCAGGGCCTCGCCGCGCTCCCAGAGGGCGAGCGAGTCCTCGAGGTTCGCGGCGCCGGACTCGAGGCGGCCGACGACCTCGACGAGCTCGTCCCGTGCTTGTTCGTAGCTGAGTTCGGCAACGTCCGGGTTGTTCACGGCGTTCATCCAATCACCTCTTCGCCGGTGCGTGTGCCGGCGGTCCGCACCGTGACCCCCAGCCGCCCGGCCGCGACCAGCGCGGAGAGGTCCTGCCCGACGGTGACCTCGTCGGGCGAACGCACCACCGCGCCGTCGTCGGTGCGCAGCACGGCGTAGCCGCGCTCGAGGGTCGCCTGTGGGGAGAGGGTGCGCAGCGCCGTCCGGAGGTTCGTCAGGTCCGCCCCGGCGCTGTCGAGGCGGCGCCCGATGGCGGCCCGCCCGGCCGTGCGGGTCTGTTCCAGCGCGCGCAGCCGGGGCGTCACGATCGAGGCCGGGTCGGCCAGCACCGGGCGGTTGCGGAGCAGGGTCAGGCGCTCGCCCTCGGTGCGCAGGCGCCGGGTCAGCGCGTTCGCCATCCGGTCCCGGGCCTGGGCGATCCGGGCCAGTTCCTGGCCGACGTCCGGCACGATCCGCTTGGCGGCGTCGGTGGGGGTCGAGGCGCGGTAGTCGGCGACGAGGTCCAGCAGCGGCGCATCGGTCTCGTGACCGATCGCCGAGACCAGCGGGGTGGTGCACTTCGCGGCGGCGCGGACCAGGGCCTCGTTGGAGAACGGCAGGAGGTCCTCGACGGAGCCACCGCCGCGGGCGATCACGATGACCTCGACGTCGGGGTCGGAGTCCAGGTCGGCGATCGCTCGGCTCACCTCGGGCACGCAGTGCGGGCCCTGGACGGCGACCTCGCGGATCTCGAAGTGCACCTGAGGCCAGCGGGCCCGGGCGTTCACGAGCACGTCGTGCTTCGCCTTCGCGTTCGCGCCGCAGATCAGCCCGATCCGCCCGGGCAGGAACGGCAGCGGCCGCTTGCGCTCGGCGTCGAAGAGACCCTCGGCGGCCAGGACCCTCTTGAGGTGCTCGATCCGGGCCAGGAGCTCGCCGAGTCCGAGGGCGCGGATGTCGCTCGCCCGCAGGCTGAGCGTGCCGCGCTTGGTCCAGAAGCTCGGCTTGGCGTGCACCACGACGTGGGCGCCCTCGCTGATGGCCTCCCCGCGGGCCGCGAGGAGGCGCTTCAGCATGGTCACGGACAGCGACATGTCCACGTCGGTGTCCCGCAGGGTCAGATAGGCGCTGGCCGAGGCGTTGTGGCTGTTCACCTGGACGAGTTGGCCCTCGACCCAGACCGGGGCCATCTTGTCGACGTAGTCGGCGATCTTCGCGGCGAGCAGCCGCACCGGCCAGGGCTGTTCCGCGGTGGTGTCCAGCGCCTTGGCGGGAAACCCGCCGGGGCCGTTCGGGGGACTGCTCATGATCCTAGGGTGCCTTACGGCGGGGACATCGGCGTCACTCCGGGTGGGTGCGGCCCGCCCGGGCTCGGCTGGTCCCGGCCGCCGTCGGGGCCCCAGAACGTAGACTCGCTCAGGTGACCTCCCCTCCCGGACGTATCCTGCTCGCCGCCCCGCGGGGCTACTGCGCAGGTGTTGACCGGGCCGTCGAGGCGGTCGAGCGGGCGCTCGAGCACTACGGGGCTCCGGTGTACGTGCGCAAGGAGATCGTGCACAACAAGTTCGTCGTCGAGAGCCTCAGTGCCCGCGGCGCCGTGTTCGTCTCCGAGACCGACGAGGTGCCTCCTGGAGAGCGGGTCATCTTCTCCGCCCACGGCGTCGCACCGGCCGTGCACGCCGAGGCGGCCCAGCGCCACCTGGTCACGATCGACGCCACCTGCCCGCTGGTGACCAAGGTGCACAAGGAGGCCGTGCGCTTCGCGGGCCGGGACATCGAGATCCTGCTGATCGGACACGAGGGTCACGAGGAGGTCGAGGGCACCGCGGGGGAGGCGCCCGATCACGTCCACCTCGTGACCGGCCCGGACGCCGTGGACGACGTCACCGTGCGGGACCCGGAGAAGCTGGTCTGGCTGTCCCAGACCACGCTGTCCGTCGACGAGACCATGGAGACGGTCCGGCGCCTGCGCGAGCGGTTCCCCAAGCTCGCGGACCCGCCGAGCGACGACATCTGCTACGCCACGCAGAACCGTCAGGTCGCGGTGAAGAAGATCGCCCCCGACGCGGACGTGTTCGTCGTGGTGGGCTCCGCGAACTCCTCGAACTCGGTCCGCCTGGTGGAGGTTGCCCTCGAGTCCGGTGCCCGTGCCGCGCACCGCGTCGACACCGCCGCCGAGCTGGACCCGGCCTGGTTCGAGGGTGCCGGCACGGTCGGCCTTAGTTCCGGGGCGTCGGTGCCGGAGGTACTGGTCCGTGATGTCATCGCCCGGCTCGGTGAGTGGGGCTTCGGCGATGTGCAGGAGGTGCGCACCGCCACCGAGGACCTGATCTTCTCGCTGCCCCGGGAGCTGCGGGCCGACCTGAGGAACGCCGGGCAGAGCCGCGTGCCGGGGCAGAGCGCGACCATGGACGTCGCCCCGCTCTGACAGAGGTCCGGACCGACCCGCGACCGGTCTGCTCAGGCGGCGAGAGCGGCCTTGGCGCAACGGATGTCGGTGATCACGTGGTTCGCGACGCCGGCCCGTAGGGTCGCGAGCACGGCGTGTTCCTTGCCAGGACCGCCACCGATCGCCACGCGCATCTCGACGTTGCGGAGCTGCTCCTCGGAGATCCCGACGATTCGTTCCTCCAGGCCGCTCACCGCGTTGCCGTCGGCGTCCAGCAGCATCGTCCCGATCTCGGCGACGACGCCCTTCTCCTCGTACTCCTCGCGCTCACCCAGGTCGAGCAGCTGACGCGCCATCCAGGAGGCCTCCGGCCAGCCGCCGATGGTCAGGAATGCCTTCTGCATGTGGTCGAACCGGCGCATCGTCCGCTGGATCGACGGGTGCTTGAGCAACAGCGTGGCTTCCGGGTCCTTCATCAGCACCGCCGGCGCGTACAGCGGGTGGGTCGC
Source organism: Occultella kanbiaonis (assembly GCF_009708215.1). Classification (NCBI taxonomy): domain Bacteria; kingdom Bacillati; phylum Actinomycetota; class Actinomycetes; order Micrococcales; family Ruaniaceae; genus Occultella; species Occultella kanbiaonis. Next base: position 4,231,112 of record NZ_CP046175.1, on the reverse strand, counting down.
CCCACCGGTGAGGCGACCGATGTTGGAGATGACCTCGACCCCGTCCTCCAGGCGCGGCGCACCGACCCCGGTCAGCTGGACGACGTCGGCAGACGGGAGCCGCTCGATCAGGCGGGAGGCGAGCACCAGGGTCCGGCCCGGTGCGAAGCCGAGGATGTCGTCCTCCGCGACGTTGTCGACGATGAAGCGGGCCGCGATCCGTGCGATCGCGTCCCGGGCCTCGACGACGTCGGAGGAGTGCGTGGCCACCACCAGCGCCGCGCGCAGACCGTAGCGTTGGGTCAACTGCGCCGACAACCCGACGTCAACCGGGGCGGACACCGTGGGGCGCACCTCGATCAAACCGAGGGCGCGGGCTCGCTTGACCATTCGTGCGGTCGCGAACCGTGACTTGCCGATGTCGGCGGCGATGTCGTTCACGGATCGTCCGTGCGCGAGGTTCTGCATGGCGACGTAGACGTGCAGGACCTGCTGGTCGATGGTCAGTTCCCTGCTCATAAGTGCACCGTAGGGCACGACTGAGCATCCCATCTAGGCTCGGGCGATCCGCCCCGACCCGACCCAGGGAGATCCGACGCCATGCAGCGCTCCACCGACCGACCCTCGCTACGCACCCCCAGGCCCGAGCGGGTGGTGGTGGCGTGAGCGGGCCGTTCATGACCGAGGATGAGCTCGACGCGCTCGCTGCGGACCTGCGTTCGGGCCGGGAGGTCGCCGCGGCCGGTGCGTTGTTCGACATGGACGGCACACTGGTGGACTCGGTCCCGGCGGTGGAGGCCTCCTGGCGGATGGTGGCCGACGAGTTCGGTGTGCCGCGGCTGCCGGCGACGCTGCACGGCTTGACCGCCCAGGCCGTCGTCGTCGCTGCGGGGATCCACCCGGACCACAGGGAGCGGGCGGCGGCGCGCCTGGTCGAGATCGAGTCCCGACCCGGCCAGGAGCTGAAGGCACTGCCTGGGGTTCGGCCCTTCGTCGACTCGCTGCCCGAGGGCCACTGGGGTGTGGTCACGTCCGCGCCGCGTGAGGTCGCCCGCGCGCGCTACGGAGCAGCACGTCTGCCGCGTCCGGCGTTCTTCGTCACCGGCGACGACGTGACGGCCGGCAAGCCCGATCCCGAGCCGTTCCGCAAGGGACTGGCCGCCCTCCGCGCCCGCGGCTGCGCGGGGGTCGTGGTCGCCGTGGAGGACACGGTCGCCGGCCTGCGGTCCGCTCGCGGCGCCGGCTGCCTTGCCCTCGGGGTCCCGGGTACGTACCGCGCGGCGGAACTCTCGCCTCATGCTCACCTGGTGATCGACTCCTTCGAGGTGCTTCGGACCCGGGCGACGGACACCGGGTTCAGCCTGCTGGTGGCGCTGCGCTGATCAGACCCGGGCCTTCCGTTCGTCGAGCACCTGGCGGTACCACTGCTGGGCCTGCGCGGGGTCGTCCGACGTGGTGCCGTCGGCACCGAGGGCGACGGCGGCGCGCATGTCCTCAAGGGTGCGCAGCATCCACACGTGTACATCGAGGCCACGCCCCTGGATCGCCTCGACCGTCTCCTTGGTCAGACCGGGGAACCCGCACGCGAATCTGGTCGAGCCGGTGTACTCGAGCAGGCCGGCCAGGCCGCCGTCGAACCGTTCGGCGTCGGCGAGGGTCTTGACGATGATGCACCGGCCGATCTGCGGCATCAGCTCCGCGGCCTGACGAAGCGCGTCAGGGTCGAACCCGGTGACGATCGTGCGTGCGGCGTCCTCGGGTCGTGCGGCGAAGAACTCCGCCAGGAACGGCACCGTCGCAGGGTCCTTGACCTCGAGCTGGATGACGGTGGAGGTGGCGTCGTACATCTCCGCGAGGCTGACCACCCCGCGTCCGGAGTCGAGCACGACGGCCTGCAGTTCGGCCAGGGTCAGCTCGGCGGCGGGGCCTCGCTCGCGTGCGGAGTCGTCGCCGGCGGTGCGGTCGAGCGTCGCATCGTGCAACAGGAAGAGCTGCTGGTCCTTGCTCAGGCGCACGTCCAGCTCGATCTCGTCGACACCCACCTCCTCCGCCAGTGCGTAGGACTCGAGGCTGTTCTCGGGCTTGTGGGCCATTGCACCGCGATGGCCGACGATCAGCAGGGTCATCTCAACCTTCCACTCGTTCTTCGTACTGGCTACGGATTCGGTCGATCGCCGCCTCAAGATTGCTCTGCATGGCCGTCAGCGCGGACTCCGGGTCGTTGCCGCCGGAGTAGACCGCCTGAATGACGCCGTTGGCCTCCGGCACGCACTCGGGTACATACCGCCGGACGACGTCGGGTCCCTGAGCGATCTCCAGCTGGTCGATGGCGACCTGGTAGTTCGGGTTCTCGTCCGCCTTCTGGCGTACCTCGTCGGACTCCAGCGCCGCCCTGGTGGTCGGCAGGTAGCCGGTCCCGAGGGTCCAGTCGACCGACGCCGCGCCGGTGCTGAGGAACTTCAGCACCTCCCAGGCAGCCTGCTTCCGTTCGTCCGACGCGTACCGAAGGATCGACAGCCCGCCGCCTCCGGTGGGTACGCCGGTGGTCGCCTGCTCTGGCAGGAAGCCACAGCCGTACTCGAACTCGGCGGCTTCGTCGATGCCGGTCAGGGAACCGGTGGACTGCAGCAGTGTGGCTGCGGCACCCGAGATGAAGTCCCCGGTGGGGTCGGCGGCCAGGTAGCCCAGGCCATCGTCGTGGATGAAGGCCCGGTCATACTCCAGTGCGGCGATCGTCTCCTCGCTCGTGAAGAGCATGTCCAGGCCGTCGGAGTAGCCACCGCCGAACGCCCATGACGAGCCCTGGAAGTACCAGTCGTCGGTGCCGCTGTAGGCCCGCATCGCCACATCGGTGCTGTTCCTGCGGTAGCCCTTGAGCTCGATGCCCCAGTCGCGATACTCCTCGTAGGTCTCCGGCGCACGGTCCGGCAGGCCCACGTCGGCGAAGATGTCGCGATTGAAGTAGAACAGCGGTGTCGAGCGGCCGAACGGGACCCACCAGACATCGTCCTTCACCGTGCCCTCGGCGATGAACTTCTCGTGGAATGCGTCGGTGCCGAAGCTCTCGTCGAAGTATCCGGTCAGTGGTTCCAGGGCTTCGTTGAGGTAGAACCTGTTCCAGACGACGTCGCTGAGTACCGAGATGTCCGGGACCTGCTTGGCCTGAAGGCTCGCGGCCAGCTTCGACTCCACGTTGTCGTAGCCCTCGAAGATCTGGATCTCGCAGAAGATGTCGGCCTGGGCCTCGTGGAAGGCGTCGATGTTGCGTTGCAGCACCTCCGCGTTGTGCGAGGTCCAGTTGCTCCACAGCACGACCCGCTGGCGGTCCCTGAACTCGTCGGGGATGTCTCCGCTGGGTTGGCCGTAGACGGTGTCCTCGGCGGCACCGGTGCCACCGTTGAAGCAGGCGGCGAGGGCGGGTGTGGTCGCTGCGACGAGGCCGGCGCCGAGCAGCTGGCGGCGGGTGAGCCCTGATCGGGCGCGGTCACGGCGGTGTGGTCGGGGGTGCATGGGTCTCCTAGTGGTGTGGGGATGGACGTGCAGGGCGTGCCGCGTGGCGTGGGTCAGCGGCCTCCACCGGCCGCTGCCCCGGTGAGCCCGGTGACGATGTAGCGCTGCGCGAAGAGGAAGACGAGCAGCATGGGCAGGACGACGATGAGCGTCCCGGACATGAGCACGCCCCAGGAGGTGACGCCGTCGTTGGCCTTGAGGTACATCAGGCCGATCGGCAACGTGCGCATGTTCACCGAGTTCGTGATGATCAGCGGCCAGACGAAGCTGTTCCACTCATCGATGACGGCGACGAGCGCGACGGTTGCGATGGCGGGCACCGACATCGGCACCACCAGTGAGCGGAGCGTGCGGAAGTGCCCGGCACCGTCGAGCTCGGCGGCCTCGAACACCTCGCCGGGCAGGGACATGAAGTGCTGCCGGAGCAGGAAGGTACCGAACGCCGACGCGACCCCGGGCAGGATCAGTCCCGCATACGTGTTGATCAGGCCAAGGTTCCCGATCGTGATGTAGTTCACCAGCAGCGTCACGTGGCCGGGCACCATCAGGGCCCCGAGCATCACCAGGAACAGGCCCTTCTTCCCAGGAAAGGGTAGGAAGGCGAAGGCGTAGGCGGTGAACACCGCCAGGGTCACCTTGGCGACCGAGCCGATCAACGTCACCAGCACCGAGTTCTTGATGAACGCGTCGAACGGCGCGACCTCCCACGCGGTGCGGAGGTTGGTCCAGGTGAACTCGGACGGGAAGAACCTCATCGGCCACGCATAGATCTCAGCGTTCGTCTTGAACGCCGTCGTCACCAGCATGTACAGGGGGATGATGAATGCCAGAGCCGCGGCGGCGAGCAGGAGGAAGCCCCACCAGCTGCGGCCCAGACTCCCCTGGCGCCTCCTTCGCTTGGTGAGGCCCGGGGTCGGCGCCGCGACGTCTGAGTTGCGCGGACGGCTGGCTGTGGTGGTCGGTGCCGCCATCAGTAGTGCACCTTCCTCTCGACGAACCGGAACTGCAGGATGGTGATGGCCATCAGGAGCACGAACATCACGGTGCCGGCGGCCGCGGAGTAGCCGACGTTCGACCGGTTGAAGGCCTGGTCGTAGATGAACCAGCTCAACGTGGTCGTGGCGGAGGCCGGACCTCCGCCGGTCATCACGGCGATGACGTCGAAGGCCTGGAACGCGCCGATCGTCTGCGTGATCACCAGGAAGAACGTGGTCGGGGACAGCAACGGCAGGATGATGCGGCGGAACAGCTGCCATCGGTTCGCACCGTCCAGCCGGGCGGCCTCGAGCACATCCGAAGGCATGCCCTGCATCCCGGCCAGGTAGACGATCGAGACGAACCCGACCCCCTTCCAGATCGAGACGATGAGCAGTGCGGGCAACGCCCACGCGGCGTCCGTGATCCAGGAGGGCGAGTTGAGGCCGACGGCGTTGAAGAAGACCCTGGCCAGCCCGTAGTTCGGGTCGAAGATGAACAGCCAGACGGCAGCGATCGCGGCACCGGCGATGACGTGCGGAGCGAACACGATGCCGGTGACCAGGGTCGTGCCGGGAAGCTTCATCGAGAACAGGGACGCGAGGGCGATGCCGAGGACGAGACTGACGCCCACGACGACCACCACCCAGATCAGGGTGATCCGCAGGACGTCCAGGAACGTGGCGGAGGTGAACAACTGGACGTAGTTCTCCAGGCCGATGAAGACCGGTGCCGGACCGATGAAGTCCCACCGGGTCAGGCTGAGGTAGAGGTTCTCCAGCACGGGCCAATAGGCGAAGACGGCGATGAGCGCCAGATTCGGGAAGGCGAACAGCGCGAACAGCGCAACGCCCCGCCTGTGTCGTTTCCGGTAGGTGGCCGACATCCGAGGTGTCGAGTGTGCCTTGGACGTCGCGAGTCCTGTCATCCGGAGCCTTCCTTCCACATAGCACCATCGCCCTCGAACCGAGGCGGGAGAGGCAAACCGCAAGGAACGCTAGTTGCGGTCAGGAAGGCCCCAGCGACCGCGCTCATATGTGCGCGCGCCGGCTCTGGGAGCGAGCACATGGGAAGGGCCGCCCGCGCAGCGGCGGGCGGCCCGTGTGCTCACCGGATCGACGCCGGCGCTACGCCCCCGAGGCGCGCCGGCCGCCGCCGAACTCGTCCGACTCGTCCTCGGAACCGGAATCGAACAGGTCCAGCAGGTCGTCGGAGTCGGAGGCGAGCACGAGGTCGCGTTCGGCCCGCGCACGAGCGTCGGCCGACCCACCACGCCGCCTCGGCCCACTGGTCAGCTCGGGGGTGTCGTACGCATCGGCCTTCTGCACCGGCACCGCGAGGATCTCCAGCGGCGGCGGCACGTCCAGGGCCGGCTCGAGGCCCTGCAGGGCGCTGAACCGCCGCGCCTGGGTGACGACCTGGGAGTCCACCGAGGCGTTGAGCTTGTTGAACGCGTCCACGGTCGAGTTCAGTCGCTTGGACACCGTCTCCAGGTGCTTGCCCATGGTGCCGAGCCGCTTGTGCAGTTCCCGCCCGACGGTGAACACCTGCTGTGCCTCGGCGGCGAGCAGTTCCTGGCGCCACGTGTAGGCCACGGTGCGCAGCAGCGCGACGAGGGTGGCCGGCGTGGCCAGCACCACGTTCCGCTCGAACGCGTACTCCAGGATCGTGGGGTCCTGCTCCAGCGCCGCATTGAGGAAGGTCTCGGCGGGCAGGAACATGACCACGAACTCCGGCGTGTGCTCGAAGTGCTCCCAGTAGGCCTTCGCGCCGAGGCTCTCGATGTGAGTGCGCACGTGCCGGGCGTGCGCCTGCAGGCGCTTGGCGCGAACCGCGTCGTCCTTGGCCTCCATCGCCTCGAGGTAGCCGCTGAAGGCCACCTTCGCGTCCACGATGACCTGCTTGCCCCCGGGCAGCTTCACGACCAGATCCGGGCGGAGCGCTCCGTCATCGGTCGCGACGGTCTCCTGCTCCTCGAAGTCGACATGCTCGACCATCCCGGCGGCCTCGACCACCCGGCGCAGCTGGAGCTCGCCCCAGCGGCCCCGTACCTGCGGTGCCCGCAGCGCCGTCACGAGCTGGCTGGTCTCGCTGCGCAGCGACTCCGAGGACGTACGCATGTGGTTGACCTGCTCCGACAGCACGGTGTGCGCCTCCAGCCGGGCCTTCTCCGCGCTGGTCATCTCCGCCTTGACCTCGCCGAGCGTCCGGCTCAGCGGCTCGACCAGGGCCTTGACCGCCTCCTCGCGCTTGGCCAGTTCGGCGTCCCCGGCCTGCTGGGCGCGCTTGAACCGTTCCTCGGCCTGCGCCAGGAACGCCTGCGTGTTCGCGTCCAGGGCCTTGCGGGAGAGCGCCTCGAAGTCGTCCGAGAGGCGCTTGGAGTCCGCGCGCATCTCGTCGAGCCGCTCCTTCGTGACGGCCTGCTCTGCCTCGAGCCGTTCCCGGGCGGCCGCGCGCTCCGCCTCGAGGCGCGCCTGGGCGTCGGCCCGTTCGGCATCCAGTCGTTCCCGGGCGGCCCCGGACTCCTGTTCCAGCCGCTGCGTGAAGTGTTCCTGCTGGGCCGCGAGCCGTTCCGCGAACCCGGTCCGCTCGTCCTCGAGGCGGGCGGCGTGGGCGCGCTCCAGGGTGGCGACCTGGTCGGCACCGGCGCGCTCCAGCGCGTCGACCCGCTCGGCGTGGGTGCGTTCCAGCGTCGCCACCTGGGCCTGCGCGGACCGGCGCTCCGAGGCGAGCCGCTCCCGCAGACCCGCGCCGCCGGCCCGTCCCGCGAGCCATCCCGCTACCGCGCCCACGAGCAGTGCCGCGACGACCAGAAGAACCCCGATGACGTCCATGCCCACCACTCTCGCATCGGTCACCGACAAAGCGCGGAACTGACGCGCTCGCAGGCGAGGGTGCGGTGCGCCGTCGGGCCCCAACCCCATACCGTGGACCGCATGTCAGTCCACCTGCCGCCGTCCGAGGGTCCGGTCCAGCCGAACCCGTTCGCCCCGCCGCAGCCCGGGACACCGCGCCGGGACCCCACCGCGTCGCCGCAGCCCGGTCCGGCACCCACGACGGCCGCGCCACAGGGTCCCCAGCAACCGCCCGACCCGGCCGCCGCCTTCTCGATCCGCGGTCTCTGGAAGCGATTCGGTGACAAGGCCGCCGTCGCCGGTGTCGACCTCGACGTCCCGAGCGGCTCGTTCTACGGGATCGTCGGCCCGAACGGCGCCGGGAAGACGACGATGCTCTCGATGGCCACCGGCTTGCTGCGCCCCGACTTCGGCACCGTCAGCGTGCACGGCGCCGACTTCTGGTCCGACCCGGTCACGGGCAAGAAGGCGCTCGGCGTCCTGCCCGACGGGGTGCGCCTGTTCGACCGGCTCACCGGCGAGCAGCTGATCACCTACGCCGGCCTGCTCCGGGGGATGGACCGGGCCGTGGTCGCCGAGCGCACCGCGGACCTGCTGCGCGCCCTCGACCTCGCGGCGGACGCGAAGACGTTCGTCGTCGACTACTCGGCCGGGATGACCAAGAAGGTCGCGCTGGCGTCGGCGCTGATCCACGCGCCGCGGATCCTCGTGCTCGACGAGCCGTTCGAGGCCGTCGACCCGGTCTCCGCGGCGAACATCCGGGACATCCTCGGCGAGTACGTGCGCAGCGGCGGCACGGTCGTGGTGTCCTCGCACGTGATGGACCTGGTGCAGCGCATGTGCGACCACGTGGCCATCATCGCGGCCGGGCGCATCCTCGCCGCCGGCACCGTCGACGAGGTCCGGGCCGGGCAGAGCCTCGAGGACCGGTTCGTGGCCCTCGTCGGTGGCCGGCAGTCGGCGGAGGGGTTGTCATGGTTGCGCTCTTCGTAAGGCTCCGGCTGACGCTGATGGCGAACAGTTTCAAGCGCAGCGTCTGGCAGCTCATCGGGTTCATCGCCGCGGCCGCCTACGCGGTCTGGATCGTGGGCCTGGCGATCTTCGGCACCGTCACCGGCGTCTCCGCCGACCCGCACATCACCGCGGACGTCGTCACTATCGTCGGGGCCGTGATCGTGCTCGGCTGGTGGGTGATCCCGCTCTTCGCCTTCGGTGTGGATGCCACCCTCGACCCGCAGCGGTTCGTGACCTACGGGGTGCCCCGGCGCACGTTGCTCGCAGGGCTCACCGCGGCCGGCCTGACGTCGGTGCCGGGCTTCTCCATGGTGGTCCTGGTCCTCGGCATGGCGCTGGCCTGGGCGGGCGAACCACTCGCCCTGCTCGCGGCGCTGGTCGGGGGCGCGCTCGCGGTCGCGCTCTGCGTGGTCGGTTCCCGAGCGATCACGACGGCGTTGGGCCCGTTGCTGGAGTCCCGCCGCTACCGGGAGGTGCTGACGATCGCGGCCTTCGTTCCGATCGTGCTGGTCGGCCCCGCGATCGCGTGGGGCGCCGCCCGCCTGGAGGCCTCCGGCGCGGACTTCGACGCGATCCCGGCACTGCTCGATCAGGTCGCGGCGGTCGTCGCGTGGACCCCGCTCGGCGCCCCGTGGGGGCTCGCCGGGGCGGTGCACGACGGCGTATGGCCGCTGGTGCTGGTCAGGTTGCTGATCGCCGGCCTCACCCTTGGCCTGCTGTGGTGGCTCTGGGACGTCTCGTTGGCCAGGTCCCTGGTCACCCCGCCGACGTCAGGCGCCGGCAAGGGCCGGTCGAAGGGGCTCGGCTGGTTCGACCGGATGCCCGCCACGCCCGCGGGTGCCGTCGCCGCCCGGGCGTTGACCTACTGGTTCCGCGACCCCCGCTACGCGGCGTCGATCGCGGTCCTCCCGCTGCTGCCGGTGGTCCTGCTCGTGGCCGCCGGCGGCACCGCGTCGGAGATCCTGCTCATCCTGGCCCCCCTGACCGCCTGGATCCTCGGCTACTCGATCTCCGCCGACATCGCCTACGACAGCAGCGCGTTCGCGCTGCACGTCTCGACCGGCGTGTCAGGGCGAGACGACCGCACGGGCCGGGCACTCGCCGTCGGGCCTCCCGCGGTGGCGGTGGTTGCGATCTTCGCGGCCTTCTCGCTCGGCTTCACCGGCCGGTGGGACCTGGCCCCGGTGGTGCTGGGGGCGAGTCTCGGTGCGCTCGGGGTCTCGCTCGGGGTGTCCAGCGTGACGTCGGCCCGGTTGCTGTACCCGGTGCCCAAGCCGGGCGACAGCCCGTTCAAGCAGCCTCAAGGGGCGGCGATGGCCACGCTCGTGTCCCAGTTGGTCGGGTCGATGGCGACCGTGGTGGTGTCCCTGCCGTTCGTCGCCCTCGCGATCGCGGCGCTGATCACCTCGAGCACGCTGCTCGGCTGGCTCACGTTGCTGGTCGGCGTGGTCGAGGGCGTCGTCATGCTTGTGCTCGGCATCCGGTGGGGTGCTCGGATCTTCGACCGACGTGGGCCCGAGCTGCTGCAGCAGGTCATGTCCTACGCGTGAGCGGCCCGTACACTGCTATTCCGTGGCTCTCACTATTGGCATCGCCGGCCTGCCCAACGTCGGCAAGTCCACCCTGTTCAACGCGCTGACCCGGGCGACCGTGCTCGCGGCGAACTACCCGTTCGCGACGATCGAGCCGAACATCGGGGTGGTTCCCCTCCCGGACGAGCGGCTGAAGGTCCTCGCCGAGATCTTCGGCAGCGAGCGGATCCTGCCGGCGACGGTGTCCTTCGTGGACATCGCGGGCATCGTGAAGGGCGCCAGTGAGGGGGAGGGGCTGGGCAACAAGTTCCTCGCGAACATCCGCGAGGCGGATGCGATCTGCCAGGTGACGCGGGCGTTCGCGGACCCGGACGTGGTCCACGTGGACGGCAAGGTGTCCCCGAAGGACGACATCGAGACCGTCAACACCGAGCTGATCCTGGCCGACCTGCAGACCCTCGAGAAGGCGATCCCGCGTCTCGAGAAGGAGGTCAAGGGCAAGAAGACCGATGCCAAGGTGCTCGAGACCGCGAAGGGTGCGCTCGCCCTGCTCGAGGCGGGCACCACGATCTCCGCCGGCGGCGCAGCTGCGGGCCTCGACCCGGAGATCGTCGCCGACCTCGGCCTGATGACCGCGAAGCCGTTCATCTACGTGTTCAACACCGACGACGACGGACTCGCCGACGAGGCCATGCAGGCCGAGTTGCGCGCGCTCGTGGCACCCGCCGACGCCATCTTCCTGGATGCCAAGTTCGAGGCCGAACTGGTCGAGCTGGAGCCGGACGAGGCCGCCGAGATGCTCGCCGAGAACGGCCAGGACGAAGCCGGCCTGGACCAGCTCGCCCGGGTCGGGTTCGACACCCTCGGCCTGCAGACCTACCTCACCGCCGGCCCCAAGGAGTCCCGGGCCTGGACGATCCACAAGGGCTGGACGGCCCCGCAGGCCGCCGGCGTGATCCACACCGACTTCCAGCGCGGCTTCATCAAGGCCGAGGTGGTCTCGTTCGCGGACCTGGTGGACGCGGGGTCGATGGCCGAGGCCAAGGCGCGGGGCCGGGTGCGGATCGAGGGCAAGGACTACGTGATGGCCGACGGCGACGTGGTGGAGTTCCGCTTCAACGTGTAGCGGGCTTGCGGTGGTGGAGGCTCCGACATCTCCCACTGAGAGGTGAGTCTCCCGGACCTGGCCCGGCTCGAACGGGCGGCCACCCTCTCCATGCGGTGGGCGGGCCACACCCTTACCGGGTAGGTGTGGCTTGGGCAGGCTCAAGCCAACCGTACTGCCCGCTGGACGAGGGATGTGAAACGGGGGCGCGGGAGCCCGTCAGGACGGCTTGGCCGACGGGCTCCCGAAGAGAATGAGATTGCCGTCCGGGTCGCGGACGACGAACTCGTAGGCTCCCCACGGCTTGAGTTGCAGTCGTTCCTGAAAGTCGACGCCCGCAGCCTGGAACTCGAGGAAGAGGTCCTTGGCGTTGGTGGTCGCAACGTATGCGCACAGCAACTGCTCCTGCTCTCGCACACCTGCCACGAAAGGTGACTTGTCGAGGTGGCGCACGTTCAGGCAGGCGTCGCCGCGGCGGACCTCGCCATAGAACGCAGGCTCGCCGTAGATGAAGACGATCTCGAATCCGAGGAGGGTGCGGTAGAAGGTCAATGCTCGTGGGAAGTCGGTGACGAACACCTGCGCGTTCGCTCGCTGAAGCCGGGGTGCGGACGTATCGGTGACGGGCATCGGTGGGTTCTCCTTCAGGTCGGACCACGACGTGAACCCGAGTTCGTGCGCGACGACCTCCTGCGCCTCGTGCAGAGCAAACTCTGCAGCGAGCACCTCGCGATCGGTCAGTCCCGCAAACCGAGGCAATGAGAGGCGCAGGCGTGCGGCCACCGGGTAGACGCCGGCACGGTGCTGGCGTACGAGGTGTTTCGCGCGCTTCCTGAGGTTCTCGAGTTCACCCATGATCGATGAACGAGTGGGCATGGCCCTTTCCGGACTCTCCAGTTGCGCCTCGGCCGCGCTGAGTTCACGCTACCGGCTCGGTGCTCAGGAGACAATGTGTGGAGCACCTGGTGTCCTCGTCTCCCTGAACCGTTGCTCAACGCGGGTCAGCGCCCGACGGCCGTGGCCGGCGGCTGCTCGGCCGGGGCGGGGCGCGCTCGCAGATGGCTCCATATGTCGGAGGTTGGGTTGCGGTTACAATCGGTCGACCCGTGGCCGCAGGAGCAATTCGAGAGGTGCTGATGGCCGAGAGACCGCTTGTATTTCGGGATGCGCAAGGACACAAGCGTTCCTTCGCGATGGGCGATCGTGACCATCTCAAGTTCGCGACGGCGTTCAACACCTTTGTCAAGAAACACCTGAGCGAAGAGAATTCGACATTTCGTCTCGAACGCGTGCTCACCGATGAGGCGCTGATCATCGAGACCGCGCACGGCATCGTCGGACGTGTGCGCGATGGCGAGAGCCCCGAGGTCAGCTACCGCCGATACGAGCGCCGCACCGATGCCACCGACCTGCAGTTGCGCTTCGCCCATAGCGGGTACGCCGCTCTCGACGACCATGGTCCGTGGACGTCCGATCGTGAGAGTCTGCTGCCGGACGACTCGTTCGAGAACCTCGAGCTCGCCTGGGTGCGGGAAATGCGTGAAAGCGAACTGAGGCGCCGCGAGACTGCCGCGATGCCAAAGCTCGACAAGAAGGCCCTGAATCAGTTCTGCAAGACTTGGGCTGACACCGGGCACAACGAGTACCTGGGCGATTCAGACGGGTACTACGTACTCTTCGACAGCCGGACGGCCGCCGAGGCGGGCGCGGCCCGAGGCGAATTGCTGAAGACGGTCGAGGCTCTAGGTCTTCACCTGATCGAGACCCCGGCCAGTGCTCCCTCAGGTGAGGTGTGGGTGCGCTGCGACCCTCGCGTCGACCTCGAGCTCGAAAAGTGGGCGTGACGCGAGGCGGGACTGCGTCGGCGTCGGGACCGTGGTGGGGCAGTGTCCTTCAGAAGATCACGGCCGCCTCGTCAGCGGTGAATACTCCGTTCGAGAACACCCGCACAGCTCGGGTGTCACTGATCGGTATCAGGGTGGTCGTGCCGTCCACGGGCTCCGGGCGACCGACCGTATACAGATGGCCCTCCCCAACGGGGCTGGGAATCCGCACCTCCACCGTCATCGCGTCGGCGGAACCGGCCGCCTGCATGAGCGACTCGCCCGCGTGATCGCGAAACCCGACGATGCTCTCCGGATCGGCGCCCCGCTAGATGCTGTAGGTGTACCTCTCCGCACCGTTCAGGTGCCCCAGCATCAAGCGCAGATGATCAGGAACCGGACGACGTCGATCATCGAGCCACCCGTCTGCCCACGCGGAGTCGTTTCTGCGAACGGCCCGTAGCGTGCCATGTCTCCTCCCTGGCGACGTGACCAGGTTGTCGGACGAGCGGCTCGGATCACACCTGGAGGAACTGGGCGACGGGCTCGGCACGATAGTGGTCGGCCAGGGATCCGCCGAGGTCTCGCTCAGTGCGGTTCGGGTCCGCGCCCTGTGCCACGAGGCTGTCGAAGACACGGGTGAGATCGTCGACGAGTTCCGGGTTCAGAGGCTTCGGGTCCACCCACTCGGGGTCGTTGTGGCGGTACTGCGGCAGAATTTGTCGTGCGTCCAACACGGCTCGTCCGAGTGACGAGTTGCGGTACGAGTCCAGGGCCTGGACGTCGGCCCCGGACTCGAGGAGCAGCTGGAGTGCGGCGTACGCGGCGTCGGCTCGTTCGGTGGTGTTGCGCAGTTGCCACGGCGCCTCCTCGCGCCAGGTCGGTCGCAGCCAGCGAGAACGCATCACGGCTGCCTTGATCGCGTGGTGAAGGACTGGCATCGCCCATGGCTCTCGGTCGCCGTGTTCGATGAAGTTCGGGTCTGCGCCCTGCGCCAGCAGGAGCGCTGCGATCTCGAACTCTCCATGGCGATACGCGACCTGCAGAGGCGACTGCCCGGCGTACTTCTTCGGAGGTGCCGTCGCGACGACGGTGACTACACCAGCATCCTTCGCCAGCCGCCGCCGGACCGAGTCGATATCGCCGGCAATGATGTCCTTGAACACGATCTGCATGCTGATTCCGTTTCTCCTGCGCCCGAAAGTATCGTCCCCGTACGTAGCCGTAGCCTTGCATGGTCAGGGTCTGCCAGACGCGGTGAAGTTCCGCTGCGACGTCCAGGTTCTGCATCAGCCCGTCCGATCCGGACCCGAGGAGAACCATGTCGAATGACGTCACAGTCGATCTCGTCCGATCGTTGATCGAGGCCATGAATGGGCCGTCGTTGGCCAGCGAGCTGCGCGGGCCCGTGGCGGAGGACTGGGACTCGCTGGCGATGATCCTGGAGTTCGGCGACGGCTATCGCAGCGTGCACGGGTACGCCTACTCGCCCGGCGGCGTCATCACAGCCGTGGCCTGCGACTGGTCGAGCATCGAATCGGCGGTTGATGCGTATCTCGGGAACCAGTACAAGGTCGGTGACCCGTTGCCGGTGAAGATCCTCGTGCAGTTCGACCGGACGACAGGCAAGTACCAGGTCACGTTCGAGGACACGGATGAGGCACGGTGGGCAGTGAAGCCGGCGAACTACCGGCAGATCCGCGAAGAGCTGCGTCCGCAATTCGACTGACTCGGTCGTGACCGGGCAGACTTCGACAAGCGCCCGTGATCGTGGGTCATACTGTCGGGTCGTGACAGACCACAGATCTTGCCGTGGCGAACCCGCACCACGCTGGCGCGAAGTGACCGTTCTCGACATGGATGGGACCCGTTCGTGACCACGCCGCCTATCACGGACGCACTTCGAGCCGAGGCCCGGGCGAACCCTGGCGGGTGGGTCTACGCGGTCGATCCCGAGTTCGATGTGGGCGGTAGTGTGCCGCCGCAGGGCATCGTAGGAGCATGGCGTGTGGACGAGAACGGTGAGCTGGGCGAGGAGTTCACCCCCAATCCTCGGCACGTCCCGTCTCCGCTAGCACGTGGGTGGGCTGCGCCGACCACCAAACTTGAGCGCATCCTGCAGTTGGCGCTGGCCGGACATCTGCCGGGCGAGCAGTTGGACCGTGAGTTCGCCTCGGCCGACGTCGTCATCTTCAGTCGTCCCGAGGGTGGGATCTTCCTCGCTCCGGCCGGTGCCGGCGGTCGTCTCGCCTATGCCTTCACCGACGCAGGCAAGGCGACGGCGTCGGGCCACACCGCGCATGGTGTGATCCGCGGCGTCGAGCTGGCCGAGGCACTGCCGGAGGGTGTGCGGATCGCGCTCAACCCTGGATCCGAGGTCTCGGTCACCCTCGATCCGGCCGACATCAGGAGCACATGACCAGAGTCCACGGGCGTCCGCCCATGGACCGACCGGACTTCGGTGTCGGCAGCCGTGAGACAGTGAGAGCGTGGCGAAGCGATCACCAGCGGCCAAGGCGTGGCTGGACGCGCTCCGTCCCGCGAGCCGTCGCCGCGGGATGCGGTTCGTCAGCGGTATCGCGTTCGTTCTCGACGACGTCTACATCGCATCCATCGAGGCGCACCTGGTCCACCCTGACCGGGACCCGGAACGGCTGGTGATCGACTGGGCCGTCGACATCAAGCCACTCGCTGTCGACGAGATCCTCTGGGCCGCATTCCTACCCGATGTGGTGATGGGCCCGCAGAAGCGGATCAACCACCACGTCACCGGTGCCTTCCAGGTCCGGCCGATGCGGATCGCCCGCGGCTCCCGGGAAGTGGGAGTGAGTGGGGCCCCCGACTGGGATCCGGTGCTTGACGAGTTCGACCGGGTCCGCAGCGACTTCATCACGGCGCACCCCGAGGTCGCCGACTTCGCGGCAGCACTGGAGCAGGACGGCACACGTCGTGCAACCGGACAGGAACTGGTGCGCACGATCACCGCCCTGATCGCAGCCGACCGTGCGGCGGAGGCCGCACTCGTCTCCGATGGCGCGACCGCTCGCGGCGAGCGCGGTCCGATGTCTTCGACGGTGGATGTGCTGAAGTACCTGTCCGCGTACGCCAAAGGCCCGGAGGCCTATGCGGCGTTCACCGCGAGCTTGACCCCAACGCACAACCTGCAGGTTCATCACGAGTCGCAGCGCAGCACCTCAACCGATCTGGCACGTGAGCATCACCCCGGGAGGATCGGCCACCACCTGTCGTCCATGGACGGCACCGACCCGTGGGCCGTGGTGTTGACTGCGCGCCCACCGGCCGGGGCGCCGGATGATCACTCGACGTCGCTGTACATGCAGGCTGCCGGGACCGCCGAGGCCATGGTGCTCGAGTTCTGCCGTCCGGGAGGAACCGAGCTCGGGGCAGGGTCGGTGCGTTCGGTCGTCGGCCGCCCGAACACCGGGCAGGATCCGCCCGGTGTCGAGATCAGGCTGCCGCGTACGACGGAGCGGATCGCCCAGCACGAGGTGTTCACCGCGGACGAGGCAGCAGAGCTGTTCGAGTCGTTCTACCGGACCGACTCGATCGCCGACGGCTACCTGCTCCGGCCGGTCGAGGGTTACCTCGCAGACGGCACTCGCGTCGACCTGCGCGACACGACGACCTGAGTGGGGTCGACGGCATGGTCGGCGGTGCTCGCACCTGTGCGACGGTGATGTCATGACGCTCTCGACCCCGACCCTGGAAACCGATCGACTGCGCCTGCGCCCCTTCGCCGACGCCGACGCCGACGACCTCTTCGCGTTGCAGAGCAACGCCCACGTGCTCCGCTACTGGGACTCTCCGCCGTGGACCGACCGGGCCCCGGTGGCGCGCTTCATGGCCGGATGCCGTCGGATGGCGGAAGACGGCAGCGGCGTGCGCGTGGCGATCGAGCGCAGGTCCGACCGGGCGTTCGTCGGCTGGTGCACCTTCAACAGTTGGAACCCCGACTTGCGAAGCGCCTCCCTGGGCTACTGCCTCAATGAGGATGCCTGGGGCCACGGCTATGCGACGGAGGCGGCACGCGTCCTGCTCCAGTGGGCCTTCGACACCCTCGACCTCAACCGAGTCCAGTCCGAGACCGATACCCGCAACGTGGCATCGGCTCGGGTGCTCGAGAAGCTCGGCTTCGTGCGCGAGGGGACGTTGCGCGAGGACTGCATCGTCAACGGTGACGTGTCCGACTCATGGGTGTACAGCCTGCTGAGACGGGATCGGGCATGACCCTCGGGCGTGACGGTGCCGGCGTGCGCGAGCTCGGGATCCGCGCGCTGTCCTACCGCTGGTCGGATGCTGATCGCCTCGAGTTCCGGTCCCCGCCGTACCTGTTGCCGGCCGGTCTGGCCCCCTTGATCGGGCAACTGGATGCCGCGCTGCCCGCAGACCATGAGGTCCTGCGGCAGCGACTGCTCCGGACGGCGGAACGGACGCCCGGGGCGTATGTGCCCTCGTCGGCATACCGAGGGGCGTATGTGCCCTCGTCGGCCGGAGGCGGATCCAGGGTGATGGCGCGCAGCGGGCTGCCGAGGGTGTTGCTGGACCTCCTGTTGCACGGCGTCGTCACTCCGACCGACGGAGAGCGGCTGGTCGCGGCGGCCGAGCGGACGGATCTGCCGGCCATGGACCGCGGGCTCGTGGTCCGCGACCTGCTGCTCCGGCTCGTGGAGGTGAACCTGATGACCGGCGACGTGGCAGCGGCCGAGCAGGTCGCGGCACGCATGTCGCCCGAGTGGGAGTACCTGGGATGGCGTGAGATCGCCTCCTGCCACGCCGCGAACGGCGATTCCGCCGCGTTCTTCCGCAACTGGCGCCGATACGACGCGCGGCAGGACCGCGCGGCGATGCAGCGCCTGAAGACGAGACTCGTCCAGGGCGTTGCTGTCCACGCGGGCTGGCGGGCCGCCGTCGCCGTGTGCGGCGACAAGCGGATCGGCGACGGCTTCCTCCTCCACGCGTTCGAGCCCCCTGCCCACGGGTACGACGACCTCGTGACCTTGTTCAGCCGGGATGCCGCCGGTGTGCTCCCCGAGGTCGACGAGCTGCACTGCCTGGTAGCCGCCGCCGTCGCGGAGTCACGGCCCCGGCCGCTGGCGGACCACCGCGGCGTTGACGACCTGCTCGACCGGATCGGCGCGCTGGACCCGCACGAGAGCCGGCAGGCGATGCGTGCCCGCGACCATCTACTGAGCACGCTGTACTTCGCCATCGGCAGCGAGGACACCCTCGGCCGCCTCCGCAAGCAGATCCGCACGCCCCGCCTGCGCAGCGACGCGAGGCGCCTGTTCACAGGACCGCCGGACAGCGGTACCCACGACTGAGTTCGAGCGGTTGCAGCGATTGCCCGTCGGGTCACGCTGAAGGAGCGCGCCGTTGCCTTGCGAGCCAGGTGTGGTTGACGATCGCATCGGCCACGGCTGTGCGGTACTTCTTGCTGTCCCGGCCGCGGAACAGGTCCCTCTCCGAGAACGGAGACTTCTCCCGGTGCGGGCCACTCTTGTCGATGCGTCCAGCTAGGTCCGAGAGGTAGTCGTGGCCACCGTTCTGGTATGCCATGAGCTCGGATTCGGCGAGGCGGATCAACGCGGAATCGTCGACCATCGAGTTGATGGTGTACCTGGCGTCGAGATAGAAGATGCCCTGCTGCTCGACGAGGAACCAGGCCCCGGGCTCGTGGTCCACGTAGCGCATGGCGTGGCGGTCCTGCGCGATCCGGGTCACGTCGCCCCACTGCTCGACCGGCGGGATCGCTTCGAGTGGTCGTTGCCTCGCGTCGTTCATGACGTGGTAACCGAAGGTCGGGGGGCGAGTCGCGGAACAGCGTGAAGCAGATGATCCGCTTGCAGGTGGTGCACATGAGCTGGCTCTCCACCCGCTCCATGAGTGCCGAGGCGTGAAGTGGCCGCAGGTCGGCGAGCTTGACCCAATGCCCATCCTGGATGAGCAGACCGGCCGCGAGTGCCGCGGCGAGAGATCGGGTGGTGCCGCCCACGTCGACACCGCCGTCCGAGTCGGACCTGCGAACGAGGAGATCGCTGCAGGTGCCGCAGTCGTCGTCCTCAGGACGGCAGGCCAGACCGGGCTGGTCCACGGTGATCGTGATGCTGACCAGGTTTCCGGCATCGTTCCAGCCGCGGTCGTCCCTGAAGTTGAACCGTGCGTAGCCGCCGTCGATCGTGAAGTACGGCGTTCCGAGCCCTGCGAAGTGGCGCGGAACACCCATGGCCTTCTTGAGCGCGCCGAGGGTGGCGTCGTTGTCGACACCGGCGATCCACTCCGACAGGTCGAGCCGGTGCCGACCGACCGGCGCCGATGTGAGGTTCAGGAGCACGGCAACGACCGAGTCGTCGTGAAGGATGATCTCCCCACCGGATGCGAAGCAAAGCCGTCGTGACCAGTACGCAGGCTCGCCGACAGACCGTTCGCTGACCTTGACCGGAGTGCCTCCGAATGCGGCTACCAATCGACGAGTGGCCGGATCGGCTTCGGACAGGCTGAGCGCGTCGAGCACCGCCGGAAACCGGGTAGCCGTTCGCCATCGTTCCACCCGACCAGTATCGGTCCGTCGAGCCATTGCGTTCGACTCGAGGTCGGCCGGCCGATGGACCGTAGTCTCGGAGGCGTGGAGTTGACGACGTTCGAGGTTCGGCCCGCAGTCGACCGTGATCGGGATGCCGTCTGGATGCTGGTCCAGCGGTTCGCGGTGTCCTACCGGCCCCACCGCGAGCATTTCGACGCGGCGTTCTCGGCTGTGCTGAGCGATGACGACATGGTTGCGCTTGTCGCGGTCGGCGACGGTCGCACCGTGGGGTACCTCCTGGCGAATCACCATCAGACGTTCTTCGCCAACGCCCCGGTTGCCTGGGTCGAGGAGGTCATGGTTGCCGAACCAGAGCGAGGTGCGGGGGTGGGCCGCTTGCTGATGGAGCGTGCGGAGTCATGGGCCAGGCACGCCGGCGCGGCCTACATCGCCCTCGCAACCAGGCGAGCCGGAGAGTTCTACGGAGCACTTGGCTACGAGGATTCGGCGGCCTTCTTCAGGAAGCAGCTCGACTAGCCTCGGCGGAACAGCCCACGCTTGCGAGCCGGCGGCTCGTTCGAGACGAAGCTCAACGAGAGGACGGTCCGTTCGTCGCCGATGGCCGACGGCGTGTGCCGCGCGATGATCTGGGCCGCGGCGACGGACCCGATCGTGTCTGCGTCGCCGATGACGGGACCGTTCTGCAGTTGGTAGTCGGCGATGCCGACGAGACGGTCGAGCACACCCGAGGCATCTTCCGGGCTCTTCGGGATCTCTATGTCCATCACGCCGAGTTGCTCCAAGCCCAGCGTATGGCCGGTCAGGACGCCGTCGGGGCGGGTGCCCACGTTCATCGCCACCCAAGCAAGGAGCAGCGGCGTCGGGAGCGTGTTGAGGGCCAGGTCGCGGAACAGCGCCGGCAGGATGACATGCTCGGCGGATCCCCAGTAGACGGCCTGGATGCCGTCGCTGAGCGCGATCAGGGAGGCGATCACCTTCGACAACAGGACGGCCTGCTCGGTCGCCGCGCGATGCCCGGTGGCACCGGCGTCGAACACGCTGACGATCGAGTGCCCGGTGTAGTCGACCGGGACCGGTGCGCTGTTCGGCCAGAGCCGGCTGTGCTGGGCGATCTCGGTGAGGTCGTCGCCGATGGGGGCGGGTACAGACATCACGGCGATCATCGTCGTGTCGTAGTGCAGGACGATCGGGGCGGATCCCGCAGTGGGTGCGGTCGGAGTCCCGGAGTGATCGGTGCTGAGAAGGGTCGGGTTGAGGTCCGGCCAGTCGGCGAGCAACTGCCTGCTCAGCGCCGCCTCGGTGATCGAGTCGTCGGGTGCGTCCTGGATGAGGAAGGCGAGCTGCGCGGCCATGTGGTCCCTTCGTGTCGCGGGCATCGTATCCGGGCGGGGTAGCACGTGATTCACGCAGGGGAACTAGCGTCACAGACGTGTCCCGTTCCGCGATGATCGACTTCCTTCCCACGCGCGGCTGGGAGACCGTCCACCAGCGCTTCTTCCGCGACCGGCTGTTGGAGCATCCGGGTGATCGTCGACGTCACGAGGCGCTCAAGCGGAGCGCGGCCGCTGCGGCTCTGGAGGGCACAAGTTCCTACAACGCCGCGAAGACCGGGTTCGTGCAGGAGATCGTCGATGCGGCACGCGGCCGACTGGGGCTCCAGCCAGTATCCGTGGACCACAAGTGACCTCATCGCCGGCCCTCACGGCTGATCGAACCTGGCCACGATGATCGGGTGCGGTTCGCGGCAGTTGCGGAGGATGGTCACCGAAAGGAGGACCACATGATCGGCACCCTCAACGCCCTGGTCGACCTCGTCGAGCGGAGCCCGGGCGAGGCGATCGACGTCGCCGGGTTCGCCCGCGAGCACGGCACGAGCGAGTACCACCTGCGCAGGATGTTCTCGGCGCTGGCGCGGATGCCGCTGTCGGAGTACGTACGCCGACGTCGGATGACCCTCGCCGGTGCCGACCTCGCGGCCGGTGACCCGGACCTGCTCGCGGTCGGCGTGCGATACGGCTACGGATCGGTCGAGGCGTTCGGGCGAGCGTTCCGAGCAGTGCACGGCACCAGCCCCGCAGCTGCACGCAGGCACGGTGGTCCGCTCAGCACACAACCAACGCTCAGGTTCCGCCTGAGCGTCGAAGGGAGCACTCCGATGGACGTCACCATCACAGCCCGACCCGAGTTCGTCCTCGCCGGACACGCGGCGCAGGTCCCACTCATCTACGAGGGCGTCAACCCGCACATCCAGGAGCACGTCGCCGCCATCGCACCCGAGGAACACGGACGACTCAAGGCGCTCGCGAACACCGAGCCCGCGGGCATCCTGGCGGTCACCTCCGGTACGGAGCCGGACGCACCGGAAGGGTCGATGCTCACCTACCTCCACGGGGTCGCACTCGACGCGGCCACCGTGCCACCGGAGGACCTCGATGTCGTTCCCGTCGAGGCTGGGACCTGGGCGGTCTTCTCCTCCCGTGGTCCATTCCCCGAAGCGCTGCAGCGGCTCTGGGCGGCGACGGCGACGGAGTGGTTCCCCTCCAACCCCTGGCGACTGCGCCCGGGACCATCGATCCTGCGCTACCTCGAGCTCACCGAGACCCATGCCACCTGCGAGCTCTGGCTGCCTGTCGAGAGGGCCTGACGCGAGCCGTGTGCTCGTGGGCGCACAGTCGCCATTGGCAGGTGCTGTCGGACGCCCTGCAGGTCCCGGCGCAGCCGTGACCGTCATCGTCGCGGCGGCAGCCGGTGCAGGACCGCACCGGCGCCAGCACCCCGACCGGCCCGGATTCGGCGGGACCACCGCTCTCGGCGCATCAGGTGGCTTGCCGTACTTGCTGTGACGACCGACCGGCGGGTCCGCCTGGTGACGAGTCCGCCCGATCTGCGAGACCGTAAGCACATGAGGGCACGCGGGCAGACGGCAGTGGGCACGCCGGAACGGGCGGCGTTCCCGGCCAACGTGCTCGAGCGCATCGACCGACTGCTGCACCGGATCGGGGTAAGGCTGCTGTCGCAGAGCTGGATCCGCGCGCTCGTGTGGTTGTCGATGATCGCCGTACTGGTCGTCAATGCCTCGACCATGCCGGCGATGTACGGAGCGGTGGTCGCGATCGCGATCGTGGTCGCCGTTCTGCATGCGGCGACCCTCGTGTGGGCGCTGGGGAGGCCGTGGTTCGCGGTCGGTGCTGCCACGGTCGCGGTGGCTGCGACGACCCTGCTCACGGCCATGGGGCACGGGGATCGGCCGTGGCCGATGCCGGTCATCACGATCGTGACCTGTGCGCTGATGGTGTTCATCCTCGCGGTGCGGGAGAAGTGGCTGCTGCCGGTGGCAGGGGCGGTGCTCCCCGTGGTGGCGGCCACGTTCGCGGCGCTGCCGTGGCACACCGGAGGATGGGGGCGGTTCGCGACCAATGTGATCACGGCGATCTCGGTCTGCGCGCTCGTTGTCGTCTTCGGGATTCTCATCCACCAGTGGCAGCAGAGCCGCGCTGAGCTGCTCAAGCAGCAGGAGATCGCGGCCACCGCCCAGGAGCGTCGACTGCTGATGGAGGAGCGGAACCGGATCGCCAGGGAGCTCCACGACGTGGTGGCCCATGGGTTGTCGGTGATCTCCATCCAGGCCTCCACGTTGCAGTACCGGATCGAGGACGTCCCCGCTGAGGTCGTCGCGGAGCTCGACGACATCACCGACTCCGCGCGGAGCGCGCTGGTCGAGATGCGCGGGCTGCTGGCCGTGCTGCGGCAGGAGGACGGCGAGAACCTGCTCGCTCCGCAGCCGACGATGAGCTTCGTCCCGACCCTCATCGAGAGCACACGCCGAGGCGCGGAGTCGGTGCGCCTGCACGTCGAGGGTGAGCTCGACGACCCGCGCGTCTCCGAGGCGACCTCGCTGAGCGTCTACCGAATCGTGCAGGAGGCGCTGAGCAATGCGCTGCGGCACGCACCCGGCAGCGACATCGAGGTCAGCATCGCGATCACGCCGGAGCATGTGTTCGTCGAGGTGCTGAACTCGGCGCCGACCGCATCGGTCCGCGCCACCGAGGGCCATGGGTTCGGCCTCCGCGGCATGCACGAGCGCGCCAGCTTCGTCCGGGGCTCGCTGACCGCCGAGCCCACGCCGGAGGGCGGCTTCGTGGTCCACGCGATGCTGCCATGCTGGTTGGCGGGGGAGCCCACCGACCGACAGAGCGAGCCCGACGACGGAGCCCCGGCTCCGCCGTCGGACATCGAGGGCTGAGTTCGGTCCGGAGGACCGAAAGGTGAGATCCTCGTCCTGAGCCCCCGATCAGAACGGAACACACGTGGACCACGACGAGACCCGGGTTGCGATCGTCGACGACCAGGCGATGGTCCGGGCTGGGTTCGGCGCGCTGCTCAACGCCCAGGAGGGCATCACGGTGGTGGGGGACGGCTCCGACGGGGCCGAGGCCGTGGAGCTGGTGACCCGCACTCGGCCGGACGTGGTGCTCATGGACATCCGTATGCCCGAGGTCGACGGGATCGAGGCGACCAGGCGGATCGTGGCGCTGAAGGACGTCGAGCCCCGCATCATCATCCTCACCACGTTCGACCTCGACTCCTACGTGTTCCAGGCACTGCGGGCAGGTGCGAGCGGATTCCTCCTCAAGGACGCGCCCGCCGCCGACCTCATCCACGCGGTGCGCGTGGTGGCCGGCGGGGACGCGCTGCTCAGCCCGTCGATCACGCGATCGGTCATCGCGGAGTTCGTGTCGCAGCCGGCACGCGCACACGCCGACGCCGCTCGGTTCAGGGAGCTGACCGACCGGGAGCTGGCGGTGGCGAAGCTGGTCGCGAGGGGCCTGTCGAACGCCGAGATCGCGGCCGAGCTGGTGCTCGCAGAGCAGACGGTCAAGACCCACGTCAGCCGGGTTCTGATGAAGCTCGGCCTGCGGGATCGGACCCAGATCGTCGTCGCGGCCTACGAGGGCGGGCTGATCGCCGTCGGGTCCTGAGGCGGCTGCGTCACTCTTGGGTACTACCCAAGGTCGAACCGTGCGGGTGACGACACCGGGCCCCTGAGACCCGACGATGGCTATATGACTGACACCATGGTCGCGGACGCGCCGGCGGATCAGGCCACCCCGGCCACGGCTCCGCGCGTGCGCAAGGAGCGGAACACCCGGCACCTCAGCGACTTCACGGACCTGACCAAGCGGGTCAAGGCCGAGGGGCTGATGGCCCGCTCGCACGGGTGGTACATCTCCCGGATGGTTGCGTACCCGCTGCTGCTGGGCGGTCTGGCCTGGGCCTCGGTCATGATCGGCGACAGCTGGTGGCAGCTGGGCATGGCGTTCCTGGTTGCGGTGCTCATGACGCAGATCGCTTTCCTCGGTCACGACGCCGCGCACCGTCAGATCTTCACGTCCCCGAAGCTGAACGAGTGGACCTCACTCGTGGTGATCAACCTGTTCGTCGGCATGGGCCTCGGTTGGTGGCAGATCAAGCACAGCAAGCACCACGCGACGCCGAACCAGGCCGGCCGCGACCCCGACGTCCGTCGTGGCACCGTCGCCTACACGCCCGAGGATGCCCGCAGCCGCTCGACGGCGTTCCAGCGCTGGCTCTCCCGTTACCAGGGTGTGTGGTTCTTCCCGATCATGACGTTGGCGGGACTGCAGTTACACCTGGCCGGGTTCCAGCGGTTGCTGAGCCGCGAGCCCGTTGACCGCCGCTGGACCGAGATCGCGTTCATCGTGATCCGGCAGGCGACGCTGGTCACGTTCGCGTTCCTCGTGATGTCGTGGCCGATCGCCCTCGCGTTCATCGCTGTCGAGGTGATGGTGTTCGGTTTCTACCTGGGCATGTCCTTCGCCCCCAACCACATCGGGATGCCGATGGTGCCCAAGGAGGTCCGCATCGACTTCCTCCGCCGTCAGGTGCTCATGAGCCGGAACATCAGTGGTGGCCGTCACGTCGACACCCTGCTGGGCGGGCTGAACTACCAGATCGAGCACCACCTGTTCCCCTCGATGTCGCGCCCCAACCTCCGCAAGGTCGCCCCCATGGTCCGCGAGCACTGCGAGAGGCTCGACATCAAGTACCACGAGACCTCCCTTGCCCGGTCCTACGTGGAGGTCGGGCGGTACATCAATCGTGTCGGCCGCGGGAACATCGACGTCTGGGCCTGCCCGCTCGCCGGCTCCCTCAGGGCCGGGTTGGTGTAGCGGCCGGGATCCGTCACGGGCCGAGGCGATGACCGCCAAGGCGGAGTGGACGACGGCGTCGCCCGGGGTCGACCGGGCCGGTCGCCCTGGGTGGTCGCCGACGTTAGCGTGGCGGGATGCTCACCGACTTCACCCGTGACCATGCCTTCACGATCGCCTGGTTCGGGCTGATGGCCTTCGTGTGGTTCGGGTGGGGCCAGGAGGACCCGCCACCGCGTTGGCGGTGGCGCCTCGGCGTCGCGTCGGGGCTGGGTGCGATCCTGGCCGGTGGGTTCGGCTACTCCGTTGCGCTGCACGCCGGCGACGGCTCAGCGTTGGACGGTCGCTACCAGTGGTTCGGTGTGGTGGTCGGTCTCGAGGTGCTGCTCGCCGGCGCCGGATGCCTGGTCCTGGCCCGGCGGTCGCAGAGCCGCTGGATGGCATGGTGGGTCGCGCTCGTCGTGGCGCTGCACTTCATCCCGCTCGCATTGTTCCTCGGGGACTGGTCCTTGGCGTTGCTGGGGTTGATCCAGGCTGCCGCCCTGTTCGTGTTGCTGCCCCGCCTGCGCCGGTCCGACGAGGTCACCAGTCGCCTGGTGGGACCCGTCATGGGCGTCTCGCTGCTGGCGTTCGCCGTGGTGTCGGCCGTGGTGTTCCTCGTTCGGTTCGGATCGCCCTGGTGACTCGGGCGCTTCCGCGGAAGCGCCGGACTCAGAAGCCGATCCCGATGACGCGCAGGGCACCGGGAGCGACGGTCTCCAGGTACCAGGTCGCCACCTGCTCCGGAGGGTCGCGCGGATCCTGCTCGAGCCACCAGGTCAGCGACCCGAGTCCCGCCGCGGCCAGGATCATCGCCACGGCCCGCGGCGGCACCCGCGCCCCTTCGTGCGGGACAGCGGCCCGGCTGATCCGCTGCTCGAGCAGGCCCGCGAAGTAGGTGCGCAGGTCGGTGCGCAGCCGCTCGGAACCGCCTTCGCCGAGCACTCCGCGGTAGAAGGGAGCGTCCCGATCGAGGTCGGTGAGGAAGTCGATCAGCCACGCGGGCGGCACCTTCCCAGGTCGCCACGGGTCGGCCGCATCCTGCAGCAGCGGGTATTCGCGGACCGACTGGAACGTCCCGCCGACGACCTCGAGGAGCAGGTCGTACTTGCTGCGGTAGTGGGCGTAGAAGGTGGTCCGGTTGACCAGGGCACGCTCGGTGAGGGCGGTGATGGAGACTGCCTCATAGCCGCGCTCGGCGACGAGGTCCGCCAGGGCGTCGCGCAGCATCCGCCGGGTGCGGCGGACCCGTAGATCCTCGTCGTTACCGGACACTCCGGCCCCTTCCGTCGTGGTACCCGACACTGCGCAGGCATGCCCCTTGAGGTCGCGCGGCCCACCCGTGACGGTGGTCCGAGCATCGCAGAGCGGTGCGGTGGGAGCCAAGGAGAGGAGCGGACATGGGAAGTCTGGACGGGCGGGTGGCGGTGGTCACCGGAGCAGGCCGCGGGATCGGCCGGGAGGAGGCCCGCTACCTGGCCGCGGAGGGTGCCGCCGTGGTGGTCAACGATCCGGGCGTGCAACCGGACGGCAGCGGTGGTGACCGGTCGGTGGCCCAGCAGGTCGCCGACGAGATCGTCGCCGCCGGCGGCCGAGCGGTGCCGAGCGTCGACAGCGTCGCCGACTGGTCAGGTGCCGCCCGGGTGGTCGAGACCGCGGTCGGGGCCTTCGGCGACCTGCACGTGGTCATCAACAATGCCGGGATCGAGCATGGTGGCGCGCTCGGTCACCTGAGTGAGGCCGCGTTCGACGCTGTCGTCGCGGTGAAGCTGAAGGGCACCTTCGCGATCAGCCACTGGGCGGCGAGGTACTTCCGTGAGCAGGATGCGGCGGGAGCCCGGGAGGACCGGAGCATCATCAACACCGCGTCCGGGTCGGGGCTACTGAACCCGCTGCCCACGCAGTCCAACTACGCCGCGGCCAATGCGGGCGTGGCCGCGATGACCACCGTGCACGCACTCGAACTGGGCGTCGTCGGCGTGCGGGTGAACTGCCTGTCGCCCTCGATGGTCCGCACCCGGCTGACGGCCGGCGTCCCCGGCATGCCCACCGCGCCGGCGGCCCCGGGTGCGTTCGACCCGAACCACCCGGCGGTGATCGCGCCCGTCGCCGCGTACCTCGCGGCTGCTGACTGTCCGCTCACCGGCCAGGTGCTGAGCGTGCGCGGGACCACGGTGACGATCAACCGCGGGTGGTCCGCGGCGGAAGCCATCAGCTCCGGCACCGAGCCGTGGACGGTCGACCGGCTGGCCATCGCGGTTAGTGAGCTGCCGGTCACCGACCCGTACGAAGACCTGGCCGCCTCGCTCAGCGGTGCCCTCGGTCCGATGGACGCGGGGCAGGTCCGTGCGCTGGTGGCTGCCCAGGTCGGCTGAGCGAGGCGAACCGCGCGACCTGCCTGCCCGGGTAGGGGCAGGCCCTGGAATAGTGACCACATGGACTCCTTCGTCGGGTGGCTTGCGGACGACCTGCTCCGGCGACTCGGCGCAGGGCGCCGGCTGGTGGCCATCGACGGTGTCGACGGAAGTGGCAAGACCTCGTTCGCCACCCTGCTCGCCTCGCACCTCGAAGAACGGCGGCCGGCGGTTCTCATCCACGCCGATGCCTTCCTCAACCCTGCGGCGATCAGGCACGCCAAGGGGCGCACATCACCCGAGGGCTATTGGATGGACACCTACGACTACCCGGCACTCAGAGCGCGAGTGCTGGATCCTCTTGGCCCCGGAGGGACCGGCTGGTACTGCCCGGCCGTGTACGACCTCGAGTCCGAGAGGTCGATCACGGCCGAGTCGGAGTTCGCTCCGCCGGACGCCGTCATCGTCGTGGAGGGACTGTTCCTTCACCGCGACGAACTCGTCCCGGTCTGGGACGCCTCTGCCTTCCTCGATGTGCCCTTCACCGTGAGCGCAGCGCGGATGGCGGCTCGCGATGGCAGCAATCCGGATCCGGAGCATCCGACGATGCGGCGCTACGTCGGCGGTCAGCGCCTGTACTTCGCCGCCGCGCACCCGTGGGAGCGCGCCACGTATGTCGTCGACAACGCCGACTACGCGGCGCCACGGAGGATCCACCCCGCGATCGTCGGGATACACCCCGACCGGTGACGCGGCTCAGGCGACCCGACCCAGGAAGTCGCCGAGGATCCGATTGAACGCCTCCGGACGGCACAGCGGTGTCGGGTCGTTGGAGTCCGGGACACGCACCAGCTCGGTCCGCGGTACGGCGCGCTTCAACTCGTCCATGAAGGTCATCGAGCGCGGCCAGGACTCGGTTCCGACCACAGCGAGCAGCGGGTAGTCGGCCGCCGCGTGCGCCGGTAGGTAGTTGACCAAGTTGATGGCATTGCGGGTCTTGAAGCCGTCCCAGGCCCGCGGCCGGCGCACCGCTTCGGCGAGGTACCGGGCCGCCGTCGGCCACCGTGCGTACTGCTTCCGCATGATGTCGGCTAGCAACCTGCCGGGCAACAGGTTGGACACCGACCCGAGATACACGGAGGCGAGCCAGGCGGCCTTGCCCACCGTGGTCGGACGAGAGTCGGAGTAGGTATCGACGATGGCCAGGGCCCGGATCCGGTCCGGGTGCCGGGCCGCCACATGCTGGGCGATCACTCCACCGAAGCTGACCCCGCACACGGTGGCACGGGCGATGCCCAGGTGATCGAGCAGGATCGTGACGTCGCCGGCGATGCGGGAGCGGATGTGGCGCCATCCGGTGATCGGGCCCGAGCGGTGCACGCCGCGGGCGTCGAACACCACGACGCGGTGGGTGGCCGAGAAGTGGTCCACCTGCGCCCGCCACATGTCGGAGCCCGAGCTGATCGCATGGATCAGGACGAGGGCCGGTCCGTCGCCGTGGGTCTCGTAGTAGATCGGAGTGCCGTCGATGTCCAGAAAGGGCATGCCACGCCTTCGTCGGGGACCTCGAGGCTACCGGTCCCGGCTCGACGGACGTCGCATGGGCCTACCATCTGCTCCCATGTTCACCACGCAGTTCCGGGACGAGTTGGGCCGGCTCCTGGGGGAACGGGCCCGCTCCGACCCTCGGGTCGTCGGAGCGGCCCTGGTCGGATCCGCGGCGACCGGTGGCCAGGACCGGTGGTCCGACATCGATCTGGCCCTGCAGATCGCCGACGGCGTGGACCCAGCCGACGTCGCGGACGAGTGGACGGCATGGCTGCGCGCCGAGCAGGACGTCGCCGACACCCTCGACGTCCATGGCGCCGGCACGCTGTTCCGGGTATTCCTGCTCGCGAACTCCCTCCAGGTGGACCTCTCGTTCTGGCGCCGTGAATCCTTCCGGGCCACGGAGCCAGGGTTCCGGGTGCTGTTCGGCACGCCCACCCGGGCGACGGAGCCCAACCTGCCGGACCCGGCGGATCTGATCGCCATGGCCTGGCTGCACGCATTGCACTCCCGCTCCGCAGTCGCCCGCGACCGGCTCTGGCAGGCGTCGATCATGCTCGACGGGATCCGCGAACGGCTGATCTCGCTCGCGTGCCTGCGCCACGGACTCAACCCCCACCAGGGCCGCGGCGTCGACCGGCTGCCCGTCGGCGAACTGGACGCCCTCGCCGCGACCCGGCCCTGCGCCGTCGAACCGGAAGAACTGCGCCGAGCACACGCCGCCGGCCTGGCTGCGTTGGCCGAGGAGGCCGCCCGTCACGACGAGGGACTCGCCGATCGGCTCGCCCCCGCCCTTCAGGCGCTCACCCTCACGCAGTAGCGTCGCGGTGTGGAGTTCTACGACCCGCAGGTGATCCTGTTCGTCGCCGACTGCGAGCGCGCCGCCGCGTTCTACGCGAACTTCTCGTTCGCGGAGACGCTCCGGTCCAGCCCGACGGCGCCCGTCAAGATCGAGATGACGCTCGGAGGATTCGGGCTCGGTCTGGCACTGCCCGGCCCGGCCGCGAGCAGCCACGGGCTCACCCCGGTGACCTCCGGGCACCGGGCGTGCGTGACGATCTGGACCGACGACGTCGACGGTGCGTACGCGTTCGCGCTGGCAGCGGGGGCCTCAGACCATGAGGGTCCGCACCCGTTCCAGGACGGGCGACTTCGGGTGCCGTTCGTTGAGGACCCGGACGGCCATCCGATCCAGTTCGTCCAGCGCGTCGCCCCTTGACCCGACAGTCCCTCGTCAGGCGACACAGAACTCGTTGCCCTCGGGATCCGTCATCACCACGTGCCCGAGGATGGTCCGGCCGTCGTCGTCGCGGTACTGCTCGTCGCGGACCCGGGTGGCGCCCGCGGCGGTCAGCTCGAACACCTTCGCGCGGATCAGTTCCGCCCGCCGGACCCAGTCCCACGGGGGCTCGCCGGCCACCCGGATGTCGATGTGCAGCCGGTTCTTCGCGCTCTTGCCCTCGGGCACGCGCAGCCACCCGATCGCGGGGCCGTGCCCGTCCGGGTCGATGATCGAGGCGCCGTCGGGATCGTCGTAGCCTGGCTCGGCGATGTAGCCGAGGGCCACCGACCAGAAGTCCGCGAGAAGTCGCGGGTCGTTCGCGTCACCACCGAGGGTCCAGTGCACGGCCATGCCGCGAGACTAGGGACCATTCCGGACGTTCTCCACCCGCCTTGTCGGCGCTAGCCGAGCAGTTGCC
Organism: Occultella kanbiaonis; assembly: GCF_009708215.1. Classification (NCBI taxonomy): domain Bacteria; kingdom Bacillati; phylum Actinomycetota; class Actinomycetes; order Micrococcales; family Ruaniaceae; genus Occultella; species Occultella kanbiaonis. The sequence goes on along the minus strand of NZ_CP046175.1, from coordinate 4,199,946 downwards.
GCCTGGCCGCCGCGAACTCGGCCTCGCTCAGGCTGCCGTGCGCCCGCAACCGGGCGAGGACCGCGAGCTGATCGCCGATTCCCACCGGGGCTTCCGCCGGCCCTGGGCCGGCCGGCGCCCCCGCGGCCAGTTGCATCACGACCACGGCGCCTTCCGGGCTCAGCCACAGTTGCACGCGGGTGCCGAGCCGCGGCACCTCGGTCTGCAGCAGGCGTGCGTCACCGTTCGCCACGATGCGCCGGGCCTGCCGGTGCCATGTGACCTCGACGGCTGCCACCAGGCCGGTGATCGTGGCCTCGGACGTGCCGATCGCCACGTCGCGCAAGGTTCCCCTCGACGCGCGTCGTGCCCTGGCGGAGCCGGCCGTAGTCCGCCGCGAAGGCGTGAGCCCGGCGTGAGCGGGTCAGGAAGTAGCCGCACGTGAGGATCACGGGGAGGGTGAAAACCACGGGAAGAGGTTCCAGCCGATGAACCAGCCGGTCCCGGAGCCCGGGGGCGGGTTCGTGGCCACGAACCACATGCCGACGGCGAAGCCCACGGTGATCAGGGCCGTTCCAAGGACGGCCGCAGCCATGGCGCCGCGGCTCCACGCGCCCGGCACGAGCTCGTGCGGGTCCTCGGGCAGTTCGGCGGCGTCGCCGCGGGTGACCACGCGCATTCGGATACTCGGGTCGGCGAGGCGGCGGGCGTCGAGGTACGAGCGTGGCAAGGGCTCGATCGTGGTCACGAAGCCCAGGCTAGGTGGTGGTCCCGGCTACCGATCCCAGGGTTCCCGGGCCCGGATGCAGGTGGTGACCGTCGTCGATGACCGTGTGGCCGGCGTCCGGGAACGCCTTGCGCGCTACCGCGACGCATCCGGACGGGATACGTCCGGAGTCGGCGGTACCTTCGCCGGCATGACTGACGCACCGATCGCGAAGCCGGTCCTCGATCTGATCATCCTCGACTGCCCCGACGCGCTGGCGCTCGGCGGCTTCTACTCCGAGCTGCTCGGCTGGCCCATAGAGCCCGGCGCGGACCGGGACTGGGTCAACCTGGTGCCGCCCGGCGGCGGGGTGAGCCCGGAGCGTCCGGACGGGCGCCCGACCCTCGCGTTCCAGCGGATCGAGGACTGGGTCACGCCGACCTGGCCCGGGGGCGCCCACCCCCAGCAGGTCCACCTCGACCTCACCGTCGCGAACATCGACGCCTCCGAACCGTCGGTGCTCGCCCTCGGTGCCCGGCGCCACCAGCACCAGCCCTCGAAGGACGGCGGCTTCCGGGTCTATCTCGATCCGGCGGGTCATCCCTTCTGTCTCATTCAGTGACCCACGGGCGCTCACGGTTCGATACGGTGGTTGCGTGAGCCTCGTGCGCCAGACCCAGCTCGACCTGTCCGCGTCCACTCGGGACGTCGCCCATCTGATCGGCGGCGAGCCCGCGGTGAGGAAGGCGTGAACGCGCCCCGCGTCGGCCTCATCGGTGCCGGCGGGATCTCAGGGGTGCACGCCGCCGGCTGGCGGGCCCTCGGCGCGGACGTGGTGGTGCACTCCGAGCATGGCGCGCAGGCCCTCGCCGACAGGTTCGGGTTCCGCACCGCGGACACCCTCGCGGACCTGTGGCCGCAGGTGGACCTGGTGGACATCGTCACGCCCACCGCCACCCACGCCGAGCTGGCCCTCGCCGCGATCGGTGCGGGCAGGCACGTGGTCTGCGAGAAGCCGCTCGCGCGCACCTCCGCAGAGGCGACGACCGTTGTCGAGGCCGCCGAGGCGGCGGGGGTGCGGCTGTTCCCCGCCCACGTGGTGCGCTACTTCCCCGAGTACGCCGCCGCACGCGCCGCGATCCGCGCCGGGCGGATCGGCACGGTCGCGGTGGCCCGGTTCCGCCGGATGAGCGCGGCGCCGAAGGCGGACTGGTTCTTCGACGAGGCACGCTCCGGCGGGATCGTGCTCGACCAGATGATCCACGACCTCGACCAGGCCGAGTGGCTCGCCGGGCCGGTGGCCCGGGTGTTCGCGCGGTCGACGGCGCGGGCCGGGGACGGCGGTCGCGTCGCCAGTGCCGCGGTGACGCTCACCCACGTCTCGGGTGCGATCAGCCATGTCTACGGCGTCTGGGGGCACCCCGGGCTGCCGTTCACGTCCTCGTTCGAGATCGCCGGGGACGGTGGCCTGCTCCGGTACGACATGGCTCGGGCCGACTCCGCCCGGGTCCACCTCGGTGGCCCGGCCAACGCGGGTGGCTACCTTCCGGCGACGGACGCTTCCGAGAGCCCGTACACGGCCGAGCTCGCCGACTTCTGGGCGGCCATCAGCACGGGCGCAGTGGCGTCCGTGAGCGGCGTCGACGGCGTCCGCGCCGTGGCCATCGCCGAGGCGGTGCTGGCCTCGGCCGCGAGCGGCGAGGTCGTGGAGTTGCCCACGGAAATGACGGTACCGAGCACCGAGGGGAGCCTGCGATGACGACCGCACCGGGGCCGATCGAGATGAGCCCGACGATCGCGCCACTCACCGTTGGCATCCTGTCCTTCGCGCATACCCACGCGTCCTCCTACGCGCGGATCCTCGCTGCGACGCCGGGCGTCGAGGTGCTCGGCACCGACCCCGGGCCCTACGACCCGGGCACCGTGCGCGGCGCGACGTTCGCCGCGGAACACGGCGTCACCTACGTCGAGGATGTGGCGACGCTCCTCGCGAAGGCGCCGGACGCCGTCGTCATCTGTGCGGAGAACACCTCGCACCGTGCGCTGACGGAACTGGCGACCGCCGCCGGCGCGCACGTGCTCTGCGAGAAGCCGCTGGCCACCTCCGACGCGGACGCCGCGGCCATGCGTGCCGCCGCGGACGCGGCCGGCGTGATCCTGATGACGGCGTACCCGGTGCGGTTCGCGAGCGTTTTCACCGACCTCGTGGCAAGGGTCCGCGCCGGTCAGCTCGGCGACATCTACTCGATCCTCGGTACCAACAACGGGAAGATGCCGCTCGCCCAGCGGTCCTGGTTCACCGACCCGGCCCGGTCCGGCGGCGGCGCGCTCCTCGACCACGTGGTGCACGTGGCGGACCTGATCGACGCACTCCTGGGCGAGGGGGCCGAGGAGGTGCACGCCGTGACGAACCGGATCCTGCGGCCCGACGCCGGCGTGGACGTGGAGACCGGGGGCGTGGTGTCGATCCGGTACCCCTCCGGTGTGATCGCCACGATCGACTGCTCGTGGAGTCACCCGGAGTCCGCGCCGAACTGGGGCGGGCTCACCCTGGAGGTGCACGGCACCGCCGGGTCGGTGCGGATCGACCCGTTCGCGGCCCACGTGGCCGGTTACGACGCCGACGGCGAGGTCTGGGCCGGCTTCGGAGCGGACCTGGACGCCCGGATGCTCGGCGAGTTCCTCGACGCGGTGCGCACCGGCCGGACCCCGCAGCCCGACGGCGCCGTGGGTGCGCGCACGCTCGCGATCGTCACGGCGGCGCAGCGGTCGGTCGAGGCGGGCCAGCCGGTCAGGCTCTGAGCCGGCCGGCCGCCTCGGCGGCAACTCATGGCATCAGTGGGAGTCCGCGCGCCCTGCTTGCCTAGGCTGCGAGCGACGCCGCGTATCGGGGGTCGCGGCGTCGAAGCGAAGGAGCGCCGTGACCGACCGCATCACCGGGCCACTGTGGACCCGCAGTTTCATCCTCGCCATCGTCACCAGCTGCTTCATGGGCATGATCTTCTACCTGCTCATGACCACGATGGCGTTCTACGCCGTCGAACGGTTCCAGGCGAGCGCGAGTCTGGCCGGCCTCGCCTCGAGCGCGTTCATCATCGGGGCGGTGGTGGCGCGCCTGTCCGCCGGCAAGCTGCTCGAGATCGTCGGACGGCGCCGGCTCATCATCTCGGCACTGGTCGTGTACGTGGTGATGTCGGCGCTGTACATCCCCGCGCAGGACCTGGGCCTGTTGATCGCGGTCCGGCTTGTGCACGGCTTCGCGATGGGCTCGGGCGCCACCGCGATCGTGGCCGGCGCGCAGGCGATCATCCCGCCGGCCCGTCGCGGCGAGGGCACCGCGTTCCTCGGGATGGCACAGACGCTCGCCACCGCGATCGGGCCGTTCATCGCGCTCACCCTGCTGCAGTGGGGGGACTACGAGCTGCTGTTCGCAGCCTGCGTGGCGTTCTCCGCGTTGGCGCTGATCGCCTCGCTGTTCCTGCGGTTCCCGGAACTCGAGCTCACACCGGAGCAACGGGCGACGACCCGCGGGTGGCACCCGCGCACCTTCGTGGAGCCGGGCGTCCTGCCGGTGGTGTCGGTGATCGCGCTCGGGGGCCTTTCCTACTCTGGGGTCCTGGCGTTCCTCAACTCCTACGCCGAGTCCCTCGACATCGCCACGGCAGCCGCGTTGTTCTTCGCCGTGTACGCGCTCGTGCTGCTGCTCACCCGGCCGTTCGCCGGACGCACCCAGGACCGGCGCGGTGACAACGTCGTGGTGTACCCGGCGCTCGTGGCGATGGTCGCCGGGATGGTGGTGCTGGCGAGCGCACGGGACACCACCATGATGTTGATCGCCGCCGTCCTGCTCGGGTTCGGGTTCGGGAACCTGACCTCGACGATCCAGGCGATCTCGGTCCGCAGGACCCCCGCGTACCGGGTCGGGCTGGCGACCTCCACCTACTTCTTCGCCCTCGACCTCGGAACCGGCATCGGGCCCGTGGTGCTCGGCGCCATCGTCGCTGCCGCCGACTTCAGCACCATGTACCTGTCACTGGCCGGCGTGATGATGCTCGCCGGCGCGCTCTACACGTTCGTGCACGGCCGCTCGGGCGGGCGATCGCCGCGACGGCACACGCTCGCCGATGCACCGACCGGGGGTCGAACTGACCCGGTGAGTGACGAGTCCCGGAATTAGCCATGGACCGATGACGGTGGTCGGGACGACGATGGAGGCATGTCCATCGGTCCGCCGAACGAGCGCGGGACGACGCCGGCCCTGCCGACGACGTCGCCGCGAAGCCGACCTGGCGCCGGGACGCCACGATCTTCCTGAGCGGCCAGACCGTCAGCCTGTTCGGGTCGATGTTGGTCCAGTACGCGATCATGTGGCACCTGACCCTCGAGACGAAGTCCGGGACCGTCATGGCGCTGGCCTCCGTGTTCGGCTTCCTGCCGCAGGCGATCGTCTCGATCTTCGGCGGCGTGTGGGCAGACCGGCTGGATCGCAAGCGGCTCATCATGGCCGCCGACGCATCGATCGCGGTGACCACGCTCGCGCTCGCCCTCCTGATGCTGTCCGGGTTCGAGCACCTCTGGCTCATCTACGGGACTCTGGCGATCCGATCGGTGGGCGCCGGCATCCAGATGCCCGCGGTCTCGGCGCTGATCCCGCAGATCGTGCCGACCTCCAAGCTGATGCGCGTGAACGGGCTGAACGGCACGATCCAGTCGGCGATGATGCTCCTCGCACCTGCGGCCGCGGCGGCGGTGTACGCGAACTTCTCGATCGTGGCGATCTTCTTCGTCGATGTGACCACGGCGGCCATCGGCATCGGGTTCCTGCTCGCGCTCTCGGTGCCCCGCATCGTCCGCAGCGACTCCGACGGGCCACTGCCGGGCTACTTCGACGACCTCGTCGGCGGCGTCCGGTACGTGGCGCACCACCCGTTCATCCGCTGGCTCCTCGCGCTCTACGCCATCGTGTTCCTGCTCGTGGTGGGGCCCAGCTACCTCACCCCGCTGATGATCGTGCGGACGTTCGGGGAGGAGGTCTGGAAGCTCACCGCGAACGAGCTCGCGTTCAGCATCGGGATGACCCTCGGCGGTGCGCTCATCGCGGCCTGGGGTGGGCTCAAGAACAAGATCGCGATGGTCGTCGCCTCCACCTTCATGTTCGGCGGCCTGACCGCCGCACTCGGGCTCGCCCCGAACCTGTGGGTCTTCTTCGCCTTCATGTTCGGATTCGGCCTGTTCGTGCCGTTCTTCTCGACGCCGTCGTTCACCATCCTCCAGGAGACGGTCGAGCCGGAGCGGCAGGGCCGGGTGTTCGGCTTCGTCGGCATCGTGATGGCGGTGTCGATGCCGCTCGGCATGGCGGTCTTCGGGCCACTCGCGGACATCTACAGCGTCGAGTTCCTCCTGGTCGCCGCCGGCGGACTCCTGGTCGCCGTGGCTGCGATCGCCGTGCTGGTGCCTGTGGGGCGCCGCGCGATGCTCGCCGCCGGTGCCCAGGTCAACGCCGCGCCGGAGTCGCGAGCGGGCACCGAACCCCAGCCCTCCGGGCCTGCTGACCCGGCCGGGTAGTTTTCGTACACCGGCGCTCGCCGTCGCAGGGGCCTGCAGCCGACACGGACCCGCGACCCGAAGGTACGAGAATCCCCACGCCTCGAGTGCCAGGATGAGCGCTATGGCCGACGCTGCCGCCGCCAGGGACACTCCACCCGCCGACGTCCGCACGCAGACTGCGCTCGCGGGCGTGGACCTCGCTGGCCGCGGTCTTGAGATCGGGCCGTCCTACAACCCGCTCGTGCCGAAGAGTTCCGGGTACGACGTGCGCGTGATCGACCACGCTCCGCGCGAGGAACTCATCGCCAAGTACCGCGGCTACGGGCTCGACGAGGCCCTCATCGAGCGGATCGAGGAGGTCGACCACCTCTGGTCCGGCGGCAGCCTCGCCGACGTGGTGGATGCCCCGGGGACCTACGACTACGTCATTGCATCCAACTTCATCGAGCACACCGTCGACCTGATCGGCTTTCTCAACGACTGCGCCGCGATGCTGCGCCCGGGCGGCCGCCTGGCCCTGGTGGTGCCGGACCTGCGCTGGTGCTTCGACCACTTCAAGCCGCCGTCCACGCTCGGTCAGATCGTCGACGCGCACCTGCGCCCGACCACCTTCCACCCGCCCGGTAGCCTCCTCGACCACACCGCGTACGCGTGCACCCTCGACGGGCAGGTCGCCTGGTGGCCGGGGCAGACCGGGACGATCGGACTCCAGTTGCCCGCCCTTGAGGGAGCAGCCCAGGTCATCGCCGACGGCGACCGTCAGGACGTCTATCACGACACGCACCGGTGGCGGTTCACACCTGCCTCGTTCGAGTTCCTCCTCGACGACCTCCGGGACCTCGGCTATCAGCCGTTCGTCCAGGTGCTCGGCGGGGAATCACTCGGCTTCGAGTTCTTCGTCACTCTGGAAGCCGGCGCGACGCCACCCGCCGCGCGGGACCGGCTCGCCCAGCTCCTTCGCGTCCGCGACGAGGTGCTGATCGGTTGCGGGGGCCTGACCGCAGCCGAGGCGGACGAACTGCGGGCGGAGCGGTCGGCGTTGCTCGGGGAGCGGGCGGACCTGCGCACCGAACTCGCAGAGACACGTGCGTCGGTCTCGGCGCGGGTGACTCAACTGGAAGAGGAGCTCGATGCGTTGCGCGCGTCGACCTCGTGGCGGCTGACCCGCCCGCTGCGAGCGCTGCGCGACGTCACCGGACAGGTCCTGGCGCGGGTCGGTCGCTGACGCCCGGCACGGCGCCCCAGCCCTCGGGCCCAGCGGACCCGGCCGGGTAGTCCTGCATCGGTACCTCGCCGGCCCGCCACGCGGTCAGGACCGGGGCCACGATCCGCCAGCAGTCCTCCGCGACGTCGCCACGGATCGAGAGCAGCGGATCGCCGTCGAGCATGCGGTCCAGGACCTCGCCGTACGGCAGCATCCGGGACGCGCCGAGGGTCGCGCGGAGGTCCTTCTGCTCGAGGTCGAACGGGTCTCCCTCGGCGTTGACGGACATCGAGATGAGCATCTCGGCAGGCTTCAGACCGAGCACGAGCATGTCCGGATGGCCGGTGCCGTGCAGGCCGGTCGGTACGTGGCCCGGTTCGCGGAAGAAGACCTCGATCTGCTTGACGGCCTCGCCCAGGGCCTTGCCGCTGCGCAGCACGAAGGGCGTTCCGCTCCACCGCTCGTTGTCGATCTCGACGATCATCTCGGCGAGGGTCTCGGTATCCAGGGCCGGATCGACGCCCTCCTCGTCGACGTAGTCCGGTACCCGGCGCGCTTCGATGGTGCCCGCGGTGTACCGGGCCCGCCGGGACGAGCCGGCCGGATCGTCGGCCCAGATCCTGGTGGCCCGCAGCACCTGCGCCTTGAGGGACCGGACCTGCTCCGCGTCCAACGTCTCCGGTGCTTCCATGGCGAAGTACGCGAGCACCTGCAGCAGGTGCGACTGGATCATGTCCACGAGGGCACCGGCTCGGTCGTAATAGCCCGCCCGGCCCTCCAGGGCGAGGTCCTCGTCGTAGCGGATGACGACCTTCTCGATGTGCTCGGACGTCCACACCGGAGCCAGCAGCCGGTTCGCGAACCGCACGCCGAAGAGGTTCAGCACCGAGCTCAGGCCGAGGAAATGGTCCACCCGGAAGATCCGGTTCTCCTCGACCACCTTCAGCAGCTGGGCGTTCAGCGCTTGGGCCGAGGCGAGGTCGGTGCCGAACGGCTTCTCCAGGGCGAGCCGGGTGGCTGGGTCCACGCCGCGTCTCTCGAGCAGCTCACAGACCTGCACCGAGATGCGCGGCGGGAGCGCGAAGTAGAGGACGGTCGGCCCGTCGACGGAGTCCAGCAGCCCGGCCAGCGCATCGGCGTCCAGGACGTCGGTCCGGATGTACCGGGCTCGGTCGGCGATCGCCCCGGCAGCGGCGGCAGGCACCCCGGCATCGCCCAAGCAGGACCGGACGCGCTCCGCCCAGTCCTGCTCGGAGAGGTCGGCGATGTCGGCGCCCACGACCCGGACCTGACGTTCCGGTTCGGCGGCCAGGAGGGAGCCCAGACCCGGCAGCAGGAGTCGGTTGGTGAGATCGCCCGAGGCGCCGAGGATGAGGAGGGTGTTGACACTGTCGATTCCAGGCGGCGTGGCATCGCTCATTTCGTCAGTGTCGCAGGAGTGCCCGGGCCCTGCGATCGGGACGAGCGGGGCCTGCCCAACTCCCGTTCGCCCGCGCTAGCGTTCGGGCATGGATGATCTGAAGGAGATACTCGCGCACTACCTCGACGTGCAGAACGACGCGCTGCTCTGGAAGCTGGAGGGCCTGGGCGAGTACGACCTACGCCGCCCGCTGACCCCCAGCGGAACGAACCTGCTCGGCCTCGTCAAGCATGTTTCGGGCGTGGAGGCGGACTACCTGGGCAACGTGTTCGGGCTCCCGTTCGCCGACCCGCAGCCGTGGATGGCCGAGGACGCCGAGGTGAACGCGGACATGTGGGCCACGCCGCAGGAGTCGACGGCCTCGATCCTTGAGATCTTCACCAGGGTGCGCGCCCATGGCGCGGCGACGATCGCGGCGCTCGAACTCGACGCACCCGGCGTGGTGCCGTGGTGGGGCGAGCACGGCCAGGTCACGCTCGGCCGCATCCTCGTCCATGTGGCCACGGAGGTCGCCCGGCACGCGGGTCACGCGGACATCGTGCGCGAGCAGATCGACGGCGCTGCGGGCCTGCGCGCGAGCGCCACCAACCTTCCGGAGGAGGGGAACCGGCAGTGGTGGACCGACTACACCGCCCGCGTGGAGGAAGCTGCAAGGCAGGCAGCGGCACAGTAGCGAGGGGCCGCGGGGCCGGCGTCGGGTGCGGGCACCGCAAGCCTCCTCACGACGCCCGGCGCTACTTCTTCCGCAGGACGACGATCGCGTCGACGAGATCGTGCAGGAACCCGAGGTTCAGCGTGTCCTGGCCGATGACGTACTCGAAGGTTCCGCGCGCGCCCCACTTCGAGAACTCGGGTTCGCCGAGGGCCTCGACGACCGCCCACGGAGTCGCGGCGGAGAAGTCGAGGCCGTCGATGAGTTCGCGCGAACGCGGGTAGGGCGCGCCCCGGCGACCGCGCGGGTACAGCACGACGCGCTCGAGCCGGCCGTTGCGGAACCGTGCCTCGAAGCCCTCATCCGGCGACGCATGGGTCTCGAGCCGCTCGCGCTTCGTCTCCCGGGTCACCTCGACCTCGAGCGGCAGCTCCGCGAGTGCCAGCACCGCCGTGACCCTCTCGTCCTCGATCGGCTTGCCGATGCTGGCGCGGATCACATCGAGATCGCCGGTAGGCGTCACCGGCTCGCCGTGCGCACCCCGGTGCCGCGCAAGCGCCTCGGCGATCCTGGCCTCGCGCTGCGCGGCGTGCTCGTCGGCCGCCCGCTGCCGCTTCTCACGCTCGATCGCGGCTGTCTTCTGGTGCTCGGCATTGAGCGCGCGCAGGCGTGCGAGCCGCTCGGCCTCCGCGGCGGCGGCCTCCTCGTCGGTGGCATGGACGGGAGCCGTGACGGCGGCGAGCTCGGCCTGATCGAGTCGGAACGTGCGCAGCAGTTCGAGCGCTCGACCGCTCACCATGAGTCCCGACGCGGGTTCGGTAGCGAAGTCGTCACCGTCGTGGCGTCTGCCGGTCGGTACGAGCCGCTCCCATCGCTCGGGCAGCTCGAACTCGTGCTTCATCAGATCCCAGTCGGGGTGCTTCGAGACGTGCACGGGTGCGAAGTGGTAGCCCGTGAGTTCGGATGCGCGCAGCGCGTCGGCCAGACGCGCGGAGACGATCCACCGGTCGACGAGGTCGAGCAGGTCGTCGCCGAGCCAGCCCTGGAACTCGACGTCGATGGCGCCGTCAGCGCCGCGTGCGCCACGACCCGACGCCGGCACCGCCGATGCCTCGCCCTCGACGTACGTGTACGTGTACATGCGTGCGCCCCCCAGTTGTCGGCCGGTTGCGTCTAGTCCCGGACGTTCTCAAGGAGATTCTGGCGCATCATCCCGACGAGCACGGCTCGCCGGGTCGTCGGGGCGTGCCGCTGTTAGCGTGGCGAGGACCGGACTGGCAAGGGTTCGCCCGGCACACGGAGGCAGACATGGCGATCGGCAGGCGGCGACGCAAGCGCGAGCCGGGAGGGCCGGCACGGGTGCGTACGGAGGGCGAGGTCGGTCGGCCGTCACTGGTCGTGGACGAGCCCGCGCCGGGTGGGATGTCCCACCTCTGGACCGACCGCCTCGGACGGTCGAGCATCCGCACGCTGCAGGTGATGATCCTGATCGCGGGTGCAGCGATCGTCGTGCTGGGACTCATCCAGGTCAAGCTGGTCGTGATCCCGCTGATGGTCGCGCTGATCCTCGCCGCGGCGCTCACCCCGGTGGTCGCGTGGCTGCGCCGACGGGGTGTCCCCGCCCTGCTCGCCACGTGGCTGACCCTGATCGGCGCGGTCGTGGTGATCGGTGGTGTGGTCACCGGCATCGTCTTCGCGGTGCGGAACCAGTGGGAGGAACTCGCCGTGGCCGCGGGGGAGGGCCTGACCGAGCTCCAGGACATCCTGCAGCGGTTCCAGCTCTCGTTCGACATCGACTGGGACGCCGTGCTCGATGCCGCGACCCAGTTCGTGACGAGTGCGCAGTTCGGCTCCGGGGCCGTCGCGGGCCTGTCGGCCGTCGGCCAGGTGATCACCGGCCTGGTCCTGATCGTCGTCGTCCTGTTCTTCTTCCTCAAGGACGGGGAGAAGATCTGGAACTTCTTCCTCACGCCGCTGCGCGGCGAGCCACTGGATCGGGGCGAGCGGATCGGCACCACCGCCGTCAAGGTACTCGGCGGATACGTGCGGGGCACGGCGCTGGTGGCCCTGGTGGACGCCGTCGCCATCGGTGTCGGTCTGGCGGTCCTGCGGGTCCCGCTCGCGCTGCCGCTCGCGGTCGTCGTGTTCTTCGGCGCGTTCATCCCACTCGTCGGCGCAACCGTGGCGGGCATCTTCGCCGCGCTAGTGGCCCTGGTCGCGAACGGACCCTTGACCGCACTGATCGTGGTCATCCTGGTGATCGCCGTGAACCAGCTCGAGGGCGACTTCCTGCAGCCGGTCGTGATGGGGCAGTCGCTCAAGCTGCACCCACTCGTCATCCTGCTCTCCCTGACGATCGGCACCATCCTCGGCGGGATCCTGGGCGCCATCCTCGCCGTGCCGGTCACCGCGGTCGGCTGGGCCGTGGGCAAGATCGTGTTCGAACCCGAGCGCGAGCCCACGCTCGCGACTTCCGCAGATCCACCGTCGCCGGGGTGACGTCGGCGGCCGCCACCCACGCTAGGCGCCGGCTGCTGCCGCGGCCAGGATTCGGCGGGTCGCTTCGTCGGCCGGGAAGAACGTCTCGATGGCGATCTCGTCGAGGGTCACGTCCCGTGGCGACCCGAACACGGTGACGGCGTACAGCAGGGCGAGGTCGCCGAACTCGGTAGCGAGCAGCATCGGAACGGCGATGTCAGCGCCGGGGGTCTCGACGTCCCCGCCGGGTGGGGGAGCCGGGTAGGACTCCAGCTCGGTGAGCAGGTCCGCCAGCGCCGGGTCACCGGTGCGCTCCCACTGCCGGCGGACCCGCCGGAGCACGTGAGCGCGCCACTGCGCCGGATTGCGCAGCCTGCTCGCCAGACCGTCCGGGTGCATGGTCGCGCGCAGCATGTTCAGCGGCGGCCCGGCGAGCTCGGCCGGGATATCCGCCAGGAACCGCCGCATCGCGACGTTGGCCGCGAGCAGGTCCCAGTGACTGTCGACCGCCACGGCGGGGTTCGGGTCATGCCCGGCCAGCACGGCCTCGACCGCCAGCCGGGCCGCGCCGAGCTCGGCGAACGGCCGTTCCCGGTGCACCGGCGCCAGGCCAGCCGCCAGATGGAACGCGTTGCGCTCCCGCAGTGGCACCTCTAGTTCGTCGCAGAGCCGCTCGATCATGTCCCGGCTGGGCGTGGACCGCCCGGTCTCGATGTAACTCAGGTGCCGGGTCGAGACGTCCGCGGCGATGGACACGTCGAGCTGGGACCGGTGCCGCCGTTCCCGCCATCGCCGCACCAGTGGGCCGACACCGTCCGTCGTCGTGGTCATGCCACCCAGCCTGCCCACAACCGGCGAGGTGCGGCAATGACGTCAGAGGTCATGCGCGCCGGCCCGGCATGACCTCCCGGGTCATCGACGCAGGGCGGGCCGGACCCGCACCGTGGAGCCGCCGGTTCCACCCCGGGGCCGGCCGAACGAGAGGCAGACGAGAAAATGGGAACCCGCACCATCACCACAGACACGCTCCTGCACGACTACGCACGCTTCTGGAACACGGCGGACCTGGCCGAGCGGAGCCGGATCGCTGCCGGAGTGTTCTCCGAGGACGTCGACTATCACGCGGCGGTCGGCGTCCTCATCGGCGCGCAGGCGCTCGGCGGCTTCCGTGACGAGTTCGTCGCGCACATGGGCGAGGCGACCCTGATGCACCACGGCGAACCGGACCGGCTCACCGACCGGGTCCGGCTGCGCTGGGAGATCGTCCTGGCCGACGGCACGTCGTTCGCGGCAGGCACCGATGTGCTGGTGCTCGCCGGGGACGGCCGGATCTCCTCCGTGACCGCGTTCCTGGACCGGGCACCGGAGGGGTTCGCGGACCACCATGACGAGCACGACGGCTGAGGCGACCACGACGACGGCGGCTGTCACCACCCACGGTGACAGCCGCCGTCGTACCTCGTAGCGCTCCTCAGGCGAGCGTGGCGAGCACCTCGTTCAACGTCACCGACGGGCGCATGATCGCCGACGCCTTCTGCTCGTCCGGCCGGTAGTAGCCGCCGAGGTCGACCGGCGAGCCCTGCACCGCGAGGAGCTCAGCCGTGATGGCCTCCTCGTTCGCGGTCAGGCCTGCCGCGACCGCGGCGAACGCGGCTGCGAGTTCCGCATCCTGGGTCTGCGCGGCCAGTTCCTGCGCCCAGTACGTCGCCAGATAGAAGTGGCTGCCACGGTTGTCGATCTGGCCGGCCTTGCGGCTGGGCGACTTGTTCTCGTTCAGGAACGTGGCCGTCGCCCGGTCCAGGGTGTCCGCGAGGATCTGGGCGCGGGCGTTCCCGGTGGTGGTGGCCAGGTGCTCGAAGCTGACCGCAAGGGCGAGGAACTCACCGAGGCTGTCCCAGCGCAGGTGGTTCTCCTCGACCAGCTGCTGCACGTGCTTCGGCGCGGAGCCACCGGCACCGGTCTCGAACAGGCCGCCACCGTTGATCAGCGGCACGACCGAGAGCATCTTGGCGCTGGTGCCGAGCTCGAGGATCGGGAACAGATCGGTCAGGTAGTCACGCAGCACGTTGCCGGTCACCGAGATGGTGTCCTCGCCGCGGCGGATGCGCTCCAGGGAGAACCGGGTGGCCTCGACCGGGGACATGATCTCGATCTGCAGGCCCTCGGTGTCGTGGTCGGCGAGGTAGGTGCGGACCTTGGCGGTCAGGTTCACGTCGTGCGCCCGGGCCGGGTCCAGCCAGAACACGGCCGGGGAATCGGTGGCGCGAGCGCGGCTCACGGCCAGCTTCACCCAGTCCTGGATCGGGACGTCCTTGGTCTGGCAGGCGCGCCAGATGTCACCGGGGGAGACCTCGTGCTCGATCAGGACGGTGCCGGCGGAGTCGACCACCTGCACGGTGCCGGGCGTGCTGATCTCGAACGTCTTGTCGTGGCTGCCGTACTCCTCGGCCTTCTGGGCCATGAGACCGACGTTCGGGACCGAGCCCATCGTGGTCGGGTCGAAGGCGCCGTTCGCGCGGCAGTCGTCGATCACGGTCTGGTACACGCCGGCGTAGGAGGAGTCCGGGATCACCGCGAGGGTGTCAGCCTCGGCGCCGTCCGGGCCCCACATGTGGCCGGAGGTCCGGATCATCGCGGGCATCGAGGCGTCCACGATCACGTCGCTTGGCACGTGCAGGTTGGTGATGCCCTTGTCCGAGTTCACCATCGCCAGCGACGGGCCGTGGGCGAAGCCCTCGGTGATCGCGGCCTGAACCCCGGCGCGGGTGGCCGGGTCCAGGGCGTCGAGGCCGGCGAGGATGGAACCGAGCCCGTTGTTCGGGCTCAGACCCGCGGCGGCGAGCTGCTCGCCGTAGACCGCGAACAGATCCGGGAAGAACGCGCGCACCACGCGGCCGAAGATGATCGGGTCCGAGACCTTCATCATGGTGGCCTTCAGGTGCACCGAGAACAGGACGTCGTCCGCCTTCGCGTGCGCGATCTGCTCGGCCAGGAACGCGTCCAGCGCACCCGCACGCATGACCGTGCCGTCCACGACCTCACCGGCGAGAACCGGCAGCGACTCCGTCAGCACCGTCGTGGCGCCGTTCGAGGCGACGTGGCGGATCTGCAGGGTGTCATCGGCGGCGAGCACCACGGACTGCTCGTTGGAGCGGAAGTCGTCCGCGTCCATCGTCGCGACGTTCGTCTTCGAGTCCGCGGCCCAGGCGCCCATCGAGTGCGGGTGCGAGCGTGCGTACCCCTTCACCGACGCGGGTGCGCGGCGGTCGGAGTTGCCCTCGCGCAGGACCGGGTTGACGGCGCTGCCCTTGACCTTGTCGTAGCGCGCGCGGACCTCCTTCTCCTCGTCGGTGGCCGGCTCGTCCGGGTAGTTCGGAAGCGCGTAGCCCTGGCCCTGCAGCTCGGCGACGGCCGCCTTGAGCTGCGGCACGGAGGCGCTGATGTTCGGCAGCTTGATGATGTTGGCTTCGGGGCGCTTGGCCAGCTCGCCGAGCTCGGTCAGTGCGTCGGGCAGGCGCTGCTCCGGCGTGAGGTACTCGCCGAACAGCGCGATGATGCGACCCGAGAGCGAGATGTCCCGGGTCTGCACCTCGACGCCTGCCGTCGATGCGTAGGCCTCGATGATCGGCAGGAACGAGTACGTCGCGAGCAGCGGCGCCTCATCGGTGTGGGTGTAGATGATGGTGGACATACGAAGAAGATCCTCTGCTGGTCGGGGAATCGCTCGACATCAAGATATCGGGTGTCCGGCGCGTGGGTCACGCCCACGTTTGGCGGCCTGCGGGCACCGGCCTTCGGCCGGCTGCCCCGGGCGAGTCGACCCACTCCCGAGCCACAGCGAACTGCGCGGGGCGACGCCCGCCGTCGGGCCCCGTGCACGGCATTGCTTCTCGCACTACAAGAGGTGGTGACGCCCGACGGTGGAACCCGCCCCAGAGATGACGTGGGAGTCATCCGCGCGGATGACCCGCGCATAGCCGATACGTTTCCGGCTCATTACCACTTCCCGGAAAGGGACGCATTCGGGTCTCACTTGGATAACGATGCGGCCACAACCTTGTGACCAAAGGGCGAGATGGCAACTGAGCGTGTGTACAGTTCCGGTGTCCATGGCGGACGCTCTGCCTCGTCAGACCCATCAGGTCTTTCCGGAACCGGTCCGGGACAGGGGGCTCCATGCCATCCATAGGAGGAACATTGAAGATCCGGCGCATATCCGCCCTGGCTGCGACCGTCGCAGCAGGTGCGCTCGTGCTCAGTGCTTGCACCCCGCCCGGGGACGAAGGCACTGACGGTGGTGACGGCGGTAACGCCGGCATCGACGAGGGCACTTCCATCAACATCGGCTGGAACCAGCCGTTCTACGAGTACAACTCGAGCTCGGCCACCGGTAACGCGACGGCCAACGCGATCGTCCTGTACCTGATGAACGCCGGCTTCAACTACTACGACAAGGACCTGAACCTCGTTCAGGACGAGTCCTTCGGTACGTATGAGAAGACCAGCGACGACCCGCTCACCGTGACCTACACGATCAACGATGACGTGACCTGGTCCGACGGAACGCCCGTCGACGCTGCGGACATGCTGCTCACCTGGGCCGCCACCAGCGGCCACATGAACACCGTGGAGGCCGAGGAGGACGAGGAGGGCAACGTCACCAACGAGGACGAGGTGGAGGCTGGGGTCTACTTCAACAACACCAGCGCCGGACTCGCCCTGGTCGAGGAGACGCCCGAGATCTCCGAGGACGGGCAGAGCCTCACGCTCGTCTACACCAAGCCCTTCGCCGATTGGGAGACCGCCTTCGGGGTTGGCGTGCCCGCCCACGTCGTGGCCGGCCACGCCCTCGAAATCGAGGACGCGCAGGAGGCAAAGGACGCGCTGATCGCAGCCGTCAACGACCGCGACACCGAGGCGCTCAGCCCGATCTCGCAGTTCTGGAACACCGGCTTCCAGTTCGGTGACGCACTTCCGGACGACGACTCCCTGTACCTGTCCTCCGGTGCGTACCTGCTCGAGGAGTACGTCAACGGGCAGTATGTGACCCTGGTCGCGAACCCGGACTACACGGGTGATCTCGCGCCGTCTGTCGAGCGGGTCACCATCCGTTACAACGAGGACCCGATGGCTCAGGTCCAGGCGCTGGAGAACGGTGAGGTCGACGTGATCTCCCCGCAGTCCACCGCGGACGTGCTGTCCTCGCTCGAGGCCCTCGGCGACGGCTACAACATCATCACCCAGGACGAGGGCACCTACGAGCACGTCGACCTCATGTTCGACAACGGCGGCCCGTTCGACCCGGCCACCTACGGTGGCGACGAGGCGACGGCCCTGGCCGTGCGCCAGGCGTTCCTCAAGCTGATCCCGCGTCAGGACATCATCGACCGGCTCATCCTGTCGCTGAACCCCGAGGCCGAGATCCGCAACTCCTACACCTCGATCCCCGGCTCGCCGAACTACGACGTCGTCTCTGCCGTGAACGGCATGGCCGAGCAGTTCCCGGGTGCGACCGACCTCGACGCAGCCACCGCGTTGCTCCAGGACGCCGGGGTCACGACCCCGATCGACGTCCGCATGCTGTACGGCGCGAGCAACGTGCGTCGCCAGCAGCAGTACCAGCTGATCGCCGAGTCGGCGGGCCAGAACGGCCTGTTCAACGTGATCGACGGCGGTGACGACAACTGGGGCACCCTCCTCGAGGACAGCAGCGGCTACGACGCGTCGCTGTTCGGCTGGCAGTCCACCTCCACGGCGGTGTCGGAGTCCGACGCGAACTACCGCACCGGTGGCCTGAACAACTTCGGCGGGTACTCCAACGCCGAGGTGGACGCACTGTTCGACGAGCTGCAGGTCGAGACCGACACGACGCGCCAGGGCGAGATCCTGGCCGAGGTGGAGACCCACCTCGTCGACGACGCGTTCGGTGTCACGATCTTCCAGTTCCCGGGTGTGACGGCGTACAACACGGAGATCGAGGGCATCGACCCGATCTCCATCTCGCCGACCATCTTCTGGAACTTCTGGGAGTGGAGCACGACCGCCACCGAAGAGGCCTCGAGCTGACTCGACCGCGGTCAGCGCTAGCCTCTGGCTGACAAGTAGTACGTGAGGGGCGCCGGGACCAGGTGTCCCGGCGCCCCTCACGCGACTACGATTCGGCTGATCCCCACCCCTAGAGGTTCGGACTGCATCTGCGTGGCGTCGGCGTAGACTCCACGGCCAAGTGCGGTCCGAGCCGGTTGCGAGGTATCTCTCCACGATGTTGACGTTCATCATCCGCAGAGTCCTGATCGGACTCGGCATTCTGCTCGTCTCGTCATTCCTTCTCTATCTGCTCGTCGACCTGGTGATGGATCCGCTCGAGGATCTGGTCACCTCCACGGATCCGAACAAGGAGTTCCAGATCGCGGAGCGGACCGCTCTGCTCGAACTGGACAAGCCTGCGGTCCAGCGCTACTTCGAGTGGCTCGGCGGTGTTGTCACCGGTGATCTCGGCACCGCATGGCGCACGAACCGCCCGGTCTCCGAACTGCTCCAGGGCGCGATCATCTCGACCATCCAGCTGGTCAGCGCCGCCACGGTGCTCTCCATCGTGCTCGGCGTGGCCGTCGGCATCGTCTCCGCGCTGCGTCAGTACAGCGGCTTCGACTACCTGATCACGTTCGTCTCGTTCCTGCTGTTCTCGCTGCCGTCCTTCTGGGTCGCCGTGCTGCTCAAGCAGTGGGGTGCGATCGGCTTCAACGACTTCCTTGCGGACCCGTGGATCGCTTGGGGCGTGATCATCGGCCTCGGCCTGATCGCCGGATTCCTCTGGCAGCTGGCCATCGGTGGCGTGCTCCGGCGCCGGCTGATCAATGCCGCGATCGGTGCCGCTGCCACGATCGGTGCGCTCGCGTTCCTGCAGCTGTCTGGATGGTGGGAGCAGCCCAACATCGGGCCTGTGATCCTGGCGGTGACCTCCGTGGTGATCGCGTTCGCGGTGACCGCCCTGTCCACCGGACTGAAGAACCGTCGTGCTCTGTACACCGCGCTCACGTGTGCCGCGCTCGGCGTGGCGCTCTGGTACCCGGTCCGGTTCTACCTGTTCTACTACCTGACCGACTACATGAACTGGGGGATCGTGGCCCTCCTGGGCCTGCTCGCGGCGGCGGTCGGCATCGGGATCGGCGTCCTGTTCCGCGGACCCGACTGGAAGCAGTCCGCGCGCACCGGCGGCATCGTTGCCTTCCTGGTCGCCGGGCTCATCTTCATCGACCAGGTGATGAGCGTCTGGGGCCCGTACTACAACTCGAACGCCATCAACGGCCGGCCGATCCCGACGATCGGGGACCGGACGCCGAACCTCGGCGGGAACTGGTGGGTCGGCGTGCTCGACTCCTACACCCACCTGCTGCTGCCCACACTCGCCCTGATGCTGATCTCGTTCGCCGGGTACACCCGCTACTCGCGCGGCAGCATGCTCGAGGTGATGAACCAGGATTACATTCGAACGGCCCGGGCGAAGGGACTCACCGAACGCACCGTGGTGGTGCGGCACGGCTTCCGCAACTCGCTCATCCCGCTCGCGACCATTGTGCCGCTCGACGTGATCACCCTGATCGGTGGCGCGATCATCACCGAGCGCATCTTCGGCAGACCCGGCATGGGGCAACTGTTCCTGCAGTCGCTGGCAACAGACGACATCGAACCTGTGATGGCCTACCTGCTGATCGTCGCATTCCTGGCGATCGTGGCCAACATCGTCGCGGACCTGATCTACGCCGTCCTTGACCCACGAATCCGGGTGAACGCATGACCTCCAACAACATGACCGATCCGACCCCGAACGACGGTCGCGTCGAGTCGGCGGAGAACGCCATCGAGATGAAGGAGGTCGAGGGCAAGTCCCAGGGCCAGATCGTCCGGTCCCGGTTCTTCCGGCACAAGGGTGCGATGTCCGGCCTGATCGTGATGGCCTTCATCTTCGTCCTCGCCCTCACCTCGATCGGGTTCCCGGTGTTCACCGACTCCTGGTACATCTCCGGTTGGTGGCCCTACGGCCCGAACGAGACCAACCCGATCGTCAACGCCGGTGGCGCACCTACGCTGACGATGCCGTGGAGTCCGGAAGGTTTCGCGATCGGACCCCACCCGTTCGGCCAGGACGAGATCGGGCACGACATCTTCGCCCGTGTCATGCGCGGCGTGCAGACCTCGCTGCTCGTGATGGTCGTGGTCGGCCTGGTCTCCACCGCCGTCGGAGTCCTCGTCGGCGCCCTCTCCGGCTTCTTCCGGGGCTGGGCGGACACCGCGTTGATGCGGATGACGGACCTGGTCATCACCGTCCCGACGATCGTCATCGGCGCCGTGCTCGGAAAGCTGTTCGGTGGCGCGGACCCGTTGCCGTTGGCGATCGCGCTCGGTGCCGTGACCTGGACCGGCCTCGCCCGGCTCGTGCGCGGTGACTTCCTCTCGCTGCGCGAGCGGGAGTTCGTGGATGCCGCCCGGGTGGCCGGGGCGAGCAACTCGCGGATCATCTTCAAGCACATCCTGCCGAACGCGATCGGCGTCATCATCGTGTCCACCACGCTGCTGATGAGCTCGGCCATTCTCCTGGAGACGGCGCTCAGCTACCTCGGCTTCGGTATCACGCCGCCGAACGTTTCACTCGGTCAGCTGATCAACCAGTATCAGTCGTCGTTCAACACCAGGCCCTGGCTGTTCTGGTGGCCCGGTCTGTTCATCATCGCGATCGCGCTGTGCGTGAACTTCATCGGTGACGGACTCCGTGACGCCTTCGACCCGCGGCAGCGCCGGATCCCGTCGGCCCGGAAGATGGCTCGCGCGGCAGCCCGTGGCGAGGCCGAGGTCCAGGCCCACGCGTCATGACGGCGAACCTGACGTTCTCAGCCGAGGGTGAGTCCCAGCACGCCGAGCGCGGCCAGGACGCCAAGCACCGCCAGGACCTGACCGTTCCAGGTCACGGTCGGGTGTATCTCGCCGACGGTCGACCGCGACCTGGTCAGGTGACCGGCCTCGGTCAGGGCCGCGAGGCGCTGGCCGATGGCGAGCGCTGCAGCGTCCGCGCTCGCACCGGAGATCCTGGCGCGGGAGTCGGGAACCTTGTCGGCGATCACGTCGTCGCGGCCGCCGGAGCGCTCGGGCCGGCGGCTCCGCGCCGCCATGCCACTGCTGGCGGGCACGGCCCAGGACGAGTATCCGCCGCCGTCATGGGTGCGCACCCGCAGCGCCCACTGGCTGTCCACGCTGGCCACCGTGGGCCATGGGAGGTGCACGGTGCGCAGGACGTTCACGATGGTGACGCCGCCGTCGGACACCTCGACCAAGGGGTTCCAGAACAGCGCCCACACGCCCGCGACCACGAACAGGATCACCGGGCCGGAGCGCGCCAGTTCGCGCCAGCCGCCGTCAAGGACGAAGAAGACCAGGGCGCACGCCGCCACCACTGCGATCACGATGGTCAGCACGCGTGCGAACAGCGTGCGGAACGTCAGGGTCGGACCGATCATTGCTCAATGCTCCCACTCGCAGGTCCTGTGCCTGCTCGCCAGCGCCGTGAGATCCGCGCGCGCCGAAGGAAGGAAGGTGTGCGCGCGTGACCACGCAGACCACCGAAGACACGCCCGCCCGCACCGGAGCGCCGATCCTGTCGGTGAACGGCCTCAACGTCGACTTCTACGTCGAGGGTGAGTGGTTCCCGGCCGCGATCGACATCAGTTACGACGTCCACCCTGGCGAGGTGCTCGCCATCGTCGGCGAGTCCGGTTCGGGCAAGAGCCAGTCCTCGATGTCGCTGCTGGGGTTGCTTCCTCCGAACGGCCGAGCCACCGGCAGCGCCCAGATCGGCGGCCGCGAGCTCATCGGGCTCACCGGGCCAACGATGCGCAAGATCCGGGGCAAGGAGATCTCGGTCATCTTCCAGGAGCCGATGACCGCGCTCAACCCGGTGTACACGGTCGGATTCCAGATCGTCGAGACGCTCCGGACCCACTTCGACATGGGACCCTCCGCGGCGAAGGAGCGAGCCCTCGAACTCCTCCGGCTCGTGGAGATGCCGAACCCCGAGGTGCGGTTCCACTCCTACCCGCACCAGCTCTCCGGTGGCCAGCGCCAGCGCGCCATGATCGCCCAGTCGCTGTCCTGTGACCCAAAGCTGCTGATCGCCGATGAGCCGACCACCGCCCTGGACGTGACGGTGCAGGCCGAGATCCTCAAGCTGATGCGTGACCTGCGATCGCGAATCGACTCGGGCATCGTGCTCATCACCCACGACATGGGCGTGGTGGCGGACATGGCCGACAAGATCATCGTGATGCGCCGCGGCCGCGTGGTCGAGCACGGCACCGCGGACAAGATCTTCAACCACCCCGAGCACGAGTACACCAAGGAGCTCCTGGCCGCCGTGCCGCACCTCGGTGCGCACAG
Organism: Occultella kanbiaonis; assembly: GCF_009708215.1. Classification (NCBI taxonomy): domain Bacteria; kingdom Bacillati; phylum Actinomycetota; class Actinomycetes; order Micrococcales; family Ruaniaceae; genus Occultella; species Occultella kanbiaonis. The sequence continues at coordinate 4,177,532 of NZ_CP046175.1, read as the reverse complement.
CCAGGCCCAGGTGCACGAGCCTGCCCCCGCGAGCACCGAGGCACCTGCCGAGGCCCTGTTCGGCGAGCGGGTGATGGAGGCCGTGGGGATGGAGATCGAATACCCCAAGCGCGGCCGGACGCCCGCGTTCCGGGCCGTCGATGGTGTCGACCTGACCATCGACCGCGGCGAGGTCGTCGGCCTGGTGGGGGAGTCCGGGTCCGGGAAGACCACCATCGGGCGTGCCGTGGTGGGGCTGTTGCCGGTGACCGGCGGCTCACTTCGGATCAACGGTTCCGACATGGTCGGCATCGATCCCAAGGACCTGCGCACGCTGCGCAAGACCATCGGCATCGTGTTCCAGGACCCGGGCTCCTCGCTGAATCCCCGGCTGCCGATCGGTGAGTCCATCGGGGAGCCGCTGATGCTGCACACCGGGATCAAGGGACCTGAGCTCGCGAAGCGGGTCGAGGTGCTGCTGGACCAGGTCGAGCTGCCGCGGAGCATGCGCAACCGCTACCCGCACGAGCTGTCCGGCGGTCAGCGCCAGCGCGTCGGGATCGCCCGCGCCCTCAGCCTCGAGCCCGCCCTCCTGGTCGCCGACGAACCGACCTCGGCGCTCGACGTCTCGGTTCAGGCGCACGTGCTGGAACTGTTCACCGAGCTGCAGCGCGAGCACGGGTTCGCCTGCCTGTTCATCAGCCACGACCTCGCCGTCGTGGAGATGCTGTCGAGCCGGATCGCCGTGATGCACCACGGCAAGCTCGTCGAGATCGGCCCAACCGCGCAGATCGTGAACAACCCCCAGGACGCGTACACCCAGCGGCTGATCGCCGCCGTGCCGGTGCCCGACCCCGAGGAGCAGAAGGTGCGCCGGGAGACCCGGGACGCCCTGCTCAGTGCTGCCGCCGCCGAGCTCGCGGCGGACGAGCAGTACGAGGCCGAGCACGCCGGTGGCGACCCGCTCGCCGGCTTGGACACCCAGCGCAGCTCAGGCACCGGGGTGTAGTCGCAGCCGCTGCGGCGGCACGGGCGGGGCCCGAGCGGGGAGAACCCGTTCGGGCCCCGCCGGCATGTGTGGGCCAACTCACCGCCCCTGGTGCCCTCGTCGCCTAGGACTCCACTGGCGGGCACCGGTAGGATGATGACGGCGCCTCGTGATGAATTGGTGCCCTCCCCCTTCCCCCTCTCGGAATTGAGTACTGCGGATGAGTGTGCCCACGACTGGCCTGCTGCAGCGCACCGATCTGCGCAATGTCGCGATCGTCGCGCACGTCGACCACGGCAAGACGACCCTGGTGGACGCGATGCTGTGGCAGTCCGGCGCGTTCGGCGCGCACGACCACGTGGACGAGCGTGCGATGGACTCCGGTGACCTCGAGCGCGAGAAGGGCATCACGATCCTCGCGAAGAACACCGCGGTGGAGTACGCCGGCCCGGCCGCTGCCGCGGCCGGTCACCCCGAGGGCGTGACCATCAACGTCATCGACACCCCAGGACACGCCGACTTCGGCGGCGAGGTGGAGCGCGGGCTGTCCATGGTCGACGGCGTCGTGCTGCTCGTGGACGCCTCCGAGGGCCCGCTGCCGCAGACCCGGTTCGTGCTCCGCAAGGCGCTCGCGGCCAACCTGCCGGTGATCCTCGTGGTCAACAAGGTCGACCGACCGGACGCCCGGATCACCGAGGTGGTCGCGGAGGCCCAGGACCTGCTCCTCTCGCTCGCCTCCGACCTGTCCGACGAGGTGCCCGACCTGGACCTGGACGCGATCCTCGACGTCCCGGTCGTGTACGCCTCCGCCAAGGCCGGGCGCGCCAGCGTGACCCAGCCCGCCGACGGCGAGCTGCCGGACGCGCCGGACCTCGAGCCGTTGTTCAGCACCATCCTCGAGCGCATCCCCGCCCCCGGCTACACCGAGAACGCGCCGTTGCAGGCGCACGTGACGAACCTGGACGCCTCCCCGTTCCTCGGCCGCCTCGCGCTGCTGCGGATCTACAACGGGACCCTGCGCAAGGGGCAGACGGTCGCCTGGGCGCGCCGCGATGGCAGCCTGCAGAACGTGCGGATCAGTGAGTTGCTACGCACCAAGGCCCTCGACCGGGTGCCGACCGACGTCGCGAACCCCGGTGACATCGTCGCCGTCGCCGGCATCGAGGACATCACCATCGGTGAGACCCTGACCGACGCGGACGACCCGCGCCCGTTGCCGCTGATCACCGTGGATGACCCGGCGATCTCGATGACGATCGGGATCAACACCTCCCCGCTCGCCGGCCGGGAGAAGGGCTCCAAGGTCACCGCGCGTCAGGTCAAGGACCGCCTCGACCGCGAGCTCATCGGTAACGTCTCGCTGAAGGTGTTGCCCACGGACCGTCCCGACTCGTGGGAGGTCCAGGGCCGCGGCGAGCTGGCGCTGGCCATCCTCGTGGAGCAGATGCGCCGTGAGGGCTTCGAGCTCACCGTCGGCAAGCCGCAGGTGGTCACCCGGGAGATCGACGGCAAGCTGCACGAGCCGGTCGAGCGGATGACCATCGATGTCCCCGAGGAGTACCTCGGCGCCGTCACGCAGCTCCTCGCCACCCGCAAGGGGCGGATGGAGAACATGTCCAACCACGGCACCGGCTGGGTGCGGATGGAGTTCCTGGTCCCGGCCCGTGGCCTGATCGGGTTCCGGACCCGGTTCCTCACCGACACCCGCGGCACCGGGATCGCCTCCTCGATCGCCGAGGGGTACGAGCCCTGGGCCGGCCCGATCGAGTTCCGCACCACCGGGTCGCTGGTCGCCGATCGCGCCGGTGTGGCCACGCCGTTCGCGATGCTGAACCTGCAGGAGCGCGGCTCGTTCTTCATCGAGGCGACCTCCGAGGTGTACGAGGGCCAGATCGTCGGCGAGAACTCCCGCGGTGACGACATGGACGTGAACATCACCAAGGAGAAGAAGCTCAACAACATCCGGTCGGCCACGTCGGAGTCGTTCGAGAACGTCATCCCGCCGCGCAAGCTCACCCTCGAGGAGTCCCTCGAGTTCGCCCGCGACGACGAGTGCGTCGAGGTCACCCCGTCGTCGGTGCGGATCCGCAAGGTCATCCTGGACCAGAACGACCGGAGCAAGGCCTCCGCTCGCGCCCGTAAGGCCTGACGGCCAGAGGAGCACTGCTGGGCGCGCAGGCGCCCAGCAGGTGATGCGAAGATGCACCGGTGACAGATCCGATCAGCGCCCCGCCGTTGCGGGTGCTCGCCACGTTCGCGCACCCCGACGACGAGACTCTCGGCGCCGGCGCGGTGCTGGCGACGCTCGCCCGGCGGGCCGAGGTCACCGTGGTGACAGCCACCCGCGGTGAGCGCGGCGAAGTGATCCCGACCGACCTCAAGCACGTGGAGGGTGACGGGCCGGCCCTCGCGGCCGTACGCGAGGAGGAGCTGTCCGCGGCGCTGGCCGCGCTCGGCGTGACGCGCCACCACTTCCTCGACTCCCTCGCCGAGCCCGGCACCGCCGGCTACACCGACTCCGGCATGGCCTGGGCCCCCGGCTCGACGGTGCGTGCCGTGCCTGCCCCGGACGCCACGGCCGACGCGTTCTCACTTGCCGGAGTCGACACGCCGGCCCGGCTGCTGGCCGCGCTGATCCGGACGCTGCGGCCCGACCTGGTGATCACCGAGGAGCCCGACGGCGGGTACGGGCACCCCGATCACGTGCACATCCATCGGGTCACCATGCGCGCCGTCGAGCTGGCGGCGGACCCCGTCCAGGCAGGTGGCAATGGTGCGCCGACTGGCGCCGTCGCGGCAGCGCCCGCGGAGCTCGCGGGTCCGTGGTCGGTGCCGGTGGTCGCGTTCTCGGTGCGTGGCGCGGACGCGTCACGTCGGGCCGCTGCCTGGCTGCAGGCCGCGCCGGACAGGCCCCGGACCGCGACCGGTGGGCAGGTCCTGAGCGTGCCGGACCCCGACGGCGAGACGGCGAGCCAGGTGGTGCCCGACGGCGAGGTGGACCTCGAGGTCGACGTCACCCGGGTCGCCGACCAGCTCGTCGCCGCGATGGAGGCCCACCGCACCCAGGTCCAGCTGGCCACCCGGGTCGACGCGACGGACGCCGTCGGGTGGTTCGCGCTCAGCAACGACATCCTGGTGCCCATACCCGCACGTGCCGGACTGCAGATCGCGCCCGGTCACGGCACGCCCGAAGACCTGCACCGACTACTGGCGCCGACCACCGGAACGGGCGGGACGGACGCCGAGGGCGCCGTGGAACCTCCACCGTCCTGGTACCCGCCGGTGATGGCGGTCTTCTCCGTGCTGCTCGGGGTGATCCTCGGCGCCACCGGCACCGCCTTCCATCGCTGGTCCGAGCCCTGGGGTCTCGTCATCGGGCTGTCGGCCATCCTCGCCGCGGGGGTGTTGTCGCGGACGTTCGCCGACGGGCGCGGCCTGTTCGGCTACGGCCTCGGCGTGGTGCTCACCGTGCTCGCGATGACGTATCTCGGCCCGGGCGGCGATGTGGTCGTGGCCGACGACGCGATCGGTGTCGCGTGGCTGCTCGGCTCCATGCTGGCGGTGCTCCTCGGGGCGTTCGCACCGCGGAGGTGGTTCCGTGACGACGCCTGAGCCGGATCCCGCGGTGAGCGAGGAGGCGCGGGATGAGTTCCGCGCGACCATGTCCCGGCTCGCCTCCGGGGTGTGCGTGGTGGCGGTGCGCGAGCGCCACCAGGACCTCGCGATGACCGCGACGTCCCTGGTGTCTGTCTCCCTGGACCCACCCACCGTGCTGTTCACCGTGCATTCGGACGCACGATTGCGGGAGTCCGTCGAACCAGGGTCCCGGTGGGCCGTCAGCATCCTCGGCAGCGACGCGCTCGCGGCGGCCGACTGGCTCGCCACGCCTGGCCGGCCGGCCTTCGATCAGCTCGCGACGGTCGCCCACCACCGTGGTGACCTCAGTGGCGCCGCGATCCTGGACGACGCGAGTGCCTGGCTCGAGTGTGAGACGGAGTGGATCCGCCCGGCGGCGACCCATGACGTCGTGGTCGGGCGGGTGCTCGCGTCCGCCCGAGTGCCCGGGTCGGGCGGCGCGGTCCTGCATTTCCATGGACGGATGACCACGATTCCGTGATGCTTTTGTTGCCTGCCGTCGCGGACCGGGGGCAAGGGCCGGGCCGGTCCGGCCGGTAGACTACCGCCCCAGGGGGCCACGTCGGGTGGCCGACACGAAGGACATCTGCTTGCGACGCGAACACGAGACGCCGGACACGGCCGCCGGGACGCACGGTCCCGACGGCTCCGAAGAGGCACAGCAGGGCGCCACGCCCGCCGAGCCAACGGATGCCGAGGCGACCCAGGTGATCGACGCGCAGGTCGCGGAGCCTGCGGCCCCGGCTGGGCCAACGGATGCCGAGGCGACCCAGGTCGTCGACGCGCAGGTCGCGGAGCCCGCGGCCCCGGCTGGGCCCGCGGCCCCGGCTGAGGCTACGGATGCCGAGGCGACCCAGGTCATCGACGCGCAGGTTCCTGAGCCGGCGGTCGCTGCTGAGCCGGACGTTGCTGCTGAGCCGGACGTTGCTGCTGAGCCGGACGTTGCTGCTGAGCCGGCCGCCGATTTCGATGACGTGGTCGCCGGCGAACCCGCCGGCGGACCGGATGAACCAGCAGGGGACGAGAGCGCAGTGGCAGCTGGTGGCAAGGGGCGCAAGCCGAAGGGCAAGCGCAAGGGACGGGCCAAGAAGGCGCTGATCTGGACTGCCGCCGTGATCGTCGTCCTCGCCGGTGCCTACGTGGCAGCGGCCTGGTTCCTCGGCGACCGCGTTCCCGGTGACACCCGGGTGGCAGGCGTCGACATCTCCGGCCTGCCGGTGGACGAGGCCGTCCGCACCCTCGACGAGGGTCTCGCCGAGGCCCGGACCGTGCCCGTCCCGGTGCACTTCGGTGACGTCTCCGGCGAGCTCGACCCCACCACGGCCGGCCTCGACGTCGACACCGAGGCGACCGTCGCGCGGATCACCGGCTTCACGCTCGACCCGCGCGTGGTCCTCGGGCACGTCTTCGGCCTGGGCGACCGGCCCGCGGTGTCCACGATCGACGAGGCTGCGCTCGACGGTGCCGTCGACGCACTCGCGGGGAGCCTCGACGTGCCACCCACCGAGGGCGTCATCGAGTTCGTGGACGGTGCCCCGGTCGTCACCGAACCCGCGGACGGGACGTCGCTCGACGTCGAGGGTGCGAGCGAGCTCCTCGCCGACGAGTGGCTCACCGGGCAGCGCCCGCTCGAGCTGCCGTCCGACGCGGTGTCCCCGATGGTGGACTCCGACGTGATCGCCGCCGCGATGAGCGAGCAGGTCGATCCGATGCTGAGCGGGCCGGTCACGGTCGCCCTGAACGACACGACGGCGGAGCTCGCTCCGGCCGAGATCGCCTCGGCCGCCACCATGGCAATGGACGACGCGACCGGATCCCTGGTCCTCACCCTCGACGGGTCCGCGCTCGCCGAACTCGTGACGGCGAAGGTCCCCTCCATCGGGGAGGCGCCCCAGGACGCGCAGATCGTCCTCGGCGACAACGGGCCCACCATCGTCCCGGCCGTCACCGGAACCGGTCTGGACCCGGCCGCGCTCGCCGAGGGGGTGCGCGCCGCGGCCGTGAACACGGACCCGGCCGCCCGGACCGCGACCCTCGAGCTGACCCAGACGGAGGCGGAGTTCTCCACCGCGGACGCCGAGGCGCTCGGCGTCACCGAGGTCATCGGCACCTTCGCGACCCCCTACCCGCACGACCCGACCCGGACCGCGAACCTGGTCGCCGGGACCGCACACATCAACGGCATCCTGGTGCGACCGGGCGAGCAGTTCTCGCTCCTCGACGCCCTCCGGCCGATCACCGCCGCGAACGGGTACACCGTCTCCGGCGTGGTCGTGAACGGATTCGAGGGCGAAGCCGTCGGCGGAGGGCTGTCGCAGGTCTCCACCACCTCGTTCAACGCCGGGTTCGAGGCGGGCCTGACCGACATCACCCACCAGCCGCACTCGCGCTGGTTCTCCCGGTACCCGGAGGGGCGCGAGGCCACCGTCTACGATCCGAGCATCGACATGGTCTGGGAGAACAACACCGGCTACGGCGTGCTCATCCAGGCCTACGTCACCGACTCCGAGGTCGTCGTGACGCTGTGGGGCACCGACGTGTTCGATGTGAACATCGTCACCGGCGGCCGGTACGCGTTCACCTCGCCGCAGACCGTCTACAACACCTCCGCCAACTGCATCCCGGAGCCGGGCGGTTCGAACGGGTTCTCCGTGGACGTCACCCGCACCGTCAGCCGCGACGGGGAGGTGGTCACCGACGACACCTACAGCCACCGCTACTCGGCCTGGAACCGGGTGGTCTGCGGACCGGCGCCGTCGGGCGAGGACGCCGACGACGGCTGAGACGCCGGATCAGCCGCGGGTCCGCCGCGGCACCGGTGCCGGCGGCACCCGTTTGCCCAGCGCGATGTCACCGGCCGCGACCACGACCAGGCCGCGGCGTGTGGCGACCTCGACCCCGGCGTCGTCCACCCGGACGAGTTCGCCGAGGGCATCACTGACCCCACCGGCGTCCAGCCGGTACCGCACCACGACCCGCTCACCCACCTGCCAGTCGTGCCAGAACGGCTCAGCGCACGCGCCGTCGTCGACCATGTCTCGTCCCCTCCGGGTGGCAGCGCGCGACGTTTCGCTGCCGCACCCTCTGATGGGAGATACTAGGCGGAGCAGCCCGTGCGACGGGCGAGTCGTGACGACGCCAGCAAGGTTCAGGAGGGATCATCCATGACCTACGTGATCGCACAGCCGTGCGTGGACGTCAAGGACAAGGCCTGCATCGACGAGTGCCCGGTCGACTGCATCTACGAGGGCCAACGCTCGTTGTACATCCACCCGGACGAGTGCGTGGACTGTGGTGCGTGCGAGCCGGTCTGCCCGGTCGAAGCCATCTACTTCGAGGACGACGTGCCCTCCCAATGGTCGGAGTACTACCGCGCCAACGTCGACTTCTTCGACGACATCGGTTCGCCGGGGGGCGCCGCCAAGATGGGCCTGATCGACAAGGACCACCCGCTCATCGCGGCCCTGCCGCCGCAGGGCGAGTGACGCGTGGGCTTCGTCCAACTCACTGACGCCTACCCCTGGGACGCGTTGGCCCCGTACCTCGAGCGGGCCGGCCGGCACCCCGACGGGGTCGTGGATCTGTCCATCGGGACCCCGGTCGACCCGACGCCGCAGGTGGTCCAGGACGCGCTCCGGGCCGCGGCCGACGCGCCCGGCTACCCGACGGCGCACGGCACGCCTGCCCTGCGGGCCGCGGTCGTCGACTGGTTCGCCCGGTGCCGCGGCGTGACCGGTCTCGACCCGGCGGGGGTGCTGCCCACGGTCGGCTCCAAGGAGTTCGTGGCCGCCCTGCCGTCCCTGCTCGGGCTCGGCCCGGGGGACAAGGTCGTGGTGCCGAGCGCGGCGTACCCCACCTATGACGTGGGCGCCCGGCTGGCCGGGGCGGAGGTGGTCGTCGCCGACGACGCCGCCGCCTGGGCCGGCGACGCCGCGGTGCGGCTGGTCTGGGTGAACTCGCCGAGCAACCCCACGGGCGAGGTCCTCGGCGCCGAGCGCTTGCGCGCGGTGGTGCGGGCGGCCCGGGAGATCGGTGCCGTGGTCGCCTCGGACGAGTGCTACGCGCAACTCCCGTGGGTCTCGCCGTGGACGGACGACGGCGTCCCGTGCCTTCTGCAGGACTCGGTCGCCGAGGGCGACCGGTCCGGGCTCCTGGTCGTCTACTCCCTGTCGAAGCAGTCCAACGTCGCCGGCTACCGGGCGGCGTTCGCGGCCGGCGACCCGGACCTGATCGGACGGATCCTGCTGCTGCGCCGGCACATGGGGATGATGATCCCGGCGCCGGTCCAGGCGGCGATGATCGCCGCGCTCGGTGACGACGCCCACGTCGACGCCCAGCGCGAGACCTACCGGGCCCGCCGCGAGCTGTTGGTGAGCGCCCTGACCACGGCGGGCTACGCCGTCGACCATTCCGAGGCGGGCCTGTACCTGTGGGTGCGACCCGTCGACGGGGTCGGCGACTGCTGGTCGACGCTCGGCGACCTCGCCGACGCGGGCATCATCGCCGGGCCGGGGGCGTTCTACGGCGAGGCGGCGACGTCGCACGTGCGGATCGCGCTGACCGCCACCGACGAACGGATCCGGGCGGCAGCCGAGCGGCTGTCCAGCATGCGGTAGGACCGCGGCCGCGACCTGCGGGCGTTTGGGAAACACGCGGATCGGCGAGTACGTTGGAGACGGAAGTTCTTCAGCCCGGGCACTGTCGGCCCGAAGGCAACCAGAATCAAGGAAGGGACATGATGTCCGACGCCACACTGAGCCCCGCGACGTTCCGGGTCGATGACCATGAACTCGAGTTCGCGCGGGTGCCGGCGGTCGAGGGGAACGACGGCGTCGTCATCTCGAACCTGCTGAAGGAGACGGGTCTGGTGACCCTGGACTCCGGCTTCATGAACACGGCGAGCTGCGAGTCGAAGATCACCTACATCGACGGCGACGAAGGCATCCTGCGCTACCGCGGATACCCGATCGAGCAGCTGGCTGCCCAGTCCACGTTCCTCGAGGTGGCCTACCTGCTGATCCACGGCGACCTGCCCAACTCCGAGGAGCTGAGCCAGTTCACGGAACGGGTCGAGCGGCACACCCACCTGCACGACAACTTCAAGAACCTGATCGGGGCGTTCCCGACCGACGCGCACCCGATGGCCGTGCTGTCCTCCGCGGTCTCGGCGCTGCCCGGGTACTACCCGGAGAGTGTGGACCCGTTCGACGCCCACGCCGTCGAGCTCGCCACCGTGCTGCTGCTGGCGAAGCTGCCGACCATCGCGGCCTACGCGTTCCGGCAGTCCCGTGGCCAGGAGATGATCGGCCCGGACCCCTCGCTCGGCTACGTGCCGGACTTCCTGCGGATGAGCTTCTCCACCAACGGCGAGCCCTACGAGGTCGACGACGCGCTCGTGCAGGCCCTGAACCTGCTGCTGATCCTGCACGCCGACCACGAGCAGAACTGCTCCACGTCCACGGTGCGGATCGTCGGTTCTGCCCACGCGAACCTCTACGCCAGCGTCTCCGCCGGGATCGGCGCGCTCTCCGGCCCGCTGCACGGTGGTGCCAACGAGGCCGTGCTCGCGATGCTCAGCGAGATCCAGGCCAGCGGCGATGACGTGGACACGTACATGGACCGGGTCAAGAACAAGGAGAAGGGCGTCCGCCTGATGGGCTTCGGCCACCGGGTGTACAAGAACTACGACCCGCGCGCCGCCATCGTGAAGAAGGTCGCCGACAAGGTCCTGGCCCGCCTCGGCCAGAGCGACGAACTCCTCGACATCGCCAAGCGCCTGGAGGAGATCGCCCTCTCGGACGACTACTTCATCCAGCGCAAGCTCTACCCGAACGTCGACTTCTACACCGGGCTGATCTACAAGGCGATGGGCTTCCCCACCAACATGTTCACCCCGCTGTTCGCGGTGGGCCGCGCGCCGGGCTGGGTGGCCCAGTGGCGCGAGATGATGGAGGACCCGACCACGAAGATCGGCCGCCCGCGGCAGGTCTACACGGGCAGCCCGTCACGCGACTACCTCGGCATCAACGAGCGCTGAGGCAAACACTCGCGGGGCCGGTCGATCACTGATCGACCGGCCCCGCCTCATTCCCCGGGGGCTTTAGTTCACCGGCAGCGCGAGCGCGATCCGCTGCTCGTCCCAGGGCAGCACCCGCATCTGGACGACCCGCCCGACCTGGACCGCCGTGATCGCCGACTGCGGCACGAACGACGTCTTCGTGGCCGGGTACTGGCTGCCGTCCGGGCGATTCACGAGCAGCTGCACCTCCATTTCGGTGTGGCCCTCCCGGACCCGGCCGGTGGGCACCAGTGCCGTCACCACGCCGGTGGTGGGCACCCCGCGCTCGGCCACTTCGATCGCCTCCGGTGCGGTCAGCCCGCGGCGCACCATCACCGCGTTGAACGCGGTCTGGATCTGGTCCGGGTCGGCGTCGACGGCGAGTTCCACCGTGCTCAGGTCCTCGGCGCGGTACCGGACCGGATAGTGCGCACCGACGGTGAGCTGGCCCAGCTCGTGGTGGGCGACCAGGGTCCTGGCCTCGGCGCGGAAACGCTGGCCCTGTGGCGTCTCCACGTCGAGCACGAGATCCAGTTGGGGCATGTCGTTGACGGTCCAGCCGGTGTGCTCGGCGTCCACGAGGGTGCCGATCGCGACCGGTGCGTCCGCGAAGTCACGGGTGGCGCGCCCCCGGGCGGTGCGGAGCTGGCCGCCCACGCCGCGGCTGCTGGTGATGCTCAGGAACACGCCGGCCACGATCACCGCGGTGAGGACGACGCCGATCGGCCCGTCGAACCAGGCGTCGAGGCCTCCGCCGGCGCTCAGAGCACCGGCGACGTACCAGCCGACGGCGACGACGATCGCGATGATCGCGACGACTCGGAGGATCCGCATGACTCAGACCGCCAGTCCGACGCTGACCAGCTGTTCGTCCTCGGGCAGGACGAACGTGGCCACCCGGGAGCCGGCGTGCACCAGCGGCAGTTGCGACGCGGGCACGAAGAGCCGTTGCGTGACCGGGTACCGGGAGCCGTCCGGACGGGCGACCAGGACGTCGAGCTGAAGCTGGGTGTGCCCGTCACGGACCTGCCCGGTGGGCGTGGCAGCCGTCACCAGCGCGGACGTGCGCATGCCCCGGCGAGAGACGTCCAGCTCGCGAGCGGTGACGAGGCCCCTGGCCACAAGGTACTCGTCCAGCGCAGTGATGCCCGGGCCGGCGGTGCCGCTCTCGTCCCGCTCCAGCCAGCGCTTCAGTGGCCCGCTCAGCACGACGCCGAACAGGGCGATCACGACCGGGATCGCGACCCAGGCGAGCCGTCGGCCGGCGCTGGCCGACGTGGGCAGGGCCTCGAAGAGCTGATCGCCCCAGACGCCGATGACGACGAGGAGGGCCAGCGCGAGCGCCACGATCACGCCGCCGAGGATGAGGATCTTCTTCAGCATGTGGTTCATGCCCCGATCCTGGCGACGGGGCACCGGCTACCGGTCCCAGGTCGGGTGGCGCCCCGGGCTCGGCCGGGCACGCGAGGGCCGTGCCGACGGGCCCGCGAGCGCCGGGGCTAGCGGAGGCGGACGGTACCCACCGGGTCGTCGACGCCGACGGCGCCGTCGGGCAGCGGCGCCCAGGCGGCCCGACCGCCGTCCGCGCGGACCCAGTGCTGCCCGGCCACGACCACCTCGCCGACGCCGGTCTCGTGGGCGGTTGCGACGGCCCACTGGGCCACCGCCCAGGCGAGCAGGTCCAGGGAGTCCGCTCCGCCGTCGGGCGCCAGCTCCTGGACCGAGAGCAGCTGGTCGGTGCCCTCGGCGACCATGACGACGCTGGGCAGATCCCGTGCGACCCGGGTCGTCAGCGTCGCGGGCAGCGCCGCGGTCGTGGCTGCGTCGGGCTCGGCAAGACGGCAGACCAGCGCGGCGGGGGACTGCCCGGTCAGCGAGGACGCGAACAGCCGCGCCAGCTGCTCGTGCTGGGCGTACGCGTCCGGGAACCCCGAGCGCTGTACCTCCTGCGCGGCGACCGTGATCTCGAGGTTCTCGTAGTCGGGCACGCGCACGAGCGCGTCGTAGAAGGCGTTCGTGGCGTAGACCGGGTCGGTCACCTGCTCGACCGTGCCCCAGCCCTGGGAGGGACGCTGCTGGAAGAGCCCGAGCGAGTCCCGGTCGCCGTAGTCGAGGTTCGCGAGCCGGGACTCCTGCATGGCGGTGGCCAGCCCGATGGTGACGGCGCGGGCCGGCAGGCCACGTTCCGTGGCGATCGCGGAGATCAGCGCCGCGTAGGCCGCCTGCTCGGGGTCGAGTGCCACCGAGTCCTGCCCATCGGTGGCGATGCAGCGCTGCACCAGCGGCGGTGTCGGGGCACGCAGCAGGGTCTGCACGACGTTCACGGCGCCGATGGTCAGCCCGAGGGTGACCAGGACGACCACGGCGGCCCGCCAGGGGCGGCGTCGACGGCGTTCGGGCACCGCAGGTCCTACTGCGTGTGCAGGGCGGCGTTGAGGGCGATGCCGGAGCCCGAGCGCTCGAAGGCCTCCACCGCGCCGGTGGTGGAGTTGCGCCGGAACAGCAGGTTGGAGGTGCCGGACAGCTCGCGGGCGCTGACGATCCGTCGGGTGGAGCCGGCAGCGTCGGCGGTCTCATCGATCAGGGTCACCTTCGTGCCCGCGGTGACGTACAGCCCGGCCTCGATGATGCAGTCGTCGCCGAGGGAGATCCCGAGCCCGGCGTTCGCGCCGAGCAGGCACCGGGCGCCGATGGACACCCGCACGGAGCCGCCGCCGGAGAGGGTGCCCATGATCGAGGCGCCGCCACCGATGTCCGTTCCCTCGCCGACCACGACGCCCTGGGAGATGCGCCCCTCGACCATCGAGGTGCCGAGGGTGCCCGCGTTGAAGTTCACGAACCCCTCGTGCATCACCGTGGTGCCCGCGGCCAGGTGGGCGCCGAGCCGGACCCGGTCCGCGTCCGCGATCCGCACGCCGGTGGGCAGCACGTAGTCGGTCATTCGGGGGAACTTGTCCACGCCGTAGACCTGGATGTGCGCGCCCTTCGTGGCCGCGCGCAGCCGGAGCCGGGTCTGTTCGAAGTCGTCGACCGCGCACGGGCCGGCCGAGGTCCAGACGACGTTCGGCAGGACCCCGAAGATGCCGTCCAGGTTGATCGTGTTCGGCTCCACGAGCCGGTGCGAGAGCAGGTGCAGGCGCAGGTAGGCATCCGCGGTGTCCGACGGCGGAGCGTCCAGATCGGTGGTCACGTGCCGGATCACCTGGCGGGTGCCGCGGTCCGGGTCGATCACCGCGAGCGCCGCGAGGTTCGCCGGCACCCCGTAGGGGCCCGAGCTCTGCGCGGGCGTCGGGCCGAGGCCCGGCGCCGGATACCAGACATCCAGCACCTGGCCGCTTCCGGTCAGGGTGGCCAGTCCGATTCCCCAGGCGGTGCGTGCACTCATGGGGTCAGCCTACGGGGGAGCGGCCCCCGGGATACGAAGTCTCTCAGTCGGCGGAATCGGTTTTCGAGTGGCGCCGTCGGCGAGTGCCCGGTCGACGCCTGGGTTCAGGGCACCTCGACGGGGCTCACTCGGCGGCGTCGAGCACCGCGCGCAGCGCGGACACGCCGACCCATCGTGCGCCGGCCGCGCTCACCCGTGCGCGCAGCTCGCGGTCGGAGGTGACCACCGTCACCGCAGGGGTGCCGGGCAGGGCGGGCGACGTCGCCCGGGCCGCCTCGGCACGACGGACGATCTCGTCGTCTCCCGAGCCGGGCGCGCCGACGATCCGTACCGCCGGGAGCCTCGGGCCGGAGCCGGTTGCCGAGGTGCCCTCGTGATCCGTCGGGATCGCGATGCCACGCGCTGCGCCCTCGACCACCATGATGACGTCGGGCCACCAGTGGTCGGCCGGTAGACCGAGCAGGTCGGCGGGCACGCCGCGGGCGGCCAGCACCGACAACTCCCGGGCGAGGCGCTCGGCGGCCCCGGCCCGGTCCCGCCACCAGCCGTCCGGGCGGGAGCCGACCACGTTCGCGGCGTCCACCACGAGGACCGGCCGGACCCGGAGCAGTGGCGCCAGGCTCGGCCAGGCGTCCGCGAAGGCCGGCAGCAGCTCGCGGCCGGTCACGTCGTCGAGGTCGACCCAGGCGACGTCGGCACTCTCGGCGTCCGTCGGCGCCGGGTCGACCGGGGCGATGGCCCGGCCAAGCACGGTGGTGTAGGACCAGTCCGGGTGCCGGAGCACCGACGCGGCCAGGGGAGCGACGGCGGCGGGTGCTATCCCGGCCTCCTCCTCGGCCTCGCGCAGCGCCCCGGTCAGTGAGTCCTCGTCGGGGTCAAGGGCTCCACCCGGCACGCCCCAGGTGCCACCGTGGTGGGACCAGGCGGCCCGGAACTGCAGGACGACGCGGGTGGGCGGCCCGCCCGAGGAGGCACCGCCGTCGGCCAGGAGCAGTCCGGCGGCGCCGGCCGTGCCCCAGTGGCGCTGCCCGCAGCCGCACTCGACCCACGCGTCGGCGGGTCCGTGGGCGCGGCGGCCGTCAGGGTTCAGCGCGTGAGTCACCCGGCCAGCCTATGGCGATGGCCCGCGGTCGCCCGTGCGTCTCAGCGCTCGGGCAACCGGCGCTCCCGGGGCCGGTCAGGCGCTGTCGTCGAGCGTGTCGATCTGGCAGATCACGGTGCCGGAACCCACGGTCTGGCCGACCGCGGCCGTGAGACCGTGCACCCGGCCGGCGCGGTGGGCGACCAGCGGCTGCTCCATCTTCATCGCCTCGAGGACCACGACGAGGTCGCCCTCGTTGATGATCTCGCCGTCGGCCACCGCGACCTTCACGATCGTGCCCTGCATCGGGCTGGCGAGGGCGTTGCCGCCCGCACCGACCGCGCTGCTCGCGCGACTCGACGCGCGGCGCGGGGGACGCTTCGGGGTGCGTGCACGACCGCCTCCGCCGAGGCTGAGGCCGGCCGGCAACACCACCTCGAGCCGCTTGCCGCCCACCTCGACGACCACCCGCTCGGTGGCTGCCTCGGTCGGAGCGGGCGCGGTCGGCGCCGCCGGTGCCGGGCGGTCGCCGTCGGTCTGCGAGGTGAGGCGCTCGGCGAACTCGCTCTCGATCCAGGTGGTGTGGACGCGGAAGTCCTCGACGCGGTCCGCCACGAAGTCACCATCGGCGAGCACGGCGCGGAAGAACGGCAGAACCGTGGGGATGCCGGTGACCTCGGTCTCGGCGATGGCCCGGCGCGCCCGCTGCAGGGCCTCGGTCCGCGTCGCGCCGGTGACGATCACCTTCGCCAGCATGGAGTCGAACGCGCCGGAGATGACGTCCCCACCGACCACGCCGGAGTCCACCCGCACGCCCGGGCCGCTGGGCCAGCGGAGCGTGTTGATGGTGCCGGGGGAGGGCAGGAAGTTCCCGAACGGGTCCTCGCCGTTGATGCGGAACTCGAACGAGTGCCCGCGGGTGCTCACCTCGGTGTAGCCCAGCGGCTCGCCGGCCGCGATCCGGAACTGCTCGCGGACGAGGTCGATGCCGGAGATCTCCTCGGTGACGCAGTGCTCCACCTGCAGGCGCGTGTTCACCTCAAGGAACGAGATGGTGCCGTCGGTGCCGATGAGGAACTCGCAGGTGCCGGCGCCGCGGTAGCCGGCCTCGCGGAGGATGTCGATGGACGCCCGCCGGAGCTCGGCGTCCTGCTCGGGCGTGATGAACGGCGCGGGGGCCTCCTCGACGAGCTTCTGGTGCCGGCGCTGGAGGGTGCAGTCCCGGGTGGAGACCACGACGACGGTGCCGTGATCGTCGGCCAGGCACTGGGTCTCGACGTGCCGGGGACGGTCGAGGAACCGCTCGACGAAGCACTCGCCGCGGCCGAACGCGGCGGTGGCCTCACGGACCGCGGACTCGAACTGCTCGTCGATCTCCTCGACGGTTCGGGCCACCTTCAGGCCGCGGCCGCCGCCGCCGAACGCCGCCTTGATCGC
Organism: Occultella kanbiaonis; assembly: GCF_009708215.1. Classification (NCBI taxonomy): domain Bacteria; kingdom Bacillati; phylum Actinomycetota; class Actinomycetes; order Micrococcales; family Ruaniaceae; genus Occultella; species Occultella kanbiaonis. The sequence goes on along the minus strand of NZ_CP046175.1, from coordinate 4,160,968 downwards.
GACCGGGAGGCCATGCTCGGCGGCGAAGGCGTGCACCTCGCTGGCGTCGGCCACCGGGTCGGGGGTGCCGGCCACGAGCGGTGCGCCGGCTCGCTGGGCGATGTGGCGTGCGCTGACCTTGTCCCCGAGGGCGTCGATCGCGGCCGGGGGCGGGCCGATCCAGGTCAGTCCGGCGGCGATCACCGCGCGGGCGAAGTCGGGGTTCTCGGAGAGGAAGCCGTACCCGGGGTGGATCGCGTCCGCGCCGGACCGGCGGGCCACGTCGAGGATCTTGGCCGAGTCGAGGTAGGTCTCGGCGGCGCGGACCCCGTGCAGCGCGAACGCCTCGTCGGTGAGCAGGACGTGCTGGGCGTCGCGGTCGGAGTCGGCGTACACGCCGACGGACGCGATGCCGGCGTCCCGACATGCGCGGGCCACGCGGACCGCGATCTCACCACGGTTGGCGATGAGCACCTTGCGCAGCGGTTGGATCTGGGTGGTGGTCGCCGCGCTGGTCGACATGCACTCTCCTCGCTCGATCGGCGCGCCGTCGCTACGCCTGTGGTCGCGCCGGTCGCCGCCCTCGGGCGCACCAGCGTCGGTTCACGCTAGTCCTGCTGCAGCCGTGTGCCCAATTGCGACCCTCTGGTGCCCCGAAGTCTGTCCTTCGACGCAACCCGCCTCCGACTGGTTTGTATGGTCCCTACAAACGGAGCCGTAGGTTGTGGTCCGGCTCGCGGACGGCGTAGTGCAAGAGGTACAAACTCCAGGTCCGGAGCCGGCGCTACGCCCAGAAGTCCGTCCAGGCCAGCCCGAGCTCGGCCAGCATCGTCCGCAGCAGCGGCAGGCTGATCCCGACGACGCCGTGGTGGTCGCCTTCGATCCCGGTGATGAAGGCTGCCCCGCGCCCGTCGATCGTGAAGGCACCGGCCACCAGGAGCGGCTCGCCGGTACCCACGTAGGCCTCGATCTCGGCGTCGGTGATGTCGGCGAAGTGGACGGTGGTGCTCGAGACCCTCCCGACGCTGCGTCCGTCCGCCCCGATCAGCCAGTGGCCCGTGTGCAGCACGCCGGTGCGGCCGCGCATCAGCTGCCAGCGACGCATCGCACGCTCGGCCGTGCCCGGCTTGCCCAGCGCTCGGCCGTCGAGCTCGAGCAGGGAGTCGCAGCCGACGATCACGTCCGGCCGGTCGGTGGTGGTCGTTGCGCCGGACGCTCGCGCGATGTGCTCGGCCTTCGCACGGGCGAGGATCAGGACGGCCTCGGCCACGGTGGCGGCGGGCCTGCCGGCCGGACGGGACCGGGCGTGATCGGCCAGGATCGCGTCCTCGTCGAGGTCGGCAACGCGGATCAGGGGCTCGACTCCGGCGGCGCGCAGGGTCGCGGCGCGGGCCGGTGACGCGGAGGCAAGAAGTAGCGTGCTCACCCGGTGAGGGTAGCCGCCGGGCGAGCCGACGCCGTCGACCGTGAGCCTCAGTCCTGCTCGGGCAGGCCGACCTGCCGGGCGGAGGCGGCGGCGAGCGTGTCGAGATGCTCGGCGTGGCGGGTGATGCTGCGCACGTAGTGACCGAACAACTCGAAGGAGATGGCCCCGAACAACTCGCTCCAGGCGTTCACCACCCGCAGCGGGTCGGCCGGGTCCAGGCCGTCCGGGACGGCCACGCCGAGTTCCTGGATCGTCACCATGAGGGCCTGCGCGTCCGCCTGCAGGCCGGCGGTCGGCGACGGGTCGCTGAGGTCGACGCGCTCGGTGAGCAGCCCCCGCCGGGCCGCGTGGAAGAGGATCTCGGCGAGGCGGACCACCACACGGGTGGCCGGCTCGACCGTCTCCGGCGGTGCGGCGTACCCGATCACGGGGGTGCCGTACAGCAGCGCGTACTCGTGCGGGTGGTCCACCGCCCAGTCCCTGGTGCTGTGCCAGACCCGGTGCCAGCGGGCGGTGACCCGGTCCGGGGGGAGGGCGTCATCGGCCTCGGTGACAGCCGCACCGAGGCGTGAGTAGCCCTCGACGAGCAGGGCGGTGAGGATGTGGTCCCGGCTGGCGAAGTACCGGTACACGGCGGACGGCGAGATGCCAAGTTCCCGGGTGACCGACCGAACCGACAGTCCGGCCGCACCGACCTCCCCGAGCTGACGCCGAGCCACGGTGATGACGTCATCGATCATCGCGCCGCGGGCTCGCTCGCGCGCCGTGGTGCCGCGGGCGTCGGTGCCGGCAGGCGGCGCCGGGGCCGAAGGCGTGGGTTCTGCTGGGCCGGACGGGGCGTGCTGCATGGGTGTCGGCTGCTTCCGGTCGAAAGTGTGAACAGTGTTCTTGACACGTCACCCTACCCAGGTGAACACTGTTCGCAACAGAGAACACTGTTCACCAAACGGAGGAATCATGGCTCAGACGTTGTCCTCGGCGCCGGACCCATCGGTGCGACCACCGCCCGCCACTTCGCCGACCGGGGTGATCGGGTCACCGTCGTCACACGGTCGGGGACCGGACCGCGGCACCCCGGGATCGACCGCGTCGCGATCGTCATCTCCGCAGGTTCGCTCGACGAGGTGGCGGCCGGCGCGTCCGTGATCGTCAACGCCGTCAACCTGCCCTACGCCCAGTGGGCGACCGGCTGGCCGCCCATCCACCGGGCGATCATGGCGGCCGCCGAGTCCAGCGGCGCCGTGCTGGCGGTCGCCGGCAACCTCTACCTGTATCCGGCGGGCTCGAGCACGATGACGGCCCGCACCCCGATCGACCCGCCCACCCGCAAGGGTGCCGTTCGGGCCCGGATGTGGGCGGACCTGGTCCAGGCGCACGAGGCGGGCCGGATCCGGACCCTGGAGCTTCGTGCCTCGGACTACGTCGGCGCGCAGGTGGTCTCCACCGAGGGTGCTCACGCCGGCCCGCGCCTGGTCGACCCGGTCCTGCAGGGCAAGCGCGCCTCCGTCGTCGGCGATCCGGACGCCCCGCACACGTGGACCGCGGTCGACGACATCGCCCGCACCATCGTGACCCTCGCGCAGGACGAACGTGCCTGGGGCCGTGCCTGGCACGTGCCGAGCGCGCCCGCGCGATCGATCCGGCAGCTGGCCGACGACGTCGCGAAGGCCGCCGGTGCGCCCGGCGCACGGCTCTCCCGGATCCCACGGCCGGCGCTGCGTGCGATGGGAATGGTGCAACCGCAGCTGCGGGAGATCGTCGAGATGCTCTACCAGTTCGACGAACCGTTCATCGCCGGGCACGAGGAGACCACCGAGGCCTTCGGCCTCACGCCGACGCCGTGGGCGCAGACAGTGGACGCGATCGTGGCGGCCGCGCAGGCGCGGATCTCGGGTGCCGGTGCAACGGCGGCGGTCGGTGCGACACAATCACGGTGAGATCCGGCCCGCGGAACCAGGGAGCGGTGGGATGGACGACGACACGCGACCGGTGGCCGGCACCCGGATTCTCGGCGTGCTGGCCGCGGCCGTCGTGGGGATCGGCTTGGCCGGCTGCGGGGTGGAGTCGTCCGGGCCGTCGCCGATCGACGCGCCGTATGCGACGTCCGGGCCCACCGACTCCGCCGATCCCTCGCCGGCGCCCGAAGGGTCCGTGATCGAGGCGTCGCGATCCTCGGACGCCGCGCCCCCGGAGTTCCGCGAGCGGGAACCGCTGCCGAGTTGCGGCGACGTGGTCTTCGAACAGGGCGCCTTCGACTGGCCCGACGGCGTCGTGGCCTGCCTCAACGCGGCCGGTGGCCCCGACGGTGCGGGTGCCGAGGTCGCGGTCCAGGGCCCCACGACCGAGGGTGACCCGATCGTCACCTACTACCGCGTCGGGGCCGGCATCGACGGTGTCGAGATCTTCACCGATGCGACGCAGGACAGGTTCGGGCCACGGACCTGGGATCAGGGCACCTGTGCGGGCACGGCCGAGTTCGATGCGGTCGGCCCGCTGTGCGCGCGGGCCTGAGCCTTGCTCCTGCTCAGGCAGCCAGGGCCGTCGAGAACCGCAGCAGCACCACCGAGTGGTCGGGGCTGTGCCAGACCACGACGGGTGCGTACAGGGCGGGCGGCTCCACGCCGCCAGCACGGGGCACGACTCCGCCGGGGATCGTGACGACGTGCTCGATGCCGGCGCCGTCGCGGTAGGTCACCGATCCGGCGATCGCGAAGTTCTGGTTGTTCGGGTGCTTCAGGGTCAGGTCATTGACCCGGCCGAGCACGTACTGCGGGTCCGACACCAGGCGGGGCCAGCCCGCCAACCAGGCCGCCTCCTGTGCGGCCACGGAGCGCTCGGCCCTCCGGTACCGCAGGGCCAGGAGCCCGGCAAGGAGGGCCAGGACCAGCACGAGCCAGCCGCTGCCGTCCCGCACCAGCAGCAGGATCGCGCCGAAGGCGAGCAGCGTGAGGGTGAGCGCCGTCAACGCCCATGAACCGGGACGGGCGAGCACGCCGCGGGACCTGAGCAGGAAGGCGATGGTCACGCCGACGACGCCGACCGCCCCGACGAGGAGCAGGGCGCCGGCCGGGCCGTCCCCGAACATCGGGTTCAGCCCACCCACCAGGCCGCCCGCGGCCAGGCCCCCGGAAACGCCGAACACCACGCCCGACGTCAGCCGGGCCGAGCGCGACGGGCCCGGGCCGGGGTCCTGCAGGTCGGCCGGCGCCGGCGGTGTGTCGAACCCCTCCGCCGTCGGGTAGTACACCGCGATCACGACGGGCTCGCCGCCCGACGGGGCCACACCGCCGTCGGGCGTCCGGTCCGGCGCACCGCCGGACTGGGTCACGCGAGCGCCTCGCGCAGGGTGTCCAGCCCCACGGAACCGACGTCCAGGGCGCGCCGATGGAACGCCTTCAGGTCGAAGTCGGCACCCTCGCGGGCCGCCGTCTCGTCCCGGATCTGCTCCCAGAGCCGCTGGCCCACCTTGTAGGCGGGCGCCTGTCCGGGCCAGCCGAGGTACCGGTTGAGCTCGAACCGCAGGAAGCCCTCGGCCATGTTGGCGTTCGCCGTCAGGAACGGCCACGCCTTCTCGGCGTTCCAGATGCCGCCGCCCCACTCGTCCGGGCACGGCTTGCCGAGGTGCACGCCGAGGTCGATGACCACGCGTGCGGCCCGCAGCCGCTGCCCGTCGAGCATGCCCATGCGGTCGCCCGGGTCGTCGAGGAAGCCGAGGTCGGCCATCAGCCGCTCGGCGTACAGGGCCCAGCCCTCGCCGTGTCCGCTGACCCAGCAGGCCATCCGGCGCCAGCGGTTCAGCAGGGCGGAGCGGTAGACGGTCTGGCCGACCTGCAGGTGATGACCGGGCACGCCCTCGTGGTAGACCGTGGTCTTCTCGACCCAGGTGTCGAACTCGGTCACGCCCGCGGGCACGGACCACCACATCCGGCCCGGTCGGGAGAAGTCCTCGCTGGGGCCGGTGTAGTAGATGCCGCCGGACTGCGTCGGCGCGATGCGGCACTCCAACCGACGAACCGGCTCGGGGATGTCGAACTGGGTGTCGGCGAGTGCGTCGAGGGCGGCGTCGGAGGTGGTCTGCATCCACTCCCGCAGTGCGTCGGTTCCGTGCAGCTTGCGGGCGGGATCGGCGCTCAGCGCGGCCATGGCGTCGCGGATGGCCGTGCCCGGACCGCCGATTTGGGCGGCCACGTGCTCCTGTTCGGCGACGATCCGGGCGAGTTCCTCCAGGCCCCACTCGTACGTCTCGTCGAGGTCGATCGCCGCGCCGAGGAAGCGGCGCGAGAAGCGCGCGTAGCGCTCCCGCCCGACGGCGTCGTCCGCCGGTGCCTGCGCGGACAGTTCACGCAGGGCCGAGGCGAGCGTGCCGTAGGCGGTCCGGGCCCGCTCGGCCCCGTCGGCGAGGTGGCCGGCGAGTGCGCCCGCGGGTGCGGCGCCGTCGGGCTGGGCGCCGGTCGCGAAGGTGGTCCAGAACGAGGCGTCCCCGGCGAGGTCGTCGGTCTCCTTGATGCATTCGGTGAACTGCCGGATGGCGGCGACCACGCCTCGGGACGCGGCCAGTCGCAGCGACTCGATGTACCCGTCGACGGCGGCGGGCACGGCGTGCATGCGCTCGGCGATGGTCTCCCAGTCCGCGGCCGTGTCGGTGGGCATGAGGTCGAAGACCTCGCGGATCCCCTGCACCGGCGAGGCGATCACGTTGAGGTCCGCGAGGTGCTCGTCCGCCTCGGCGAGCTCGATGAGCAGTCCTTGGCGTTCCCGCATGGCGGACTGGGTGATGCGGTCGATGTCGTCGACCGGGTCGACGTCCGCCAGATCGGCGAGGACCTTCAGGGCGGCCGCCACCCGGGTCTGGTCGCCGGCCGGGGAGAAGTCGTCGAGCAGGTGGTCGTGGCCGGTGATGCCCATCGAGGTCGCGGCGATGGGGCTCAGTCCGGCGATGGTGTCGACGAAGGCGTCTGCGATGGCGTCGGTCGGCGTCGAGGTGCGCGGGGTGGGGGCAGCGGTCATGAGGCCTCACGCTACCCGGCGCCCGCGCTCGGCGGCCGCCGTCGGGCATGCCTTGACTCGAAGGCCCGCCCGACGGCGACCGGTTGCGTTCGCCGGCGACGCCCGCCTACTCGACCGGGATGAACTTCGCCGCGCTGGTGCGCAGGTAGTTCGCGACGGCTCCGTTGGAGACCACCACGGTCCCGTCGGTGCCCGCCTCGAACGGGTACCGTCCGAGCAGGATCCAGCGGCTGCCGCCGGTGGTCTGGTCGATGTCGACGACGTCGGTGCCGCCCGAGAAGGAGACCGTGTAGCGGGCGCCGACGGTGCTGTTGGCGTGGTTCGGCACCCACACCCACACGTCGTACTCACCCGCCACGGTCAGGTCCGGCGTCCACGTCGCGGTTGCGCTGGTCACGTTCGTGGTCCGGGTGCGTGCACTCAACCATCCCGGCACGCTCGACGGTGTCCAGGTGCCCTGCTCGCTGTAGCCCGGATCCGACGGGGTGATGATCGTCATCGGCAATGGCGTGATCGTGACCGTAGCGGCCGCGGACTCGTTGCCGGACAGGTCGACGGCGCGCACCTCGATGGCGTGCTCGACGTTGTTCGAGAGCTCGTCGAGCGAGTACCCGAGCCGCGGGAAGTCCGGGTTCGCCGGGTGGCCCACCGGACCGTCCGGGTTGGCAAGGGCGCCGTCCACGTAGACGTTGTAGCCGAGCAGATCGACCTCGTGGTTCTGCGACCAGTACAGGATGCCTCGCTCGTTCGCCGCCTCGCCGACGAGGTCCGCAGGGGCCGCCGGGGCGAGGGAGTCGCTGGGGATCCGGACCCGGGCCGGCCGCGACGGCGCCGACTCGTTGCCGGAGGCATCGACGGCGGTCACGGTGAGCATGACGGTCGTGCCGGCCCGCATCTCATTCATCGTGAACGAGGTCCGGTGCACCGGGTTGCCGTTCACGCGCTGACCGTCGAGGTAGACGTGGTAGCCGACCACGTCCGCTGCCGCACTGGCCTGCCACTGCCACGTGAGCGCGAGGTCGCCGTTGCCGGGTTCCGCCTCGATCTCCCCGTCGAGGCGAAGTGGGGCACTCGGGGCGGTGGTGTCCGGAGTGGGCACCGGAACGAACCGCACCGCGTCGCCTCGAACGTATCCGGGCGTTCCGTACGACTTGCTCAGTTCCACGAAGCCGCTGGTGCCGGCGTCGAACGTGTAGCTTCCGAGCGGTACCCAGCGGTCGACACTGGTCACCTCGACCGGGGTGGCGCCCGTGGTGTCCGTGACCGTGTACCGGGCGACGGCGGTGTTCAGGTCGTGCGAGGGCGTCCAGGCGTAGACGGCGTACGTCCCGCCGTCCGGCAGGGTCGGCGTCCAGCGGGCGGTGGAGGCCGAGTCGCTGGCGAACCTGGTCGCCGAGTCGAGCCATCCGGTCACGGCCGCGGAGGAGGCCCAGTTGCCGGTCTCGGTGTAGCCCGGGCCGCCGTCGTCGACGACGACGGCCGGGGTGAACATGACCGCGTCCGTGCGCAGCGTGCCCACTCCATCGGTTTCCGCGGCCACCTGAACACCCTGCCCCGTGCCCGGGGTGAAGGTGTAGGAGCCGAGGCTGACCCACTGCTGTCCCGCGGTGGACTGATCGATGACCACGTCGGACGTGCCGCCGTCGTGGGTGACGGAGAAGTGCGCGGCGGTGGTGCCGGTGGACAGGAAGCTGGGGTTCCAGGCCAGCACCTCGTGGGATCCGGCCTCGGTCAGGTCCGGGACCCAGGTGGCGGAGGCGTCCGCGGACAGGGCGCGGCGGGTCTCGCGGTCCTGGAAGCCGAAGGCCTCCTGGTTCCCGCCGGTGACCGTGTCGGAGTCCTCCCAGTCGCCCTGCTCGGAGTAGCCGGGGTCGCCGTTGTCCACGACCACGCTGCCCGGGGTGGCACCGTTCGGGTCCGCGGTCGGCGCGTAGTAGCGGAAGTAGTCCCAGGTGGTCTCGCCCGGGAGGTTCGTCTCGTCGACCGGGGCGGTGTACCCCAGCGTGGTGAGCCAGACGCTCTGCAACCCGTGCGGACCCGAGAACGGCTGGACCCGCGCCAGCTCGCCGTCGACGAAGTACCGGATCTGATCCGGCAGCCACTCGAAGCCGTAGGTGTGATAGCCGTCTGAGGAGTCCGGGCCGGTGTACAGGCCACCCTGGTTGCCCACGTGATGCGGGACGAACCAGTGCGAGTGGTGCGCGATCACCTCGGGCGCGTGCGAGTCGATCTCGAACCCGTCGATCTCGTTGATCCGGTTGTTCGGGCCGCGGTAGTCCGGGGTGTCCGGCATCGCGTCGGAGAGCCCGGTCGTCCAGAACGCGGAGTGGAAGCCCTGATCGCCCCAGAGCTGCGCGCGGGTCTCGTAGTAGCCGTAGCCGAACCACTCCTGCGAGATCACGCCGCCGCAGGTGTAGTCGGGACCGAAGGTGTCGTCGGCCACCAGGGCGATGTGCATCAGCCCGTCGGCGACCGAGACGTTCTCGGGCCGGTTCATGCACTCGGCCTTCTCGCCCTCGCGGTAGTACCAGGCCGAGGTGTCGAGCCCGGTCCCATCGGCCTGGGTACCGTCGAACTCGTCCGCCCAGGCGAGGGCGTAGCCGGGTGGGATCTGCGGTGCCGGTTCCACCGGTGGTGGGTCCGCATCGTCACGCCCGACGGCGGTGGCGACGTCGGTCACCGGTGTCAGCGTGAGCGTGGCAAGGACCAGGGCGAACGTGGTCGCCGACGTGAGGACTGGACGGACGCGCATGGCGGTACCCCCGAGTGTGATGCCGCCTCCCTCGGGCGGTGAGCTTCGATGCTCGTGGGTTCACCCTAACTCTGTGTGGTCGATTCGTCCATGATGTAGAAGGACAAGCGTATATCTAGATGATGCATCCAGCAATCTCGGCGGATGTGCAGGGGGCACTTCTCCCCATGGCGGCCGTTTGGAGGTGCCCCGCCCGGTCATGCATCCTCGTACGGTGGAGTCACAGTCCGACCTGCTCGAAGCGGTCCGCGCCCGGATCCGGGCCCAGCTCGAGGATGCGCAGGCGAAGGCAACGGCCCTCGCCGGCGAGGATCTCCCGGACCGCGGGATCGGTGAGTCGGACGACGGCATCGTGCAGGCGACGGTCGATCGCCAGGGTTTGCTGGTCGATGCGCAGTTCGGACCGCAGATCGTCGATCTCAGCCCCGAGGAACTGCGCGAGAACCTGCTGAGCGCCCTGGCTGCCGCGCGCCGCGACCTCACCGGTGGGGTGACGCCCCGCCGGCCGGACCCGAGCATGCTGGCGGACACCTCCACGATCGATGCGCTGGACGACATCATCAACGGGAGGCTGTGAGAGATGGGATTCGACCTCGAGGTCGACACGGACGCGGTGCGTGCGCACGCGGCGGACGTGAGCGGGATCGCCGCACGGATCGGGGACGCCACCTCGGCGGCCGGGGAGGCGTTGACCATGGGGCCCCATGCGTTCGGGATCCTGTGCAGCTTCCTGACGCTCCCCGCGAACGCCGTGCAGGGTCTCGGGCTGGTAGGGATCGCGGGGAGCCAGGCCGTCGTCGGCGGGCTCGGCAACACACTGACGTCCATCGCAGACAACTACGACGCCGTCGACCAGGCCACGGCCGGCCGCCTGACGAAGTTCATCGAGTCGCTGTGAGCGAGCTGGTAGCGCCCGTCGTCACCGACCGGCCCGAGCTGAGCGAGTGGTACAAGAGCCTCAAGATCGTCGGTCCGATCGACCAGACCGTGACGTCGGTCCAGAACGGGAACTGGGCGGGTGCCCTGTTCGGTCTCGCCGGCGGCGTCACGGACCTCGCGGATGCGGTCCTCGACCCGATCGCCACGCTCGTCTCGAGCGTCGCCGGCTTCCTCCTCGACTACATGCCGCCGCTTCCGGAGTTCCTCGACAGCCTGGCCGGCGACCCGGCCGAGGTCACGGCGATCGCTGACACGTGGTCGAACATCTCGGGTCACCTCACCACGGTCGCCGCGGACTTCGACGGCGCGGTCGATGCCGCACTGGCCCCGTGGGTCGGCCTGACCGCCGACACCTACCGGGAGGTGGCGAACGTCACCAGCGGCACCATCTCCTCGATGGCGGGCGTCGCGACCGGGCTGAGCGTCGGGTTCGCCATCGCGAGCGGCATCGTCGCCGCCGTCCGCGCGATCGTGCGGGACCTGATCGCGGACCTGGTCGGCAAGCTCATCTCCTGGGTGGTCGAGTGCCTGGCCACGGTCGGCATCGGCCTGGCCTGGATCGGGGCGCAGGCCTCGGCGGCGATCGCGAAGTGGAGCACCAAGGCCGCGGACTGGATCGAGAAGGTCACCGAGGCCATCGAGAAGTTCGCCGGGCTCGTCCAGAAGCTCGACGGCGCCCTCACCGAACTGGTCCCGTCGCTGAAGAAGCTCGAGGGGATCCTCAACCTGCCTGGCGGTCCGCAGTTCGGCGACGCCATCCCCGGCATCGCTGGGCTGGGCAACGCCGGCTACCAAGGAGCGACGAACTGATGTCCTGGCAAGCCGGATACGAGGAGTCGCTGAACACGCTGAAGGCGCTCACGGAGATCGCGACCACACGGGCCGGCGCCATGCAGGGCGCCAACGCGCGCCTGAGCGGTGTGCGGATCGAGTCGTGGTCGCCGCAGCGCGACGTCAAGGTCGTGATCGACTCGACAGGTCTGATCCAGGACGTCGAGTTCACCGAGGCCGCGACCCGGTCCTCGCCGCTGGCCCTGAACCGTGGCCTGATGCGGGCGCACGACGACGCCCTGCGTGCTCTCGCGGCCCAGGTCGAGGACATCGCCGAGGACGAGCTCGCAGACTCCCCGGAGCTGCGGGCATCGCTGCGGAGCACGTACCGGAACGGGCTGCCGCAGCGGGTCTTCGACGACGCATCCGAATGAGCCGGCCCCAGGCCCCTGCGCCCACGCCCTCGGGGCGCCCACAGCACGACCGGACCCGGCGCGGTCTGCCGATCGTGCTGGGCGCCGTCGTGGCACCGGTCCTGATCCTGGCGCTGCTGGCCGCCACGGGCGTGCTGGGCCGGCTCGGGCAGCCCTGGACCACGATCATCGTCGTGGTGCTGCTGCTCGTCGCGTTCGGCGCCGGCGCCATGCTGTACGCCCGGGTGGCCGAGACACGGGCCGCCGCGGAGGAGCAGGCGTACGACGGCGAGTGGTCGGCCTGGGCGCAGGCGAACGGTTGGCGTGTGCAGACGCCAGAGACGGTCGATCCACTGCTCGTGCCGCTCGCGCTTCCGCGTGGTCACCGGCTGGTGGGGCCGCGTCGGGCGATGGCCGGCCGGGTCGACGGGCGCGACGCGCACGTCGAGTCCTGGCGCAGCGAGGAGCCGCTGCACCGGGTCAACGCCTACGGGCAGGCGAGGCGCGAGCTCGTGGTGCTGGCCGCCCGAGCGCCGCTGCCCGCCTTCGCGGCCGGGGTGAACGCCGATCGCGGGTTCGATCGCTGGGAGCCGTTCCCGGGCATCGTCGGTGGCCGGGGCATGACGCTGCACTCGGGTCCGGGACTACCCGCGAAGGTGACCCTGATGGGGGCGCCGGCGGACCTCCCGGTGGTCACGCCCGTGGTGGCGTTCCTGCTCGGTGAGCTGGTCGGGCACGTGGACGCCCCGGTGACGGTGGCCTCCGACGGCACCCGCGTGGTGGTCTCCGCGCCGGACGGCACGGGGCCGGACGACCGGGCCCGCCGGATCGGCCTGGCGCAGTCGTTCCTCGCCGCGTTCGGGGCCTGAGCGGCGTCGACCCGGACTGGCTCGGTCAGGCCCGGTGTGAACTCCACCGCCAGGCTGCGCGGCCGGGTCGGACCGGTAGGCCGAGGCGATGACCCGGGTCGTGCCACACCGAGGTGTGGGTGCCGTCGTCGATGTCGTCCGGTGTACCCGCGCGGGCGGCCAGGATCCCGGCGACCAGGGCGGCCAGCTCGACGTCGTCGGGCTCGCCGCGCATGACCCGGACCACGTCGTCGGGCACCTCGCCGACGGCGGCGTAGGTGCCGTTCCCGTTCCCGTTCCCGTTCGGCGTGCTCATAGCGGGATGTTCCCGTGCTTCTTGGCGGGCAGCGATGCCCGTTTCGTCCGCAGCGCCCGAAGTCCGCGCACGATCTGCGTGCGGGTCTGGGACGGCTCGATGACGGCGTCGACGTAGCCGCGCTGCGCGGCGTCCCACGGGTTCACGATCGCCTCCTCGTACTCGGCGACGAGCCGGGCGCGTTCGGCCTCGACGTCGCCGCCGCTCTCGGCCACCTTCTTCAGCGCGCCGCGCTGAAGGATGTTCACGGCGCCGCTGGCGCCCATGACGGCGATCTGCGACGTCGGCCAGGCCAGGTTGATGTCCGCGCCGAGCTGCTTGGACCCCATCACGATGTACGCGCCGCCGTACGCCTTGCGGGTGATCACGGTGATCAGCGGGACGGTGGCCTCGGCGTAGGCGAAGATCAGCTTCGCGCCGCGGCGGATGATGCCGTTCCATTCCTGGTCGGTGCCGGGCAGGAACCCGGGCACGTCCACGAACGTGAGGACCGGGATGTTGAACGCGTCGCAGGTGCGCACGAACCGGGCGGCCTTCTCGGCGGCGTTGATGTCCAGCGTGCCGGCCATGGTCTGCGGCTGGTTCGCCACGATCCCGACGGGGTGTCCCTCGACGTGCCCGAACCCGATGATCACGTTGCGCGCGTAGAGGGCCTGGACCTCGAGGAACTCCTCGTCGTCGAGCACGTGCTCGATGACGGTGCGCATGTCGTAGGGCTGGTTGTCCGAGTCCGGGATCAGCGTGTCCAGCTCGAGGTCGGCGTCGCTGATCTCGAGGTCCGCCTCGATCGGATACGTCTCGGGGTCGGTCAGGTTGTTCGCGGGCAGGTAGTGCAGCAGCGCCTTGACGTAGTCGTAGGCGTCGTCCTCGTCGGCGGCGAGGTAGTGGGCCACCCCGGACCGCTCGTTGTGGGTGTGTGCGCCGCCGAGCTCCTCGAAGCCGACGTCCTCGCCGGTGACCGCACGGATCACGTCCGGGCCGGTGATGAACATGTTCGAGGTCTGGTCCGCCATCACGATGAAGTCGGTGAGCGCGGGGGAGTACACGGCGCCGCCGGCACTCGGGCCGAGGATCAGGGAGATCTGTGGGATCACCCCGGATGCCGCGACGTTGCGGCGGAAGATCTCGGCGAACTGGGTCAGCGCGGCGACGCCCTCCTGGATCCGGGCGCCACCGCCGTCGGAGATCCCGATCAGCGGTACCCCGGTGCGCAGGGCGAGGTCCATCACCTTCGTGATCTTCTGTCCGTGCACCTCGCCGAGGGACCCGCCGAAGACGGAGAAGTCCTGGGAGTAGATGCACACCTGCCGGCCGTCGATGGTGCCGTACCCGACCACGACGCCGTCGCCCGGGATCTTCTTCTTGTCGAGTCCGAAGTTGCTGGAGCGGTGGGTCGCGAAGGCGTCCAGCTCGACGAAGCTGCCCTCGTCGAGCAGGCCCTCGATGCGTTCCCGCGCGGACCGTTTGCCCCGGGCCGCCTGCTTGTCGGACGCGACTGCCGCCAGGGATCGCGGTCCCTGCTCGTTGCGTGCGTCGAGATCGGCGATCTTGCCGGCGGTGGTGGTCAGATCGGGGGCGTCGGAAGAAGTCACATCAGGCACTGTAGTTGTCGCAGTTCGCCAATGCGGTTCGGGGAGTCGACGTGGCGGGTGCCGGGTTGGTTGTGGCTTTCCTACAAGCCGGGCGCGGGTGGACGGCCTCAGCCTGGCTTCGGCTCCTCTGGTGCGCCGGCCTCGGGTCCCTGAGTCGTGATGAACGAGAGCTGGCCGTTCGTCTCGAGAACGGCGAGCCGGATCTGCGCGAACGACGTGATGCCCTGGCCGCGCGCGGCGGCCATGAAGTCGTCGAGGCTGAGTCGCTCCCGCCGCATCACCGGCAGCGCTGGCTCACCGTCGGCGAACACCACGACGGGGAGCCCGTGGGTCAGGCGTGCGGCCGGCCGCCAGCGTGCGTTCGCCCAGGAGATCGCGATCGTGAGAATCGCGAATGTCCCCACGGCGAGCACCGCTGCGGTCACCGAGTAGTCCTGCTGGGTCACGGCCTGCTGTACGAGGTCGCCCATGGTGATGAACACGATGAGCTGGAACGAGCTCAACTCGCCGAGCGTCGAGCGACCCACCACCCGGGTGATGAACCACAGGAACAGGAAGACGACGGCGGCGCGGATCACGATGTCCATCTCGGGCGGCTCCTTGGGGTGAGAGAGCGGAACGAGGCTTCAGGGGAACAGGACGGTGCGGATCGGCACCTCGGCGACGCGGGCGTCGCCGGTGACGAGCGCTACCGCGCCGCTGCGGCCGACGGTCGCGTTCGGCTGGATGTAGGCGTCGTAGTCGAGCACGAATGTCGTGCCCGACGGCGAATCGAAGGTCAGGTAGAGCCACTCACCGTCCCGCGTGGTCGCGCCGGGCTCGGGGTGGAACCCCTGCGTCTCGTAGATCTCGAGGTAGGCAGCCGTCACGGCGATGGTGAGCTCCGGGCCGAAGCCCTCGGGACTGTGCACCTGGACGCGCCACGGCACGTCCTGACCCGGCCGCGCGGCCGCTGCGGTGGTCACCGTGAGCGTGTAGCCCCGTGCCTGTGCGGACGTGGTCGACTCGCGGTCGCCGAGGAACCCACCCAGTGCGGCGAGCAGGACCAGCGTCAGTGCCGCCGTGCCGATCCGGCGCATCAGCACGGATCTGGGCCCTGCGTCCAGCGGGTGGACGTCCTCGAGCGTCGAATGTGCGCTCATGGATCGGGTCTAGCACCATCGGATCGCACTCGCGCGGTGAGATCGGACCTGCCGCAATGACCTCGCACATCCGCGGGTCCTCGGTCACGGCTCGAGGTACGCGGTCGGCGCCGCGAGCCGAGCAAGTGGGCCGCGCGCGGTGCTGGATCGGCCGCCCCTGCGTCCAAGCACCCGGACTGGCAGGCTGCAGGCATGAGTGCACCGCGACTGATGGTCGTCGAGTCGACCGGTTCCACGAACGCCGACCTGCTCCGCGCCGCGACGGCCGAGCCGGACGCCTGGCCGCACCTGTCCGGGATCCTGGCCCGGCACCAGCGTGGCGGCCGTGGCCGGACCGGCCGGAGCTGGGACACCGATGCCCACACGGCGCTCACGTTCTCGGTGGTGCTGCGCCCGGACCGGCCCCGTGAGCAGTGGTCGTGGCTGCCGCTGCTCGCCGGTGTCGCGGTGCTGCGGGCGGTGCCGGCGGCGGAGCCAGTGGCCGGCGAGCCGGCGGCCGGCGGCCCGCCCGATGCCCGACTCGCCCTGAAGTGGCCGAACGACCTGGTGCATACGGGAGGCGGGCAGGACCTGCCTGACTGGCACCGGCTCCGCAAGGTCGGGGGGCTGCTCGCGGAGGTACTCCCGGACGGCTCCGGCGTGGTGCTCGGCATCGGTGTGAACCTCGCCGGTGCGTCGCTACCGGTGCCCTGGGCCGGGACCCTCGCCGAGGTCGGCATCGAGACCGACGCGCAGACGCTCGCCGCGCGGATCGTCGCGTCGCTCGCGCGCGTGCTCGCCGACCCGGCGATCACCGCGGACCCACGCTCCGCCGTCGGGCCTCACGTGGTCAGCCTCGGCGCCGAGGTGCGCGTGGACCTGCCCACCGGGCCGGCCATCCACGGCGAGGCGACCGGCCTCGCGGACGACGGCGCGCTCGTGGTGCGCACCGACGCCGGAGCGCGGCACGTGCACGCCGGGGACGTCGCGCATGTACGCCTGGGGTGAGGCGATAACCTCGAGTCGTGACTGAGTCCACCGAGCCGCGCGCGGAGCGATCGACGATCCGCGACCAGGAGGAACGGCTGCTGGGCGGTCCGCCGACGCTGGACGTCGAGGAGATGGCGGCAGCCGTCGGGATCCCCACCCAGGTGCTGCGGGTCTACTGGCGCTCCCTCGGATTCGCCGACGTGCCGGAGGGCGTCAAGCACTTCACCCAGGTGGACGTCGACGGTCTCAAGGCGATCGTGAACCTGGTCCTCACCGACGCCGTGAACCTGGACACCGCGCAGGACCTGGTCCGGGCGCAGGGCCACTCGATGGACCGCCTGGTGCTGTGGCAGGTCGAGTCGCTCGTCGCCGATGCCCGGCACCGGTACCACCTCGACGACACCAGTGCCCGCCTCGTGGTGCTCGACCGGCTGGCGGTGATCGGCCCGGTGCTACGCGACCAGCTGGGCTACGTGTGGCGCCGTCAGCTCGCGGCGCTGCTGGCCCGGATGGACAAGGACGTCGCCCTCAGCAAGGACACCGCCACCACCGACCGGCTCCCACTGGAGCGCGCGATCGGCTTCATCGACATCATCTCCTACACCTCCCGCGCGGCCCGGCTCGCGCCCACCGAGCTCTCGTCGCTGATGCAGGTGTTCGAGTCCGGGGCCCGCGACGTCATCGCGGCGCACGGGGCGCGGGTGGTCAAGACGATCGGGGACGCCGTGCTGTTCGTCGCCGACGACCTCGAGACCGGCGCGATGGTCGCGACCGGCCTGATCGACGTGATGGACGCGCGCGGCCTGCCGATCCGGGGCTCGGTGGTGTGGGGTCGGGTGCTGTCCCGGTCCGGGGACGTGTTCGGCCCGGTCGTGAACCTCGCCTCCCGGCTCAGCGACCTCGCCGGGCCCGCCTCGATCCTGATGGATGACGTCAGCGCCGCGCTGTTGGAGGGCATGGACGGCGCGTCGATGTTCTCGTTCGAGGAGTTGCAGCCCGTGGACGTGCACGGGCTGGGTGAGGTCAGGCCGGTCCGGCTGGCACGGCACGCCACATCCGAGGAGGCACAATGAGCGCTTCGCCAGTTCGTGGCATTAGCATGGGCGAGTGACCCGAGTTCTATTAGCAGAAGATGACCCGGCCATTGCCGAGCCGTTGGCGAGGGCTCTGACTCGCGAGGGCTACACGGTCTCCGTGCACGGCACCGGACGCGGAGCGATCGACGAGGCGGCCCAGGCCGACCTGTTCGTCCTCGACCTCGGCCTGCCCGACATGGACGGACTCGACGTGGCCCGGTGGGTCCGCAACCAGGGTCTGACGACACCGATCCTGGTGCTCACCGCGCGCGCCGACGAGGTCGACCTGGTGGTGGGCCTCGATGCCGGTGCCGACGACTACGTGACCAAGCCGTTCCGGCTGGCCGAGCTGCTCGCCCGGGTGCGGGCGCTGCTGCGCCGGGCCGGGAGCGAGGGCGGCGAGGAGGACGAGATCGCCTCCCAGGACGTCCGGGTCGACATCGCCGCGCACCGGGCCTTCCAGGGCGAGCGGGAGCTCCAGCTGACGGCCAAGGAGTTCGAGCTGCTCCGGGTGCTCGTGCGGGAGGCCGGCGCGGTGGTCTCCCGGGACTCGCTGATGCGCGAGGTCTGGGCCTCGGACCCGACCGGTTCCACGAAGACCCTGGACATGCACGTGTCCTGGCTGCGCCGCAAGCTCGGCGACGACGCCAACGCCCCCCGGTACATCTCCACCGTGCGGGGCATGGGCTTCCGATTCGAGAACGGGGAGCACTGACCTGCGAAGACGTGTCCTGACCGCGACCATCGCGGCGGTCACCGTCGCGGTGCTCCTCCTCGGTGTCCCGATGTCGATCTTCGGGGTCCTGATGGTCCGAGAGAGCATCGACCAGAATATGAGGCTGCGGACCCAGTCGGTCTCGCGTGCGGTGGAGACCCGGATCGCGTTCGAGACCCCGCTCGACGACGAGATGCTGGAGCGCTGGGTCGTCGTGGACGACGAATCCGGGATCCCGGCCGTGCGGATCACGGTCACGGACGTGGACGGTACCGTCTTCAGCGCCGGCCCGGAGATCGACGGCAACACGTACTCGGTCTCGCAGAACACCCCCTCGGGCGCTCAGGTGGAGATCGCGATCGCCGCCTCTTCGTTGTTCTGGCGCGGCGCTCAGGTGGTGATGCTGGTGCTCGCCGCCTCCGTGATCGCGTTCGGCGTGGCCGCGCTCGTGGCGGTGTGGTCGGCCCGCCGGCTCGCCGCTCCGCTGATCTACCTGGCCGCCTCCGCCGAGCAGATCGGGTCCGGGCAGGTGCGCCCCCGGATGGAGACGTCCGGCGTCGAGGAGATCGACCTGGTCGCCGCCGAGCTCAGCCGCACCAGCGACCGGCTCGCCGGCCGGATCGCCGCCGAGCGCCAGTTCGCCGCGAACGTCAGTCACCAGTTGCGGACGCCGCTCACCGCGCTCTCGATGCGCCTCGAGGAGATCCAGATGCTCTCCGAGGACGAGGAGGTGCGGGAGGAGGCGCGGATCTCGCTCGACCAGGTGGAGCGCTTGGTTCACGTCGTGGACGACCTGCTCAAGTCCGCCCGCAAGGCCGACGGCGGCACCACCGAGGCCCTGCACGTCGCCGACGTCTTCGCCCAACAGCAGGAGGAGTGGGGGCCGACCTTCAAGCGGGCCAGGCGCCCGCTCACGTTCGGCGACCCGGGCGCGGCTGCCGTGCTCGCCACCCCGGGCGCGCTCGCCCAGGTGCTCTCGACCCTGCTGGAGAACTCGCTCAAGTACGGTGCCGGCACCACCGAGGTCCGGGTCCGCCCGACCCGGGACGGCTCCGAGACCGGGGTGGTGATCGAGGTGGCCGACGACGGCCCGGGGGTCAGCGACGAGTTGGCGCCGAAGATCTTCGACCGGCACGTCACCTCCGGCAAGGGCACCGGCCTCGGGCTCGGGCTGGCCCGCACGCTCGTCACCGCCGACGGCGGCCGGCTCGAGCTCGCCCAGCGGCGCCCGCCGATCTTCGCGATCTTCCTGAACGCGGTGCCGCCGCGGCTCGACCCGGACGTCGTGCTGCCGCCTGGCGCGCTCGTGGTGGTCGGCCGCCGGCGCCGCCGGCGCTGACGCCCGGTATCCGCGGCCGGCGAGACAGAAGGTCATGCCCGAGTCAGAACGTTGTACCCCTCTGTCTCAGACGTGAACCTCTGTCTCGGCGTGGGAGGTTCTGGCTCACGGGTGAGGGTCCGTGTCAGCGCGGGAGGTCGGCTTGCGCGGACCCGGTGCGCGCGTCCACGGGGGCCTCCGGAGCGCCCGTGTCCGTCACGCTCGTGAACACCCAGTACCGGTAGGCGAGGTACCGGAAGATCGTGCCGAGCACGAGGCCGACCCCGTTCGCGGAGATGTTGTCCGCGAGCGGCGAGGTGAAGCCGAGCAAGTAGTGCGAGACGGCCAGGCAGCCGACGCCGATGGCCATCCCGGCCACGTTCACGAGGGCGAACTGCATGAGCTCGCGGCTGCGCGCCGCGGCGGTCTCGCGGCTGCGCTTGGCGGCGAACGTCCAGTACCGGTTGCCCAGCCACGCGACCAGCACCGCGACCGTGACGGAGATGACCTTCGCCGTCAGGGGCTTGTGCCCGAGCAGCTCGCCGGGGCCGAACCGGAGCAGGTTGAACAGCCCGGTGTCGACCACGAAGGCGACCAGCCCGACGGTCCCGAACCGCATCATCTCCGTGAACCAGGCCCACAGACGAGCCCGGTCGCGCCACATCGGCACGGCTCGGGGCGTCTCGTTCGGAGCCACGGATGGGGACGGGGTCACGAGTCGAGGATACCCGCCATTACGCTGGACCCCCATGGGACCAGTGGTAGCCGTCGTCGGGGGCGGGCAGTTGGCACGCATGATGGCCGAGCCGGCCGGGGCGCTGCAGATCCATCTGCGCGCGCTCGTCGAGGCGGCCGACGGCGCGGCGGCGCAGGTCATCCCGGACGCTCCGGTGGGCGCGGCGGGGGACCTCGAGGCGGTCGCCGCGGTCGCCGCGGGCGCCGACGTGCTGACGTTCGAGCACGAGCACGTGCCGCAGGACCTCCTCACCCGCCTGATCGCCGACGGCGTGAACGTCCAGCCCGGCCCCGGTGCGCTCCGGCACGCCCAGGACAAGATCGTGATGCGCACCCGGCTCACCGAGCTCGGGGTGCCGTGCCCGCGGTGGGCGGCGGTGGCCACGCCGGAGGAGCTGACCGCGTTCGGAGACCGCGTCGGCTGGCCCGTGATCGCGAAGGTCCCGGTCGGCGGCTACGACGGCAAGGGCGTGCTGGTGGTGCACGACGCCGCCGAGGCCGCGCACTGGTTCGACTCCGACCACGGGCAGATCCTCGTCGAGGAGCGCGTCGCCTTCCGCCGGGAGCTGGCCGCGCTCGTCGCGCGGCGGCCGAGCGGGCAGGTGGCCGCCTGGCCGGTGGTCGAGACCGTCCAGGCGAACGGGGTGTGCGCCGAGGTGATCGCCCCGGCACCGGATCTGCCCGTGCACGTGGCCGAGGATGCGCTGGACATCGCCCGCACGATCGCCGACGGCCTGGACGTGACCGGGGTACTCGCCGTCGAGATGTTCGAGGCCGCCGACGGCGTGCTGCTCGTCAACGAGCTCGCGATGCGCCCGCACAACAGCGGCCACTTCAGCCTCGACGGCTCCGTGACCAGCCAGTTCGAGCAGCACCTGCGGGCCGTGCTCGACCTGCCCCTCGGGGACACCAGCGCCACCGCGCCGTGGTCGGTCATGGTGAACCTGCTCGGCTCCGAACTCGCGGACCCGGCCTCGGCCTACCCGGACCTGATGGCTGCCTTCCCGGACGCCAAGGTCCACCTCTACGGCAAGTCGGTCCGCCCGGGCCGCAAACTGGGCCACGTGACGGTGACCGGCACGGACCTGGCCGAGGTCCGCCGTCGGGCCCGCGCCGCAACCACGATCCTGGGAGGGACCCCCGCATGAACACCGTCGCCGTGGTGATGGGCTCCGATTCGGACTGGCCCGTGATGAAGGACGCCGCCGACGCGCTCGCGGAGTTCGGCCTCGAACCCGAGGTGGACGTGATCTCCGCGCACCGGATGCCGCAGGACATGATCGCGTTCGGCCAGGAGGCCGCCGGGCGCGGGGTCGGCGTGATCATCGCCGGCGCCGGGGGAGCGGCCCACCTGCCGGGCATGCTCGCCTCCGTCACGCCGTTGCCCGTGATCGGGGTGCCGGTGCCGCTCAAGCACCTGGACGGGATGGACTCGCTGCTGTCCATCGTGCAGATGCCGGCCGGCGTGCCGGTGGCGACCGTGTCCGTCGGCGGGGCCCGCAACGCCGGGCTGCTCGCCGTCCGGATCCTCGCCGCGGGCGCCGACGACGGCGCCGCCGCGCTCCGCGAGAAGATGGTCACCTTCCAGGAGGGGTTGCGTCAGGCCGCCCTGGACAAGGGTGCGCGGCTGCGCGCCTCGCGCACGCAGCGCACCGGATTCGGGGCCTGAGCCGGCCGGCCCGGTCAGAGGAACAGGGCGCCCGTGCTGACCAGCCTGCTCATCGGGGTCGCGGGCATGAACGCGTTCGCGCTCGCCCTGATCCTCCTGCGCGGCCCGATGTTCCGGGCGCGGCTCTACACGCCGATGCTGTGGAACGTGATGCTCTCGGTCGCACCGGTGCTGCTGATGGGCGTGCTCGTGTTCGTGGTGCCGGTCCTGGCGCTGGCGCAGGTCTGGCTCGCGCTGACCGTCGGTGTGATCCTCGGAGTGGTCTGGCTGCTCCTGCTGCCGAACGCCGGCTACCTCATCACCGAGCTGAACATGTCCCACCGACGCGAGCAGGAGAGCGTGCCGATGTGGTTCGACGTGGTGCAGGTGATCACGCTCGCCATGTCCGGGGTGCTGAACACGGTGCTCAACGTGTTCCTGGCCCAGCTGCTGTTCGTGCTGCTCGTCTACGGGGACGTGGCGGCGCCACTGCAGGCCGCCGCGCCAAGGCTGATCGTGGTGGCGATCCTGCTCGCGGTCTCGTTCGGGATGTACCTCGGGCGGTACGTGCGGCTCAACAGCTGGGACGTGCGGCACCCGCCGTCACTGGTGCGCAAGGTGGCCACGCACCTGCGCGAGCCCGGCCGGCTGCGCAGCAGCGCGGCGTTCGTCGTGCTGTACACGCTGTTCCTGGGGCTGATGTACCTCGCGGTCGCGGGGCCCGTCATCGAGGGCTTGGTCCTGCTCGAACTCGCGCGAGGCTGACGCGATCAGGCGACCGGCGTCACCACGTAGACGACCCGGGTGTCCGAGGCGATCAGCTTCACGTCGTAGGCGTCCGAGCTGAGCTGGGCGATGAGCCCGGCGTCGTGGGTGACCACGTTGTCGACCTCGAAGCCCGCGTCCTCCAGCGTGCTGCGCGCGATCGTGCCGGACTCGGCCGCCGTCACCAGGGCCACCCAGGTGGTCACGCCGTCGGCGTCGGTGCTGGCGGCGCCGCGGGTCGGGCCCTCGACCACGGCGACCTCCGCGGGGAAGCCCTCGGGAAGGCCGTCGCTGAGGTCGAGGCCGTCAACGGCCTCCTCGATGGCACGCTCGACGGCGTCCCCGGCGGCACCCGAGATCGCGTCGCAGCCGCTGAGCACGCCGGTTCCGACCGCCGCGAGCAGTGCGAGCAGCAGGGCGGCGATCCGGGACCGGGGTGTGGTGTGGGACATGGCTCCACGATAGCGAGGTGCCTGCTGCGGGACGCACACCCGGCCCGCCGCGGAGGATCCGGTCAGGCCGGTGGTGGTGCGCTGGAGTCCCGGACCACCAGGGTCTGGTCGAGACCTCGTGCAGTGCTGGCAGATCAGGCCGTCAGCCCAACCCGAGCAGCGGACCCTCGATCGCCGGGCAGGTGTCCATCACGACGTCCAGCCCGACCTCGGCGGCACGATGCGCCGCGGCCTGGTCGATGACGTCCAGCTGCAGCCAGACCGCCTTGGCCCCGCGGGCGATGGCCTGGTCCACCACCTCACCGGCGAGCGTGGCATTCACGAACACGTCGACGACGTCGAGGTCGCCCGGTACCTCCGCGAGCGTGGCGTAGCCGCGCTCGCCGTGAACGGTCTCCGCCTTCGGGTGCACGGGCACGATCTGCTGCCCGAGGTTCTGCTGGAGATAGCGGGCGACGCCGTATGCGGCGCGCGTGGTGTTGGAGGACAGTCCGACGACCGCCCAGCGGCCGGGAGTGGTCAGCAACCGCCGCACGACGGCGGGATCGTTCACGTGCGTCATGGCGACCAGCGAACCACAGTGCGTGCGTCCCGGCGCGCCGGTCCGGCTCGCTATTGGTTCAGGTCCGCCGTGGTGACCGTGCCGTCGGCGACCGCGGTGAAGAACGCGTCCACCCGGTCCGGGTCGAGCAGGACGGCCTCGCCGATCCCGCCCGGCCGGTATGCGAGGTCGGAGATCGGCGGCGCGCCGCGGACGCCGTCGGGGCCGGTCGCCGCCCGGAACGCGAGCGCCATCCGGGCCATGTCGATGATGCCGGTGTCCTCGTCCACGACTAGGGCGGCGAGGCCCTCGTCGGCCAGGCGCACCTGTTCGCCGGGCTGGAACACCAGCGAGGGCTGTGCGACGGCGGAGGTCACGGCCTGGATCACCTGCTGTTGGCGCTGGGTCCGGCCGATGTCGCCGAGCGGGTCCGCCTTGCGCATCCGGGCGAACGCGAGCGCGGTCGCGCCGTCGACGACGTGGCAGCCGGCGGTCCACTCCAGGCCGCTGTCCGCGTCGCTCACGTCGTAGTCGAGGCACAGCTCGACGCCGCCGACGGCGTCCACGATGTTCGCGACCCCGCCCATCCCGATCTCCACGTAGTGGTCGACCTCGATGCCGGTCAGGCCCTCCACGGTGGCGACCAGCAGTTCCGGGCCGCCGAAGGAGAATGCCGCATTGAGCTTGTTCGCGCCGTAGCCGGGGATCTCGACGTAGGTGTCCCGCGGGAGCGAGATCATCGAGGTCGCGCCGCTCGGCGGCACCGTGATCAGGATCATCGTGTCGGCGCGCTGACCTTCGGTCGCGTCCGCGACCTGACCGTCGGCGCGGGAGTCCGAGCCGGCCAGGAGGTAGGTGGTGCCGGCGGTGGTCAGGGTGCTGGAACCGAGGGCGTCGGTGTGCTGGATCTTCCCGTTCGCCCAGACCAGCAGGCCGACGGGCCAGGCCAGCACGAGGATGAGCAGGACCGCGAGCAGGGCCGCGATGCGGCGGCCACGCCGTCTCGGCCTGCGGGCCCTGGGCTCCGTCCGGGCCGTCGGTCCGTCCGGAGGACGGGTGCTGCCCGGCGGGCGACGGGGTTGGTCGCCGGCCGGGCGCTGCGGACGACGCGCCGGGGGCGTGGCCTGCTCGCCCTGCGCCGGCATCACGCGGGTCGCGTTCGCGGCCGGGCGAGGCCCGGTGCCGCGGGCCCGGTCCGTGCGCTCGCCGGAGCCGGGCGCGAAGCTCGGCGGCGCGCCGGCCTCCTCGGCGGGGGCTTTGACGGCCGGCCGCACGGCGGCCGGCCTCGCGGCGCCCGACGGCGTGCGGCGGACGGTGCGCTCGGGGGCCGACGTAGCTGTGGACCGTGCGCTCGTGCGCTCCGGTCCGCCGGTCGCAGGCACGGCCTGCGCCGAACCGCCGGTACGGGCCCGGCTCGACCCGCGGGCCGGCTTGCGGCCCGGGGCGGGGCGCCTCGGCGCGTCGGCGAACGGGTCGACGGAGGCCGGCTCGGGCTCGCGTTCGTTGTCGAACGGCTCGTCTCGGCTCACCCGCACTGGGTACTCCCGTCGTCGGCGGTGGTTCCATCGAGGGTAGGGCCGGGGTCGGCCGCCGCCGGGGAGGACGCGGCGTCGGTCGCAGGTTCGGTCGGATCCGTCGCCGCGCCGTTGGCGGGCGGGTCGGCCGGCTCGGGGGCGCCACCGGCGTCGGCGGTGTCGTCGTCGGCTCCCGTGACGGTCAGCGGTTGGTCGGCGGCGATCGCTGCCCACATCTCGTCGGCCGCGTCGGTCCAGAGCACGTTCGCCCCGTCACCGCGGTCCACGTTCGGCACGGTCACGAACGCGATGTCCTCGCTGCCCAGGTCACGCAGCGAGTACGCGAGTCCGGACATGGCGGAGATGGACGCGTAGTTCGAGCTGGTGGTCAGGGACGCCGTCGCCGCGTCGAGGAACCCGTACAACCGCGGTGCGTCGGTCAGCACGTTCTGGTTCAGGACCTGGCGGACCGTGGCACCAAGCAGGGCCTGTTGCCGGGCGATCCGCCCGATGTCGCTGCCGTCGCCGATCGTCTTGCGTGCGCGGGCGTACCCGAGCGCCTGCGTCCCGTTGAGCACCTGCTCGCCGGCGCTGAGCTCGAGCTGGGCGTACGGGTCGTCCATGTCCTCGGGGATGCACATCGGGACGCCGCCGATGGCGTCGACCATGTCCACGAACCCGCCGAAGTCCACGGCGATGAAGCCGTCGATGCGGACGTCGGTGAGGGACTCGATGGTCCGGATCGTGCAGGCGGCGGCGTAGCCGACGTCGCCGGTCTGCCCACCCTGGTGGAAGGCCTTGTTGAACTTCCCGGTGGTCGGCGCGGTCGTCGAACCATCGGGAAGGTCACAGGAGGGGATGTCCACCCAGGAGTCCCGAGGGATCGAGATCAGCTCCACCCGGGACCGGTCCGCGGAGATGTGCGCGACGATCACGGTGTCCGAACGGATCCCGGACTCGACGTTCGGGCCACCGATCGCCGTGTTCTCCCCGGACCGGTCGTCCGAGCCGATCAGGAGCAGATTGACGGCGGTGCCGGCCGAGCCGTCGACCGGGGGTGCCGGTTCCGGTCGGTCGGTGCCCAGCAGCGGCTCGATGTCCGTCCCACCGATGTTGCGGTCCAGGTCCTGATACGCCAGGCCCGCGCCGCTGACGGCGAACAGCGCCACTGCGAGGCCGGCCAGGGGCGCGATGTGCCGGCGCGGCCGCCGGCGCCTGCGGGCATGGCGCACCCCGGCGAGGTCGTGGTGCTCGGTCCCGCCGGCACGGGCCGCGGTCCGGGCGCCGGCCGGGCTCCGGGCAGGGCCGAGGTCGGTGCGGCGCCGATCCGGTGGCGCGGCGTGCCGGGCGCGAGGCCTGCTGGTCTGCCGATTCATCGCTTCCATCGTCTCATCGGGAGGGCGCGGTGGGCGTGCCGGAACTCGCGGGTCCCGATCCGGTGCTCCGGGATGGACGTACGGTCAGCCCTGACCGGGGTCGGGCTCGCCGTCGTCGACCCCGTTCCCGGTGGCACCGTCGGTCTCGGTGCCGTCGGTCTCGGTGCCGTCGGTCTCGGTGCCGTCGGTCGCCTCGGGGTCGGGCGGCAGCACCAGCGGCTGGTCGGCCACCACCGACTCCCAGAGCGCCTCGGAGTCGGCGTTCTGCAGCACCACGTTCCCGGACCAGTCGAACGGCACGGTGGCGAACGTGAAGTTGTCGATGCCGACGCCGTTCAGCGAGTACGCGAGGCCGGCCATCGAGGTGATGTTGCCGATGCCGTCACTGGTGCTCAGCGACGCGGTGGCGGCCTGCAGGAACTGGAACAGGCCGCTGGAGTCGGTGAGCAGGTTCTTCGCCATCACCTGCTCGACCATGGCTGTCAGGAGTTCCTGCTGGCGGCCGATCCGGCTGATGTCGCTGCCGTCGTCGACGCCCTTGCGAGCCCGGGCCACGGCGAGCGCCGTCTCGCCGTCGAGGGTGTGGCACCCGGCGGTCAGGTCCAGGCCGGCCTCCGGGGAGACGATGTCCTCCTCGAAGCACATGTCGACGCCACCGATGGCGTCCACCATGTCCTTGAAGCCCTCCATGTCCACCACGACGAAGTCGTCGATGAACAGGCCGGTCATCTCCTCCACGGTCAGGATCGCGCACGCGGCGGCGTACGCGGTGTCACCGGTCTGACCGCCGTAGGCGAACGCGGAGTTGAAGCGGGCGTCGTCGGCGGCAGCGGACTCGGAGCCGTCCGGGAGCGGGCAGCTCGGGACATCCACGATCATGTCACGCGGGATGGAGACCACGTCCACCCGGGACCGGTCCGCGGAGATGTGTACCACGAGCGTGGTGTCGGAGCGCTGCCCCTCCGCCTCTCCGTAGTCGGCGTTGTCGCCCGTGCGGGTGTCCGAGCCGAGCACCAGCAGATTGTACGCCTGGCCCTCGGCCGGGTCACCCGGCTCCGCCGCCGTCGGGCTCTCGCGGTCCTCGCCGAGGATCTCGTCGAGGTCGTGCTGGTCGATGTTGCGCTGCAGCGAGTTGTAGGCCAGGGCCGCTCCGGTGCCGGTGAACGCGACCACGCCGATGAGCGTGAGCAGCACACCACGAAGGACGTGGGTCCGCTGCAGGCGGCGGCTGTGGCGCGGCGCGCGGCGTCGGCCGTGAGCAGGGCGCGGGGAGTTCTCGGTGGTTGGCATCGATCAACGATCGTACGGATTCCCGGCGCCGGACCGGCGGACCGGCCGCGCCGTTCCGGGGGAGGTTTTGTGCAGGCCGGAGACCTGGGTCACATGTCGTTGCAGTCCGGCAGTCGCAGGATCCGGGCGGTGTCCGCCTCCGCGACCACCTCCGCGCCGGGCACCTCGAGGTCGTCCAGCGCCCGGTAGTCGCCCGACGCCTGATAGGGGCGGGAGTCCTGGTACAGGTACCGCACGCCGAGCTCCTGCATCGCCGCGCAGACCTCCGGGTCGGAGAGGTCGTCGAGGCCGTCCATGAGCGTCTGCTGGGCCGGGGACCACACCTGCCCGGCGATCGGGAACACCACCGGCACCCCGCGCAGCCCGTACAGCAGCGGGGCACCGGAGAACGGGCTGCCGAGCACGGCCCCACCCGGCTCCAGGTCCAGGTCGGCGAGCATCTGGAGCTCGGCGGCGGTCACGAACCGGGGCGCGCCGGTGGCGGCCGGGTCGTACAGCTTCGCGGTGCGCTCGGCCTTGTAGACGGACGAGGCGACCATGGCCACGGCGAGCAGCACGACGAGGGCAGCGGCCGCGACGGCCCGGCCGCGTCCGGCCGGCCATCGGCGGGCAGCCGCCGCGCCCGCACGCACGAGGGCGCCGACGGCCAGCACCACGGTCACCATCGCCGTGACCACGCTCAGGCGCGCCGGGCTGGTGTACCAGAGTGAGGAGATCCCGGTCGGTCCGCCCATGGCCGCGTCGACGTACAGCAGCCACACCACGGCGAGCGAGCCCGCCGCCCACGGGGCGCCGCGACGCCACGCGAGCACCGCGCCGTAGGGTGCCGCGATCACCACCGCCGCGGTCACCACGTGCGGCCACAGCTCGTACCAGCCCACCAGGACGGCCCCGACGGCGGCGCCCGCGCCGTCGGGCTCGTCACCCACGTAGCCTGTCACCGCACCGGCCAGCGGCGAGTTCACGAACGCGACCGCGCCACCCACGACGAGCACCGCCACCACCACGGGCAGCCCGACGGCGAACGGGCGCCGGCCGGCGGCCCAGGCCAACCGGGAGATCCGCGCCACGACGACCACGGCCACCGGCAGCGCCAGGACCGCGAGTGCGAGGAAGGCGTTCGGGTGGGTCAGCCCCAGGCCGACGGCGCAGGCCGCGAGGACCACCACGCCGGCCGCGTGCTGCTGCCAGCCGCCGGCGGCACTTGGCGGACCGGCCGGACCGTCGCCGGCGCCGAGACGCGCCGTGGCCGAAGCTCCGGCGCGCTCCAGTACCCCGATCCCGAACGCGAGCACACCCGGGGTCATGGCCAGCGCGGCCGCGTTCGGCAGGTGCCCCCACCCGACCCACAGGCTCATCGGGGTGGCCGTGATCAGCCCGGCGGCGAGCCCCGCCAACGCCGGCGCCGGCGGCAGTTGCGGCCACACGCGGCGCGCCAGCGCCGCGCAGCCCAACACCCACGCCGGACCAGCGGTGAGAGTCCCCGCCAGGTTCAGCACCGCCGTCGGGCTGGACAGCGGCAGCAGGGAGGCGAAGGCGTGCCACCCGGCGGGGTAGAGATGCGCCTGGCCGGTCCCGTAGGAGAGGGCGCCGACGGTCAGCGACGACGCCGACCCGGACTCGTCGATGAGCCGCAGCGCGCTCAGGTGATAGACGGCGTCCCACCGCTGCAGCAGCGAGTCCACCCCGCCCGCGCCGACGGCCACCGGCACCACCGCGAGGACCAGGCCGGCCGCCAGGCAGACGACCAGGATGGTCTGGAACCGCCGAGCGGCGGGCACCGGCTCGGGGGTGAGCACGACGCCGAGCGCACGCAGCACCAGGGCTGCGCCGAAGGTGGCGGCGAGGCCGATCGCGGCCGGGACCAAGCCCCACTCCTTGCCGGCGAACCGGGTCAGGATCGCCGTCAGGGACAGGGCCGCGATCGTGACCGGGGGCGCGAGGGCGGCCAGGGCAAGGCCACGCAGCCCGACCAGGCGCAGGGTGAGGACGCCGGGCGCGTACAGCAGCAGGATCCCGAATCCGAACACTGCCAGCGCGAGGAGTGCGTTGGTGGTGGGCACGCGCTCAGGGCCGCCGCTCGGAGGGGTCGGTCTCGGCGGGCGCCGACCCTGCTTCCTTGGCGGGCGGCCGGTTGGTCGGGTAGCCGGCCTGTTCGAGGCGGACCTCGGCGAGGGCGATCTCGCGGGTCAGCGCCGTGATCTGCCGGTCCATCAGCTTCATCCGCCGGTACATCGTGGCCACATAGGACAGGAACGCGATGACGAGGGCGTAGAGCACGAGGTCGGTGCCCCGGCCGACCCCGACCAGCCGGGCCAGCTGGCTCAGGAACGACGGGTAGATGATCGCCGCGGCAGTGGCCAGCACGAAGCCGACGAGCAGCACCCGCCGGACCGCCTGATGCCGGGCGTCCGCCGTGGATCGGGTGAGGGTCACCGCGACCGCGGCGATGCCGACGAGCAGGATCAGCTGGATCCAGATCTTCTCCATGGCGCCCACCTCCTCACTTGAAGACCAGGTCGACGAGGATGTTGACCGAGTTCAGCACCGACTGGCCCTTGCCCTTGGAGTATTCCGTGTACAGCACGTGCACGGGGTACTCGCGCCAGGGCAGCCTCGTCCGGCCCAGTTGCAGCACGATCTCGCTGGCGTGCGCCATCCGGTTCTGGACGAGGTTCACCCGCGCGGCCGCGTCCCGGCGGATCACCCGCAGGCCGTTGTGGGCGTCGGTCAGGCGCAGCCCGGTGCTCTGGTTCGTCACCCACACGGCCGTCTTGAGGATGACCTTCTTCAGGAGGCCGGCCTTCGTGCGATCGTCGAGGAACCGGGAGCCGAACACGATCGCGAGGTCCTCCTCGCGGGCCATCGCCACCATCGCCTCGGCGTCGGAGACCTGGTGCTGGCCATCCGCGTCGAAGGTGACCAGATAGGAGGCGTCGGTCTGCGTGACCACGTAGGCGATGCCGGTCTGCAGGGCGGCACCCTGGCCGAGGTTCGTGGCGTGATGGACCACGAGCGCGCCGGCCGCGCGGGCCGCGGCCGCGGAGGAGTCCGTGGAGCCGTCGTCCACACAGACGATGTTGGCGAACGTGGGCAGGGCCGCCCTGATCACGTCGCCGATCACGGTGGCCTCGTTGTACAACGGCACCACGAGCCAGGCGTCGTCGTTCGTGGTCATGCGCACATTGTGGCAGTGCCGGCTGGGGCAGCGTGCCACGGCGTGAGGAGGATCCAACCGTGGTGACGGGGCGATAACCTGCCTCCAGCGGCGCAGGGCCGCGGCGACGACGAGAGCGCGAGGAGCCGGGCATGGGAGTGCGCATCAGCGACACCGCCGACGTCGACCCGCGTGCGTTCCTGGGGGAGGGCACGTCCGTGTGGCACCTCGCGCAGGTTCGCGAGGGCGCCGTGCTGGGCACCGGCTGCGTCGTCGGGCGCGGCGCGTACGTCGGCCCGGGGGTGAGCCTCGGCAACAACTGCAAGCTCCAGAACTACGCGCTCGTCTACGAGCCGGCCGTGCTCGAGGACGGCGTCTTCGTCGGCCCGGCCGCGGTGCTCACCAATGACGAGTTCCCGCGCGCCGTGAACCCCGACGGGTCCCTGAAGACCGGTGCGGACTGGGAGGCCGTCGGAGTCACGCTGCGGCAGGGGAGCTCGGTGGGTGCGCGCGCGGTGTGCATCGCCCCGGTGACGGTTGGCCGATGGGCCACCGTGGCCGCGGGCGCCGTCGTGACCAGGGACGTGCCGGACTTCGCCCTGGTGGCCGGCGTCCCGGCCCGGTGGCTGAGATGGGTCGGCCGTGCCGGGGTGCCGCTGGAGGACGAGGGTGGCGGCCACTGGCGCTGCCCGAGTTCGGGTGAGACCTATGTCGAGACCGACGGTGGGCTGGCCCTCGAACGTGACCACGATGCTGAGGAGACCCCGTGACCGAAGACCTGATCCCTGCCGCACGACCGATCATCGGCGACGAGGAACGGGCCGCGGTGGACCGTGTGCTGCGCAGCGGCATGATCGCGCAGGGCCCCGAGGTGGCCGCCTTCGAGGCGGAGTTCGCGGCCGAGCTCGTCGCCGGTCGCACCTGCGTGGCCGTCAACTCCGGCACGTCCGGCCTGCACCTGGGTCTGCTGGCCGCCGGGGTCGGGCCGGGCGACGAGGTCATCGTGCCCTCGTTCACCTTCGCCGCAACCGGGAACTCGGTGGCGCTCACCGGGGCCACCCCCGTGTTCGCCGACATCGAGGGCACGTACTTCAATCTCGACCCGGCCGGCGTCCGGGCCGCGATCACCGAGCGGACCAAGGGCATCATGCCGGTCCACCTGTACGGCCACCCGGCCGCGATGACCGAGCTGCGCGCGATCGCCGACTCCCGCGGCCTGCGCCTCTTCGAGGACGCCGCGCAGGCCCACGGCGCCACCCTGAACGGAGCCCCGGTCGGCTCGTTCGGCGACTTCGGGATGTTCTCCCTGTACCCGACGAAGAACATGACCTCCGGCGAGGGCGGCATGGTCTCGTGCGCCACGGACGAGATCGCCCGCAACGTCCGGCTGCTGCGCAACCAGGGCATGCAGAAGCAGTACGCGAACGAGGTCATCGGGTTCAACGCCCGGATGACGGACATCCACGCCGCCATCGGACGGGTGCAGCTGACGAAGGTCGGCGGCTGGACGAGGGCGCGCCAGGCCAATGCCGCGTTCCTGGACGAGAACCTCGAGGGCGTGCTGACCCCGGCCGTGGCCGAGGGTGCCACGCACGTCTACCACCAGTACACGATCCGGGTGCCCGGTGACCGGGACGCGTTCGCCACCGCGCTGCGCGAGGAGCACGCCGTCGGCTGCGGCGTCTACTACCCGATCCCGAACCACCGCCTCGAGTCCCTCCGGGGCTACGCCCCCGGCCTCGACCTGCCGGAGACGGAGAGGGCGGCGCGCGAGGTCATCTCGCTCCCGGTGCACCCCTCGCTCTCCCGGCAGGACCTGGACCGGATCGTCACCGCTGTGAACACCGTCGCGAAGGCGGGCGCGTGATGGCGAACCTGCGCGCTGGCCTCATCGGCCTCGGCATGATGGGCCGGCACCACGCCCGGGTGCTGCGTTCCCTCGACGGCGTCGACCTGGTGGCCGTCGCCGATCCGGGCGGCGACCCGCACAATGTCGCCGGTGCACTGCCGGTCCTGCCTGACGTCCAAGCGCTGATCGACGCCGGCATCGACTACGCGATGGTGGCGGTGCCCACGCAGTTCCACACCGAGGCCGGCCTGGCGCTGGCCGGGGCCGGCGTGCACGCGCTGATCGAGAAGCCGCTCGCCAAGGACACCGAGGGTGCCCGGGCGCTGGCAGACGCGTTCGAGGGTGCGGGCCTGGTGGGTGCGGTCGGGCACATCGAGCGGTACAACCCGGCGCTGCAGTCGCTGCGTGCGCGCCTCGAGGCGGGCGAGCTGGGCGACGTCTATCAGATCGCGACCCGACGGCAGGGGCCGTTCCCGGCCCGGATCGCCGACGTCGGCGTGGTCAAGGACCTCGGCACCCACGACATCGACCTGACGGCCTGGGTGGCGCAGCAGGCGTACACGTCGGTGGCGGCGCGGACGGCGTTCAAGAGCGGCCGCGAGCACGAGGACCTGGTCGCGATCACAGGGCTGCTGGCGGACGGGACCGTGACGAACCACCTGGTGAACTGGCTCTCGCCGATGAAGGAACGGCTGACCGTCGTCACCGGGGACAAGGGGACGTTCGTGGCCGACACGCTGCTGGCCGACCTCACCTTCCACGCGAACGGGAACATCCCGACGCGCTGGGCCGATGTGGCCCAGTTCCGTGGGGTGTCCGAGGGTGACGTGATCCGGTACGCGATCGACAAGCCGGAGCCTCTGCGGACCGAGCACGAGGCGTTCCGCGACGCGATCCTCGGCAAGCCGGCGGACATCGTCACCATGAGGCAGGGACTGGCGACCGTCGCGGTCGCGGAGGCCGCCCTCGAATCGGCCCGCACCGGCCGGACCGTGACCCTCGGCTGAGCCGGTGGAGGACGACCGCGCGCCCGGATCACCCACGCCGCGACCGAGGCGGGTCACGATGGTGTCCCGGATCTTCAGTCCCGAGGCGGCAGCCGCCTCGTTCCGGCTCGCGGCGCTCGCGAACGCCCTGCACGCGGCCGGCGCCCGGGTGGACGTCCTGACGGTCTCCGAGCCGACCGGGGCGCCGCCGACGACGCACCCCTCGATCCGGATCTCCCGCCGCCCCGTGCTGCGGGACGGTGACGGGTACGTGCGCGGCTACCTCCAGTACCTGAGCTTCGATGTGCCGTTGGCGGTGCGGCTGCTGCTGACCCGACGGCCGGACGTCGTCGTGGTCGAGCCGCCGCCCACGACCGGCGCCGTGGTGCGGCTGGTGTGCGCGCTGCGGCGATTGCCCTATGTCTACAACGGCGCGGACGTCTGGTCCGACGCGGCAGCCTCCACCGGCGCACCCGCGCCCGTGGTCGCCGTGGTCCGTCGGCTGGAGTCGTTCGCGCTCGCCGGTGCCGCGGCCGTGCTCTCGGTCTCCGACGGCGTCACCGAGCGGGTCCGTGCCCTCGGCGCTCGGAGCGTGGTGACCACGGGCAACGGGGTGGACACCGACACGTTCACCCCGGCCGGTCCCCGGCACAGCGAACCCGACGGCGCCCCGTACCTGCTGTACGCCGGTACCGCGTCGGAGTGGCAGGGCGCCGACATCTTCGTGCGCGCGATGACCCGGGTCCGCGAACAGGTCCCCGGTGCCCGGCTGGTGTTCCTCGGCCAGGGCAGCGCCTGGCCGAGGCTGCGCGAGCTCGCGGCCGCACTGCCCGGCGGCGATGCCGGCGAGGACGCGCCGGTGCTGTTCGTGCCCCCGGCGAGCCCGGCGGAGACGGCGACGTGGCTACGCGGGGCGCGCTCCGCCGTCGTGAGCCTGCGGCCCGGCCAGGGCTACGACTTCGCGATCCCCACCAAGGTCTTCGCGGCGCTCGCGTGCGGCACCCCGGTCGTGTACACCGGGCCCGGCCCGGCGGGCGCGATCCTCACCGACCACCGGATGGGCCGGGTCGCGGAGTACGCCCCGGGTCCGGTCGCCGCGGCGATGGTGGCGGCGCTGACCACCGACCGGGACGCCGCGCAGGAGCGCCGCCTGCACGAGTGGGTGCTCGAGAACCGCTCGCTCGACGCGGCCGGCCGGCGCGGCGCCGCCGTCGTGCTGGCGGCGGCCGCCCCGTGACTAGGCTGAGCGCACCCGGCCACGGGTGGCCCGGTCGACCGCCGGCGCACGGCACACACGGGAGGGAGCGCGCGCGATGAGTGCGTTGTGGCGCATGGTGCGCGCCCTGCTCGCCGTGCTACCCGCCGGCAGCGGCCGGTTCGTGGTCACCTTCGCGGTGCTCTCGGCCGCCCTGTCGATCCTGGACGTCCTGGCCCTCGGGCTGCTCGCGCTCACCATGGCCCCGATGCTCTCCGGGGCACCGCTCACGCTGCCGGTCCTCGGGACGCTCAGCGAACCGGCGGACTTCCGGAACATGCTGATCGTGGTCGGCGCGCTGATCATCACCAAGAGCGTGCTCGCGATCACGCTGCAGTGGTTCGCGACGCGGCGGTTCGCCAGGTTCGAGCAGGACCTCGGCAGCCAACTCCTGAACGCGTTCTTCGAGTCCCCGTGGACCGAGCGGCTCGGCCGCAACTCCACCGACCTGGTGCGCTCGACCGACGTCGGGGTGGCCACCACGGTCTCCGGGGTGCTGATCCCGGCCGCGATGCTGTCCGGTGAGATCTTCACGTTCGCCGCCGTGCTGATCGTGCTGATCGTCGCCGAACCGCTGATCGCCGCCGTCGCGATCGCCTACTTCGGAGTCATCGGCGCGTTCCTGTACCTGTGGGTGCTGCGCAAGGCGGTCGAGGCCGGCCGGGTGAACCGCTCCTACTCGACGCGCTCGGTGCGCCTGGTCAGCGAGATGGTGCACTCGCTCAAGGAGATCACCCTGCGCGGCAAGGGTCCCGAGGTCGCCGAGGTCGTGCGCGGCGTGCGGCTGAAGAGCTCGCAGGCCCGCGCGAACATGTCCTTCCTCGGGGTGGTCCCGCGGTACGTGCTCGAGGCCGGGCTCATCGGTGGTCTCGCCATCGGGGCGGGCGTCGGCTACCTGCAGGGCGGCGTCAACGGGGCCCTCGGCGCCGTGGCACTGTTCGGCGTCGCCGGGTTCCGGATCGTGCCGTCGCTGACGCGGTTCCAGTCGATCATGGCCCAGACCGGGGCCTCGATGCCGTTCGCGCAGCAGGTCCTCGACGAGATCCGCAAGGGTGCCGCCAGGCGCCGGGACCGTCCCGCGGCGGCCGCCGCCGGCCCGATCCCGGCCGACGCCCGGGCGCTGACGCTCGAGGGGGTGTCCTTCACCTACCCCGGTGGCACCGAGGCGGTCCGCGAGGTGGACCTGCGGTTGCCGTTCGGCACCTCGCTCGCGCTGGTGGGGGCCTCCGGATCCGGGAAGTCCACCCTCGTGGACCTGATCCTCGGGCTGCTCGAGCCGAGTGCCGGGCGGTTGCTCGTGGGGGACGCGCCGATGCCGGACGTCCTCGACGAGTGGCGCTCGCGAGTCGGCTACGTGCCCCAGGAGGTGTCCCTGTTCGACTCCACGGTGGCGCAGAACGTGGCCCTGACCTGGGTGCCGGAGCAGGTGGACCGCGAGCGGGTGCGCCGGGCCCTGGAACGGGCGCAGATGCTCGAGACGATCGAGGCCCGCGACGGCGGCATCGACGCCCGCATCGGGGAGCGTGGGCTGAACCTGTCCGGTGGGCAGCGTCAACGCATCGGCATCGCCCGCGCGCTCTACAACGACCCGCTCGTGCTGATCATGGACGAGGCCACGAGCGCCCTGGACACCTCAACGGAGGCCGCCGTGACATCAGCGATCGCCGAGCTCCGCGGGGACGTCACCATGGTCGTCGTGGCCCACCGGCTCGCCACGATCCGGCACAGCGACCAGGTGTGCTTCATGCGGGACGGGCGCCTCGTGGCCCACGGCACGTTCGGTCAGGTGGTGGCGGCCGAGCCCGACTTCGCCGAGCAGGCGGCACTCGCGGGCCTGACCGGGGAGCTGCCGGAGTGAGCGAGCCCGGCATCGACCTGCGCGTGGGTGGGCGCCCGGCCCGCGTCGCCGTGCTCGTCTACAACGACGCGCACGCGGACACCCGGGTGCTCAAGACCGCGGCCACGCTGAGCGCTGCGGGTGCGCAGGTCCGGATCTTCGCCGTCGCCCGCGCCCGGTCCGGGTTCCCGGTCGGGACGCAGCGGCTCGACTCCGGCGTCTACCTGGAGCGCCTCCCCGAGTTCGAACTGGCCAGGTCCGCCCCATGGCTCGCGTCGGCGTATCGGTGGGTGCGGCGCCGGGTCGCGGCCGTCGGGTCGCGAGCGGGCGCCGGGTCGGCACCGGCACGCCCGACGGCAGACCCCAGGTCCGCAGGGACGGCGCCGACGGCGGGGGCCGGGTCGGCCGCCTCGGTCACCCCGGGCGGTCCGGTCACCCCGGGCGGTCCGGCCGAGGGTGCGGCGTCGGGTGGGAGCGTCCGGGCCCGCGCCGTCTCCGGGCTGTTCGACCTGTGGCTGCGCACGTACCGGACGGTCAGCCTGGCCGTGTACTGGGCGGGCGCGGTGCGGGCCGCCTCGCACTGGCGCCCGGACCTGGTCCACGCCAACGACGGCAACACCCTCGCGCCCGCGCTGGCCGTTCGGTCCCGCACCGGTGCGCGGATCGTCTACGACGCGCACGAGCTGTGGCGCCATCGCAACGTGCGGCCCCGCCCGGTCGCGCCCTACGTCGAGCACCTGATCGAGCGGTGCGGCATCCGCCGGGCAGCAGGGGTGATCACCGTCTCGCCGAACATCGCCAGATGGCTGCAGCGCACCTACGGCCTGCTCACCCCGCCCACCCTGGTCCGGAACATCCCACCGGCCGCGACCGCGCCGATCAGCACCGGCACCGGGCGGCTCCGGCAGCTCGCTGGCCTCACCGCAGCGGCGAAGGTGATCGCCTACGGGGGTCGGCTGACCACGAACCGTGGCATCGAGGAGACCGTGGACGCCCTGACCCACATGGCCTCCGACGTGCACCTGGTGCTGCTCGGCTACGGTGAGCCGAACTACGTCGAACCGCTGCGCGCGCGGGTCGACGCCGCCGGCCTGACCGAGCGGGTCCACTTCGTCGGCAGGGTCGATTCCGCGGACGTGGCGGCGACGCTGGCCGACGCGGACCTGTCCGTGGTGTACGTGCGCCCGAGCTGCCTCAGCTACTACTACTCGCTGCCGAACAAGCTCTTCGAGTCGATCCACGCGGGACTCCCCATCGCGGCTGCGGACCTGCCGGACACCCGAGAGATCGTGCTGCGGTACGGCGTCGGACGGGTCTTCGCGACCGAGGACGGCCGTGATCTCGCCGCCACGATGACCGAGGTGCTCGCCGACCCCGAGTCCTACCGGGCCGCCGCCCGGGCCGCCGCCGCCGAGCTGACTTGGGAGCACGAGGCCGCGCGGCTGCTCGGGTTGTACCGGCAGATCCTGGCGAGGGTGCGATGAGCGGGGGAACCGGGCCGAGCCGGCCGAGCCTGCTCATCCTGGCGTTCTCCCCGATCGCGCAGGACGCCCGGGTGCGCAAGCAGGTGGCGCTGTTCGCCCCCGACTACGACGTGACCACCGTCGGCTACGGCCCGGCGCCGGACGGTGTGGTGGCCCACCACGAGATCCCCGCGGACCTGATCGCCTGGCACAAGGACCGCCTCGGGCTGATCGTGCGCCGCTATTCCAGCGTGTACTGGGGCAACGCCGTCGTCGCGCACCTGCGCGCGGTGCTGCCGGTGCACGCCTTCGACGCGATCCTG
Source organism: Occultella kanbiaonis (assembly GCF_009708215.1). Taxonomy (NCBI): domain Bacteria; kingdom Bacillati; phylum Actinomycetota; class Actinomycetes; order Micrococcales; family Ruaniaceae; genus Occultella; species Occultella kanbiaonis. The sequence goes on along the minus strand of NZ_CP046175.1, from coordinate 4,122,514 downwards.
GCCGACGACGCGGACACGGTCCCACTGGCCCTGTGGCTACGCCCACGCGCCGGGGTGCACGCGGACCTGCACGAGTACGCGCCCCGCGAGAACGAGGAGTCGCGGCGCTGGCGCACGTTCGTGGCCCCGTACTACCGCTGGATCTGCCGGACCTTCCTGCCGCGGTGCGCAAGCCTGACCACGGTGGGTGCGGGCCTCGCCGAGGAGTACCGCCGCGAGTTCGGCCTCGAGGTGGGCGTGGTGCCGAACGCGACCCCGTTCCTGGACACCGAGCCCACGAAGGTGCACGAGCCGATCCGGCTCGTGCACTCGGGGAACGCCCGTCGGAACCGGAACCTCGGCCTCATGATCGACGCCGTCGTGAACACGTCCGTGTCGGTCACCCTCGACCTGTATCTGATGCCCAACGACCCCGCCTACCTCGCCGAACTGCGCGAACAGGCGGCGCGGACCGAACGCGTCCGCATCCATGACCCGGTGCCCTACGAACGCCTGGTGCGGACGCTGACCGACTACGACGTCGGCGTGTTCGTCCTGCCGCCGATCACGTTCAACTACCTCTGGACGCTGCCGAACAAGCTCTTCGACTTCATCCAGGGGCGGCTCGGTGTCATCATCGGGCCGTCACCGGAGATGGCCGCCCTGGTCCGCCGGCACGGAGTCGGCGAGGTGACCTCCGACTTCACCGCCCAGGCGCTGACCGAGACCCTGGACGCGCTCGACGCGGCCCGGGTACGGCGATGGAAGCTCGCCTCGCACGCGGTGGCCCGGGACCTCTCCGCGGACGTGGGGATGACCGGCTGGAGCGGGCCGGTCAGCGCTCTGCTCGAGCGCGGCTGAGTGCGTCCAGGACCTCCTTCGCCGCGTGCCCGTCCCCGTACGGCCGCGCATCGGTGGGCGCGGGCCGGCGACGGCTCGCGGCAGCGGCGATGCCCTCCGGGCCGACCAGGACGTTCCAGCCCAGCTGGACCGTCTCGACCCACTCAGTCTCGGTCCGCACGGTGGTGCACGGCACCCGCAGCTCGAACGCCTCCTTCTGCAGCCCACCGGAGTCCGTGATGACACCGCGCGCGGACAGCACCGCCGTCACCAGCTCCCGGTAGGACAGCGGTGTGCGCACCAGCAGGCCGCTGGCGTCGAGGTCCAGCCCGGCGGCGTCCGCTCGGGCGCGCAGGCGTGGATGGGCGAGCAGGACGACCGGGTGGTCCACCGCGGCGAGTCCCTCGACGATCGCAGCCAACCGCATCGGATCGTCGGTGTTCTCCGCACGGTGGATCGTTGCGACGGAATAGCCACCGGGCACGAGTCCGAGTTCGTCGAGGACGCGTGGGCGCTCGCCCCGCACCGCCTGCGCGATCGTGAGCAGGACGTCGGTCATCACGTCCCCCACGACCACGGTGCGCCCGGCCAGCCCTTCGGCCGCCAGGTGCTCGGCGGCGACCTCGGTCGGGGCGAGCAGGAGGTCCGCGGCGTGATCGGTCAGGACCCGGTTGTGCTCCTCGGGCATCACCCTGTTGAACGAGCGGAGTCCGGCCTCGAGGTGGGCCACCCGCACGTGCTGCTTCACCGCGGCGAGGGCCCCGGCAAGGGTGGAGTTCGTGTCGCCGTAGACGAGCACCCAGTCGGGGGAGTGCTCGCCGATCACGGTCTCAAGGCCGGCCAGCATCGCCGCGGTCTGCGCGCCGTGGCTGCCGCTGCCGATCCCGAGGTGCACCTCCGGAGCGGGGATGCCGAGCTCGCTGAAGAACACGTCCGAGAGCATCGGGTCGTAGTGCTGACCGGTGTGCACGATCACGTGATCCTCACCACGCCGAGCACACTCCGCAGCGATCGGCGCCAGCTTCACGAACTGCGGCCGGGCGCCCACGACGCTCAGGATCCTCATGAATCCCGAGTCTAGGTGCGGTGCCGTGCTCGGCGGACGAACGCTCGAGCCGCGCTCGTGCGCGGGCTGCCGACCGGGCGATCCGCGGGGGATCGGATAACTTCTCCTCATGCGGACAGTGGTGCTCACGACCTGGTACCCCACGGAGGTCGCCCCGAGCAGCGGCACCTTCGTGGAGAAGGACGTGCGGGCGATCGCCGCCCGACCGGAGGTCGACGCGGTGGACGTGGTCCACCTGGTGCCGCGGCACCAGGACGACGGCGTCCGCACCCTTGTCCGGGACGGCATCCGGATCCGCCGGGTCCCGATGAGCACGACGTCCCCGCTGGACATCGCCACGGTGGCGCGTTCCCTGCCGGTGCTGCTGGAGGGCGCCGACGTGGTCCACACCATGGCGTTCTCGACCCTGCTGCCGTTCGCGGCATTCCCACCCCTGGTGGGGACCCGACCGGACGCGCCCTGGGTGCACACCGAGCACTGGTCCGCGCTGACCTCGCCGGAGACGCTGCCGCTCGCCGCCCGTGCGGCGCTGCCGGCGCTGCGGCCGATGCTCGGCCTGCCCGACGTCGTCACTGCCGTGTGCGAGTTCCTCGCCGCCCCGATCCGAAGGACCCGGGGCGCGGGCCGACCCACAGAGGTGGTGCCGTGCATCGTGCCGCCACGTGCGCACCTCACCGCCCGTCCGATGCGGCCACGAACTCCGATGCGCCTGGTCGCGGTCGGCGGGCTCGTCGAGCGCAAGGACCCGCTCCTCGCAGTCGAGGTTCTGGCCGAGCTTGCCCGGCGGTCACACCCGGCCCACCTGACCTGGGTCGGCGACGGCGAACTCCGCGAGGCGGTGGCGAAGCACGCCCGGAAGAAGAAGGTGGCGCACCTGCTCACGCTCGCCGGCGGCACCGACACCGCCGGGGTCTCGGCGGCGCTGGACGCCGCGGATCTGTTCTTCCTGCCGACCCGGGCGGAGAACTTCTGCGTCTCGGCCGCGGAGGCACTGGTGCACGGCCGCCCGGTCGTGGTCGGCGCGAACGGGGGACAGGCCGAGTACATCCAGGACGGTGTCGGTGCGGTGGTGGCCGATCAGAGCGCCGGGGCGTATGCGGACGCGGTCATCGCGACCGAGCGGGCAACCCGACACCTCAACGCCTCCGACGTCGCGGCGACGGTCGGAGACCGGTTCGCCCCCGAACGGGTCGGCGCGGCGTACGTCGCCACCTACCGCCAGGCCCGGGACCTCGGCCGTGGCTGAGGGTGCTCCCGAGACTGCGGGCGAGGCGCAGCACGAGCCGGAGGCGCGCCCCGGGGTCGACGTCGTCATCGCCGTGCACAACACCGAACGCCCTATCGCGCGGGCCGTGCGTTCGGTCCTCGAGCACAACGCCGAGGGTGCCCGGGTCACGGTGGTCTGTCACAACATCTCCGCCGCGGAGATCCGCCCGCTGCTGGACGCCAGACACCCGCGACCAGGTCCGGTTCCTCGAGCACCACGACGAGTTCCGGAGCGCCTCGGGACCGTTCAACGCAGGCATGGATGCCGCGACGGCTCCCTACGTCTGCATCATGGGCTCGGACGACACGCTCATGCCCGGGGCCCTCTCGTCCTGGTTCTGGCGGGCGGAACGGTCCGGCGCGGACGCGGTGATGGCGCGCCTTGAACTGGGTGGCGACCGTAGGCTCGTGCGCACCCCGCCCACCCGCCCCTGGGGCGCGGACCGCTCGACCCGATCAAGGACCGGCTCTGCTACCGCAGCGCGCCGCTCGGCGTCGTCCGTACCGAGGCGCTCGGCCGGCTCGGCCTACGCCTCGAGGAGGGCGCACAGGTCGGCGGCGACGTCGCCTTCGTGACCCGGCTGTGGTTCGAGGGCCGGATCGTCTTCGACCGCGCCGGGCCGGCGTACCGGATCGGTGAGGACGCCGAGGACCGGGTCACCTACGCGGCCCGGCCGATCGCGACCGAGCTGCGATTCCTGCGCCACCTTCTCGCGTTGCCCTGGTTCGAGAACCTCTCCCTCGAACGGCGCCGCTCGGCGTGCGTGAAGTTCGTGCGTATCCACCTCTTCGGCGCCGTGCACAACCGGCCGGATCCGAGCTTCTGGACCGACAAGGAACGCCGCTCGCTCGCCAAGGTGGCGCGCAAGCTGCTGATCGCCGCACCCGGTGCGGAGAGCGTCCTCTCGCTCGCCGACCGGCGACTCCTGGACGCGATCCTGGCGCCGGACACGGAGCCGGCCACGCTGATCGGGCTGGCCAGGGCGCGCCGCCGGCACGGACGCCCGGACACGCTGATCACACGCGACCTCGCCCAGCTCCTGGCGACGGAGGCGCCGCTGCGCCTCATGGCCGCCTCGGTCCTGCTGCGCTGAGCTCCCCGGCGCGCGTGTACCGTCGGATCCGCAGCACCCACCCCGTCAAGACACCCGAAGGACCGCCGTGAAGATCGCAGTTGTGGCACTCGGCAAGATCGGCCTCCCGCTCGCCGTGCAGTTCGCCGAGACCGGCCACGAGGTGGTCGGCGTCGACGTGAACGCGGACGTCGTGGCGACCGTGAACCGTGGCGAGGAGCCGTTCCCCGGGGAGGCACACCTGGCCGAGAAGCTCGCCGAGCTCGTCCCGGCCGGGCGGCTCCGGGCGACCACGGACTACGCGGACGCCGTGCCGGGGGCGGACGCCGTCGTCGTCGTCGTGCCGCTGTTCGTCGACGAGGCGAGTGCTGAGCCGGACTTCGGCTGGATGGACTCCGCGACCACCTCGATCGGTGAGCATCTCACCGCCGCAACCCTGGTGTCCTACGAGACGACGCTGCCGGTCGGCACGACCCGGACCAGGTGGAAGCCGATGCTCGAGCGCATCTCCGGCCTCACCGAGGGAACGGACTTCCACCTCGTGTTCTCGCCCGAACGTGTCCTCACCGGGCGGGTCTTCGCCGATCTGCGCAAGTACCCGAAGCTGATCGGCGGGCTGTCGGAGGCGGGTGCCGCGGCCGCGCGCGAGTTCTACGAGGCGGTGCTCGAGTTCGACGAGCGTCCCGACCTCGACCGGCCGAACGGGGTGTGGGACCTCGGCAGCGTGGAGGCCGCGGAACTCGCGAAGCTCGCCGAGACCACCTATCGGGACGTCAATATCGGGCTCGCCAACCAGTTCGGCCGGTTCGCCGCCGCCCACGGCATCGACATCTACTCGGTGATCGAAGCGTCGAACTCGCAGCCCTACTCCCACATCCACCGGCCCGGGATCGCGGTCGGCGGACACTGCATCCCGGTCTACCCGCGGCTCTACCTGTGGACGGACCCCGACGCCACCGTGGTCCGCGCGGCGCGGGAGGCGAACACGGCCATGCCGGCGTACACGGTCGGACTGGCCGGCGGTGCGCTCGGCGGGCTCGAGGGCCGCACGGTCGCCGTGCTGGGCGCGGCGTACCGGGGCGGGGTGAAGGAGACCGCGTTCTCCGGGGTGTTCCCGACGGTGACCGCACTGACCGAGGCCGGCGCGACGGTGCTGGTCCATGACCCGCTCTACACGGCCGCCGAACTCGCCGGTCACGGGTTCACGGCCTACGAGTTCGGCACGCCCGTGGACGCGGCGATCATCCAGGCGGACCACCGCGAGTACGCCGACCTGACGCCGGCGGACCTGCCCGGGATCCGGGTCCTCGTCGATGGCCGAAGGATCACCGAGCCCGAGGCCTGGGTGGGCGTGGACCGCATCGTCGTCGGCGATGGCCGGAGCAGCGACTGAAGTGACGTGGATCACTGATCGAACGCCGACGCACAGGGTGACCGGGAACTAGCGTCGGCAATCGTCCCCCCACTTCTGCGGCACCGCCGCCGTCCACCGCCCGGAGTCCCACGATGCGCAGGTTCCTCGCTGTCCTCACCGCACTCTCGATCCTGCTGGTCGGCCAGGCCGCGCTCACGCCGTCCGCGTGGGCCAAGGGCCTCGAGGTGGGCGGACGCGGGAACCTCTACTACCTCAACGACTCGTTCTCCGGAACCGCGAACATCGCGTTCGGATACGGCGCGGTCGGCGACCGCACGTACGTCGGGGACTGGAACGGAGACTCCCGCGACTCACTCGTGCTGCGCCGCGGGAACCTGTACTACTTCCGGAACTCGCTCTCCTCGGGGAACGCCGACCGTGTGGTCGGTTACGGCCGGCCGAACGACGTGGTGCTCGTCGGGGACTGGAACGGAGACGGCGTCGACACGCTCGCGGTGCGTCGCGGGAACCTCTACTTCTTCAAGGACTCCCTGAGCAGCGGTCCGGCGGACCGTGTCGTCGCCTACGGCCGGCCGAACGACGTCGTGCTCGTCGGGGACTGGAACGGAGACGGCGTCGACACGCTCGCCGTCCGACGCGGGAACATCTACCACTTCAAGGACACACTGAGCGGCGGCGCCGCCGATCGGGTGCTCGCCTACGGCCGGACCGCCGATGCCGTTCTGGTCGGGGACTGGAACGGCGACGGTCGCGACACCCTCGCCGTGCGCCGGGCGAACGCCTACTACCTCTCGGACAGCCTCAGCAGCGCCACCGCCAACCGCGTCTTCACCTACGGCAGGACCGGCGACGCCGTCCTGGTCGGGGACTGGAACGCCGACGGTCGGGACACCCTCGGCGTGCGCCGGGCGCCCGCCCCCGCACCGGCGCCGACCCCGCCGCCGTCGACCGGCTACCCGGTCCGGCCCCGTACCCCGGACCTGGACTGCCCCGACTTCGCCAGCCGCGCCGACGCCCAGACCACGTTCAACCACTACATTCGCCTCGGCCTCGGGGATGTGCACCGACTGGACGGTGACAACGACGGCATCGCCTGCGAGAGCCACTTCGGCTGATCCAGGGGATCGCGGGTCCGGCGCGTCGGTGACGCCGACGTGCGGTCGCATCCAGCCCCGGGCGCTACCGTGTTCCCCAGCACTGCGGACCGCGTCCGTGGACGCGACCACGACCAACCTGGAGGCTCCGTGACGCAGAACCCTTCGACCCGATCCGATGTGCAGGGGGATCCGCCCCTGGCGCCCCGTGCGCTGCTGCGCTGGGACGTCGTCTCGCGACTGCTGCGCGACCTCAAGCCCCGGACCGTCCTTGAGATCGGCTGCGGTCTCGGCGCCTTCGGCGCCCGGATCGCACCGCTGACGACGTACGTCGCGGTGGAGCCCGATGCCACCTCCTACGCGAGCGCCAACGGTGTCATCAGCCCGCGCGGTGGCACGGTCATCAACGGGACGGACCAGTCCGCCCCGGCCGGGCAGACCTACGACCTGGTATGCGCGTTCGAGGTGCTCGAGCACATCGACGAGGACGAGGCCGCGCTGCGCACCTGGGTGGAGCACGTCAAGCCCGGTGGGCGGATCATGCTCTCGGTGCCGGCGTTCCAGGACCGGTTCGGGCCGATGGACACCATGTCCGGACACTTCCGCCGCTACTCGCCCGAGGAGATGAGCGCGCTGCTCACGAAGGTCGGCATGGTCCGGCCGCAGGTCACGGTGTACGCCTGGCCGCTCGGATACGCGCTCGAGGCGGTGCGCAACCGAATGGACTCCAAGAAGCTCGCCGGCGAATACAAGGACGCCTCCGTCGAGGACCTGACCGCCGCCAGCGGGCGCACGAACCAGCCGCGCAAGCGACTGATCGGGCTCGCGATCCAGACCGCCACCGCCCCGTTCCGCTGGCTGCAGCGGCTCCGTCCGACCACGGGCACCGGGCTGGTGGTCGTCGCCGAGCGCCCCGCGTGAGGGTGCTCGTCGGGTCGCCTCGCGACTATGCCTGGGGCTCGGCCATGGTGATCCCGAGGTTCCTGGGCTCCACGCCCACCGAGCAGCCGGTCGCCGAGCACTGGTTCGGCGCCCACCCGTCCGCGCCGTCGATGCTCGACGACGACGGCGAACTACCGACCTACCTGGCCGGTGACCCCGAGCGACTCCTCGGGGCCGACGTCGTCGCCCGGTTCGGCCCGACCCTGCCGTACCTGCTCAAGCTGATCGCACCGGTGCGCCCCCTCTCGCTCCAGGTGCACCCCGATCTGCGCCAGGCACGGGCGGGCCACGAACGGGAGGAGTCCGCCGGCGTCGACCCGCTGCTGCGCAACTACACCGACGCGAACCACAAGCCCGAACTCGTCTACGCGCTCACGAACTTCGAGGCGGTCAGCGGGTTCCGGGCACCGCGCCGGGCCGCGGAACTCCTCGACGGTCTGGACGCCCCGCTCGCCCGCGAGATGCTCGGCCATCTCCAGGCCAGCCCGACGGCGTCCGGCGTGCGGGCCGCGTTCACGCACCTGCTCGTCAGCGGCGCCGACGGCGGCGCGTCGGCCGTCGAGGCGGCTGCGGCCGCGTGTGCCGCCCGCCTGCGCAGCGGGCGGTCGCCGTCCGCGCGCACCGACACCATCGTGACCCACCTCGCCTCCGCCTATCCCGGGGACCCGGGCACCGTGGCGGCCCTGCTGCTCAACCCCGTGACGCTGCACCCGGGCGAGGCGATGTTCGTACCGGCCGGCGGCGTGCACGCCTATCTCAGCGGCTTCGCCGTCGAGCTCATGGCGAACTCCGACAACGTGCTGCGGGCGGGCCTGACCACCAAGCGCGTCGACATCCCCGAGGTCCTCGAGACCATCGACTGGGTCGCCGCTCCACCGATCCGGATCGCCCCCGAGATGTTCGACGAGTGCACCGGCGTGTACTACGCGCCGGTCGACGACTTCGAACTCTCTGTGGCCACCCTCGACGGTCAGCACGAGCGCCGGTTCCCGGGCCGTGGGCCACGCCTGCTGCTCGGCCTGGACGGCGAGCTCTCCGTGACGTCCGACGCCGATCCCGACGGCGTGACGGTCGCTCGTGGGCAGTGCGTGTTCGTGGCCGCGGACGAGGGCACGGTACGGCTCTCGGGCACCGGGCGCGTCGCCCAGGCCGGGGTGCCCTGAGCGACACGCCCGGCCTGCACGCGTCAGGAGGTGGTGCCCTCGACCTGTGCGAGGTGCGCGAGGTCGGCCGCGGAGCGAGGGTCCCCGACGAGCACGACCGAGCCGTGTTCCGCCCACGCGGCCAACGACGTGGCCAGAGCCCCTCGTGGGTCGGACGATGCCACCAGCGCACGCGGACCGGTCGCCGTCGAAACGATGGGAGCCTCCGACGGCGGACGGACGGCTCCGGGACCGGTGACGTCGGCTGCTGCTCGCCTCGCCCAGGTGAGCAGGTCGGCGTGGCTCGCGCCGTCGATGGCGGGACCCTCGGGATCGGACTCCGCGGGCTGCGTGAGCACGTCCGGGTACGTCATCAGGTCCGCGGCACCGTCGATCACACCGGGACCGAGCGGTCCGTCGAAGGACCTCGCCAGCGCCGGCAGAGCGACCGCGATGACGCTCCCACCTGCGCGAACTCGTTCACGGGCGCGTTCCGGGTCGGCGGTGACCACCGCGTCGAGCACCGGCGGGGCGCCCTTGGAGCGGGGGAGTGGACCGGCGGCGTCGCCAACCGTGAGATGCACGGACGCACCGGCATGCAGGGCCGCCAGGGACCAGATGATCCCGCGCCAGTGCACGGGCAGGTCAACCCCGACGAGGACACGCGGCCCGGCGTCCGCCTCCTCGGTGAGCAGATTCGTCGCCTTGATGACCCAGTTGGCGAGGACCCGCCCCGAGAGTTCCACCCGATCGGAGTCCGGGCCGTACCAAGTCAGCCGCGGCGAGGTCGGGTCGGTGGCCTGCCAGAACGCGACCAGATCGCGGACGGAGTCGAGGGGGGTATCGTGCGCCATACCTGCGAGGGTAGGCCGTGCACGACACGCCGGTGACCGCCATCAAAATCCGCTCTCGGCTTGACTCAGGCGGGTTACACGCGTGTAATTCATTGCAAGCGCCTCGTTCCCGGGGTGTCCGAGCAAGGGGCATGTACGACGATTGGGGTAAGCCGTGTGGAACATTCTGGGAGAGGGACCTCTCACCAACGGAATTCCGCAGCCGGTCCCGGCCCCACGCATGGAGCTCGCGTTCCCGGTGGATGGCTACGTCGACGATGACGGCGCGCTGTCCTGGCAGGAGCGGGCGCTCTGCGCGCAGACCGACCCGGAAGCATTCTTTCCCGAGAAGGGCGGGTCCACCCGTGAGGCCAAGCGGGTCTGCGTGTCATGCGAGGTCCGGGTGGAATGCTTGGAGTACGCCCTCGAGCATGACGAGCGGTTCGGCATCTGGGGTGGCCTGTCCGAGCGTGAGCGTCGCAAGCTCAAGCGCCGAGCGATTTGAGCGGGCCTCGGCGCTCGCCGAGTGAAAGCCGTATGAAGGCAACCGCCGCTGAGACTCACTCCGCCCACACCTGGAACACGCTCGCCGTGGTGGTGGGCGCGGCAGACTCGCCCTACCTACCCACCACGCTCGCAGCGCTCGCCGCCCAGACGACTGCGCCCGAGCACCTCCTGATCGCCGCACTCGGGCAGAAGCCGCGGGAGAGCGAACTGCGCCAGCTCGCGACGGATGCCGGACTGCCACCCGAGGACGTCACCGTCGTCCCGGTGCCCGGGGCACGGACCTTCGGTGCGGCGGTGCGCCGCGCTCTGACGGAGGGCGGGTTCGACCCGGTCGCCGACGACGCATCCGACGGGCGGACCAGACGCTGGCTCTGGCTGCTGCACGACGACTCGGCGCCCGAGCCCGTCGCGCTGGCCGAGCTCCTCGGCGCCGTCGAAGGGAGCCGGGCGATCGCGATCGCCGGCGCCAAGCAGGTCGACTGGGACGAACCGGACCGGCTGATCTCGGTGGGCGTCAGCGCCACGTTCGACGGCCAGCGGTTCACCGGCATCGAGGACGGCGAGATCGACCAGGGTCAGCATGACGGACGCGAGGACGTCTACGCCGTCGGCACGGCGGGCATGCTGATCGATGCGACGCTGTGGCGAGCACTGCGAGGCCCGGACCCGGCTCTCGGACCGTTCCTGGACGGGCGGGACCTGTCCCGCCGGGCCCGCCTCGCCGGCCACCGGGTTGTCGTGGTGCCGCGAGCGGTCGTGCGGCATGCCCGATCCGGATACTTCGGGCTCCGGGAGGTCGACGGATCGCGCACCGAGGAGCCACGCGCCCAGGAGCCGCGGCGTTCGTTCCGTGCCCGACGGCGGGCGATCCTGCACGTCCGCCTCACCCAGGTCCCGGCTGTGCTGGTGCCGCTCGTGGCGATCGCCGCGATCGTCGCCGCACCGGTGCGGGCGATCTGGAGGGTCGCGACGAAGGAGCTCGAGCTGGCCGGGGAGGAGTTCCTCGCCCTCGGCGTGCTCGCCCACACGCGTGCGGTCTCCGCCGCGCGCCGTCGGGGCGGCGCGACCCGAAAGCTCCCGTACCGGCGCCTGCGACCGCTGCAGGCCTCCTGGTGGGACGTCTGGCGACTGCGCCGGGACCGTCGACGACAGGCCGTGGCCGAGCGACGCGCGGCCCGCGCCCCCAGCGAGTTGGAGATGGCCGAACGCGCCGCCGTGGCGCTGCGACGCCGGCTCACGCTCGGCACGGTGCTCGTGGTGGTGGTTGCGCTCAGCCTGCTGACCATGGCGCCGGTCGCCTTCTCCGGCGCGCTCACCGGAGGCGCGCTGTTGCCCGTCGACGGGACGTTCGCGCAGGTCTGGGACGCCGCACTGGCACCGTGGATCGGCACCGGCGACGGCCACCCGGGTCCGCCGGACCCGTTCCTGGGGCTCCTCGGCCTGCTCTCGCTCGTGACCGGCGGACCACTCGGCACGCCGATGCGGATCAGCATCGCCGCGCTGCTTGTGGCGGCGATGCCGCTGGCCGCGCTCGGCGGCTGGTTCGCCGCCGGTACCGCCTCCCGCTCGGTGCTGCTGCGGGCCTGGGCCGCGCTCGCGTGGGCGCTCGGACCGCCGTTGCTGCTCGCGCTCGGCCACGGTCGCCTCGGTGCGGTGATCGCCCACCTGGCCCTGCCGTTCGTTGCCCTCGGCGTGATGCGGGCGCTCGGCCTGGACCGCCGGGACGTGGTCATCTCGGGCATGGTCGGCGCGCAGCGGGTGTCGCCTCGCTCGAGCGAACGTGACGGCGTCCTGTCCGGGGAGGCGAAGCGCGCCCGGCTAGCGGCCCTCGCGGATCCCGAGGTCGCCGATCCGGGGGCCGAACCCGCCGAGGACGCCGGGCCCGCGACCGAGGCCGACGGTGCCGAGGACAGCACGGCCACGGAAAGGGCATCCGCCCCCGACGGACCGACCGATCGATCGGCGACGGCGGAGGACGACTCCGATGTGACGAGCGAGGCGGGGTCGTCCACCGACGGGCCCGCCCGGCCCTCGAGTTCCCGGCTCGACGACTGGGACTCCGACGACCTGCCGGTGATCGTGTCGAACACCAGCGGTGACTACGTGCCGGACGACGAGCCCGAGGCCGCCACGGTGATCACCCGGACCTCCAACATCGGGTCGCTCGGCGCCGCCGCCGCGGCGGGGCTCGCATTCACGGTCGCGTGCGCGGGCGCACCGGTGCTGCTGCCCGCAGGTATCCTCGCGCTCGCCCTGCTCGCGCTCGCACTGGGCCGCCGCAAGCGGCTCGCCGTCGGCCGCAAGCGCCTGGTGTTCGTGGCACTGCCTGCCCTGGTGGTACTCGGGCCGTTGCTCTCCCACGCGCTTGCCACGGCCGGCGACGGCGGATGGCGCCTCATCTTCGCCGACCCCGGGGTCGCGTTCGCGTCAGACCCGGGGCCCGCGTGGCTCACCCTGCTCGCTTGGCCCGCGTCGCCGACCAGTGTGCCGTTCCTGGACGGCACCGCCGCGACCGTGCTGCCGCTGATCGCGTCCGGAACAGTGCTCGCGGCGGCGGTCCTCGCCCTGTTCCGGGGCGCTGGCCGGGCCCGCGCCATCCGGATCGCCTGGCTCCTGGTCGCCGTCGGGGTGCTCACCGCGGCCGTCTCGGTCCGGGTACCGGTGGCGATCGGTCGGGCGCTCGGCGCCGACACTGACGTCGTGGTGCAGGGCTGGGCGGGTCCGGGCACCTCCCTCGTGCTGCTCGGGTTGCTCGCCGCCACGCTCGCCGCCGCCGACGGTCTCAAGGGCAGTCTTGGTCAGGTGAGTTTCGGCTGGCGCCAACCCGCCGCAGTGGTCGCGACGGTCGTCGTGGTGGCCGGGCTGGTGTGCTCGGCGACCCTCTGGACCACCCGGGTGCTGGCCGAGCGCAGCGGCGCCGAACCCACCGGACTCGTGCAGATCGCCGCGCGCACTGCCGAACCGGTGCCAGCCCTCGGCCTGGAGGTGCAACGACCGCCGCAGGGCGCCCGGGTGCTCGCGCTGACCCCCACCGAGGACGAACTGGACGCCCAGCTCTGGCGTGGCGACGGGCCACAACTGACCGAGACCGCCACCGCGGTCGCACTCGGGGGCCTGGTGCGGGTGGAGTCCGCAGACGATCTCGCCGACCCGGAGGTCCTCGATGCCGCGGATGCCGACCTGGGTGAACTGGTGGCCGCCCTCGCGACCGGCACGGCGAACGACGCGGCCACGGCGCTGGCGACCCACGCCGTCGCCGTCGTGGTCGTGCCTGCGGTCGATGCCAACGCGAGCGGTGTACTCGCCGATCCGACCGAACGGAGCCGGCTGATCGCCCTGCTGGACTCGGTGCGCGGGCTGGACCGGGTCACCGAGAACGACAGCGGCGTGATCTGGCGCGTCAATCTCGGCGACGGATCCACGGACACCTCGATCGCGCGCGCCCAGGTGACCGACGCGACCGGCGCGGTGCTGGCCACCGTGCCCTCCACCGGTGTGACCGCGGCGGGCCGGATCACGGCTGACGGCACCGGGCGCACCCTGGTCCTTGCCGAGCGGGCCGATCCGTCCTGGCGGGCCTGGGTCGGCGGCCAGCCGCTGCGGTCCGTCGATGCGGGCTGGCGGCAGGCGTTCAGCATCCCGGACGGCGCCGTGGGCACCATCGAGGTCCGCTACGAGCACGCCCTGCACATGCCCTGGCGAGTGGTCACCATCGTGGTGCTCGGGCTCACCGTCCTGCTCGCCCTGCCGACCCGGCGCCGCCGGTTGGAGGACACCTGAGATGACCTCGACACCCCGACTGAACCCCCGTCTGCGGGCCGTCGCCCGCGGCGTGGGCGCAGCCACCACCGGCCTGCTCGTCCTCGGGCTGACCGGGGCGGTCGTGGGGGCCGCCACGCTGGCCCCGCCGCCGGAAGCCACGACCGTCCCACCTCCCGAGATCAGCGTCGGCGCCGCCCCACTGTCCATGGTGTGTGCCGGACCACCGCTCCTGGCGAGCGACGACGGATCGGACATCGACGTCGACGACGAGTTCGGATCCGGTGGTGCCGACCTCGTCGCTGTCGCCGAGGCCGTGGTCCTCGGTCGCGACGGCGAGCCTCCGGCCGCGACGTGGTCCTCCGTGGGCGGCGATCCGGTCGAGGTGCCCGGCACCGGGGACATCCGGTACCTGAGCCAGAGCGACCCGAGCGGGCCGGCGTTGCTGCGCGCCGAGCCGGACGGTGACTCGACCGCGCTCGCGGCAGGTGCCTCGGCGGCGCGGCAGGACGCCGGAGACCTGCGTGGTCTTGCCGCGGCGGAGTGCCAGGCGCCGTCCTCGAGCATCTGGTTGGTGGGCGGGGCGACCGAGCTCGGTTCGAGTGCCCGATTGACTCTGACGAATCCCGGGGACACGGCGGTCGCGGCGAGCGTGGACATCTGGGGCGCGGCCGGACAGGTCAGCGCGGACAACCCCGTCCTGGTGGGACCCGGCGCGAGCGAGTCGATCCTGCTGGAGTCCCTCTCCCTCGAGCCACGGATCGCCGTCCGGGTCAGCGCGGACGGCGGTCGGCTGACTGCCGAGATCCAGGACAACGCGTTGAACGGGGTGGTGCCCGCCGGTACCGACCTGGTCACGGCCACGGCCGACCCTGGCCTGGACCTGACCATCGGCCCGGTGCCGCTGCCGGAGACGGACGCCTCGGCCGCGGCACCGTCCGTGGTTCGCTTGGCCAACCCGAACACCGAGCCCACCACGGTGACCGTGTCACTGCTCGGCGAGGACGGCGAGGAGGTCCTCGCCGGTACCGAGGGGATGATCCTCGAGCCGGGGGCGGTCACCGACGTCTCCTTGGCGGGTGTCCCGGCCGGCTCCTGGACCGTGCGCGTCGGTGCCGACCAGCCGGTCACCGGCGCCGTCATGCTCACCCGACTCGGTGAGGCCGGTGAGCTGGACCCGGACGAGCCGGTGCTGGACCGGGCCTGGATGCCCGCGCGGACCGCGGTCGACCACGGGTTGCTCGCGATCCCGGGCCTCGGATCCGTCGTGGATGACGCCGGACTCGCGATCACGAATCCGCTCGAGGAGGACCAGACCGTCACGCTGCGCCCGGTGGACCCCGCCGGGCAGGTCGGCGAACCCGTGGAGATCGACCTCGGGGCCGGGACCACCGAGAACGTCACCGACCGCCTTGACCTGTCGAACGCGGTCGCCGTCGAGGTGAGCGGTACCGCCGTCCTCGCCAGTGTGGCCCTGAGCGCGGAGGCGGCCGACGGTCAGCTGCTCAGCATGCTCCCGCTCACCCCCGACGCCGACGAGGACCAGAGTGTGACGGTGCGGCTCGGTCCCTGAGCACGTGGACCGGGTCCGCGCGACCGGCCTCAGTCCCGGTAGGTGGGGTCGATGTCCTCCGGGTCCCGGCCGAGCATCTGGGCGAGTTGTTCCACCAGGACGTCGCGCACGAGTGCGGCGATGTCATCGGAGTCCGCGGATCGGCCGACCACGGGACGCCGGTACACGACGATCCGGTGACTCAGGCCCGCTGCGGGGTCCGCGGGGAAGTAACGACCCAACGGGACCGCACCGGTCTCCCAGGGGGCAGGTGCGGACGGCGGGACCTCCTCGACCGCGAACTCGACGCCGTCGAGATCGGAGCCCAGGTGCTTCTCCAACCGCTCGACGGTGCTGAGCAGGGTCTCGTCGAACCGTTCCCCGCGCGTGCGCCAGCCCGGCAGGGTCGGTGGCAGGAGCGGACCCCGCAGCCCGCGCCCGCGCCGGTCCCGGCGGGCCGAGCCACGTCGGGACGGCAACACGACGCGGCTCACGTCACGCCCGGCAGCCGGCGGTTCCTCGGTCATGTCACCAAGGGTGCCAGAGTCGGCGGCGTGGGATCGCCGAGGAGGGCAGGGGGAGGGGGTAGCCTCTCATCTCGTGAGAGCGACCCGAGGCTGCACCCGTTCCGCGTGCACGGCGCCTGCCGTGGCGACGCTCACCTATGTGTACTCCGACTCCACGGCCGTGCTCGGCCCGCTCGCCACCAACGCCGAGCCGCACACCTACGATCTGTGCGCGCCGCACGCCGAACGGCTGACCGTGCCGCGCGGCTGGGACGTGGTGCGCCTGGCCACCGAGTTCGAGCCGGCACCGCCGAGTTCGGACGACCTCCTCGCGCTCGCCGACGCGGTCAGGGAGGCGTCGCGGGCCGTCCCGCCGCCGTCCGTGCCGGCGGCCCGCGGCCAGTTCGCCGCCCCCGCACCCGTCACCCAGGCCCGCCCGACCCCGCAGGCGGGCCGGCGGGGCCACCTCCGGGTGGTTCGCGACGACGGCGAGTGAGCCGGCCGGTAGGCTCCGGTACCGTGCCTGATTCGCCTGAACTGCCCGATTCGCCCGACTCGCCACGCCTCGACGCCATCGTCAAGGCGTACGACGTGCGTGGGCTCGTCCCCGACGAACTCGATGAGGACACCGCCCGCGCGCTCGGCGCGGCCTTCGCGGACGTCATCGCAGCCACGGCGCACAAGCCGGCGGTCGTGATCGCCCACGACATGCGCGCGACCTCGCCGGGGTTGGTGACAGCGTTCGCCGACGGGGTCACCTGGCGCGGAGTGGACGTCATCCGCATCGGCCTCGCCTCCACCGACGGGCTCTACTTCGCCTCCGGCAGTCTTGACCTGCCCGGGGCCATGTTCACCGCGAGCCACAACCCGGCGCAGTACAACGGCATCAAGATGTGCCATGCCGGAGCCCGACCCGTCGGCCGGGACACCGGGCTGGCCGACGTCAAGACGCTGGCCGCCGCCTACCTCGCCGAGGGGATCCCCGCGGCCGAGCCGGCCGGCACGGTGACCGAACGGGACCTCCTCGCCGACTACGCCCGCCATCTGCGCACCCTGGTGCCGCTGGACGGTGTGCGGCCGATGAAGGTCGTCATCGATGCCGGCAACGGCATGGCCGGTCTCACCGCCGGCGCCGTGCTGGGCACGGAGGCGGGCCTGGACGACCTCGGCCTGGACCTGGTGCCGATGTACTTCGAGCTGGACGGCACGTTCCCGAACCACGAGGCGAACCCACTCGAGCCGAAGAACCTGATCGACCTGCAGGCCACCGTTGTGGCCGAGCAGGCGGACATCGGCTTGGCGTTCGACGGCGATGCGGACCGGTGCTTCGTCGTGGACGAGCGCGGCGTCAGCGTGAGCCCGTCCGCGATCACGGCCCTGGTGGGTCTCCGGGAGCTGGAGAAGGAGAAGGCGGCGGGCCGAACCGCCACCATCATCCACAACCTGATCACTTCACGTGCGGTGCCGGAACTGGTTGAGGGTTCGGGCGGGCGAGCCGTGCGCACCAGGGTGGGGCACTCGTTCATCAAGGCCGAGATGGCCGCCGAGGACGCCGTGTTCGGCGGTGAGCACAGCGCCCACTACTACTTCCGGGACTTCTGGTTCGCCGACACCGGCATGCTCGCCGCGATGCACGTGCTGCAGGCGCTCGGCGAGGCCGACGTGCCGCTGTCCGCCCTCGCCGAGATCTACACCCCGTACTCCGCGTCAGGGGAGATCAACTCCCGGGTTGCCGATGTCGACGCCGCCCGCGAGCGGGTGCTCCAGGCGTTCTCCGACGACATCGACGCCGGCGTCGTCACGGTGGAGGAGTTCGACGGGCTCACCTTCACCCACTGGGACCAGACCCCGCGGTGGTGGTTCAACCTGCGCAGCTCCAACACCGAGCCACTCCTGCGACTCAACGTCGAGGCCCAGGACTCCGACA
The DNA here is from genome assembly GCF_009708215.1 of Occultella kanbiaonis. Taxonomy (NCBI): domain Bacteria; kingdom Bacillati; phylum Actinomycetota; class Actinomycetes; order Micrococcales; family Ruaniaceae; genus Occultella; species Occultella kanbiaonis. The sequence goes on along the minus strand of NZ_CP046175.1, from coordinate 4,104,653 downwards.
TCATGATCAAGATCCGTGACGGCGTACTCGCGCTCGTCCGCGAAGGAGAAGAGGCCACCCATGACTGAGTCCCGACCCGAGCAGAACACGCTGCCGATCGAGGACTGGCTGCGGGCGATCGTGCGGTGCCCGGTCACCGGATCCGAACTCGTCGACGGTCTCGGCCCGGACGGCGAGCCGGAACTCGTCAACACGAGCGGCTCCCCGCGCCTGGCCTTCCCGGTTCGTGGCGGCGTACCGGTACTGCTCGCCCACGAGGCGCGGCAGGTCTGAGGACGTTCCGGGCCGCCGAGCGCGGCGGGACCGGTCACAAGGAGGCGCGCGGATGTCCACGGGTGGAGGCACGAAGGCCGTGGTTGCCGCGCTGTCGGCGAACCTGGGGATCGCGGTCACGAAGTTCGTGGCCTACGCGCTGACCGGGTCGAGCTCGATGCTCGCCGAGGGAGTGCACTCGGTCGCGGACTCGGGCAACCAGGCACTGCTCCTGATCGGTGGCAAGCGGTCCCGACACGCGGCCTCGGCGGTGCACCAGTTCGGCTACGGCCGGGCCCGTTACGTGTACGCGTTCCTCGTCTCCATCGTCCTGTTCAGCCTGGGTGGCTGCTTCGCGCTGTACGAGGCGTGGCACAAGTTCTCCGACCCGCACCCGATCGAGGACTGGCGGTGGGTGCCGGTGGCGGTCCTGCTGCTGGGCCTGGTGATGGAAGGGCTCTCGTTCCGGACGGCGGTCAGGGAGGCCAACCACGCCAGGGGCACCACGAGCCTGACGCGATTCGTGCGCCAGTCGCGCGCCCCCGAACTGCCGGTGATCCTGCTGGAGGACTTCGGTGCTCTGATCGGCCTTGTGTTCGCGCTGTTCGGGGTCGGCATGACCCTCGGCACCGACGACGGGCGCTGGGACGCGATCGGGTCCGGTGCCATCGGCCTGCTCCTGGTGGCCATTGCGGTGTTCCTCGCGATCGAGATGAGCTCGCTGCTCATCGGTGAGTCTGCGCTGCCCGAGCACCAGGCGGCCATCGAGGCGGCCATTCCCGGGGCCGGTGTGCTCTCCGTCATCCACATGCGCACCCTCCACCTCGGCCCGGAGGAGCTCCTGGTCGCCGCGAAGATCGAGGTGGAGCCCGACGCGGATGCCCGCGTTGTGGCCACCGCGATCGACGCGGCCGAGGTGCGGATCCGGGCAGCCGTGCCGCTGGAGACCCAGATCTACCTCGAGGCGGACCTGCGCCGCCACCTCGCGCCGGACTGAGTCCACCCGCCGCAGCCGGCCCTGTGGCGAGGTGCTGCCGAGCCTTCGGTACGATTCCCTCCGACACACCTCACCGACGGACGGATACGGACGCACATGGCCGCAAGCGGGGGCACCAAGGCAGTCATCACGGCACTGTTCGCGAACCTCGGCATAGCGATCGCGAAGTTCGTGGGCTGGCTGCTGACCGGCTCGAGTTCGATGCTGGCCGAGTCCGTGCACTCGGTCGCAGACACCAGCAACCAGGCGCTGCTGCTACTGGGCGGCAAGCGCGCCCAGCGCAAGGCCTCCGAGGTGCATCAGTTCGGCTACGGCCGGATCCGGTACGTGTACGCGTTCATCGTCGCGATCATCCTGTTCTCCCTCGGCGGGTTGTTCGCCCTGTACGAGGCATGGCACAAGTTCTCCGACCCGCACCCGATCACCGAGTGGCAGTGGGTGCCGATCGTGGTGCTCCTGGTCGCCGTGGTGCTGGAGTCGTTCGCGCTCCGGACCGCCGTCATCGAGGCGAACCACGTGCGCGGCCGGACGCCGATCTTCAAGTTCGTCAAGAGGTCCCGCTCCCCGGAGATCCCGGTGATCCTGCTCGAGGACACCGGCGCCCTGCTCGGCCTCGTGTTCGGGCTGTTCGGGGTCTCGATGACCCTGATCACCGGCGACGGTCGCTGGGACGCGATCGGATCCGCGGCGATCGGTCTGCTGCTCGTCGTGATCGCGGTCTTCCTGGCCATCGAGATGAAGTCCATGCTCGTGGGCGAGTCGGCGCTGCCCGAGCACCAGGACGCCATCGAGGCGGCCGTGGTGGGACATGGCGTCACCTCGGTGATCCACATGCGCACCCTGCACCTCGGCCCGGACGAACTGCTCGTGGCGGCGAAGGTCGAGGTCGAACGCGACGACAACGCCGAGGAGGTCGCCCGCGCCATCGACGATGCCGAGGTGCGCATCCGCGAGTCGGTCCCGCTCAAGCTGACGATCTACATCGAGCCGGATCTGCGCCGCCCGGCGACGACCGGTCCCGCCGTATCCGACCAGCCGGGTGGCCCGACCACCGCATGAGCGCCGATGTCCCTGAAGTCCGCGTCGTCTGCGTCACGTTCCATCCCGGCGCGGAACTCGAGGACTTCGCGACGACCCTCGCCGGTGCGAGCACCGCACCCGTCGAGCTCGTGTTCGTCGAGAACGGTGCGGACCCTGGGGTTGCCCTCCGGGTGGCCGGAAGTCATGGCGGCACCGTCGTGGAGACCGGGACGAACCTCGGTTATGGGGCCGCGGCGAATCGTGGCGCCGAGGGAGCGCGCGGCGAGTGGCTGGTGGTGGTCAACCCGGACGTGGAGTGGACGCAGGGCTCCCTCGACGAGCTCATCCGGGCCGCGCAGCGACACCCGAGGGCGGGTTCGTTCGGACCGGCGATCCTGAACGTCGACGGGAGCGTCTACCCGTCGGCGCGGGCGCTGCCATCGGTGCGGACCGGTGCGGGTCACGCGTTGCTCGCTCGTGTCTGGCCGGGCAATCCATGGACGAAGGCCTACCGCAGAACCCAGGAGAGCTCCGGGGCCGTCGAGCACGAGGCAGGCTGGCTGTCGGGGGCGTGCTTGCTCCTGCGGCGAGAGGCGTTCGAGGCCGTGGGCGGCTTCGACGAGGCCTACTTCATGTTCTTCGAGGATGTGGATCTGGGCGACCGGCTCGCCCGCGCCGGTTGGACGAACGTCTACGTGCCCTCGGCCCGGGTCGTCCACGACCAGGGTTCGTCCTGGCGGGACAAGCCGGCAGCGATGATCCGGGCGCATCACGTGAGCGCCGAACTGTACCTGCGCCGCAGGTACTCGGCCTGGTACCTCTTTCCACTGCGCTGGGCGCTCGCGACGGGGCTGCGCGTGCGGTCCTGGCTTCAGACGCGCGCATCCCGCTGAGGCCGACCGGCCCCAGCGGGACGACTGCGCGCGGTGATCACTGCCCTGCGGCGGCGTACTTGGCCTCGGTGGCATCCTTCTGCGGGCGCCACCAGGCCTCGTTGTCGCGATACCAGGTGATCGTCTCGGCGAGCCCGGAGCGGAAATCGGGGAACCTGGGCTCCCAGCCCAGTTCGGTCCGCAACCGGGTCGAGTCGATCGCGTATCGCATGTCATGCCCCGGTCGGTCCGTGACCAGGTCGTAGGCGTCCGCATCCTGACCGAGGAGTTCGAGGATCAGCTCGATGACATGCTTGTTGTTCTCCTCCCCGTCGGCGCCGATCAGGTAGGTCTCACCAGGAGTGCCCTTCTCGAGGATCGTCCAGACCGCACGGTTGTGGTCATCGACGTGGATCCAGTCGCGCACGTTGAGGCCCTGGCCGTACAGCTTGGGCCGAACGCCACTCAGGACGTTCGTGATCTGGCGCGGAATGAACTTCTCCACGTGCTGGAACGGACCGTAGTTGTTGGAGCAGTTCGAGATGGTCGCCTCGACGCCGAAGGAGCGCACCCAGGCGCGCACGAGCAGGTCCGACCCCGCCTTCGTGGAGGAGTACGGGCTCGACGGGTTGTAGGGCGTGCTCTCCGTGAACCGCGCCGGATCGTCAAGTTCGAGGTCTCCGTACACCTCGTCGGTGGAGATGTGGTGGTAGCGGACGCCATGGCGTCGAACACTCTCCAGGAGTGTGAACGTCCCGATCAGGTTCGTCTGCACGAACGGCCACGGGTTCGCCAGTGAGTTGTCGTTGTGCGACTCGGCGGCGAAGTGGACGACGACGTCACTCGCCTCGACGAGCGGGTCGACAGCCGCTGCGTCCGCGACGTCGCCCTCGACGAACGTGATCTTCTCGCGCACGTCGGCCAGGGAGTCCGAGTTCCCCGCGTACGTCAGGGCGTCCAGGACGGTGACCTCCACGTCCGGCCGCTCGCGCACCGTCTGGTGCACGAAGTTGGCCCCGATGAAGCCGGCTCCGCCGGTGATGAGCATGCGCAAGGTGCACTCCTAGAAGTAGTTGTTCCGCTCTTGACCTGGACAGGGAGCCGTCAGGGACGGCCCGAACCATGGTAGGTCCAACCCGCCGCCCGCCACGCGGGCACGCTACCCTCGAAAACGAGACCGATTCGCTACCGTCAACGCCGAGATCTACGCGCCGCGCCGATCAAAATGACCGTCGAGTTGACTGTCCATGCACGATGGTGGATAAACCACACAGTCCGGGGGAGATCCATGCGTAACACCAGAACGGTTCCGACAGCCCTTTCCGTGGCCGTCCTGGCCGTCGCGCTCGCTGCCTCCGGTTCGGCAACGGCATCAGCTCTGCCGGACCCGCCGGGCCGTGACAGCACGGACGCGCCGGACACCTCGGCCGCGGTGGAGGTGATCTCGCTCACGGATGCGTCGGGGACGACGACGGCGGCCGGTGCGGCAGGACTCGCGCCCGCCTCGAGTTCGCGCCTCGCGCCCAACGCCGCGTCGGGGACGCCTGCCGTACTGACCGTGCCGACGGCGACCGACACGTTCCTCGTCGCCGCGGTGACTTGGCGTGATGGGGAGAACCTGGCGGAGGACGCGCACGTATTCATTCGGGTGCTCGAGGGCGGGGTCTGGTCGGACTGGCTGGAGACCGAGAGTGACGAAGGCGCCGAGGGCGGTCAGGCGGTTGCCGGGACGGACCCCTTCGTCACCGGTGGCGCCGAGGCCGTGCAGGTGCAGGTCACCGGTCCGGCCGCAGAACTTCCGGCCGACCTCGGCCTGACGCTGATCCCAGCGGACCCGTCGGAGGATGCACAGGTCAGTTCCGATCCGGGCGAGGCCCCGGCCACGTTGCCGGACGCCGACCTGACGGCGGTGCCGATGGGCGAGCGGACGGAAGCCGCGCTCGCGGCGGACCCGACGAGCGAGATCTCGACCCCGGCGAGTGCGACGGCGGCCGCCGCATCGGTGGCTGCCGCACCCGGGACCGACGCGGCGGAGCCCTTGGCCACGACGGCGGCTGCCACGTCGGGGGTGAACCTGCCCAATCCTGGCGTCTACACCCGTGCGCAGTGGGGCGCCGACGAGACGATCATGACGTGGCGGCCCTCCTATGCCGGACTGCAGGCGGCAGTCATCCACCACACGGCCGGGACCAACAACTACACGGCCGACCAGTCCGCCTCGATCATCAGGAGCATCTACCGCTACCACGCGATCACTCGGGACTGGGGTGACATCGGGTACAACTTCCTCGTCGACAAGTTCGGCCGGATCTTCGAGGGACGCACAGGCTCGCGTACCGCGGCGCCCGGGCAGATGACCATCGGCGGCCATGCCCGGCCGATGAACACCCACACGATGGGCGTGTCCGTGATGGGCACCTACACGGAGGCGCCCGCCTCGAGCACGGTGCTCCGTTCGGTCGCCAACGTCATCGCCTGGCAGTTCGGTCGCGCGGGCCTCGACATGACGGCGCGAAGCGGGCTGGTCTCGACCGGTACCGGGGTCGTGCCGAGCGGGGTGGAGCTGCCTCGGATCTTTGGCCACCGCGACGTCGCGCAGACGGCGTGCCCTGGCCTGATCAGGACGCAGATCGACCAGCTCAGCATGATGGTCAGCAGCCAGTTGCCCAACCTCTTCTACCTCGCGAACGAGTTCACCACCACGGCCGACGTCCGGTTCCGGTACGGGCAGCGAGGTGCCAACGTCTACGTCGGCGACTGGGACGGAGACGGTGTCGACACCGTCGCGACCAGGGTCAACCAGCTCTTCTACCTGACGAACACGAACGGTTACTCGGAGGCCGCCACCGTCGTCGCGTTCGGTCGCCCGGGGGACGTCGTCCTCGTCGGGGACTGGAACGGGGACGGGCGGGACACCTTCGCCGTTCGGCGCGGCAACATGTACTACATCATGAACACCATGGGCAGCGGGACCGCGGACCGCGTCATCCCCTACGGACGCGCAACCGATCAGGTCGTCGTCGGCGACTGGGACGGGAACGGCACGGACACGCTCGGCGTTCGGCGAGGGAACATCTACTATTTCCGAAACTCCCTGACCGGGGGCGTCGCTGATCGCGAGGTCGCCTACGGACGCAACACCGACGTCGTGCTCACCGGGGACTGGGACGGCAACGGCACGGACACCTTGGCCGTGCGACGCGCGAACCAGTACTTCATCGCCAACTCACTCTCGTCGGGTCCGGCGAGCACCGTCGTCTTCTACGGTCGAGCCACGGACGTCGTGCTCGTGGGCGACTGGAACGACGACGGGCGAGACACGCTGGGCGTTCGCCGCCTGTGACGTGTCCCGGGCGTGCCTGTGGCAAAATCACGGTTCACGTTCGGGGAGTGGAGTGAGCATGGCGAGAGTACTGACCGAGCCGGAACGGGTGGATCCGGGCCGGATGCGCCGCATCGTCGACTTCCTCGAGCTACGCCGGCCAGAGCTCCAGGTGCTTGCCCTGCTGTTCATCGCCGCGGACCTGTTCCTGATGCTCGCCTACCTGTACTTCCGGCTCGAGTCACCGGAGTCGTGGCCATGGGATATCCGCAGCGAGCACGGACTCGGCGAGCGTTACCAGTCGCTGAAGCAGTTCTGGTGCGTCGTGGTCCTCGGCGTCCTCTGGGTGCGGCGCAGGAGTTTCGTGGTCTTCGCATGGGCCGTCGTCATGGCGTACTACCTGGTCGACGACTCCCGACGGATCCACGAGCGCATGAGCGTCTACCTCGTCGAACAGGTCGATCTCGGCATCTCCACATCCGTCGGGGAGTTCATCTGGTACGCGGCCGTCGGGGCGACTCTCATCCTGCTGGTCGCACTCGGGTATCGACGGGCCGACGAGGTCACCAAGCGCCTGAGCCGGAAGATCGCCGGCTACTTCGTCGCCCTCATCGTCTGCGGCGTCGCGCTGGACTTCCTGCACGACCCTTTCGTCGAGATCGTGCCGATCGACATCGCGCTCACGTTCCTCGAGGACGGAGGCGAGCAAGTGATCCTCAGCGCGCTGACCGCGTTCCTGATCTGCCAGATCCTGCCCGGCGGCGACCGTCGGGCCGGCCCTTCCAGCACAGTGTGACCAGCACCGTGATGTCGGTCACGGCGACCTGCACGAGGGAAGGGCTACACGGCCTGACTGGTAGTGTGAACCGGTGACATCTGAGTCCGTTCGTGAGATCCGACCATCGGTACCGATCTGGCGACAGTGGAATCTGATCAGCAACTTCGGGCGCCGCGACCTGAAGGCGAAGTTCAACGGAACTCTGCTCGGTTGGGCGTGGTCCCTCGTCGTTCCGCTGGCGACCCTTGCGATCTATACGCTCGTCTTCTCGATCGTCTTTCGGATGGTCCCCCCGCCGATGGGCAACGGCAACGAGGGCATATTCGTCGTCTGGCTGTTCTGCGGCCTCGTGCTCTGGTCGTACTTCTCATCGTGCGTGAACGGCGGGATGGGTGCCCTCCTCGGTAGCGGCCCGCTCCTGCAGAAGATCTACTTCCCCGCGTACGCGCCCGTGCTGGGTGCCGGGCTTGCGGTCGGAATCCAGAGCCTTATCGAACTCGGCATCCTCGCCATCGTGCTCGTCGTGCTCTTGAACGTGTCGTGGACCTGGTTGTTGGTACCCCTTGTGCTAGCCCTTTTCGTGATATTCACTGCGTCGGTTGCGACGATTGTTTCGGTGATGAACGTGTATTACCGTGACCTGGCCCACCTCGTTTCGGTGGCGTTGCAACTCCTCTTCTATCTGACGCCGATTATCTACAACCCGGAGATCGTCCCGCTGTCATGGAACGGAATTCCCCTGCGTGCGATCGTTGAATTCAGTCCGTTGTCGCAATTCGTGGAGTTGTTCCGGGCAGCCATCTACGACCTGACCACGGGTGATCTCAGCACCTGGATCTCCGTGACGATCTGGACGGTTGTAGCCCTCGCGGGGGCGATGTTCGTGATGAAGCGTCGTGGCGGCGACCTGAGCGAGGCGCTATGACCGACATCGCCATCAAGGTCGATCACCTCAGCAAGACCTTCCGACTCCAGACCGAGCGGCGCAACTCGATCAAGGAGATGTTCGTCCGCGGCAAGTCCAGGGGCGTCCACGACTTCCACGCGCTCCGGGATGTCTCGTTCGAGGTCCCCCGCGGTTCGACCTTCGGGTTGGTCGGACACAACGGGTCCGGCAAATCGACGCTGCTGAAGATCCTGGCCGGCGTCTACCGGCCGTCCGCCGGGCAGGTCCTCGTCGACGGTCGGGTCTCGGCGCTGCTCGAGCTCGGTGCGGGCTTCCATGGTGAACTCACAGGGCGCGAGAACATCTATCTGAACGGCGCGATCCTCGGGCTCTCCAAGAAGCAGATCGACCGGTCGATGGACCAGATCATCGACTTCGCCGGGATCGGAGAGTTCATCGACTCGCCCGTGAAGGTCTACTCCTCCGGTATGTACGTCCGGCTCGGATTCAGCGTCGCGGTGACGCTGGACCCGGAGATCCTCATCGTCGACGAGATCATCGCGGTGGGCGACGAGGAGTTCCAGCGCAAGTGCTTCGACCACCTCTTCGAGCTCCGGCGCAGAGGCACCACGATCGTGCTGGTCACCCACTCGCTCACGCTGGCGGCCGAGCTCTGCGACCAGGGCATCTGGCTCGACCACGGACGCCCCCGGGCCCTCGGCGACGTCAGCGACGTGATCGACGGCTACCTCCTGGACGTCAACGCCAAGGAGTCGGCGGCCAGGGCCGAAGCCGATGCGGCGGCCGGTGGCGAACCGGGCGACGTCGGCGACGAGGTCGCGGTGCCGATCCCGCGCCAGGGATCCGGCGAGATCCGGATGACCAAGGTGACGCTGCACGATGCGTCCGGGGCCGAGGTCGGGTTCGTCACGCCGGGCGAGGAGTGCACCGTCCGGGTGCACTATCGGAGTACGCGATCGCTGGAGGACGTGACGTTCGGACTCGCGTTCATCCATGAGTCGGGCATCACGGTCGCCGGGCCGAACTCGATGCAGGACGATCGCCGGTACGACATCGAGCCGGGCGAGGGCTTCGTCGACTTCTACAGTGCGGCGCTGCCGCTGCAGCCGGGGGCGTTCAACATCAGTACGGCGATCGTGGACAAGGGTCACACCTATGACTACTCGGACCGCGAGACCGAGCTCCGGGTCCGCGCCGACCACGCTGTGCGTGAGCCTGGCCTCACACGGATGCTCGGACGATGGAGTGCCGAGCCGTCGCTACCGGTGGAAGGAAAAGCATGACCGAAAGCATTCAACTGGCCGACGTGTCGCGGGCACTGTTCCTGCTCTCGATGGACGACGGTGACCAGGCACTCGCGGCGCTGACCGCCAACTGGGAGCCGTCCGCCGAGGTGTTGGGGGACCTGACGAGTGCCCTCGCTGCCCCGACTGCGGCCGAGCGGGCTCGCGGCCTCGGCGACGCCTTCCGCGATCATGCGTTGCCCCATGATCACGCGAACGAGTGCTATCGCGCGGCGTTCTACTTCTCGGGAGCCGCCGAGGAGTTGTCGTCGAACCCGCTGTACGCGCACTATCTCGCGCACCGGTCGGGCGCCATCCTCGACAAGTGGATCCACTACTTCCCCGTGTATCACCGCCACCTCGAGCGGTACCGGGGCAGGGCGGTCCGAGTGCTTGAGATCGGCGTCTACCGCGGCGGTGGCCTCGACATGTGGCAACGGTACTTCGGTGCCGAGGCGACGATCGTCGGTCTCGACGTCGACGAGGCCGCCGTGCGCGCAGTGGACGGCCGCTACGTTGTGGAACTGGGCGACCAGGAGGACCCCGAGGTCCTCCGCCGCATCAACGACCAGTACGGGCCGTTCGACGTCATCATCGATGACGGTGGCCACACGATGGGGCAGCAGATCGTCACGGCCGAGACCCTGTTTCCCCTGCTGCTCGACGGCGGCACGTTCATCACCGAGGACTGCCACACGTCGTACTGGGACTACTACGAGGGCGGGCTCAAGCGCGAGGGGACGTTCATCGAATGGGTCAAGGACCGCGTCGACGACGAGCACTCGCGCTATGACCTGGCGGTCGACCGGACAAGCGTCTGGGCCACACACCTCGACGGTGTCCACGTCTACGACTCCGTCGTGGTGCTCGACAAGGCCGAGCGGTTCCGTCCGTTCAGCGAGGTCGTGGGCAGCTCGTCGTACCTACGCTCGGACCGGCTCGCCGAGTCCTACCTGGCGGATGCGCTCGCTTCGCGGGACCAGCTCCAGGCGGAACTCGACGCCATCCGCGGTGAGGTCACCGCGCTCCGGGACGAGATGGACAGGACCGTGGACAGGTCCGCGACGGAGGTCATCGAGAACGACCGGAGCGCCAGGCTCGCGCTACAGCGGATGCGTCGTGAATCGGTCGAGACGAACGCCGAACTCGAGCGACTGACGACCGACCTGGCCTCGGCCAACGGCCGGCTCCTGGAGAGCTGGGAGCAGATCCGGCTGATGCGTGGTTCGGTGTCCTGGCGTCTGACCGCGCCGATCCGCGGCGTCCGGCGAATGATGAGCCGCTGAGTATGCCGTTGCGGGGTCGGAACCGGCCGCGGGTCCTCGACGGGCCTGGGGCGAACCTGCGAGTGGAGTCCGGGGACGTGGGCCTGCTGGCCGCCGCGACGAAGGTCGCAGTGGTGGCGCAGTACAGCGCCGACGGACGTGTGGGTCGCTCCCTGACGGAGTATCTCCGCCAGTTCGTGGCGAACGGATACACGCCGCTGGTGGTCTCGACGGCGCCGGCCGAGCTGGTCTGGACCGTGCCGCCGCCGGAGGGCGTTGTGGTCACTCGCAGGGAGAACCTCGGGTACGACTTCGGATCCTGGACCGTCGGACTCGACCGGTTCCCGGAGGTGACCCGGCTGGAGCACGTGGTCCTGACCAACGACTCGATGGTCGGCCCGTTCGCGCCCATCGATGACCTGCTCGCGGACTACGAGAGCACCGGGGCCGATGTCTGGACGTTGACCGACTCGTGGCAGATCGCACATCACTTCCAGAGCTACTTCGTCGGATTCCGGCGCGGCATCCTCGCGGAGCCCGCCCTCAGGGACTTCTTCGCGAACGTGAGGGTGGAGCCCACGAAGATGGACGTGGTGATGCGCTATGAGCTGGGGCTGAGCCGGGCCTGCGTGGCGGGTGGCTACGCACCCACAGCCCGGTTCCGCTCGCACGACGTGACGCAGGATGCGGTCAATCCGACGCTCGGCGCGTGGCGGACGCTGTTGCAGCGCGGATTCCCGTTCGTCAAGCGGACCTTGGTGACCGATCCCTCCACCGGCCCCGGTGGCGACAGGATCGGTGAGGTCGTGCGGGCGATGTACCGGCAGGAGATTGACGAGTGGCTGTAACGGAGGATCGATGAGACGGATCACGGTTGCCGGAGTGCGCCGCAGGCTGGCGCGCTACCGCGGAATCGCCAAGGGCGCTGTTGTCACCTATCTCCAGGATGGCACGTTGCCGGGTCGTGATTCCTCGCGCGCCGCCGTCGACTTCGGGGCCTGGCTACGCCGCGGGGCGGGTCGCAAGGCGTCGGGCCACCCGGACAGCTGGCGGATCGATCCGCAGCTACCGCTGGACGAGCCCGCCCGGGTCGCGGTCCTTGTCCACGTCTTCTACCCCGAGCTCCTGCCGGAGCTGCTCGAGCGACTCGCCGCGATGCCGGTCGAGTTCGACCTGGTCGTCACCAACTCCTCGGGGAAGGCGGTGAACCTGGCCGGCGTGTCGGCACCGATGCTGCGCAACTGCGTCTCGTTCGACACCGAGAACCGCGGCCGCGACATCTTCCCCCTGGTTCAGGTCGTCAACGCCGGAATCCTCGACCCATACGAACTCGTGCTCAAGATGCACACCAAGAAGAGCGCATGGCGTACCGAGCGAGTCGATCTTGAGGGTTCTGGTGACGCCTGGCGGGCCGGTTTCATCGAGGAACTCGTCGGCGACGGTGACCGGATCCGCGCGATCCTCGGCGCTTTCGCCGAGGACCCGAACCTCGGGCTGGTCACCGCGGAGGGCAACGTCGTGGGACCCGAGCACTGGGGGGCCGACGAGCCGATCACGCGCGAACTCCTACGCCGCATCGAGCTCGACGTCGTCCATGACGACCTCCGGTTCGCGGCCGGTTCGATGTACTGGGTCCGGGCGTTCGTCCTCCAGGGTCTGAGGTCGCTGAACCTCACGGCGGCGGACTTCGAGGACGAGCGGTCCGCACACATCGATGGCACCACGGCGCACGCGCTGGAGCGCTCGATCGGGATCCTCAGCCGGGAGGCTGGCCTGACCGTCGAGGACACCCGCCATGTCCGGGAGCACCCGGCCGCGGAGGAGGGGTGGACCCGGTTCACCCTTGACGCACCACGAGTGCCTGCGGCTCGCTTCGTGCCGTTCTACCTCCCGCAGTTCCACCCGACGGAGGAGAACGACGTCTGGTGGGGCAAGGGATTCACCGAGTGGACGAATGTCACCGCGGCGCGGCCCGTCTACCGAGGTCAGCACCAACCCCGGTTCCCGACCGAACTGGGCTTCTACGACCTCCGGCTCGACGAGATCCGGGAGCAGCAGCGCGAGCTGGCCCAGGATCATGACATCGCCGGATTCATGTACTACCACTACTGGTTCGCGGGGCGACCGCTGTTGGAACTGCCCGTGAACCGGCTCGTCGAGGGTGACGTCGAACAGCCCTTCTGTCTCATGTGGGCGAACGAGAACTGGACTCGGCGCTGGGACGGCCGGTCCAGTGACGTGCTCATCGGTCAGGACTACGACAAGGTGCCCGCGGAGCAGTTCATCGACGACGTCGCGCACCTGCTCAAGGACCGACGGTATCTACGGGTCAACGGCAAGGCGGTGCTGGCCATCTACCGACCCGGTCAGATTCCCGATTTTCCCGCTGTCGCCGCGACCTGGCGGGCGCACGCCCGGGAGGCCGGCATCGGTGAGCTGTTCCTGCTCTCGGTGAGCGTCGCCGAGGAGTTCGACGGGCTGACCTCCGGAGCCGCGGACTACGGGCTGGACGGGTCACTCGGATTCCCACCGCACAACCTCTCGTGGGTCGCGGGACCGGCTGAACACCTGTCACTGGATCCGGCCTTCCGGGGCAACCTGATGAGTTATGGTGCCCTCGTCACCGAAGCCATCAAGAAGCTGCGAACGATGCCGGACGACTACTACCCGGGCGTCATGGTGAACTTCGACAACACGGCGCGCCGGCAGTGGCGGCCCGACCTCTGGTACGGATCCAACCCGTACACGTTCCGTCGCTGGCTCGCGGAGTCCGTGCACGCCGTCGCCCACAGGCCGGCGGACGAACGGATCGTCTTCATCAACGCGTGGAACGAGTGGGCCGAGGGTGCGATCCTCGAGCCCACCGACAGGTTCGGCCGCACGTATCTCCAGGCAGTCCGGGATGTCGGCCGGTCGTAGGGCGACGCCCCGTCGACACACTCCCACCCGATCCGGACCGGTCGCCGGTCCTCGGTGTTGCCCTTGGATCGCTCGGCCACCGGGGTGGCCACCGGTTCAGTGCCCGGCTGCCCTGGTCAGCACCGACGTCTGCTCCGGGTAGGGCAGGGTCGGGGTGAGCCCTGTGAACCGCGTCTCTACCAGCCCGGACTTCTCGATGGCCTTCCGGTACCGCCGCCGCCGGGTGTTGTCGAAGACGATGATGCCGTTCTCGGCCAGGTGCGGGATGGCGGCCCTGAGACACGCGGCACGCGCCCGACCATCGATCACCACCACGTCGAACAGACCCCCGACCGCGTCGATGGTGGTCACGTAGGCCTTGAAGTCCAGACCTGCGTTGCCCGACTTCAGTGACCCGATCGCCGGATGCTCGGATCGCTCCGGCTCCACGAGGTGGAAGGTGACGTCCTCGAGCTTCGCCAACTCGGGACCGATCGTCTTGGCGAACCCGGCATGGTGCTCCACGGTGTGGATCTCGCGAGCTCGCCGGGCCAGCCAGAACGTGCTGGCGCCGGAGCCGTACTCGAACACCCGGAGGTCGTCTGGGCGGGCGTCCAGAACCTGTTCGATGTGGTCGATCGCGTCATAGGTCCACCACGGCACGCCGAGCTCCACGATGGCCATCGAGTCGTGGACGCGAGTCAGGCTGTACGCCCAGTGCTGCAGTCGGTGGCTGCGGACCGGTGGATTCTCGCTGAGGACCTTCGCCCTGGTCAGCAACCGCCCGGTGGCGCGCATGGCTTTCGCGTATGTGCTCTTGACCAGGTAGGGCAGGTTACCCAAGCGTTTCACCTTCAGTGGGAGCAGGAGTCGGCAATCGGCGCCCCGTCCGCAGCCAGAGCAGGCCCAGAATACCGCCTCCCGCGTCCACGACCATCAACAGCAGGCGCGCGATCGCGGCCACGGCCACCGCGGGTCCGGGTTCAAGACCGGAGATCGCCACGAACAGGATCTCACGGACTCCCGCTCCCGCCGGTACCGGAACGGCGAGGAACCCGATGATCCACGCGGCGATCGCTGCGAAGGCGATGCGAGCAGGCAACTGCTCGTATCCCAGGGCCTGCGTGACCGCCACCGAGGCTGCGCCGACGAGCAGCCAGGTGGGGACCGCGCTCAGGATCAGGGAGAGCATCGTCCGGAACGGTGGTGCGGCGATGCGGATGCGCCCCTTCGAGACACGATCCAGAAGCCCGAGCAGGCGCCCGGAGACGCTCGGATGGGCGCAGACCACACCGATCGGCACCAGGGCCAGGAGAAGCATCTCTGGCCCGACCCGCCCACCATCGACGGTGAGGAACGGAGCCAGGAGTCCGGATGCGAAAGCGGCGCCGACGCACATCAGCGCCAGGGAGAGCATGGTGCTGGTGTAGGCGAGGCCGCGCGGCACGCCGCCCCGTGAGGCGAGTTCCCCGCGACCGACCACCGGCCAGATTCCGCCGGGGATGTACTTGCCGAGTTCGCCCACGAAGTACCAGCTGGTGACGAAACGGAGCGGGCGCACCTCGTCGAACGTGGCGAGCGTGCGCTTCCACAGCACCGCCAGTCCGAACATCGACGCCGCGCTGGCGAGCAGTGCCACCGCGATCCAGCCCGGATCGGCCGTTGCGACCGCCGTCGAGACGGTGGACCAGGAGTCGATCAGGGCCTTGGCACAGAGAGCAAGTGCCGCCACCGCCGCCACGAGTCCCACCACTCGCAGCAGGACCTTGCGCCGAGGGTGGGAGGTCTGCCCCGGCACCTTCGGGACCCGCGGTGCCGCGTCAGGCGATGAGGGCGTCATTGCAACGGATTCTAGTCGCCGCACCCGACCGAGCACGGCCCGCGACGAGCGGCGCGCCATGATCCGGGAGCGTGGTCGACGCGTGCGGACGGGCACGCGGGCGGGGGTGGGTTCGGGAGAGCGACATCTAGCGACGGCTCTCGCCCATGGCCCGGATCCGCCGTCGGAGCAATGGCACGATCCCGATCCCCGCGAGCAGCAGGACGCACACCAACGAGATCGCAGCTCCGCGGGCGCCCGATTCGGGCGCGTACGTCAGCTCCACCTGGTGGACACCCGCCGGGACCTCGACCGCGCCGCCGGCGTAGTCGGCGGACACGATCTCAACGGGGTCTCCGTCGACCGTCGCGACGAAGTTCTCGACGTTGTCGGAGATCACCACCAGACCGGGTTCGGTCGCCGTCACGTCGACCAGGATCGTATCTCCGCTGTCCTCGACGACGGTGAACTCCGTGGTCGAACCAGTGCCCGTGAGGGGAGTCTCGGGCGCGTCCGAGAGGATCACGGTGCCCTCGGGAGCAGGATCGTTGGCCATGGCGTCGAGCCGTTCGGCCGGGTCCGGGATCACGATCGCGTCGCCGGCCCACCGGATCCTCGGCAGCGCCGTCGGTCGCTCCCAGATGATCAGGCCCTCGCCCGCGAAGACGAGCTCGAGCCCATCGGACGGAACGGGCGGACGGACCGCCAGCACCTGCAGATCTCCGTCCGATTCGAGCGCTGCGGTGACCGGGGCATCGACGGTCACCCGCACCGTCAGCGCGTCGCCGGTGTCGGGGAAGGCGCCGCCGCCGATCGGGGTGAGGGCGACCGGCACCTTGACCTGGTTCGTCGTGGCCCGCACGTCGACCTCGTTGCGGGCTATCGTGCCATCGGTACCAACCACCTCGACGGAGACGGTCGCAGCCTCGTTCACCGTCATCGGGATGTGCAGGCCACGCAGTTCGCCGGGCGCGATCTGGGCCTCATATGCCTGTCCGGGCTCCAGCAGCACCGGTTCCGAGGGTTCACTGACGGCATCCTCGACGCCGGCCAGCGGGGCCGGGATCGGACCGGGGTAGCTCGACTCGGCGTCGGCCACCAGGTACCGGACCCCGAACCGGTCCAGGCCGGGCTGGATCCCGAACTGGGTGACCGCGCTCGAGAGCACGCTGTAGGTCGGTCCGATGAAGGCGCGCTCGTCGATCGCAGTCAGCACGGCCGCCATATCCTCCGGGACGAACGCATGGCCGTTGAGGGTACGCAGTCCGAAGTACTGGTTGGTGTTCGGACGGATCGGGTGTCCGAGCGTGGCGATCCGGTCGTGTCCGAGATGCTCCTGGAGGTATTCGATGCCGGCACTGGTGCGGAAGAAGGCGTCCCGTTCACCGGTCGGCCAGTAGAACGCCGTGGCCGGTACTGCCTGCAGCGGCACCGTGACCACGACGAGAGCGAGCGCGATCCACCTGGGCCAGGACCGACGCAGGCCGATCAGAACCAGGACTCCCAGGGCCAACATCGGCACCACGGCGACCAGGGCGTCACGCCACGCGTACTGGCTGATGTCCAGGATGCGACCGGAGACGAGCAGGCCGGCTCCAGCGACCGCCAGCAGGGTGACGGCCGCGACGGTGAGCACCGTCGGCAGCGTGAAGGCACGGGCCTGGCCCTGCGAGTCCGAGCGGAGGTGGTCGATACCGGCGGCGGCGAGCAGGGCCACGGGCAGGCCGAGTTGGGAGCGCATTCGGCCGATCGGGTTCCCGCTCAGGAAGGGAAGGTTGTTCATCCAGTCGGACCAGGGGCCCTGGAACCAGATGAGTCCTACGACCAGCACGATCGCGCCGAGACAGAAGAGGCCGACCGACCGTGGGATGCCGCCTCGGACCGTCCGCACGACACCGAGCGCGGCGAGGATGACCACCATGCCACCCAGGTAGCTGTTGACGTCCATCGGGCTCAGACCGGACCACAGGTAGTTTCCGGAGAACGACTCGGGAAAGATGGTCGTGAGCATGAAGTGCCGTGAGTTGACGCCGAAGAAACCGTCCTCGCGGTAGGAGAGATCCGTCTCGCCGAGGAGTTGGTCCGCGAATGGCAGCAGTTGGAATGCCGTGACGCCCACGCCGACCACCACCGCACCCGCGAGGATTGCGAGGTCGCGCAGAATCGGGCGCACGGACCTCCGATGGCGGACGAGAGTACGGACCAGGGCGTAGATGCCGGCCAGGTACAAGGTCTGTGCTGCCACTGCGGGGAACCCGCCGAAGAGCAGGAGTGCGGTGGCGATCGCGACCGGCACCGCGTCTCGGACCCGCCGCTCCTGGGAGAACCGCTCGATGGACCAGAAGAGCATCGGGATGATCGTGGCGACTGCGGTCTGCGGCCAGTTCGTCCACGCGATGATGAAACCGGTCATGGGATAGATGAACGCGGCGAGCCCGGCCCCGAGCTTGCTCATCCCGAGTCGGCGCACCAGCAGGAACGTGAACGTCGCCGCGAACGCCATCTCGAGCAGCTTCGACCAGGCCGGCGCGAGCCACGTCGGCAGGATGAAGAAGACCCAACGGCCGGGGGAGATCATCCCGTAGTTGATGGTGCCCAACAGCGGGAAGCCGCCGACGTTCGCCGACGTCCACATGGCGAGGTCACCCTGGAGGAGCCGCACGTGGACTTCGTGCATCGCCGGCAGGAAGTAGTCGAGCTGATCGGAGACGTAGACGGACGTCGAGGATGCTTCGTCCGAACCGGGCAGTTCCGACCAGGGCCTGAAGAGTTCGAACAGATCCAGGCCGGTGAAGACGTTGAGTCCCAGCAGGGAAGGGCCCAACCGCAGTGCGACGAACGCCAGTCCCAAGGCGGCCAGTATCAGCCCCAGAGTCCGCTCCGGCCGCGTCGATCGCTGGAACAGTGGTGCTCGATGATCCTGGACGCCGGGAGCGACCGGCTGTGGCTCGCTCTGATTGGTCGAGGACATCAGCGAATGTTATCCGGTTCAACTTCGACGTCCGCCCGCACGTCGGATTCCGCGTCGGACGCCTGTCGGCGGCTCCGTCGCTGGAGCAGCAGGGAACCGACCCCGATCGCAAGCAGGATTGCGGCAGCACCGATCGTGAGTCCGATGCCCAGCTTTCCGGACTGTGGCGCGTAGGTCAGTTCGACGGTGTGTGACCCGGCGGGAACCAGGACCGCGCCACCGGCGTGCTCGGCTGTGACGATGTCGGCAGGCTGCCCGTCGACTGTCGCGACGAAGTCGTCCATCGTGTCGGTCACCACGACGAGCCCAGCGGTCTCGGCCTCCACCTCGACACGAATCACGTCACCGCTGTCCTCGGTGATCCTCAGCTCGGCTGTGCCGCCGGCCAGTTCCTCAGGCAGTTCCTCGGCCAGGATCGCGGCCTCCGGATCGACGGCATCGTTCGCAACGGCTGCCACGCGGTCCTCGTCGTCGCTGATCACGACGGCTTCGCTCGCCCAGCGGATCCGGCTCAGGCTGGTGGTCCGCTCCCAGATGATCAGGCCCTCGCCTGCGTACGCGAGGTCCAGACCGTCGCCCTCGGCCGGGGCTCGGACCGCCTGGACGCGCAGGTTCCCCGCGTCGTCCGCGGACCCGATCAGGCCGTCCCCCGTGAAGGTGACGGTCACGGTGAAGGGGTCACCGGAGTCGGGGAACGCGACGCCGTCGATGGGGGAGAGTGCTATTGGGACGGTGACCTCCTCGCCGGTGTTGCGAACGTCGAGTTCGTTGCTCGCCAGCAGTGCTCCGTCAGCGTCGTGGATCTCGACGGTGACGCTCCCGGGCGCGTTCAGGATCACTGGGATGTGGACGCCGCGCAGGTCGCCGGCCGCGATCGTGGATGTGTACTCGCGGCCAGGCTCCAGGGGCAGGTCGCCGGCGCGCTCCGCGAGCGGGTCCCCGATCCCCGGCAGCGTGACCGGGACGTTGCCCGGGAGGATCGCCTCTGCGTCCGCCACCAGGTACCGAACCCCGAACCGGTCCAGCCCGGGGGCGCGATCCCCGTAGGAGGCGATGTCGTTCGACAGTGCCGTGTATGTGGGGCCGATGAACATCGACGGGTTGATGGCGAGGAAGACCTCGGACATCTGCTCCGTCACGAAGGAGTGCCCGTTGAGGGTACGCAGGCCGTAGTACTGCGTGATGTTCGGACGGAGCGGAAGCCCGAGGGTTGCGATCCGGTCGTGCCCCTGGTTCTCCTGGAGGTACTCGATGCCCGAGGTGGTTCGATAGAAGTCCTCACGT
Source organism: Occultella kanbiaonis (assembly GCF_009708215.1). NCBI lineage: Bacteria > Bacillati > Actinomycetota > Actinomycetes > Micrococcales > Ruaniaceae > Occultella > Occultella kanbiaonis. Next base: position 4,084,985 of record NZ_CP046175.1, on the reverse strand, counting down.
TCGCCGGTCGGCCAGTAGAAGGCCGTTGCGGACAACGCCTGTAGCGGCACCGCCAGGACCACGAGGCAGAGCACGAGGGTTCTCGGGCGCCGGCTGCGCAGTCCCCAGAGCACAAGGCCGAACAGCAGCACCAGGGGCACAACTGCGATGAGCGTGTCCCGCAGGACCTGCTCGCTCAGGATGAGGATCCGCCCCGAGTTGAGCAGGGCGGCGGCCGCTGCCGCGAGCGCCGTCACGGCTCCGACAGCGAGTGCCGTCGGCCATGTGAATGCTCGGGACTCGCCGTCCGAGTCCGTCCGGAGCAGGTCCACGCCGGCCGCGGCCAGGATGGCGGCGGGGAGTGCCAACTGTGAGCGGAACCGGCCGATTGGGTTCCCGTTGAAGATCGGGAGGTTGTTCATCCAGGCGGTCCACGGGCCTTGGAACCAGATCAACGTGACGGCGAGCAGGACGACGCCCACGAAGAAGAGGCCGACGTGCCGTGGCACCCGGCCCCGGAGCACTGAGACGACGCCGAGCGTCGCCAGGGCAATCGTCACGCCGCCGAGGTAGGCGTTGACGTCCATGGGGCTGGCTCCGGCCCACAGTTGGTTCCCGGCGAACGACTCCGGGAACATGGTCGTCAGCAGGAAGACGGGTTGGCTCACGCTGAAGAACTCTGATGCGCGATAGGTGAGGTCCGTCTCGCCGAGCAGTTGACTTGCGAACGGCACGAGCTGGAATCCGGTCAGGGCAACGCCGATCAGCACACCGCCGGCGAGCAGTGCGAGGTCCCGCACGATGGCGCCGATCGCTCGACGGTGGGTTGCGATGGTCCGGACGAGGGCATATGCCCCGGCCAGGTACAGGGTCTGCCCCGCGACGGCGGGGAACCCGCCGAACAGCAGGATCGCCGTGGCGAGGGCCACAGGCAGGATGTCGCGCACCCGCCGGAGCTGCACGAAGCGTTCCACGGACCAGAAGACCATGGGGATCGTGGCGGCGACGGCGGCCTGCGGCCAGTTCGTCCAGCCGATCATGAAGCCGGTCATCGGATAGATGAACGCTGCCACGGCGGCAGCCAGCCGACTGAACTTCAGCCGGCGCGCGAGGAGCGCGGTGAAGGCTGCGGCGAACGCCAGCTCGGCGAGCTTGGCCCAGGCCGGGGCCAGCCATGTCGGCAGGATGAAGAACAGCCACCGGCCGGGCGTGAGCATGCCGTAGTGCATCGTTGCGAACAACGGGAACCCGCCGACGGCGGAGGAGCTCCAGAGCGCGAGGTCGCCGTTCAGGAACCGTTCACGGATCTCGTACATCCCGGGCAGCGTCGAGTCGAGCTGGTCCGAGACGTAGATGGACGACGTCGGGTAGCCGTCCGCCCCGGGCAACTCCGACCACGGTCGGAAGAACTCGAACAGGTCCAGGCCGACGAACACCTCGAGGCCGAGCAATGGGGGCCCCAGGCGGATGCCGATGACGGCGAACGCTGCAGCCGCCAGCAGCCACGCGGCGAGGCGGTTCCTGCCGCCGTGGTCGAACAACGGTGCCGAGTGATCCTTGGGTCGTTCGACACCTTCATCAACGTCGGCAGTCACGGGCGCGTGCTCGTTGATGAAGACTCCTCGGGTCGGGACGGTCTGGGGCAGCGATCAGCACCGCCCGCCGACCACGGATCGTACCTTTCCGACCTTGGCTGGTGCGTGGGGCCGCTCCGGAGGCGAGGCCTTGGCACGCTACAGCCTGGTCCACCGTCCGCACCCGACGCTAGTGAACCCGGACAACCGCTGCCGCTAACGCGCCTTCCAGCGGGGCCGCTGGCGCGGTACGTGCCCGCAGCGAAGGTGGCGACGAACGTGCCAGTCCCGGTCAGGAATCGATGACGAGTCCTGGGCCCCGGGCGACGTCCGCCGGACGCGTGGTGCGGCCCGTTGCTATCGGGGTCGACCGCCGTGGCCCGGGCCGTGAGGTGCCGGTGTCTTCTCGGACCCGCCGATGGGAGTGAGTCGGTCGGTCGCGATCACCGCGATGACCACGGCAGCGAGGGCGAGCCCGGCGGCCGCGGCCGCGGCGGCAGGGTAGATCGGCCCGGAGCCGGGTTGCTGCACGGTCGTGATCGCACCACGGAACCAGTCGAGGTACTGGACGTTCACGACAACGAGCCACGCCGCCGTCGGCAACCATCGAGCGCGCTGGAACCCGGTGAGTCCATGGGCGATCAGCACGAACGGGATGGTGGCGACGGGCAGCAGATAGCGGGGACTGAGTTGGCCGCCGGACGAGGCGTACACGAATTGCTGCGCGAGGGTGGCCGCAACCAGCAGCACGCCCAGGCCGAGCACGACGGCGTCGGCCGGGGTCGCGGTACGGAGTCGACGGATCAGCACGAGACCGACGGCCGCCGGCACGAGCACGCACACGGTCGTCATCAGTTCGAGGGGAAACGCGCCGTGGCCGAAGAACCGGACCAGTCGGAACCAGGCCCCGGGGTCGCCGACCAGCTCGAGGACCGGACGAACGACGCGGCCCATGTTGGCTTGCGACCACTCCGGGCTCCCGCCCGTCAGCCGGCCGGTGCGCTCCAGGTTCAAAAGGTAGAACCACAGCGCGGCGGCGAGCACCACGCTCCCGGCGATCAGGCACTGGATCGACGCGCGAACAACGCGTCGGACACGACCTGTGCTGGGGCCGCGTGCCGCGCCGACGACCAGTGCGGCAAGGCAGAGCGCGAGCACGACGGCGACCGACGCCCGACTGAGCATCCCGAGGGACCCGAGGACAGCGATAAGCGCAGTGTCCCGCCGGGTCAGCCCGGTGCGCAGTGCCCGCGCTGTCACGCCGAGCAGGAGTGCAGACAGCAGGGCGGCGAGGATGTCGTTGTAGACGGCGCCGCCGACCCGAGTGACCCAGGCGGCGGACGCGGCCACGATGCCGGTCGTGACCGCCAGGCGGCGGTGGCCCGGCGCCAGTTTGCGGGTGGCCCAGATCACGGCATACACGAACGCCACGGTGATGGCGATGTTGATGCCACGGGCGGCATACCCGGCTCGGAGGTAGTGGTCGGCCTCGATCAGCGGCCCGACCACCGGAGCGAGGATCAGATAGAACAGCGGGGGATGCTGCGAGGCCCACTGGACGGGCGGCAGGAACCCGAACGGCGGCCGGATCTGCACGCCCTCCTCGAAGGTCGGCAATCGTCCGAGCCAGACCTGGTAGGCGTAGTCGACATGGGCGGACTCGTCCGCGGAGGCGAACATCGGCACGGACAGGGCGACGGACACCGAGAATCCCGCCGTCGCCACCAGGACTGCCAGTACGGCGAGGCGCTCCCAGTCGAGCCTCGACCGGGCTCGCGCGTGCGCACCCCTCACGCGGGCAGACTCCTGGCGAGGTCCGGCCGTCGTGAGCGCCTGAGCCTGCCGACGACGAGGACGACGAGCAGAGCGATCGCGACAACCGGGGGCGCGAGGGCAGCGAGGCCCACACCGGTCCGCCCGGCGATCGACCAGAGTGCCCACCGGTTCAGCCCGACGATCACGGACTCGGAGGGAAGCTGGTAGCAGGCCTGGAAGAACGTGATGAGGCCGATTGCCGCGAGGGTGACCGAGAGAAGGGTGGCCAGGACCGGGAGCCAGTGCGCCCAGCGTCGGCCGAGCCTACGGGCGATCGCATCGAGGCCGATCCAGGCGGCGGCGGCCAGGACCGCGATCGAGGAGAACAGGTATCGGCCCTGAAGCCCCGCGAACAGGCCGTTCGTCTGGTACGACGCAAAGGTGCCGCCGAGCACGACGAGCAGCGTGCCGACCGGGAGTGTGAGTAGGACGATGAGGCGGAGGCGCCTCCGGCACGCGACGATTCCGACGACGACCGCGGCCAGTCCGAGCACCGTCAGTCCGAGGGTGAGTTGCCGGGGCAGCGAGATCTCGAGGAAGCCGAAGTTGCCCCAGAACGAGGTGGCGAAGCGATCGAAGGCCTGTGGGGCGAACTCACCGACGGTGGGGGTGTCGTCGCCCCAGTCCGGTTCGAACGGCGGCATCCCGCTCGGCTGCAGGGCACCGTGCACCAGGAGGTTACGCAGCCACCACCAGCCCCCGACTACGAAGGCCACCGCCAGTGTGACGAACGTGCGCCACAGCCGCTGGCGGGGGCGCAGCGCCCGCGCGCCGACGACGACCGCGAGCGCCACCATCGGGATGGCTGCCAACAGGAAGCCCTTGGTCAACAATGCAAGACCGAGGACCACGCCGATCGCCACGAGGCGTGCCCACGTCGCCCGGCCGGACACGATGGCGGCGGCCATGGTGAGGAGGACGGCACCGAGCAGGTTCGTGAGCGAGTCGTTCGAGACGGTCGCGCCGATGTGGGCGAACTGGGGAACGGCGAGGATCGAGACGGATGCCGCAAGGGCCACGGTCCGCTTCCCGGTGAGCATCCGAGTGGTGGCCGCGGTCAGCGGAACCACCCAGATGCACAGGAATACGCAGAAGAGTCGCAGGAGCAGCAGTTGCTGGTCCCAACGCCAGTCGAGGGCACCGAAAGCCCGGATCAAGACGGCGCCGGCGGCGTAGAAGAGCGGCGGATGCTGGGTCATCTGGTCGAAGGTGGGCTCGACGTCCGTGACGAGGTCTGCGGTGTGGTCCAGAACCGACCGCTCCTGCGCCGGCAACGGCGTCAGGTCGACGAACTGGTAACCCCAGCCCTGAAGGGAGCTGCGCGGCAGGATCGAGGAGGTGAGGACCGAGATGCCATGGGTCTCGAGGCTGAGCCCGGCCTCCCTGGTCGCGATCAGTGTGGCGTCGCTCACCCGGGCCTCGCCGGGGGCGGGCCAGCCACCGCCCGTCGCGACCCGCATCACGCTGTTGAAGTGCTGGGGCTCGTCCGGAGCACGGAATCCAGGTGTCAGCACGGCCCAGAGGACCATCACGACCCCGAGGAGCGCGGTGATGACCGCGAGGGTGCGTCGGTAGGTCCGTGAGGTCACGCGTCGAGGCTACCGGGCCAGACACCCCGGCCCGAGCGCCGCTACGGCGGCGCCTCCGTGGGATGATCGGCCGATCCTTGTACACTTGAGCCCGGATCCAGGTCAACCGTGCGGGTGCCCGGAATGCCGTCTCGGGCGGGCCACCTCGGCCTGCAGACCGCCGCAGAGGAGATCATGAAGCTGTTCGTCCAAGTCCCGTGCCTCAACGAGGAGACGACGCTGCCGCTCGTCCTGTCGTCGATCCCGCGGGAGATCCCGGGCGTCGACAGCGTCGAGATCCTCATCATCGACGACGGCTCGACCGACCGGACGATCGAGGTGGCACAGGAGCACGGCGTCGTGCACTTCGTGCGGCACTCGCGCAACATGGGGCTCGCCCGCTCGTTCCGCGACGGCGTCGACTACGCGCTCGCCCACGGCGCGGACATCGTCGTGAACACCGACGGCGACAACCAGTACCCGCAGGAGCGGATCACCGATCTGGTCCAGCCGATCGTCCGCGGCGAGGCCGATATCGTCATCGCGGACCGTCAGACGTCGAAGATCGCGCACTTCTCGCCGTTCAAGAAGCTCATGCAGCGGGTCGGGTCTCAGGTGGTGAACCGGGCCGCCGGCACCGAGCTGCCCGATGCCGCGAGCGGGTTCCGGGCCTACTCCAAGTCCGCGCTGTTCCGGCTGAACGTGGTCACCCAGTTCAGCTACTGCATGGAGACGATCATCCAGGCCGGCAACAAGCGGCTTCGGATCGAGAGCCTGCCGATCACGACCAACGCGAAGACGCGCGAGTCCCGGCTGTTCAAGAACATCGGGCAGCACATGTTCAAGTCGGGTTCGGCAATCACGCGCTCGTACCTGATGTTCAAGCCGCACGTGATCCTCGGCACGCTCGGGGTGATCCTGCTGCTCGCGGGCATCATCCCGTTCGTCCGATTCCTCGTGTTCATGATCCAGGGCGAAGCGGGCGGGCACATCCAATCGCTGATCTTCGGTTCCTCGATGCTCGTCGGTGGACTGCTCTGCCTCGCGCTCCTCGTCATCGCAGACCTGCAGCGCACGAACCGGGTGCTGCTCGAGGAGACACTGGAGCGGATCAAGGTCGTGCAGTACGGCCGTCCCGCACCTTCCGACTCGGGGCGCGCAGCCCTCGCCTCGGAGGTGGTCGACCTCCGGCCCGCCCCGGCGGAGTTCCCGGTGGTGCCTGAGCGCTCGGTGCCCGAGCCGGCACCTGTCTCGCTGACGGAGCCCGTCCGAGCCACCCGCGCCCGGTGACCGGCCGGACCGGTCGAGGACGTGTCGCCGGCGACGGGCGCCGGGTCGTCGCGTTCGGAACCTATGACGCCCGTTCGCACCCGAGAGTGCAGGTGCTCATCGACGGACTGCGAGCGCACGGTGCGCACCTCATGGAGCTCAACGCCCCGCTCGGGCTGAACACTGCGGACCGCGTCCGCCTGCTCAACCAACCGTGGCGGCTGCCGACCCTGGCATGGCGCCTGGCGGCCCGCTGGAGCGAACTGGTACGTGGGTCGATCAGGATCCGACGTGCCGGAGGCGTGCCCGATGCGGTCCTCGTCGGCTACCTCGGGCACTTCGACGTGCTGCTCGCCAGGATCCTGTTCCCGCGGACCACGATCCTGCTCGACCACCTGATCTTCGCAGGCAGCACCGCCTCGGACCGCGGAGTGCAGGACGGCCTTCGGGTGCGGCTCCTGCGGCTGCTCGACCGGCTCGCGATCTCGGCCGCGGACGTCGTGATCGTCGACACGCAGGAGCACCTGGAGATGGTGCCGGCGTCCCGGCGCGCTCGCGCCGTCGTGGTGCCGGTCGGCGCGAGCCGGACCTGGTTCGACGCCCGCGCCGACGCTGACCGGGCCACCGCCGGGGAAGTCGCCTCCGGCACGGCGGAGCGGGACGGGCTCGGCGTGGTCTTCTTCGGTCTGTACACGCCACTGCAGGGTGCCCCGGTGATCGCCGAGGCGATCCGTGACCTGCCCGAGGCCGGGCTCCGGTTCACCATGATCGGCACCGGACAGGACTTCGAGCGCGCCCGCACGCTGGTCGGGGACGATCCGAGAGTGACCTGGCGGGACTGGGTGGATGCGGATGACCTGCCGGCCCTCGTCGCCTCCCATGACGTCTGCCTTGGGGTCTTCGGGACCAGCACCAAGGCCCTGAGCGTCGTCCCGAACAAGGTCTACCAGGGCGCGGCCGCGGGTGTGGCGATCGTCACCAGCGATAGCGCCCCCCAGCGCCGGATGCTCGGGGAGGCCGCGCTCCTGGTGCCGCCGGGCGACGCCCCGGCGTTGGCAGCAGCGATCCGGCTGCTTGCGAGCAACGGCGATCGGCTCGCCCGATACCGCGGCGCGGCGCGAGATCTGGCCGATGATCGATTCACCGCCGCCGCCGTGACGGCGCCGCTCGCCGGGGCACTCGGCACCGAATGATCAACAAGCTCCTCGGCGTCCTGCGTTCGCCGATCACCCGCTGGGTGTTCCTCGCCGTGGCCCTCGGCGCCGCGGTCCTGGCCGTCGCCACGCAATGGGACGCGGTGAGCGCGGCGGTGACGCAGATCCGGCCGGGCACCCTGCTCCTGTGCCTGCTCATCAGCGTCGTGTACGTCGTCGCAACGATGCTGTCCTGGCGTGCGGTGCTGACGGACCTGGGTTCCCCGGTCCGCCTCCGAACCGCGTCGTCGATCTTCTTCCTCTCCCAGCTCGGCAAGTACGTTCCGGGCGGAGTCTGGAACATCGTGGCGGCCGCGGAACTGGGCGCCGATGCCGAGATCCCGAGACGCCGCTCCCTGAGTGTCATGGTCGTCTCGATCCTCGTCTCGATCGTGACCGGACTGGCGCTCGCGGTGGTGGGCATCGTGTTCTCTCCGGCGGAGGTAGCCCAGCAGTTCTGGTGGGTGGCCCTCGCCGTCCCCGTGTTCCTGGTGATGCTGATCCCGCCGGTCCTGAACCGGATCCTCACCCTCGCGCTGCGCACGCTCAAGCGACCACCCCTGGAGCACCCGATCTCCAGCGGCGGCGTGGTCCGCTCTTCGGCCTGGGCGCTCGTCGGCTGGCTCCTGGCGGGCCTGCAGGTGTGGCTCATCGCCACCGCGGTCGGGATGACTCCGTCCGCTCAGACGTTCGCTCTGGCGGCCGGCGGGTACGCCCTGGCGTGGGTAGTCGGCTTCCTCGTCGTCTTCGTGCCTGCCGGGGTCGGCGCGCGCGAGGTGGTCCTCGGTGCGGTGCTCTACGGCCAGCTGGCCCCCGGCGGCGTCCTCGCGACGGTCCTGGTGAGCCGGGTGCTGCTGACGGTCGTCGACGTGCTGTTCGGGGTGGTGGTGCTTGTCCTGCGCAAGCGCAACGTCAGCCGCGCAGTGGACCGGTGACGCCCCGCAGTCCGTCTCCCAGCCCGCGTGCCATCAGCCGGATCCGCTGCCGTCGCGGCGCGACGAACACGGTGTTGAACGCGAGGTACTTCGCGAGCCAGACGAGATAGCCCAGTCGCCAGGCGGTGCCGAGCAGGCCCGAACGCACGAGCAGGATCGTGTTCCTCGTCATGTAGTACGTGCGCGGGACGGACTGGACATGCACGAGCTGCTTGCGGCCCGGCACCCGCGTCACCCGCTCTCCGAGTTCGTGACCCAGGTGCGCCCCGGTCACCGCGAACAGCCGGTAGCCGGCTCGACGAGCCCGCAGGCCCCACTCGAGATCGATGTGATCGATGAACCACCCGCCGTTCATGGCACCGACCTCCTCGAGGACGGTCGCCGGAATGAGGCAGCCGGACGCGATCAGGAACGCGACCTCGACGAGCCCGTCCGGCCGGGTGTCCTCCGGTGCGGCCCGCCGGGGACCCCAGCGCCTCGAGACGTAGACCATCTCGCCCGACTCGGCGCGGCTGTCGGAGGAGACAGGACCGACCCCCGCGACCGGGGTGCCGGCGGCGGACGCCGTCGCGATCCCGTCGAGCAGGCGGGCAACCATGTCCTCGGCCGGGAGCGAGTCCTGGTCCGAGAGCAGGACGAAGTCGGCGGCGAGTTCGACCGTGCGGGCGATCCCGCGGTTCTGCGCGGCGGCGATCCCCTCGTTCGTCGGCAGCGCGATCAGTTCGGCGCCGGTGCCCGCGCAGGCCTGTGCCGGGGAGGTGGTGGAGCCGTTGTCCACCACCACGACGGCATCGCACTGAGCTCCGAGCCGCTCGAGCAGGGCCGCCAGCGCCGAGTCCTCGGGCTCGTACGTGACGACGACCGCCACGACCCGGGGGGCGGTCACGTCAGGCGTTCAAAGAGGCGAGGAACTCCTCGACGGCTGCGAGTTCAGGCAGCAGCCCTTGCTCTCGCGCCTGCGCCAGCGTGGGAGCCGCAGTGTCCTTCTCGGACAGCAGCGGCGCAAGCGGCGCACCGTCTCGGGTGGTCGTGGGCCACTCGATGCCGATCTCAGGATCGAGCGGGTTGACACCGTGCTCGCGGCCGGGTGCGTAGCCGGACGAGCAGAGGTAGAGCACCGTGGAGTCGTCCTCAAGGGACATGAACGCGTGACCGAGGCCCTCGCTCAGGTAGATGGCGCGTCGGTCCACGTCGTCGAGGAGGACCGAGTCCCACTGGCCGAAGGTCGGCGAGCCGACGCGGATGTCGACGACGACGTCGAGGACGGCGCCGCGTGCGCACGTGACGTACTTCGCCTGCGACGGCGGCACGTCAGCGAAGTGGATCCCGCGCAGCACACCCGCCGCGGAGACGGAGCAGTTCGCCTGCCTGAGGTCGAGGGAGTGCCCGACCGCCTCGACGAACCGTTCGTCCTTGTACCACTCCAGGAAGACCCCGCGCGGGTCGCCCAACAGCTTCGGCGTGATCTCCCACGCGCCTGGCACGGACAACTCACGAAACATCACCGGTGGTCTCCAACTCGTTCGAGGGTGGCTGCGGGTGCGGCATTCCATGCTAACGGGCACTCCGCTACGGTCTTACCCATGGGGAGACGGAAAGGTCCGATCCTGACGGGTGCGCTCGCACTGGCCCTGATCGCCGTGATGGCGGTCCCGGCCGGCGCGGCGGCCCCCGACGTCGAGGTACGCAGCGGTGCCGAGCCGGCAGCCGGCGCCACCCGAACCTGGTTCTATGGGCGGCAGTACGACGACGTGCTCTGGTGCGACTGGAACGGCGACGGGGTCGACACCCTGGCTGTCTTCCGGCCGCAGACCGGCACGTGGCACATCCGGAACTCGTCGGGCGGCGGCAATGCCACCATCTCCTTCCGGTTCGGTTCCACGAACGGTGGGGAGCGGCCGCTCTGCGGCGACTGGAACGGTGACGGCCGGGACACCCCGGGGATCTACCGGGGCGTCGACGCGACCTGGCACCTCACGAACCGGCTCGACGGCGGTGGCGCCGCGATGACGTTCCGATACGGCTCGCCGGGTCCGGGCGACACGCCGGTCGTCGGCGACTGGAACGGCGACGGTCGTGACACGTTCGGGGTGCGTCGAGCCTCGGACGGCCTGTGGTACCTGCGGAACTCGCTGAGCACCGGACCCGCGACGAGCGTGTTCCGGTTCGGTTCCGCCGGCGCCGGTGAGCGGGCGTTCGCCGGCGACTGGGACGGCGACGGCGACGACACGCCAGGGATCTACCGGCCCTCGACGATGTCCGTGTACCTGCGCAACGCGCCGGGCGGCGGGGGAGCGGACTGGGGTTACGCGTTCGGCAACGAGATCATCGACGCGCCGCTGTCGGGCGACCTCGACGGCGACGGCGACGACGAGCCCGCTGTGGCCGAGGGTCGGTTCTACACATCGACCCCGAACTCCTGGGGCGACGGGAGCAATGGCAACATTCCGGCGGCCTCGCTCTGCCGCATCGGGTGGGGCACCGACTCCCGCGGCAACGGCCAGTACCTGCGCTGCGACGCGGCCGCGGCCCTCGGACGGTTCAACTCGGCGTTCCGAGCGCGCTTCGGCGAGAACATCGCCGTCGACATGTCCTACCGGACCAGAGAGCTCCAGGCGCAGATGCACGCGCACATGGGCGGCGTCGCGGTGCCGGCCGGCACCTCACCGCACGGCCTCGGCATCGCGATCGACGTGTTCGAGTGGAGCACCTACCAGTACGGCAGCGCCCGGTACAACTGGCTCCTCGCCAACGCGCCACGTTTCGGCTGGAACCAGCCCACCTGGGCGCGTCAGAACGGCAGCAAGCCCGAGTACTGGCACTACGAGTACACCGGCTGATGCCGGCGCCGACGGGCCGCTACCGCTTGCGGTGGACGCCTAGGGTGTCGGTGCGGTTGCCGTCCCAGTCGCCGATGAGGATGACGTCGCTGGCCCGTCCGTAGGCGATGGTGCGGTCGGCTTCGCCACTGGTGAGGCTGTTGCGCAGGTAGTAGATGTTGCCTCGTCGCACGGCGAGGGTGTCGGTGCCGTTGCCGTCCCAGTCGCCGGTCAGGACGATATCGGTGTTGCGTCCGTAGGCGATGGTGCGGTCGGCTTCGCCACTGGTGAGGCTGTTGCGGAGGTAGTAGAGGTTGCCGCGACGAACCGCGAGGGTGTCGGTGCCGTTGCCGTCCCAGTCGCCGATGAGGATAGCGTCGCTGTTGCGCCCGTAGGCGATGGTGCGGTCGGCCACCCCGCTGCTGAGGGTGTTGCGTAGGTGGTAGATGTTTCCTCGGCGGACACCGAGGGTGTCGGTGCCGTTGCCGTCCCAGTCCCCGACGAGCACCACGTCATCGGCCCTGCCGTAGACGATCACACGATCGAACGGCCCGGCGGAGTTCGAGTTCCGGATGTAGTAGAGATTGCCGCGCCGCAGCGCGATCGTGTCGATCCCGTCGCCGTCCCAGTCGCCGACCAGTGCGGTCTCGGTGCCGGCCCCCAACGCGAACACCGTGTCCGCCTCGGCGCCGAACGTGTTCGACAGGAAGAATCCGAAGGCGGGAGCGTTCGGTCGCCACCAGTGCGAACGCATGCCGAACGAGAGCTCTCCGGTGGTGGTCAGGGTGCGGTTGCCGGTGGAGCACTCCACCCGCGCGGACGTGATGCGGCCACCGAGGTCACCGTTGCCGTCCCGGGACACGATGACGAGCCGCTGGAGGGAACCGCCGGACGGGCAGTACGCCGCGACCGTCGAGACCTGGAGCCGGTTCGTCCAGTTGCTCACGGTGTCGCCGCTCGCCGTGCCGGAGTACGGATCGGCTCGCGCCGTCAGGTAGGGGCGCGACCCGGCCCGCGAATAGCCGCCGTTGGAGGAGGAGAACTGCGTGAATGCCACCGCGCCGGCGTACCACCGCACCAGCCCGGAGGTCACGTTCACGGCCTGGTTCGTGTTCGCGTGCTCGCGACCCTCGGTGACGGCGCCGCCGCTGGAGACGAGCGCGCGGCCGCCGTAGACCTGGCAGGCGGTCGTGTCGCAGAGGTCGTACGGCCCGGTGACCTGCCGCACGGACAGCGCGTAGCTGCGCGCGGCCACGGACTGCGCCTGCAGCGCCGCCGGGAGCCAGGACGCGGGCGACTCGCGAGGGACCACCCCGTACAGGTACTCCTGAAGCGGCACGTTGTTGATCACGTCGAGGGTGCTGCCGGTGCGCACGATCCGGATGTAGCCCCGGTACCAGGTGCCGGTCGCCGAACCCTGTGATCCGGAGGCGACCACGCCGTCACCGGTCGAGAAGATCAGTTCCGAGCCGGTGTAGGTGCGGGACTCGAGGATCGGTCCCGAGACGGTCGCACGACGGGCCACCACGAAGCCGGATCCGGTCACGGTCACGGTGTACCGGCCCGCCGGGTGACGTTCGGGCGTGGCGGGGTTTCCGATCCGCATCTCGTTCTGACCGGGTGGCGTCGAATAGGTGGAGCCGGACGCGACCGCCGAGAGCGCCCGCAACTGGACGCGGATCTGGGGGTTGCCGACGTTGTTCGACGTGGTGCCCGGGTAATAGAAGGCGAGGATCTGCTCCGCCGTGCGGCCCTGTTGCGCGGCGCCCTGAGAGCCCCACTGGGACATGCCGATGCCGTGTCCCCAGCCGTGACCGGTGACGTCCCAGTAGCCGCTGGAGGGAACCCCGTAGACCTCCTCGGCCGCGGCGGCCGGGGTCGTCTGGCCGAGCAGCGTCAGCGCAGCGAGCGCGACGGCGAGGACGGCTCCGATGCCGTTCCGGACCGGCCTGCGCCGGCCGGACGGGTGTTGGACACGTGACACCCTCATCCCTCCAAACGACGTTCCTCCATCGCGACGTCGAGCAGGTGAAGTAGATAATCACCGTACCCCGACTTCGTCAGCGGCTCAGCCCGTTCCCGCAGCTCGTCGTCGCTGAGGAAGCCCCGGCGCCAGGCGATCTCCTCCGGGGCGCCGATCTTGAGGCCCTGCCTGTGCTCGATCGTGCGCACGTAGTCCGAGGCCTCGAGGAGCGAGTCGAACGTCCCGGTGTCCAGCCACGCCGTGCCACGGGGGAGTACCTCCACCTGGAGGCGGCCCTGCTCGAGGTAGGTGCGGTTCACGTCGGTGATCTCGTACTCTCCGCGTGCGGACGGCTGCAGGTCGGCGGCGATCGAGAGGACGTCGTTGTCGTAGAAGTACAGTCCCGGGACCGCGTAGTTCGAGCGCGGCTTGGCCGGCTTCTCCTCCAGGGACAGCGCCCTGCCCTCGGCGTCGAACTCGACGACGCCGTACGCCGTCGCGTCGGAGACCCGGTAGGCGAAGACCGCGCCGCCGTCGATGTCCTCGAACCTGGCCAGCGTGGACCCGAGACCAGGGCCGTAGAAGATGTTGTCACCGAGGACCAGGGCCACCGAGTCGGTACCGACGAAATCGGCACCCAGGACGAACGCCTGGGCGAGCCCGTTCGGGACCTCCTGGACGGTGTAGCTGATGGAGATTCCGAACTGCGAGCCGTCGCCGAGGAGCCGGTGGAACTGCGGTGCGTCGTGCGGCGTGGTGATCACCAGGACGTCTCGGATCCCCGCCAACATCAGCGTCGACAGCGGGTAGTAGACCATCGGCTTGTCGTACACCGGTACCAGCTGCTTGCTGGTGCCGAGGGTGATCGGGTGCAGTCGGGTGCCGGAGCCACCGGCCAGAATGATTCCACGCATGCGTCCCAGTCTGGCCCATGGGACTCCTAGAAGCACATCCACGATTCGCAGGTCGCTGAACGGGAACGGCCCGGGCCGTTAGCATGGCGCCCATGACCTTCTCCGAGAAGCCCGCTCAGTACAAAGTCCGCGACCTCAGCCTCGCGGAGGCAGGGCGGCACCAGATCCGACTCGCCGAGCACGAGATGCCCGGCCTGATGGCGCTTCGCGCCGAGTACGCCGAGTCCCAGCCGCTGCGCGGCGCGCGGGTCGCAGGCTCGCTGCACATGACCGTCCAGACCGCGGTCCTGATCGAGACGCTGACGGCGCTCGGCGCCGAGGTCCGCTGGGCCAGCTGCAACATCTTCTCCACCCAGGACGAGGCCGCCGCCGCTGTGGTCGTCGGCCCGAACGGGACGGTCGAGGAGCCGGCCGGGGTGCCGGTGTTCGCGTGGAAGGGCGAGTCGCTCGAGGAGTACTGGGAGTGCACCGAGCAGATCCTGGTGTGGCCGGGCGAGGGCCCGAACCTGATCCTCGACGACGGCGGCGACGCCACCATGCTCGTGCATGACGGCAAGCGGTTCGAGGCCGCCGGGGTCGTCCCGGACAACCTCGAGCCCGGTGACCACGGGTACTCCGAGGAGGGTGTGGTCTTCCGTAACCTGCTGCGCCGTTCGCTGGCCGAGGACCCGCAGCGCTGGACCCGGATCGCCGAGGGCATCAAGGGCGTCAGCGAAGAGACCACCACCGGCGTGCACCGCCTCTACCAGCTGGCCGCCGCCGGTGAGCTGCTGTTCCCCGCGATCAACGTGAACGACTCGGTCACGAAGTCCAAGTTCGACAACCGGTACGGCATCCGCCACTCCCTTCCGGACGGCATCAACCGGGCGACCGACATCCTGATCGGTGGCAAGGTCGCCGTGGTGGTCGGCTACGGCGACGTCGGCAAGGGCGCGGCCGAGTCCCTGCGTGGCCAGGGCGCGCGTGTCATCGTCACCGAGATCGACCCGATCTGCGCGCTCCAGGCAGCCATGGACGGCTACCAGGTCGCCCGCCTCGAGGACACTCTGTCCGTTGCGGACTTCTTCATCACCACCACCGGCAACGTGAGCGTCATCACCGCCGACCACCTCGCCGGCATGAAGGACAAGGCCGTGGTCGGCAACATCGGCCACTTCGACAACGAGATCGACATCGCCGGGATGGCCAGCATCCCGGGTGTCGTGCGGACCGAGATCAAGCCGCAGGTGCACGAGTGGACGTTCCCGGCCACCGACGATCGGCCCGAGCACTCGATCATCGTGCTCTCCGAGGGACGGCTGCTGAACCTCGGCAACGCGACCGGCCACCCGTCGTTCGTGATGAGCAACTCGTTCACCAACCAGGTCATGGCCCAGGTCGAGCTGTGGGAGGCCGACTCCGAGTACGAGCTCGGCGTGCACCGCCTGCCCAAGATCCTCGACGAGAAGGTGGCCCGTCTGCACCTGGAGGCGCTCGGGGTGGACCTGACCGAGCTGACCAAGGAGCAGGCCGAGTACATCGACGTGGACGTCGCCGGGCCGTACAAGCCCGAGCACTACCGCTACTGAGCGTCACGCGGTCCGATCGCGGCCGGGCGTTCCTCCTTCACCGGGAGGGCGTCCGGCCGTTGTGGTTCCCGGGGTCGGTACCGTTCCGGGCTCGCGCGGGCCGACGGCGGGTCTGCCTACTCCGCGCCCGTGCAGGGCGGCGGTGACCCGCCGCGATCAGACGCCGGCCAAGTCCGCGCACCACGGCCATCGATGGTCGCGGTCGCCGCCGCGGCCCCGAGTCCCGCGCACCATCCGTCCTGGGTAGGGTGTGTGGCAGCCCGGGCATCCGGGCGACCACGGTGTGCCGGGAAGTCTGGTCGGCGATCCCTTTCACCGACCCCTCAGGAGCCTGCCCGTGAGTGACAAGCAACCAGCCGAGCCGCTGTTCAGTGGGCTGACCGAGGGCGGGCTGCGCAACTACCTCGACACCCTCCGCGGAGAGGCGATCGGCGGCGTCCTGCTGATCGTCGGTGCCGTGGTCGCGCTGATCTGGGCGAACTCGCCGTGGAGCGAGAGCTACGTGGCGATCCGTGACTTCCGGTTCGGCATCGAGGCCTGGCACCTGGACCTGACCGTGGGCCAGTGGGCCGCGGACGGGCTGCTCGCCATCTTCTTCTTCGTCGTCGGCGTCGAACTCAAACGTGAGATCGTCACCGGCGAGCTCCGGCGGCTGTCCACCGCGATCGTGCCGGTCGCGGCCGCCGTCGGCGGCATGGCCGCGCCCGCCCTCATCTACCTGGCAATCAACCTGAGCGCGGACGGCGGCTCACCCCACGGGTGGGCGATCCCCACCGCGACCGACATCGCGTTCGCCGTCGCGGTCCTCTCGATCGTCGGTCGCAGACTCCCGACGGCGTTGCGCGCCTTCCTGCTCACGCTCGCCGTGGTCGATGACCTTCTCGCGATCGTGATCATCGCCGTCGCCTACACCGATGGGCTCACCCTGGCCTGGCTTGCAGCCGCGGCCGCCTGCGTGCTGGTCTTCGCCCTGCTGCTGCGGCGTGGGATCACGTCGTGGTACCTGCTCATCCCGCTGGGCGTGGCGACCTGGGTCTTCATGCACTCCTCCGGGATCCACGCCACGATCGCCGGCGTGGCGCTCGGCATGGTGGTGCCGGCGCTGCCGCTGAAGGGCAAGGCCTCGACACGCCGACCGGCGAACCTGCGCGAGGGTGCGTCGATGGCCGAGGTCTTCGAGTATCGCTGGCGTCCGTTCTCGGCCGGGTTCGCCGTGCCGGTCTTCGCGCTCTTCACCGCCGGGGTGGCCGTCGACCCGACGTCGTTGGGCGAGGCCCTGCGGGACCCGGTGGCGCAGGGTGTCGCGCTCGGTCTCGTGATCGGCAAACCGATCGGGATCACCGTGGCCACGTGGCTGATCTCCAGGCTCCGGCACGTGAATCTCGCTCCGGGTCTCGGCTGGGCGGACGTGATCGGCGTCGGTGTGCTCGCCGGCATCGGGTTCACCGTGTCCCTGCTCGTGGCCGAGCTGGCCTTCGGGGTCGGTGCGCCGGAGGACGAGCACGCGAAGATCGCGGTGCTGAGCGCGTCCCTGGTGGCCGCCGTCCTCGGTGCGATCCTGCTGCTCTGGCGGGGCCGGGTGCACGAGGCTCGCGGCGAGCCTTCGGCGACCTGACCTCCTGCCCGAGGCACTGAGATCGCACCTCGGCAGGGTGCCCGCCGCCGCGCCAGGGCTCGGAAGTTCGTACTCCGGCCCGGTCACTCAGGCGTAGTCGGTGACCCCGTACGGCAGCCGGCGGATGTGCTCGCTCTCGTCGAGCCGGCGGGCCTGGCCCTCGAGGCCGGCGGCGAACTCGCGGTCGCGGCGCTCCACGAGGACGGCGGCGACGAACCGCTCCGGGTTGGTGCCCCAGGGCGGCGGGGGCGAGACGTACGGCTCGATCGCGGCGGCCAGCGCCCGCCCCAGCTGCAGTCGGGTGTACGGCGCGAGGGTGCCGGTGCGGGACAGGAACACCCGGGCGTGCAGGGCCAGGTTGTCCGGGAGGCGACGGAGGTCCGCCCGCTCGGCCCAGGCGCCAAGGTCCGGAGGCATCAGCAGCGGCGCCACGGCCAGTTCCGTGCCCCGCTCCCGGACGGCGTAGGTCCCGGCGAGGAAGTCGCCGAGCCGCTTGCTGCGGTTGTTGAACATCGCGGTCAGCACGGCGATGCTACCGAGGCAGAACCAGATCTCACCGACCGCGGTCAGGGCCCGGACGAACGCCTGCCGGAACCGCACGGGGCCGCCGTCGTCGCGCACCACGCGCAGGCCCATGGCGACCTTGCCGGCGGACAGGCCTCGGGTGATCGTCTCCACCGCGGTGGGCACGATGACCATCATGACGGCCATCGTGGACACGATCAGGACACCGGCCTGGGAGTCGTTCACGATGAACCGCAGGCAGACCAGGATGATGGCGACGCCGATGATGCCGTAGACGGCCAGGTCGACGACTCCCGAGCCGATCCGGGACATCAGCCCGGCCGGGCGAAGTTCGAGCGCGACCGCCTCGCCGGTGACGATCAGGTCGGCAGGATTGCCCGACGGCGTAGCCGGGTTCGACGAGGACGGCTGGGGTACCGGGGCGCTCGGGCTGGGGGCGGCGCCGCGCCGCGGCGGCAGTGGTTGCCGGGGCGGGTGGTTGCCGCGCTGCTGCGGGGCCGCGTACGGATCGACCGGCACGCCCGGAACTCCGCCGGCACCGCTGCGCCGCTGCGCGCCGGTCTGCGGCGGCGCGTACGGGCTGGGCGCGACGGAGGACATGTATGGCAGGGTAGCGCTCGTGGATGTGGATGCGTTCGTCGCCGTGAACTCGCCCCGGTGGGAGCGACTCGACGCACTCGTGAAGCAGCGCCGTCTCACCGGCGCCGAGAGCGACGAACTGGTCAACCTGTACCAGAGCACCGCGACCCACCTGTCGCAGGTGCGCACGTCGGCCCCGGACCCGAGCCTGGTCTCCCGGCTCTCCGGCACGCTGGCCCGCGCTCGCGGGCACATCGCCGGCGCCCATGAACCGGCCCTGGCGGACCTGCAACGGTTCGTCCTGATCTCCGTGCCGGCCGCGTTCTACCGGGTCCGATGGTGGACCGTCGCGATGATGCTGCTGTTCATCGTGGTCGCCGTGGGCAACGGGATCTTCACCTACAACAGCCCGGAGGCGCTGGCCGCGTTCGGGAGTCCGAGCCAGCGGGAGATCTACGCCCAGCAACTGTTCGAGGCGTACTACTCAAACAACCCCGCCCCGGACTTCGCCGCCCAGGTGTGGACGAACAACGCGTGGATCGCGGCCCGGTCCATCGGGCTGGGCATCACCGGCTACTTCCCGGTCCAGATCCTCGTCTCGAACGCGGCCGCGATCGGCTCGGCCGCCGCGGTGATGGCGGAGTTCGGCCTGCTCGACCTGTTCTTCGCGTTGATCCTGCCGCACGGGCTCATGGAGCTGACGGCGATCTTCATCGCCTGCGGGGCCGGGCTGAAGATCTTCTGGACCGTGGTCGCGCCCGGCGGGCGCACCCGGACCCGGGCGCTCGCGGAGGAGGGCCGGGCACTGTTCACGGTGGCCATCGGCCTGGTGTTCGTGCTCGCGGTCAGCGGTCTCGTCGAGGGTTTCGTGACGCCGTCGTCGCTGCCGACGGGCGTGAAGATCACGATCGGTGCCCTGGTCCTCGCCGGGTACTGGGCCTACACGATCATCCTCGGCCGGATCGCCGTGCGGGACGGCGAGACCGGCGACGTGCGCGCCGAGCACGCCGAGGACACCGTCGCGATGGCCGCCTGAACCCTCGGCCAGCGGGCCGAGGGTGCGCCGACCCGGTGTGGGATCAGCCCTTGAGCCGGGCCCTGGAGTTGGCCAGGTGCAACCGAATGGCCGCACGCGCCGTCTCCGGCTCGCGGCGGGCGATCGCCTGGACGATCGAGGCGTGTTCGACGGCGGCCAGCTGCACGTTGTCGGGGTGGTCGGCGTCATCACCCGTGAGTAGCCGGAACTTGGGCATCACGATCATCATCGGGCCCATCGACTTGAGCAGCGCGAGGTAGTGCCGGTTCTGGGCGGCGCGGGCGATGGCCAGGTGGAGGGCGAAGTCCGCCTCGACGGCCTCACTCGGGCGGGCCTCACACTCCAGGAATGTCTGCGCCAGGCGCTCGAGTTCCGCGAGCTGCTGGTCGGTGCGGCGGGTCGCGGCCAGCGCGGCCGCCTCGGACTCGACGCCGAGCCGGAAGTCCAGCAGGTCCCAGACATCATCGATCGTGTTGATCCCGTTGTTGTCGATCGCGAAGCTGCCCTGGCTCGGCACGTTCAGGACGAAGGAGCCCCGGCCCTGCTGCGTCTCGACCAGACCCGCCGCCTGGAGCTGGGAGATCGCCTCGCGGACAACGGTCCGGCTGACCTTGTAGGACTCCATCATGGCGGTCTCGGTGGGGAGCCTCTCACCGCGGCGGATGGTGCCGTCCTGGATGAACGCGGTCAGCCGCAACGTCAACTCATGGCTGAGGCCTCGAGCGCTCTCCCGGTTGATGGGTTCCGGCGCCGGGTCCATGGGCACGGCGCCTAGCGGGTCATGAGTTCGGCGGCCTCGACGGTCCAGGCCAGAGCCTGGTCGCTGAGGGTGATGCCGAGCCCGGGGCGATCGGGAACAACCATCCGCCCGTCGCGGATCTCGAGACGTTCGTTGAAGAGCGGGTCCAGCCACTCGAAGTGCTCGACCCATGGTTCGCGCGGATAGGCGGCCGCGAGATGGAGGTGGATCTCCATGGCGAAATGGGGAGCGAGGTCGAGTCCGCTCAGGTCGGCGAGCGTGGCCAGGCGCAGGAACGGGGTGATGCCGCCGACACGTGGGGCATCCGGCTGGAGGATGTCGCAGGCGCGGGCATCGATCAGGGCCCGGTGCTCGCTGACGCTCGAGAGCATCTCGCCGGTGGCGATAGGCGTATCGAGGGTAGCCGCGAGGGCGGCGTGGCCCTGCGCGTCGTAGGCGTCCAGGGGTTCCTCGATCCAGGTGAGGGAGAACTCCTCCAGCCGCCGCCCCATGCGCAGCGCCGTGGCGCGGTCCCACTGTTGGTTGGCGTCGACCATGAGCGGAACGTCGGGGCCGAGGTACTCGCGAATCGCTTGCACCCGGATGAGGTCCTCGCGCGTGTCCGGCAGGCCGACCTTCAACTTGATGCCGCCGATCCCGGACGCGAGTGCTCGCGAGGCGTTCTCCTGGATCTCGGCGACGGAACTGTGCAGAAAGCCGCCCGAGGTGTTGTAGGTGCGCACGGAGTCGCGGTATGCGCCGAGCAACTTGGCCAGCGGCAGCGAGGCACGCTTCGCCTTGAGGTCCCAGAGTGCGATGTCCAGCGCCGCGATCGCCTGGGTCGCGATGCCGCTACGTCCGACCGAGGCGCCCGCCCAGAGCACCTTCTCGTACAGGCGCCCGATGTCATTGGGGTCCTCGCCGAGCAGGCAATCGGCGACCTCGCGGGCGTGCGCGTACTGCGCCGGACCGCCGGCCCGCTTGGAGTAGCTGAAGCCGATGCCCTCGAGGCCCGAGCTGCTGCGCAGCTCGGCGAACAGCATCATGATCTCGGTCATCGGCCGTTGGCGCCCGGTGAAGACCTTCGCGTCACTGATCGGCTGTGCCAGCGGGAGCCGCACGGAGGAGAGCCGGACCCACTCGATCCGTTCGCCCGACCCGCTCGCTACCTGCGGCGCCTCGGGCGCGGTGACGGGTGTGGCTGTCACGGCGATCGGTCGCTCGCCTCGATCCATGGCGGTAGGTCCTATCGGTTGCTGGTGGGTCACGCGAACGGCAATGTCATCATATAAATATGGAAGTCATCGTACAACGATTGCCGACCATGCCGTGCGGAGCAGGGTGACCGGATTGATCGGCGCCGTGACCCACCACCGAGCCCGTCGCTGTGGGCGGCGCCTCACACCACGCAGCACAGGGGCGGTAGCCAGGGTCACCTCGGACACGAGCCGCCGATCAGCATGGGGTGAGCGGCATCGGCGCGACCGTCAGAGCCGGCCGGCGGCCTTGAGCGCGAGGTAGGTGTCCGCGAGGGCGGGAGCCAGGTCCTCGGGCAGGCGCTCGACCACCTCGGCGCCGACGCGGCGCATCCGGGTGGCGACGGCGCGACGCTCGAGCTCGCCGCGTTCGGCGGCAGCGGCGTCGAACAGGTCCGCGGAGGACTCGCGCGCCTGCC
The DNA here is from genome assembly GCF_009708215.1 of Occultella kanbiaonis. Taxonomy (NCBI): domain Bacteria; kingdom Bacillati; phylum Actinomycetota; class Actinomycetes; order Micrococcales; family Ruaniaceae; genus Occultella; species Occultella kanbiaonis. The sequence goes on along the minus strand of NZ_CP046175.1, from coordinate 4,063,219 downwards.
GGAGCAGGTCGGTGTCGGGGTCCGTGGCGGAGGCAAGGACCACCTGGTGGTCCTTGGACAGCGCCGCGACCACGGGCGCGAGGCCGGAGTCGATGGCGCCCGGCTCGAGCGCGGTCAGGAGCACCACGAGCGAGCGCTGCGAGAGCCGGTCCCGGATGACCTGCGTGACCGCGGTCCAGTCCGGCTCGACCAGGGTCGGGTGCACCGGGGCGAGGGCGTCGGCCATCTTCGCCATGATCGCCGGCCCATGGGTGCCGCTCACCCGGGCCCGGACGGCGCGGTCGATGGCGACCAGTTCCACCCGGTCACCGGCCTTGGAGGCGAGGGCAGCGAGGAGCAGGGCGGCCTCGATGCTGGCATCCAACCGGGGCGCCTCGCCGAGTCGCACGGCCGAGAGGCGGGACAGGTCCAGCACCATGAACACGCGACGGTCCCGTTCGGGGCGCCAGGTCCGCACCACGACGTCGGCCCGGCGGGCGGTCGCCCGCCAGTCGATGGCCCGGACGTCGTCGCCGATCACGTACTCGCGCAGCGAGTCGAACTCGGTGCCGGGTCCGCGGACGTTGACGGCGGAGCGCCCGTCCATCTCCCGCAGGCGCGCCAGGCGCGAGGGCAGGTGCCGCCGGGACCGGAACTCCGGGAGCACCCGCAGGTGCCCGGGCACCGTGATCGAGGCCTGCCGCGCGGCCAGCCCGAGCGGGCCGGAGGAGCGCACGGTGACGAGGTCCGCCTGCAGGTCACCACGGCGGGTGGGTAGCAGTGCCGTCCGGGTCCGGCGGGCCTCCCCGGCCGGGATCGTCACCCGGTGCCGGTTCGGGCCGTTGCCCGCCGTCGGCTGCCAGGCGTCCCGGATCAGCGCCCGCATCGTGCGCCCGGACGGGTTCGTGACCGTCAGCACCGACTCCGCCGGCTCGGTCAACCGGACCGAGCCGAGTGGGCGCCGCTCGATCTCCAGCGCCCGGGGCGGTGCCGCGAGCACCAGGTCGACGACCGCGAGCACCACGACCAGGCCCAACCAGGTCAGCACCGTGCCCAGTTCGGGCAGCAGCAGGACCGGGATCAGGCCCAGCGCCAGCAGCGCGACCGTGCGGACGGAGATCGCCATCAGCGTGGTACCGGGACCGACCCCAGGATCCCGTCGAGGACGGTCTCCGCGCTGACGCCCTCGAGCTCGGCCTCGGCCCGCAGCTGTACGCGGTGCCGCAGGGTCGGGTGCGCGAGCGACTTCACGTCGTCCGGGGTGACGAACGCGCGGCCGGACAGCCACGCCCACGCGCGGGAGGTGGCCAGCAGCGCCGTCGCACCACGGGGGGAGACTCCCAGCGAGAGGGACGGGGAGGTCCGTGTGGCCCGGCAGATGTCGACGATGTAGGCGAGCACCTCTGGCCCCACCTGTACCTTCGCGACCTCCTCGCGGGCGGCCTCCAGGTCGTCGGCGTCGGCCACCTCGGTGACACCCGCGGCCTTGAGGTCACGGGGGTCGAAGGCGTGCGCGTGCCGGTTGATGATCTCGATCTCCTCGCCGCGGCCCGGCAACGGCAGGATCAGCTTGAGCAGGAAGCGGTCCAGCTGTGCCTCGGGCAGCGGGTAGGTGCCCTCGTACTCGACCGGGTTCTGGGTGGCGATCACCACGAACGGGTCCGGCAGTGGCCTCGGGTCGCCGTCCACCGTGACCTGTCGTTCCTCCATCGCCTCGAGCAGGGAGGCCTGGGTCTTCGGCGGGGTCCTGTTGATCTCGTCCGCCAGCAACAGGTTCGTGAACACCGGGCCCTCCCGGAACGAGAACTCGGCGGTGCGCGCGTCGTAGATCAGCGAGCCGGTGATGTCGCCGGGCATCAGGTCAGGCGTGAACTGGACCCGCTTCATCTCGAGGTCCAGGGCCGCACCGAGGGTTCGGGTGAGGAGCGTCTTGGCGACCCCGGGCACGCCCTCGAGCAGCACATGGCCGCGGCACAGCAGTGCGATGACGAGACCGGTGACGGCAGCCTCCTGGCCGACCACCGACTTCGCGACCTCCGCACGCACGCCGGCGAGCTTCGTGCGGGCGGGGGACTCGACCATCGGCTCGGCTGCCGGTGCGGGTGCACCTGGCTGCTGCGCCGGCTCGCCATAGCCGGGGGCCTGGATCGGGGCGGCGTGCCCGGGCGCGCCCTGGTAGCCGGCGTTCGGCTGCCCGTACTGGCCTGGGCCCTGACCCGACACGGCGTACTGGCCGGCCTGCACCGGCTGGGCGTAGCCCGGGGCCGCCTGCGCCTGACTGGCCTGGCCATAGCCGAGCGACTGCCCGTACTGGCCGGGCGCCTGGCTGGCTTGGCCGTAGCCGGGGGTTGCTGGGGCCTGGCTGGCTTGGCCGTAGCCGGGGGTTGCTGGGGCCTGGCCGGCTTGGCCGTAGCCGGGGGTTGCTTGAGCGTGGCTGGCCTGGCCGTAGCTGGGGGTCGCTTGGGCTTGGCCGGCCTGACCGTAGCCGAGCGACGGTCCGTACTGCCCGCCGGACTGGCTCGGCTGTCCGTACTGACCAGGTGCCTGGCCCGCCTGACCGTAGCCGGGTTGCAGCGTCGGCACCGGGTCTTGCTGCATGGCCTGCGCGTCGACCTGCATGGCCTGCGCGTCGACCTGCATGGGCTGCGCCTCGACGGCCGGGCCGCCGTCCCCTGACGCTTCCGCGGAAGCGCCGGCGCTCGGTGCCGTCGGCTGGTCCGGCGTGGCTGTGGCGCTCTGCTCGCGAGCGGCGCGAAGCTCCTCGGGGGCCACGACCTGGGTCGCGTCGACAGGCTGGTCACCCGAACCCGCTGAGACAGAACGTTCCGCCTGAGACAGAGCCTCAGCACGTTCTGTGTCAGTCGTGACGTGCTGCCTCGACCCGGCGGGCGCTTCCGCGGAAGCGTCGACGGCCGCGTCGATGGGGTCGGGTGCCTCGCTGGGCGGAGTTGGTTGGTTCGGCCCGGTGGGGTTGCTCATGCGCGATGAACCTCGCTTTCCATGGTGTCCAGGGCTTGGGTGAGGGCGACGAGAGAAGCGTCGTCGGTCGGTGGTGGTCCGTACAGGAGATGTTCGAGCTCGTCCGGACTTCGGCCGGTGGCACGGACCAGCGAGTCGATGACCTGGTCCGGGTTGGCCGACGTGGGGAGCCCGATCCGGGCGCCGACCCGGGCGAGGGTCCCGGCCCGCAACGCCGCGCCGGCGTGGGCGTGGGCGCCGGCGCGCCGGTACAGCCGACCGCGCCCGCGGGTGGTCTCGGCGGCGCGGACCACGACCGGCAGCGGCTCGACGACGACCCGCCCGAGGCGGCGGCCGCGCCAGATCACCACGGCGAGTGCCACCATGAGGAGCTGGTAGACGACGGCGTCGGGCAGGAAGAACGTCTGCGGAGCGGTCGCCACGCCGTCGTCGTCCAGCGTGAAGGGGTCGTTCGGGTCCGGCACGTACCAGAGCAGCTGCTCGTGCTGGCCGAGGGCTCGCAGTACCAGGGCGGCGTTGCCCTCCAGGGCGAGCCCTTCGTTCGAGGCCGGGAACCCGTTCGGCAGCGCGCGCCAGGTGCGGCCGGCCTCCTGCCAGACGGCGTAGGCACCGGCTCCTTCCTCGAACGGGAAGCAGATCTCGACTCGGCTGAGGCCGCTGATCCCGGGCCCGGCCGTGTCGATGGTGCCCGCGGCCTCGGCGTCCGGGTCGTCGCACTCGGCCGAACGCGCTGCCTGGGTCCCGCCCGCCTCGACCTGGACGGCCCAGGTCAGGTCCTCGAAGGAGGCGTACCCGAGCCCGAGCAGGACCACGTCGGCCTGGGTGTCGGCGAGAGCGGTCATCTGGTCCGAGTTCAGCTCGTCGGCTCCGACGATCACGAGCGTGGTGTCCGCCGCGTCCTGCGCGAGCACCGCCGACGTCCGGGTCGCGAGCGTGACATCGACGCCGTGTTCACCGAGGATCTGCGCGGCGGCCCGGGCCCCCTCGGGTGCGGGGTTGTTCGGGGCCAGCGGGATGTCGGAGCGGGACTGCCCCCCGCGGCCGAGCGCCACCGCCGCGAGGATCAGGACCACCACGGCGACCACGATGACGATCACGGTGCGCCGGTTCGTCCGCTCGGGAGCGGAGTCGGCGGCCTCCGGGGCGTCCACGCGCCGACCCCGCGCGACGATCGAAGGGCCGGGCGCGCCCGCCGCGGGGGTGCCCGGGTCCGTGGTCGTGCCGCTCACCTGGCCGCCGCCCAGGCGTCGGCGGGACCGGTGGCGGAGGCCCGGGTCGGCTTGGTGGCCGCGACCGTCCGATCCACCTCGCGCAGCCAGGCGTCCTCACGCTCGGTCGGCGCGACGTGCCCGTAGCAGACCTCGTCGAACAGGTCCGCGGCGCGGTGCAGGTCGTCGGCGCAGCTCGGCAGGCGCTCCGAGGCCGCGGCTGCGGCCTCGCGTGCGGTCCGACCGAGCCGGTCCTCGAGGATCGTCCGTTCGTCCAGGGACCGCACGATCGCCCGGAACCGTTCCAGCACGGCCAGCGCGTGGTCACCGGCGGCGGCCGCGGCGTCCGCCGCGGCGCGCAGCGCCCTGGCGTCCCGGTTGTCCCCGTCGAGCACATCGAAGCTGCCGCGTTCGGCAGAACGCAACCTCCGCCGTCGGATCGGCCCGCCGACGAGCAGCACGACGGCGACGATCACGCCGATCACGAGCAGGATCAACAACGGCAGGAAGATCGGCCCGAGCGCCGTGTTGGCGGAGGTGATCGCCTCCCACAGGTCGCCCAGCCAGCCCAGGAACCGGTCCCACAGGCTCGGCTGGTCGTTGTAGATCGCCTTGGCGAGCTCGGCCTCGGCCCAGTCCCGGGCCTCGTCCGCCGATGGGTCGAGCGGGACCTCGCGCGGGAGAATCGCCAGTCGGGCCCCCACCGCCGGCGCTGCCGTCATGGTGCCTCGGCCGCCGCGGCGAGGTCCACGTCCAGGGCCTCGGTGCGGATCCGGATGTCGATGTACAGCAATGCCACGACCGCTGCGAGGAACGGCGTGGTCAGGGCGGACGCGATCACGCCGCCGGCGAGGGTGAGGATGGTCGTCAGGGTCCCGAACCCGCCGATCGCCTGTCCGATCAGCTGCAGCGGGTAGGTGATCACCTGGGCAAGGATCCCGATCAGGATCGTCGTGAGCAGGTAGATGCCGAACACCCGCCAGAACGTCGGGAGGGTGAGTCTCCAGGACCGCTTCAGCGCGGCGAAGACGCCGGACCGCTCGAGGACCAGCACCGGCGTCGCCAGCACCGTGACCGTGACGACGAACGCCAGTGCCGCGATGAGCCCGAGCACCCCGAGGATCCCCGCGATGGCGATCACGCTGAGCGACCCGGACGAGGCCGCCAGCACGATGATGCCGACGAACACGGCGCTCACCAACGCCACCAGCAGCAGGATCATGAGCGTGAGCAGCAGCAGGCGTCCGATCTGCGGCTTGATCGCCTGCCACACGTCGGCGAGGCTCATCTTCCGGCCGATCACCGACTGGCTCACCGAGTGGATGAGCACCCCGGTCAGGATGGTCGAGACGACGAACGAGAGCAGCCCGGACACCCCGGTGGCGAGGACCTGCGACTGCAGCGTCGCGGTGATGTCGTCGAGGGCCTCGGAGTCGGACACGGTCGGATCGAAGTTGCGGAGCGTCTCGTTCAGCTGCTCGAAGGTGCCCCAGGTGGCGATCGCCTGGATCACGCCGAGGACCGCGACCACGATGGCCGCGAGCACGAACATCACGGTGGGGTTGGCTCGGATCGAGCGGAACGCGCCGTCGTAGATCTCGCCGAGGGTGAGCGGCCGCAACGGGATGATGCCCGGCTGCGGTGCCGGGCCCAACGGGGTCATGTTCGCGCGGGGGTCGACCGGCCCGTACTGACCGTAGGAGCCCGACGGCGCAGGTCCGGCCGGTCCGGGCGGTGGCCCGCCGTACTGGCCGGGTTGGTTCGGGGGCTGCCCTTGCGGGTGGCCGTCCGGCTGGCCCTGCGGGTAGCCACCCGGCGGGCCTTGCGGGTAGCCGCCGGGCTGGCCCTGCGGGTAGCCACCCGGCTGCCCCTGGTGATACCCGCCGGGCTGCCCCGGTGTGGTGCCGTAGCCGCCGGGGGCGACCTCGCCCCAGCCCGTCGGCCCGGTCCCGTTCGGGTCCTGCCGGGGCGGTGTGGGCTCTCCACGCTCGGTCATGGGATGGTCATTCTCCTTCGTCGGCGGTGCGCCGCGTTCATCTTTGCATGAGCGTGGTCACGCCCCCTCCTCGTGCGAAGGTGTCACGATAGGGCGCATGAATGCACGTGTGCTCGTGGTCGATGATGACGCCGCCCTCTCGGAGATGATCGGGATCGTCCTGCAGTCGGAGAACTTCGAGGCCTCCTTCTGTGCCGACGGTGCCAAGGCGGTGGACGCGTTCCGCACCGTGGAGCCGGATCTGGTGCTGCTCGACCTGATGCTGCCCGGCATGGACGGCATCGAGATCTGCCGGCGGATCCGTGCCGAGTCCGGCGTGCCGATCGTCATGCTGACCGCCAAGAGCGACACCACCGACGTGGTCAAGGGCCTCGAGGCCGGCGCCGACGACTACATCGCGAAGCCGTTCAAGCCCACCGAGCTCGTCGCCCGGATACGCGCGCGGCTGCGCCAGGGCGAGACCCAGGGCACCGAGCAGCTGCTGATCGCCGACCTGGCCATCGACGTGCCCGGGCACAGGGTCACGCGTGACGGTGACGCCATCAACCTCACCCCGCTCGAGTTCGACCTGATCGTGGCGCTGGCTCGTAAGCCGTGGCAGGTGTTCTCCCGCGAGGTGCTGCTCGAGCAGGTCTGGGGCTACCGGCACCAGGCGGACACCCGACTCGTCAACGTGCACGTCCAGCGGCTGCGCGCCAAGGTCGAGAAGGACCCGGAGAACCCGGAGGTCGTGGTGACCGTGCGCGGCGTCGGATACCGGGCCGGCACCCCCGTGCGATGACCGACGCGGCGGGTGGGGCGGACCCGCCCCCACGCACCGACCCCTTCGCAGGAGTGCGGCGGCGCGCCGAGCGGTGGCGCCGGCTGCTCCGGGTCCGGGCCCGGCTCGCGCTGCTGGCCTGGCGCCGCTCGCTGCGCCTGCGCGTGGCCAGTACAACGGTCGCCGTCGGTGTGATCGCACTGGCGCTGCTCGGTCTGCTGCTGTCCGCGCAGATCCGCGACGGGCTCTTCGACGACCGCCGCGACCAGGTCCTCGCCGACGCCGCGACCCGAGCGGACCTGGCCCAGGATCAGTTCGATGCCTCGACGGTCTCCTCCACCCAGGAGGTCCAGCAGCTTGCGACCGACATGGTCGCGGGGCTCCAGGAGACCTCCGCGGGCAGTTCCGGTGTGTTCCTGATGCGCTCCCCGAACACCCCGGCGCTGATCCTGGATCCGTCCACCAACGAGTCGCTGCGGCCACTGATCTCCCCGGAACTGCGCGAGCGGGTCCAGGCCGACCACTTCCAGGCCTGGCAGTCGGTCGCCATCCCGCGCTCGGACGGCGGCGTCACCCCGGGGATCGCGGTCGGCTCGGCGGTCACCCTTCCGCTGGCCGGTGAGTACGAGCTCTACCTCATCTACAGCCTCAGCGCGGAGCAGCAGAACCTGGACCTGCTCCAGGGAGTCCTCACCGTCGGTGCGGTGAGCCTGCTGGTGCTGCTGCTCGCCATGGCCTGGTACCTGACCCGGCAGGTCCTCGACCCGGTCCAGCAGGCGGCCCGGACGGCGGAGCGGCTGGCCGACGGTCACCTCACCGAGCGCATGCAGGTGCGTGGCGACGACGAGCTCGCGCGGCTCGGGCGCTCGTTCAACGAGATGGCCGAGAGTCTGCAGCACCAGTTCGAGCGGCTCGCGAACCTGTCCCTGATGCAGCAGCGGTTCGTCTCCGACGTCTCCCACGAGCTGCGCACGCCGCTGACCACCGTGCGGATGGCCTCGGAGGTCCTGTACCAGGCCCGGGACGAGTTCACCCCGGTGCAGGCCCGGTCGGCCGAGCTGTTGCAGACCCAGCTGGACCGGTTCGAGGCCCTCCTCGCCGACCTCCTGGAGATCTCGCGGTTCGACGCCGGCGCTGCGACCCTCGAGGCCGAGGAGGTGGATGTGCGGGAGGTGGTCCGCCGGGTCGTGGACCTGACCGCGCCACTCGCGGCGAATCGCGGCTCCGAGCTCGTCATGAACCTTTCCCCGACCTCCTGCACCGCGGACATCGACCAGCGACGCGTCGAGCGGGTCCTGCGGAACCTGATCGTCAACGCCATCGAGCACGGTGAGGGTGGGCCGATCGACGTCCTCGTCGGCGCGGACGCCCGCGTCGTCGACGTGGTGGTCCGTGACCACGGCATCGGCATGACGGCGATGGAGGCCGAGCACGTGTTCGACCGGTTCTGGCGCGCCGACCCGGCCCGGGCGCGCACCCTCGGCGGCACCGGCCTCGGCCTGGCGATCTCCCTCGAGGACGCCCGGCTGCACGGCGGCGACCTGGAGGCCTGGGGGAGTCCGGGCGAGGGGGCCGCTTTCCGGCTCTCACTGCCCCGCCGGGCCGGCCAGACGATCACGACGCACCCGCTCGCGCTGCGCCCGGTGCGCTCCGACCCGGACCTGGAGCCGCCCGACGACCCGTCCGCCGCGAACCCGGCCGCGCTGCCGGAGCTGCACCCGGATCCGCCCCCCAGCCACGAGGAGGTCAACGGATGAACCCGAACGCCGGCATCACCGGGAAGGCACGGGCCGCCGTCGTCCTCATCGCGCTCGCCGTGATCGCGGGCTGCGCGAGCCTGCCGACGGACGGCGCCGTGCAGCGCGGCGTGGAGGCGGCCCCGGACACGAGCGGCATCGTGCTCTCCGCCGAGGACCCGAGACCGGACGCGTCCCCGAGCGAGATCGTGCGCGGGTTCCTGGCCGGCAGCGCCGGCGGGCTGGTCGACAACTTCGCGGTCGCCCGCAAGTTCCTCACCACCGAGGGCAGCGACCAGTGGGATCCCGCCGGCGGCGTCGTCATCTACTCCGGCAGCGCCGCCCTTGAGGTCGTCGAGGGTGAGGCAGGCGTCGTGGAGGTGCGGGTCACCGTCGCCGGCACGGTCGACCCCACCGGCGTACGCACCGAGGCCCGGCCGGGCACCGAGACCACCCAGGAGTTCCGGCTGACCCAGGACGCCGACGCGCAGTGGCGCATCGAAAGCCTGCCCGACGGCGTCCTCATCTCCGACGTCAACTTCGGTTCGCAGTACCGCGGCACGCCGCTGTACTTCCTCTCCCCGGACGCCACCATGCTGGTGCCGGACATGCGCTTCTACCCGGCCCGCAACACCGCCACGTACGCCATGAACGGCCTGCTCGGCGGCCCCGTGGAGTGGCTCAGCACCGGGGTGATCAGCGCCATCCCGAGCGGCACCTCGCTCACCCTGGACACCGTGCCGGTCTCCGCGGGGACCGCGACGGTGGACGTGACCGAGGAGATCTCCGGTGCCGGCTCGACCGACCGGGCGCGCCTCCAGGCGCAGATCCAGGCCACCCTCACCGCGCTGCCCCAGGTCCAGGACGTCGAGATCCTGGTCGACTCCAGGCCGTTCAACACCTCGGACGTCGACCTCGACCTCACCCTGAACCCGGGGGTCGGCACGTCGCCGACGATGCTCTCCGGTGACGCCCTGGTGCGGTTCAACGGGTCCACGCTGTCCGCCGCACCGAACACGGCGCCGTTGACCGGCATCGACGCGTCCGACCCGGCGCTGCCCTACGGCGACGACCTCGCCGTCGCGCTCGCGGACGACCGGTTCCTCATCACGGTGCCGACCCCGGACACCGCCTCGGTGACCCTGCTCGAGGGCACCGCGCTGCTCGATCCATCCTTCGACAGGTTCGGGTGGGTCTGGACCGGGGAGCGCACGAACACCGGGCGGTTGCTGCTGGCCCGGACGGACGGGTCAACGGCCACGCTGGAGACGCCGACGCTCGCCGGTGCCCAGGTCGCCTCGATCCGGGTCAGCCGGGACGGCACCCGGATGGCCGTGGTGTACACCGGCGGTGGCGCGATGCGCGTCGAGGTCGTCGCGATCACCCGGGACGCCGACGGGGTCCCGATCCGGCTCGGTCCGCCGCTGAGCCTCGCGCCGTCGATGACGTCGGCCACCCAGGTGGTCTGGGTCGACGAGTCCACCCTCGCGGTGCTCGGCGCCAGCGGTGGGTCCATCAGCGTGCACCTGGTGACCGTCGGCGGTCAGCCCACGAGGTCCCTGCCCACCGTGGTCGACTCCGCCTCGATCGCGGCCGCCCGCGGCGAGCGTGAGCTCTACCTGGTCACCTCAGACGGGAACCTGTACGCGCGCTCGGGGAACGGGTGGCGGCCGGTCTCCGGCCTGGACCCGGTGCGCGACCCCACCTTCCCCGGCTGAGGCGGTCGCCCGCGTGTGGACGCACGCGCCGATGCGCGGCCGTCCACAGGTGGTGCCCGACGGCGCAGGTCGCCCCGCGAGCATGCGGTGCGCTGGGCGGGTGTACGCACGGGTGTCGGTGCAGGTGGTGCGCGCGGTGCTGACCGATGTGCTCGGCCTCGTGCTGCCGGTCGAGTGTCCGGGCTGCGGCGCGCACGATGCGCACCTGTGCGCGGACTGCCGCGAGCTGCTGACCGCGCCGCCGCGGCGCTGCGAGGAGGACACCGTGTTCCTCGCCGCCCGGGACGCGGGCGGGATCGGGCCCGCGGTACTCGGGCTGCCGACCTGGGCCGTCGCGCCGTACGCCTCCGGGTCGCGACGCGTCGTGCTCGCCTGGAAGACCGGCGTGCGCCCCGATCTGGCCCCCGAACTGGCGCACGCCGGGACCGCGGCCGGCCGCCGGCTCGCCGAGCACCTGAGGGAGGTGCCCGGGACCGGGCCGATCCTGGTGGTCCCGGCCCCGTCTGGCTGGCGGCGGCGCCTGGCCCGCCGGTTCGTGGTGGGGGACCTGGCGGACGCCGTCGCCGTCGGGCTGAGCGCGGGGCTGGCCCGGCAGGGTCGGGGCCGCCCCGTGTGGGTGGTTGATGTGCTGCGCCGGCGTGGCGGCAGCTCGCACCGGCTCGGTGCGGCGGCCCGCGGACGGTCCGGGCGGGCGGCCGTGCATCTGGTCGCGGAACTGCCGGCCGGGGCACCCTGCGTGCTCGTCGACGACGTCGTCACCACCGGCGCCACCCTCGCCGCGGCCAGGGATGCGCTCACCATGGCCGGTGGGCAGGTGCTGTGCGCCTTCGCCCTCCTCGCGACGCCGCGGCCGGGTAGCACGACCTGGCGCGCCGACCCATGACCTTTCGCCTATCGCATCCGTGAGGAGTGGACTAGCGTCAGGTCATGGAGCACAACGCAGGCGAGGGGCGCACAGCGCCACCCTCGCCTTCTGTGTTCACCGGACGGCGTGAGGGGGAGGTGAGGCCCGCCTGCAGACCGCGCCCCGGCCGCTGAGAAAGGCCGGGTGAGCGCTCAAGCCCTGGCCGGGGACCCCCAGGAAAGAGGTCTCGGCCGCACTCTCTCGAACCGGAGGACGTCATGGAGATCGTTGTAGTCAGCCGCCACACCGAGGTGCCTGAGCGATTCAGGCAGCACGTGGAGGACAAACTCTCGAAGGTGGGGCAGTTCTCGCCCTACGCGCAGCGAGTCGACGTCGAGGTGACGCACGAGAACAACCCCCGTCTGGCCGATCGGGCCGAGCGGGTCGAACTGACGGTCCGCGCGAAGGGCCCCGTGGTCCGCGCCGAGGCGAGCGCACCGGACCGGTATGCCGCGCTGGATCTCGCGGCCGGCAAGCTCTTCGAGCGACTGCGCCGGGCCAGGGACCGGCGCAAGTCCCACCACGGTCGCGCCGAGGCGCCGCCGGTGCCGGAGCCCGTCGACCTCGCTCCCGAGCCGGTCGAGGACGACGAGATCTCGATGACCCCCACGCCGCCCACCGAGACCGGCGTGGCGGTGGAGGCGCAGCTCGGGGACTCCCCGGTGGTTATCCGGCAGAAGGTGCACGACACCGATCCGATGACGGTGGACCAGGCCCTCGCCGAGATGGAGCTGGTCGGCCACCCGTTCTACCTGTTCGTGGACGCCGAGACCAAGCAGCCCTGCGTCGTGTACAACCGGCGCGGCTGGACCTACGGCGTGATCCGCCTGAACTACGAGGCCGAGGCGCTGCTGCCCGCGAGCGCCTGACGCGCAACCGTCCGGGCTGACGGCAACCACGCAGCACCGAGACCGGACCGAGCACCCGGGACCGGACCTTACTGGTCCGGTCTCGGTGCGAGGTCCCCTCTCGCTGCCTGTGCGCGGGGTCGGGGGAGTGTCAGTGGTGGGCCCTAGGGTCTGATGCATGCCGCGCACGCTCACGCTCGCCCAGGCCCGCCGGATCGCCGTCACCGCGCAGGGACTGGCCGGGGCGCCCGCTCAGACCCGACCACCCGTCGTCACGATGGCGCACCTGCAGCGGATGATCGACAGGGTCGGGCTGCTGCAGATCGACTCGGTGAACGTGCTCGCCCGGGCGCACCTGCTGCCCGTGGTCGCCCGGCTGGGCCCCTACGACGTCGCCCTGCTTGAGCGGGCCACCACCGGGACCCCGGCCCGGCCGCGGCGGCTGGTCGAGTACCGCGCCCACGAGGCCGCGTTCGTACCGCCGCGCACGTTCCAGCTGCTGCGGTGGCGGATGCAGGGACCGCGGGCACTGCGCTGGTACGACGGCGTGGCCTCGAAGGACCCGGAGACCGTGGCAGCCGTGCTGGACATCGTCGCCGAGCACGGACCCGTCACCGCGGCGCAGGTGCACGACCTGCTCGGGCACGAGCGCCCGGAGAAGGTCAACTGGGGTTGGAACTGGACCGCCGCCAAGCACTCCCTGGAGGCGATGCTCGCCGTCGGGCGGGTCGCCTCCGCGTACCGGAACGCGTCCTTCGAGCGGGCCTACGACCTGCCCGAGCGGGTGCTGCCGGCGGACGTCCTCGCCGAGGACGTGCTCCCACAGGACGAGGCCGTCCGGGCGCTCGTGGACATCTCCGCCCGCGCGCACGGGGTGGCTACGGTCCGGGGGCTCGCCGACTACTTCCGGCTGTCCATCGCGCAGACGTCGGACGCCGTCGCCCGGCTCGTTGCGGCCGGTGACCTGGAGGAGGTGGCGGTGGCCGGGTGGCGCCGCCCGGCCTATCTGCACCCGGAGGCCCGCCGGCCGCGGGCCACGAACGCCCGTGCCCTGCTCGCTCCGTTCGACCCGCTCGTGTTCGAACGGGAGCGCACCCTGGAGCTGTTCGGGATGCACTACCGGATCGAGATCTACACCCCGGCGGCCCAGCGCCAGTTCGGCTACTACGTGCTGCCGTTCCTGCTCGGCGACGAGCTCGTGGCGCGCGTCGACCTCAAGGCCGACCGGGCCGCCGGAGTGCTGCGGCTACGCAGCGCGTTCGCCCAGCCGGAGGCTCCCACCGCCGTCGGGCACGAGCTGGCGCAGGAACTGCGCGTCATGGCGGACTGGCTCGACCTGCCGGACGTCACCGTCGATGCCGACGCCGCCGGCGACCTCATCGGCGACGTCGCGCAGGCACTGACGGGGGTGCGCTGAGAGCGAACCTGTGCCGTGATCGGCGGTCCGGACCGGTACTGCCATCGGAGCTCTCGCATACGATGGACGGTGCACCGGTGTCGAACGACGCCGGATCGATCCGATCCACCGGGAGTGTCAGTGCCTTCGATCCTCGACAAGATCCTGCGCATGGGCGAGGGCAAGATCCTCAAGCAGCTCAACGCGGAGAAGGATCAGGTCAACGCTCTCGAGGACTCCATGAGCGACCTGACGGACGCGGAGCTGCGCGAGGAGACGGACGTCTTCAAGAAGCGGGTGGCCGACGGCGAGTCCCTCGACGACCTGCTGCCCGAGGCGTTCGCCGCGGTCCGCGAGGCTGCCAAGCGCACCCTCGGCCAACGGCACTTCGACGTGCAGATCATGGGTGGCGCGGCACTGCATCACGGCAACATCGCCGAGATGAAGACCGGTGAGGGCAAGACCCTGGTCGCCACCCTACCGGCCTACCTGAACGCACTGTCCGGCAAGGGCGTTCACGTGGTCACGGTGAACGACTACCTGGCCAGCTACCAGAGCGATCTGATGGGCCGGGTGTTCCGGTTCCTCGGCCTGACCACCGGGGTGATCCTGTCCGGGCAGAAGCCCGACGAGCGCCGCCGGATGTACGCCGCGGACATCACCTACGGCACGAACAACGAGTTCGGGTTCGACTACCTGCGCGACAACATGGCCTGGTCCTCCGCCGAACTCGTGCAGCGCGGCCACAACATGGCCATCGTGGACGAGGTCGACTCGATCCTCATCGACGAGGCCCGGACCCCGCTGATCATCTCCGGGCCGGCCTCCGGGGACGTGAACAAGTGGTACGCCGAGTTCGCCCGGGTCGCCAAGCGGCTGCGCCGGGAGAGCGACTACGAGGTCGACGAGAAGAAGAAGAACGTCGGCGTCCTCGAGCCGGGCATCGAGAAGGTCGAGGACTACCTCGGCATCGACAACCTCTACGAGTCCCTGAACACCCCGCTGATCGGGTTCCTGAACAACGCGATCAAGGCGAAGGAACTGTTCACGCGGGACAAGGACTACGTGGTCATGAAGGGCGAGGTCCTCATCGTCGACCAGCACACCGGGCGGATGCTGCCCGGGCGTCGCTACAACGAGGGCATGCACCAGGCGATCGAGGCCAAGGAGGGGGTGGCCATCAAGGCCGAGAACCAGACCCTGGCCACCATCACGCTGCAGAACTACTTCCGGCTCTACGACAAGCTCGCCGGGATGACCGGTACCGCGATGACCGAGGCCGCGGAGTTCCAGAACACCTACACGATCGGCGTGGTGCCGATCCCGCCGAACCGGCCGATGGCGCGGATCGACCAGTCCGACTACGTGTACAAGAACGAGCAGGCGAAGTTCGAGGCGGTCGTCGCCGACCTCGTCGAACGGCACGCGGCCGGGCAGCCCGTCCTCGTCGGTACCACCAGCGTCGAGAAGTCCGAGCTGCTCTCGAAGATGCTGAAGAAGCAGGGCGTCCCGCACGACGTCCTGAACGCGAAGCAGCACGCCCGCGAGGCGGAGATCGTCGCGATGGCCGGCCGCAAGGGCGCCGTCACCGTCGCCACGAACATGGCCGGCCGTGGGACCGACATCATGCTCGGCGGCAACGCCGAGCACCTCGCGATCGCGAACCTCAAGGACCGCGGCCTGGACCCGCAGGAGACCCCGGAGGAGTACGAGGCGGCCTGGGCCGACGCCCTCAGCGAGGCCAAGGAGTCCGTGGCCGCCGAGCACGACGAGGTCACCGAGCTGGGCGGCCTGTACGTGCTGGGCACCGAGCGGCACGAGTCCCGCCGGATCGACAACCAGCTGCGCGGGCGCGCCGGCCGTCAGGGCGACCCCGGCGAGTCCCGGTTCTACCTATCGCTCGGTGATGACCTGATGCGGCTCTTCAACGCCGCGCTGGCCGAGCGGTTCATGAACTCCTCGGGCTTCCCCGACGACATGCCCATCGAGTCCAAGATGGTCACGCGCGGGATCGCCAGCGCGCAGGGCCAGGTCGAGGCACGCAACTTCGAGATCCGCAAGAACGTCCTCAAGTACGACGACGTGCTCTCCCGCCAGCGCACGGTCGTCTACGACGAGCGTCGCCGCGTGCTCGATGGTGAGGACCTCGAGGCCCAGGTGCAGACGTTCCTCGAGGACGTGATCACCGGTGTGGTCACCGAGGCGACCAGCTCCGGCCCGCCGGAGGAGTGGGACCTCGAGCAGCTCTGGACCGACCTGAAGACCGTCTACCCGGTCTCGATCACCATCGAGGACGTGATCGCCGACGCCGGTCACGAGACCCGCGTGACCACCGAGCAACTCGTCTCGGAACTGAAGTCGGACGCGAAGCTCGCCTACGAGAACCGGGAGCAGGAGATCACCCCGGACCTCATGCGTCAGCTGGAGCGACGCGTGGTGCTGTCCGTGCTCGACCGCAAGTGGCGCGAGCACCTCTACGAGATGGACTACCTCAAGGAGGGCATCGGGCTGCGCGCGATGGCCCAGCGCGACCCGTTGGTCGAATATCAGCGCGAGGGCTTCCAGCTGTTCCAGGCGATGAACGAGTCCATCAAGGAGGAGGCCGTCGGGTTCCTCTTCAACGTCGAGGTGCGCAGGCCCGAGCAGCCGGCCGAGACCGACGGCGTGGACGTGGTGGAGGGCTCCGAGACGCCCGTGCTCGAGGCGGCAGCGGAACCGGCCACCGGTGGCACCGACGGCCAAGCCGCGGACGACGCCGTGGCGCCGGGCACCGGAACGACCGGTGCCGCCAAGCCGGCCGGCCAGTCGGGCGCGAGCACGCCCCGAACCCCGGGCAAGCGGGCCGGACGCAAGTCGATCCCCGCGAAACCGGTCGTCGCGACCGGTGCCGACCTCGACGACCCGCTCGGGCTCGGGGCACCCCAGCGGGCCACGAACCTGCGTTACTCCGCACCGAGCGAGGACGGCTCGATGGGATCGACGGTGCGCGCGGCGCAGGCCGGCGTGACCCCGGCCGAGCAGGCCGCCGGGACCGGCGGCGCGAACGCGGCCGGTGGCGCGGCGGGCGCAGCGAACCGGGAGCAGCGTCGCCGGGCCGCGAAGCAGGCCAAGAAGCGTCGCTGACACAGCGGTGAAGACCCGCCCGACCGGCTGAGCCTGCTGATCGCCAGGCAGGCTCAGCTGATCGCCAGGCAGGCTCAGCTGATCGCCAGGCAGGCTCAGCCGATCTCGAGCGCGGTCGCGCGCCACCGGCCGCGGCGGGTCTCGAGCCGGATCGCGGCGGCCCTGACCCTGTTGCCGTCGTGCACCACCACGGACGACTCCCAGGTGCCCTCCGTGATCTCGCACGGGTGGACCCGGCGGATCGTGACCATCGGCGGATGACTGGGTCGGCCGGCGATCTCCATGCCGAGGCAGGCACGCCGGTTCAGTGCCGTCCACAGGTCCGCGTCCAACCAACGGGCGAGCTGGGCGGCCGGGCGCGCCCCGAGCAGGGCCTCGACGCACGCCCGGACGAGGGTGGCGCTCCAGGTGCCTGCGTCGGGGAGTTCGGGGACGGCGCCGCGGGACCAGACCAGGCGTGGACCGGTGGCGTCCTCGACGATGTCCTCGACCTGGACCTCGGCGGGCGCCGGCGGGCCGGAGAACCGCACCCGGTCCCAGGTGCGCCGGTCCGGGGCGTTCGGATTGACGAGGAGCCGCGGCACCGTGTCCGGCGGCTCCGGTGCCGTGCGCGGCCGGGTGATCGGCTGAACGCTCATCGTGGACTCCTCAGGGGTTGGTGGGCGGGACGAGTTCCTGCCCGGGCTGGATGAGGTCGGGGTCCGAGCCGATGGTCACGGCGTTCGCCGCATACCAACGCGGCCACGCGGCGGCGATGTCGGCATCGGTGACGGTCGACGCGTCACGGGCGAGTGCGGTGGCAGCGATGGACCAGAGCGTTTCGCCGGGCGCGACCACGTGCGCCCCGGTTGGGGTGCCCGCCGTGTCGCCCGGCCTGGGCGTCTCGCTCGTGGAGCCGGCCCCGGGTTGGCTGGCCGTCGGATTCGTGGGGGTGGCGTCGGGTCGGGCGGTCGCGCCACTCGTCGCGGCCGCGTCACCCGGGTTCGCGGCCCCGGCCTGCGTGGTCGCCTCGTTCGCGGCGGCCTCGGCCGGGCTCGCGGTGGGCCCGGGGTCCGTGCGCTCGGGCATCTGGTCCGGCGGGCTCGTCTGGTCGGCCGGGCTCGTCGCCGCATCGTCGGGACCGAACGCCCCCCAGGTGAGGTCGGGACCCACCTCGGCCGCTTCGGATCCGGTTCCAGCATCGGCATCGGCATCGGCATCGGCGTCGGCGTCGGTCCCGGCCCCGGGACCGAGCGTGGAACTCGAAGCGGGCGCCCGATCGGAACCAGGGGCCAGATCGGAACCAGGCGCCAGATCGGAACCGGGCACCAGATCGGAACCGGCTCCCCAGGTGATGTCGGCGCCGACGGACGCACCGCCGTCGGGCATGGGCACCGCCTGCGCGGGCGCCACCAGCGCCCCGGCGGCCAGGGCGACCCCGACGCCCACGGAGGCCATCCGCGCCATGAACGGCGCGCCGCCCGCTCGCAGCGCCCGCTCGCCCGCGGACCAGCCGCGTCCGGCGGCCCGCGCGGCCAGACACCCGAGCGCCAGTGCTGCGCTCACGCAGTACCAGGCCAGGACGCCCAGCGCGCACCAGATCAGTGCGAGCGAGACCGTCTCGTCCACCGAGCGTGGGGTCGCGGCCGCGGGGAGGGCCACGGTCGCGAGCCAGGCCGCGACCCCACCGGTGATCCCGGCGACACTCAGGGTGAGGAGTGCCCTTCGCATGAGACCACCGCGTTTCATGTCAGTTCATGTCGGTACGTGACTTTCGATGGAGTTAGGTGTAGTCCCTTCGGCGGTCCTTGTCCAGAGGAACGGCGGGCATGTGGACAACGCGGGCGGCCTCCCTACTGTTGGGTCCATGAACTGGGACGACCTCTTCGCCGACCTCCAGGCCCAGTTCGTGGCGCAGCAGCGAGCCGAGCAGGGCGAGCTGGTCGCGGACCTGGTGGAGGCCGAGGCGGCCACCACCACGTTCGGCGCCCGGGTGCGGGCAGCGAAGGGCCGCTCGGTGACCGCGCGCCTCCTGGACGGCACCGACCGCCGCGGCCTCGTGACCGACGCCGCGCCGACCTGGTTCGTGCTCGGCGATGGGGAGCGGCGCTCGCTGATCCGGATGGATGCCGTCGTCGCGGCGTGGCCGCTGGCGGGCGTCGCACCGGCGCCCGGGCGGGTCGAGCAGGGGTTGCGGCTGGGGCATGTGCTGCGCGCCCTGGCGGCGGACGGCGCCGAGGTGCTCGCACACACTCTCGGCGGGATGCATCGGGGCCGGATCGTGCGCGTCGGCGCCGATCACCTCGACCTGGCCACGGCGGCGGCGGTGCTCGTCGTGCCGTGGTCGGCGCTGTTGAGCGTCGACTCCCAGTAGGGCGTCGGAGCCCGCGAACCCGCTTTGGAGGATCCTCCAAGGCGGGCCGGGGCTGGCGCTCGAACGTTGGCGGATCGGTGACTGGCACGGCCTACCCGTGATGCACGACCGTGGTTACCTGCGCACAACGCGGAAGTTGCATTCCATGATTCGAAAGAATTGTTGGTTCGCGGATTCGACGACGAATCGACCCGACTCCCCGAGGTTCCCATGTCTGTTGCGACACCCAGCCCGACCCGCACCCGGTCCGTCCATCCGGTCGACGAACGTCTGCCCACGGGCAAACTCGCCGTCTACGGACTGCAGCACGTGCTCGCGTTCTACGCCGGCGCCGTCATCGTTCCGATCCTGCTCGCCGGGGCCATCGGACTCGACGAACGCGAACTGATCCACCTGATCAACGCGGACCTGTTCACCTGTGGGATCGCATCGATCATCCAGTCGATCGGGTTCTGGAAGGTCGGAGTCCGGCTCCCGCTGCTGCAGGGGGTCACGTTCACCGCCGTGAGCCCGATGATCGCGATCGGCCTCGCCGCCGGCGGCGGCACCGATGGGCTGCTGGTGATCTACGGCGCGGTCATCGTGGCCGGGCTGTTCACGTTCCTGATCGCGCCCTTCTTCGCCCGCCTGATCCGGTTCTTCCCACCGGTCGTGACCGGCACCGTGATCCTGATCATCGGTATCGCACTGCTGCCGGTGGCGGCCCAGGACGCGGTCGGCGGCGCCGGCGGCGACCCGACGAACCCGCGCAACCTCGCCTATGCCCTTGGCACCCTCGCCCTGATCGTGGCCATCCAGAGGATCTTCAAGGGCTTCATGGCCACCGTGGCCGTGCTCATCGGACTGGTCGTCGGCACGCTGGCCGCGTGGGCGTTCGGGGACGCCCACTTCGGCGGGGTCGCCGAGTCCGCGTGGGTCGGCGTGACCACCCCCTTCTACTTCGGCTGGCCACAGTTCAGCGCCGCCGCGATCATCTCGATGATCGTCGTCATGCTGATCACCGCCGTGGAGACCACCGGTGACGTGTTCGCCACGGGGGAGATCGTGGACAAGCGCATCAGTCGGGCCGACATCGCCCGGGCGCTGCGCGCGGACGGACTCGCGACCACCCTGGGCGGCGTTCTCAACTCCTTCCCCTACACGTGCTTCGCGGAGAACGTCGGTCTGGTGCGGCTGACCCGGGTGAAGAGCCGGTACGTGGTCGCGGCCGCGGGTCTGATCATGATCGGGCTCGGCCTGCTGCCGAAGGCCGGCGCGGTGGTGGCGGGCATCCCGCACCCGGTGCTGGGCGGTGCCGCACTTGCCATGTTCGCGACCGTCGCGGTGGTGGGCATCCAGACCCTCTCCCGGGTGGACTTCAACGACCACCGCAACATCGTCATCGTCGGCACGAGCATCGGGCTGGCCCTGCTCGTGACCGCGCAGCCCGCGGTCGCCCAGGCGGTGCCCTCCTGGGCGGAGATCATCTTCGGCAGCGGCATCACGCTCGGCAGCATCACCGCGATCGGCCTGAACCTCGTCTTCCACCACCTCGGGAGCGGCCGGGGACCGGCCGTCGCAGGCCGGCCCGGGGCCGACTCGATCAGCCTCGGCCAGGTCAACGCGATGAGCCGCGAGGAGTTCGTCGCCACGTTCGCCGTGCTGGTCCAGGGTGAGGGCTGGGTGGCCGAGCGCGCCTACGACCGGCGCCCGTTCGGCGACACCCAGGCGCTGCGGATGGCCCTGCAGGAGGCCCTGTTCGCCGGTGCCACCGACGAGCAGCGGGAGCTGATGCAGGCCTACCCGGACCTCGGCGGGCTCGGGGAGGAGGCCGGCGAGGACTCGGCCGCGGAGCAGTCCGAGGTGGGCCTGACCCGGCTCGACGAGGAGTCCCAGGACGAGTTCACCCGGCTCACGGCCACCTATCGCGACCGGTTCGGAGTTCCGCTGATCGCCTGCGTGCGTGACATCGGCGCCCGCGAACGCGTGCTCGCCTCGGGGTGGGAGCGGCTCTCGAACTCCGACGCCCAGGAACACGCGACCGCGATCATCGAGATCGCCAAGATCGCCAACCACCGCTTCGAGTCACTCGTCGCGGACGCCAACCCCATCAGCGCCGCGCGCACGCGTAGCCTGGACCGAGCAGGGAGTTGACCATGAGCCACATCGAACTCGCGGAGGGGCGGATCATGACCGCGGACCCCAGGCAGGAGCACTGGCTCGCCGAGGCCGTCGCCCTCGCCCGCAGCAACGTCGCCGACGGGGGCGGCCCGTTCGGCGCGCTCATCGTCCGCGGCGGGCAGCTCCTCGGACGGGGCGTCAACCGGGTCACCCGTGACAACGACCCGACGGCGCACGCAGAGGTCTGCGCGATCCGTGCGGCGGCGTCCGCGCTCGGGGACTACCGCCTGACCGGGACGGTGCTGTACACGTCCTGCGAACCCTGCCCGCTCTGCCTGTCGGCCGCCCTCTGGGCGCGGGTGGACCGAGTCGTGTATGCCGCCGACCGCTACGACGCGGCGCGCGGCGGCTTCGACGATCTCGCGTTCTACGAGCTGTTCGCCAAGGACCGCTCCGAGTGGGACACCCCGGTCGTCTCGCTCGAAGTACCGGGGGCGGCCGGCCCGTTCGACGACTGGCTCGCCCGCGCCGACCGCGTGGAGTACTGAAGCCTCACCGCAGCCCCATCGCGAGGAAGACGTCCACCCTGTCGGCGAACCGGGACAGGTCCCGGCCGGTGAGCTCCTCGACGCGGCCGATCCGGTACCGGACGGTGTTCACGTGCAGGTGCAGGGCCCGGGCCGTCCGGGTCCAGGACCCGTCGTTCTCGAGGAACGCCACGAGGGTCTCCTCCAGCGCCGCGTCCTGGTGCTCGGCCCGACGGGTGGCCAGCGCGCCGAGCACCCGGGCCGAGAACGCCCGCCGCACCTCGTCCGGGACCGCCGCGAGCAGGCCGACGTGGCTCGTCACCTCGGCAGCGGTGACGACCTCCACCGGTGCCGGGCGAAGCCGCGCGAGGGCGAACGCGTGCCGGGCCTCGTCCAGGGCACCGGCGATCGCGGCATCGGTGGTGCGCGCGCTGATGCCGACGCAGAAGCGGCGTGCCCCCATGGCCGGCGTCAGCCGTAGTGCCGCGGCCCGGACCCGCTCGGCGGCGTCGATCCCCGCGGCCGGCACGAGCGCCAGCGTCACGCCGTCGGGCCCGACCGAGCCGACCGCGCCGCGCCCGAGGTGCGCGGCGACGTCGTCAAGGATCGCCCCGGTGGCACCGGCCGGCGCGCCCGGGCCGGGCCCGGCCACCACCGCGACGAACGGCGCGCTGGGGTCCACGCCGCACTGCTCCAGCAACGCGTGTGCCTCGGCGCCGGAGCCGTGGCCCTGCGCGACGAGTGCCAGGACGCCGTCGGCCAGCGTGTGCGCGACCTGGCGCACCGGCGCCCGGCGGGCCTCGTCCAGGGCGACGACCGCGCAGAGCTGAGTGATCGTGTCCAGG
Organism: Occultella kanbiaonis; assembly: GCF_009708215.1. Classification (NCBI taxonomy): domain Bacteria; kingdom Bacillati; phylum Actinomycetota; class Actinomycetes; order Micrococcales; family Ruaniaceae; genus Occultella; species Occultella kanbiaonis. The sequence goes on along the minus strand of NZ_CP046175.1, from coordinate 4,040,747 downwards.
TGGTCCTCCGGCCAGTTCGCCCAACTGCCCTCGACGAGCACCATCGTGGTGGTCACCCGGTCCGCGAGGGCACCGGCGCCGGCGAACACCGACCACGGCCCGACGGCGTCGCCCGGCTCCGCGGACGGCGTCACCACGATCGGGAGCCGCGGGGCGCGCAGGTAGGCGTCGATGATCTGGTCCAGCGTCGCATCGGGGAGCGGGTCGCCGTGCCCGGCGAGTTCGCGCCCGCTCGGCGTCAGGACCCGGCAGGTCAGACCGGTCTCGTCCCGAACCTGTCCGAGCAGCTCGGCCACGTTGTAGCCCTGCGCCAGGGCGAGCAGCAGCCGGCGCTGGCGGTCCAGCCGGGCGGCGAGCTGGTCGCCCCGCTCGGTGCCGACCCTTCCGACGATGTACTCGGTGAGGGTGGCGAAGGAGACCGGCGGTGGCACCTCGAACAGGACCAGACCGTGGCGGGCGCAGGCGGTCACCACGTCCTGGGGCACGGGACCGAAGTAGGCCGTGCCGGCGGCCAGCGCGACCGCCCCGGCGGCCCCGATGGTCGCGACGAAGGTGTCCGAGTCGGTCGGCGCCTGCCGCCACATCAGGCCGGAGATGACCAGTTCCCCGCCGCTCAGGTATCGGCCGGGATCGATCAGGTCCGTCGTGTAGACGACGGTGACGGGCGCCTCGAGTGCGCGCTCGTCCCCGACCAGCAGGCGCAGGTCAAGGTCCTCGGCGTCGAGGAGGTCGCGGAGCCTCATCGCCCGAACCTACTCCGGCCCGGCCGTGCCGATCGCCTCGGCGCGGCCGCCCGGGGTTCCCGCGGCGCCGTCAGCTCTCGGCCAGCGGTGCCGTCTCGTCGAGGTCCGCCATCGGGTCCCCGCCGTGGGCGATCCGCTCCTGGGTGCGCTTGTACATCCGGGCGATGTACGCCTCGAGCTCGGTGTTCTCGACCCGCCAGGTGCCCTTGCCGCCGATCTGGATCGCCTTCAGCTCCCCGCTGCGCACGAGGGCACGCGCTTGCGACATCGTGATCTGAAGAACCTCCGTCACGTCCGCGAGAGAGAGGAATCGCGCTTCCATCCTCATAGTTTGACAGCGAACGGCCCGCTAGGAGTGAACATGAGCGATCTGTGCATAACTTCCGCAACGGGTGTTCTCTTGGCACCATGGGTGCACTCCTCGAAGGGCGAGGGGGTTGGGGGGAGCAACGATGCCCGATCCGAGTACACCTGCGGCACAGCGGCTGCGTCGCCCGAGTTGGCGCGACCCTCGGTTGGGGATCGGGATCCTCCTGGTGGCGCTGTCCGTGGCGCTCGGCTCGTGGGCCGTCACCAGTGCCGCCGACACGGTCGAGGTGTACCGCACCACCGATGCGCTCAGCCCGGGTGACCGGATCGACCCGGCGGACCTGGAGGTCGTGCGGGTCCACGTCCCCGACATCGACCTGTATCTGACCCCGGGCGAGTCGGTCCCCGACGACGCGGTGGCGATCCGCGCCGTCGGGCCCGGCGAACTCGTGCCGGGTTCCGCGCTCGGCACCGAGTCGCAGGTGGAGGTCCGGCCGATCTCGCTGCCGATGAGCGCAGCCCTGGAGGCCTACCTGGAGAAGGGGTCGCGGGTGGATCTGTGGGTGGCGCTGCCGGACCCGGACGGCGTCGGCGTCGATCCCGTCGGCCCCGCGCAGCTGCTGGTCGAGGGTGTGGAGGTCTGGGACATCCACGAGGACACGTCGCTGTTCGCGGGCACCGACCAGGTCCAGGTCCAGGTCCTCATCGACGTGGCCGACCTGCCGGACGTGCTGGACGCACTCAGCAGCGGGGCGGAGATCACCGTGGTGCCGCTGCCCGGACAGGCAGACTCGTGAGAACCGGGGTGCTGCTCTGCCTGCGCGGCGAGGTCGAGCAGGCGCTGGTTGCCGCGATCGCGGCCGCCCCGGGACTGTCGGTGGTGCGCCGGTGTGCCGACACCGCCGAGCTGCTGGCCGCGGCCCTGGCCGGCCTCGGCTCGGTGGCCGTGGTGGACGCCGACTTCGAAGTGGACCGGCCCCTCATCAGCCGGCTGCGCGCCGCGGGCACCCGCACCCTCGTGCTCTGCGACCCCGACGCGGTGGACCGGCACACCCGGCTCGGGGCGCTCGCCGTGGCCCCTGACGGGGACCTCCTCGGCGCCGTCACCGCCCTCGCCGACGGTGCCGACGACGACACCGACCGCACGGCGGAGCGCTTCGACGCGGTCATCGGCGCCGGTTGGGACGACCCCGGCGGGCCGTCCGCGGACGTGCCGCAGCACGGCCCGACGGCGGAGCCCACCGAGCCCGGTGCCGTCACCGGGGCAGTGGCGGACTCCGGCGAGGGCGCGCCCGGGCGCGTGGTCGTCGTCTGGGGGCCGTCGGGTGCGCCGGGGCGCACCACGATCGCCGTCAACCTCGCGGCGGAGCTGGCCGCGGCGGGGGAGCCGACGCTGCTCGTCGACGCGGACATCTGGGGCGCGTCCGTGGCCCAGGTGCTCGGCGTGCTGGACGAGTTCGCAGGTCTCGCCGCTGCCGTGCGGGCCGCCGATCACGGAACCCTCGACGCCGCCGCCCTGGCCAGGCTGACCCCCTGGGTGTCCCAGGACCTGCGGGTGCTGCCCGGCCTGGCCCGGCCAGGTCGATGGCGGGAGGTAAGCGGTGCCAGTCTGGACGTGCTCTGGGACCAGGCCCGCCGGCTGAGCCGATGGGTCGTGATCGATGCCCCGGTGCTGGTGCCCGACGACGAGTCCGGGTTCGACCTCGGCCCCGCCCGCAACGCCGTGGCGGCATCGGCGTTCTCGGCCGCCGACGAACTCGTCGTGGTGGGTGCCGCCGAGCCGATCGGGGTGGAGCGCCTCGTGCAGGCCCTGCTCGATCTCGACGACGTCGCCCCCACCGGGCTGAGCCGCACCGTGCTCGTGAACCGCGTCCGGGCCACTGCCGCCGGTCCGCGGGCGGCCGCTTCGGTCGGGGAGGCGCTGGCCCGGTTCGCGGGCGTGAGCGACCCGGTGCTCGTACCCGATGACCGACCCATGTGCGACCGGGCCCTGCTCGCCGGTACGGCCTGGGCCGAGGCGGCGCCCAGGTCCGCGGCCCGGGAGGTCGTCCGGGACGTGGCGCGCGCCCTGCGGGACCGGGCCGGCCAGGGGGCACGCGCACCCGGGCGTCGCTGGTGGAGCGGGCGTGGACGAGGGCTGCGCGCCGACCGGGTCGGCGTGGCCCGGACGTTGCGCGGACAGTAGCCGGCCGAGTCCCGCCGGGGGGTCCGCCGACGTCAGTGGTGCACGTTGGAGTCCACATGGATGTTGATGTCGCCGCCGCCCCAGGCCGAGATGAAGTCCGCCTGTCGCCCCCGGGTGGGATCGGGGTTGACGGGCCGGGTCGACTTGTCCTGGATGGGGTTCGCGGTGCCTCCCGGCACGTGCATGTTCGACGCGAGCACGATGTCGGCGTGATGGTGCCAGAGGGCGACCGCCGCCTGGATCTGCCCATCCGAGTACTCACCCGGGGCCGTGGCATTCTTGGACGCGGTGGCGGCCACCGCGACGCCGTGCGCGGCGGACCAGATCGTCATCAGGAGCGGGTTCGCGGCGAACGCCAGGTCGCCGGCGGCCTTGGTCGCGGCGTACTTGAGGCTGCGTTGGTTGCGTAGTTCGGCGTCCTCGGCCGCCTTCGCATTGGTCTCGTAGACGTTCTTGACGGCCGGCTGCCAGCCGAGGCCACCGACGGTCGCGAGGGTCTCGATGGACTGCAGGTCCGCCGCGGTGAAGTCCTTGGCGTTGTATCCCGCGCTCTTGATCGCAGCCTGGATGCGAGCGCCCGTGTCGACCTCCTTGGGCCCGGCGTCCTCGCGGATGCCGATGAGCTCGCTCTCCACGTCCTTCGCGGCGCGGTGGCAGTTCGCGGAGTATTGCTCGTAGGTCAGCTTCTCGAGGAGCCGTTCCGCCTGGTCCTTGCTGTCGCACCAGGCGATGAACTCGGTGACGATGTCGGCCGGCTCGGAGCCCTCCGCCTTGATCGCCTTGCCCCACTTCTTCGAGATCGTGGAGCCGAGCACGGACTTCACCGTCTTGGAGGCCACGAACCGCTGGAGGGCCGGATCGAACACGCTCGGCGCCCGGACCAGGGTGGCGACCGCACCGTTGCCGGCGAGCCGCTGTAGTTCGGCCAGCGTCCGGGGCGGGTGCACTCGTTCCGTCGGCGCGGTGTGCTTGCGTGCGTGAACGACCGATCCCCGCACGGTTCGCGTCGCGATGAGTTCACTCATGTGCAGAGTCTCCTTCCCCGGGTGTGCCCCGGGGAAGGTCCGTTCGGGCACATGATGAGGCACGGCGCGTCCCCAGGGTCCGCGCGTCCCGGCCGCTGTTTTGACACACTGGCGCCATGCGCATCTTCCTGCCCGCCACGTCGGCCGACCTCGACAACCCCGACGGCGTGGGCGCGCGTCGGGGGCACGCCCTCACTGCCGTGTGGCGGGCCGCGATAGGCGACGAGGACCCTGAGACCGGCGAGTTCGCGACCCTGCTGGTCGCCGCCGACGAGAGCGTGCAGCGGATCGGCTCCACCGGCGCCACGCCGCTGCGGGTGGTGATCGCCGCCGACGTACCCGACGCCCAGGTGCACGCACCGGACCAGGAGGCTCCGCCGTCGGGCGTGCTTGTCGACGACGTACCGTGGTCGGCGGTGGTGAGCATCCATGTGGACGACCCGGACGACGGCGAGGTCCGGGACCTGGTCGCCCGGGCGGCCGCGGGCGACGAGGCGGCGCTCACCGGGACCGGCGACGTCGGCCTGCTTTGGTACGACGTCACCGAGCGCGGGCAGTTGCGCGAGCAGTTGCGGTCCTGACCGGCTGCGCCGGTCAGGACCGGGACGTCCAGGCGGGCGCGTACGTCGGCTCGTAGAGCAGCACCGGCTCCAGGCCGGGGACGTCGAGCATCGCACAGCGACCGTAGGGGCGTTCGTCGACGTCGCCCGCGAAGGTCGCGCCGCGGGCGGCGAGGTCGGCCATCGTCGCGTCCAGGTCGTCGCACATGAGCGAGAGTTCATGGCGCTGGGCGGTGGGCTCGGTCTGCCCGGGCCAGGTGCGCGGATGGACGCCACCCTCGCTCGGGCCGCTGGCGAAGATGAGCCAGCCGGGGGACGTCTCGATGAAGCCCCATCCGACGACGTCCCGGAAGAACGCGCGGGTGGCCTCGGGATCATCGCTGTAGACAAGGGTGTGGATTCCCGTGATCATGCGGCCACGATACGACCGGCCACGGTGCGGCGGAAGGCCTGCGCGTGGTCACCCGAGAGCCGGGCACCGCCCGTCCCGTCACCGCCGGGCAGCGCGCCGCACACCCGCCGTTAACCGGCGCGCCGCCTCGCGGCCGTAGGGTGCTGGGCAGTACCACGTGGGTCGGACGTCGGCCCACCGCCACGGATCACGCCACCGGAGGAGAACCGTGCCCCTGCCCACTCGACGACTCATCGCCGCGCTCGCGGGCGCAGGCCTGCTCCTCACCGGGCTCGTCGCGCCCGCGACCGCCGGCCCCACTCCGGTCGCGCTGGTGCGTCCGGGCGACGACAACGGCCTCGGCCTCGATGCCGACGGGTCCGTGCTGCACGAGGTCTCGACCCGGCCGATCGCGCCCGGACTGGATCTGACCAGCTTCCAGCGGCTGGAGGACCAGGGCTGGACCACCGGCAACATCCTCGTCGCGGACCTCACCGAGCCGACCTTGAGCATGCAGGTCCTTGACTCGGGCACCACGACCACTCCCGCGACCGTGCTGGACCAGGTGGCCGGCACCGGCGCCGTCGCCGCCGTGAACGGCAACCACTTCGACATGAACTACACGAACGTCCCGATCTTCACCACGATCACCGGCGGCGAGGTGATCAACGGCTACGCCCAGCCGTACCCGGCGTTCACGATGACCGACGGCGTCGCCGCCATCGAGTACCTGTCCGCCGCCGGCGCGCTCACTGTGGGCGACGCGACGCACGACCTCGCCGGCCTGAACCGGGCGACGGTCCCCGTGAACGGCATCGGCGCCTACAACGAGCGGTGGGGCGACGCCTCGCTGGACCGGCCGGCCGGCGTGCCCGGCGAGACCGACGTCGCGACCGCCGTCGTGCGGGACGGTGTGGTGAGCGCGGTCGCGGACGGGACCGGCACTGCGGGCGTGCCCGCCGGCGCCCAGGTACTGCTCGGGCGCGGCACCGGGGCGGCCACGCTTCGGACCCTCGAGGTCGGTCAGGCCGTCGAGATCAGCATCAGCCCGAGCTCCGACGTCGACCTCGGCATCGGCGGCAACGTGCCGCTCGTGCTCGACGGCGAACTCGCCGAGTTCCCGGACGAGGCCGTCGCGGCCCGCACCGTGCTCGGCCTCACCGAGGACGGCAGCGAGCTCATCGTCGCGACCGTCGACGGTCGCGGCGCCACCGCGCGTGGGCTCACCCGGATCGAGATGGCGGAGCTGATGATCGACCTCGGGGCGTACAACGCCGTGAACATCGACGGCGGCGGCTCCACCACCATGGTGGCCCGGCCCGCCGGCGGCACCGAGGTCGAGCTCGTGAACACGCCCTCGGACGGCTCCCAGCGTGTGGTCGCGAACTCCCTCGCGTTCTTCTCCTCGGCCGACACCGAGCGGCTCTCCGACGTGGCCGTGCGTCCGGCACTGGCCGACCCCGACGCCCACAACATCATCCCGGGACTGACCCGGACGGTCGAGGGCGTCGGGCTGTCCGACCAGCTCGCCGGCGTGCCGGCACCCGGCGTGACGACCGTCAGCTCGCCGGGGGGAGCGCCGAGCGGACGCGACGCGAACGCCGTCATCACCGAGCGGCAGCGGACCGGGGCCGTGCTGACCGGCGTCACGCCCGGGCCGGTCACCGTCACCCACCGGGCCACCCGGATCACCGGCACCACCGAGTTCACCGTGCTCGGGCCGCTCGACCACGTCACCGCCTCGCGCCAGCAGGTCGCACTGGACGCGGCCGGCGACGCCGCGACCATCTCGCTGGACGCCCACGACGGCGACGGGTTCACCGCGCCGGTCGAGACGGCGGACGTCGAGGCGAGCGTCACCGAGGGCTTCACGGTGGCGCCGAGCGGCCGGGACACCTTCACGGTCACCGCCACCACGGAGTCCGGCTCGGCACTGGTGACGTTCGAGGTGGCCGGCGCGATCGTGCAGGTGCCCGTGACGGTCGGGCTCACGACGGCACCGGTCACCGACCTCGCCGACGGAGCGTCCTGGCGCTTCGCCCAGGACCGGGCGTCCGGGACGCTCACGACCACCACCGGGCCCGACGGCCAGCACGCGCTGCGCCTGCAGCACGACTTCACCACCTCGACGGCGACCCGCGGCTCCTACGCGGTGGCGCCGGCCCCGATCGTGATCGACGGTCAGCCGCAGGCCATCACGATGGCCATCGACGGTGACGGCACCGGTGTGTGGCCACGGCTGCAGGTGCGCGACGGCGACGGCGTCGTCCGGCAGCTCGACGGGCCGCTGGTCACGTGGGAGGGCTGGCGGGAGGTCACGTTCACGGTGCCCGTCGGCGCCCCGTTCCCGCTCACCCTGGAGCGGGTGCGGCTGATGGAGACCCGGTCCGCGGCGAGCTACCACGGGGACATCTCGTTCGCGGACATCGGTGCCGTCGTCGCCCCTGACGTGGCGCAGCCCGAGGCCGCCCCGGTGCACGACCCGGTGATCGTCACCGACGGGACCGTGACCGGGTACTCGCAGCAGATCGCCGTGATGTCCGACGCGCAGTTCGTCGGCAGGAACCCGGAATCGGACATCGTGGCCGCCGCCCGGCGCACCCTCGCCGAGATCGTGGCCGCGGACCCGGATCTGCTCATCATCAACGGCGACCTGGTCGACGAGGGCGCACCGATCGACTTCGACCTCGCCCGGCGGGTGCTCACCGAGGAGGTGGGCGACGCCGTCCCGTGGCTCTACGTACCCGGCAACCACGAGATCATGGGTGGCTCCATCGGCGAGTTCGAGGCCGCGTTCGGTCCGGCCCAGCAGGTCACCGACCTCGACGGCACCAGGATCATCACCCTGGACACCTCCGCCGGGTCGCTGCGGGCCGGTGGGCTCGACCAGATCCGGATGCTCGAGGACGCCCTGGACGCGGCTGCCTCCGACCCGGCGGTGACCGGCGTGGTGGTGTTCTTCCACCACCCGACCGAGGACCCGCTGCCCGGGGACGCCTCACAGATCTCCGACCGGTACGAGGCCGCCGCCGTGGATGCACTCCTCGCGGAGTTCCGAGCCACAAGCGGACGCTCGATCGCCGTGATCAACTCCCACGTCGGCGCGTTCCACGCCCGCAGCTTCGATGGCGTGTCCAACGTGATCAACGGCAACTCCGGCAAGTCCCCGGCCTCGACGCCGGCGGACGGTGGGTTCACCGGGTGGACGCTGCTCGGGATCGACCCCGCCGCGGGCGTGGTCGGGGCGAACCCGGAGCCGGTCACCAGCCGGCTCGCCTGGCTGCGCGCGGAGGTGCGGGCCCGCGTCGACTCGCTCGCCCTCGAGATGCCGACCGAGATGACGGTGGGGGAGGTCGGCGTGGTGGCCGGGACCGTCACCCAGGACGAGGGCCGCGAGGTGCCGGTGGCGTGGCCGATGAGCGCGGACTGGTCCGGCGAGGGCGTGAGCATCTCCGACGGGACCGGGACGGTCCTGGAGCCCGCGGCGCAGGTGCTCCGGCTCAACCCGGCGACCGGTGAGGTCACCGCCGTGGCTCCCGGCACGGCGACCGTGGTGCTGACCGTGAACGGGGTCAGCCAGGAGGTGGTCGTGACCGTCGGCTAGGGCTGAGCGGCGCCCTGCGCTCCCGCCGCTGTCGAAGTGCTAGCATTATGCAAGTAGCGAGAGGCGGTGGGCAGGTGGCCACGGTGACCATCAGGAACCTGGACGACGAACTGGTCGATGCACTCAAGAAGCGCGCCGGCGAGCACGGGCGTTCCATGGAGGCCGAGGCACGTCGGATCTTGGCCGATGCGGTCGTTGCCGATGCACTCACGGTCGGGCTGGGATCGCGGATCCGCGGACGGTTCGCCGGATTGGGCGAAGTGACGGCGGAGCGCCCCGGTGATCGTCCGCGCGAGGTCGAGCTCGACGCGTGATCGTCCTCGACACGAACGTCATCTCGGAGTTGACCCGGTCAGCGCCGGACCGTGCGGTAGTCGGATGGTTGGATGGTCTGGACCCTTCCCAGGCGTACCTGACCGCGGTGACCACGGCCGAACTCCTGGATGGAGTGGAACGTATGCCGGCCGGGCGGCGTCGAACCGCAATCGCCGGAGCCGTCGCGGACCTGATCGGCCTGGACTTCGCCGGCCGCATACTGCCGTTCGACGTGGCAGCCTCAGACCGGTATGCGGTCGTCCTTGCGGCTCGCCGCTCGATCGGCCGGCCGATCGGCATGGCGGACGCCATGATCGCGGCGATCAGCCTGGAAGCAGGGGCGACGTTGGCGACCCGCAACGTGCGTGACTTCGAGGGCGTCTCCCTACCCCTGGTGAACCCGTGGACTGCCACCGGGAACGGTTGAGTTCGCAGACGGCGAGGTCCCTCGCCTTGACGCCGCGAACTGGCCACGATGCGTTCCTGGGTGCTGACATCGCGGCAGTGCAGGCGTGGGTCAGTGGCGCCGCAGGCCCGCCAGCACGCCGTCATGCAGGTGGCCGTTGGTGGCGACCGCGTTGCCTCCGAACGGACCATCCACTCCCTCCAGGGAGGTGAACCGGCCGCCGGCCTCGGTCACGATCGGGACCAGGGCCGCCATGTCGTAGACCTCGAGGTCCGGCTCGCACGCGATGTCCACGGCCCCCTCGGCCACCAGCATGTACGACCAGAAGTCGCCGTACGCGCGGCTGCGCCAGAGGCTGGCCTCCAGGGACAGGAACTCGTCCAGCAGGTCCGCCTCCTCCCAGCCCGCGAGGCTCGAGTAGGACAGTGAGGCGTCCTCCAGGCGGGTCACGGAGGACACCGAGATCCGGGTGGCCGCGGACAGCGATCGGCCGGTCCACGCCCCGGACCCGTTGGCCGCCCACCAGCGCCGGTTCAGCGCCGGTGCGCTGACCACGCCGAGGACCGGCTGGCCCTCGTCCACCAGTGCGATGAGTGTCGCCCAGACGGGCACGCCGCGGACGAAGTTCTTCGTGCCGTCGATCGGGTCGATCACCCACTGGCGGGCGCCGTGGCCGGTGACCCCGAACTCCTCGCCGAGCACCGAGTCGCGGGGGCGGGTCCGGGAGAGCTGGGCGCGCACGATCTCCTCGGCGGTGCGGTCCGCGTCGGTGACCGGGGTGGTGTCCGGCTTCGTCTCCACGTGCAGGTCCTGCGCCTTGAACCGGGCCGTCGTCTGGGCGTCGACCTGATCCGCGATCACGTGGGCGAGGCGGAGGTCGTCGTCGTAGCGAGGCCGTCGAGGGGCCTGGGCTGCACTATCGCTGCTCATGTCAGGCAACATATCGGTTAGCCGTCGACGGTCCGGGCAGGCGCCCCGGGCAGCCGGGCACGGCCTGGAACGAGTGAGGCGGGCGAACGATGACGGAGCAGTCCCCGATGGGCAGCGTCGACAAGGCGCTGCTGGTCCTGACCGAACTGTCCGCCGCGGGCCCGCGCGGTCGAAGCCTCGCCGAGCTGGCCGAGGCGGTGTCGGTATCGAAGTCCACCCTGCACCGCACCCTCGCAGCGCTGCGGTACCGGCACTTCGTGGCACAGGACCCAGTGAGCGGCTCGTACCGCCTCGGGGCAGCCGCGATCGACCTCGGCGCCACGTTCATCGAGGGCGACAACCTTCCGGCGCTGCTGCACCCGATGCTCGAGAGCATCCGCGACGCCTTCGACGAGCTGTGCCAGCTCGGGGTGCTCGACGGGACCGACGTGGTGTACGTGGACAAGGCGGAGCCGGCGCACGCGATCCGGGTGTGGAGTGCCGTCGGGCGACGGATCGCGGCACTGACCACCGCCCTCGGCCGTTCCCTGCTCGCCGCGGGTGAGGTGGACCGTCGCGTCCTCGGGCGGCTCGCGCCGCCGGCCCGGTTCACGCCGGAGGAGGTGCAGCGGTCCTGGGAGGCGGTGGTGAACGCTCGGCTCGACGGCTACGCGGTGGAGCGGGGGGAGTCCGAGCCCGGCATCGGTTGCGTGGCGGTCGCGATCCTGCGGGCCCGCCGACCTGTGGCCGCGGTGAGCGTGACGATGCCGCTCGAGCGGCTCGAGCACCAGATCCCCGAGCTCGGCCGTCGGCTCCGCCGGGTGGTCGAGGCCGAGCTGCCCGGCTCGCTCACGCTGCCGCCGACGTTGTAGAGCCTTGACCTGTGCCCGGCGGCACTGGAATGCTCCTTGCATCAGTTCCGGAACCAGCGTTCGCTTATGCGGAACGCATTTTGGTCCGGTCCAGGCGAAGGAGCCACGATCATGCGTCCGTCCATCACGGCCCACGTGAACGAGAGGCCGCGTCGACGTGGCCTCGCTGCCGCCACCGCCGTCGGGCTCGGGATCGGTGCGCTGTTGCTGGGCGCGCTGCCCGCGCAGGCCGGCGGGGGAGCCGAGGGGTCCGGCGCGGGCTCCTGCTCGCTCGACCGGGTGGCGATCGAGCCGTCCGCACAGGTGCACGCCGCTCTGACGGACGCCTTCACCGGCTACGGCGACTCGGGCGAGGGCTGGACCGGCGGTGACTCCACCTACTCGGTGCCGCTGGGGGGCGGGCGGACCGCATGGATCTTCTCGGACACGTTCCTCGGTCCCGTGAACCCCGACGGGTCACGCCCCGAGACCACGCCGTTCCTGAACAACTCCTTCGTGATCGACGAGCGCGGGAGCCTGAGCACGGCGACCGGTGGCACCCCCGAGGCGCCGGAGTCGCTGATCCCGCCGCCCGAGGAGGGTGGCGGCTGGTACTGGGTCGGTGACGGCGCGACCGACCGCGACGGCAACCTGCAGCTCGTCGCCCTCAAGTTCTGGTACGGCGGCGGTGGCGCCTTCGACTTCGGCTGGGAGTCCAACCACCTGGCCACGTTCGACTCCGAGACGTTCGAGCGGCTCGACTTCGTCGACCTGCCCTCGGCGGCCGGGGTGCAGTGGGCCAGCTGGCTCCAGCAGGAAGGGCGCTACACCTACATCTACGGCGTGGAGGATCTGGGGGCGTCCAAGTACATGCACGTCGCCCGGGTGAGGGGCCGCGACCTCGACGGCGCGGCGTGGGAGTACTGGGACGGCACCGGCTGGTCCGCCGACGAGACGGACACGGCCCGCGTCATGGACGGCGTCGCCAACGAGTACAGCGTCTCCCCGCTGCGCGACGGGTATCTGTTGATCACCCAGGACACGCATGAGATCTTCAGCCGGAACATCCAGGCGTATGTCTCCTGCTCGCCGACCGGTCCGTTCCGGCCGCTCGGCACCGTCTACGAGATGCCCGAGGTGGGCGCCGCCGGCTCCTACGGGAACCCGAACGTCTTCGCCTACAACGCCCATGAGCACCCGGAGCTGCGCACCCGGGGCGACCGGATCGTGGTCACCTACAACGTGAACAGCTTCGACTCCAGCGACCTGTACGAGGACGTGACGATCTACCGGCCCCGGTTCGTCGAGATCGACCTGGGGCTTCGTCCGGACTGCGGGCGCGAGCTCGGGCGCTGCGGCTGACCGGGGCACTGCCGCGGCTCCGGCTGCCGAACGGCCGACAGGTCACAGATTCATATCGGTGCCGACGATGTGCTGGTCCCGCGACGTCGTCTAGTGATTAGATGACTTGCATGGCACAGCCGCCGGACGTCGCGAAGAGGGCCAACCTCTCCAATGATCTGGCGCGTGCGATCGTCCGGTTGGTCAACGACCGCGGGCTCCAACCCGGGGACCCGCTGGATTCCATGAAGGTGCTCGCGGCCCGCTTCGAGGTCGCCGTGCCCACCATGCGGGAGGCGATGCGGCGGCTCGAAGGGCTCGGAGTCCTGGAGTTCCGGCACGGCTCCGGCGTCTACGTCGGCGCGAACTCCGGCCGGCGGGTGCTCGCGAACCCGCTCTCGCCCCGGCCCGACTCCGATCAGCTCGTTGAGCTCCTGGAGGCCCGTCGGCAGATCGAGCCGCAGCTGGCGATGCTGGCCGCGCAGGTGCGCGAGCCGGTCGCCATGACGTGGATGGAGGAGGCACTGGAGCGATCGCGCCGACTCGTCGCCGAACGGGACGAGGCGCTGTGGCTCTCGAACCTCGACTTCCACCGGGCCGTCGCCGCGGCCGGGGGCAACGGCGTGCTCGCCGAGGTCCTCGACTCGATCGTGCTCGTGCACGGCGAGGAACAGAAGGAGATCCTGCGACTGCACGGCGACGCCGTCGACGACTACGCCGAGCACGCCCGGATCGGCGCCGCCGTCCGGGACGGCGATCCCGAACTCGCTCGCGATGCGGCCTACACCCACCTCGACCACGTCGTCGAGGTGATCCGGGCCCGGATCGGCTGATCCGGGCCACGAAGGTCCGCACCCCCACGGACCCAGCCGAAGTACCAAGCAGCACCCCAACCCCACAAAGAGGTGTATCCATGAGGAAGAAGACGACCCTGGCGGCCGCCGTGCTCACCGCGGCCGCGCTGACCCTGGCCGCGTGTTCCGGAGGCGGCGACGGCACGGACGGCGGCGACGGTGGTGATGGTGGCGACCCCACCGAGGCCGTCCTGAGCTTCTACACCGACAAGGCCGCATGGGAGCCGTCCTTCGACGACATGAACGCCGCGTCCGAGGGCGTCACCGCGACGCTTGAGTTCACCGGCTACTCCGACCCGACGGCCTACGACGCCTTCATCAAGCAGTCGTTCCGCACCGACGACAAGCCGGACCTGTTCACCTGGCACACGGGCGACTCGCTGGCCCAGCTCGTCGACGAGGGCCTCATCGCGCCGACCACCGAGATCTGGGACGCCGCGATCGCGAACGGCGACGTCACCGAGGAGCTGGCGGAGAACTACACCTACGACGGCGAGCAGTACTGCGTGCCGCTGAACGTCGTCTACTGGGTCATGTACTACAACAAGGCCGTCTTCGAGGAGAACGGTGTCGAGGTCCCGACCACGTGGGACGAGTTCATGGACGTCGGGCAGACCCTCGTGGACAACGGCGTGGTGCCGCTGCACCAGATGAACATCATCTTCGAGTTCGTCTGGTTCCAGGCGATCCTCGCGGGCCTCGACCCCGACGCCTACAACGGGCTCTCCGACGGCAGCGTCAGCTACACCGACCCGGTGGTCGTGGAGGCCATGAACATCTGGCACGACATGCAGACCGACGGGTACTTCATCGACCCGGGCGTGACGACGGACCCGCAGACGCTGCTCCAGACCGGTGAGGTCGCGATGGCGTACTTCGGGACGTTCTTCACCGGCCAGCTCACCGACCTCGGCATGGTCTCCGACACCGACTACGGGATCTTCACCCTGCCGAACGTCAGCGCCGACCTTGGCGACACCTCCGTGGTCGTCGAGACCGGCCCGCTGTGCGTGGGTGCAGGCAGTGCGAACGAGGCGGCGGCCCTGGACTACAGCGCCTGGTGGATGGGCGTCGACGCCCAGTCCGCTTGGAGCGAGTCCCGCGGTGACGTCTCCTTCAACCCCGGTGCCACGGTGACCGACGCCGCCCTGGCGGCGATCACCGAGGAGGTCAACGGTGACGGCTTCCTCCAGCTGCGCCGCTACCTGGAGGCGACCCCGACCCCGATCTACACCGTGGCCTCCGAGCAGTTCGGGGCGTTCGTGACGAACAACGGTGACCCGATGGCGGTCCTGGAGGCGATCCAGGCCGAGGCGGACGCGTACTGGGCCGAGAACTGACCTGTTGGTGGGGTCCGCCGCCCCAGCCCGGCCGCGGACCCCTCCGACGATCCGGCCCGCCCGAAAGAGGAGGTGCGTGCGCATGTCACTGCCCACCGCGCGGCAAGCGGAACTCGTCCCGCAGCGCAAACCGAAGAACCAGTTCTGGCTCTCCAGCATCGGTTTCGTGGCGCCCGGCGTCCTGCTCGTCGCCGTCGTGCTCTACCTGCCGTTCCTGTGGACCACCTACATCAGCTTCACCGAGTACAACGGCCTCGGTGACCCGGAGTTCATCGGCATCGAGAACTTCCGGGACATGTTCGCCGACCCGGCGTTCCTCAACTCGGTCCTCAACACTCTCTACTGGGTGCTCGGCACGATCGCGCTGCCGGTCGGACTCGGGCTGCTGATCGCCGTGCTCAGCCACGGGTTGCCCAATGCGACGCTGTTCCGGCTGCCGTTCCTGATCCCGTACGCCCTCTCCGGGGTGGCCGTCGGCGTCATCTGGTCCTTCGTGCTGCAGACCAACGGCGCGCTGAGCCAGGCGCTGGTGTTCCTGCACCTGCCCGGGTCGGAACTGCGCTGGCTGCTCGACGCACCCCTGAACACCTTCGTGATGATCGGGGCCTCCACCTGGCAGGGCGCCGGTGTGAACGCGCTGCTGTTCGGCATCGGCCTGCAGTCCATCCCGAAGGAGCCCCTCGAGGCGGCCCGGGTCGACGGCGCCAGCGGCTTCACGCTGTTCCGCACGATGACCTGGCCGATGCTCGCCCCGCTCACCACCGTGGTGGTCGGGCTCTCCATCGTGGGCAGCCTGAAGACGTTCGACATCATCTGGGGCATGACCAAGGGCGGCCCCGGCCGCGTCTCGGAGACGCTCGCCCTGACCATGTACAAGGAGACGTTCATCAACAACGCCTACGGTCTGGGCGCGGCGGTGGCGCTGTTCCTGACCGTGGTCACGGTGCTCGCCTCGATCCTCTACCTGCGCCGGCAGCTCGCCGACTCCAGGTCGATCTGAGGAGGCCGCGATGCTCGCACGCAAGATCGTCCTCGCGGTCCTCGGCCTGCTCTGGCTGGTGCCGGTCTACCTGCTGCTCGCGAACGCGTCGAAGCTGCCCGCGGAGTTCGGCACGTATGGGCTGTGGGAGCCGGGCAACCTCGGCGCCCTCTTCACGAACATGGCCGACGCCTGGGACCGCGGCCGGCTGTCCCAGGGCATCGTCTCGACGGCCGTCTACGCCATCGTGTCCCCGATCATCGCCGTGATCATCGGCGCCGCCGCCGGGTTCGCCATCGTGGCCCTGCGGCTGCGGAACGGCTTCTTCTGGTTCGTGGTCATCTTCGCGAGCACGATCTTCCCGCTGCAGATGATCCTGATGCCGCTGTTCGTCGGGTACGCCCAGACCGGTCTGTTCAACACCAGGGTCGGCATGATCCTCGTGTACACCGTGATCGCCACGCCGTTCTCCGCGTTCGTGATGCGCAACTTCTTCACCGGTATCGCGCACCAGGTGTTCGAGGCCGCGGTCATGGACGGCGCGTCCACCTGGCGGATCTTCTGGCGGATCTATTTGCCGATGTCCACCAGCGCCCTGGTCGCGATCTTCATCCTGCAGGCCACGTTCATCTGGAACGACCTGCTGCTGGGCCTGACCCTGACCCAGTCCTCGGAGATCCGCCCGGTGATCACGGCCCTGTCCGCGTTGCAGAGCACCTATGGGGGATCGGCGATGTCCACGGTGCTGGCCGGAGGGCTGCTCGTCTCCCTGCCCACCGTGATCCTGTTCCTGGCCACGCAGCGGGCCTTCACCCGGGGCCTGTCCCTCGGCCAGTTCTGAGAAAGGCGGAACCCTGAGATGACAACACCGATCGAGGCCGCCGACGGCGGAGGGTCACCCTCCGTGGTCGCGGTCACCGGGGGAGCGGCGGGGATCGGGGGCGCCGTCGTGGCGCGCCTGGCCGGCGACGGCGCACGGGTGTACGCGCTCGACACCGACGCCGACGCCCTCGCGCGGCTGGAGCAGCCCCGCGGCTCGGGGGAGGTCGTCGGGATCCGGGTGGACGTCACCGACGAGGACGCGATGACCACCGCGTTCGGGGCCATCGCGGCCGACGGTGGCCTGGGCGGCCTCGTCTGCGCCGCCGGCATCCAGACCTACGGCACCGTGGACGCCACCCCGATGGCGACCTACGACCGGGTGATGGCCGTGAACGTGCGGGGCGCGTTCCTGGCCGCGCACCTGGCGGTGCCGCAGATCCGCTCCGGCGGCGGCGGGGGCATCGTGCTGATCTCCTCGGTCCAGGCATACATCGCCCAGCACGGGGTCGCGGCCTACGCGGCCACCAAGGGGGCGCTGTTGTCACTGACCCGCGCCATGGCCGTCGACCATGCACCGGAAGGGATCCGGGTCAACGCCGTGTGCCCGGGATCGGTGGACACCCCGATGCTGCGCTGGGCCGCGGGCCTGCACGCGGACGGCCAGGAACAGGTCGACGCGATCGTCGCCGAGTGGGGCCGCTCGCATCCACTCGGGCGGGTCGCCCGCGCTGGGGAGGTCGCGGACGTGGTGGCCTACCTGCTCAGTGACCGGTCATCGTTCGTGACCGGTGCCGATATCAAGGTCGACGGCGGCCTCACCGCGGGCAACGCCGTCGCCCTGCCGGAGGAGGACCAGTGAGCGACCTCAGGATCGTCGACATCCGGGCGACCACCGTGACGGTGCCGCTCGAGGCCCCGTTGCGACACTCGAACGGCGCCCACTGGGGCCGGTTCGTGCGCACCATCGTGGAGATCGAGGCGAGCAACGGCCTGATCGGCCTCGGCGAGATGGGTGGCGGTGGGCAGGGCTCGGAGGCCGCCATCGCCGCGCTGAAGCCCTACCTGGTCGGCCACGACCCGGCCGGCGTCGAGGCGCTCAGGTTCATGATCGCGAACCCGACGGCGAGCCTGTACAACAACCGCACCCAGCTCCTGGCCGCCGTCGAGTTCGCGTGCCTTGACCTGCTCGGCCAGCACGTCGGCCTCCCGGTGTACGACCTGCTCGGCGGGAAGCTCCGCGACGAGGTCGAGTTCGCGTCCTACCTGTTCTACCGGTATCCGGGACGCGACGGGAGCGGCGAGGTCCGCACGATCGACCAGCTCGTCGACGAGGCGAAGGCGCTCAGGGCCAAGCACGGGTTCCGGGTGCACAAGCTCAAGGCCGGGGTGTTCGACACCGACTTCGAGCTGGCCGGCTACCGGGCGCTCGCCGAGGCGCTCCCGGCGGACCGGTTCCGGTACGACCCGAACGGCGCGCTCAGCGTGGAGGAGTCGATCCGGTTCGCGAAGGCGATCGAGGACCTGCCCAACGACTACCTCGAGGATCCCGTCTACTCCCTCACCGGGATGCGCAGGGTCCGGGAGAACACGCACGTCCCGCTCGCCACGAACACCGTGGTCGTGAACTTCGAGCAGCTCGCGGCGAACATCCTCAACCCTGCCGTGGACGTGATCCTGCTGGACACCACGTTCTGGGGCGGGATCCGGCCGTGCATCCGGGCCGCCGGGATCTGCGAGGCGTTCTCCCTCGGGGTGGCCGTGCACTCCTCCGGGGAACTGGGCATCCAGCTCGCGACCATGCTGCACCTGGGTGCCGTGGTGCCGAACCTGGTGTTCGCCGCCGACGCGCACTACCACCACCTCACCGACGACATCGTCACCGGCGGGCTGCGGCCCTACGTCGACGGGAAGATGGCCGTGCCCACGGCGCCGGGCCTCGGCGTCACCCTCGACCGGGACAAGGTCGCCGAGTACGCCGAGCTCTACCGCGAGCTCGGTGGGTACACCTACGACCGTGACCCGGGCCGCCCGGACTGGTACCCGCTGCTGCCGAACACGTCCTTCGCCGACCACACCATCGAGGGCATCCCGGAGGCCCTCGCCGCGGAGTACGCCCGATGGCCGTCCTGATCGTCGTCGCCGAACGCGACATCGTTGGCCTCTCCGAGGAGTCCGGGGCCAACAACCTCGCGCTCGACGGTGGCGGGGCGACCTGATGGTGCGGGTCGACCTGCCCCTGGAGCAATTGCGGACCTACCGGAACCCGCGGCCGGCGCCGCCTGGCCTGGCCGAGTACTGGGATCGGACCCTGGCGCAGTCCCGCGCCGCGGCCGGGCCGGTGCGAGCCGACCGCGTCGACGTCGGCCTGCGCACGGTCACCTGCTACGACGTCACCTTCCCCGGTTTCGCCGGCGAGGACGTCCGGGCCTGGTGGCTGGTGCCGGTACTGCCCGACGGCGTCGCTGCCGCGGGCACACCCGGCACCCGTCCGGTCGTGGTCGAGTTCCTCGGGTACGGCGGCGGCCGCGGGCTGCCCCACGAGCGCCTGATCTGGGCCGGCCACGGGTTCGCGCAGCTCGTCGTGGACAGCCGCGGCCAGGGCAGCATCTGGAACACCGGGGACACCCCGGACCCGCACGGCTCCGTGGCGGGATCGCTCGGCCTGCTCACCAAGGGCGTCGACCACCCCGACCACCTCTACTACCGCCGCCTGCTCACCGACGCCGTGCTCGCCGTCGACGCCGCCGCCCGCCTGCCCGGCGCGGACCCGAGCCGGATCGCCGCCGTCGGGCACAGCCAGGGCGGCGCGCTCGCGCTGGCCGCCGCGGCGCTGAACCCCGCCGTCGCCGCCGTCGGGGCCAGGGCACCGTTCCTGTGCGGGATCGCCCGCGCCCTCGAGGTCACCGACGCCGAGCCCTACGGGGACCTGGCCCGCTACCTGTCCGTGCACCGCACCCGCACGGAGGACGTCCTCGCGGTGCTCGATCATGTCGACGTCTCCTTCCTCGCACCGCGGCTGCGCTGCCCCACCTGGATCTCCGTGGGGCTCGCGGACCCGATCTGCCCGCCGTCGGGCATCTTCGGAGCGATCAACGCTATCGAGGCGGTCGCCCCCGAGGTCCGCACCTGGCCCTACGGCGGCCACGAGGCAGGCGGCGCGCACGACGACGCGCACCTGGCCGCCTGGCTCGCCGAACACCTCGGACCAGCCGCGGCCGACCACCACCTGCCACCCGACCAGCACCCGAACCAAGGACAGCCGTGACCCACCACCTCGTCCCGACCTGCGCCGACGTCGCCAGCGACGTCGTCGTCGATGCCTTCGACGACATGGTCAACCCGCCCGGCCTGACCAACCACTGGGCCGTCGCCCAGGTGGACCACGACGTCGTCGCCGTCCGGAGCCTGAACGTCCCGCCGGTCTCCCAGGGGGACTCGATCTCCGGCCAGCTCTACCTCGGCGGCCGCCTCGCCCGGTCCTTCGGCGCTCCCGTGAGCGTGCGCTGGCGCCCGGACCGGGTCGAGCGCTCCACCACGATCGACGGCTGGGAGATCACCACGGTCACCGTGTGCCCGCCCGGCGAGCCCGGCGTGAGTGTGACGATCGAGGTCACCGAGACCACCGGCACCGACCGGGACCTGCGGCTCGGCCTGTGGCTGGCCTCGACCGTGACGAAGCAGGCCGGACCGTGGCGCTCGGCCGAGCCACCGCAGGCCACGAACACCCTCACCCGGACGGGCGCCCGGCTGGTCGGCACCGACGGCAGCGCCACCGCGGTCCAGGAGTTCGTCCGGCCCGACGGCGCACGGCTGCTGGACGGGCCGGCGCACGTCGTCGAGGCGGTGCTCGAGGTGCCCGCCGGCGCCACGGTCGCGTTCGGCTACGTGCATGCCGTCGCCGCGGAGCCGGCCGAGGCGGCGCAGGTCGCGGACCGCCTCGTGGCAGGTCTGGCGGATGCGGCGCGGGCCAGTGAGGTCGAGTGGGACCGGCAGATCGCCGCCATGTTCGACCCCGACGACGACGAGTTCGGCGGCGCTCTGCCGGTGCTCGAGACCGACGACGAGGCGCTGCGACGGCTGTACTGGTGGGGCGCCGTCGGGGTGTTGTGGTTCAAGCGGGACAACCCGGCGTCCGTGCTCGGCCGCACCTACGACACGCTCATGCCCCGGTACTGGCAGACCACGACGTTCATCTGGGACTACTCGCTGTCCTCCCAGGTGCACGCCCTGCTCGACCCGGGCGTGATGCGCCGGCAGATCGCGCACTGGGTCGGACTGGACATCGATAAGCACTTCGGCACCGAGTGGCTCACCGGCGGGCCGGTCGGCTACTGGTACTCGGTCAACCACTACGCGATGACCCGGCTCGTGCGCGACTACGTCGCGTTCACCGGGGACCGTGCCTTCCTGGAGGAGTCGCTCACCACGGCCGACGGCGTCACGCAGCGTCTCGCCGACGACGTCCGCGCGTGGTCGCGGGCCTGGCACCGGATCCGCTCGGCCAGTGGCCTCGCCGACTACGGGGAGATCGACAATCTGCTCGAGTGCGTCAGCTCCTACGTGCACGAGGTCGCCAGCCTGAACGCCGCGAACGTGTGGTGCCTGCGCACCGCGGCCGGTCTCGCCGACCTCGAGGGCGACCCGGGCGAGGCGGCGTCGCTGCGGGCCGAGGCCGAGGAGCTCGTCGCCCTGGTCAAGGACCTGTACATCCCCGGCGACGGGTTCTTCCACGCCCGCCAGCCCGACGGTTCGCTGGTCCCGACCCGGCACTGCTACGACTTCGCCACCGTGGGCACCACGATCGCCGCGGACCTGCCTGCCGGGACCCGGGACGAGATGGTGCGGTTCTTCACGCAGGAGTTGCGGACGCCATCCTGGATGCGAGCCCTCTCGCCGTACGACGCCGACGCCGGCTACTCCCTGCGCGCCGACCATCAGTGGAACGGCGCCTACCCGGCCTGGCCGCCGGACGCCGCGCGGTCCGCGATCGCCCTCGGCCACCCCGAGGTGGTGCTGGAGTGGCTGCCCGGTCTGGCCAGGTCGGCGAACCAGGGCCCACCCGGGCAGGCGCACTTCGTCGAGGAGGCCGCCGAACCGGTCAACGGGGGAGCGCGCAAGACCCCACCCCAGTTCCCGTACCTGATCGACTGGTCCTGCTCCTCGGCCGGGGCCTGGGTGGAACTGGTGATCTCCGGGATCTTCGGCGTCCACGTGGACTGGGACGGCACGGTGACGGCGAACGGCTGCGTGGAGGGGCTCGACGCCGGTGCCGCGTTGCGGGGGCTGCGCGTCGGCGGCGTCAGCTACGACGTGGTCGACGGCCAGGTGCGCAGGAGCTGACGGCGATGAGTGCGGCACCAGGGATCGCGGCGATCACCCTCGACGGCGGGTGGCCGGCGCTGGAACTGCGCAGCCACGCGGCGAGCCTGACCGTGCTGCCCGAGAAGGGGTGCGACCTCGTCTCGCTCGTGGACCGGCGCACCGGGGTGGACGTGCTGTTCCGGGCGCCGTGGGGCATCCCGCCGCGGGCGGCCGGGGCCTGGAACGCCGTCGACGAACCGCAGTGGCTCGAGCGCTATCCCGGCGGGTGGCAGGTGCTCTGCCCGAACGGTGGCGCCGCGTCGCCCGCGCCGGGCGGGGGCACCTGGGGGTTCCACGGGGAGGCGTCCCGGATCCCGTGGCAGGTCACCGGGAGCGGAACCGACGGACAGGCCGCGTGGCTGACGGCGCGGACCCGGCTCACCGCCGCCCCGCTCCGGCTGGAGCGGACCATCCGGCTGGACGGCGCGGGCGTGTCGATCACCGAGACCTGTGCGAACACCGGGCCGGACCCGATCGGGATGATGTGGTCGCACCACCCGGCGTTCGGGGCACCGCTGCTGGCCGCCGGGGCGCGGATCACCACGGGCGCTCGGACCTTCCTCGCCGACGCGACGTCCCCGGGCACCCACCTGGCGGCGGGAGCGTCCGGGGCGTGGCCGTTGGCCGTCGCGGCCGACGGGTCGGTGCGTGACCTGTCCGCGGTGCCCGGGCCGGATGAACGGGTCGCCACATTCGGGTACCTGACCGACCTCGGGCCCGACGGCGCGTGGGCCGAGATCACGAACGCCCGCCTCGGTCTGGGCGTGCGGCTGTCCTGGGACGGGACCGTCTGGCCGCACGCGTGGTTCTGGCAGGAGCTGCACGCGAGCCCCGGGCACCCGTGGTGGCGTGAGGCGTACGTGTGCGCCATCGAGCCGGCCGGCACGATCCCGGGCCACGGCGTCGCCGGAGCGCGCGACGAGGACCTGCTGCATCTGGCCGGCGGCGAGCGCCGGACCGCGACGATCGAGGCGAGCCTGTTCGAACCGAGCTGACCGCGAAGTGCGAGGCGACGAGGAAGGAGGAGGCCATGGCAACGGTGCGCGTGTTCCACGACGGGACCCTGACCGACCCACGGCTGGATCATCCGGAGGGGATCGCGGTGCATCCCGACGGGAGCATCTGGTGCGGCGGCGAGGCCGGCCAGCTCTACCGGATCGCTCCGGACGGCGACGCCCTCGAGGTGGTCGCGAGCACCGGCGGGTTCATCCTCGGCGTGACCTTCACCCCGGCCGGCGACGCGCTCTACGCGTGCGACCTGAAGGCGCGCGTCGTGCACCGCCTCGACGTCGCCACCCGCGCCGTCGAGGTGTTCTCCCGCGGCGGCGACCGGCCGTTCGTGACCCCGAACGCGATCGCCGTCGCCGCCGACGGCACCGTCTACGTCTCGGACTCCGGCGCGCAGGGCGTACCGGCCCCGGGGGTGTACCGGTTCGCTCCGGACGGCACCGGAGGCCTGTGGTACGACGGCGAACTGGACTTCGCGAACGGGCTCGCGCTGACGCCGTCGGGCCGGGAACTGTACGTCGCGGAGACGTTCGCGTCCGCGATCACCAGGATCGCGATCGGGCCGGACGGCGCCCCCGGGCGCCCCGAACTCCTCGCGCACCTGCCGGGCGCACTGCCCGACGGCGTCACGGTCGGCCCCGACGGCGCCGTGTACGTCGGGTGCTACGAACCGTCCCAGGTGCTCCGCGTGGACCCGGCCGAGGGCACCGTCACGACCGTCGTGGCCGACCCGACCGCCCACCTGCTCTGCCACCCCACGAACCTCGCGTTCCGGGGGAGCCGGCTCTTCACGAGCAACCTCGGCCGCTGGCACGTCAGCGTCATCGACGGCGCGGTGGGCACCGGCGCGCCGTCGACGACGCCGACGTGAGATTCACGACAGACCGTCACCACCACACGCCCTCGTGTCACGCGCACCGTTCGGAAGGGATAAGTTAGTCGCCGTGGCAACGCGTACGGTGACCTCATCCCCCCAACCAGGATCCGTGTGGAGATCCACACCGCTGTTGAAGGTCGCCATGGCGATCAGCGGCATCATCCTGGTGCTGTTCCTGCTGGCTCACATGTACGGGAACCTCAAGGTGTTCGAGGGCCAGGACGCCTTCGACGGCTACTCCCACCACCTGCGCGAGCTCGGCGAGCCGATCCTGCCGTACGGCGGTGCACTGTGGATCATCCGGATCGTCCTGCTCGCCGCCATCGTGGTGCACGCGGTCTCCGCGATCACGCTGTGGCGACGGGCCCGTAAGGCCACCGGCGGCAAGGGTGGGGCCAGATACGCCAGCTCGAAGGCACCGCGCGGTGCGCAGCGCAGTTACGCCTCGTTCACGCTCCGCTGGGGTGGCGTGACGATCCTGCTCTTCGTGATCTACCACCTGCTGCACCTGACCACGAACACGATCGCTCCGGGTGGCGCCTCGGACAGCCCGTTCGAGCGGGTCGTCAACGGGTTCAGCATCTGGTGGGTGGTGCTCAGCTACACGATCGCGCTGATCGCGCTCGCGTTCCACCTGCGGCACGGGATCTGGGCCGCGATGGCGACGCTCGGGGCGAACACGAGCCCGAAACGCCGCAAGAACCTGAACATCATCGCGGTCGTCGTCGCGGCCGTGATCGTGGTGGGCTTCCTGATCCCGCCCTTCGCCGTTCTCTTCGGATTGGTTGGTTGATTTGAGCAGCGTCAGCGACACCCAGTTCTTCACCGTCGGTGAGCCGCTCGCCGACACCAAGGCGCCCGCCGTCCCGGTCAACCTGATGTGGGACGAGCGCCGGTTCCAGGCGAAGCTGGTCAACCCCACCAACCGCCGCAAGCGCTCGGTCATTATCGTCGGGACCGGGCTCGCCGGTGGCGCGGCCGCTGCCACGCTCGGTGAGGCCGGCTACCACGTCAAGAACTTCTGCTACCAGGACTCGCCGCGCCGCGCGCACAGCATCGCCGCGCAGGGCGGGATCAACGCCGCGAAGAACTACCGCAACGACGGCGACAGCGTCCACCGGCTCTTCTACGACACGGTCAAGGGCGGCGACTACCGCTCCCGCGAGTCCAACGTGTACCGGCTCTCCCAGGTCAGCGTCGAGATCATCGACCAGTGCGTCGCGCAGGGGGTCCCGTTCGCCCGCGAGTACGGCGGCCTCCTCGACAACAGGTCCTTCGGCGGCGTGCAGGTGTCCCGCACGTTCTACGCCCGTGGGCAGACCGGCCAGCAGCTCCTTCTCGGCGCCTACCAGGCCCTCGAGCGCCAGATCGGTGCCGGCAGCGTCGAGATGTACACCCGCCACGAGATGCTCGACCTGATCATCGTCGAGGGCCGGGCCCGCGGGATCGTGGTCAGGGACATGGTCTCCGGTGAGATCGAGACCCACATGGCCGACGTCGTGGTGCTGGGCACCGGCGGCTACGGCAACGTGTTCTTCCTGTCCACGAACGCGATGGGCTGCAACGTCACCGCGACCTGGCGGGCGCACCGCAAGGGTGCCTACTTCGGCAACCCCTGCTACACGCAGATCCACCCCACCTGCATCCCGGTGTCGGGGGAGTACCAGTCCAAGCTCACCCTGATGAGCGAGTCGCTGCGCAACGACGGCCGGATCTGGGTGCCGAAGGAGGCCGGCGACAATCGCGACGCCCGGCAGATCCCCGAGGACGAGCGCGACTACTACCTCGAGCGCCGCTACCCGGCGTTCGGCAACCTGGTGCCCCGGGACGTGGCGTCCCGGGCCGCCAAGCAGGTCTGCGACGAGGGCCGCGGCGTCGGCCCCGGCGGACGCGGGGTCTACCTCGACTTCGCCGAGGCGATCACCCGGCTCGGCCGCAAGGCCGTCGAGGCCAAGTACGGCAACCTGTTCGAGATGTACGCGCAGATCACCGGCGAGGACCCGTACGTCACGCCGATGCGGATCTACCCGGCCGTGCACTACACGATGGGCGGGCTCTGGGTCGACTACGACCTGGAGTCCACGATCCCCGGGCTGTTCGTGATCGGCGAGGCGAACTTCTCCGACCACGGTGCGAACCGGCTCGGGGCCAGCGCCCTGATGCAGGGCCTCTCCGACGGCTACTTCGTGCTCCCGAGCACCATCGCGAACTACCTCGCGGACGCCCCGTTCGAGGCCGCGGATGCCACCCACCCGGCGGCGGTCGAGGTCACCGAAGCGGTGCGCGAGCGGGTCCAGCGGCTGCTGGCCATCAACGGCACCCGCACCGTCGACTCCTTCCACAAGGAGCTCGGCCACATCATGTGGGAGTACTGCGGGATGGAGCGCACGGCCGAGGGCCTGACGAAGGCGATCGGGCTGATCCGGGCGTTGCGCGAGGAGTTCTGGACGAACGTCCGGGTCACGGGCACGAGCGAGGAGCTCAACCAGACGCTGGAGCGGGCCGGCCGGGTGGCCGACTTCTTCGAGCTCGGTGAGCTGATGTGCATCGACGCCCTGCACCGCGAGGAGTCCTGCGGCGGCCACTTCCGGGCCGAGCACCAGACGCCCGACGGCGAGGCGTTGCGCGACGACGAGAACTTCGCCTACGTGGCGGCGTGGGAGTTCGGCGGCGACGGCGGCTCGCCGGTGTTGCACAAGGAAGACCTGATCTATGAAGCGATCGAGATGAAGCAGCGGAGCTACAAGTGAACATCACGTTGCGGGTGTGGCGTCAGCGCAACAGCGACGACACCGGGCAGATGCAGACCTACCAGGTCACCGACGTCTCCCCGGACATGTCCTTCCTGGAGATGCTGGACGTCCTCAACGAGAACCTCACCATCTCGGGCGAGGATCCGATCGCGTTCGACAGCGACTGCCGGGAGGGCATCTGTGGGATGTGCGGCCTGGTCATCAACGGCCTGGCGCACGGCCCGAAGGAACGGGTCACCACCTGCCAGCTGCACATGCGCTCCTTCTCCGACGGCGACGTGATCGACGTGGAGCCGTGGCGGGCCGAACCGTTCACGGTGATCAAGGACCTGATCGTCGACCGTGGTGCGTTCGACCGGATCATCCAGGCCGGCGGCTTCATCACCGCCCCCACCGGCACCGCGCCGGACGCGCACGCCGCGCCGGTGCCGAAGGTGGACGCGGACGCCGCGTTCGACGCCGCCACCTGCATCGGCTGCGGCGCCTGCGTGGCGGCCTGCCCGAACGGATCCGCGTCCCTGTTCGTCGCGGCGAAGGTGACCCACCTCGGGCTGCTCCCGCAGGGTCAGCCGGAGCGGCACTCCCGCGCGCTGGACATGGTCGCCCAGGCCGACCTCGAGGGCTTCGGCGGCTGCACCCAGATCGGCGAGTGCACGGCCGCCTGCCCGAAGGGCATCCAGATCGACCTCATCTCGCGCCTGAACCGGGACGTGCTCGGCGCCCTCGCCCACCGCGGCTGAGATCGCACCCCCAGCCCTCAGATCGCGCCCCAGCTCTGAGATCGCACCAGCCTGGCTGAGATCGCACCCTTGAGCGGTGCGATCTCAGCGCCGGAGGTGCGATCTCACGGGCGGAACAACTCTGGCCGGGCGCACAGCGAGTGCACGAACGAGCTCGGCAGCGCATCGATGAGGCGAGCGAACATCCGATCGGTGTGAGCGAGGTCCTCCCACACCGCGCGGACCACCTCGGCCTTGGTCGCCCGGATCCGGTCCTCCCGCACCTTCTCGTCCGTCACGGTCCGAGATGCGTCGGGCCCAGTCCCGCGGTACTTGACCCGCCCGTCGAACTCGGCGTGGACCGTGACGATCCGCTGCGTCCCGTTCGGACGTGTCAGCCTGAACCGCCACCTCATGTCGGTGTAGTACATCGCCGCGTCGGTCCGCACGGCGCACTGGCAGACCGGTGGTGGCAGACCGCGGGCAAGCGCGATCCATCGGAGTGCGGACTCTCCCGGCGACTCCGCATACGGATCCGCGAGGGCGATCACGACGCGCCCCTGACGGCGCCCCCGGCGCATATCGGGTTCCTCGATGCGGCGGAGCAGCCTCGCTCGCAGCTCTGCCGTGCGCATGTCGGTGCCCGCGCGATCGGTGCGGTCCGGTTTCACCAGGATCCCCATCGCGCTGTCGACGACCACGAGCGCATCGCGCGGATGCAGGGTCCGCGCGCAGTCGAGGATGGTGCGTTCGAGGGTGGTGACGGGCAGTCCGTTCACGATGGTCCGCTCGGCCTGGCCGATCGCAACCACGTGCCGGAACATGTTCCGGGTGTGCCCCGGGCTGGGATTGCCACTCTGGAACAGGTGGACCCGGGGATCGACATCCCAGAGTGCACAGCCGTGCACGAGTGCTGCGCTGGTGTGGCTGAACACGTGGTCGCGGGTCAGGAGCCGCGTTGCCGCCACGCACCTACCCAGGGTCATGATCCGCTTGCGCCGCCAGATCGGATCTTCCGGGTCGACCACCACGAAGGCTCCCTTGCGGACAGGCACCAGTCGTTCGGTGCCGATCATCCGTGCCAGTAAAGACGCGGTCAGTTCACCGGAGAGGTAGGTGCGCGGCAGTTCGGGCGGCCTCGGCTGTTCGGGCATGCCTGCACCCTGGCGGACAACGTCGGAGCGTGCTTCGGCCCTGTGGACGGTGCTCGGAAGGTACTGAGATCGCACGGGCAGCGCCGAGATCGCACTGCCTGACGGTGCGATGTCGGTTGGGTGGGTGCGATGTCGGTGGGGTGGGTGCGATGTCGGTGGGGTGGGTGCGATGTCGGTGGGGTGGGTGCGATGTCGGTCGGGAGCGCCCGCGGGATCGCCGCTGCCTCGACCATGCCGCTGCCACGCCGAACCCGCGGGCCGACGGAACGGGCCGAGCTCGGCCCGGCACCGCGAGGTCAGTCCGAGTCGCCGGACCGGCTCGTCAGCAGTCTGCGGAAGGACTCCAGCCGCGCCTCGCCCGCGGGGCCAGCGGCGCCCGAGGCGACCCACTCGTCGAGCGCACAGTCCGGGGCGTCGGCGGTGTGCGTGCACCCGCGGGGGCAGTCCTGCGCGACGGTGGCGAGGTCGGCGAACGCGTCAACGAACGTGGCCGGGTCCACGTGGCCCAGCCCGAACGAGCGCACCCCCGGGGTGTCGATGATCCACCCGCCGCCGGGCAGCTCCAGTGCCACCGCGGAGGAGGACGTGTGCCGGCCCCGGCCGGTGGTCGTGTTCACCACGCCGGTGGCCCGGTCCGCGTCCGGCACCAGGGCGTTCACCAGGGTCGACTTGCCGACGCCGGAGTGGCCCACGAGCACCGAGACCTTGCCGGCCAGCTGCTCACGCAGCGCCTCCAGCCCGTGGATCGTCACGCCCTCGCGGTAGGTCGCGACCGACGCGACGTCCAGGGTCCGGTACAGCTGCGTGAACGGCTCGGGGTCGGCCAGGTCTGCCTTCGTGAGGCAGAGCAGGGCGTCCATGCGAGCGTCGAACGCGGCCACCAGGCAGCGGTCGACCATGCGGGGCCGTGGCTCGGGGTCCGCCAGCGCGGTGACGATGACCAGCTGGTCCGCGTTCGCCACGATCACCCGCTCGATGACATCGGAGTCGTCCGCGGACCGGCGCAGCACCGTGCGCCGTTCATGCACCCGGACCACCCGGGCCAGGGTGTCCTTCGCACCGGAGGTGTCGCCCACCACGTCCACCCGGTCGCCCACCACGATCGAGGACTTGCCGAGCTCCCGTGCCTTCATCGCGACCAGGCGCACGCCGTCGTCGGTGAGCAGGTGGTAGCGGCCGCGGTCCACGGCAAGGACCAGGGCCGCCCGGGCGAACGCGTGCTCGGGACGCTGCTTGGTGCGCGGCCGGTTCCCCTTCGGGTTCGGGCGCACCCGGACGTCGGACTCGCTCCAGTCCCTGCGTCCCGCCATGACCGGCCTACGCCCTGCCGGACGGCCCGAGCAGGTCGGCCCACATCGCGGTGAAGTCCGGCAGGGTCTTCGACGTCGTCGCCACGTTCACGACCCGGACGCCCTCGACGGCGAGGCCCACCACGGCCGCGAACGTCGCCATCCGGTGGTCGTGGTAGGTCTCCACGTCGGCGCCGTGCAGCCCGCCGCCGCGGATGATCAGCCCGTCGTCGGTCTCCTCGGCGGACCCGCCGAGTCGGCGGATCTCCGTGACCAGGGCGGCGAGCCGGTCGGTCTCGTGCCCGCGAATGTGCGCGATCCCGCGAAGCCGGGACTCGCCGTCGGCCAGCGCGGCCAGAGCCGCGATCGTCGGGGCGAGCTCGCCGGCGGCGCTCAGGTCCACATCGACCGGGCGCACCGTGCCGGTGCCGGTCACCGAGAGCACGCCGTCGGCGAGCGCGGTCGTGGCCCCGAGGCGCTCCAACAGGCCAGGGAGCAGCGCACCGGGCTGCGTCGTCGCCGTCGGCCAGTTCGGCACCCGCACGGTGCCGCCGACGGCGAGCGCGGCCGCGAGGAACGGGCCCGCGTTGGACAGGTCCGGCTCGATGACCACGTCACCGCCGGAGATCGGCCCCGGCTCCACCCGCCACTTGCCGGGCGCGGCGTCGTCCACGTTCACGCCCCGCTCGCGCAGCGCCGCGATCGTCATGTCGATGTGCGGCTGGCTGGGCAGCACCTCACCCACGTGGTGCAGGGTGAGGCCTGCCTCGAACCGGGGCGCGGCGAGCAGCAGCGCGGAGACGAACTGGGACGAGCCGGAGGCGTCGATCTCGACCTCGCCGCCGAGTACCCGGCCGGTCCCGTGCACCGTCAGCGGCAGGAACGAGGGGTCGTCGACCTTCTCGCCCGTGGCCGGGTCCGCACCGGTGACCGGGACGCCGAGCGCCGCCAGGCCGCGCAGCACCGGGCCCATCGGCCGGACCCGGGCACCGGCGTCACCGTCGAGCCGCACCGGCCCGTCGGCGAGTGCGGCGATCGGCGGGATGAACCGCATCACCGTGCCGGCGAGGCCGCAGTCCACCTCGGCCGGCCCACGCAGGACCGCAGGCGTCACGACCAGCGTGGTTCCGCCGTCGGAGGCCTCGATGCCGGTGCCGAGGGCGCGCAGCGCGCCGATCATCAGATCGGCGTCCCGGGACACCAGGGCACCGGTGATCCGGGTCGGCTCGACCGCGAGCGCGGCCAGTGGGAGGGTCCGGTTGGTCAGCGACTTCGAGCCCGGGACCACCACCGTGGCATCGAGCGGTCGGGTCGCGACGGGAGCGGGCCAAGGGGCGGTGAGAGTGGGCACCGGCCAAGCCTACCGGGGGGTCAGGACGAGATCTTGGCCCGCAGATCCGCGGTGGTCGCCTTGACCCCGGACTTCAGAGCCTTCACGTTCGCCCTGGTCAGGTCCGCCTTCACGTCCGCGAGCTCGCTCCGATGCGCCCGCCAGTTGTTCCACTGCCAGCCCAGCGAAGGCTTGCCGACCCGGTCCTCGGCCGCGATCAGCAGGCCGCCGACCAGGGCGAAGTTGCGCAGGAAGCTGCTGGTGTCGGCGCGACGCTGGTCGCCCTTGGAGGTCCAGAAGGGGTAGCGCACCACCGTGAGCGGGACCGTGACGGCAGCAAGCACCGCCGACGCCAGCCGCGGGGCCTTCCCGGTGGCGAGCAGCACGCCGGCTCCGACCGTCACGGCACCGGTGATCCGGGTCAGCGTCTTCGCATCGGTGGGGAGCTGCGGAACCTTCTCCCCGATCGCCTGGATCGGCTTGTTATAGGGCTCGAGTTTCTCGGCGTGCTTGTCCGCGTTCCGGATGGCGTCCAGGCCGTCCACGATGAACACCGAGGCGAGGAGCGGGCGGGCGAGCAGGCGCAGAGGATTCATGATCCATGACTACCGCAGATGCCCCGCGAGTGCTAGTGGGGAGCCCTGCTGGAATGACCGGCGGCCCGGCGTGGTTGAGGAGGCTGTGAGCGCCGAGTTGACCGAGCACCGAGCCACCGCTCCGTGTCCCCGCACGGCCGCGTCGACGCGGCCGTCCCCGAGCGGTCCCGCTGGGGCCCGCCGGCCCGGACTGCGACGGGGCACAGGGAGACTAGGCTCGACCCCGATGACAGAGAACACCGACCGGGCACCCGACGATGAGAACGAGGCCGCCCGGGACCGACGGTTCGAGGACGAGGCGATGCCCTACCTCGACCAGTTGTACGGCGCCGCCCTGCGGATGACCCGCAACCCCGCGGACGCCGAGGACCTGGTCCAGGAGACGTTCGCGAAGGCCTACGCCGCGTTCCACCAGTACAAGCCCGGCACGAACCTCAAGGCCTGGCTGTACCGGATCCTGACGAACACGTTCATCAACACCTACCGCAAGAAGCAGCGCGAGCCCCTGCAGTCGGACGCCGACACCGTCGAGGACTGGCAGATCCACCGGGCCGCGTCGCACACCTCGACCGGGCTGCGCTCGGCCGAGACCGAGGCGCTGGACTCCCTCGGGGACGGTGAGATCAAGGACGCGCTCGCAGAACTTCCGGAGGACTTCCGCCTGGCCGTGTACCTGGCCGACGTGGAGGGCTTCGCGTACAAGGAGATCGCCGAGATCATGGACACGCCGATCGGGACCGTGATGTCACGGTTGCACCGGGGGCGCGCCCAACTGCGCAAGTTGCTCGCCGACCATGCGCGTTCGCTGGGGATGAAGGTGGAGAAGGTATGAACCAGGACCGCCCGAACACGGGTGAGTGCCGGTGCGAAGAGGCACTGGAGCATCTGTACGAGTACGTGGACTCCGAGCTGCCCGACCTGGACCTGGTCCGGCTGCGCGCCCACATCGAGGAGTGCGTGACGTGCCTGCAGGCCGTCAGCGCCGAGACCGAGCTGCGGGTGGTGCTCAAGCGCTCCTGCGTCGAGGTGGCGCCGGACGCGCTGCGGATGCGCGTGATGACGCAGCTCTCGCTGCTGCGGACCACGACCACCACCGACTGACCCGACGCCGCCCGGCGCGGCCCGGCGCTGCCGGCGAGATCGCAGCTGCCGCGCTGAGCCGGTCGCTGCGCGTGTACGACGTCAGGCCCGCAGGGGCGATGTCAGCGCTTGCCCGGCCGGAACCAGCCGGGCCGGGAACGAGAAAGCGCCGAGGACACCACGTGGGTGTCGCTCGGCGCTCGGGCTTCCCGACGCTCAGGCGTTGGGACGCTTGCCGTGGTTGGCGGCGCTGCCCCGACGGGCCTTGCGCTTGCGACCGCGCTTGCTCATGACTGTCTCCTCGATACCGACTGTGGCGGAATGCCAGTGTCCGCCGTCCATGGTCCCACACCTGGGCGGGTGGCTCTGACGATGCCCGACGGCGGGTGGTCGCCCCGGGCGGGGCGGCTCCAGGCGCCCCGGGGTCACGTTCGCGATGCCCGACGGCGGGTGGTCGCCTCGCGCGGCCGTGGCCGCTAGTGTGGCGCCCGGCCCGTGATCCACATCCCGATCGTACGAAGGTGACATGTCACTGTCTCAGGAACCGACACCGTTGCGGGTGGGGGTGGTCGGGCTCGGTTTCGCTGGTTCGACGCACCTGGCCGCATACCAGCAGATCCCCGGCGTGGAGGTGGTCGCGCTCGCCGGGCTCGAGACCCAGCGGCTGCATGAGCTCGCCGACAGCCACGGCGTCGAACACCGCTACGAACGGTGGGAGGACCTCGTCGCGCGCGACGACCTGGACATCGTGAGCGTCGGCACGCCGACGTACCTGCACGAGCCGGTCACCGTTGCCGCCCTCGCGTCCGGTGCGCACGTGCTCTGCGAGAAGCCCCTCGCCCGGACCGCCGAGGAGGGCAAGCGGATGGTGGACGCCGCCGTTGCCGCCGGCCGGGTCCTGCACATCGCGTTCAACCACCGCCGCCGCGGCGACGTGGACGTGCTCAAGCACCAGATCGACGCGGGCGCGCTCGGTCGGATCTACTACGCGAAGGCGCACTGGCGCCGCCGCAACGGGATCCCGGGCATGGGCAGCTGGTTCACCGACGCCGAGATGGCCGGCGGCGGGCCGCTGATCGACCTCGGCGTGCACATGCTGGACATGGCCCTGTTCCTGCTCGGTGAGCCGCGGGTGCTGAGCGTCTCCGCGTCCACGTTCGCCGAGCTCGGCCCGCGCGGCCTCGGCGGCCGGGTGGACGTCGGCAAGACGCAGGTCGCGTCCGTCTACGGCGTCGAGGACCTGGCGACGGCGTTCCTGCGGCTCGAGGGTGGCGCCACCCTGCTGCTGGAGACCAGCTGGGCCAGCTACCGCCGGCCCGGGGACAACTTCGGTGTCGAGCTGTTCGGCAGCGACGGCGGCGCGTCGGTCGACGTCGAGAACTACACCCATTCCGACACGCTGCGGATCTACACCGACGTCGCGGGCGTGCCCGCCGAGGTCCGACCCGCCGTCACGAAGGGGGAGGGCCACCTGGCCGTCGTCCGGGAGTTCGTCGACGCCGTGCGTGGCGGCGACTGGTCCTCGCACGTGGGCCGCGACGCCCTCACCCGGGCCCGGATCATCGACGCCTGCTACCGCTCTGCCCTCGAGGGCCGTGAGGTCGCGGTCGAGGCCGACTGACCCCGACCCGCAGCCACCGCGCGACCCCTCAAGACACCCCTGGAGAGACCCATGCCACAGCCCACCCAGCCCATCCGTGTCACCGTGTGGGGCGAGAACGTCCACGAGCACCGTGACGAGTCCGTGCGCGCGATCTACCCCGACGGCATGCACACCACCATCGCCGAGGGAATCGCGGAGCACCTCGGCGACGGCGTCGTGGTCCGCACCGCCACCCTTGACCAGCCCGAGCACGGCCTCACCGAGCAGGTCCTCGCCGAGACCGACGTGCTGACCTGGTGGGGGCACGCGGCGCACGAGGCGGTCAGCGACGAGATCGTCGCGCGGGTGCGGGCCAGGGTCCTGGCCGGCATGGGGCTGCTCGTGCTGCACTCGGCCCACTTCTCGAAGATCTTCATCGACCTGATGGGCTCGACGTGCTCGCTCGGCTGGCGCAACGAGGCCGACCGGGAACTGGTCTGGACCGTCGCCCCGGGGCACCCGATCACGGCCGGGGTGCCGAACCCGATCGACATCCCCGAGCAGGAGATGTACTCGGAGTACTTCGACATCCCCGCTCCGGAGGAACTGGTCTTCATCAGCTCCTTCACCGGCGGCGAGGTGTTCCGCAGCGGGTGCACCTTCCGCCGTGGCAACGGCCGGATCTTCTACTTCAGCCCCGGAGACCAGGAGTACCCGGTCTACCACCACCCGCACGTGCGGCGGGTGCTGGCCAACGCCGTCGGCTGGGCAGCGCCCGGCCCGGCGATCGACGCTCCCACGGTGGCCAACCGCCCGCGAGGCTGGTTCGAGGGTTGAGCCCGGCGCCCGGCATGGCCGGGCGACCTCGGGTGTCCTAGGGTGAGTTGATGCGCAGCGCCCACGTCGTCCGCCAGGACCCCGAGGACCCGCTGGCCGGGCTCGAGGTCGCCGACCTGCCCGAGTCCGAGGCGCCGGCCGGCTGGCTGCGGGTCCGGGTGCGCGCGGCCGCGCTGAACCACCATGACCTGTGGAGCCTGCGCGGGGTCGGCCTGTCCGCGGACCGGCTGCCGATGATCCTCGGCACCGACGCCGCGGGCGTGACCGACGACGGCCGCGAGGTCATCGTGCACGCGGTGATCACCTCGCCGGGCTGGACCGGTGAGGAGACGCTCGACCCGAAGCGGACGCTGCTGTCCGAACTGCACCCCGGCACCCTCGCCGAGTACGTGCACGTCCCGGCCCGCAACGTCGTGGACAAGCCGGCCGACTGGAGCTTCGCCGAGGCGGCCTGCCTGCCGACGGCGTACCTCACGGCCTACCGGATGCTCTACGGCGCCGCCGGCCTCACCCCGGGCCGGCGAGTGCTCATCCAGGGTGCCGGCGGGGGTGTGGCCACCGCGGCGGTCGTGCTCGCCCGGCTCGGCGGCGTGCACGTCACCGTCACCTCCCGGGACGAGGCCAAGCTCGAGCGGGCACGTGCGCTCGGGGCCCACGACGCGGTCGCCTCGGGCACCCGCATCGCCCCCGTCGACGCGGTGCTGGAGACCGTCGGCGAGGCAACCTGGGCCCACTCGCTGCGTTCGCTGCGCCCCGGTGGCGTGATCGCCGTCGCGGGGGCGACGAGCGGGCCGGCACCGTCCGCGGACCTGAACCGGGTGTTCTTCCGCAGCCTGCGCGTGATCGGCACCACGATGGGCACCCTCGCCGAGCTCGCGGCCGTGCGGGACGCCATGGTCGCGGCCGGGATCCGCCCGGTCCTCGACTCCGTCCACGACTTCACCGACGACGACGCGGGCTCGACGGCGGTCCGCACCGCCTTCTCCCGGCTCGCCTCGGGCGCCGCGTTCGGCAAGGTGGTCCTCACCCGATAGCACGCGAGCCCACGCACACCATCGCACCAACCGATCACGAGGAGTTCAGCACATGGCAGCAACGAGTCGGATCATCACCGGGCCGGAGTCGATCGAGATCGGCGGGACCGACGGCGTCACGGAGGTCCGCGTTCAGCTCATCAAGGGCGCCGCGGAGGTCTCCACCCGCGCCGAGCCCGGCCTGCACATCGACATCGACGAGGTGGACGGGGCACCCCTGGAGGTCGCCACCGACGGCGCCCGGCTGACCATCGGCTACCCCTCGATCGGCTGGGAGGGCTGGCTGAAGCGGCTCACGTCCTTCACCGCCGACGACCGCGCCCGGGTCCGGATCGCCGTCGGGCCCGGGATCCGGGTCACCGCAGCGACCGTCGGCGCTGCCGTGTCCGTCGCGGACGTGGCCGAGGACCTGACCGTCAACAGCGCGTCCGGGCAGGTCCGCACCGAACGGACCACCGGCTCGGTCACGGTCCGCACCGCGTCCGGTCCGATCGTGGTCGGTGAGCACACCGGGCCGGCGAACGTCACCACCGTGACCGGCACGACGTTCGTCGGCGGGGCCGTGCCCCGCCTGTCGGTGACCACGGTCTCCGGTGACGTGGCCGTGTCCCCGACGACGCCGTCGTCCGTGGTTTCGGTGACCGGCGTGTCGGCAGCCATCACGGTGACCCTCGCACCGGACGTCGGCCTGGACCTGAGCGTGCACGGCGTGAGCGCGCCGGTCGTGGTCGACGGCGTGGACCGTCGCGGCGGCTCCGGTCCG
This sequence comes from Occultella kanbiaonis, assembly GCF_009708215.1. NCBI lineage: Bacteria > Bacillati > Actinomycetota > Actinomycetes > Micrococcales > Ruaniaceae > Occultella > Occultella kanbiaonis. Next base: position 4,003,730 of record NZ_CP046175.1, on the reverse strand, counting down.
TCGTCCACGTCGTTCTCCGAGCCGCGCGGGGCCGGGACGAGCTTCGTGAAGGTCAGCACCGTCACCGGCAGCGTCTCCGTGGTGCATGGCCAGCCGGACGCGCCCGAGGGCGACGCCGGGCAGATCGACGGGGCCGGCTGACAAGCACCGACCCTGTGGCCGGCGGCCGGCCACGAACCATCGAATGCAAGGGAGCACGACGTGGCGCAGGAACGAGAAGAGTTCAAGGGACGGCGGGCGTTCATCTTCGCGGCCGTCGGGTCCGCGATCGGGCTGGGGAACATCTGGCGGTTCCCGTATGTGGCCTACGAGAACGGCGGCGGCGCCTTCATCATCCCGTACCTGGTGGCGCTGCTCACCGCGGGGATCCCGCTGCTGTTCCTGGACTACGCGATCGGTCACAAGTTCCGGGCATCGTCCCCGCTGGCCTATCGCCGGCTCGGCGGTGCCACGGAGGCCATCGGCTGGTGGCACGTCGGGATCTGCTTCGTGATCGCCGTCTACTACGCGGTCGTCATCGCGTGGGCGGTCCGCTACACCGGTTTCTCCATCAACCAGGCCTGGGGCGACGACCCCGGCGGGTTCTTCGGGGGCGACTTCCTGCAGCAGAGCGGAGAGTTCACCCTGGGCGGGTCCTGGGTGCCGGCGGTCGGCATCCCGCTGATCATCATCTGGCTGTTCACGCTCGTGGTGCACCGGCTCGGCGTCCAGGACGGCATCGCCCGGCTCTCCCAGATCTTCATCCCGGTGCTCGTCGTCATCTTCGTGGTCATGGTGATCCAGGGGCTGCGCCAGCCGGGCGCCATGCTCGGCCTGGACGCCCTGTTCACGCCCGACTGGGGCGCCCTGACGAACCCGGGCGTGTGGATCGCGGCCTACGGGCAGATCTTCTTCTCGCTGTCCGTGGGCTTCGGGATCATGATCACGTACGCCTCCTACCTCAAGCGCAGGTCGAACCTGACCGGCTCCGGCCTCGTGGTCGCGTTCTCCAACTCCGGCTTCGAGATCCTCGCCGGCATCGGGGTGTTCGCGGCGCTGGGGTTCATGGCCCAGGCCAGCGGAGTCGGGGTCGCCGACGTGGCCGAGTCCGGGATCGGGCTCGCGTTCATCGCGTTCCCGGCCATCATCTCCACGATGCCCGGCGGCAGCCTGTTCGGGGTGCTGTTCTTCCTCTCGCTGGTCCTGGCCGGGATCACCTCACTCGTGTCGATCGTGCAGGTGGTCCTCGCCGGGGTGGAGGACAAGCTCGGCTGGAGCCGCACGAAGTCCGTGCTGATCGCCGGCGGGCTGATGGCGGTCGTCTCGGTCGCGCTGTTCCCCACCACCACCGGGCTGAACCTGCTGGACGTGGTGGACAACTTCGCGAACAACTTCGGCATCGTCGGCGCCGCGCTGGTGAGTGTGATCGTGATCGGTTGGGGCCTGCGCAAGCTGCCCGAACTCGCCGCGCACGTGAACTCGGTGTCCTCGTTCAAGCTCGGGCGCACCTGGTTCGTGCTTCTCGGGGTCGTCACCCCGCTCGTGCTCGGTTACATGTTCATCAGCGAGGTGGTCACGCGGATCCGGGACGGCTACGGCGAGATGCCGGCCGGCTACGTCGCCGTGTTCGGCTGGGGTGTGGCGATCGGCCTGATCGTGATCGCGGTCCTGGTCAGTTTCATCCCGTGGCGACGCGGGGTGGTCGAGGACGAGCCGGTGCTCGTCGAGGGAGGTGAACCGCGATGAGCGCTGCGGCGATCGTGATGTTGGTCGTGGCCCTGGTCCTGGTCTGGGGCGGCCTGGTGGCGGCGCTGCTGCACCTGCTCAAGCACCCGGAGGAGTTCGACGTGGTCGAGAGCGGCCAGCAGGAGTACCCGCCGTCCACCTGAGGGGCGCCGCGCGGCGTCAGCCGAGGTCCGGGCGGTCCCAGATCTCGATGGGGCCGCCCGGCGCGTCCACGGGCAGGGTCAGCTCGGCGATCACCAGCTCGTTCGCACCGGCGCGCCACAGCGGCGCCGGGGCGTAGAGCGTGCGCTGCGGCCCCGCCGGGTTCCAGTACCGGCCCAGGTTGCAGCCGTTCAGGAACACGTGGCCGTGGTGCCAGCCGGGCAGGGCCAGGTGGGCGTCGCCGACGTCCTGTTCGGTCAGGTCCAGTACCGCCCGGTGCAGGCCGCCGGAGACCCCGACGGCGGAGCTCGCCCGCGCGGTCCAGTCCAGTTCCGGCAGGGTCGTCAGGTCGAGGCCCGCGTGTGTCCATGAGAACAGGTGCTGGTGGGCAAGCCGCACCGCCTGCAGGCCCTTGGAGTCGCGCAGGTGGCGGCCGAAGTTCACCCGGCCGAGCGAGGTGACGGTGATCTCGACGGTGTTCACCGGCTGGTCGAGCTCGACCCGCAGGCCGTCGCCCGCCGGACCGTACCCGGGGTCCGCCTGGGTGCGGCCGAGGCGGCCGACGAGGCGTGAGTTGACCACCACGGTGGCGAGGTCGGCCAGGCCGTCCAGGTGCAGGTCCGCGGCCGGCATCGGGCCGGGCACGGTGGTGACGTACCGGACCACCCCGTGGTGGAGGCCGAGCCGCTCGAACGAACGGGGCGTCGGTGCGAGGACCCTGGGGACGCCGTCGAGCACGGCGCCGAGGTCCAGGCAGGACTGCACCTCGACCGTGCGCGGGGCCAGCCGCGCCGGGGCCGGCGGGGGAGCGGGCGGCGTGCGCCCGGTGTGCGCGGCGATCACGTCCCGGAACGCCTCGAACTTCGGGGTGAGGGTACCGTCCTCGGCGATCGGGGCGTCGTAGTCGTAGGAGGTGACGGTCGGCTCGAACCGAGGCCCCGCCCCGGCCTGGCCGTCGTGACAGTTCGCGCCGGCCCAGACCCCGAAGTTCGTGCCGCCGTGCGCCATGTAGAAGTTCACCGAGCGTCCGTCCGCGAGCATCCCGGCCAACTCGGCCGCCGCGCTCTCCGCCGACCTGGTGTGGTGCTCGACGCCCCAGTGGTCGAACCAGCCGTTCCAGAACTCCATGCACATCCCGGGCTGGTCCGGGCGGGCCCGGGCGAGTTCCGCGAAGGCCTCGGCCTGCCGCGAACCGAAGTTCGCCGTCGCCAGCAGGCCCGGCACGGTGCCACCGGCAAGCATCAGCGGCTCCGGTCCGTCCGAGGTGAACAGCAGTACGTCGATCCCGCGGGCCCGGAGCCCGTCGGCCATCGCGCGCAGGTAGGCGGCGTCGTTGCCGTAACTGCCGTACTCGTTCTCCGCCTGTACGGCGATGACCGGTCCGCCGCGGCTGAGCTGGCGCTCGGCGATGATCGGGATCAGGGCGTCGAACCACTCGTCCACGTGGGCGAGGTAGGCCGGGTCGGAGGTGCGCAACGCGCCGGCGGCGGCGTCGTCGGTGAGCAGCCACGAGGGGAACCCGCCCAGGTCCCATTCGGCGCAGATGTAGGGGCCGGGTCGCACGATGACGTCGAGGCCGAGGTCACCGGCCAGGTCGATGTACGCGCCGAGGTCCGCGTTCCCGGTGAAGTCGGGACCGGTGCCCGCGTGCGGAGCGTGGAAGTTCCACGCCACGTACGTCTCGACGGCGTTCGCGCCCATCGCGAGCAGCCGCCGCAGCCGGTCCTCCCAGAGCGCGCGCGGGACCCGGAAGTAGTGCACGGCGCCGGAGATGATCTGGTGCGCTACGCCGTCGCGCAGGAAGTCCTGCCCGGCGACCGTGAAGGTGTCGGTCACACGCGTCCTCACTCCTGGGGCAGGCCGAGCCACTCGTGCCAGCCGTTGTGGAGCACCAACCAGGCGAGCAGACCGTAGCCGGCCTGCTGCGGGTGGGTGCCGTCGCCGGCGGAGGTGTCCGAGAGCCATTGTTCATGGGTACGCAGCGGTTCGAAGGTCTCCACGTAGGTCACCCGGCGCCGCTGGCAGACGTCGGCGAACGCCCCGGAGAGATCCCCGAGCGCGGACTCGGACACGTCGGCGCGCGGCGGCGGGCCCACTACGAACGTGGGGATCTGCCGGTTGGTGGCGTCGTCGAGCACGTTGGCCAGGTTCAGCCGGCTACGGGCCAGGGACACCCCGTGCTGCAGGTCCGCGGACCCGGGGGCGACCACGAGGCGGTTCTCCCCGGCCCCGAAGCGGCGGTTGCACTCGGTCTCCCAGCGCCCGGACAGGGAGGTGCTGGTCTCGCCGGGCACGGCCAGGGTGAAGAACGCCAACGGCGTCTCCGACTGCGTGCGGGCCGCGACCCGGCCGACCCAGCCCATCCCGCGGGCGTCACCCAACCCGGCGACGAGTTCGTCGCCGACCACACAGATGCGCGTGCCCGCCGCGTCTGGGGACGCGGCGCTCACCGTTGGAATGCCTCGCTCAGCAAGGTGGCCTGCTCCGCCTGGTGCTTCTTGCCGGTACCTGCGGACGGGGCCGCCATGTTCGGGCGGGACACCACGCGCAGCCGGCCCTTCAGCCGCGCCGCCTCCGACATCTCGGGCAGGGCGTACACGAGGTTCAGAACCAGGTAGCTCCACGCGCCCTGGTTCTTCGGCTCGTCCTGGACCCAGACGAACTCGGCGTTCGGGTACCGGCTGAGCTCGGCGCGAATGGCCTCGTCGTCGAGCGGGTAGAGCTGCTCGAGGCGGACGATCGCGGTCCTGGTGTCCTCACGCTTGGTGCGCTCGGCGAGCAGGTCGTAGTAGACCCGCCCGCTGCACATGAGCACGCGGTCGACGGTCGCCGGGTCCACGGCGGAGTCGCCGATGACCGTCTGGAACGTCCCGGTGGTGAAGTCCTCCACCGAGGACGTGGCCGCCCGCAGCCGCAGCAGCTGCTTCGGGGTGAACACGATCAGCGGGCGACGCGGGCGCTGGTACGCCTGACGCCGCAGCAGGTGGAAGTGGTTCGCCGGGGTGGACGGCTCCGCGACGATCATGTTGTCCTCGGCCGCGAGCTGCAGGAACCGCTCCTTGCGGGCGGAGGAGTGGTCCGGTCCCTGGCCCTCGTAGCCGTGCGGCAGCAGCAGCACCACGGAGGAGCTCTGGTCCCACTTCTGCTGGGCGGAGGAGATGAACTCGTCGATGATCGTCTGGGCGCCGTTGACGAAGTCGCCGAACTGCGCCTCCCAGAGCACCAGGGCGTCCGGACGCTCGACCGAGTAGCCGTACTCGAAGCCGAGGGCCGCATACTCGCTGAGCGAGGAGTCGTACACCCAGAACTTGCCCTGGTCCGCGGCGAGGTACATCAGCGGGGTCCACTCGGCGCCGTTGACCCGGTCGTGCAGCACCGCGTGCCGCTGCACGAACGTGCCGCGGCGCGAGTCCTGCCCGGTCAGTCGTACCGGGGTGCCCTCGAGCAGGAGGGAGCCGAACGCGAGGATCTCCCCGAAGGCCCAGTCGATGTCGCCATCGGTGGACATCTGGTGCCGCTTCTGGAGCAGCTGGAGGAGCTTGGGGTGGACGGTGAAGCCCTCCGGTGGGCGCACGTGCGCCTCGCCGATCCGCGTCAGCATCTGCGTGGGTGCGGCGGTCTCCCAGCCGACCATGACCCCGGCGTCCTCGAGCTGGGACTCCGGGCGCTCGAGGCCAGCGACCTGGACGTCGTCGGTGCTGGTGCTGGCGCCGGTGCGTGCCTCGGTGAAGACCCGTTCGAGTTCGCCCTTGTAGTGCGAGAGGGCTTCCTCGGCCTCGTCCTCGGTCATGTCGCCACGGCCGACGAGCGCCTCGGTGTACAGCTTGCGGACGCTGCGCTTCTTCTCGATCAGGGAGTACATCACCGGCTGCGTCATCGAGGGGTCGTCGCCCTCGTTGTGACCGCGGCGGCGGTAGCACACCATGTCGATGATGACGTCCTTGTGGAACTCCTGGCGGTAGTCGAACGCCAACTCGGCCACGTGGGCGACGGCCTCCGGGTCGTCGCCGTTCACGTGGAACACCGGGATCTGCAGGCCCTTCGCCACGTCCGTGGCGTACAGCGTGGACCGGGACGAGGACGCGCCGGTCGTGAAGCCCACCTGGTTGTTGATCAGGATGTGCACGGTGCCGCCGGTGCGGTAGCCGCGCAGCTGGGACATGTTCAGGGTCTCGGTGACCACGCCCTGCCCGGCGAACGCGGCGTCCCCGTGGATCAGGATCGGCAGCACGGAGAACCCGGCCCCACCGAGGTCGATCCGGTCCTGCTTGGCGCGGACGATCCCCTCGAGCACGCCGTCGACGGCCTCGAGGTGGGACGGGTTCGCGGCGAGGTAGACCTTCGTGGACTCCCCGCTCACGGAGATGTACTTGCCCTCCGTGCCGAGGTGGTACTTCACGTCGCCGCTGCCCTGCACGGTGCGCGGGTCCTGGTTGCCCTCGAACTCGGCGAAGATCTGCGCGTAGGACTTGCCCGCGATGTTCGCCAGCACGTTCAGACGGCCGCGGTGCGGCATGCCGATGCCGACCTCGTCGAGGCCCTCCTCGGCCGAGCGCTCCAGGATCTTGTCCAGCATCGGGATGAGCGACTCGCCACCCTCGAGGCTGAACCGCTTCTGACCGACGTACTTGGTCTGCAGGAACGTCTCGAACGCCTCGGCGGCGTTCAGCTTGCGCAGGATCTGCTGCTGGGCGATCGGCTCGGGCTTGGCCCAGCCGGACTCGAGGCGCTGCTGCAGCCACTTGCGCTGGGCGGAGTCGTGCAGGTGCATGTACTCCGAGCCGATGGTGCGGCAGTAGGAGTTGCGCAGCAGCCCGAGGATGTCGCGCAGGAGCATCTTGGGCTTGCCGCCGAACCCGCCGGTCGGGAAGGTGCGGTCCAGGTCCCAGAGGGTCAGGCCGTGGTTCTGCACGTCCAGGTCGGCATGCCGGCGCTGGCGGTAGGCCAGCGGGTCGGTGTCGGCCATGAAGTGCCCGCGGGAGCGGTAGGAGTGGATCAGCTCCGCGATCCGGGCCGGCTTGCCGAAGTCGTCCTCGGCGTCGGCGTTGGTGTCCTGGGTCCAGCGGACCGGCTCGTACGGCACCCGCAGGGACGCGAACACCCGGTCGTAGAAGCCGTCCTCGCCGATCAGCTTGGAGTGCACGATCCGGAGGAAGTCACCGGACTGGGCGCCCTGGATGATCCTGTGGTCGTACGTGGACGTCAGCGTCAGGATCTTCGACACACCGAGCTTCGCGAGGGTCTCCGTGGAGGCCCCCTGGAACTCGGCCGGGTAGTTCATGGCGCCGACGCCGATGATCGTGCCCTGCCCGGCCATCAGGCGCGGCACCGAGTGGACCGTGCCGATGGTGCCGGGGTTCGTCAGCGAGATCGTGGTGCCCGCAAAATCCGAGACCTCGAGCTTGCCGCCGCGGGCCTTCTTGACCATGTCCTCGTAGGCCGCCCAGAAGTGGGCGAAGTCCATCGTCTCGGCTTCCTTGATGGAGGGCACCAGCAGCTGCCGGGTGCCGTCCGGCTTGGCCAGGTCGATGGCCAGCCCGAAGTTGACGTGGGCCGGGCGCACGATGCCGGGCTTGCCGTCCAGGTCGCGGTAGCCGGCGTTCATCTCGGGCATGTCCCCGAGGGCCTCCACCACGGCGAAGCCGATCAGGTGGGTGAAGGAGACCTTGCCACCGCGGCTGCGCTGGAGGTGGTTGTTCAGGACGATCCGGTTGTCCACGAGCAGCTTCGCCGGGATCGACCGCACGCTGGTCGCGGTCGGCACCTCGAGGCTGGTGACCATGTTCGTGACGGTCCGGGCGGACGCGCCACGCAACTTCTCGACCTCGTCGTCGCCGCCGGCGCTGCGGGGACCGCCGCCGGTGAGGGACTTCGTGTAGGGGGCGGTCGGTGCCTCCGCGGTGACCTCGGGCGCGGCCGGTGGGATGTCGGCGCGGACCTCCTCGGCCGGCGGCGTCGCGGCGCTCGCCTGCGCGGCGCTGTGCGCGGGGGCCGACGGCGTCGCTGCGGCGGGCGGGTTCGTCGCCTTCGCCTCGGGTGCCGGGGCCGGTGCGGGCGCCTTCGTGTCGGCGGCCGGGGCCGGGGCCGGCTTGGCGGTGGGGGCTCCGTTGCTACCTGCGGTGCCGTTGGCGGCGAGGTCGGCAGGGCGATAGTTCTCGAAGAACTCCCACCAGGTGGGGTCGACTTGCGACTTGTCCTCCCGATACTGGGCGTACAGCTCGTCGATGAGCCATTCGTTGCCGCCGAAGTTCGTGGGAACCGAGACAGGGTCGTGGGGTGCCTGCTGGGACACTCGAGGATCGCCCTCTTCCGAAAGGTAGCTGGGGTGCGGGTTCGTTCCCTCAAGCCTAGGTGACGAACAACACGGAAACCTCACCGGAGCACGCCTGCCACGCCAAAATGTGATGCGGCGGACCCGAGCCGACTGTGGTCATTCAAACGCTGGTCAACGTTTCGTCTCCTCCGCCGCCGCGGTTGCTGTGGACTGCCTGTGGGCGGCTGCCTGGCACCTGGTGAGCCAGCAGCAGGTCCGCGACCACGCAGGCCCCGTTCCGCTGACGCGAGGTGCGGGTCGGGCGTGGGCGGATCGACGTTTCGAGTCAGTGGAGCGGGGCGCGTGTTCCGCTGACGCGAGGTGCGGGTCTGGGGTGGGTGGATCGACGTTTCGCGTCGGTGGAGCGGCAGGCCCTGGCCGGTGCGCTTGTTCCGCTGACGCGAGATGCGGGTCGGGGGTGGGTGGATCGACGTCTCGAGTCAGTGGAGCGGCGTTCCCTGGCCGGGGGCCTGTGTTCCCCGACCCCGACGTGCGGGTCGGTACCGTCACCGTGGCTCGGCGACCCGCGCTCAGGTGCCCGGCGCGGTGGGGTGGGCGCGGCCCTCGGCCGGCCCACGGGCCGGCAGTGTCACCCGCAGCATGGCGCCGGTGCCGCCCGGCGGATCCGCCACCGCGATCATGCCGCCGTGCAGGCTCACCGCCCAGCGGGCGATGGCGAGCCCGAGCCCGGTGCCGCCGGTGGACAGCCCGCCGCGCTGGGCCGGCGCGTTGCCACGCTCGAACCGCTCGAAGACCTTCTCCCGGTCCGAGACCGGGATCCCCTGACCCTCGTCGAGCACCTCGATCACGACCTCGTCGGTCGTGGCCGAGTACCGGCCGCGCAGGGAGACGGTGCCACCGCGGGGAGAGTGCCGGGACGCGTTCCCGAGCAGGTTGGAGATGACCTGTCGCAGGCGCTCCTCGTCGGCCGTCAGGTGCAGGTCCGGGGGCAGCGTCGACACCTCCCAGCGCAGGTCCCGCCCGAAACCGGCGGCCGCGTGCCGCGCCTGGGTGGCGACGTCGTCGAGGAACTCCTGCACCTCGAACTCGGTGAGCGCCAGGCTGGCCGCACCGGCCTCCAGCCGGGACAGGTCCAGCAGGTAGGTGATCAGCCGGGAGAGCCGCTCGATCTGCGTGAGCGCCCCCTCGAGAGCGTCCGGGTCCGGTTCCACCACGCCGTCGGCCATGTTCTCCAGCTGCGCGCGCAGCGCGGCCACCGGGGTGCGCAACTCGTGCGAGACGTTGGCCACCATCTCCCGGCGCTGGGCATCGAGGGTGTCCAGGTCCTGGGCCATCGAGTTGAACGCGGCCGCGAGCTCGCCGACCTCGTCCTGGCTGTTCGTGTGGACCCGGGTGGTGTAGTCGCCGCGCGCCATCGAACGGGCCGCGGCGGTCATCTCCCGCAGCGGCCGGGTCATCCCACGGGCGAGGATCTGGGTGAGGATCAGCGAGGCCCCGAGCGCGAACGGGAACGTGTTCAGCACCCCGAACCCGAACCGGATCCCGGCCCAGGTGACGAGCGTGTACATGGCGACCGTCGCCGCGATGATCACGATCAGCTTCATCTTGATCGAGCGCATCGGGTCCAGCGGGCGCAGGTCACCCACCAGGGACAGGGTCCGTCGCCACCAGCTCACTTCGGTGGAACGGGCGTGCCGGACGTGCGGGGTGCTCATGGATGCGGCTTCATCGCGGTGGCGCGGGGATCGGTTGCGTGGTCAGCCGGCCGAGGGCTCGAGGGCGTACCCGACCCCGTGGACGGTACGGATCAGGTCCGAGCCGAGCTTGCGCCGGAGGGCCTTCACGTGCGAGTCGACGGTGCGGGTGCCGGACGCGTCGGCCCAGTCCCAGACCTCCGCGAGCAGGCGCTCGCGGGAGAGCACCGTCCGCGGGCTCTGCGCCAGGCAGACCAGCAGGTCGAACTCCGTGGGGGTCAGGTGCGCCTCCTCGCCGGACCGGTTCACCCGGCGTGCGGCCCGGTCGATGATCAGGTCGCCGAGCACCATCGGCGGCTCACCGGACGCCGTCGCCGGCGCCTGCCGGGACCGCTCCACCCGGCGCAGCAGCACCTTCAGGCGGGCCAACAGCTCGCGCATCGAGAACGGCTTCGTCATGTAGTCGTCCGCGCCGACGCCCAGCCCGACGAGCATGTCGGTCTCGTCGTCACGGGCGGTCAGCATCAGGATCGGGGTGGGCGGGCGTCCGTTGGTGGCCTGCTCGGCCTGGATCCGGCGGCACACCTCGAGGCCGTCGATCCCGGGCAGCATCACGTCGAGCACGATCAGGTCCGGACGCACCGTGGCGGCCGCCTCCACCCCGGAGGGGCCGTCACCGGCGATGTGTGGCGTCCAGCCCTCCGCCTGGAGCCGGCGGGCGATCTGGGCGGCGATCTCCGGTTCGTCCTCGACGATGAGCACTGAGGTGTTCGGCTGCGCGGTCGACATGGGGAAACTGTGGCACACGCGAGCCTCGGGGTCCGGGAGGTGAGCGCTACTCTGGCCCCACTATGTCTGGCCATCCCGCCGCCACCCGTCGAAGGGCCCTCGGTCTCATCCGATGATCGTCGACTGGTTGCTGGTGCTGCTCGGGGTGGTACTGACCGCAGGGACCGCACTGTTCGTCTCCGCGGAGTTCGCGCTGGTGGCGCTCGACCCGGCAGGAGTCGACCGGCGCAGCGCCGCCGGGGACAAGCGCGCCGGACTGCTCGCGCGGGCGCTACGACACCTGTCCACCGAACTCTCCGGTGCGCAGGTCGGGATCACCGTGACCACGGTGCTGCTCGGCTACACGATGCAGGCAGCCGTCGCGAATCTGGTCGCGGTGCCGCTGGGGCGCACCGGCCTGACGACGGCGATCGCGACAGCCGTGGCGGTCGTCGTCAGCCTCGTGGTCGTGAACACGTTCTCGATGATCTTCGGGGAGCTGGTCCCGAAGAACTGGGCGATCTCGGACCCGATGAAGGTGGCCAAGACGGTCATCCCGTTCCAGCACGCCTTCACGACCGCGCTGCGGCCGATGATCACGGTGCTGAACGGCTCGGCGAACCGGGTGCTGCGGATGTTCGGGGTCGAGCCCCGCGAGGAACTCAGCGGCGGCCGGTCCGCAACGGAACTGGCCGCGTTGGTGCGGCATTCCGCGAAGGCGGGCACGCTCGAGATGTCCACCGCCACCCTGCTGACCCGGTCGATCGGCCTCGGCCGGCTCACCGCCGTCGACGTGATGACGGACCGGATGCGGATGCACGCGGTGGACCGGGACACCCGCGCGACCGACCTGCTCGCCCTGGCCCGGTCGACCGGGCACTCCAGGTTCCCGGTCATCGACGCCTCACCGGACGAGGTGGTCGGCATCGTCCAGCTGCGGCGGGCCATCGCGGTGCCGTACGAACGCCGCGGGGAGGTGCCCGTCGGGGCATTGATGGATGAGGCGCCCCAGGTCCCGGAGACGATCCGGCTCGGACCGCTCCTGGTGGAACTGCGCGACGGTCTGCAGATGGCGGTGGTCGTCGACGAGTACGGCGGCACGTCCGGGGTGGTCACCCTCGAGGACGTCGTCGAGGAGCTGGTCGGGGAGGTGGCCGACGAGCACGACCGTCGACGGCGGGTGGTGCGGCCCGGTCCGGCCCGCACCTGGATCGTGCCGGGCAGCCTGCGACCCGACGAGCTGTACCAGCAGACCGGGCTGGTGGTCCCGGACGAGGCTCCCTACGAGACGTTGGGCGGTCTGGTGATGACCGCGCTCGGGCGCCTGCCCGCCGTGGGCGACGAGGTCGAGGTGCCCGGCGTGACACTGCGGGTGCAGACCATGGACTCCCGGCGGGTGGACACGATCCAGGTCCGCGCGGCCGAATCCGCTGCCGAGAGCGAGGACCGATGAGTTCCTCGACCGCGCTCATCCTGGCGCTCGTGCTGCTCGGCGCGAACGCGTTCTTCGTGGGTGCCGAGTTCGCGATCATGTCCGCGCGGCGATCCCAGATCGAGCCGATCGCGGAGTCCGGCTCCCGGGCCGCGCGCACGGCCCTGTGGGCCATCGAGAACGTCTCGCTCATGCTCGCCTGCGCCCAGCTGGGCATCACGATCTGCTCCACCGGGATCGGGGCCGTCGCCGAACCGGCGATCGCGCACCTGGTCGAGGGCCCCCTGATCGCCGTTGGCCTGCCCGCCGAGGCCAGCCACGTGGTCGGCTTCGTGGTCGCGCTCGCGATCGTGGTCTACCTGCACGTGGTCCTGGGCGAGATGGTGCCGAAGAACCTGGCCGTGTCCGCGCCGGAGCGCGCGGTGCTGTGGTTCGCCCCACCGCTGGTGTGGATCTCCCGGGTGCTCTCCCCGGTGATCCGCTTCCTGAACTGGCTGGCGAACGCGATCCTGCGGCTCGGCGGGGTCGAACCCAAGGACGAGGTGACCTCGACCTTCACCGCCGAGGAGGTCGCGGCGATCGTGGAGCGGTCCCAGGCCGAGGGGTTGCTCGACGACGAACTCGGCCTGCTCACCGGCGCCATCGAGTTCTCCGAGGCCACCGCCGGCACCGTGATGGTGGCCGTGGAGAAGCTGGTCACGCTGCCCCTGGGGTGTACGCCCGAGGAGGTGGAGCACGCGGTCGCCAAGACCGGGTACTCCCGTTTCCCGGTCACGCAAGGCGCGGCGATCACCGGCTACCTGCACATCAAGGATGTCCTCTACGCCGATACCGACGCCCTGCGCCGGGCGCCGGTGCCGGACTGGCGGGTCCGGCCGATGGCCATGGCCGCCACCGGGGACGAGATCGAGGACGTGCTCGCCGCGATGCAGCGCACCGGGGCTCACCTGGCCGCCATCAGTGCCGCACCGGAGGCCGGGATCGGCGCCGGTGAGATGCTCGCGCCCGGCGTCGGAACCGACGGCGAGGCGGCGCCGGAGCGGATCGGCGTCGTGTTCCTGGAGGACATCCTCGAGGAGCTGGTCGGCGAGGTCCGTGACTCGATGCAGCGGGCCCAACAGCGATGACCGAGGCGCCCGCCGACGCGCCATGGCCCCCATCGGTTTGATCCCGGCCGCCGATCCTGCCTAAGGTGCCCCGGCGCGTGGCGTGGGTTCGCTCACAGGATCTGGACCGATTCAACGGCATCCGTTATGGTTTCGTGATCCGGTCCTGGCGGGCCCCCTACCGCCCGCGATCCTGAAACCCCCGAAGTGCTGTCCCTCGTTCCACCTGTGTCAAACACCTTTCCCCCGGAGGCCGTGTGAGTTCTCAGCGTGATCTGCCCGCTGACGATCTCGCGACCCCTGAGGTCACTGCCACGTCCCCGACCCGCCGTCAGATCCGCGAGCAGGAGCGCGCCGCCGAAGCCGCCGCCCGCGCTGCCGAGTACGTGGCGTCCCTGGCGCAGGCCGAAGCGGTCGATCCGACCGACGAGCCGGTCGGGCCCGAGGTCACGACCGACGCCGTCACCGAGGTCCAGGACGCCGAGACGGCGCCGGATCCCGACGAGGCCGATGTCGTCCCGGACCGCGAGGACACGGACCTCGACGAGGACCTGGAGACCGACGAGGACCCCAAGGCCCATGAGGACCCGGACCCCGACGAGGACTCGAACGCCCACGACGTCGTGAATGCCACCGACGACGGGGCCACGGAGGACGCAGCCACCGGCGACGCAAAGGACGACCCCGCGGCCGACGAGACGCTCGACGACAAGGTCGCTGCCGCCGTCGCCGATCCTTCGGACACCGCGACCACCTCCACACCGACCTCGACGCGGTCTCTGTTCCGCCCCGGCGGCCGCCGCCCGGCGGGCGGCAACCGACCGGCCGGCCGGAAGTCGACGACCGAGCAGCCCCGGGTGCACCGTTGGGTGCCAAGGCTCGCGGTCCTGGCCGCCCTCGGCATCGCGACGACCGTCGTGCCGCTGACCGGCGCCGCGCTCCCTGACCGACCCTCGGCCGAGGCGACCACCCAGAGCCTTGCCGCGGCCAGCGCGCTGGATATCCTCGCGGGCGGCGCCTACGTCCCCGCCGACGGCACCCAGGCCCTGGCCGCCGACCCCGAGGCCCGCGCCCGCGCCCTCGCCGCGGCCAGCCGGGACAACGGCTCCCGCGACGAGCTCACCTGTGGCACGGCCGGCCTCGAGGCCAACGGCGTGGTGGCCGCCGAGACCACCGTGACCCCGGTGGACCTGGTCATGCCGATCACGGCGGGCTCCTATTCGCTCACCTCGCGCTACGGCTACCGCTCCCACCCGATCTACGGCAGCTACTCCGAGCACACCGGGCTGGACATGGCCGCGGCGGCAGGGACCCCGATCCACTCCATCGCGGACGGCGAGGTCATCTACGCCGGCGGTGGCAAGGACGGCAGGTCCGGGATGCTCGTGATCGTCCAGCACGAGATCGACGGCGAGCCGATCTGGTCCTGGTACGTCCACATGTACCCGAACGGCGTCTTCGTCGACGTCGGCGACGTCGTCACGGCCGGTGAGGTGATCGGCGCGGTCGGCTCCTACGGGAACTCCACCGGCCCGCACCTGCACCTGGAGATCCACCTCGACGAGGCCCTCACCACGGTCGACCCGGAGGCCTGGCTGGCCGAGCACGAGGCGGCACCGCTCACCAGCGACACGCCGCTCTGCTCCGAGGGCTGAGCGCCCCCGCACCGGCCCCGATCGGCCACCCGGGCGTGCCCGGGCCCGATCCCTGCCGCTCAGTCGAGCCGCAGGCCCCAGCGCACCGTGTGGTCGGCACCCGGCTTCAGCCGGATCAGCCGCTCTCCGCTACGGAAGGCGTCCGCCACGCACGTCATGGGCTCGGCGGCCAGGCCGGTGCGACGCGCCTGCGGGGCGGCCACCTCGTCACCGGTGCACATCTGCCAGGTCCGCAGCGACTCGTCCATCCACACCGACGCCAGGCGTCCGTCGGTGCCGCGCAGCCGCAGCCAGGACAGGCCCCGGTCGTCGTAGAGCGCACCCACGAACGCGTCGTCGAGCGCCGTCCGGCCCATCCGCCGCGGCTCCCGGAAGTCCAGGTCCTCGGGGATCTCGGCGACGCCCGTGGGCAGCAGCCGCTCGTCCGTCGGGATCCATGCCGTCGCGTCGAGCTGTAGCTCGGCGTCGTCGAGGCTGCCGGGTCCGGGGGAGAGCCACGGGTGGAACCCGATCCCGTACGGGGCGGCGGCGGAGCCGAT
Organism: Occultella kanbiaonis; assembly: GCF_009708215.1. Taxonomy (NCBI): domain Bacteria; kingdom Bacillati; phylum Actinomycetota; class Actinomycetes; order Micrococcales; family Ruaniaceae; genus Occultella; species Occultella kanbiaonis. The sequence continues at coordinate 3,988,396 of NZ_CP046175.1, read as the reverse complement.
GTTCGCGGTGGTCGCGGTGATGGAGAGGCCGTCCGCACCGATCGAGTAGCGGATCCGGGTGCTGACCTGGAACGGGTAGCCGGGCGTGGCCGCCGGGTCCAGGCGCAGCTCGACGGTGTCCGCCGTGTGCTCGAGCACGGTCCACCGCTGCCAGCAGACGAGGCCGTGCAGGGCGGTGCCCCGTTCCGGCTCGGTCAGCGGGAGCTGCAGTTCCTGGCCGTCCCAGGTGTAGCGGCCGTCCCGGATCCGGTTCGGCCACGGCACCAGCACCGCGCCGTTCGATGCGGGCGGCAGCTCGTCGACGCCGTAGGGCACCACCACGTCGCGTTCGCCGACGCGGAAGAGTCGGAGGTTCGCACCGACCTCGGTGATGATCGCGACGGCGTCGCCGGCACGGATCTCGAACTGTTGGCCGGTGGGGGAGGGAGAAGTCACCGACACAGCCTAGCGACGCGGACCGCACGTACCAGCCGCGCACCCGGAGCCCTGGCCCGCGGGGATGAGAAGTGCCCCCGACTGGAGCCGCCGTCGCCGTGTGCTCGTTCCTCGCACGCGGGCTCCGGCTCCCGTCATCAAGTCGGGGACGTCGCTTCGCTTCCGTGCCCCCGACTGGATTCGAACCAGCGACCTTCTGCTCCGGAGGCAGACGCTCTATCCACTGAGCTACAGGGGCGTTTCAACGCTGCGTGAGCCTACCAGGATTTGCGAGGCGACCACGCCGCCCGGGACGGGCGGTGGCGCGCGAACCCGGGTGCACCGGCGTGGTGGCGCGGGGTCGGGCCAGCGCGGGAGGCGAGGATCACACCGGGCGGGTCCGGCCAGGGTTCAGCGCCTGGGTGCAGTTCTTCCCATGGACGCGTGTCTCCTCGGACCCCTTGCGCCCCTACCATGGCCAGATCAGGGGAAGCCCGGCGCCTGCGACCAGCGACGGCGCCGGGATCGACACACACAATCAGCGGAGGGCGAGATGAGCCAGAACCCACCCGAGGACCCGTACGGCCGCCCCCAGGGCGAGCCCGGCGCAACCTCCGACGGCCCGGAGTACGGCTTCGGCCAGCCTTCGCCGGACCAGCCCACCCAGGCGTTCGGCCAGGACCCGAGCCAGGCGTACGGCCAGGGCTACGGGCAGGCGTCGATGCCCCCGGGCGGGTACGGCCAGCCCCAGCAGGGTGGCTACGGCCAGTCGTCCATGCCGCAGCAGGGTGGCTACGGGCAGCCCCAGCAGGGTGGCTACGGGCAGCCCCAACAGGGTGGCTACGGCCAGCCGGGCATGCCCGGTCAGGGGCCCGGAGGCCCAGGTGGGCCCACCAACAGCAACCGTGGCGTCGTGATCGGGGCCGTCATCGGCGGTGTCGTGGTGCTCGGAGCGATCGTGTTCTTCGCGATCCAGCTCTTCGGCGGCGGCGGCGACGAGGACCCGACCGCGGGCGGCACCACGACCACGCAGGGACCGACCGACGATCCCACCGTGGACCCGACGGACGAGCCCACCGACGACCCGACGGCCGAGCCGAGCGGTGAGCTCTACGACGAACTCACCTCGCGGGTCGAGATCATCACCGGCGGCGACGAGCTCGGCGGCGTGTGGGCCATCGACGACGCCGGCTGGGCCGTCGCCGACGCCATCACCCCGGCGCCCGCGTCCGCCACCGAGGCCTACACGGGCACGTTCGTGGGCGATCCCGGCGACGTCACGATGACCGCGGTCGCGTTCGCGACCGAGGCGGAGGCGGACGCGTACGCCGCCGAGCTGTCCGCGACGCTGGGCGAGCAGATCTACGAGTCCTACGTCTGGGAGGAGGACCAGAGCGGCACCCGGCTGGACTTCTCCGACGGCACCACCCTCGACATCGTCTGGTGGTACGACACCGCGGTGGTCTTCCACGTGACCGGACCCGCGCAGGACAACGCGGCGTTCGACTTCTACCTGGGTCTGCCGGTCTGATCGCACGATCCCGATCGGCCGGGTCGATCGGGTGGGGCACCGTCGCACACGCCGCGAGCGTTACGCTCGCGGCGTGTGGCAGGAGGAGGTGGGCGTTGCCCTCGAAGCCGGGCTCGCCCGGATTCTGGGACGGCCCGACGGCGTCCGGCTGCTCGGTCTGACGGGCTCCGCGGCCGCGCCGCCCGGCACGGCCACGACGCTCGCGGCCGGCGAGCCGCGGGCGTTCCGGGCCCAGCGCCCGACGGCGCGCGGGCAGCGCGCCGACTTCACGAGCGCGGCCGCTCGGATCCTGGCCCAGCGGCTCGACCGGGCGGACCTCGCCGAGCCGCTGGCGCTCGCCCTGGCTGCGGAGGTCCGTGGTGCCGACGGCGTCGCGGACGCGTGGGCACGGGACGGTCACGTGCTGGTGTCGGTCACCTCCGCGGCGCTCGCGGGCGTGGTCGAGGACCTGCTCGACGCCCACCGTGCCCCGGCGGCTCTCGACGCATCGACCTGCCTCCCGGTTCCGCCCGCGCGCGCCGCCGCGGCCCGTCTCGCGCACGCCCGCGCCCGCAACCTCACTCGGTCCGCCCACGCCCACGGCGTGCTGCCGTGGCCGGCCGGCGACGTCGCTCGCGGGCCCGCGCTCGAGGACCTGGTCGAGGAGTCCGGGGCTCGCGAACTCATCCTCTGCCTCGCCGGCTCCCGCGATGCGGCCGCCCGGGTCCACGAGACGCACCGACCCGACCCGGTGATCGCGCACCTGGATCGCACCGCTGCCGCCCACCGTGCCTGGTTCGAGACGACCAGGGTGACCCCACGTGGCGCTGGGGCGATAACCTCGGCGCACCGATCCCGACTCTGCCTGAACGACGCTGCCACCCCGGTCCTGGCCGGTGGGCTGGCGATCCTCGGCCTCGACGCTCCGGAGCACCTGTGACGCACCCGACCGACCCCCAGCTATGGCCCGCGAACGTGACCGTGACCGACGGCGTGCTCCGCCTCGCCGGGATGTCGGTGACCGAACTCGCCGGGACCTACGGGACGCCGTCGTTCCTGCTCGACGTGGCGGACCTGCGCGCGCGGGCCGCCCGATACCGGGAGGCGTTCGTCCGGGCGTTCGCCCCGCTCGGCGTGGATGTCGACGTCTACTACGCGAGCAAGGCGTTCCTGAGCACCGCCGTGGCGCGCTGGGTGCACGCCGAGGGGCTGCGCATCGACACCGCGGCCCACGGTGAGCTGGCCACCGCGATCGCCGCCGGCATCCCCGGGGCGGACATCGGCCTGCACGGGAACAACAAGTCCGCCGCGGAGATCGCCCTCGCGCTCGGCCACGGCGTGGGCCGGATCGTCATCGACTCCCTGCCCGAGATCGAGCTCGTCGGCTCGATCGCCGCCGAGCTCGGGGTCCGGGCGCCGGTCATGGTGCGGGTCACCACCGGCGTGCACGCCGGCGGGCACGAGTTCATCGCCACCGCGCACGAGGACCAGAAGTTCGGGCTCTCGCTGGCCAGCGGGGCCGCCCTGGACGCCATGGAACGGATCCACGCCGACGACCGGCTCGACCTGCTCGGCCTGCACTCCCACATCGGCTCCCAGATCCTGGATCCGGCGGGCTTCGGCGAGGCCGCTCGCGCGCTGCTGGGCCTGCGGGCCGAGTTCGCCGACCGCACCGGCGAGCTGGTGCCCGAGGTGGACCTCGGCGGCGGCTTCGGCATCGCCTACGTCCCCGGCGAGGAGGGGGTGGACGTGGCCGCCCTGGCCACGGACCTGGCCGGGCTGCTGGCCACCGAGGCGCAGGCGCTCGGGACCACGCTGCCGCGGCTGTCCTTCGAGCCGGGCCGGGCGATCGTCGGGCCGACGATGATCACGCTCTACACCGTGGGCACCGTCAAGCCGGTGGTCCTCGACGACGGCGGGAGCCGGCTGTACGTGTCCGTCGACGGCGGCATGAGCGACAACATCCGCACCGCGCTCTACGACGCGGACTACCACGCCGAGCTTGTCTCGCGTGCATCGACCGCACCCGCGGTGACCGCCCGGGTCGTCGGCAAGCACTGCGAGAGCGGGGACATCGTGGTCCGGGACGTGGCGCTGCCCGCGGACGTCGCCGCCGGCGACCTGCTCGCGGTGCCCGCCACCGGCGCCTACGGACGATCGATGGCGAGCAACTACAACCTGCTCCCGCGGGCCGGCGTGGTCGCCGTCGCCGACGGGCAGGCCCGCGAGATCGTGCGGCGGGAGACGATCGAGGATGTGCTCGCCCTCGACATGGGCTGAGGGGTGGTGTCCACTCCTCGACGCCCTGCCCGCAACCGCGCCGCGGAGTCCTATCCTGAGGCAACCCCCGAGCGAAACAGTGCGTGCGTGTGCACGCCGAAGGAGATCATGAACGACGCCCCCGCCTCCCTGCGTGTCGCCGTCCTCGGCTGCGGCGTGGTCGGTACGGAGGTGGTCCGCCGCCTCCTCGAGCACACCGCCGACTTCTCGGCGCGTACCGGGGCCGACCTCGAGCTGACCGGGATCGCGGTCCGTTCGCTGGACACCGCGCGGGACCCGGTCGTGCCCCGGGACCTGCTCACCGACGACCCGGCCGCGCTGATCGCCGGCGCCGACCTGGTCGTGGAGGTGATGGGCGGCATCGAGCCGGCCCGGACCCTGATCCTCGAGGCGCTCCGCACCGGCGCCGGCGTCATCACCGCGAACAAGGCACTCCTGGCCAAGCACGGGCCGGAGCTGTACGAGGCCGCGGACGCCGCGCACGTGGACCTGTTCTACGAGGCGGCCGTGGCGGGCGCGGTGCCGGTGGTGCGCGGGGTCCGCGAGTCGCTGGCGGGGGACCGGATCAACCGGGTCCTCGGCATCGTCAACGGCACCACGAACTACATCCTCGACGAGATGACCACGAACGAGCTGGACTTCGCCGCGGCCCTGCGCCAGGCCCAGGACCTCGGGTACGCCGAGTCGGACCCGACCGCCGACGTCGAAGGTCTCGACGCCGCGGCGAAGGCGGCCATCCTGGCGGCGCTCGCCTTCCACAGCCGGATCGCGCTCACGGACGTCAGCGCCGAGGGCATCACAGCGATCACCCCGGAGGACATCGCCTCCGCGGCGCAGACCGGGCACGTCATCAAGCTCCTCGCCGTCGCGGAACAGGGACGCGAGCCCGACGGCCGCGCGGGCGTGGCGGTCCGGGTGTACCCGGCGCTCGTGCCGGTCGAGCACCCGCTCGGCAACGTGCGCGGGCCGTTCAACGCGGTGCTGGTCGAGGCCGAGGCGGCCGGGACCCTGATGTTCTACGGTGCCGGCGCCGGTGGCGTGGCCACCTCGAGCGCCGTGCTCGGTGACCTCGTCGCCGCCGCGCGCAACCGCGTCAGCGGCGGCAAGGCGCCGTCCGAGTCGCGGTACGCCGAACTGACGCCGCTGGGAGCCGACCAGATCCACACCCGCTTCCAGATCCGGATGGCGATCGCGGACCGGCCGGGCGTGCTCGCCGAGGTCGCGGCCGCCGTCGCCGAGCACGGTGTGTCCTTCGAGACGGTCCGCCAGCAGGGCCTGCCCGGAGGCCCGGCCGAGCTGGTCATCGGCACCCACGAGGCGAGCGAGTCGGCGCTCGCCGCGACCCTCGCGGCATTGGATACGCTCGACGTCGTCCTGCGGATCAGTTCGGTCCTGCGCGTGGAAGGAATCTGATGGCCAAGCCCTGGCGCGGCGTGATCGCCGAGTACGCCGACCGTCTGCCGATCGAGGACGGTGACCCGGTGGTCACCCTCGGCGAGGGCGGCACCCCACTGGTGCACTCGCCGTCGTTGTCCGCCGCCACCGGCGCGCAGGTGCACCTGAAGGTGGAGGGGGCCAACCCCACCGGGTCCTTCAAGGACCGGGGCATGACGATGGCGATGAGCAAGGTCGCCGGGACCGGTACGGAGGTCGTCGTGTGCGCCTCCACCGGGAACACCTCCGCCTCCGCCGCCGCGTACGCGGTCCGTGCGGGCCTCGGCTGCGCCGTGGTGCTGCCGCAGGGCAAGATCGCGGCCGGCAAGCTCGCCCAGGCGATCGTGCACGGGGCCACGCTGCTCGCCGTGGACGGCAACTTCGACGACTGCCTGCGAATCGTGCGCTCGCTCGCGGAGAACTACCCCGTCGCCCTCGTGAACTCGGTGAACCCGTACCGGCTGCAGGGGCAGAAGACGGCCGCGTTCGAGGTCGTCGACGCGCTCGGCGACGCCCCGCAGATCCACGTGCTGCCGGTCGGCAACGCAGGCAACATCTCGGCGTACTGGATGGGCTACCGCGAGTACGCCGCCGACGGTCTCGCGTCCCGGACCCCGATGATGTGGGGCGTCCAGGCGGAGGGCGCCGCGCCGTTCGTCAAGGGCGTGCCGATCGAGCACCCGGAGACGGTCGCGACCGCGATCCGGATCGGGAACCCGGCCTCCTGGGACCTGGCCGTTGCCGCTCGGGACGACTCCGGAGGGCGCATCGACGCCGTCACCGACGCGCAGATCCTTGACGCACAGGCCCTCATCGCCCGCGAGGTCGGCGTGTTCGTGGAGCCGGCGTCCGCGGCGAGCGTGGCCGGCCTGCTCGTGCGCGCCGAGGCAGGCGACGTCCCCGCCGGCGCGCAGGTGGTCTGCACCGTCACCGGGAACGGGCTCAAGGACACCGCGACGGCGCTCGGGGACACCGTCATCGAGCCGCGGGTGATCGGTGTGGACGTCGACGCCGCCGCCCGGGCCCTCGGTCTGAACTGACGCCATGCGCCTGCTGTACGACCAGGCCTCGGTGCGCGTCCCCGCGACCAGCGCCAACCTCGGACCCGGCTTCGACGCGTTCGGTCTCGCCCACCGGATCCACGACGTCGTGCACGTGCGCGCCACGACCGGTGCGACCGCCGTCGAGGTCACCGGCGAGGGCGCCGGTGAGGTGCCCGACGGCGAGACGCACCTTGTGGTGCGCGCGCTGCGGGCCGGCCTGGAGTACGCCGGGGCGCCGCAGGCAGGCCTGCACCTGAGGTGCGTGAATGCGATCCCGCACGGCCGCGGGATGGGTTCCAGCGCCGGTGCCGTGGTCGCCGGGCTGGTTGCCGCCCGCGCGCTGATCGGTGACCCGGACGCGCTGGCGGACGGCGCCGTACTGGAACTGGCCACCGAGTTCGAGGGCCACCCGGACAACGCGGCGCCGGCGCTGCTCGGCGGGGCGACGATCGCGTGGATGGGACCGGAGGCGCGGGCCGCCCGGATCGAGGTGCACCCGGAGATCGCCTGTACCGTGCTCATCCCCACCGAACGGCTGGCCACCCACCGGGCCAGGGCCGCGCTCCCGCGCACGGTCGCCCATGCCGATGCCGCCTTCAATGCCGGCCGGGCCGGGCTCCTGACCCTGGCCCTGACGTCCAGGCCGGACCTGATCATGGCGGCCACCGAGGACCGGCTGCACCAGGACCACCGGGCGGACGCGATGATGGCCAGCGTCGCGCTCGTGCACCGGCTGCGCGAGCGTGGCTTGCCGGCGGTGATCTCCGGTGCGGGTCCGAGCGTCCTCGTGCTGGCCGATGTCGGTCCCGAGCTGGAGGCGGAACTGGCCGGCCGGTGGCGGGTGCTGCACCCCCGGATCGACCGCGACGGAGCCCAGATCCTGGCTCGGTGAGTCCGGCCGCGGACTCGCGCCCGACGTGGCGGAAATCCGTGAGCTCCAACCAGCCGCGGTGGTAGGCTGGCCGCGCATCGACGGGCCTGATGCGTACCCGCACGGCCCACGTGATGACACCGCCCCGAACCTCGCTCCCGAGCACCTGCCCGGTCGCGTCGGCGCGTGGCGGAAACCACCCGGGTCCGAGACCCGGAGTCAGTACTCGCCGGGCACGGCCCGGCACATCTAGGGGGAAGGAACCCCGTGACCGAAACGATCAACACCTCGACCGGCTCCGGTCGAGGCGGTGCGTTGTCCTCGCTGCGACTGCCCGAACTCCAAGCGCTCGCTGCCGAGCTGGGGCTCAAGGGCACCGCGAAGATGCGCAAGAGTGACCTCGTCACCGCGATCCGGGCGGCCCGCTCCGGCGGCGACGCCGGCGCTGCGACTGCGACCGACGGTGCGCCGACGCGCCGTCCGGCGCGCAGCCGCTCGACCGAGCCCGCGGCACCGGAACTGCAGGACGCCCAGCCCGCAGCCCGCTCGGCCGAGCCGGCGACCGCGGCGGCGCCGACCGCACAGCCCACGACCGCCCAGGCACCGACCGCCGAGGCACCGACCGCTCAGGCGCCGACGGCCGAGCGCTCCCGCGACGGTGCGGGCTCCGGCCGGACGCAGGCCCCCCAGCAGCGCCAACGGCGCGCCGCGGGCCCTGACGGCAGCGGGGACACCGCCACGCCGCAGGCCGACGTCGTGACCGAGGCCCCGCCGTCGGGCAGCGCCGCGCAGCAGCGCACCACCACCCGCAGCCGCCGAGCCACCGCACCGCAGCGGGACGCCTCGCGCCCGCAGGAGCGCACCGAGTCCGACGCTGCTCCGGCGCAGGAGTCCCGTGCGCCGCGGTCCCGCCAGCGCGGGCGCGCCACCGACAGCGACCAGCCGCAGCTGGACCTGTCCGCACTCGTGCCCGAGCGCGGCGAGGACACCTCGAGCCGCAACGGCCAGCCGGAGCAGGGCCGCAACCAGGCTCAGCGCCGCCCGTCCCTCGACGACATCCAGCTGCCCGAGGGCCGCCGGATCGACACCGAACGTGGCGACGGTGAGCGCGACAACGGCGGTTCGGACGACGACGATGAGCGCGGCTCCCGTCGGCGCCGCGGCCGGGACCGCTACCGGGACCGGGATCGTGACCGGGACCGGAAGCGCCGTCCGGTCCGGGGTGGCGAGTCCACCGGCGAGGACGAGATCGAGATCAGCGAGGACGACGTGCTGCTGCCCGTCGCCGGGATCCTGGACATCCTCGACAACTACGCCTTCGTGCGCACCAGCGGCTACCTGCCCGGCCCGAACGACGTGTACGTCTCGCTCGGCCAGGTCAAGAAGAACGGCCTGCGTCGCGGCGACGCCGTCACGGGTGCCGTGCGTCAGCCCCGCGAGGGCGAGAACGCCGGCAACCAGCGTCAGAAGTTCAATGCGCTGGTCCGCCTGGACACGGTCAACGGCGCGCCGGCAGAGGAGGCCCTCGAGCGGCCCGAGTTCAGCAAGCTCACCCCGCTGTACCCGCAGGAGCGGTTGCGCCTGGAGACCCGGCCGAACCTCATCACGGCCCGGATCATCGACCTGGTCGCCCCGATCGGCAAGGGCCAGCGCGGCCTGATCGTCGCGCCCCCGAAGGCCGGCAAGACGATCATCATGCAGCAGATCGCGAACGCCATCACAGCCAACAACCCCGAGGTGCACCTCATGGTGGTGCTCGTGGACGAGCGGCCCGAAGAGGTCACGGACATGGAGCGCACGGTCAAGGGCGAGGTGGTCTCCTCCACGTTCGACCGGCCGGCCACCGACCACACGATCGTCGCGGAGCTCGCGATCGAGCGGGCCAAGCGTCTGGTCGAGCTCGGCCAGGACGTCGTGGTGCTGCTCGACTCGTTGACGCGGCTCTCCCGCGCCTACAACCTGGCGGCCCCGGCCTCCGGCCGGATCCTCTCCGGCGGTGTCGACGCGTCCGCGCTGTACCCGCCGAAGCGGTTCTTCGGGGCCGCGCGCAACATCGAGCACGGCGGTTCGCTGACCATCCTCGCCTCCGCCCTGGTGGAGACCGGCTCGAAGATGGACGAGGTGATCTTCGAGGAGTTCAAGGGCACCGGGAACATGGAGCTTCGGCTGTCCCGCCAGCTCGCGGACAAGCGGATCTTCCCGGCCGTCGACGTCAACGCGTCCGGTACCCGTCGTGAGGAGATCCTGGTCTCCTCCGAGGAGCTGAAGATCATCTGGAAGCTCCGCCGGGTCATGGGCGGCCTCGACCAGCAGCAGGCGATCGAGCTGCTGCAGTCGAAGCTGCGCGACTCCGGCTCGAACGCGGAGTTCCTGCTGACCGTGCAGAAGACGACGCCGGGCCACCCGTCGGCATCCTCCGAGCTCAGTTAGCGACCCCGGCGGTTCCGCATACGCCAGGGGAGTGATCGAGCAGGAGGAAGTGCATGAGCGAGGACTTCGCGGTCGTCGACCCGTTGCTGGCCGAGTACGCCGAGATCGAGTCGGCCCTGGCTGACCCAGCCGTCCACGCGGACCAGGCGCGGGCCCGTTCGCTCGGGCGCCGGTACGCCGAGCTCGGAAGGATCGTCGCGGCCTACCGGGCCTGGCGGGCGGCCGAGGAGGACGCCGGCGCAGCCGCGGAGCTCGCGGTCGAGGATCCGGCGTTCGCCGAGGAGGTGGCCCCGCTGCGCGAGGCCGCCGACGCCGCCGCCGAGAGCCTGCGCCACGTCCTGGTGCCCCGCGACCCCGACGACGGCCGCGACGTCATCCTCGAGGTGAAGGCCGGCGAGGGTGGCGAGGAGTCCGCCCTGTTCGCCGGCGACCTGCTGCGCATGTACCTGCGGTTCGCCGAGCGGCAGGGCTGGTCCACGCAGATCATCGGCGCCACCGAATCCGACCTGGGCGGGTACAAGGACGTCTCGGTCGCGGTGAAGTCGCGGGCCACCGACCCCGCCGAGGGGGTCTGGGCGCACCTGAAGTACGAGGGCGGGGTGCACCGGGTCCAGCGGGTGCCGGTGACCGAGTCGCAGGGCCGGATCCACACCTCGGCGGCGGGCGTGCTCGTGTTCCCCGAGGTCGAGGACGCCGGGGAGATCGAGATCGACCCGAACGACCTGCGGATCGACGTGTACCGGTCCTCCGGCCCCGGCGGGCAGAGCGTGAACACCACCGACTCCGCCGTGCGGATCACCCACGTGCCCACCCAGATCGTGGTCTCGATGCAGAACGAGAAGTCGCAGCTGCAGAACCGGGAGCAGGCGATGCGGGTGCTGCGCGCCCGGCTGCTCGCCGCCCAGCAGGAGGCCGCCGCGGCCGCGGCCGCGCAGGTGCGCCGATCCCAGGTGCGCACGGTGGACCGCAGCGAGCGGATCCGCACGTACAACTACCCGGAGAACCGGGTGGCCGATCACCGGACCGGGTACAAGGCGTACAACCTCGACCAGGTCCTCGACGGCGACCTCGGCCCGGTCATCGCGTCCGCCATCGAACTGGACGAGGCCGAGCGGCTGGCCGCCGCGGGTGGCTGAGGCCGTGCCGGACTCGCCGGACCTGCCGGGTTCGCCGGACCTGCCGGGTTCGCCGGGCTCGCCGGACCTTCGCGCCCTCGTCACCGGGGCGACCGCGGTGCTCGCGGAGGCAGGCGTGCCCTCGGCGCGGGTGGACGCCGTCGCGCTGGCCGGGCACGCGCTCGGGGTACCGAACCTGGTCCTGGTGATGGCGCCCCCGCTGCCCCCGGACTTCTCCGCGCGGTACGCCGCGCTCGTGGAGCGCCGCCGGCTGCGGGAGCCGCTGCAACACATCACCGGGACCGCCGCGTTCCGGCACCTCGACCTGACGGTGCGGCCCGGCGTGTTCGTGCCGCGGCCCGAGACGGAGACGGTCGCGCAGGTGGCGATCGACGCCGCACAAGCCTTGGCCGCGGCGGGCACGGTCCCGACGGGCGTGGTCCCGTCCGGCGCGGTCCCGTCGGCTGAGGGCGCAGCGGCCGCGGTCGTGGTGGACCTGTGCGCCGGCGGCGGCCCGATCGCGCTCTCGGTCGCGGACGAGGTCCCGGGTGCACGGGTCACGGCTGTGGAGCTCTCACCCGAGGGGGTGGCGCTCACCCGCGCCAACGCCGACCGCCTCGGCCTCGAAGTGCGGGTCCTGGCCGGCGACGTGCGCCAGGCGAGCCTGCTCGCCGAGCTCGACGGCGCCGTCGACGTGCTCGTCTCGAACCCGCCCTACATCCCGCCGGACGCAGTCCCGATCGATCCCGAGGTCCGCGATCACGACCCGGACCTCGCCCTCTACGGCGGCGGCGCGGACGGGCTCGAGGTGCCCCGCGCCGTCGTGTGGGCGGCGGTGCGGCTCCTGCGCCCTGGCGGGACGTTCGTGATGGAACACGCGGAGGTGCAGGCGGAGGCGGTGCGCGCCGACGTCGACGCCACCGATGCCTTCACCGACATCCACACCGTCGCGGACCTGACCGGCCGCGATCGGATGGTCGTCGCGACCCGACGCTGACCCGGCCGTCGACCGTCCGGGGGTCAGGGGCTCTGCGGGGACCGGGCGGTGCTGTGCCGTCGGACGTACGTGATCACGTACCAGCCGAGGGCGATGCCGGCCAGGTCCGCGACGAGGTCGAGCGGGTCGCCGCTGCGCTCGGGGAGCACGAGGTGCTGGATCAGCTCACTGAGGACCGCGTGCGCCGCGAGCCCGAGCGCGAGCCACCTCCCTGGGATCCCCGCGAGGAGTCCGGTGGCCATCACGGTGGCGAAGATCAGCACGTGCACGGCCTTGTCGGTGCCGGGGACGCCGTCGCCCGGAAGGTCCACCCGCGGCCAGTACAGCGCCAGCAGCTGGACGATGACGGCCACCGCGAACGCGAGCCGGGTGAGTACCTTCGGCAGTGCCGGGCGGGTGGTGGTCGTCACCAGGACACCTTCCCACGCCGCGGACACACCGTGCCGCCGGTCCGGTCGGTGCCGATGTGCTGCCGGACATGAAAGACTCGCCCGCGTGAGTGACGTAGAACTGAGGGACTGCACCGACGCCGCCGAGCGCGGGCCACACCTGGACGCCGCCGTCGAGGCGCTCGCCAGCGGCGGGCTGGTGGTCCTGCCGACCGACACCGTGTACGGGATTGCCGCGGACGCCTTCACCCCGAAGGCCGTGGCCGCGTTGCTGCGCGCCAAGGGCCGCGGCCGGCAGATGCCGCCGCCCGTGCTCGTCGGGGACCTGAACACGCTCGACGGGCTCGCCACCGAGATTCCGGAGTCGGTGCGCGAACTCGTGACCGAGTTCTGGCCCGGCCCGCTCACGGTGATCCTGCGCGCCCAGCCCAGCCTGCACTGGGACCTCGGCGACACCAACGGCACCGTCGCACTGCGGATGCCGGACGACGAGGTCGCCCTCGACCTGCTCCGCCGGACCGGCCCGCTCGCGGTCTCGAGCGCGAACAAGACCGGCAACCCCGCCGCGCAGACCGCCGCCGAGGCGTATGACCAGCTGCTGCGGACCGTGAAGGTCTACCTCGACGGTGGCCCGGCCCGCGGCAGTGTGCCCTCCACCATCGTCGACGCCACCGGTGAGAGCCTGCGGATCGTGCGCGAGGGCGCCCTGAGCCGGGAGGACCTCGGTGCCATCGTGCCCGAGATCCTCGACGACGAGGAACTGGCGACCGTCGAGGCCGAGGTGGGCGACGCCGTCGAGAGTGACACGGCCGAGGTGGGCGACGCCGTCGAGAGTGATACGGCCGAGGTGGGCGACGCCGTCGAGAGTGACGAGACCGAGGCGGGCGACGCCGCCACGGCGGGCCGACCGCAGTCCGAACCCGGTGCCGCCCAGCCGTGAGGCTCTACCTCCTCATCATGGCGATCGCCGCCGCGGCGACGTACCTGGCGACCCCGCTCGCCCGGTTGATCGCCCAACGCACCGGTGCCGTGACACCGGTGCGGGAGCGCGACGTGCACGCGGTCCCGACCCCGCGCATGGGTGGCCTGGCGATGTTCGCGGGCCTGGCGGTGGCGTTCGTGATGGCCTCCCGGATGCCGTTCCTCGAGGACGTGTTCGCAGGCACCGTGCCGTGGGCGATCCTCGGGTGTGGCGCGCTGGTGTGCCTGCTCGGCGCCGCCGACGACATCTGGGACCTGGACTGGATCACGAAGCTCGTCGGGCAGGTCTTGATCGCCGGCCTGATGGCCTGGCAGGGCGTCCAACTCGTCCAGTTCCCGATCTTCGGGCTGGTCATCGGCTCGCCGCGGCTGTCCCTGCTGGTGACCGTGCTCGTCGTGGTGATCGCCGTGAACGCCGTGAACTGGGTGGATGGCCTGGACGGCCTCGCCGCCGGGGTGGTCGCCATCGGCGGGATCGCGTTCTTCGTCTACACCTACCTGCTCACCGTGAACAACAACCCGACCGACTTCTCGAACCTGGCGACCGTGCTGATGGCGTCCGTGGTGGGCGTGTGCCTGGGGTTCCTGCCTCACAACTTCCACCCTGCGCGGATCTTCATGGGGGACTCGGGGGCGATGCTGCTCGGCCTCACCGTGGCGGCCGCGGGCATCATGGTCACCGGTCAGATCAACCCCGCGGTCCTTGAGACCGAGCAGGCGCTGCCCGCCTACGTGCCGATCGTGCTCCCGGTGGCAGTGCTGCTGCTGCCGCTGATCGACGTGACCGTGACCGCCGGGCGCCGGCTCCTCAGCGGCAAGTCACCGTTCCACGCCGACCGCACCCACCTGCACCACAAGCTCCTCGACCACGGCCACTCGCACCGGCGCGCGGTCCTGATCATGTACGTGTGGACCGCGGTGGTCGCCTTCAGTGCGGCCGCCCTCATCGTGTTCCCGGTCTGGGTGGTGCTGGCATGCTTCGTCGCCGGCGCCCTGCTGGCCACCATCATCACCGTGGCCAGGCTGCCGTTCGCGGCGCTGCGACCCGGTCGTGACCGAGCGACCCAGGACGCCGACGAGCCCGTCGCGCACCCGCCCGGCCCCTGACCCTCCGACCGACACCCGGCCGCACCAGTAGACCGAGAGACTCCCGTGAGCGAACCGACCTTCCTGAACGACAAGTACATCCGCACCGCGGCGGTGCTGGACCTCATCAAGAAGGTTCTGCGGCGGCTGCTCCTGGCCGGCGCCGCGATCGCCGTCGTGGGTGCGGTCGTCGGCCTGCTCGCCGCCGGCCTGCCGGGGCTATGGGGAGCGCTCGTGGCCGTCGCCATCGGCGTGGTCTTCACCGCCACCACCGTCGCGGCCCTGTACCTCGTGGCCGGCCGCGGACCGGAACTGCTGCAGGTCGTCCTGCTCGGTGGCTGGATCGTCAAGATGGGTCTGCTCGCGCTGGTCCTGCTCTGGCTCCGGGAACAGGACTTCTACTCCCTGCCTGTGTTCCTCGTCACTCTCTTCGTGCAGGTGATCGTCTCCCTGGTGGTCGAGCTGTACACGGTCGTCACGGCGAAGATCCCCTACGTCAGCCCGGGTGCCACGGCGTCCACAGAAGAGACACAAGCCGAGGATGAGGGCCCGACGGCGGATCCTTCCGATGTCGAGGGTGGATCACCCTCTTCGGGCGGCTCAGCGGGCGAAAACGGCGCTGCCGACGAGGCCGCGGAGCCGCGCGATCGCGCGCCGCGGGGGGACGGAGACGGGGCCTGAGGCTTCACACCCTCGTCACAACCACCGAGTGCCATCGGGTAGTCTAAACGCAGTCACTTCCAGCCCACCTGAGTTCGGTTCCTGCGACGCTGCCTCCGTACAGCGAGCAGGGCTGGGCCCGATGCTCCCTGGGGAGAGAATCCTGTCCACCGCAGCCATCGCCCTGCCGATCCTGGCCGAGACCGAGGACTCCTCCGGCAGCGGTTTCCACGCCCCCGGGATCGACGAGTTCTTCCCGCCGGCCATCTTCGGCAGCACCGATCTCGACTCCTGGTGGGGCTTCGATCGGATCATGCTCGTCCGCGTCATCATGATGGTGGTCCTGCTCCTGCTGCTCTGGCTGGGGATCCGCCGCGCGAAGCTCGTTCCGGGTCGCGGCCAGAACATCATCGAGCTCGGCGTCGAGTTCGTCCGGGTCCAGATCGCCGAACAGGTGCTCGGCCACGAGCGCGCCAAGCCGTACCTGGCGATGCTGACCACGATCTTCTTCACCGTCCTGACGATGAACATCGCCGGGGTGATCCCGTTCCTGAACATCGCGGGCACCGCCCGGGTCGGCCTGCCGCTCGTGCTCGCCGTCTGGGTCCTGGTGGTCTACCTCGCGGCCGGTGTGCGCAAGCACGGCGTCGGCAAGTACCTCAAGGCCCAACTCTTCCCGCCCGGGATCCCGTGGCCGGCATATCTGCTGATCACGCCGATCGAGGCGCTGCAGGTCTTCATCCTGCGCCCCGCCACCCTGACCATCCGGTTGCTCGCGAACATGATGGCCGGGCACCTGATGCTGGTGCTGTGCTTCTCCGCCACTAACTTCCTCCTCCTGGAGGGCGGCGGACTGATCAAGCTGACCAGCGCGCTCTCGTTCGCCGGCGGCATCTTCATCACGCTGTTCGAGATCTTCGTGGCACTGCTGCAGGCGTACATCTTCACCCTGCTCGCATCGATCTATCTCAACTTCGCCTTGGAAGAGGAGCACTGAGCTTCTCTCCCAGGGCATGGCTCGCACCCTGAGCCGCCCCGTCCGCAGAACCCCAGACGCTCACCCCGAGCGCCTTCAGGAAGGAAATGCAGTGGAAGGTATCACCGGAAACATCGCCACCGTCGGTTACGGTCTCGCGACGATCGGCCCCGGTATCGGTCTCGGTATCGTCATCGGTCAGACCCAGATCGCCACGGCGCGTCAGCCCGAGGTCGCTGGTCGGCTGTTCACCAACATGATGATCGGTGCCGCCCTTATCGAGGTGCTCGGTCTGCTCGGCCTCGTCGCCGGGCTGATGTTCACCTGATCGTCCTTTCCCACTGGCGTTGGAGTACCCCATGATTCACGCAGACGAGGCCGCGCCGAACGTCCTGCTGCCCGCCGGCTATGACATTTTCTGGTCGCTGGTGGTCACGGTCATCATCGGATTCTTCTTCTTCAAGTACCTGTTGCCGAAGTTGAACGCGATCCTGGATGAGCGCACGGCGAAGATCGAAGGCGGTCTGGCACTGGCCGAGAAGGCCCATGCCGAGGCTGCCTCCGCGAAGGCCGACGTTGAGCGCGAGCTCGCCGAGGCCCGCAAGGAGGCAGCCGGCATCCGTGAGGAGGCCGTCAGCGACGGTGGGCAGATCGTCATCGACGCTCGTGCCAAGGCTCAGACGGAGGCCAACCGGATCGCCGAGAACGCGCAGCGCCAGATCGACGCCGAGCGTCAGGCGGCGGTGGTCTCGCTGCGCACCGAGGTCGGCGGCCTGGCCTCCGAGCTCGCGTCGCGGATCGTCGGGGAGTCCCTCACCGATGACGCACGGCAGTCGCGTGTGATCGACCGGTTCCTGGACGAACTGGACGCCGGCGTGCCCTCGGGTGCCACGGGGTCGCGCGAGCCGGAGGCGTGATGCGGGCGAGCAGCCAGGGATCACTCGCAGCCGCCACCGACCGCTGGGAGGCGGTCCTCGGCACGGCCGGAGCGGATTCGTTCCGGTACGGCACCGAGCTGTTCGGCGTGGTCGACGTCCTGGACGGCTCGGCCGCCCTGCGGCGTGCCCTGACCGACCCGTCCCGCTCGGGCGAGGACAAGGCCGCCGTCGTGGCCGGTGTCTTCGGACCGAAGGTCAGCGGAGCGGTCGCGGACCTGCTCGCCGGCCTGGTGCGGTCACGGTGGTCGGCCGAGGGTGACCTGGCCGACTCGATCGAACAGCTGGGCACGACGTCGCTGCTCGCCGGCGCCGAGTCGCGCGGCGAGCTCATCCGCGTCGAGGACGAGCTGTTCCGCACGATCCGGCTGCTCGCCGACAACCGTGAGCTGCGGCTCGCACTTGCGGACAAGGACCGCACCGTTGCCGACCGGCAGCGACTGCTGACGTCCCTGTTCGGCGCCCGAGTGGCTCCCGAGACGGCCGCCCTGCTCGAGCGGGCGCTCAGCACGCACCGGGCGCCCACCCTGACCGCTGCCCTGGTCCGGCTCAACGAGGCAGCCGCGGCGCGGCGCCAGCAGCTGGTCGCCGTGGTGACGGCGGCCCGCCCGTTGACCCAGGTCCAGGTCGCGCGCCTCGGCGAGATCCTCGCCCGGGCGTACGGCCGCGCCGTGCAGGTCAACGTCGCCCTGGACCCCGCCGTCGTGGGGGGTCTTCGGATCCAGCTCGGTGACGAGGTCATCGACGCCACGATGCTCTCCCGCCTCGACGAGGCACAGCGACGGCTCGCCGGCTGAGCCGCCCGGCCCAGGATCGGCCACCCGGCCGCACTTCCCCAGGGGCCGAACCACCCGCACACTTGACGAGACGAACCGATCGCCACGAGGCGGTCAGAAGAGAAGGACGTAGAGATGGCTGAACTGACGATCAAGCCCGAGGAGATCCGGGCTGCGCTCGACAGCTTCGTGAACTCCTACGAGCCCGCCGGTAGCGCGGCCGAGGAGGTCGGCACGGTCACCCTCGCGGCGGACGGTATCGCCCAGGTCGAGGGTCTGCCCGGGGTCATGGCGAACGAGCTGCTCAAGTTCGAGGACGGAACTCTCGGCCTCGCACTGAACCTCGACGTGCGGTCCATCGGTGTGGTGGTCCTCGGCGAGTTCAGCGGGATCGAGGAGGGCCAGCCGGTGCGGCGCACCGGCGAGGTGCTCTCGGTGCCGGTCGGCGACGGCTACCTCGGACGCGTTGTGGACCCGCTCGGCAAGCCGATCGACGGTCTCGGCGAGATCGCCACCGAGGGTCGCCGCGCCCTCGAGCTCCAGGCACCCGGGGTGATGGACCGCAAGTCCGTCCACGAGCCGCTGCAGACCGGCCTCAAGGCCATCGACGCGATGATCCCGATCGGGCGCGGTCAGCGTCAGCTCATCATCGGCGACCGGCAGACCGGCAAGACCGCGATCGCGCTGGACACGATCATCAACCAGAAGGCCAACTGGGACACCGGCGACGTCAACAAGCAGGTCCGCTGCATCTACGTCGCGATCGGTCAGAAGGGCTCCACGATCGCCTCCGTGCGCGGCGCCCTCGAGGACGCCGGTGCGCTGGAGTACACCACCATCGTGGCTGCGCCCGCCTCCGACGCGGCCGGCTTCAAGTACATCGCCCCCTACACCGGTTCGGCCATCGGCCAGCACTGGATGTACGGCGGCAAGCACGTCCTGATCATCTTCGACGACCTGTCCAAGCAGGCCGAGGCCTACCGCGCCGTGTCCCTGCTGCTGCGCCGCCCGCCGGGCCGCGAGGCCTACCCCGGTGACGTGTTCTACCTGCACTCCCGCCTGCTCGAGCGTTGCGCGAAGCTGTCCGACGAGCTCGGCGCCGGCTCGATGACCGGCCTGCCGATCATCGAGACGAAGGCGAACGACGTGTCGGCCTACATTCCGACGAACGTCATCTCGATCACGGACGGCCAGATCTTCCTCCAGTCGGACCTCTTCAACGCCGACCAGCGTCCCGCCGTCGACGTGGGTATCTCCGTCTCGCGTGTGGGTGGCGATGCCCAGGTGAAGGCGATGAAGTCGGTCTCCGGGACGCTGAAGATCGACCTCGCCCAGTACCGCTCGCTCGAGGCGTTCGCGATGTTCGCCTCCGACCTGGACCCGGCGTCTCGCCAGCAGCTGACCCGCGGTGCGCGGCTCATGGAGCTGCTCAAGCAGCCCCAGTACTCGCCGTACCCGGTCGAGGAGCAGGTCGTCTCGGTCTGGGCCGGCACGCATGGGTACTTCGACAAGGTCGAGCTGCACGACGTGCGCCGCTTCGAGCGGGAACTGATCGACTATGTCCGTCGGCACTCCGACGTGCTGGACACCATCGTCAGCACCGGCAAGCTCGATGACGTCGCCACGAAGGCGCTGGAGGAGGCCGCGGACAAGTTCCGGACGACCTTCCTCGCCTCCGACGGTGAGAGTGTCGTCGAGACCGAAGGAACCGACGAGGACGTGGACATCGACCAGGAGCAGATCGTCCGGCAGAAGCGGGGCTGATCCATGGCCGGGCAACAACGGGTCTACAAGCAGAAGATCAAGTCGACCCAGACGCTGAAGAAGATGTTCCGCGCCATGGAGCTGATCGCCGCGTCCCGGATCGGCAAGGCCCGGGACCGCGCGGTCAAGGCGAGCCCGTACACGCGGGCCATCACCCGTGCGGTGTCCGCCGTGGCCTCACACACGGACGTCGACCACGTCCTGACCAAGGACCGGACCGACACGAACCGGGTCGCCCTGCTCGTGGTCACCTCCGACCGTGGCCAGGCCGGCGCCTACTCGGCGACCGTGCTGCGCGAGGCGGAGCGCCTGCGGGCCCAGTTGATCGAGGACGGCAAGGACCCGGTCCTGTACGTGACCGGGCAACGCGGCGTGAGCTTCTACCGCTTCCGTGGCATCGAGCTCGAGCGCACCTGGCTCGGCGACTCCGACAACCCAAGGGTCGAGGTGGCCGAGGAGATCGGTCAGACCCTGCTGGACGCGTTCCGGGCCCCGGTCGACGCCGGTGGCGTCGCGGAGCTGCACGTGGTCTACACCCGGTTCCGCTCGATGGTCGCCCAGGAGCCCCAGGTGCTGCGGATGCTGCCCCTTGAGGTAGTCGACGGCGTGGCGGAGCCCACCAGCGAGGTCATGCCGCTGTACGAGTTCGAGCCGTCCGCCGACGCGGTGCTCGACGCGCTGCTGCCGCGGTACATCCGTAGCCGGATCTTCAACTCGCTGCTGCAGGCCGCGGCCTCCGAGCTCGCCGCCCGGCAGCGCGCGATGCACACCGCGACCGAGAACGCGCAGGACATCATCACCAACTACACGCGGCTTGCCAACCAGGCCAGGCAGGCCGAGATCACCCAGGAGATCAGCGAGATCGTCTCGGGTGCCGACGCCCTGGCCGCGAGCTGAGCACCAACCACACCGAAGGATCGCTATCCATGACTGCTACCGCCACTGACACCACGGCGCCGGGCGCGAGCGGCCCCGGCGTGGGCCGCATCGCGCGCGTGATCGGCCCCGTCGTCGACATCGAGTTCCCGCCGGACGCCATCCCGGAGATGTACAACGCCCTCAAGACCACGGTGGACCTGTCCACCCAGGGTGAGGGTGAGGGCGCCTTCGAGATGACCCTCGAGGTGGCTCAGCACCTGGGCGACAACATGGTCCGCGCCATCGCGCTGAAGCCCACGGACGGCCTCGTCCGCGGGGCCAAGGTGACCGACACCGGCGCGCCGATCTCGGTGCCCGTCGGTGAGATCACCAAGGGTCGCGTCTTCAACGTGATCGGTGAGCCCCTGAACCTCGCCGAGGGTGAGACGTTCGAGGTCACCGAGCGCTGGCCGATCCACCGTCAGCCGCCGGCGTTCGACCAGCTCGAGTCCAAGACGCAGATGTTCGAGACCGGCATCAAGGTCATCGACCTGCTCACGCCGTACGTGCTCGGCGGAAAGATCGGCCTGTTCGGCGGCGCCGGTGTGGGCAAGACCGTGCTCATCCAGGAGATGATCCAGCGCGTCGCCCAGGACCACGGTGGTGTGTCCGTGTTCGCCGGTGTGGGCGAGCGCACCCGTGAGGGCAACGACCTGATCGTCGAGATGGAGGAGGCCGGAGTCTTCGAGAAGACGGCCCTCGTCTTCGGCCAGATGGACGAGCCGCCGGGCACGCGTCTGCGCGTGGCACTGTCCGCACTGACCATGGCGGAGTACTTCCGCGACGTGGCCAAGCAGGACGTGCTGCTGTTCATCGACAACATCTTCCGGTTCACCCAGGCCGGTTCCGAGGTGTCCACGCTGCTCGGCCGGATGCCGTCCGCGGTGGGCTACCAGCCGAACCTGGCCGACGAGATGGGCCAGCTGCAGGAGCGGATCACCTCGACCCGCGGCCACTCGATCACCTCGCTGCAGGCGATCTACGTCCCGGCCGACGACTACACCGACCCGGCCCCGGCCACCACGTTCGCGCACCTGGACGCCACGACCGAGCTCTCCCGTGAGATCGCCTCGCGTGGTCTGTACCCGGCCGTGGACCCGCTGGCCTCGACCTCCCGGATCCTCGACCCGCGCTACGTGGGCGAGGAGCACTACCGGGTGGCGACCCAGGTGAAGGCGATCCTGCAGAAGAACAAGGAACTGCAGGACATCATCGCGATCCTCGGCATCGACGAGCTGTCCGAAGAGGACAAGATCACCGTGAACCGGGCCCGCCGGATCCAGCAGTTCCTGTCCCAGAACACCTACATGGCGGAGAAGTTCACGTCGGTGGTCGGCTCCACCGTGCCGCTGTCCGAGACCATCGAGGCGTTCGGCAAGATCGCCGCCGGTGAGTACGATCACGTCGCGGAGCAGGCGTTCTTCAACATCGGTGGCCTGGAGGATCTCGAGCGCAACTGGGCCCGGATCCAGTCCGAGATCAACTGACCGCACAACGGTAGGCCGATCGGCCGGCGCACCGCGAGGAGCGTCGCCGATCGGCCCGTCCGATTATCGAACGAAGGAGGGCGGCGTGCCGCTCAACGTGGAGATTGTGTCCCCGGACCGCACCTGGTGGTCCGGTGAGGCGGTGAGCATCGGTGCGCCCGCGGCCGACGGTGACCTCGGCATCCTGACCGGCCATCAGCCGGTCCTGGCGGTGCTGCGCGCCGGTGTGGTGCGGGTCCGGCCGACCTCGGGCGAGGCGATCACCATGGACGTCGACGGCGGGTTCATCTCGGTGGACCAGGACTCGGTGACCATCGTGGTCGATCCGACCACCAACGAGGACCAGGCGTCCGGCGAGAACTGAGCCAACCGGATGAGGATCGCGATCGCCGTCGGAGCCGTTGCGGTCGTGCTCGCCCTGGTACTGATCGCCCTCTTCCTGTGGCGGCTTCGCACCCTCAGCCACCGGGTCGGATCGTTCGAGTGTGCCAAGTACACCGGCAACCGCTGGCTGGCCGGGATCGCCAGCTACACCAGGGACCACCTCGACTGGTACGAGGTGGTTTCGCTGTCCCTGCGCCCGACCACCCGGTGGGAACGGCGCGAGCTCGACATCCTCGACCGGTCCCGGCGGGAGGTGGACGGGCGTCTCAGCAGCGTGAGCGAGGCCCGGTGTGTCTACCGTGACGAGGAGTTCCTGCTCGCCGCGAACGACCAGTCCCTGGACGGCCTGCGGTCCTGGCTCGAGGCGGCGCCGCCGGACCCGAACACGTCCCGTATCGTCTGAGGACACCCCTCGCTGGCCACCGGGTCGCAGCCGCACCCGGCTGCGTCCGGCGCGGAAAGGAACACACGTATGCGGATCGTCATCGCCGACTGCGCGGTCGACTACTCGGGACGGCTGACGGCGCACCTGCCGCTGGCCCGTCGGGTGCTCATGGTCAAGGCTGACGGCTCGGTGCTGGTGCACTCCGACGGGGGCTCGTACAAGCCGTTGAACTGGATGTCGCCGCCGTGCCGGCTCTCGGAGTCGGAGCCGGACGCGGCCCAGGCGGAGGTGGGCGTCACCGGCGTCTGGACCGTCCAGCACACGAAGACCGACGACCGGCTGGTGGTGTCCCTGCACGAGGTGCACTCGGACACCACGACGGAGCTCGGCGTCGATCCCGGACTGGTCAAGGACGGCGTCGAGGCGCACCTGCAGAAGCTGCTCGCAGAGCAGATCACGCTGCTCGGAGACGGGCACACCCTGGTCCGGCGCGAGTACCCGACGGCGATCGGTCCGGTGGACATCCTGGCCCGGTCGGCCGGAGGTACGTCGGTGGCCGTGGAGATCAAGCGCCGTGGTGACATCGACGGCGTGGAGCAGCTCACCCGCTACCTCGAGCTGCTGAACCGCGACCCGCTGCTCGCTCCGGTGGACGGGGTGTTCGCCGCCCAGGAGATCAAGCCGCAGGCCCGGGTGCTGGCCACCGACCGCGGCATCCGCTGCGTCGTGCTCGACTACGACGCGATGCGCGGCATCGACGACGTGGACTCGCGCCTGTTCTGACGCTCTCCGGTGCCGGGCGGGTACCCGGTCGGCGGGCGCGGGCGGTATCGGCGATCGGTCACAATGGGTGCATGTCGTCGTCGATTCCCCCCACGCCTGTCCCGGTTCCGATCGTGTTGCGAGGGCGGGTGGTCACGCCGGAGGCGGTGATCGATGACGGCGTCGTGATGATCGACGGCGGCCGGATCGCCTGGGTGGGTCCCGTCGCCGGCGCCGGCGCGGACGGGCCCGCCGCGGCCGCCATCGCGAGCGCGCAGGCGCCGTCGGGCCGGACGATCCTGCCCGGCCTCGTCGACCTGCACAACCACGGCGGTGCCGGGGTCGGCTTCCCGGACGCCCCGGACGCCGAGGCCGCCCGGCCGGCCGTCGCCGAGCACCTGGCGCACGGCACCACCCGCATGGTCGCGTCCCTGGTCACCGCGGCCCCGGACACGCTCCGGGCCCGGGTGAGCACGCTCGCCGACCTCGCCGATGCGGGCGAGATCGTCGGGATCCACCTCGAGGGGCCGTTCCTGAACGAAGTGCGCTGCGGCGCACACGACCCGGCCCTGCTCCTGGACGGGGACCCGGCGCTGACCGCGGACCTGCTCGCCCTCGGCCGCGGGCACGTGGTCTCGATGACGATCGCCCCCGACTCGCCCGGCGTGGTCGGTCCCGGGGGAGTGGCACAGACCCTGATCGCCGCTGGTGCGGTGCCTTCCTTCGGACACACCGACGCCGCCGCGCCCGCGATGCGCGCGGCTCTGGTCGAGGCCGTGGAGGCGATGGCCGGGCGCACCCGGAGCCGGCCGACCATCACCCACCTGTTCAACGGCATGCGGCCGATCCACCACCGCGACCCGGGTCCGGTCCCACCGGCGCTGGCGCTGGCCCGGCAGGGGGCGGTCGTGGTCGAACTGATCGGGGACGGCACCCACGTGTCCCCGGACCTGGTCAGGGAGGTGTTCGACCTGGTCGGGCCGGAGCACATCGCGCTGGTCACCGATGCGATGGCAGCCACCGGCATGCCCGACGGACAGTACCTGCTCGGTGCCCTCGCCGTGCAGGTCACCTCGGGCGTCGCCCGGCTCGTGGAGGGCGGCTCGATCGCGGGTGGCACCGCCCACCTGATCGACGTGGTCCGGACCACGGTCGACGGCGGTGTGGGCCTTCGCGCGGCCGTGCTGGCCGCCTCCGCGACGCCGGCATCCGTGCTCGGCCTGACGGACGTCGGGGCGTTGCGCCAGGGGTACCGGGCCGACGTCGTCGTCGCCGACGCCGACCTGCGGGTGCAGCAGGTCTACCGCGACGGCGTGGCCGTCA
Source organism: Occultella kanbiaonis (assembly GCF_009708215.1). Lineage (NCBI taxonomy): Bacteria > Bacillati > Actinomycetota > Actinomycetes > Micrococcales > Ruaniaceae > Occultella > Occultella kanbiaonis. The sequence continues at coordinate 3,963,476 of NZ_CP046175.1, read as the reverse complement.
CGGGTCCGGGCACGCTCGGCTGACCGCGGTCAGTCGGCCAGGACGGCGCGACGCACCCGGGTCAGCGGCACCCGCTGCCCGGACGTGACGCCGAGCCTCACGGCGAGTGCGTCGTCGCGGATCGGGGCGGTGAGATCGCCCTGCTTCAGCAGGAGAGTCACCTCGCGGACGTCGTACCGCAGCGACCCGTCGGCCAGACGCTCGGTGAACCGTGACGTGCCGGGCCCGAAGCCGCACTCGACCGCCGCGAACGTCCGTTGCCGGTCGACGGAGCGGTCCCAGGTCCGCACCGACACGACGGCGTCGCTCACCGACTGGCCGTACGCGGACGCGTTGGCCAGGGTCACGTCCGCGATCGAGCCCGGCAGCCCGGAGAGCGCCTCGACACCGAGCCAGCCCTCGGTGACGGCCCGCTCGACGATCCCGTCCCAGGGCTCCGCGGAGTCGGCGGCCACCTGCACGGCGCCGCAGTAGACGAGGTCGTCGACCGCGCACCCGGTGGTGTCCACCCGGAGGCCGGTACCCGCGTCGCTGGAGCCCGGTGAGTCCATGGTTCCAGTCTGCACCCGGCGCGTCCGCATCAGGACCCTGCGAACCCCATGGACGTCGGTCTCGTCGGGCGCTACGTCGGCGGGACCGTTGCCGTCCGCAGCTCGAGGAGCGTCTCAGCGGAGTACTCGGCGGTGCCGGACTCGGCGATCAGGGCGTCCACGGCATCGAGTTCCGAGCTCGCTTCCTGGGCGCGACCGAGCCTGATCAGCAACTCGGCGCGATAGACCCGCGCCTCGATCCGCTCAGCCACCGGAGCGTCGGCGTACCTGTCCAGACCCGCGGTGACCTTCGCGAGGGCGAGCCCATCCTCACCGCGCGCCTCCCCTTGCCGAGCCGCGACATCGATCACCCGTGCGAGGCCGTCGCGTCGGGTCGTCGCTGTCTCCTCCTGCGATCCCTCCTGGTAGAAGCGCAGCCAGATCCCACCGGTGTCGATCACGCTGAAACCCACCGCGGTGCCCGCCTTGCGGCGCAGCCTGAGAAGCCGAGGAACGCCCTCCACCGGAACACGGCCACGCGAGGCACGCAGACCGTCCGCGAAGTCCGAGCGCAACCGCTCGGCGTCGGGCACCGTGACGATCACGCTGCACGGCGAGGACTCGGGCTCGTACCCTGGCACGCCGGCCAGGTGGATCGCCATGTCCTCCAGTTGAACCACCGCGGCCGGGTTCGGCTTCTCCTGCCGGTACGTGACCGCAAAGCCCAACGAGCCGTAGAACTCGATCGCCTCAGCGAGATCAGGACACGGCAGGATCGGGTACATCCGCTCTCCGGCCACCCCCCGATCGTAGTGCTCCCGGTCGGCGAGGAACCGTTGGGACCGGTGGACCGCGGACGCTCGTCCGGTACTGGATCGCTCTGGACTTCGAGCGCCTGGGCGGCTCCTCACCATGCAGGGTGTGGTCGGCTTGGAGTCGGCGATACTGTGGACATGGAGTACGTGCCAAGGGTGCCGCGACCTCCGCTGGACGGGCTGATCGACGACCTCTACTACCTGGAGGGTGAGTCGCCGTACGCCCGGCTGACGCTGCCGCCGCCGGCGGCGTTGCTCATCGTCAACCTCGGTGCGCCGTTCCGCATCCGCGCCGGCACCGACGTCGAGATGGCCGAGTACGCCGACGGCTGCGTGGTCACGATGCCCACCCGCGCGTGGGAGTTCGGCTACCCACTCCGGACCCGGTCCGTCGGCGTGCACTTCAAGCCGTGGGGGCTGGCCCCGTTCCTGCCGATGCCGGCGGCCGAGTTGTGTGACCGGCCGGTGACGGTGGAGCAGATCTGGGGTCGACCAGCCGTCGCCGAGCTGCGAGACCGGCTGGCCACGGCCGTGGGACCGCACGAGATGCTGACCCTCCTCGAGGAGGAGTTGATGCGACGGCTGTGCGAGACGGCCGGCCTGGGACTGATCCGCCATGCGAGCAGAGTCATCGCGGCGACCGGCGGGGCGGTGGCGATCGACGACCTGAGGGTGGCGGCCGGGGTCAGCAGCACCCATCTGGCACAGCGGTTCAAGGAGCTCATCGGCGTCACGCCGAAGCGGTTGGCCCGCACCTACCGCTTCGCCGCTACCGTGCTCTCGATCGACCCCGCCGGGCCGATCGACTGGGCCGACCTCGCGAGTGGGGCGGGCTACTTCGACCAGGCCCACTTCGGCCACGAGTTCCGGGCCTTCACCGGGCTCACCCCGACGCGATACGTCGAAGCCCGGCAGCGGTTCATGCGCGAGCATCCCGGCCACGTGCTGGACAGCTGGCCGCTGCCGGCCGATTGATTTCCTACAAGAGCGACGGCTCACGACGCTCTAATCTGAGGGAAATCCCCAGCAGAGGAGCGCCCATGGGCACGACGGTCATGTACAGCTCGGTGTCGGTGGACGGCTTCATCGCGGACGAGAACGACCAGCCCGGGCCGTTGTTCGATTGGTTGCTCAGCGGTGACGTCCCGTTGGACGAGAGCGGCGTGCTGAAGGTGTCGCAGACGTCCTTCGACCACGTCCGGCCGTACTGGGACCAGATCGGCGCGACGATCGTCGGCCGCCACGTCTTCGACCTGACGGACGGCTGGGACGGGAAACCTCCGGGCGGGGTCGACCATGTGGTCGTCGTGACGCACCGGCCGGAGCCCGAGGGCTGGGACCCAGAGGGGTCGTTTCACTTCGTCGACGGCGTCGAGGCGGCCATGGCCAAGGCGCGGGGGCTCGTGGGTGAGCGCATCATCGAGGTCGCCGCCGGCGACGTCGGTGGCCAGGTGCTCGCCGCGGGCCTGGTCGACGAGGTGCGCATGGACGTCGCACCGGTCGTGCTCGGGTCCGGCAAGCGCTACTTCGGGTCGGTCCGAGCACAGCACCTGCTGGAGGATCCTGACGTCGTGATTCAGGGCAACCGGGTGCTACACCTGCGCTATCGGGTGCGCCACTGACCGCCCAGCACCTCACCCGCGGCAGTTCAGCTCACGATCGCCGGCTTCCCGTTTCCGTCGTGTCTTGGCCGCCTCCGGGCAGCGATGAGGCGTCGGCGGCACTGACTGCAGTGCTGGTTCGTCCCTCGACCCCGGCCAATCGGACCGGACCAGCCAGGACGACCCGAAGCCCTGGTGCCCGCTCGTCCTGCGCCGGCCCGGCGGCGAGCCCGGCCCCGAGCGGCGCCAGCGACACCTCGGCGAGATCGTGCCGGCCCAACCCCGCGGGGACCTCCGCCCGCGCGAACTGGTGCGCTCCGCCGTCGGCGATCGTCTCCAGGGTCACCGACGCCGGTCCGGGCGCGGTGCGGGCGACCGTCACGCTGGCCGCCTCGGCGAGGTCGGCGACGGCGCTGAAGCCCAGCCATCCCGAGCCGGACGGCGCGGTGACCACCTCGCCCGTGGCCGGGGTGGCCTCCTCGATCCGGGTGCCGGAGTGGGTGTCGAAGTCGACCGCGCGCAGGGGCAGGCGGTGCGCGGTGACGGGCTCGCCGGCAAGGGCGACGCGAACCACCAGCGGGGTGTCGGCCGCGTTCGGACCGGCCAGCACCCGGTAGTCGGCGGTCAGGACCGCCATCGCTGCTCGGGTGGTGTCCCAGACCGAGAACCGCTCGGCAGGGATCCGTAGCTCGACCGTGCGGCGCTCCCCGGGCGCCAGCCTCACTCGAGCATGGGCGGCGAGGCGGCGCGGGAACGGCACCGGGTGCCCGGGGGAGTCGGTGTAGACCTGAACGACCTCGGTGGCCAGCCGGTCCCCGGTGTTCGACACCGTCACGCGGGCGAGTACGGCGGTGTTGTCGGTGCCGACGGTCTCGACGGTCTCGACGGTCAGCGCGTCGTAGCCGATCCGGGAGTACGTCAGCCCGTGCCCGAACGCGAACAGCGGCGCGGCCTCGGAGTACCAGTAGGTGGTGCCGGAGCCGAGGATGTCGAAGTCGAGCAGGTCACCGGCGTCGGACCCGTCGGCCCACCAGGTCTGCGGGAGGCGACCGCTCGGCTCGACCTCGCCGAGGAGCACGTCCAGCAGCCCGTTGCCCGCCTCCTGGCCGCCGTGGCAGGTCCACACGATCGCCGCGGCGTCCCGGGCCGCGGCATCCAGGGCATAGGGGTAGCTCGAGACGAGGACGAGCACGGCGTCCGGGTTCGCCTCCTGGACGGTCCGCCACAGCTCGGCCATCGGGGCCGGCAGGGCGAGTCCGGGCCGGTCCTGCGTCTCCCGGCCGAGCAGGTGCGGGTCGTTGCCGACGGCGCACACCACCACGTCCGCGTGCGCCGCCGCGGCCGCGGCGGCCGCCGTGCCCGAGCGCACGAGCCGGCGGACGAACCGCTCGGCCTCGTCCATGGTGGCGCCGGTCGCGCCGACGCCGCCTCCGTGCGCCTCCACACGCAGCCACCGACCGGTGCCGATGTGCTGGAAGGACCAGGTGTCGTCGGAGTGCCTGTGCGCACGCCAGGACTCACCGACCACCCAGCCCTGTGGCCGGGTCGCATCCGCCACGACCTGCTCGCCGTCGGCGCGCAGCAGCAGTCCGGTACCTGCCCCGGCCAGGGTGAGCACGCCGTGCCCCCAGTCGGTGATGTCCCAGAGCGCGTCCTCACCGGCGCCCGGTGCGTCGGCGACCAGCACCTGGTCGGCGCCGGCGCGCAGGTAGGCGCCGGTGCTGACCGAGCGCAGGGCGATCCGGTCCGAACCGTCCACGACGGTGACGTCGGTGCCGTCCCAGCGGGCCCGGACGGCGTCGGCGATGCTCACCGTGTAGGGCGGCGTGCCCGCGTACCAGTCCGGGAGCACCCGGCCGGAGAGCGGGCCGATCACCGCCACCGAACCGGACGGCGTCAGTGGCAGCACCCCGGAGTTGCGGAGCAGCACCACGGCCCGCCCGGCGGCCTCCCGGGCCAGGTCCCGATGCTCGGGCAGGTCGAGGTGCTCGGCCGTGATGGCGGCGTACGGGTCGGCCGGATCGAACTCGCCGGAGCGGGCCCGCACGGTGAGCACCCGGGCGACCGCACGGTCGACGTCCGCCATCGAGATCAGGCCGCGCTCGAGGGCTTCGCGCACCAGGGCCAGGGTCGGCGCCGGGTCCTGGCCGTTGTCGGTGAACGAGTCCACCCCGGCCAGCAGCGCGGCGGCGTGCGCCTCGACGGGGTCCGGATGGTAGCGCTCGGACCGGCTCAGGTTCGTGGGCGCCCCCGCGTCCGAGACGACGAGAAGGGACTGATCGGTCCAGGACCGCAGCTCCTCCAGCAGCTCGCGCGCCACGTGGTTCGGCCGGCCGTTCACCAGGTTGTAGGACGGCATCACCGCGCCGACCACGCCGGCCTCGATCGGGCCCCGGTACGCGGGCAGTTCGTACTCGTGCAGCACCCTCGGGCGCAGCTGCGAGGAGGTGACCGCGCGGTCGGTCTCGTTGTTGTAGGCGAGGAAGTGCTTCAGGGTGGGCACGGTGCGCCAGACCTGCTGGTCATCACCACGCAGGCCGAGCGCGTACCCGGCGGCAAGTTCCGCGGTCAGGTGCGGGTCCTCGGAGTACCCCTCCTCGTTACGGCCCCAGAGCGGGTTCCGCAACGGATTCACCACGGGCGCCCAGACGTTGCGGCTGACCGTCGCATCGGCCGCCTGCTTGGCTCGCAGCTCGGTGCCCACCTGCGCCCCGATGCGGCGAAGCAGGTCCGGGTCCCAGCCGGCGGCGAGGCCGACGGGTTGCGGGTACATGGTCGCCCGACCGAGCCAGGCGACCCCGTGCAGCACCTCCGCACCGGTCGTGAACGGAGCCAGGCCGAGACGCTCGACGGCGGGGCTCGCCTGGTGCAGCATCGCCACCTTCTCGTCGTCGGTGAGCTGCGCGAGGAGGTCGCCTACGACTGCCGGGAGGTCCCGCCCGGTCTTGGGTCCTGCCGTGTCCCGTTGAGGCACCGTCGATGCTCCTTCGCCTTGACGTCTGCGCGAGAGAGCGATCCCGGTTCGAATCGGTTCGATTCCCGGAGCGTTGCGATCGGTCTCTCTGCCCAGTCGGCATCAACCCACTCGATGCCCGTCCATCTCGTTTCATTATGGCGGTTCCTCGGGCGTCTTTCCAGCCGTCGGAGTCGGCGAGGGAAGTGGTTGCGCTGTCCGTGCATGGTGGCTTACGATCGGCACGTTCGAACCGCTTCGATGAGTGCGCGCAGAGGCGCACCGAGGCAGCGGTCCGCCATCCACGAAGGAGTGAACGCGAACATGAACCTGGACTCCCACCCAGACGTGACCCGGGTGCTACCGCTGAACCGGCGGTCGTTCCTGACCATCCTCGGCCTCGGCGCGGCCTCCTCGGCCGCTCTGGCGGCCTGCAGCTCCGAGCCGCCCGGTGGTTCGGCCGGCCCGAGCGGCGGGGGAGGCGACGTCACCAGCGCGCTGCCGAACCACATCCCGATCGACTACGTGACCCCTGACTTCCCGAGCGTGAACGGGTCCACGGCGGGCTATGCGACGATCCCGACGGAACTGGTCCAGGTGTTCGACGCCCCGCCCGGATCTGGCTCGGAGTTCACCGCGATGACCCCGCTCTGGGGCGCCATCCCGCCGACCGAGGGCAACCAGTACTTCGACGCCGTGAACGCCGCCATCGGGTCCACGATCACGTTCCAGATCAGCGACGGCAACACCTACGGTGACAAGCTCGCCGCGGTGCTCGCCTCCGAGCAGGACGTGCCGGACTGGGTCTCCATCCCCACCTGGAACATCCCGCCGCGCTTCGACCAGGCCGTCGAGGCACTGTTCGAGGACCTCACGCCGTACCTGGCCGGCGACGCCGTCGAGAAGTACCCGAACCTCGCCAACATCCCCACGGACGTCTGGAAGTTCTGTGTCTTCGACGGTCAGCTCAAGGCGCTGCCGTTCCCCGGTGAGATCATCACCGACGCGATCTTCTACCGCGATGACATCCTCGAGGCCGAGGGCATCACCACGCAGCCGACGAACGGCCAGGAACTGCTCGACCTGGCCAAGGAGCTCACCGGTGCCGACCGGTGGGGCGCGAACGACCTGTGGAACTCCTCGGTGATCATCCACGGTGTGGTGCCGAAGTGGCGGATCAACGACGACGGCACGCTCACCCACCGCGTCGAGACCGACGAGTACCGCGCCGCGCTCGAGTGGAACGCGGCGCTGTTCGCGCAGGGGTCGGTGCACCCGGACGCCGTCGCCGACAACTCCGGTGACGCCAAGACCCGGTTCGAGTCCGGACTGGTGCTGATCAGCAACGACGGCGTCGGCGGCTGGCACGAGGCGCTCGGCCGGCAGCTGGCGTCGAACCCGACCTACTCCCAACGTCCCTTCACGCCGTTCGCGGCGGAGGGCGGCACGCCGGTCCTGTGGAAGGGCAACCCGGCCAACATCTTCTCGTTCATCAAGAAGAACGAGGACTCGGCGCGGATCGAGGAACTGCTCGCGGTCGCCGACTTCCTCGCCTCCCCGTTCGGCACGACCGAGTACCAGCTGATCAACTTCGGCCTCGAGGACGTCCACTTCACGTTCGACCAGAACGGCCTGCCGGTGTCCACCGAACGTGCCGCGACCGAGGTGCAGCCCACCTACATCTTCCTGACCGACCCGCCCGTGGTGAACACCAAGGTGCAGTACCCCGGCTTCGTGGAGGCGTTCTGCACCTGGATGGCCGACGCCGCCGGGTACGTCCAGGACCCGGCCTTCTTCGGGATGCAGATCACCGAGCCGACCCAGTACGCCTCCCTGGCGCAGCCGTTCGAGGACCTCGAGAAGGACATCTCCCGCGGCCGCAAGTCCATGGCGGACCTGGACACCGCGATCGAGACCTGGCGGACCTCGGGTGGTGAGGAGCTGCGCGCCTTCTACACCGGCATCCTGGACGCGCAGTGACCGCAACGACCCGCAGCGACGGTGCCGGCGGCAGCGACGGCGCTGCCGGCTCCGACGGCCCCGACGGGACGGCCCGGGCCGCCCACCGACCTCGGTCCTCCCGGCGGGCCGGCTCCGGCCCGCCGGTGCGGCACCGGAGCGCGTGGAGCCGGATCAAGCGGGACCGGTCGCTGCTCATCATGACGATCCCGGTGATCGTGCTGCTCGGCGTGTTCGCGTACGTGCCGATGCTCGGCAACGTGATCGCCTGGCAGGACTACTCCCCGTATGTGGGCATCCTCGACTCCCCGTTCGTGGGCTGGTGGAACTTCGAGCGCGTCTTCACGAACCCGCTGTTCTGGGACGCGGTCCGCAACACGCTCGTGATCACCGCGTTCCAGCTGGTGTTCTTCTTCCCGATCCCGATCGTGCTGGCGCTCCTGCTGAACAGCGTCATCACGCCGGCGATCCGGACCACGATCCAGTCCGTGGTGTACCTACCGCACTTCTTCTCGTGGGTGCTGGTCGTCACGATCTTCCAGCAGCTGCTGGGCGGCGCCGGTCAGTTGCACCGGATCCTGGCGGACAACGGGATCGCGATGCCGGACATCATGACGAACCCGGACACGTTCCTGGTCCTGATCACGGCGCAATCGGTCTGGAAGGACGCGGGCTGGGGCATCATCATCTTCCTCGCGGCCCTGTCCACGGTGGACCCGGCCCTGTATGAGGCCTCGGTGATGGACGGCGCGAACCGATGGCGCCGGATCTGGCACATCACCCTGCCCGCCCTGCGTCCGGTCATCATCCTGCTGCTGATCCTGCGGCTCGGCGACGCGCTGACCGTCGGCTTCGAGCAGCTGATCCTGCAGCGCGGCGCCGTCGGCGCCGGCGTCGCCGAGGTGCTCGACACGTTCGTCTACTACCAGGGCGTCATCAACGGTGACTGGAGCTTCGCCGCCGCCGCCGGCCTGGTCAAGGGGATCGTCAGCCTGATCCTCGTGCTCGGGGCCAACAAGATCGCACACGTCTTCGGAGAAGCTGGGGTGTACAAGCGCGCATGAGTACCGCACTCGGATCCAACCGGGGAACCCACCCGGCCATCGACGAGACCGTCACCGGCACCGCCCGGCCCGACCCCCGCCGTCGTCCCCGCCGTTCCAAGCACCGCCCGGCCTGGGAGGACCGACCCACCGCGCTGGGGACCGGCGCGAAGGTGATCGTGCTCGCCCTGATCGTCCTCGCCGTCGTCTACCCGCTGTACACCGTGATCATCACGTCCCTGTCCACGACGGCGGCCGTGACCGAGGCCGGCGGCCTGATCACCGTGCCCACGGAACTGACCACGGCGGCCTACCGGCAGATCCTCGCCGGTGGCATCGTGACGAGGGCGACCATGGTCAGCATCGGTGTCACAGCGGTCGGCACCCTGCTGTCCACCACGGTGTCCATCCTGTGCGCCTACGGGCTATCCAAGCCGTCCTCGTTCGGGCACCGCCCGATCCTCTTCGTGCTGCTGATCACGATGTTCTTCGGGGCTGGGATGATCCCGACCTACCTGCTGGTGAGCAACCTCGGTCTGATCGACACCTACTGGTCGCTGATCCTGCCCGGCGCGGTCTCGGCGTTCAACGTGCTGCTGCTGCGCAACTTCTTCATGGGCATCGACCCCGGCATCACCGACGCCGCGCGGATCGACGGCGCGGGGGAGTGGCGCGTGCTCGGCCAGATCGTGCTGCCGATGTCGAAGGCGGTGACGGCGGTGGTCGCCCTGTTCTACGGCGTCGGGTACTGGAACGCGTTCTTCAACGCGATGCTCTACATCAACGACAATGCCAAATGGCCGCTGCAGCTCGTCCTGCGCTCCTATGTGCTGCAGGGCGTCACGCTGCCGGGCTCCGGGGTCGGGCAGGTGGACGTCGCGACGGGCGCCGTGACCGGGTTGCCGGTGAAGATGGCCGTGATGGTCCTCGCGATCATCCCGGTGCTCGTCGTCTACCCGTTCGTGCAGCGCCACTTCACGAAGGGCGTCATCTTCGGGGCGATCAAGGGCTGAGGCCCTCGGACTATCGGACCACCGCGACCGGGCACCGCGAGGTGCGCAGCACGTCCTGGCTCACCGAGCCGAGCAGCATCCCCTTGAACGTGCCCCGGCCCCGGGACCCGACGACCACCAACGCCGCCGTGGCCGACTCCTCGGTCAGCAGCACCGACGGCGGTCGCGGCACGACGACCGTCTCCACGGTCACGTCCGGGTACCGCTCGCGCCGGCCCGCGAGGGCCTCGGCGACGATGCGCTCACCGGAGGCGAGGGCCTCGGGGATGTCGTTGATCGGGTTGGACAGGCCCTCGACGCGGCCGGGCCGGGTGTGCCACCAGCCGTGCACCACGCGCAGCGGCGCCCCGGTCAGGCCGGCCTGTGCGAACGCGAAGTCGAGCGCGGCGGCGGAGCCGCCGGAGCCGTCGACACCCACCACGATCCGCCGGCTCTCGGCGTCCTCGGTCCGGCGGACCACCACCACGGGAGACGTGGCGTGCCGGCTCACATGCTGGCTCACCGAGCCTAGTAGCAACCCCGCCGCCTGGGTGTGGCCGCGGGCACCGATGACGACCATGGCCGCACCGGCGGAGGCGTCGACGAGGGCCGGCACGGGCGGACCGCCGATCAGTTCGTGGGTCACCGACGAGCTGGCCAGGCCGACCAGCCGGTCCCGCACCGCCTGCTCGAGCTCCGCCAGGTGCCGTTCGTACCAGGCGGTCGAGGGACTGAAGTTGACGGCGGCCGGGTCGTACAACGACGTGAGCAGATGCAACGGCGCGGAGCGCTGCACCGCGGCACGGTCGGCCCACTCCACGGCGAGATCGGCGTCCGGGGACCCGTCGTAGCCGACGATGACGGCATTGCGTGGGATCTTCATGCCTCCATCATCACCTCGGATCCGGGCACGAGGTGGGCCCGAGGTCCCGGCTCAGCGCGGCGGCGCGGTACTCGAGCGCTTGTGCAGGGTGGGCGCGATCAGCCGGGTCTCGACCGTGTCGGACCCCCGCAGCCGGGCGAGCGCCATGTCCACGGCGACCTGCCCGATGTTCAGCGCCGGGATGTCCATGGCCGTGATCGGCACCGGCTGGGCGTCGGCGACGTCCGCCGGGGCCAGCGCCACCACAGAGATGTCCTCCGGGACCTGCTTGCCGCGGTCGCGCAGGCTCGCCAGGATCACCGGCAGGGCGGCCTCGTTGTGGACGACCAGGCCGGTCAGGTCTGGGACCTGCGTCAACACGGCGTCCAGGGCGGCGATGGCCTCCCCGGGCGCGGTGCCCGCCGGCTCGATGACGCAACCGACGCCGTCGTGGGTGGCCTGGGCCCGGTAGCCGCGCAGCAGCCGGTCCGCGTAGGAGGTGTGCCGCGCGATCACGGCGGGCGGTGGCCCGATCAGCGCGACGTTGCGATGGCCGAGTGCGGTCAGGTGCCGCAGGGACAGGCGTGCGGCCGCCTCGAAGTCGAAGTCGACGCAGCTCACGCCCCTGGCGTCCTCGGGCAGGCCGATCAGGATGGTGGGCTGCCGCAGGGCCGCGACCTGCGGGATCCGCGGGTCGTCGGACTCGACGTCCATGAGGATGAGGGCGTCCACGAGCGAGCCGGAGCCGACCCGGCCCACCCCGTCGGCCTCGTCCTGGGTGAGCAGGAGCACGTCGTAGTCCGCGGTGCGGGCGCGGGTGACCACCCCGGTGACGAACTGCATGATCACGCTGACGTCCACGTCCGGGCGCAACGGCGCCATCAGCGCGAAGATGTTCGTGCGGGCCGAGGCAAGGGCGCGGGCGCCGGCGTGCGGGTGGTAGCCGAGGTCGGCGATCGCCTTCTCCACCCGGGCCCGGGTGCTCGCCGAGATCGTCCGCTTCCCGCTGAGCGTGTAGGACACGGTGGACACCGATACCCCCGCGCGCCGGGCCACGTCGTTGATCGTCACCATGGGGTTGCTCCCGTTCCCTGCCCCAGGACCCCGCTCGGGGTCAGGGTCCATGTGTTGCCCGCGTCGATCCGCACGCGTTCCGTGCCACCAGGCCATCGCACCAGATGCGTGGAGGATTCGCCGCCGGCCGGGGCATGCAGCGTCGCCTCGGTGAGGCGGCCGTCGTCGTCCCAGCCCAGGTCCACGACGAGGCCGCCGCGGGCCACGAGGCCGCGGACGGAGCCGGCCGGCCACTGCGGCGGAAGGGCCGGGAGCAGGTCGATCCGGCCCTCGTGCGACTGCAGGAGCGCCTCGGCGATCCCCGCCGTGAGGCCGAAGTTCCCGTCGATCTGGAACGGCGGGTGTGCGCTGAACAGGTTCGGATAGACCCCGCCGCGCTGACCGGCGCCGTCGTCGGCCACCCGCAGGGCGAGCGCGAGGACCGCTCCGAACCTGTCGCCCCGTCGCAGCCGCGCCCACAGCGACAGCCGCCAGCCGAGTGCCCACCCGGTCGATTCCGGGCCCCGCAGCTCCAGGGTCCTGGCCGCCGCGGCAGCGAGGGCGGGCGTGCGTTCGCACGTCCACAGGCCGAGCGGGAACAGACCGGCCAGGTGCGAGGTGTGCCGGTGCTCGGGCTCGACCTCGATCAGTGGGACGGACCACTCGAGCAGCTCGCCGCGCTCGCCGACCACCGGATCCGGCAGCGCAGCGACGGCGGCCACGAGGTCGGCCAGCCACGGCGCGTCGGCGCCGATCCGGGCCGCGATCGCCCCGGCCCTGGCGGCGAGGTCGCGCAGCAGCGCCACGTCCATGGTGGAGGAGACCGACACGGCCGCGGGCCGACCGTCCGGCGCGACGAACCGGTTCTCCGGCGACGTCGACGGGGCGGTCGCCGCGGGGCCGTGCTCGGGGCGCACGATCCAGTCCAGGGCGAACCGGCAGGCGCCCTCGATCGCCGGCCAGGAGCGCCGCGCGCGAGCGACGTCACCGGTGAACTCCAGGTGGTCCCACACCGAGCGGCACAGCCAGACACCGCCCATCGACCAGGCCGACCAGGACGGGTCGCCGGCGCCGGCTCCCACCGAGTACGGGTAGCCCCACGGGTCGGTGTTGTGGTGCGCCACCCAGCCACCGGCGCCGTACAGCGCGGCCGCGGCGCGACCGGTCTCGGCGAGGGTGTCCACCAGGTCCAGCAACGGGGCCTGGCAGGGCGCGAGGTTCGTGGTCAGCGCGGGCCAGTAGTTCATCTCGGTGTTGATGTTGATCGTGTAGTTCGAGCTCCACGGGGCCGGGAGCCGGTCGTTCCAGATCCCCTGGAGGTTCGCCGGGAACCCGCCCGGCCGGGACGAGGCGATGAGCAGGTACCGGCCGTAGTGGAACGCGAGCACGGCGAGCCCCGTGCGGTCGGCCGGTCCAGCACCGGAGGCGTTGGCGGCGCGGATCCGCTCGTCGGTGGGCATCGGCGCGATCGGGCCGAGGTCGAGCCGGACCCGGTCGAACAGGCCGCCGTGGTCGGCCACGTGCGCGGCGTACAACTGCTCCGGCCCGACGGCGTGGGCCGCCTCGGTCCGGGCGGCGAGCAGCTCGTGCAGCGCGTCCAGGGTGCCGGCGGTGTTCGCGTGCCGGTCCGGCCCGGTCGAGCCGGTCCGGGCCGCGGATGGCTCGGGCAGCACGGTGCCGGTCGCGATCAGCAGGCGGGTCACCCGGGCCGCGTGCACGTGGGCGCCGGCGTCGTCGGTCCGCACCTGGCCGTCGGTCTCGATCGCGACGTGGACGACGCCGGTGCGCGAGTCGGCCGTGTACCGGACCGGTTCCTCGGCGCCCTCGTGCTCGGGCGCGACATCGCCGGGCAGCAGGAGTTCGAGGGCGAGGTGTGCCGCCGCGCTCGTGGTCGCGGAACAGTCGGAGGGGGAGGGCGGACCCTCCGATGCGTTTCTCGCCGTCCGGGTGACCTCGCGGACCTGGTCCGGGTCGAGCCGCACGTCAAGGTCCACGGGGGAGTCGGCGTGCACCTCGTGCACGATGAGCCCGGCTGGGTGGGAGGCGTAGCTGCGGTGTGCCACGTTGGTCCCGCCGGCCGCGTAGCGGTGTCCCGCCGTCGCCGTGCGCAGGTCGAGCCACCGACGCGCGGTGGCAGAACCGTCGCCGGGGTCGGCTGACGCCCTGTCCGGCACGGCGCCCGGCTCCGATGGCGCCGAGCCCGTCGCCGCGTCCGATGGCGCCGAGCCCGTCGCCGCCTGCGCGTCGCCGGTCGCTCGCACCGCGACGGCGAGCCGCGCGAACGGCAGGTACGCCTGGGAGTGGCTGCCCTGGAACGCGCGCAGCAGGTCCTCGGCCGCCCGCACGTCACCGTCTGCCAGGTGCGCGCGGACGCGAGCGAGCCGGTCCGGGCCGTCCGCGGGATCGAGGGCAGGGTCGGCGTCGGCGCTCGGCCCGGACCACGCCGAGCCCTCGTTCAGCTGCAGCAGCTCACCGCCCGCCCGGCCACCGACCATGGCCCCGGCGTGGCCGTTCCCAACCGGAAGCGATTCGACGAACCCGGTGGCCCCATCGCGGTACCAGAGCAGCGTCGCGGGATCGCCCTCGGGCGCCGCGAAGAGCAGGGGAAGCGTGGCGGTTGTGATGGATCCACTCCGATCGGCATACAGAACCAGACTGTCGCGAGCGCCACTTTACACAGGTCCTCGCCATCGTTAAGGTGTTGAAACGCTTCGACAACCCGGTCGATCAAGTCAATGCGGACATCAAGGAGGCGGTCGATGACCGGCAGGACGGGACCGGGACTGCGGGACCTCACCGCCACCCGTGGGCTTCTCTACGGCGGCGACTACAACCCGGAGCAGTGGCCCGCCGAGATCGTCGAACGCGACGTCGAGCTGATGGTCGCCGCCGGGGTGAACCTGGTGACCGTCGGCGTGTTCTCCTGGAGCCGGATCGAACCCGGCCCGGGGGTGCGGGACTTCGACTGGCTCGACCGCGTCCTCGACCTCCTCGCCGGCGCCGGCATCGCCGTCGCCCTCGCCACCCCCACGGCCAGCCCGCCGCCCTGGCTGGCCCACGACCATCCGGACACGCTGCCGGTGACCGCGGACGGGGTGCGGCTGAGCCAGGGCTCCCGCAACCACTTCTGCCCGAGCTCGCCGACGTACCGCGCCCACGCGCTCGAGATCGCCACCGACGTCGTCGCCCGGTACGCCGACCACCCGGCCGTCGCGATGTGGCACGTCGGCAACGAGTTCGGGCAGGTCTGCCACTGCGACCAGTGCGCCGCCGGGTTCCGGCACTGGCTGCGCAACCGCTACGACGACCTGACCGGCCTGAACTCCGCTTGGGCCACCACGTTCTGGTCGCAGGCGTACGGGCGCTGGGAGGAGATCGTGCCGCCGCGGGCGGCGCCGTACATGATCAACCCGACCCAGCGGCTCGACTACCGCCGGTTCTGTTCCGACACCCTCCTGGAGCTGTACACGGCGCAGCGGGACATGATCCGCGCGGTCGACCCGTCGAACCCGATCACGACCAACTTCATGGGGTTCTTCCCGCACGTGGACTACTGGTCCTGGGCCGGTGAGCTGGACGTCATCTCCGACGACTCCTACCCGGACCCGGTGGACCCGGACGCCCCGGTCCTGGCCGCGCTCAGCCACGACCTGATGCGGTCCCTGGCCGGCGGCCCCTGGCTCCTCATGGAACAGGCCGTCAGCGCCGTGAACTGGCGCGAGCACAACCCGCCGAAGTCCCCGGGCCGGATGCGCGCCGACGCCCTGCGCGCGGTCGCCCACGGCTCGGACGGCGTGCTCTCGTTCCAGTGGCGGGCGTCGGCGGCCGGTGCCGAGCGGTTCCACTCGGCGATGCTGCCGCACGCGGGACCGGACACCAGACTGCACCGCAGCGTGCGCGCCCTCGGCGCCGACCTGGCCGCGCTCGCGCCGGTCGCCGGGTCGCGGATCCGGGCCCGGGTCGCGATCGCGTTCGACTGGTCCAGCTGGTGGGCGGCCGAGGAACCGGGCGGACCGAGCGCCCGGCTACGGGTGCTGCCCCAGGTGCTGTCCTGGTACCGGCCGCTGTGGCGGCGCGGCCTGGCCACCGACCTGGTCCAGCCCGAGGCGGACCTGACCTCCTACGATCTCGTCCTCGCACCTCAGCTCCACCTGGTCACCGACGCGGCCGTCGCCAACCTGCGGGCCTTCACCGGCGCCGGCGGGACTCTCGCGCTCGGGCCGTTCAGTGGCGTCGCCGACGCCGACGCCGCAATCCGCCCCGGGGCGTTCCCGGCCCCGTTCACCGACCTGCTCGGCGCCGGCGGCGAGGAGTGGTGCCCCCTGCCCGACGGCGGAGCCGCCCTGGTTCTCGACGGTCACCGGTACCCCGTGCACACCTGGGCGGAACGGCTCGTGGTGGGCTCGGCCGACGTGCTCGCCACGTTCGCCGGTGCCGACCTCGACGGCGCGCCGGCCGCGGTCCGCTCGCCCGACGGCCGACTGCTCTACCTCGCCGCCGTCGGCGGCGACGACCTGCTCGAGGTCTGGGTGGCGACCTGCCTCGACGCGGCCGGGGTGACGCCGTCGGGCATCGTGGCGCAGCCACCGCCCGGGGTGGAGCTCGCCGTCCGCGGGGAGCACACGTTCCTGTTCAACCACACCGGCGCGCCGGTGAGCGTCCCGCTCACGCGAGCCAGCCGGGACATGCTCACCGGCACCGACCACCCGCACGCCGCGGACGTCCCGGCCGACGGCAGCGTCGTCCTGATCGAGAGGCAACCATGAAGTTCACCGATGGCTACTGGAACGTGCTGCCCGGCGTGGAGATCCTGCGCCCCCGGCATGTGGAGTCCGTCGAGGACGGCGGCGACACGCTGACCGTGTACGCGGCCACCGCGCCGCTGAACCGGCGAGGCGACACCCTGAACCGGCCGATGGTGACCATCACGCTCGACTCGCCGCTGGACGGCGTGATCGGCGTGCGGATCGAGCACTTCCAGGGCGGTCGCGACCGTCGGCCGGCGTTCGAGCTGGAGGCCGCCCCGGGGCCGGTGCGCATCCACCGGTCCGAGCAGCCCGGGGATCCGGCCACGTTCACGACGGGCGACCTGACCGCGACCATCGACACCGACGGGCCCTGGCGCCTGGAGTTCACCGACGCCCGCGGCCGGGTCCTGACCGGTTCCGCCGATCGCGGGATCGGGATCATCTCCACCGACGACGGATCGCACTACGTCCGCGAGCAGCTCGACATCGGGGTGGCCGAGCACCTGTACGGTCTCGGCGAGCGGTTCGGGCCGCTGGTCAAGAACGGCCAGTCGATCGACATCTGGAACGAGGACGGCGGCACCGCTTCGGACCAGGCCTACAAGAACGTCCCGTTCTACGTCTCCGACCGCGGCTACGGGGTGTTCGTCGACCACCCGGAGCGGGTCTCCTTCGAGGTCGGCACCGAGGTGGTCTCCCGCACGCAGTTCTCGGTGCCGGGGCAGGTCCTGCAGTACTACGTCATCGGCGGGTCCGACCCGAAGGAGGTGCTGCGCCGCTACACCGCGCTCACCGGCCGCCCGGCGCGGGTGCCCACCTGGTCCTACGGGCTGTGGCTGTCCACCTCGTTCACCACCGACTACGACGAGGCCACGGTCACGTCCTTCATCGACGGGATGGCGCAGCGGGATCTGCCGCTGTCGGTGTTCCACTTCGACTGCTTCTGGATGCGGCAGTTCCACTGGTGCGACTTCGTCTGGGATCCGGCCACGTTCGGTGACCCGGAGGGCATGCTCACCCGGCTGCACGAGCGCGACCTGAAGGTCTCGGTGTGGATCAACCCCTACATCGCCCAGCGCTCGCACCTGTTCGCCGAGGGGGCCGAGCTCGGCTACCTGGTGAAGACCGCGGCCGGGGACATCTGGCAGTGGGACATGTGGCAGGCCGGGATGGCGCTCGTGGACTTCACGAACCCCGGCGCGTGGACCTGGTACCAGGACAAGCTGCGGGTGCTGCTGCGCCAGGGCGTCGACGCGTTCAAGACCGACTTCGGCGAGCGGATCCCCACCGACGTCGTCTGGCACGACGGGTCCGACCCGCAGCGGATGCACAACTACTACACGCACCTGTACAACGCCTGCGTCTTCGAACTCCTCCAGAAGGAGCGCGGGACCGGTGAGGCCGTGCTGTTCGCGCGCTCGGCGACCGCCGGCGGCCAGCAGTTCCCGGTGCACTGGGGCGGGGACTGCGAGTCGACGTTCGCCTCGATGGCGGAGTCGCTACGCGGCGGGCTGTCCCTGGCGATGTCCGGGTTCGGGTTCTGGAGCCACGACATCGGCGGCTTCGAGGGCATGCCGGACCCGGCCGTGTTCAAGCGGTGGCTCGCGTTCGGTCTGCTCTCCTCGCACAGCCGCCTGCACGGGTCGTCCTCCTATCGGGTGCCGTGGGCGTTCGACGACGAGGCGGTGGACGTGGCCCGCCGGTTCATCCATCTCAAGTACGAGCTGATGCCGTACCTGGCCCGGGCCGGCCAGATCGCCACGGCCGAGGGGGTGCCGGTGATGCGTCCGATGGTCCTGGAGTTCCCGCACGACCGCAGCGCGGCCGCGGCCGACACCCAGTACCTGCTCGGCGACTCGGTGCTCGTGGCGCCGGTCTTCGACGCGGGCGGGGACGTCGAGTTCTACGTGCCGGAGGGCACCTGGACGAACCTGCTCACCGACGAGAGGCTGACCGGCCCGCGGTGGGTGCGCCAGCGGCACGGCTTCGACACGCTGCCTCTGCTCGTGCGGCCCGGCGCCGTGCTGCCGCTCGGTGCCCGCACCGACCGGCCCGACTACGACTACGCCGACGGCGTGCGGCTGGCGGTCTTCGAGTTCGCCGACGGCGCCCGCACCACGGTGAGTGTCCCGACGGCGGACGCCTCGGGCACCGCGGCGACGTTCACGGTGACCCGCACCGGCAACCGCCTCGAGGTGAGCGCCGCCGGGACCGACCGCCCCTGGGCGGTGCGCCTCGCCGGAGCCGACCACCCCGCGAGCGGGGATACCCTCACACTGGACGTTCCGCCGTCGTGGGTGGGACTCGACACCGACGGAGCAGACCGTGACCAGCATTGACACCTCCCCGGCGGCCGACGCGGTCGCCGAACCGGGCACCGGGCGCCGCTTCGGCGCCGACTTCGTGTGGGGCTCGGCCACCGCCGCGTACCAGGTTGAGGGCGCCGTCACCGAGGGTGGCCGCGGACCGTCGATCTGGGACACGTTCTCGCACACCCCGGGCAAGACCCTCAACGGGGACACCGGCGACGTCGCGATCGACCACTACCACCGCGTCGCCGAGGACGTCGCCCTGATGAAGGAGCTCGGTCTGGCGGCGTACCGCTTCTCGATCTCCTGGCCACGGGTGCAGCCAGGCGGGTCCGGACCGGCGAACCCCGAGGGTCTGGCGTTCTACTCCCGGCTCGTCGACGAACTGCTGGCGGCCGGCATCAAGCCGGTGGTGACGCTCTACCACTGGGACCTGCCCGCCGAGCTGGAGGCGGCCGGCGGCTGGACGAACCGGGCCACCGCCTATGCCTTCGCCGAGTACGCGCGGATCGTCGCG
Source organism: Occultella kanbiaonis (assembly GCF_009708215.1). Classification (NCBI taxonomy): domain Bacteria; kingdom Bacillati; phylum Actinomycetota; class Actinomycetes; order Micrococcales; family Ruaniaceae; genus Occultella; species Occultella kanbiaonis. Next base: position 3,944,094 of record NZ_CP046175.1, on the reverse strand, counting down.
GCCGACCTCGGTGACCGGGTGGGCCTGTGGACCACCCTGAACGAGCCGTGGTGTGCGGCGTTCCTCGGCTACGCGGCCGGCGTGCACGCGCCCGGGCGGACCGAACCGGTGGCGGCGCTGCAGGCCGCCCACCACCTGAACCTCGCCCACGGCCTGGCCGCGCGCGCGATCCGCGACGAGCTCGGCGAGGACACGCCGGTCTCGATCACGCTGAACCTGCACGTGACCCGCCCGGTGGACGCGACCTCGGCCGCGGACACCGACGCCGTCCGGCAGCTCGACGCGGTCGGCAACCGGATCTGGCTGGACCCCCTGTTCAAGGGCACCTACCCGGCCGACCTGCTCGCCGACACCGCGCACCTGACCGACTGGTCGTTCGTGCATCCCGGCGACGGCGAGCTCATCAACGTCCCGCTGGACTCCCTCGGCGTGAACTACTACTCCACGTCCCGGGCCCGCCGGCACGCGGGCGAGGGTGAGCCGGAGCGGGCCGACGGGCACGGCGACGGCGCGAGCCCCTGGGTCGGTGCGGACACCGTGGAGTTCCTCGAGATGCCCGGGCCGCTCACCGCGATGGGCTGGAACATCGATCCCGACGGGCTCGTCGAACTGCTGCTGCGGCTGCACCGCGAGTACCCGGCGACGCCGCTGATGATCACCGAGAACGGCGCCGCCTTCGACGACGAGGTGGGTCCCGACGGCGGCGTGCACGACGGCGACCGGGTCGCCTACCTGCACGGCCACATCGACGCCGTCGCCCGGGCCATCGAGGCCGGTGCGGACGTGCGCGGCTACTTCGTCTGGTCGCTGTTCGACAACTTCGAGTGGGCGTTCGGGTACGAGCGCCGGTTCGGGATCGTCCGGGTGGACTACGACACCCAGGTGCGCACCCCGAAGGACTCCGCCCGCTGGTACGCAGACCTGATCGCCACCGGCGCCCTCTGACTGCGGGGCGGCTGCCGATCCCGCCGGGGCGCCGGGGGGAGTCTCGCCGGCCGGCCCGATCCGTTACCAGCGCACGGGTCCCGCGGCATCGACGAAGGTTCCGCTGCTGGCCCCTGCCGGAGCCAGCGCGGCCGTGACGACCACCTCGGCGGCGGCCGCTGCGGTGAGTGGCGCATTCTCGTGGTTGCCCGGTGCCAGGTCGGTCTGTACCCAGCCCGGACAGACGGACGTGACGACGACCGGCGTCGCGGACAATCGCTTGCCGAGTTCGACCGTGATGCTGTTCAGGGCGGCCTTCGACGTCTGGTAGGCGGGGAGCAGCATCGAGAACCACGGCGACTCCGGGTCGCCCTGGTCGGCGAGCGAGCCCATTGTCGACGAGACGTTCACGATCCGTCCCGCATCGCTCGAGCGCAGCAGCGGAAGGAGGGCCTCGGTGACGGCCACGACGCCGAAGACGTTCGTCTCGAACGTCCTTCGGAACATCTCGACCGACGCGAACTCGTGGGGGACGGGATCGGTGGCTTCCGGCAGGATGCCCGCGTTGTTGACGAGGATGTCGAGCGCTCCGTACCTGTCCTGAATCTGTGCTGTGAGCGTTGCGACACTCTCCGGTTCGACAACGTCGAGAGTGATGCCCTCGATGACGAGGCCGGCACTCCTTGCCGCGGCACATGTCGTCCGGACGGCCTCGGCATCCCGTCCCGTGATGATGACGGTATGGCCGGCTTCGGCGAGTGCTGTGGCAGTCGCGAGACCAAGACCTCGGGTGCTGCCGGTGACCAGAGCGATGGACATGCGGAGGTTCCTTCTGTTGACGGGATGGGATCTTGACGGAGGGGCCTTCGGCGAGGGTCGCTCACGTGAAGTAGACGTCCCGGCCACAGAGAACGTGAGGTGTGACGACGATCACTGGGCCGCCTACCTGCAGCGGCTACGATCGGTGGTCATGTCGGACATCGTGTTTCTGCACGGGGCCACGAGCGGCCCGGCGACGTGGGATCTGGTCAGCGGGGCTCTCGCCGAGGAGGGCCACCGGGTACACGCGCTGCGACTGCTGGGACACCGGGGAGCGCAGTACCGGCCCGATTACCCGTTCGCCGGGTTCCGCGACGATGTGATCCGGCAGCTCGATCGACTAGGAGTGGGCTCCTTCGCGATGGTGGGTCACTCCTTGGGCGGATTCGTGGCGAGCATTGTGGCTGCGCACTGCCCGGAGCGCGTCAGCCGGCTGGTGTTGGAGGAAGTACCGGTACCTCCGGCCGGAAGCGACGACGTCGGGCCCGGCCGGAGGTTTGGACTGATGCGCCTGCTTGCACCGTTGGGGCGGCGCCACTTCGATCCGAGAATGCTCCGGCAGGTGCTGGACGGACTTCGCACACCTCAACCCCATTGGTGGGACGGGCTCCCACGGATCTCCGCGCCGACCCTGATCGTGGCCGGTGGGCGGCGTAGCCACTTGGATCAGGGCCGATACCCCCGGCTCGCCCAGACCCTCCCGGAGGCGTCGCTGGCGAACGTCGACGTGGGACACCGGGTGCACTCCTTGGCGCCGGTTGAGTTCCTGAACTCCGTGCGGCCGTTTCTTGCCGAGAGCATGACGCAAGAGCCTGCTCGGTGACCAGGGCATCGGAGCCCGGCCGGCCCTTGTAGCTCACAGAGGGGTGAGCATCGCCTCGTGATCGGCAGCACGCGCGCTGGACGCCTCCTGGACCTGAGGGAGAATGGACGGTATGGCCCGACGCTCCCGCCGCCGCCCCTACGCCGAGCAGCACCCAGAGCTCGACGTCGAGTCGGTGCTGCGCGGACGGGCCCGCACCGAGACCCGCGCGGACGGTTCGCAGTGGGCGGTGCGTCCAGTGCAGGGTTCGGACAAGACCTACCGCTGCCCCGGTTGCGCGCAGGAGATCGCTCCCGGCGCGGCCCACGTGGTGGCGTGGGGCGACGATCACCTGTTCGGGGCCGAGGCCGCCCTGTCCGAGCGCCGGCACTGGCACACTGCCTGCTGGCAGGCTCGGGACCGCCGCCGGCCGAGCTGAGCGCCCGGATCCCACCCCGTGGCGCGGCTCGTGGCGCCACCGGCTCTCGGATGTGGGTGGGGTTCGTGGTGAGGCAGTACCTCGCGCCTGAGATCGACCTTCAGACACTTCTGTCTCAGGCGAGAGGTTCTTTGTCACGACGGGAGGGGAGTCGGGACCGCCGCTGGCCGAGCTGAGCAGTCAGGGCAGGTCCCAGGTGTGCACCGGCTCGTTGGCGTGCATGCCGTCCATGTACAGCCGGAGCATCTCGGACAGCGCCTCGGCCCGGCCAAGGCCGCCGCGCTCGAGCGCGGCGACGGCCTCGACCTGCCACGACGCGCCGTTGCGGCGGAGCTTCGCGCGGGCCTCGATGATGCCCAGGTAGCGCTCGATCACGGAGGTGGACACGTGCCGCCGGCGCAGGCCCTCGGCGGCCAGCGGCAGCAGGTGCCGCAGCACCAGCTCGTCCCACGGCACCTCGCCGTAGCCCGGCCAGTACAGCACCGAGTCGACGCCGTCCCGGGCGGCGGTCTCGAAGTTGGACCGGGCGCCGTCGAAGGACAGCTTCGTCCAGGTCGGCCGGTCCTCGCTGGCCAGCATCTGCACCGCGCCGTAGTAGAACGCGGCGTTCGCGAGCACGTCCACCACGGTCGGCCCGGCCGGCAGCACGCGGTTCTCCACGCGCAGGTGCGGGACGCCGTCGACCACGTCGTAGACGGGGCGGTTCCAGCGGTAGACCGTGCCGTTGTGCAGGCGCAGCTCCTGCAGCCGCGGTGCCCGCCCGGCCGCGAGCTCGGCCTCGGGATCCTCGTCGGTGGACTCCGGCAGCAGGGCCGGGAAGAACCGCACGTTCTCCTCGAACAGGTCGAAGATGGACGTGATCCAGCGGTCCCCGAAGAACACCGGCGGACGCACGCCCTGGTTGCGCAGCTCGGGGGAGCGGGTGTCCGTGGCCTGCCGGAACAGCTCGATCCGGGTCTCGGCCTGGAGCTGCTTGCCGAACAGGAACGGCGAGTTGGCGCCGACCGCCAACTGCGGCCCGGCCAGCAGTTGGGCCGCGTTCCAGTTCGCCGCGAAGTCGCCGGGATTGACCTGCAGGTGCAGCTGCACGGACGTGCAGGCCGACTCCGGGGCGATCGTGGCGGTCAGCATGCGCAGGTGCTCGGCACCCGCGATGTCCAGTTCGATGTCTTCCCGGCGGGCCGCGAACACCGCCTCCTCGAGGGCCTGGTACCGCGGGTTCGCACTCATCCAGTCCCCGGTCAGGTGCTCGGGCGTCAGGGTGGGCAGGATCCCGACCATCACGATCGCCGAGCCGGACCTGGCGGCCCGCTCGTCCGCGTGATCGAGGGAGGAGCGCAGCCGCGTCTCCAGGTCCAGGACGGCGTCGCCGGGCAGTGGTTGAGGAGGTACGTTCAGTTCGATGTTGTAGCGCGCCAGTTCCGTCTGGAAGGCCGGATCCGCGATCGCGGCGAGGACCTGAGCGTTCGCCATCGCGGGGCGACGGTCGGCATCGACCAGGTTGAGCTCGATCTCCAGGCCGGTCAGCGGCCGGTCCTCGTCGAACATCTCGGTCGCGAGCATCCGCTCGAACACGTCCAGGCAGCGGCGGACCTTCTCCCGGTAGCGCTGACGCTGCTCGCGGGTGAATGTCGGTGAGGAGATCTCATCACCCACTGCTGCCTCCTCTGCCCGCCCGGTGCCGGCGACCGCTGCCTCATGACGCGCGAGCGCCCACGTGCCTTGAAGCAAACCAGCATCCGCCCGGCGCCGCCACAGGTCGGTGGGTAGGGTCGGGTCCGGGAGGACAACCATGACCGCACTTGCCCTGCACCGCTACGGACCCGACGCCGACGCCGGCGTCCCGCTGGTCCTGCTGCACGGGTTCCCGCTCGACTCGCGGATGTGGTCCTACGTGATCACGTCGCTGCCGCTGGTTCCGGTGGTCGCGGTGGACGCACCGGGTTTCGGGGCGTCATCGGCACTGCCCGACGGCGGCCTGGAGGCCTTTGCGGACGCCGTCGCCGCAGGCTTGGCCGACGTCGGCGTGACCCGCGCCGTGGTGGCCGGGCTGTCCATGGGCGGATACGTGGCCCTCGCCCTCGCGGAGCGGCACCCGGACCTGCTGGCCGGCCTCGCCCTCCTGGACACCAAGGCGAGCGCGGACGACGAGGCCGGTCGGGCGAAGCGCCTCGATGTGGCGCGCGCGGCCCGCGGCGCGGACGGCGCGGCAGCCGTCGCGCCGATGCTGGCGACCGTGCTCGGGGAGACGACCCACGCGCAGCGCCCCGAGGTGGTCGAGGAGGTGCGGGGCTGGCTGGCCCAGGCGCCGCCGTCGGCCATCTCCTGGGCCCAGGAGTCGATGGCGGTGCGCCCGGACCGGCACCCGGTGCTGGAGGACCTGCGGGAGCGAGGCGTCGCGGGGCTGGTGCTGCGCGGCGCCGAGGACGTGATGGCGTCGGCGCAGGATCACGAGCGGATGGCGCGGGCGTTGGGCGTCGACGTGGTGCAGGTCCCGGCGTCGGGGCACCTGAGCGCGGTGGAGACCCCGCAGCCGGTGGCGCACGCGCTCGCCGAGTTGCGTCACACCGTGATCGGGTGAGGGACGCTGTCAGGAGATGAGTCGGTTGCCGGTGCCGTCACGTACGCGATTGCACGGCGCAGGTGAGCGCCGCCACGGTCGGGTCGGCGGTCAGCGGTCGGCGGCGTCGTCGCCGCCCGGGGTGTCCCGGCCGGCGTCTCGGGAACGCACGTCCGACCAGCCGGGCAGGAGCCGGTCCAGCGCCGCGCTCAGGTCGATGGAGTCGCCGTCGCGCCCGCCCGCGCCGAGCACGAGCGGGGCAGGGGATGGGGACAGCCGTACGCCGCGGACCCGGTCGAGCACGCTCAGAGGCGCGGTGAGGACGTAGAAGGCGCCGTCGGTGCCCACTCCAGCCGTTCGGTCCAGCCGCAGGTACCAGCCACGGACCGCGCTCCGCGCCGAACCCCGCCCGCCGTAGCCACGCACGACGAAGTCCTCGACCGGTACGGCGGCCGCGGTCGCCGCGGCCGCGAACTCGCGGAGCATCGCACCAGCGCGCTCGTTCTCGGCCGCCTTGCGCGCCTGCAGCCGGCGCTCGTGTTCGCGCGCGGCCTCGGTGCGCTGGGCGGCCCACTCGGAGTCGCTCACGGATATTGCCGGCAGGGGAGGGGACCGCCGGTCAGCGGCCGGCCCGGCCCGTCGGCGAGAGCACCTCGGCGTCGTCGGCCTCCTCGGCCGCCACGGGGGCACCGCCCGCCGTCTCGGCCGCCGTGGTGGCCGCCGCCGGGCTCTCGGCCGCCGTGGTGGCCGCCGCCGGGCTCTCGGCCGCCGTGGTGGCCGCCGCCGGGCTCTCGGCGTCCGTCGCCTCGTCTGCGGGGTCGAGCTCGTCGGCGTCAACCTCGTCGACCGAAGCAGCCTCGTCGAGCGCAGCCTCGGCGGCTTCCTCGTCCTGGGCGGCCTGGTCGTCCTCGCGCTCGGTGTCCGCGTCGGCGCCGTCCTGCTCGGCGGCGGCGAGGGTGAGCAGGTCCTCGTCCTCGGCTCGGGCCTCGTCGGCCGGGGCCTCGTCGACCGGGGCCCCGTCGAGGAGCTCGTCGTCGGTCCCGACCTCGGTGCCGACCTGGTCGTCGGCGGGCGCGATGGCGGGCTCGGTCTCGGCGAGGGCCGCGGCCTGGGCCACGTCCCCGGCGCCGAGGAGGGAGCGCAGTTCGTCGAGGTAGCCGGTGATCGACTCGCGCTGACGGTTCAGGTCGTCGACCTGACGCTGTGCGACCCGGCGGTCCCGCTCCGCCTGGACGACGGTGTCGGTGCGCAGGAGGTCCGCGTTCTGGCGGGCCTCGTGCATGATCCGCTCGGCGCTGGACCGGGCGTCGGCGACCATCTGGGTGGACAGCTCCTCGGCGCTGGCCCGCAGCTCCTCGGCCTTCTCGAGGGCGGCTGCGACGCGCGCCTCCGCGTCCTGGGCGTGGGCCTGCGCATCGGCGATCATCTGGTCGGTGTCCGCCTTCGCCTGGGCGTGCAGCGCGGCGTCGGACGCCTCGGCCGCGGCGCGGCGGGCCGCGATCTCGAGGTCGGCGTCCTCGCGCAGCTCGGCGACCGACAGCTTGATCGTCTCCGCCTCGCTCGTGGCAGCCCGGAGGATCTCGGCGGCCTCCTGCTGGGCTGCGGCCAGGGCGGCCTGGGACTCCCGTCGGGCGTCCTCGCGGGCCGCCTCTGCCTCCGCCTGGGCCCGGGTCCGCAGTTCCTCGGCCTCGGCCTCGCTCGTGACCCGCAGCTCGCGTGCCATCCGCTCGGACTCGACGCGGGCCTGGGTGATCTCCTGCTCCGTCGTCGCGCGCAGGGTGCCGAGCTCACGCTCCAGGCTGGCCTTGCGCTCGCTCTGCTCGGTGGCGGAGAAGCTTGTGATCCGGGCGGCCTCCCGCTCGGCCGACCCGACGAGTTCCTCGGCCCGGCGCTGCGCGGCGACCATGACGCCCTCGGTCGCGCTCGCGGCCGAGGCGGTGGTGTGTTCAGCATCACGACGCGCGTTCGCGAGGCGTTCGGCGGCGTCGTTCTCCGCCTGGCCGGTGAGCTGCTCCGCCTGGGCCTCGGCGCGGGAGAGGATGTCCCGGGACTGCTGGTTCGCCTGCGCGAGGACGTCGGTGGACTGCTCCTCGGCCGAACGCAGCAGAAGTTCGATCCGCGAACCCAGCCCCGAGTAGCTGGGCTTCTCGGCCTCCCGGAGCTGGACCTGGGCCTCCGAGAGTTGGCCGGAGATCTGCATCATTGCAGCGTCCAGGGACTCCACCTGGGAGCGGGCCTCGGAGAGCTTGCGGTCCAGGGCGTGCACGTGCTGGTCGACCTGCGCGCGGTCATAGCCGCGCATCACGACAGGGAAGGTCGAAGGATCGTCAGCCACGGGGTCTCCTCGGAAGAACGTCTCAGGGTTGTGGGCGGAACCCGGCGCGTACCGTTCCGGCCCGCCGATGGCCCCCGCCACCTGCCAGCCTAACCCCACCATCGGGGGTCCTAGGAAGCCCCCAGTAGCATTCCGATGCGCGAGATCACGGAAAGGTCACGTACCCTGGTAGGTCGTCGGTGTAGGGCCGGCTGTGGACAACGGAGGGCTCTCAGCTCGTGCTTCGACGGATCTTAGCGGTCCTGCTCATAGTGCTCGGATTGGGCACGGCCGGCGCAGCAATCGCCTCAGGCACCGTGTGGCGACCCGATGAGGTCGTCACGGCCACGCTCCCCGACGACCCCGAAGTACCGGTGGTGATCACGGCGCCCGGGGTTCTGGACGTGGTGAACCCGAACGTGACCGTCACGGTCACGGGTGCAACGGCCGAGACGCCACTGGTGCTCGCGATGGGTCGCGAGTCCGACGTCCGAGCCTGGGTCGCGGACTCCCCGCACCTGGAGGTCACCGGCCTGACCGATTGGGAGACGCTCACCGTCGAAGAGGGGCCGGCGGTCGCCGACCCGAGCACCGAGGCAACCGACGACGCCGCGACGGACGGCACCGAGGCGACGGACGACGCGGCCACCGACGAGGCAGCGACCGACGAGCCCGCGACCGATCCGACCGAATCTGCCACGGAGGACGCACCGGCCGAGATGGCCACCGTGCCGAATCCGGCCGGCTCCGACCTCTGGATCGAGGAGCTCACCGGCACCGGGGAACTGACCTATGACTGGACCGCCGTCGACGGCCGCTGGGTCATGCTCATCGCCACGGACGGGACCACGCCGGCCCCTCAGCTCGGCCTGACCTGGACCCGTGAGGTGGAGACCCCGTTCGTGGTCCCCGGTGTCATCGTGGGTGGGGTACTGGTCCTCATCGGCCTCGTGCTCGGCATCATGACGCTGCTGGTGGACCGGGAGACGAAGCGGGCGAAGGCTCGTGCCGCGGTAGCCGGCCCGGAGACCGCGGTGACGGCGACCGTGCCGACCGTGGGCGCCGATGGAGCGCCGCTCACCCGGCGCCAGCTCCGCGAGGCACAGGCCCAGGCCGAGCAGGAGTCCCGGACCGGTCGTGGCCGCGACTCGGCCGCCTCACCCGACGACGCGACCGCCGTCGGTGCGGGAGCCGCAGTCACGGGCGCCGCCGCGGCGACGGACTCCTCCGCCACCACCGACGAGACCGGAGCGACGGACGAGCAGGGCGACGAGCCGACCTCGAGCGGGACCGGTGAATCCGTGGACGGTCGGGAGGCCGCGGCCACCGACCTCGCCGACTGGGTCAGCAGCGGCCGCTCCGGCGCCGAGGCGGCGCCCATCGAGACCTACGCCTCCGATGCGCCAGGCGCTGGCCTGCCCGCGGTGTCCGGTCCGGACGGAGCCGACGACGCCGACCGGGCCGAGCAGTCGACCGCGCGCCGCCCATGGTGGCGCCGCACCGGCGCCGACCCGACCGACACCACGACCGAGGGTGAGCCGATCGCGGACGGCGACGCCACGCCGTCGGGCGGTGACGGCACCACGCGCCGCCGCGGCTGGCGCCCGGACCGGTGGGGAGCACCGACGACCGGAGCGGCCGGGGCACCCTCCGCAACGGCGGCCGAGCCGCCGCCGGCACCTGCCGACGTGGAACCTCCGCCGGATGCCAACCCGCAGGCGTCCGGGGCCTCCTGGCGCCAGACCTGGGGCCTGGGTGCACCCATGGCCGCCGACGCCGAGACCACCGGGGTCATCGAGCCCGTCGAACCAGACGAAGACCGACCTGCCGACCAGCGAACGGAGGATGACTCATGAGGCAGACGCTCCGCCGTCGCCTGCAGGCACTCGCCGCAGCCACCGCCCTGGGCGCCGTGCTGGCCTCCTGCGCCATCCCGGTCCCGGAGGTGGACGCCGACCCGGCGCCGACCGACCCGGTCCCGGTCCTGGACGAGTCCCGGATCGAGCGGGTGCTGACCTCACTGGAGGAGACCATCGCTGCGGCCGACGAGGCCGGTGACGCGAGCCTCCTGGAGGGTCGGGTCGCGGGGGCCGCGCTGCGGATCCGGACCGCCGAGTATGCCCTCGCAACGGCGACGGCCGGCGAGGAGACCCCGTACGCGGTGCAACCGCTGACCGGGCTGGCCGACGTGGAGATCGTCTCGAACACCGAGGCCTGGCCGCACACGGTCATGGTGGTCACCGAGATTCCCGACGGCGCGAACGTGCCGATCCTGCTGACGCTCGAACAGGCCACGCCGCGGGACCCGTACGTCCTGATGGACTGGGTCCGGCTGTTCCCGGGCGTCTCGATGCCGGCAACGTCGTTGGGTTCGATCGGCAGTCCCCAGGTGGCCGCCGACGCGGAGGGCTTGGTGCTGCCACCCGGACAGGTGGTACCGGCCTATGCCGACGTGCTCACCAATTCCGGCAGCCAGTACGCGGGCACGTTCGCCGAGGACAGCCTGCGGTCGTTGGTGGCCGCCGAGCTCGCCGGGTTGACGACGGCCGTGGAGGAGGCCGGCACCGTGACCAACACGGTCAGGGCGGCCGACGACCCGGTGCTCACCCTGGCCACCGACGACGGCGGCGCGATCGTCGTCGGCGCGACGGTCATGCTGCAGGAGTTCACCAAGACCGTCGAGGGCGCGACCCTCGAGGTCGGTGGCCGGCTCGCCGTGCTGAACGGCAACAGCGAGGTGGAGGGTTCCCTGACCGCGACGTACGAGCAGATGGTCGCCTTCTACGTGCCGCCCGCCGCGGACGGCGCCCAGATCACCGTCCTCGGCGGGGAGCACGTGCTCACCTACGTCGCCGAGTCCTGAGTCCGCCGGCGTTAGGATTTCGTCCATGAGCCAACCTCCCCCCTCGTTGAACCTGCGCGGCGCCGTCGACCTCTCGGCACTGTCCGGACCACCGCCCGGGCAGCGGCCCGCCGGCGGCACCACCCCGGGCGGGGATGCCGGGGGCGGGGCCGTGGTCGACGTCACCGAGGCCACGTTCAACGACGTGGTCCAGCAGTCCGCCCAGGTGCCCGTCGTGGTGGCGCTGTACCAGCCGGGCGAGGCCAACAGCGACGAACTGATGCCGGTGCTGACCGAGCTGGCCGGGTCCTACGCCGGCCGGTTCCTGCTGGCTCGGGTGGACGTGACCACCAGCCCCCGGATCGCGCAGGCGTTCCAGGTGCAGGCGGTGCCGTCCGTGCTGGCCGTCATGAAGGGCCAGCCGCTGCCGCTGTTCCAGGGTGCCTACCCCGCCGAGCAGATCCGCCAGGTCCTCGACGAGCTGCTCCGCGTGGCCGCCGAGAACGGCGTCTCCGGTCAGCTCGACGTGTCCGGCGAGGAGCCCGAGGAGGCCCCGGAGCCGGAGTTGCCCCCGCTGATCCAGGCCGCCTACGACGCCATCGAGGCGGACGACCTCGACGGCGCCGCCGCAGCCTTCGAGCAGGCGCTGAAGGAGAACCCGGCGGACGCCGAGGCGAAGGCCGGGCTCGCCCAGGTGAACCTGCTCCGCCGGCTGAACGGGGTCGACGCGATCAGTGCCCTCACCGCCGCGCGGGACGCTGCCCCCGGCGACCTGCCGGTGCAGCTGGTGGCCGCCGACGTCGAGATCGGCGCCGGCCAGCTCGCCGCCGGGTACGCGCGGGTCATCGGCGTGATCCGGGTGACCGCCGGCCCGGAGCGCGAGGAGGCGCGGCTGCGACTGCTCGACCTGTTCCTGCTCGCCCCCGAGGACTCGCAGGAACTCATCAAGGCGCGCCGCGACCTCGCCGTCGCGCTCTTCTAGCCACCGGCACCCGGCTCCGGCGCCGGGGGTGTCGGTGAGCGCGAGGTTGTTGGCACTGCTGTCGCCGGAGGGGCCAACAAGCTCGCGTTCGTGCCGGTATCCACAGGGTTCGATGAGATCTCGGAAGAACGAGGTCCCATGGGGGAATGACAGTTCGACCGGAGCCGCGGGTCCGCTCGCTCGCCCGCGCGCAGGCCGGGCTCGTCAGCCGGCACCAGTGCAGGGATCTCGGCATCTGCGACCACCGCCTCGCGAGTCTGGTCCGGGCCGGTCACTGGACCCAGGCGACGCGCGGCGTCTACGACACCGGTGAGCCGGACCCGGCCCTCCACCCTCTCGACCTCGCCCGCGTGCGGGCCGGCTGGCTCGCCTGCCTGGCTTCCCCTTCCGACGCGGTCGTGGTGGGGCTGAGTGCCCTCGCGCTCCACGGCATCCACGGCCTGCCACGCCAGATCCCGTCCGAGGTGACGCTTCCGGGTGGCCGCGGAGCCCCGGGTGCCAGCGGCGTGACGGTACGCCGCTTCGGGTTGCCCCTGGAGGTCGTGCGGATGGGCCCCAGGATCGCTGTGGTCCATGAAGGGCCGGAGGCGAGGAAGCCGCGGGTCGCGTCCGTGCGTTGTGCGTTCGTGCAGGCACTGCCGGAACTGCCGCGGGACACGGCTGTGGCGATGCTCGACTCGGGTCTGCATCTGGGACGGCTCCGCGCGGAGGATCTTGACTGGATCGCCGAGCAACTGCGTGGTCGACGGGGTGCGGCGGGGGTCAACGGATGGCTCGCGCTCGTGGACGGGCGGGCCGAATCACCGATGGAGTCGTTCGCGCGACTCGACTGCGTCGACCACGGACTCCCTCCGGACGATCTGCAGGTTGAGGTTCGGGACGCGCGCGGGCTGTTCGTGGCCCGGGTCGACCTGGGCTGGCGCCGGAAGGACGGGCGCTGGGTGCTGGTCGAGGTCGACGGTCGCGACGTCCACTCGAACCCGGCCGCGCTGTTCGCCGACCGGGCGCGGCAGAACGCGATCGCCACCCGGTCCGATGCCCTTCTGCTGCGGTTCGCCGGTCGCGACGTCCTGCGAGGAGGGATCATCCCCAACGAGGTCCGCCGTGCACTCGCGGCCTGACCATGGGCGAACGCGAGTTTGTTGGCTCCGCCGTCGCCGGAGGGGCCAACAACCTCGCGTTCGTGCCCAGGATCAGGCGGTGCTGGGCTTGAGGAAGATGGCGCCCAGCGGCGGGACCTCGATGAGCACCGAGTGGCTCCGGCCGTGCCAGGGCACCTCCTCGGCGGTCAGGGTGCCGGGGTTGAGGACCCCGGAGCCGCCGAAGGACGGGTCGTCGGTGTTCAGGATCTCCGTCCAGTCCCCGCCGTGCGGGAGGCCGAGCCGGTAGGACTGGTGCCCGGTGCCGGCGAAGTTGACCAGCACGGCGACGTGGTCCTCGCCGTCCTTGCGCAGGTAGGCCAGCACGTTGTGGTCGCCGTCGTTCGCCTCCAGCCACTCGAAGCCGTGGTAGGTGTGGTCGTCGTGCCACAGGGCCGGGTTGTCCCGGTAGACCTGGTTCAGTGCCCGCAGCGCAAGCCGGACCCCGGCGTGCGGAGGGGTGTCGCCCAGTCCCCACTCGAGGCCGGCGCCCTCGTTCCACTCCCGGTTCTGCGCGAACTCCCCGCCCATGAACATCAGGTTCTTGCCCGGGTGGGACCACTGGTAGGCGAACAGGGTCCGGACCCCGGCCAGCTTCTGCCACAGGTCGCCGGGCATCTTCTGCCACAGCGAACCCTTCCCGTGCACCACCTCGTCGTGACTGATCGGCAGCACGAACCGCTCGGAGAACGCGTACACGAGGGAGAAGGTCAGTTCGCCGTGGTGGTAGCGGCGGTTGATCGGCTCCTCCGCGAGGTACCGCAGCGTGTCGTTCATCCAGCCCATGTTCCACTTCAGGCCGAAGCCGAGGCCGCCGTGGTCGGTCGGCGCCGTCACCCCCGGCCACGCGGTGGACTCCTCGGCGATCATGACGATCCCGGGGGCCACCCGGTAGGCCGTCGCGTTCGTCTCCTGGAGGAACTGGATCGCCTCCAGGTTCTCCCGGCCGCCGCGCTCGTTCGGTCGCCACTGGCCGGGCTCACGCGAGTAGTCGAGGTAGAGCATCGATGCCACGGCGTCCACCCGCAGCCCGTCGATGTGGAACTCGGTGAGCCAGTACAGGGCGTTCGCGACCAGGAAGTTGCGGACCTCGTTGCGCCCGAAGTTGAAGACCAGGGTGCCCCAGTCCTTCTGCTCGCCGCGCATCGGGTCCGGGTGCTCGTACAGGGCGGTCCCGTCGAACGCGGCCAGGGCCCACTCGTCCTTCGGGAAGTGCGCCGGGACCCAGTCCAGGATCACCCCGATGCCGGCCCGGTGCAGCGCGTCGACCAGGTGCCGGAACTCGTCCGGGCTGCCGAACCGCGACGTCGGGGCGTAGTAGGACGTGACCTGGTAGCCCCAGGACCCGCCGAACGGGTGCTCGGCGACCGGCATCAGCTCGACGTGTGTGAAGCCCATCCAGGTCACGTACCCGACGAGCTGATCGGCGAGCTCGACGTAACTGAGGCCGGGCCGCCAGGAGCCGAGGTGCACCTCGTACACGCTCATCGGGCCGCTGTGCGGATCCTGCGCCGCCCGCGCCGCCATCCAGTCCTCGTCCGCCCACGTGTACTCGGAGACCGTCACCACCGAGGCGGTCGCGGGCGGCACCTCGGCGGCGCGCGCCATCGGGTCGGCCTTGGTGTGCCAGGAGCCGTCGGCGTGACAGAGCTCGAACTTGTACCTGGCCCCGTCGTTCACGTCCGGCAGGAAGAGCTCCCAGACCCCGGTCGAGCCGAGTGAGCGCATCGACGATGATCGCCCGTCCCAGCCGTTGAAGTCGCCCACCACCCGCACCGCTCGTGCGTTCGGTGCCCACACCGAGAAGGAGACGCCGCGCACCTCGCCGAGCACGGACCCGAACGTCCGCACGTGCGCCCCGAGCACCTCCCAGAGCTGCTCGTGGCGCCCCTCCCGGATGAGGTGCTGGTCGACCTCCCCGAGCGTGGGCAGGAACCGGTACGGATCGTCGGCCAGGACCGGGCCGGCCTCGTAGGTGACCTCGACGCGGTAGTCCGGCACCTCGTCGGCCCGCAGGGCGAGCACCCACACGCCGAAGTCCTCGTGCCGCGCCTCGTGCCGGCCATCGGGCGTGATGATCGTGACAGCCGTGGCCAGGTGGCGGACCGTCCGGATCGTGACGACGCCGCGCTCGGTGTCCAGGTGCGGACCGAGGATGTCGTGCGGGGCGAAGTGTTGGCCGTGGGCGACGATCCCGAGCAGGTCGCGGTCGATGGTCGACGGCGTGGGCTCGCCGTCGTCGTCGGGGTCGCCGGGGGCGGTGGTCGCGTCGCCCGGCGCTCCCGCGGCCGTGCCCGGTACCGCGGCCGGCGGCGCGTCGAGCGCAGCCTCGACCGGAATGCTCAGCGGTGCCCCGACGGCGTCGTCATCAGGCGGGAAGGTCATGGCGTGCTCCTCTGTGATCCGTCGGATCCCGCGGAGCGGGATCGACAGCCAGTCCGGGCGGTTCTGGTACTCGTAGACGGCCTCGTACAGGGCCTTGTCCAGTTCTAGGGCACGGACCAGCGTGCCCCCGGTGCGGAGGTCGTGCTCGTCGTCGACGGCCTCGCGCTGGGCGGCGGAGTTGTTGCCACCCTCGATGTAGCCGGCGAGGAGGGCGGCGCGCGCGGCGCTCGTCCAGTCCTCGCCGGGTGCCCCGCCGACGGCGGCCGCGTAGTCGAGCGAGCGGAGCATGCCGGCCAGGTCGCGCAACGGCTGGTCCGGCCGGGTCCGCTGCGCCAACGGCCGCAACGGCTCGCCCTCGAAGTCGATCACGAACCATTTCGGCGCAGCTGTGGCGCCGACGCCGGAACGCAGCGTCTGGCCCAGGTGCAGGTCGCCGTGGATCCGCTGCACGCTCGGCACGGTCTCCATCGCGGCGACACCCGTGATCAGTTCGTCGATCGCGTCGGTGAACGGGGCCAGCTCGGGCACCGTCTCCAGCGCCCAGGTGGCCCGCTGGCGCATGGCCGCGGCCAGGTCGCCCGCCCGCGCGGCCGCGCTGCGCGGGTCGTGGACCGGAAGGGCGGTGCGCAGGTGCTCATGCATGTCCGCGACCGTCACGCCGAGGTCATGGACCAGATCCGTGACGTCCGCGCCGGTGCCGGCGCGCTCGCAGAGGAGGTCGAAGCCGTCACGGGCGTCCGGGACGAACGCGGTGAGCACGCCCAGGTAGCCCTGCTGCGGCGCGCCGGACCCGGCCGGGTCCGGCCAGCGGCCGGCCGACCAGCCCAGCGGCGCCGGCACCTGAGACCAGCCGGAGTGGTGCAGGGCGCGGGTCACGTCGATGTCCGGGTTCGGGCCGGCGGCCAGCACCCGGAACACCTTGAGGATCAGCCCCGCGGCGGGCAGCAGCACCGAGGTGTTCGACTGCTCGCCGGTGAGGACCCGGGCGCCCGTCGCGGCCGCCGAGACATCGGCGACGACGGCCCGCGCCACCGGATCCGGCGCGTCGACCCCCGGGGCGCCAGCCACCGACGGTTGCCCAGTCCCGGCGAGGTCGGTCTCGGCGGCCGCCAGCCAGGCGCGGACGAAGGCCGGGTGGTGCGGGCCGTCGATGAGTGCCCGGTCACCGGCCAGGGTCGCGATCAGCCCGGTCGGCTCCCGGCCCGGCTCGGCTCCCGGCCGGGCCGGGTCGGTGGGCGCGGTCACCACCGGCACCTGCACGAGCGTGGTGCCGGCACTGCGATCGACGGCGAGGATCAGCACCGTGCAGGAGGCCTGCCCGGCGGGGTCGGCCAGGTCCATGGAACTGAGCACCCGGATCGCGGCGCCCGGTTCGTCCTTGGCCGGGAACCAGCGCTGCAGGCGGATCCATGGCTCCAGCAGTTCGATCAGCAGCGACGGCACCTCGGTCATGGGGTCACCCTGAGCCAGAAGAAGTCCCGGGATCCGAGGGTCAGCGTCGCGACGCCCGCGCGGCCGGGCGACGCACCGGTGGGGATCAGCGCGCGCCCTGCTGCGCCGCTCCCTGCCGAGTCCGTCCCGCCGGTATCGGTCCCGTCGGTCGCCGGCCCGTCACCAGCCGGCCCGACCGCGGCGCCGCCGCCGGCCGCCGGTACCCGACCCGCGCCATCGGCGAGGGCCAGGTCCGGCCCGCCCATCGCCGTCGGGCCGTCGGAGCCACCCACCGCAGCACCCGCTGAGCCGCCCGCCGCCGGACCCGCGGAGCCGCCGGCCGCCGTCGGGCGGGCCCCTCCAGTCCCAGCCACCTGCGCCAGGAACGGTGCCTCGACCGGCGCAGCGACGCCGTCGACGGCTCGCACCGGCGGGAACTCGGCGCCACCGAACACGTCGGTCAGCCGGGCGCCGGCCAGGCCGGGCAGGTTGACCGTCGTCGAGCGCGGGGTCGCGGCGAGGTTCATCACGCACAGCACCGTCTCGTCGTCGTTGCGGCGCAGGAACGCGAGCACGGCGTCGTTGTCGGTGGTGAGCGGGAGGTAGTCGCCGTTGCCGAACACGGGGTGGGCGCGACGGATCTCGAGCATCCCGCGCACCCAGTGCAGCAACGAGGTCGGGATCGCCAGCTGGGCCTCGACATTCGCCTGCGCGTAGTGGTTCGTGAGCGAGTGGATCACCGGCAGGTAGAGGCGGCCCGGGTCGGTGGCCGCGGAGAAGCCGGCGTTGCGGTCCGGGTCCCACTGCATCGGTGTGCGCACCGCGTCCCGGTCGTGGAGCCAGATGTTGTCGCCCATGCCGATCTCGTCGCCGTAGTACAGGCACGGGCTGCCCGGGAGCGAGAGGAGCAGCGCGTGGGCGAGCTCGATCTCGGCCCGGGAGTTGTCCAGCAGCGGGGACAGCCGCCGCCGGATCCCCACGTTCGCGCGCATCCGGGGGTCCTGGGCGTACCAGCCGTACATTGCCGCGCGTTCCTCGGTGGAGACCATCTCGAGGGTGAGCTCGTCGTGGTTGCGCAGGAACGTGCCCCACTGGGCGCCGACCGGGATCTCGGGGGTGTCCGCGAGGATCTCGGAGATGCTGCGGGCGCTCTGCTCCCGCAGCGCGTAGTAGATCCGCGGCATCACCGGGAAGTGGAAGCACATGTGGCACTCGGGCTCGGCCGCGGAGCCGTAGTAGGCAACCACGTCCTGGGGCCACTGGTTCGCCTCGGCGAGCATCAGCCGGCCCGGGAACTCGGCGTCCACCATGGCCCGCAGATCGTGCAGGAACTCGTGTGTGCGGGGCAGGTTCTCGCAGTTCGTGCCCTCCTCCTCGAAGAGGTACGGCACGGCGTCCAGGCGGAACCCGTCCACGCCGGTGCGCAACCAGAACCGGACCACCTCGAACATCGCCTCGCGCACCCGCGGGTTCTCGAAGTTGAGGTCCGGCTGGTGGGAGAAGAACCGGTGCCAGAAGTACTGGCGCCGGACCGGGTCGAACTCCCAGTTGGAGACCTCGGTGTCGACGAAGATGATCCGGGCGTCCTGGTAGGCGGTGTTGTCGTCGCTCCACACGTAGAAGTCGCCGTACGGGCCGGTCGGGTTGGACCGCGAGGACTGGAACCACGGGTGCTGGTCGCTCGTGTGGTTCATGACCAGGTCGATGATCACCCGGATGCCGCGGGCGTGCGCCGCGTCGATCAGCTCGACGAAGTCCTCGATGGTGCCGTACTCGCCGGCGATCGCGGTGTAGTCGGCCACGTCGTAGCCGCCGTCGCGCAGCGGGGACGGGTAGAACGGTGGCAGCCAGAGGCAGTCGATGCCGAGCCACTGCAGGTAGTCGAGCCGGTTGATCAGCCCACGCAGGTCGCCGGTGCCGTTGCCGTTGGAGTCCGAGAAGGCCCGCAGCAGCACCTCGTAGAACACCGCGGTGCGGTACCACTGCGGATCGTCGGACAGGCCCGGTTGGTGGCGCTCGTGGAACACCGGGCCGCGGGTGGCCTGACTCATGCCGGCCTCACGTGGATCAGGTGCGCCGGGCGTCCCCACGGGTCCAGCCGCACGAACGGGTTCGCGCCCCAGGAGTAGGTCTCGCCGGAGAGCTCGTCGTGGGCGGCGAACGCGTCGTGGCCGTCGAGCCCGAGCGCGGCCAGGTCCAGGTGCAGCAGTGAGTCCCGGGTGGTGAACGGGTCGAGGTTCACCACGACGATGACGACGTCCTCGCGGCCGGTGGGGGAGTGCTCGGCGCGGACCCGCTTGGAGTAGCAGAGGGTCGCGTCGTCGGAGGTCGGGTGGATGGTCAGGTTGCGCAGCTGCTGCAGCGCCGGGTGGTCGCGGCGGATCCGGTTCAGGGCGGTCAGCAGTGCGGTCAGCCCGTACTGCTCGCGGGCACGCTCCCAGTCCCGCGGTCTGTATTCGTACTTCTCGTTGTCGATCTGCTCCTCGGCGCCGGGCCGGGCGACGTGCTCGGCGAGTTCGTAACCGGAGTAGATACCCCACGTCGGTGCGCCGGTGGCGGCGAGCACGGCGCGGATGGCGAACGCGGCCGCACCGCCCTGCTGCATGTACGGGGTGAGGATGTCGTGGGTGGTCGGCCAGAAGCTCGGTCGCATCACGGCGGCGGAGTCGCCGGCCACCTCGGTGAAGTACTCGGCGAGCTCGTCCTTCGTGTGGCGCCAGGTGAAGTATGTGTAGGACTGGTGGAACCCGACCGTGGCCAGCGTGCGCATCATGGCCGGGCGGGTGAACGCCTCGGACAGGAAGATGACGTCCGGATGCTCGGCCGCGACGTCGGCCAGGATGCGTTCCCAGAACGGCAGCGGCTTCGTGTGCGGGTTGTCCACCCGGAACAGCGTGACGCCGTGGTCGATCCAGACCCCGAGCACGTCCCGGATGGCGGTGTAGATGCCGTCGGGGTCGTTGTCGAAGTTCAGCGGGTAGATGTCCTGGTACTTCTTCGGCGGGTTCTCCGCATAGGCGATCGAGCCGTCCGCTCGGGTGGTGAACCACTCCGGGTGCTCGGTGACCCAGGGGTGGTCCGGGGACGCCTGGAGCGCGACGTCCAGGGCCACCTCGAGGCCGAGCGCGCGGGCGCGGGCCACGAACGCGTCGAAGTCGTCGAAGGTGCCGAGGTCGGCGTGGATCGCATCGTGACCGCCGTCGGCCGCGCCGATGCCGTAGGGCGAGCCGGGGTCACCGGGCTCGGTATCGAGGGTGTTGTTACGGCCCTTGCGGTTCGTGGTGCCGATCGGGTGGATCGGGGTCAGGTAGACGACGTCGAAGCCCATCTCGGCGATGCCCGGCAGCCGCTCCGCCGCGGTGCGCAGCGTGCCGGAGATCCACTCGCCGGTGTTCGGATCCCGGTGGGCACCCTCGGAGCGGGGGAAGAACTCGTACCAGGAGCCGTACAGCGCTCGCGGGCGGTGCACGGTGAGGGGATAGGCCGCGCTCGGGGACACCGCGTCCCGCAGCGGCACCTCGGCGAGTACACCGCGGACCTCCGGCGAGATGCCCGCGGCGAGCCGGGCCACGGGCGGGCGGGAGTCGTCCCGCAGCCCCAGGACGGCGTCGCCGAGGACCTGCCGGTGCGCCGCCGTCATCGCGGGGTCGGTGGCGGCGCGCTCGAGGACCAGGGCGCCCTCGGCCAGCATCAGCTCTGTGTCGACGTCGGCATGCACCTTCAGGACCGCGTCGTGGGACCAGGTGCCGTACGGGTCGGACCAGCCCTCCACCCGGAACGTCCAGTTCCCGACGGCGTCCGGCTGGACCCAGGCCTCGTACCGGTCGTTGCCGGGGGAGACGTCCACCATCCGCACGTGGCTGTGGTCGGTGCCGTCCGGCGCCACCAGGACCGCCGTCGCGGCGACGGCGTCGTGCCCCTCGCGGAAGACGGTGGCGCGGACCGGGATCACCTCACCGG
This sequence comes from Occultella kanbiaonis, assembly GCF_009708215.1. Lineage (NCBI taxonomy): Bacteria > Bacillati > Actinomycetota > Actinomycetes > Micrococcales > Ruaniaceae > Occultella > Occultella kanbiaonis. The sequence goes on along the minus strand of NZ_CP046175.1, from coordinate 3,923,497 downwards.
CCACCGCCTTGGTCGGCCAGCGACCACCTTCGACGATGGGGCCGACCTCGATCACGGGGATTCGGCCGATGGGTGCGGTGGGCGTGGGAAGTGGAGTGCTCACGGGTCGAACCTACCGAGAGCCGGGCTCCTTCACACGTGGAGTCGGCGACTCGGGCGGGGTGGGCTTGCAAGAGCATTGCAAGGTTCGCAATTCGTTGCGAGTCCCCTATGCTCGCCGTGTGAGAGCCATTCGACGATTCACCGTTCGCACCGTCCTTCCCGAGGCGCTCGGCGCACTCGACGACCTCGCCCTGAACCTGCGCTGGGCCTGGCACGCACCCACCCGCGACCTGTTCTCCTCGATCGACCCGGAGCGGTGGGAGGCCTTCCACGGCGACCCGATCCGGCTCCTCGGGTCCCTCTCTCCGGAGCGCCTGGCCGAGCTCGCCGCCGACGCCGGGTTCGTCGAGCGCGTCCGGGCGCTTGCCGCGGACCTCGACACCTACCGGAGCGAGGACCGCTGGTACCAGGCCGAGGGACGCCGTCGGGAGCAGGCCGGCGAGCCGGCCCTGCCCGCCGCCGTCGCCTACTTCTCCGCCGAGTTCGGGATCGCCGCGGCGTTGCCGCAGTACTCCGGCGGCCTCGGCATCCTGGCCGGCGACCACCTCAAGAGCGCCTCCGACCTCGCCGCGCCGATCGTCGGCGTCGGCCTGCTGTACGGCGCCGGCTACTTCCGCCAGTCCCTGACCCGGGACGGCTGGCAGCACGAGACCTACCCCGTGCTCGACCCGGACAACCTCCCACTGACGCTGCTGCGCGAGGACGACGGGACGCCTTCGCGGATCAGCCTGCCGCTGCCCGGCGGGCGCTCCCTGCACGCCCAGGTGTGGTGTGCCGACGTCGGCCGGGTCCCGCTGCTCCTGCTCGACTCGAACGTGCCCGAGAACGACGACGCGGCCCGCAAGGTGACCGACCGTCTGTACGGCGGCACGAGCGAGCACCGGTTGCAACAGGAGCTGCTGCTCGGCATGGGCGGCGTCAAGGCGCTGCGCCTGCACTCGCGGCTGACCGGCGCCCCGACGCCCGAGGTGTACCACTGCAACGAGGGCCACGCCGGGTTCCTCGGCGTCGAACGCATCCACGAGCTGATCGAGGCGGAAGGGCTCACGTTCCCGGCCGCGCTCGAGACGGTGCGGGCCGGCACGGTGTTCACCACCCACACCCCGGTGCCCGCGGGCATCGACCGCTTCGGTGCTGACCTGATCGCCGAGTACTTCGGCGGCGGCAACTCGATCCCCGGGATCGACGTCGGCGACGTCCTCGCGCTCGGTCGCGAGGACTACGACGGCGGCGACCCGACCGTGTTCAACATGGCCGTCATGGGCCTGCGGCTGGCCAAGCGGGCCAACGGCGTGGCCAAGCTGCACGGCCAGGTGTCCCGGTCGATGTTCCATCAGCTGTGGCCGGGCTTCGACGTCGGCGAGGTACCGATCACGTCGGTCACGAACGGCGTGCACAGCCCGACCTGGATCGACCCGCTGTTCGCCGGCGCCCAGGCCGAGTACTTCACCGCCGACGAGATCGAGTCGGGCGGCGGTTGGTACAAGCAGGACGGCGGCATCGACAACGCGACCCTGTGGGAGCTGCGCCGCCAGCTGCGCGAGCGACTGGTCCACAACGCCCGCAGCCGGGTGCGCAAGTCCTGGACCCAGCGTGGCGCCTCCGCCGCCGAGCTCGGCTGGGTGGACGGCGTGCTCGACCCCGACGTGCTGACGATCGGGTTCGCCCGCCGGGTGCCCACGTACAAGCGGCTCACCCTGATGCTGCGGGACGAGGACCGGTTGCGGGCGCTGCTCACAGACCCCGACCGGCCCGTGCAGATCCTGGTCGCGGGCAAGTCCCACCCGGCCGACGAGCAGGGCGTGCGACTGATCCAGAAGCTCGTGCAGTTCGCCGACTCCGAGGACGTGCGCCACCGGATCGTGTTCCTGCCGAACTACGACATCGAGATGGCGCAGACCCTCTACCCGGGCTGCGACGTCTGGCTGAACAACCCGTTGCGCCCGCTCGAGGCCTGCGGGACGTCCGGCATGAAGGCGGCCCTGAACGGCGCCCTCAACCTGTCCGTGCTCGACGGCTGGTGGGACGAGATGTACGACGGCCAGAACGGTTGGGCGATCCCCACCGCCGACGGCGTCGACGACCCGGAGCACCGGGACGACCTCGAGGCGTCCGCGCTGTACGACCTGCTCGAGAACACCGTCGCGCCGCGGTTCTACGACCGCACCGACGGGCTGCCCGTGCACTGGCTGGAGAACATCCGGCACACGCTGGCCACCCTCGGGCCGAAGGTCCAGGCGACCCGGATGGTGCGCGACTACATCACCGAGCTGTACACCCCGACGGCGCAGTCCTACCGCAGCGTCGACGGCCCCGGCTACACCGGTGCGATCGAGCTCGCGGACTGGAAGGCCAAGGTGCGCGCCGCCTGGCCGAGCGTGCGGGTCGACCACGTCGAGTCCGAGGGGCTGCACGAGGCCGTCAAGGTGGGCGACCACGTCACCATCAAGGCGTTCGTCTCGCTCGGCCAGCTCGGCCCCGACGACGTCGAGGTCCAGATGAACTACGGCCGGGTCTCCGACAACGACGAGATCGACGAGTTCGGGACCTCGAAGCTGGAGCTGACCGACACCTACGAGGGTGGGCGCTACCACTTCAGCCGTGCGTTCACGCTCGCCCAGTCCGGTCCGTTCGGCTACAACGTCCGGATCGTGCCCAAGCACCGCGACCTGGCGGCGCCGACCGAGCTCGCGCTGGTCGCGACTGTCTGACGGTCCGCGGTCGCCGCGACCGGCATCGCGTCGAATGTGTCCTTGTGCGGCCGACGGCTCCGTTGGGCCGCACAAGGACACTCTCGTCTCGCGCCAGCTTCGCCGGGGGTGCGGTCATGCGGCTGATCCGGCTCTTGCGCCGCGGGACCGCACGTTCGACCGCAGTGCCGACAGGGCGGCGCGGACCCTGGCCGGGATGGTGCCGGACCGGTAGACGTCGCGGGCGGCGAAGCGCAGCAGCGTCACGTCGGAATCGATCGCGAGGTCGTTCTGACGGTCCCGGTCGCGGTACAGCGCAGGTGTCTCGGAGTGGATGTCCGCGCCGTCGACCTCGGCGATCACCCAGGTCCCGTCCGGTCCCCGCCAGGCCAGGTCGCCCCGGCCGAGGAACCGGCCTTCCTCCGCCCGGACCTCGAGCTGGAGTTCATCCGGCGGCAGTCGGTGGTCGTGGCAGTCGAGCCGCGCGTGTGTCTCGAGCGGAGACTCGGCGCGTCCGTCGACGAGCGCCCACCAGGCCTCAAGCTTGCCTGCGCCACGGCGGCCGCGCAGCCGTCGACGGACAGACGCGAGTCCGCGCGCGTCGATGAGGTCCCGGTTCAGCGCCGAGTCCAGGACGGCGACCGCGGTGTTGCGATCCAGCTCCGGCAGGGTCTGGACGAGGGCGGTGCCCACGTCGACCGCCCGGGCACCGTCGACGACCGTGATCCGACCGGTCCGTGGTCCCCGGCGGATCCGGACGCCGGATGGTCCCCGGTTCGCGCGAACGCCGGGAAGCATCGCCTCCGGCGCGATCACCACGGGGAGGCCCCAGACGCGATGGAGCGCGAGGGCGCACATCCCGGTCGCGACCGCGTCCGGGCCCGCCGCGAGGATGGCGATCCATGCCGACCGGCGCCGGCGAAGATCGCGTGCATCGCCGTCGTCGGCGGGGAGTCGGCAGTCGTAGACAGAGCGCACCACCCGGCGCCAGACGCGGTGACGGACAAGGGCCGTACGGCGGTCGCTGCTGATGCCCAGTTCGTCGCACTGGCGGGCGGAGATCAGGCCGCCCTGCCTCCGTGCGAGGGCCGTGACCAGGACCGGATGGCTGACTTTCCGCATGCCCCAAGGTCACCAGAACTACCCAGACCCCGTTCCCCGCCTGTGGACACCCCGCCGGTGCCGGGCGCGAACGTGCGGAAATGCGGCGGAACACCCTGGTGGGCCGGACAATCGCACCATCGGCCGCGGGGCGGGGCTGGACGACGGTCCGGGGGGCTGCTCAGACGTACGTCATACCCATCGCCTCGCGCACCTCGGCGAGGGTGGCGTCGGCGATCTCGTTGGCGCGGGCGTTGCCCTCGGCCAGGACCGAGGCGAGGTAGCCGGGGTCGGCCTCGAGCTCGCGGCGACGGGCCCGGATCGGGCGCAGGTGCTCGTTGACGACCTCGGTGACGAGCTTCTTCAGGCCGCCACCACCGCCGTCGCCGATCTGCGCGGCGAGTTCCTCGGGGGTGCCCGCGCCGAGCTGGGCCGCGATCGAGAGCAGGTTCGCGACCTCGGGGCGGCCGACCGGGTCGTAGGTGATGTTCCGGTCGGAGTCGGTGACGGCCCGCTTGAGCTGCTTGGTGGTCTCGTCCTCGGTCATCGCCAGGTCGATGGTGTTCCTGCGGGACTTGGACATCTTCTGCCCGTCGACGCCGAGCACGTTCACGGCCTCGCTGAGCAGCGCGTCCGGGGACGGGAAGACCGTCCGGCCGCCCGCGTAGCGCTCGTTGAACCGTCGGGCGATCACCCGGGTCAGCTCCAGGTGCGGCAGCTGGTCCTTGCCGACCGGCACCAGGTTCGCCTTGCAGAACAGGATGTCCGCGGCCTGGTGCACCGGGTAGGTGAGCAGCAGGCCGCTCATCGGCCGGCCGCCGGTCGCCTCGTTCTCGGCCTTCACGGTGGGGTTGCGGCGCAGTTCCGAGTCGGTGACCAGGGACAGGAACGGCAGCATCAGCTGGTTCAGCGCCGGCACGGCGGAGTGCGCGAAGATCGTGGTCCGCGCCGGGTCGATCCCGGCGGCGAGATAATCGGTGACGAGCTCGCGGGTGCGTTCGGCGATCGGCCCGGCGTCGTCCCGGTCGGTGATCACCTGGTAGTCGGCCACCAGCAGCATCGTCTGTACACCGAGGTCCTGGAGACGGACCCGGTTCGCCAGCGTGCCGAGGTAGTGACCCAGGTGCAGGCGGCCGGTCGGGCGGTCCCCGGTGAGCACCCGGAACCGGCTCGCGTCCGTGGCCAGCGCCTGCTCGATCTCACCGCTCCGGGCGACGGCGGACAGCAGCGAGCGGTCCAGCGTCTCGGTGGTGCTGAGCTCGGTGTCGTCGATGGGCGGGTCGGAGGGCAGGGCGGCTGAAGTCACCCGCATACCCTAATGCCGCCCGAGGCCCGGATCAGATCGCTCCGCCGGCCACCCGGCCGGAGAACAGACAGCCGCCGAGGAAGGTGCCCTCCAGGGCACGCTCGCCGTGCACACCGCCACCACCGAACCCGGCCGCCTCGCCGACCGCGTACAAGCCCGGCAGCACCTGGCCGTCCGGACGCAGCACCCGGGTCTCGGTGTCGGTGTGCAGCCCGCCGAGCGTCTTGCGGGTGAGCACGGACAGCCGCACCGCGAGCAGCGGCCCGTCCTTCGGCGTGGTCAGCGGTCGGGGCGGGCTGACCCGCATCCGCTTGTCCACCACGTAGGTGCGCGCATGGTTGATCGCCATGAGCTGCGGGTCCTTCCCGAGGCCGCTGCGCACCTGCGCGTCCCGCAGCTCGATCAGGCGGGCCAGGGCGCCGGCGTCGATCCGCTCGGACCCGGTGAGCGCGTTCATGCCCGCGGCCAGCTCGGCCGGGTTCGCTGCCCAGACGAACTCGGGGGACCGTTCGGCGAATGCCGCCACCGGCCCGACGGCGCCCGGCAGCACCCGCTGGGCGAGCAGCCGCACGTCCTTGCCGGTCAGATCCGGGTTCTGGTCCGAGCCGGAGAGCGCGAACTCGGTCTCCATGATCGTCTTGTTCAGCACGAACCAGGAGTGCGAGTCGCCGCGGCCGGTGATGTGCCGCAGCGCGCCGAGCGCGTCGTAGCCGGGAAACAGCGGCGCCGGCAGCCGTCCGCCGTCGGCGTCCAACCAGAGCGAGCTCGGGCCGGGCAGGATCCGGATGCCATGCCGGCCCCAGACGGGCGTGTGCATCGGCAGACCCTCCGGGTAGTGCCACATCCGGTCCGAGTGCACCACCGCGGCACCTGCGTCCTCCGCGGTGGCGAGCATCCACCCGTCGGTGGCGTCGGGCACGCCCGAGAGCATCTCGCTCGGAAGCCGGCCGGCGGATCCGGGCCAGGCGGCCCGGACCAGATCATGGTTCGCGCCGATGCCGCCGCTGGCGACCACGACGGCGTCCGCCGTCAGCTCCACCTCGCCGGTGGCAGCGCGCGAACTCGGCTCGCCCCGGCCGACCGTCGACGGCTCGAGCACCTCGGCACGAACCCCGGTCACCGCGCCGTCGGTCGTGACGAGGCCGGTGACCCGGTGCCGGAACCGGATCTGAAGGAGCCCGGCGTCCCGGGCCGCCCGGGCCGCCCGTAGGAACGGCGCGAGCACTCCCGGGCCGGTGCCCCAGGTGACGTGGAACCGGGGCACCGTGTTGCCGTGCCCGCCGGCGGGGTAGCCGCCGCGCTCGGCCCACTGCACCAGTGGGAACCAGCGCACGCCCTCGCCGTGCAGCCACGAGCGCATCGGCCCGGACGCGAACTCCACGTAGCGCTGCGCCCACGCGTAGCCCTGCGCGTCCGGCCCCTCGCCGCGCTCCGCGCCGGAGGTGAAGTTCGCGGACCCGAGCCAGTCCGAGAACGCCAGCTCGGCGCTGTCGTTCACCCCGAGCCTGCGCTGCTCCGGGCTGTCCACGAGGAGCAGGCCGCCGAACGACCAGAACGCCTGTCCGCCGAGGGAGGCGGCGGGTTCGGAGTCCAGCACGATGACGCGCCGGCCCCGGGCGGTCAGGCGGGTGGCGGTGACGAGGCCGGACAGGCCCGCGCCGATGACGATGACGTCCGTGTCGGTCATGTGGCTCAGCGTAGCCAGACGATCCGCCGGCGGCGGTACGGCCAAGGCCCGACGGCGGTGCCTGCGTCGCTGACCCGGCACGCGGGTCAGTGACGCAGCGTCTACGACTGCAGGTAGATGCGCATGCTCAGCTCGGGCACCTCGAGGGTGGTGCCGGCGGGCACGCTCGCCGTGGGCGGACGCTCGTCCGGGTGCTCCCAGGCCGAGTCCCAGACCAGCTCGTAGAACTCCGGTCCATCGCTGGAGAGGGTCACGTGGACCGGGTTCGCGGCACCGTTGATCACGGTCAGGGCGTCGCGCTCGTCGGCCCGCTCGCCGCCGCGGAACATCTGCAGCACCCGGCGGTTCACGTCGTGCCAGCGCTCCAGCGACATGGTCGCGCCGTGCTCGTCGAACCAGGCCAGCGCGGGTCGGGACCGGAACGCGTGCGGGTCGAACGGCCGGAACCGGGCCGGCCGCAGCACGCGGTTGCGCCGCCGCAGGGCGAGCAGGTGCTCGGTGGTCGCCTGCAGGTCCCGCTGCCAGGGCGCCAGGTCCCAGTCCACCCACACGGACTCGTCGTCGTGGCAGTAGGCGTTGTTGTTCCCCTGCTGGGTGCGCCCGAACTCGTCCCCGGCCGTGATCATCGGCGTGCCGGCCGAGACCATCATGGTGCCGAGGATGTTGCGGATGGTGCGCCGTCGGTGCGCCAGGATCTCCGGCTCGTCCGTCTCGCCCTCGACGCCGTGGTTCCAGGACCGGTTGTTGTCCGTCCCGTCCCGGTTGTCCTCGCCGTTGATCTCGTTGTGCTTGTGGTCGTAGGAGACCAGGTCCCGCAGCGTGAAGCCGTCGTGGGCGGTGACGAAGTTGAGGCTCGCGATGGGGCCACGTCCGCCCGGCACCGAGGAGTGGGCGAACATGTCCGCCGAGCCGGCGAGCCGGGTGGCCAGGTCCCGCAGGTCGTGGCCGTACCCGCCGTTGACCGCGGCCGCGGCGTCCGAGATCCAGAAGGTCCGGAGCACGTCCCGGTACCGGTCGTTCCACTCGGCGATCGGCGCCGCGAACTGCCCGGTGCGCCACCCGCCGGGGCCGAGGTCCCAGGGCTCGGCGATGAGCTTGCGCCCGCCGAGCACCGGGTCGCAGGCCAGCGCTACCAGGAACGGATGGTCGGCCAGGAACGTGGCGCCCTTGCGGCCCATGGTGGTGGCGAGGTCGAACCGGAACCCGTCCACCCCCACCTCCTGCACCCAGTACCGCAGCGAGTCCAGGGTCATCCGGACCACGTGCTGGTTGCGGAAGTCGAGCGAGTTGCCGCAGCCGGTGACGTCGAGGTAGTGACTGTGCCCGGCGCCGTCGTGCAGGTAGTACCCGGCGTTGTCCAGACCGCGCCAGGACAGCAGCGGACCGTCGGTGCCGCCCTCGCAGGTGTGGTTGTAGACGACGTCGAGGATGACCTCGAGCCCGGCCTCGTGCAGGAGCTTGACCATGCCCTTGACCTCGGCCAGCACCGCGGCCGGGCCGGCCGACTGCGCGGCCTGCGTGGCGTAGGACGGTTCCGGGGCGAAGTACCCGAGCGTGTTGTAGCCCCAGTAGTTCACGACGCCGCGCATGGTCAGCGCAGGCTCCGTCACCTTCGCGTGGATCGGGAGGAGCTCGACGGCGGTGACGCCCAGGTCACGCAGGTGCGCCACGGTCGCGGGGTGCGCCAGGCCCGCGTAGGTGCCACGCAGGTGCTCGGGCACCCCGGGCAGCCGGCGGGTCAGACCGCGCACGTGCGCCTCGTAGATGACCGTGCGGCCCCACGGGGTGTCGGGGTGCTGCACCGGCTCCTCGTCGAACGCGTCGTCGACGACGACGCCGTGCGGGACGTGCGCGGCGCTGTCGCGGGCGTCCCGCCCGTCCTGCCCCGGGACCGGGCGCAGGTAGTCGTCCACGATGTGCCCGTACACGGCCGGGACCAGGTCGAGCGAGCCCACGATCGCCCGGGCGTAGGGGTCGGTGAGCAGCTTGTGCGGGTTGTGGAACTGGCCGTGGGCCGGGTCCCAGGGGCCGTGCACGCGCAGTCCGTACCGCTGGCCCTGGCCGACCTCGGGGATGTGTCCGTGCCAGCGGCCGTGCTCACCGACGAGCAGCCGGAACCGCCGCTCGGTGGCCGCCTCGCCCTCGCCGTCCAGCAGGCAGAACTCGACGGCGGTCGCCTGCGGAGCGTGCACGACCGTGTCCACCCCGCCGGGCACGAGGTGGGTGCCGTACCGGTCCTGGTGCCGAGCGCTCCCGATGACCCGTTCCACACCGATCAGCCGGGGGGTGGCGGTGGTGGGCGGGTCGGTCTCGGTGAACAACATCAGGTGGTCGATCCGTCGGAGGGCGGCCGCGATTGCCAGGGAGGGGCCCCGCAGTGGCAGGCTGTGACTATGCGAATCGTAGTCTGTGTCAAACACGTCCCGGACCTGCAATCCACGCGCGGCTTCACCGCCGAGCGCCGGGTGATTCGTAGCGCCGACGACGGAACCATGAACGAGGTGGACGAGAACGCCGTCGAGGCGGCGCTCGCGCTCGTGGCCGCAGCCGGTGACGGTGAGCACGAGATCATCGCGCTCACCCTCGGCCCGGACGTCGCCGCGGACGCCGTGCGCCGCGCCCTGCAGATGGGCGCCGACCGTGGCGTCCGGATCACCGACGACGCGCTGGCCGGTGCGGACTACTTCGGCACCGCCACGGCGCTCGCGGCTGCCATCCGGCGCATCGGTGACGTGGACGTGGTCCTCACCGGCATGGCGGCGCTGGACGGGCTCGGCGCGGTGGTGCCGTCCCTGCTCGCGGCTGCCCTCAACCTGCCGCAGCTGACGGTGGTGCAGGAACTGACCTACTCGGGTGGCGCACTCACCGCGAGGCGCGAACTCGACGGCGTCACCGAGACCCTGCGCGCGACGTTGCCGGCGGTGGTGGCCGTGACGGACCTCGCGAACACCCCGCGGTTCCCGAAGTTCAAGGACATCATGGCGGCCCGGGCCAAGGAGATCGAGGTGTTCGGCGCCGCCGAGCTCGGCCTCGCCGACGCCGCCTCGACCGCCCGCACCGAGGTGGTCCGGGCCGAGCCGCGGCCGCCCCGGCCGGAGCCGGAGATCGTCACCGACTCCGGTGCCGGCGGCCGTGCGCTCGCCGACTACCTGATCAGCAACAACCTCATCTGAGAGTGGTGACCCCCGTGACCGAGACCGCCGTCCGGACCGTCCTCGTACTGGTCGAGAACACAGCCGACGCAGCCTTGCGCTCACCCGCGCTGGAGGCACTCACGCTCGCCCGGACGCTGGGCGAGGTGGTCGCGCTGACCCTGACCGAGCCGAACCGGCGGGCGCTGGACCAGCTCGCCGAAGCCGGCGTCGACCGGGTGCTGCAGGCCGACCTTGGCGACGCCCCGCGCGAGATCCCCGTGGTGGCGGCCGCCGCCGTGGCCGCCGCCGTCGAGCACGTGCGGGCCGCCCTGGTGCTGCTGACGTCCTCGTTCGTGAACAAGGAGATCGCCGCGCACACGGCGTGGCGGACCGGCGCCGGCCTACTCATCGACGTGACGTCGCTCGCCGACGACGGTGGCCGCCTGGTCGGCGGCAAGCGGGTGTTCGCCGGCACCTGGGACACCGAGTGCGCGATCACCACCGACCGTGCCGTGGTGACGCTGCGCCCGAACGCGCTTGCGGCGGAGCCAGCCGCCGCACCGGGCGCGGCCGTCGTCGAGCGGCTGCCCGTGAGCGCCGCGGCACCGGCCGGACTGGAACTCCTCGACCGGGTGGTGCACGAGGTCTCCGCGGACGCGAGCGGGGTGGTCCGGCCGGCGCTCGCCGAGGCGGCCATCGTCGTCGCCGGTGGCCGGGGAACCGCCGGTGACTTCGGGCCCGTCGAGGACCTCGCCGACGCCCTCGGCGCCGCGATCGGGACCACCCGGGACGCCGTCGACGAGGGCTGGATCGGGCACGACGCCCAGGTCGGCCAGACCGGTGTGACCATCGCCCCGCGCGTCTACATCGGCGCCGGCATCTCCGGCGCGCCGCACCACCACGGCGGCATGCAGGCCGCCCGCACGATCATCGCGGTGAACACCGACTCCGAGGCACCGCTCGTGGAGATCAGCGACTTCGCGGTGATCGGGGACCTGCACGAGATCCTGCCCGCCGCCGCGGCCGCCATCCGCTCCCGCCGCGACGCTGCCGCGCTCTCGTGAGCCGGACGCGGCTCGCCTGGGCCGACCTGCCCGACGACGTCCGCTCGCTGGTCTCCGAGCGCACCGGCGAGGTGGTCACCGCGCGCAGCCATGAGGGCGGGTACAGCCCCGGCATGGCCGCCACGCTGGTCACGGCCGATGGTGGGCGGGTGTTCGTGAAGGCGGTCGCCACGAGCTTCCACGAGCGCAGCGCCGAGCTGTACCGGCAGGAGGCGGCGGTGGCTGCCGTCCTGCCGCCTGAGGTGCCGGCGCCCCGGCTGCGCTGGACGTTCGACGACGGCGAGTGGATCGCCCTCGGTTATGACGCCGCGGACGGCCCGGGGCCGGAGCTGCCGTGGCGTCCGGACGAGTTGCGCGAGGCGCTGGAGCTGCTCGCCACGCTCGGCCGGGTGAGCGCCCCTCGGGTGGAGCTGATCACCCCGCTGAACGAGGCGGACACGTTCGGGGAGTGGCGTCGGCTGCTGGAGTCGGGCGAGCCGCTGGCCGGCTGGGATCCGTGGGTGGCGGCGAACCTCGAGCCGTTGGCCGCGTCCGCGGACGGCTGGCGCGAGGCGGTGGCCGGTGACGCCCTGGTGCACGGTGACCTGCGCGCGGACAACATGATCCGATCCGGTGGCCGGCTGCTCGCCGTCGACTGGCCCTACGCAGCCTCGGGTGCCGCGTGGGTGGACCTGGTGCTGATGCTGCCGAGCGTCGGGCTCGAGGGTGGCGGCGAGCCCGAGGAGATCTGGCGGGCACACCCGCTGAGCCTCGGGGCCGATCCGGACGCGGTCACCGCGGTGGTGGCGGCCGTGACGGGGTTCTTCGTGCACGGCTCCCTGCAGCAGCCGCCACCGGGGATCCCCCACCTGCGCGCGTTCCAGCGCGCCCAGGGGGAGATCGCCCTCGCCTGGCTCAGGGCGCGGCTGCGGTGAGCTCGGCTCCGCGGATCACCTCGATCAGCGAGGTCCAGTTGTCGGCGCCGTGGCCGGCCCGGATGGCGCGCCGGTAGAGCGAGGCCACGGCGTCGGGCAGGACGAGGTCCAGGCCGGCGGCGGCCGAGGTGGCGACGATGTGATCGGCGGTGGCGCCCATCATGGTGGTCGTGGCGAGGTCGCCCGGATGGGAACGTGCGTCCAGCGCGGTCCCGAGCGCGTCACCGTCCTCGATCATCGCGGGAATGCCGGTGAGCGTCTCCAGGGCCTGCGGTACGAACTCGGCGGCGCTGATGCCGCCGCTGCCGGCGAGCGCGGTCGCGTGCAGGAGGCCGGCCAACGCCGTCAGGAAGACGTCCAGCTGTGCCTGATAAAGGAGTTGGGCGAGCCCCGGGTCCTCGCCGAGATACCGTGGCTCGCCGATCACGGACAGGGTGGCCGAGTGCGCCTCGAACTCGGGGCGTGGTCCGCTGTAGTAGACGTAGGCACCCTCCGCGCCGATGGTCGGCGGGGGCGTCATCACGCCGCCGGTCAGGAACCGGGCGCCGTGGCCGTTGGCCCAGGCCGCGGCGTCTCGGGTGCGTTCCGGGGTGTCCGAACTGAGGTTCACGAGCAGTCGTCCGCGCAGTGCGTCGGTGTGGCCGCCGAGGATGTCGTACATCGCCTGGTAGTCGGTGAGGCTGAGGATCACCAGCCCACTGCTCCCGACGGCGGAGCCCGGGTCCGGTGCCATCCTCGCCCCGGCCGTGACGAGGGTGTCCGCCCGTGCCGGTGTCCGGTTCCAGACGGTCACCGGATGGCCGGCCGCGAGCAGGGCGTGGCCCATTGCCTGGCCCATCGGGCCGAGGCCGAGCACGGTGACGGGAGCCGTGGTGGCGGGCCGACGGGGTGTACTGGTCTCGGTTCGGGCGGTCACGGTGCACTCGATTCGGTGGTGAGCGGGTGGGCGATGCTCTCGTAGATGCGGGAGAAGTCCTCGTCGCCGAAGCCCGCGTCGCGCTGGCGCATGATCAGGTCCTGCACCATCTGCACCACCGCCGGGCTGATGCCGGCCTCGGTGCTGGCCCGCACGAGTTTGCCGAGGTCGGAGAACTCCAGGCTCTGCCGTTCGGGCGCGTCGTACCGCCGGCTGTCGATGGTCTCGGCGAAGGCCGGGAAGGTCTCGGTCATCGCGGCCAGGAAGGGCTGGGCCCGAGTGACGAACGAGCTCGCGCTGACACCCACGGAGCCGACCATCGCCATGCCGTGCAGCAGTCCTGCGGACATGACGTACATGCCGGACAGGAGCGCAAGGTCCTCCAGTGAGGCCAGGCCGGCATCTCCGCCGAAGTAGGTGGCCTTGCCCCAGCTGCGCAGGAGCTGTTCGTGCCGTTCGAACACCTCGGGTGCCCCGCTGTAGAGGATCGACGAACCGTCCTGCCCGATCATGGCCGGCACGGCCATGATGCCGCCGTCGAGATAGTGGATGCCGCGGGTCGAGGACCAGGCCGCGAGCTCGCGGGCCTCCTCGGGCGTCGTGGTGGTGAGGTTGATGAGGTCGATGCCGGTGCGGTGGTCGACGAGCGGGTCGAGCACTTCGTGCACCGAGGCGTGATCGAACAGGCAGACGATCACCACGTCGGCGGTGGAGATCGCCTCGGCCGGCGAGCCGGCCACGATCGCGCCCGCGGCACGCAGCGGGTCGGCCCGGCCACTGGTCCGGTTCCAGACGGTGGTCCGGTGCCCGGCGGCGAGCAGCGTGCTGGCCAGCACGCTGCCCATCACACCGAGTCCCAGGACGCTCACCCGCGCTTGCGCGGGGGAGTCGGGGGTGGTGGAGGAGTCGGACGCCGCGGTGATCGGCGTCGTGGATATGGTCGATGCGGATGGCGGCGGGGCAGTTGTGGGAGTCATCTCGTCGAGCCTGCGCGAGCGCGCACCACCACACAAGTACCCACTTCATAGTGCGATACTCACCATATGGTAAGTATCGAGGTCACAGCCCAGAACGAGTCCGTTGAGACGGCGCCGCCCGGCCCACGGCAGGGGCCCTACCTCTGCGGCATCGACGCCGCCATGGACGTGATCACCGGCAAGTGGAAGTCGCTCATCCTGTGGGAGCTCGACAACGGCACCCGGAGATTCTCCGCGCTCAAGCGTGGCCTGCCCGGGGTGAGCGAGAAGATGCTCGTCCAGCACCTGCGGGAGATGGAGGTGGACGGGCTGGTGCATCGCGAGGTGTACCGGGAGGTACCGCCGCGCGTGGAGTACTCCCTGACCGAGGCCGGCGTCGCGCTGAACGCCGCTCTCGCGCCACTGGGCGCGTGGGGCACGGATCGGATCAACCGGATCGGTGCACCGATGGTCGCGCCGCACACCGCGGTCTAGCCGCACGACGAGTTCCGCCTCACCCGGAGGAACGGTCAGGGGGTCAGGCCGGCGGTGCCTGGTCGCCGTGGGCGAGCAGGAGGGTGCGCAACAGGTTCGCCAGCTGCTCGCGTTCGGGGGCCCCGAGGGCGGCGAGCAGACGCTCCTCGTTCGCGACGTGATCGGCAAGGGCGGCGTCCAGTACGGTGCGCCCCTTCGGTGTGAGGGTGACCAGGATGGCGCGGCGATTGGCCTCGTCCACGTCGCGGCGCACCAGATCCTTGGCGACCAGACGGTCCAGGCGATTGGTGATCGCCCCGGAGGTCCTCATTGCCGCGCGGGCCAACGCCACCGCGGTCAGGCCGGTGCCCTCCGGGTCCGCTCGCCGCAGCGTGGCGAGCAGATCGAACTCGCCGGGCTGCAGACCGTGAGCATCGAAGACCTCTTGCAGGCTGCCTTCGAGCAGTCGGGTCAATCGGGACAGGCGGCCGATCACCCCCATGGCGGAGACGTCGAGATCGGGCCGCACCACGCTCCACTGGTGCAGGCGGGCATCCACGGCGTCTTGCACGGCATCTCCTTGACGTTGAACTGTTTGACGTTGAATTGTTTGACGAACCGACTCCGGTCATCCTACAGTGCTTCACGTTGAATAGTTCAACGTTGAGGAGATTGCGATGCGACGCCTGTCCATGACCATGGCCACGGCCCTCGCCCCGCTCGTCTGGGGCACGACCTACCTGGTGACGACCGAGTTCCTGCCACCGGATGCGCCACTCTTCGCCGCCCTCATGCGCGCCCTGCCTGCTGGCCTGCTGGCCGTGGCGCTCTCCCGCACCCTGCCCCGAGGCTCCTGGTGGTGGCGCGCCGCGGTGCTCGGCGTCCTGAACATCGGCGCATTCTTCCCGCTGCTGTTCGTGGCGGCCTATCGGCTGCCCGGAGGCCTCGCCGCCACCCTCGGCGCCGGCCAGCCGTTGATCGTGGCCGTGCTCGCGGTCGTCCTGCTCGGCCAGGCCTGGTCCGCCTGGCGGCTCGGCTGGGGCGTGGTCGGAATCGTGGGGGTGGCGCTGGTGGTGCTGCGCGCGGACGCCGTACCGGACCTGCTCGGAGTCGCGGCCGGACTCGCCGGAGCCGCCTCCATGGGGCTCGGCGTCACGTTGACGAAGCGTTGGGGCAGGCCGGCCGGGGCGCTCGCGTTCGCCGGCTGGCAGCTCACTGCCGGCGGGTTGGCACTGCTCCCGCTGACGCTGATCGTTGAGGGCGTGCCGACCGGCATCGACGCGACCGCCGTGGCGGGCTACGTGTGGCTGGGACTTGTGGGCGGCCTGCTCGCGTACACACTGTGGTTCACCGGGATCGGGCGGATCCCGGTGACATCGGCCGCGATGCTCGCGCTGCTCTCCCCGGTCGTTGCCGCGGCGCTGGGTGCGCTGGTCCTGGGGGAGCGGTTCGAACCCGCACAGCTCCTCGGGTTCGCGCTGGCGCTCAGTGCGATCGTCGCCGGGCAGTTGCGAACCGGCTCCGCGGTGTCGCGATCGGCGCCCGGACCACAGGACGTCCCGACGGAGCGTCGCGTGACCGAGCCCCTGGCCGCGGCCGGCGACTCGGTGGCCCAAGCCGCGTCGAGTGCTCAGCCGTCCTCGCCCACCTCGGCGCGCTCCGCCTCGGTGTAGCCGTGCGCGGCACGCGCGGCCGGTGCGGCCATGCCTGCGGCCATGGCGGCGCGCACCCCGGCGACCTTCCTGCTGGTCATGCGCATCGCCGCGTCGACCTTGGTCGAGGAGTAGGTGACCGCCAGGCCCGGGTCCACGCCAAGCCCGGTGCCGACCTCGATCGCGTCCTGGTTGGCGCCCATGTACAGGAACTGCCAGCCGTAGCGGTCGGTCTGCTCGCCGATCATCGCCTTGATCTGGGCGCGGCTGAACTCCTTCGAGGCGTTCTCGAGGCCGTCGGTCATGATGCCGACGATCACGGTGCCCGGCCGCTCCGCCTCGGGCAGGGCGGCGAGCCGGGCGCCGGTGGCGTTGATGAGGCGTCCGATGGCATCGAGCATGGCCGTGCTTCCGCGCGGGACCAGCTCGAGGGAGGGCACGTCGGCGATCGGTCGATCCGCATAGACCTCCTGGTACTCGTTGTCGAACTGGGCCAGGGAGACCGTGCACCGGCCCGGCTCGCCACGCTGCTCGGCGATGAACGCGTCGAAGCCTCCGACGGTGTCGGACTTGATGGACTGCATCGAGCCGGAGCGGTCGAGCAGGAACGCGATGTGGGTGAAGTTCTGGTCGGTCATGACGGGTCCCTTCGTCGGTGGGGGTGGTATCGGTGGCTGGTGTCGGGTGGTTGCGGTCGGCGCCGGTGGCGGCCCGGGTCGGGTGCGGCTCAATCGGGGCGGCGCGGCCGGAACCGCATGGGCTCGCGGTCGGCCTCGGGGGCGGGGGAGTAGTCGCCGCGCTCCACGTCATACCGGGCCCGCTCGACGCCCCGGGCGGAGACCCGCCCGCTGGCGTCGCGGTACGAGGCGAGCGCGGCCGTGCGGCCAAGGCGGGGCGGGACCGCGTTCTCGGACAGGCCGGCCATCGCGCCGGCCGCACGTAGTGAGGTGCCCTCCTCGAGGACGGCCATCGCCATCGCCTCGTCGACGGCGTCGGCGAGATGCCCGACGGCGGCACGCAGGTGGGGCAGGGAGCCGGCCGCCGACGAGGGGTCGCACGCGTCGAGCTCGGCGCGTGCCTGCTCGAGTGCGGTCTGCAGGCGGTTCTCGGTGGACACGGCGACCTCCGGGTGATTACGGCTCGTGGGGACGTATCCAGTCTGCCGCAGTTACTGCGGATACGCAATAGATGCGCCGCTGCGGTTCGAGTGGATCCGCGCGGTAGAGGTGGGCCTCTCGCGCGCCGCAGCCACGGCGGTGTGGCCGCCGGAATTGCTGCTGCAATCGTCCCGCGGACCACCCACAATGGTCCGATGTCGCTCGCACCCACGGTCCCGGACGTCGAGGATTTCCGTGCCCTGGCGCGGTCCTCGCCGTGGCGCTGGCGCACCGTGACACTCACAGCGCGCTGGACCGGGCTGTACTCCGATGGGCCCGTCCGCGCCTGGATGGAGCGCCCGAACCGGATCCGGGTCGAGACCCTTGACGGCCGGGAGCTCCTCGACGAGAGGCAGGTCGTCGGGTCGTCCAATGGCTTCCTGATCGCGTTCGATGCGGAGGCTCTCGCGCGGGAACCCGAGCTCGCCGATCCCGCCCACCGCGCGAGGACTGCCGGCGAGCGGTACCGCGAGCAGCAGTCCCGCCGCCTGGCCGAGACGGTCATCGACGGCGCAGGTCTCGTCCGGCGACGCCGCACCGACCGCTTCGACCACGACGCGCCGATGTACCAGAACTACCACTGGGTCGCGATGCTCGATCCGATCGAACTCACCGACGGGCAGCACGACCAGGACGATCCCGACGCCCTCGCGGCACTGGTGGCCGGCGAGGTGGTGCCGGGCACCGCGATCGAGGAGGTCCGTGCCGTCGAGCACGAGGGCCGCCCCGCTTGGGAGGCCGTGCTCCGCACCACCCCTGCCTACGACCCGCGATGCTCCTGTTGCGCCCTGCTCCCGAACGAGACGACCGATCTCGCCGACAACTGGCGCAAGCGCGAGGGCGACTACGCCGACGCCTACCGGGTGCGCCTGGACGTCGGCACCGGGATCTGCGTGTTCACCGAAGAACTGGGCGGTGAGCGTGCCGGTGCCGGGCACTGCGTCCGGATCGAGTCGGCCGGGCAGACCTGGGGTCCGGAAGATCCGCCGTGGCGGACTGGTTGAGACGGACGTGACCACCGACCTGACCCGCGAGCATCCAGGAGTCGCCGGCCGCTCGGTCGCTACCCGACCCGAGACCGCGGCGACCGCGCAGCCCACGCACGCTCCGCCGTCGACCATCGATGAGGGCGCGTTCGATGCGGCCCAGCCGCTGCCGAGCAGCGCCGACGTCGTCGTGATCGGCGCCGGTCAGGCCGGGCTGTCCGCCGCGTACCACCTGCGCCGTCGCGGACTCACCCCCGCGACGGCGACGCCGACCGCTGACGGCGACCGGCCGCCGTCGGGCACGTTCGTGGTGCTCGACGGCGAGGCGGGGCCGGGCGGTGCCTGGCGGCACCGGTGGCGCACCCTGCGGATGGCCACGGTGAACAAGGTGCACGACCTGCCCGGGCGGGAGCTGCCCGAGGTGGACCCGTGCGCGCCGTCGCGGGAGGTGGTGCCCTCCTACTACGGGGACTACGAGCGCGACTTCGACCTGCCGATCCTGCGGCCGGTGCACGTGCACCGGGTCGCCCGCACCGACGACGACCCGCGCGGCCGGCTGCTCGCGTCGACCGACCGCGGCGGGGTGTCCGCCCGGGTCGTGATCAACGCGACCGGGACCTGGACGAAGCCGTTCTGGCCGATCTACCCCGGCCAGGAGACGTTCCGGGGCCGCCAGCTCCACACCGCCGACTACGTGAGCGCCGACGAGTTCGCCGGCCGGCACGTGATCGTCGTCGGCGGCGGCATCTCGGCGGTGCAGTTGCTGGAGGAGATCTCCCACGTCGCCGCCACCACCTGGGTGACCCGCCGGGAGCCGGTCTGGCGCGACGACGAGTTCGACCCCGACGCCGGGCGAAGGGCCGTCGCGCTCGTCGAGGAGCGGGTCCGAGCGGGCCTGCCGCCGCGCAGCGTGGTCAGCGTGACCGGTCTGATCTGGACCCCGACACTGCGCGCCGCCGCCGAGCGCGGGGTCATGGACCGCAGGCCCATGTTCACCGAGATCACCCCGACCGGCGTGCGCTGGGCGGACGGCTCCGAACAGCGTGCCGACGCCATCCTCTGGGCCACCGGGTTCCGTTCGCAGCTGGACCACCTGGCCCCGCTGCGCCTGCGCGGCCATGGCGGCGGCATCGAGATGGCCGGCACCCAGGTGGCGGCCGAACCGCGCCTGCATCTGGTCGGCTACGGCCCGTCGGCATCCACGATCGGTGCGAACCGGGCCGGCCGCGAGGCGGTCAGCGGCGCCCTGGCGTTCCTCGGCGGCTGAGTCCGCTCACGCCTCCGGGAGCTCGAGCAGCGCGAACCCGCTGTAGCTGAACGAGACGGGCCGGCCGTCGACGAGGTGGATGTCGCCGTTGGTGTCCCGGGACCAGAGCATCTCCCCGGTGCCGAGGTCCAGGCCGAAGGAGATGTAGCCGGTGACGATCGCGACGTCCTCGACGACGACGACGTCCGTGATGGAGTTCATGTTCCGGATCTGCGTGATCCAGCGCGTCGACCCGCCGTCCTCGCTCAGCAGTACGAGCTCGGACTCGGTGTTGAAGAAGGGGTACTGCGCGGTGCCGGAGAGGTTCGTGGACTGCGGCAGCGAGTACTCGAGCAGGGGGTCGCCCACGCCGCCGCGGTCCCAGTCGGTGGCCCGCACGACGCCCGGGGTGCCGGTGTTCACCAGCGCCGGGGCCGGCAGGAACGCCGACCCCTCCAGACGGATCTGCTCGGAGTGCCACAGCTCGGTGCCGTCGGCCGCGAAGCGGGTGGTCCCGTCGATCGAGTCACACGCGAAGGTGTCCTCGACCACGGCGAGCTCGTAGCACTGGCGGGGGGTCAGCTCGCCGGTGAGCGGGTCGATGTGGAG
The DNA here is from genome assembly GCF_009708215.1 of Occultella kanbiaonis. NCBI lineage: Bacteria > Bacillati > Actinomycetota > Actinomycetes > Micrococcales > Ruaniaceae > Occultella > Occultella kanbiaonis. Next base: position 3,903,503 of record NZ_CP046175.1, on the reverse strand, counting down.
CGTCACGGAGGAGGCCCACAGCAACGTGTTCGCGCCCACGTCCCGCCAGATCGGCAGATACGGGACCACCCGGATTCGGCCGGTGGAGTCGTCCTCCCGGAACAGGTCCTCGGTGTCCGGCAGGTCGGCCAGGTCATGGGACCAGGTCAGCGTGCCGTCGGCGACCGAGAGCAGGTTCAGCGTCGTGAACTCCCCAGGGGAGCCCTCTGTGATGACGAGCAGCCCGGCCGAACTCAGGTGCACGTTCCACGGCTGGCCGATATCGGCCACCGGGTGCGTGGCGATGATCGCTCCGTCGTCCATCGAGAACAGGGTGATCGCCCATCCGTCGTCGTCTGTGCGACCCAGGCAGACGAGTCCCTGGGCATCCGTGAGACGTTCCGCGCACAGGCCGCCGGGCAGCGGCGCGTCCCAGAGCAGGGCCCCGGTCTCGGGGTCGAACGCGACCACGTCCGCGGCCACGACGTCGGCGTCGTCCGCGACACTGATGGTGGCGTCGTTGACGATGGCGGCCCAGGCGTCGTCGCCGGGGATCAGGTACGGGGCGCGGTACTCGAACCAGTCGGCGGAGTTCACCGGCAGGAACTCCGACGCCCCGGGCAGGAGCGTGTCCGCGGTCACCTCCCAGCGGGTGTCGAACGGGTCGGCGTCGCCCTCGATGTCCGGGCGGCTGTCGAACGCCCCGGACGGGCCGCCGGCGAGCCGGAAAACGATCAGCAGGGCGATCCCGATGACGCCCACGGCCGACGCGACCGCGATGAAGCGGCGGGTCCGGCGCTGGTTCCGTCTGCGGACGACAGGGTGGACGCGATCGGTGCGGGGCGGCATCCGGACCACGACCGGTTCGGTGGCCGCGGGTGTGACCGGCCGGGTCGGCGCACCGGCGGCGGGTGGTGCGACGCGAGTCACCTCGATCCGCTTCGGCTCGATCCGGCCGAGCGCCACCCGGGTGTCCTCGGCCGGGCCGGTGGTCACCGTCGAGGGGTCGATGCCGGTGGAGCCCGCCGCGGCCCAGGGCTGCACGGTCGACGGCGGATCGACCGTGACGGGGTCGGTGGCGGTTTCGGAGGGGTCGCCGAGCCCGACGTAGGGGTTCGCGGGGGCGTTGTAGTTCGGCGGCTGGTAGCCGGACGTGCCGTAGGCGGGTGGCGAGTAGTCCGTGGTCCCGTACGAGGGCGTGTAGCCCGTCGTGCCGTAGGAGGGTGTGTAGCCGGTGCTGCCGGGCGCTTCGTCGTCCTCCGACGCAGTGGCCGGGTCATCGGCGTCGGTGCCCGCCGGGGCCTCACCGAAGCGGGCCCCGCCCTGGAACCGTGCGCTGCCGCGGAACTCGTCGTCGCCGTCGTCGGTCTGGTCGGTCACGAGACCTCCACCGGCGCGATGCCCCCGGTCACGATCGGGTAGGCGGCGCGAGCCGGTGATCCAGCGGTGGTGAGTGCATGCATCACGCTGACATTCTCCCGGTCCGCGGCGATCCCGCCGACCACCGCGGCGTGGTTCACGGTGCTCACGGCAGCTCCAACAGCGCGATGCCCTCGAACCCGATCGTGGCGACCCGGTCGCCGACCACCTGCCGGTAGATCCCGGTGTCCACCCGTGCGGTCCAGAGTTCGTCGCCCGTGAGTGGATCGAACCCGACCTGGTCGAAGCCGTCGAGCACGAGCAGGTCCCCGACCACGTACACGTCACCGATGTAGCCGCCGTCCTCCGGCTCCCACGTCCAGGCGAGCGTGTCGGAGTCCGGTGCCAGCGCGATCATGGACGCGCCGCCGGCAACGACCAGATGCTCCGGGCTGCCGGAGCTGCTGAGCGGGCTGACACCGGGCACGAAGCCGCCCGACGACGGCGCCAGGGTGGCCACGGTGTTGGTGACCGTGCCGGTGTCCCAGTCGACGCCGACGATGGCGTGGTTCGACTCGTCGTAGGCGACCGGCCGGCCCGGCGAGATGTCCGACGGGTGGGTCAGGGTCAGGCCAGGCAGCGTCCACACCACCTTGCCGTCGAGGTCGTGCCGGGTGATGCCGGCGTCGGTGACGCAGTAGTAGGCCGAGCCTGCGACAGTGGCGCGGCGGCACTCGTGGGCGAACACGGTTCCGGTGGCGGGGTCGATGATCGCGGCGCCCGGCGTGGACCACAGCATGATCAGGCCGCCGTCGAGCTGGCGCCAGCGCGGTCGCTCCAGGGTCGCCTCGGCGTCGTCGGAGTCCGAGTTGCCCAGGTCGCTGGCCAGGAAGTCGCTGAACAGCGACTCGCCGCCGGGGATGTCGGCGAGGTCCACGCTCCAGGCCGTGGCGCCCTCCCGGGTGAGCAAGCTGATCCGCGCGTGCGGGGCCTGTGGCCCGTTGTCCCCGACCACGATCAGCCCGGCGGCGGTGTGGTGCACGGTCGCGGCACTGGTCAGGTCGGTCGCCCAGGTGAGCCGGATCTCCCCGGTGGCCGCGTCGATCACGTGCCCCTGCCAGGCGCCGCCGTCGCGGCTGACGCACATGATCACGGCGTCGAGTTCGGCGTCGCCGCAGAGCACCCCGGGCAGGTCGTGCTCCCAGAGCGGCGCCCCGGTGGCCGGGTCGAGTCCGGCGACCGCGAACGGCGCGCTGCCGGCGTCGTCGAGGGTCACGATCCACGCGCTCTCACCACCGATGAAGGACGGGCCGGTGAACGCACCGTCGACGCCGATGCCGAGCTGGGTGTCGGCGCCGACGCCGGGGGAGAGGTCCTGCGGCGTCGCGAGCCAGGTCTCGGTCAGGTGGTCCGTGGTCGCCGGCGGGTCGGGCGTGGGCTCCGAGCCGCTCGTCCGGCCCAGCGCCACGACGAAGGCGACGATCAGGCCGACGACGAGCACCATGACCGCACCGACGATCACGGCGGCGACGAGGCAGCCAGTGCGCCCGGTGGAGCGGGTGCTCGGTGGGACGTAACCGCCCGGCTGCAGGTAGGGCGAGCCGTGCGCTTGGGCGGGGTCCATGCCGTACGGGGATGGGTTCGCGCCGCCGCCGCTGCCGACCGTGGGTTGATCCCAGGGCGCCGGCCCGCCACCGAAGGGGTCGGGGGAGCCGGCAGCCGGCGTCGGCCCCGAGCCACCCGCCCCGGCACCCGCATACGGATCGGGCGCCGCCGCGCCGTACGGGGAGGGTGCGCCACCGTAGTTCTCACCGACGCCGTAGCCCGGCCCGCCACCCGAACCCGACCCGGCGCCCGAGGAGGTCTGCCTGCCCGGATCGTTCGTCTCGCTCACGCCGCCCCCTGCTCGTCGATCCCGCCGCCCTCGGTGCTCGGGCACGTGCCCAGAGCGTATGGGCTCGCACGGACGGCGCCGCACCGGGGCCCGTGCAGAACTGCCCATCGGCCTCGGGTCCGACCTCGCGCATGCGGCGAGCGGGCGGCCCGGGAGCGGCACGGCACTCCGCCGCCGTCCGAACCCGCCCACGGAGGCCCCGCGCCGCGGAACGTAGACTGGTGGACCGTGACCACGCCTCCCGTCTACCTCGACCACGCCGCCACGACCCCCGTGCGCCCGGAGGTGGCGGCCGCCTTCGCCGAGGCCGCCCTCGAACTGGGCAACCCCTCCTCGCTGCACGCTCGCGGCCGCGCCGCCCGGCGTGTGGTCGAGGAGTCCCGGGAGTCCATCGCGGCCGACCTCGGCGCCCACCCGACCGAGGTGATCTTCACCGCGGGCGGCTCCGAGGCGGACAACCTCGCTGTCAAGGGCGCGTGGTTCGCGACGACCGAAGCGCGACCGGAGGCGACCGGGGTGGCGATCTCCGCCGTCGAACATCATGCGGTGCTCGACGCGGCGCACTGGCTCGCCGAACGCGAGGGCGCGCACCTGACCGTGCTCGCGGTGGGACCCGACGGCGTCATCCGCCTCGACGAGGTCGCCCACCTTCTCCAGGTGGCCGGCCCGCGCACAGCGGTGATCTCCGTGATGTGGGCGAACAACGAGGTCGGTTCGATCCAGCCGGTCGCCGAGGTGGCTGCGCTCGCGGCCGCGCACGGGGTGCCGGTGCACTCCGACGCCGTCCAGGCCGTCGGGCACGTCCCGATCGACTTCGCGGCGAGCGGGCTTGCCGCGCTCGCGCTGTCCGGGCACAAGCTCGGTGCTCCGATCGGGGTCGGCGCCCTCCTGGCCCGGCGTGACCTGACCATGACGCCGGTGCTGCACGGTGGCGGGCAGGAGCGCGGCGTGCGTTCGGGCACCGTCAACACCCCGGGGATCCGCGCGCTCGCGGTCGCGGTGCGGGCCGCCGTCGCCGACCTGACCGAGGAGACCGCCCGGCTGACGGCCCTGCGGGACCGGCTCGTGGCCGGCGTGCTCGAGGCGGTGCCGGGCGCCACCCTGCGCGGCACCCCGTCGGGTGAGCGCCGGCTGCCCGGCAACGCGCACTTCACCATCGAGGGCACCGACGCGGATGCGCTGCTGTTCGGGCTGGACATGGTCGGGGTCTGTGCCTCGTCCGGGTCCGCGTGCCAGGCCGGCGTCCAGCAGCCCTCGCACGTGCTGGCCGCGATGGGTGACGACGACGAGCGCGCCCGCTCCGCCGTGCGCCTCACCCTCGGGCACACGTCCACCGACTCGGACGTGGACACGCTGCTCGCGGTCCTGCCCGACGTGGTCGAGCGGGCCCGAGCGGCGCACGCCCCGCGTCGGACCCCGACGGCGGCACCCACCGCCGCGGCGACCGGCACCATGACCGGGGGGAGCCGCTGATGCGCGTCCTGGCCGCGCTGTCCGGCGGCGTGGACTCCGCCGTCGCCGCCGCTCGTGCCGTGGACGCCGGGCACGACGTCGTCGGTGTGCACATGGCGCTGTCCCGGTCCCGCGCCCAGCACCGCAACGGCTCCCGCGGGTGCTGCTCCATCGAGGATGCCTCCGACGCCCGCCGTGCCGCCGACGTGCTCGGCATCCCGTACTACGTGTGGGACCTGTCCGAGGAGTTCGAGGACACCGTGGTCGCGGACTTCCTGTCCGAGTACTCGGCCGGCCGCACCCCGAACCCGTGCGTGCGCTGCAACGAGCACATCAAGTTCTCCGCCCTGTTGGACCGCGGACTCGCGCTGGGCTTCGACGCCGTCGCGACCGGGCATTACGCCCGGATCGCCGAGGGACCGGGCGGGGTGCGCGAGCTGCACCGCGCCGCTGACCCGCTCAAGGACCAGTCCTACGTGCTCGCGGTGATGGGGTCCGAGCGGCTGGGCAGGTCGATCTTCCCGCTCGGGGACGCCCCGTCGAAGGACGACGTGCGCGCCGAGGCCGCCCGCCGCGGGCTGAGCGTGTCGGCCAAGCCGGACTCCTACGACATCTGCTTCGTGGCCGACGGCGACACCCGGGGCTTCCTACGTTCTCGCCTCGGCGCGCAGCCGGGTGAGGTCGTCGACACCGACGGGCAGGTGGTCGGCAGCCACGAGGGGTCCTACGGCTTCACCGTCGGACAGCGCAAGGGCCTGGGCATCGGCGCCCCGGCGGCGGACGGCAAGCCCCGCTACGTGCTCGAGGTGGACTCGACGGCGAACCGGGTCGTCGTCGGACCGAGCGAGCTGCTGTCCGTCACCGAGATCGCCGCCGGGGACGTGGTGTGGCTCGCCGACGACGTCGACCCGGCCGACTGGACCGACGTGACCGTGCAGGTGCGCGCGCACGGCGACCCGGTGCCGGCCCGGGTCCGTGTCGACGGCGCAGGCCTGGCCACCCGGCTGGGCACGCCGCTGCGGGGCATCGCACCCGGGCAGTCGATCGTCGTCTACGACGGCACCCGGGTGCTCGGCCAGGCGAGCATCTCGGCGGCCGGACGCGGCGCCCTCGACCGGGTGGAGCAGGCGGCCCGGTCCTAGGACCTTGCTCCGAGCATCACCCGGGCACCGCGACTTCGGGTGCGGCCAGCACGAGCAGCACGACGCAGACCGCAGCCACCGCCATGCTCAGCGCGAACGGCAGCCGGCTGCGCGTCCGGCTCCTGGCCACGACCCCGGCGGAGGCGGCCAGGACGAGGGCGATGATGCCTCCGATCCAGACGGCCGGTCCGGGTGGTCGGTCGGGTCCCAGGACGACGATGACCGTCGCCAGCATGAGCACCATCGGCGCCAGCAGACTCGCCGCGGCTCGCCCGACCCGGTGCGGCAGGCCGCGGATACCGGTTCGGCGGTCGTCCTCCAGATCGGGCAGCGTGTTCGCCACGTGCGCGCCGACACCGAGCAAGGACGTCGCGATGACCGCCCACGGGGCGGTCGATGCGCCAGGGATTGAGGCCAGCACGACGAAGACGGGCAGCAGGCCGAACGAGACGGCGTAGGGCACCCAGGAGAGCAGGGTGGCCTTGAGGACGAGGTTGTACGACCACGCACTGGCCACCGCGGCCAGGTGCACCGCGCCGGCGACCCAGCCTGTGGCCAAGGACAGGACGACACACGCGGACACCGCCAGCAGCGCGGCGCGGCGAAGGGTCCTGACCGACACCAGGCCCGCGACGACGGGCTTGTCATCACGGGCGACCGCGGTGTCGCGCTCGGCATCGATCCAGTCATTGGACCATCCGACCGAGAGCTGCCCGGTGAGCACGGCCAGGGTGACCAGGACGGCCCGTGCTGGATCCGCCCCGACACCGACGGCGAACGCCGCGGCGAGCAGGGTCACGACCACAGTCGGGCCCGGATGGCTGGCGGAGCCCAGTCCACGGGCGATGCGGGTCCAAGACCTCACGCGTTCTCCTCCGTAGAGCCGGCTCGGTGCGGCGTCGGTTGGTGGTGCCGACGAGTGAACTGCGTGACACGATGCCACGATGTCGCGCCTCGTTGCCGTCGGTCCCGCGCTTCCCGGTCGCGCGCACCCCCAGCAGGAGATCATCGACACGATCGGTCCGCTGCTCACCAGTGACCCGGTGCGGCGTGCCGCGCTGACCCGGCTGCAGCGCTCCAGTGGGGTTCGCACCCGACACTTGGCGCTCCCGCTCGAGCAGTACGCCGAACTGACATCGTTCGGCCGCGCCAACGATCTGTTCATCTCCGAGGGCACGACGCTCGCCGAGGAGGCGTGCCGGACGGCGCTGAGCCGCGCCGGGATCGCGGCCGCCGACGTCGACTTCCTCCTGTTCACATCGGTCACCGGCATCTCGGCACCGTCCATCGATGCCGCGCTGGTCGGCCGGCTCGGGCTGCGCAACGACGTCCGGCGGATGCCGTCGTTCGGTCTGGGCTGCGTGGCCGGGGCCGCCGGGATCGCGCGTGTGCATGACTACCTGGCCGGTCACCCGGACCACGTCGCCCTGTTGGTGTCGGTCGAGTTGTGCTCGCTCACGTTCCAGCGGGGCGACGACTCGACGGCGAACCTCGTCTCGAGCGCTCTCTTCGGGGATGGTGCCGCCGCCGTGGTGCTGACAGGGCAGAACCACCCGGCCGGTCGGGTCGGTCAGGGTGGGCCGGACGTGCTGGGCAGTCGCAGCTGCCTCTACCCGGATACCGCGGACGACCTCGGCTGGCACATCAAGGACACCGGCTTCGCCATCATGCTCTCCGCCGGGCTGCCGCAGGTGATCTCCGAGAATCTCGCCGGCGACGTGTCGATCCTGCTCGCCGAGCACTCGCTCGCCCGTGAGGATGTGACCACGTGGATCGTGCACGCGGGTGGGCCGCGCATCTTCGACGCGGTCGCCGCCGCGCTCGACCTGCACGAGGGTGACCTGCAGGTGAGCCGCTCGTCGCTCGCGGCGGTCGGTAACCTGTCCTCCTCGTCGGTGCTGCACGTCTTGGACGAGACACTCAAACTGGATCGTCCCGCTCCCGGCTCCTACGGGGTGCTGTTGGCGTTCGGGCCGGGCGTGTGCGCGGAACTGGTGCTGTTGCGGTGGGGGGTGCCGGAGTGAGCCCGGCGTTCATCCTGTTCGTCGTGGTGGTCGCCGCGACAGCCCTGGAAAGACTCCTGGAGTTGGTTGTCTCGGCCCGGCACGCGAGCTGGGCGTTCGGTCGCGGCGGGGTGGAGAGCGGTCGCGGCCACTTCCCGGCCATGGTCGCCCTGCACACCGGGTTGCTGATCGCGTGCGTGGCCGAGGTGTGGTTCGCGGACCGTCCGTTCCTGCCGGCCCTCGGGTGGACGGCACTGGTGGCGGTGCTGGCGAGCCAGGCTCTGCGCTGGTGGTGCATCGCCACGCTGGGCGAGCGGTGGAACACCCGAATCATCGTCGTGCCCGGGCTTCCACTCGTCGTCGTCGGGCCATACCGCTGGCTGCGTCACCCGAACTACGTGGCGGTGGTCGTGGAGGGCCTTGCGCTCCCGCTGATCCACACCGCGTGGGTCACAGCCGCGGTCTTCACCGTGCTCAATGCGTTGCTGCTGCTGGGGTTCCGGATCCCGGCCGAGGAAAGAGCGCTCGCCGGCGCGACCCGGACAGACGGAGCGGCGACGGGGCGAGCGGGTCCGTGAGCGAGCCGGGAACCCGCACGGAGATCCTCGTCGTCGGGGGTGGGCCAGTCGGACTTGCCACCGCGATCGAGGCCCGGCTCGCCGGCCGCGAGGTCGTCGTGGTGGAGCCACGTAGCGGCCCCGTCGACAAGGCGTGCGGCGAGGGTCTGATGCCCGGCGCCCTGGCCGGGCTGCGCCGACTCGGAGTCGATCCGGCCGGGCATCCTCTGACCGGGATCAGCTACCGGGACAGCCACCGGCATGTCGACCACCTCTTCGTGACCGGTCCCGGTCGGGGCGTTCGACGGACCACCCTGCACGCAGACCTGTACGCCCGCTGCATCGAACTCGGTGCGACGCATGTTCGGGCCCGGGTCGATCGGATCGCCCAGTCGCCCGACGGCGTACGGGCGGCCGGCATCGAGGCGCGGTTCCTGATCGCGTGCGACGGCCTGCACTCGACCGCCCGGCGCGCGTCGGGACTGGCAGTCGTGTCCCGAGGACGGCGAGACCGCCGCCGGTTCGGACTGCGCCGGCACTTCAGGGTGGAGGCTTGGACCGACCTCGTCGAGGTGCACTGGGGCGCCGGTGTGGAGGCGTACGTGACGCCCGTCGCCGATGACGTCGTAGGAGTGGCGTTGCTCGGCCCGGCGGGCATCGACTACACCGCCGCGCTCGCCACGTTCCCCGAGGTCTGGGAGCGGGTGCGCGAGGCGGAGCCGCTCGGTCCGGTTCGCGGCGCGGGCCCGCTGCGGCAGCGCTCCCGTCGCCGGGCCCTGGGCCGGATCCGGCTCGTCGGTGACGCGTCCGGCTATGTCGACGCGCTGACCGGTGAGGGCCTGCGCGTGGGCTTCGCCCAGGCACGCGCGGCCGTGGCCACGCTCGACGACGACCCACGAGCCTATGAACGTGCCTGGACCGAGGCCACCCGTGACTACCGTGTCCTGACCAGCGGCCTCGTGGGCTTGGCCACCTCACCCGCGCGGGCCGCGATCATGCCGGCGGCCGCGGGACTCCCGTGGTTGTACGGAGCGATCGTGGAGCGGCTCGCTCGCTAGCCGTGCTTCCCCGTGACGTTGTGTGCGCGGGCAGAGTGTTCACGCCAAGGTCACCTGCAATCTGGGCGATCGGCTTCCCCAGTCTCCTCGACGATCCGGACAGCACCCTCACGGAACGCCCGATCGTAGGCCGGGCTAAGGCGTAAGGCTGTTGACGAACCGGACGGTGGCGTCGGAGATCTGTTGCCGGGCGTCGTCTTGGGAGATCGTGGGGGTGCCGTCGCCGGGTTGTGGGCCGTAGTCGGCGAAGTAGGCGTGGACGCCTCCGTCGATCACGGTGTAGTTGGTCTCTTGGGGCAGGTCGGCCTTGGCGGCGTCGATCATCTCGGGGGTGCACAGTCCGTCTCGCGAGCCTGAGATGGATTCGACCTGCGCGGTGAGGGTGGTGCTTTCGTCGTTCGCAGGGTAGGAGGCGTAGAGCAGGAGTCCAGCGACGGGCGCGGTGGTGTCGGAGTCCGCGGCGTCTGCCTCGGAGGACGCGACGACCCCGCCGAGGGAGTGGCCGCCGACGACCCAGCGCATTGCGTCGGGGTAGGCGGCCCGGGCGTCGTCGAACGCTCCGGCAGCGAGGAACGCGATGCCGAGGGGCTGTTTGGCGATGACGACCGTGTACCCGGCTTCGGCCAGGGGTCGCAGGATCGCAGCGTAGGCGCGGGCCTCGACCCTGGCGCCCGGCTGGAAGAACACCGCCGTGCCGCTGACGTCGCCCGTGGGGTTCAGCTCGATCTGTGTGGCGGTCTCGGTGACCGTGACCTGGGCGTCCGAGTTCATCGCGGCGAGGGCCGGCTCGACCGCGGTGAACGGTCGCAGCCAGGCAATCGTCGCGACCCACCCGATCGCGGCGACGACGAGCACGAGGTCCGCGGCCCAGCGCCACCCCGACTGCGCAGCACGGGGACGCCAGCTGCGCCACATCGCAAGCGCGGCGCCCAGCACTGTGAGGCCGAGCAGGACGGGGTAGAGCGGGTGGCCGTGCGTGACAGCGCCCCACTCGGTAAGGAAGACCCAGGCGACGACGATCAGGCCCGCGGCCGCGACTGCGCGCACCGTCCAGGCCAGCCAGGCGGGTCTGACCGAGCCTTCGGTCTTGCCTTGCTTTTCGCGGGTGGTCATGTCACAACTCCTTCAGGCGACCGTCGGTCATCTCCAGAACGCGATCGCAGTGGCTCAGCACCATTGGAACCGCTCCGCGGCCCTGCGCAAACCCAAGCGCTCCTCGACGATCAGAACAGTAAGACGACGACGACCCCTAAGGCGTCAAAGGCGCGTCATCGTTGAGTCACGAAGACCTCCGTGGTCGGGTGCGAGTGTGGTGGCCCACAGCCTGCCCGGAGGCCTTCGCCTACCTCACCCGTTCACAATCTGCCGGGAAGTACACCTAGCCGTGCGCCGTCGCACCCCGGATGTGCGTGAAACCCGCACGGAAAGAAAACCGGCCTGGACTGCATCCAAACCGGGGGGAGGGGATGAATACCGGTACGTCACACACGATGCCCTCGGGCGTACCAACGGAGGTCCTCATGCGTCATCGCCTAGCAGTAGGTGGAGTCATCGGTCTGGCGGCCCTGGGGCTGGCTGCCGCGCCGGCGGCGGCCGCACCCGCACCCGGCCCGGACATCGCCTCGCTGTCCGTGCTTCACGCGGTGCCCGATCTGCCCGTCGACGTCTACGTCAACGGGGAACTCACACTCGACAACTTCCAGCCCGGCGATCTCGCCGGTCCCTTGGACCTCGCGCCGGGCACCTACACGGTCGCCATCACCGCCTCCGATGCCGCTGACGACAGTGAGCCGGCGATCGGGCCGATCGATCTGCCGCTCGAGGCGGGGATGAGCTACACCGCGGCTGCTCACCTGGATCCGGAGGGTGCACCGACGGCCACGTTGTTCACGAACGACATCTCGGCGACAGCCGCCGGTGAGGGTCGCTTGACCGTCCGCCACACGGCAGCCGCTCCCGCCGTGGATGTGCTCGCCGGTGGCGAGGCCGTGATCTCCGGCCTGTCCAACCCGGACGAGGCGATGTTGGATCTCCCGGCCGGAACGGTCTCGGCCGCCGTTGCCGCAGCAGGTACCACTGAGCCGGTCATCGGCCCGGCCGACGTTGCCGTCGCCGAGGGTGCGAACACCATCGTCTACGCCTGGGGCAGTCTCGAGGACGGCAACCTGGCCCTTGCCACCCAGACCATCGAGGGCCTGCACTCCGCCCCGGGCGGGGTGCCCACCGGAATGGTCGAGGTCCAGGAGTCGGGAACCTCGCCCGCGCTCTGGATCGCGCTGACTCTCCTGGTCGCCACGCTGGGCTTCGTGGGTACGCGTCGCCTGGCCACCTCCCGGCGCTGAGTCGCGACTTGAGTTCGAGGATGAGGACCAACCCACGAGTGTGGGCCTGCGTCCTGGTTCTTGGGCTGGCCGCTCTCGGTGGTTGCGCATCCCCCGTCGCGCAACCACCGAGGGACGTCCCGGCTCCCGAGCCGGCGACAACCACCTCTGCGCCGAGTTCAACCCCGGCCGTGGCCCCGGCGGTCACGGTCCGGTCCGCGGACCTCGCGGCCACGAGGCCGGCGGCGAGCGTCGCGCCCGTCCGCGTCGTCTACGAGGAACTGGGCATCGATGTCCCCGTCGATCCGGTCGGGGTCACGGGCACGGAGATGGAGATCCCCGACGACGCGAATCGTGCCGGCTGGTACCGGTTCGGCCCTGGCCTGGACGCCGTCGCCGGGAGTGTGGTGGTCGCGGCGCACGCAGGGTCGCTCATCACTCCCAGGGGACCCTTCTACGACCTGCGCGAGGCCGAGGTGGGCGACCTCGTCACGGCGACGAGCGCGACCGGCGCCACCGTCGACTACGTGGTCACGAGCGTTGCGGCCCTGTCCAAGGCGACGATCGACCTGTCCGAGCACTTCCGCTGGGACGGCGAGCCGAGCCTGGTACTCATCACGTGCGGCGGACGGTGGGACGATGACCGACAGAGCTACGACGACAACATCGTCGTCACCGCTACGCTCAGTGCAGATTGACGGTGCCGCCGCGCGAGGCGGCCGTTCTACGCACTGCACCGATGCACGCGGGGAGTTGATCAACGTCGAGGAACATGCGCAAGGCAGCGACCTCGATCGCGCCTTCCGGGAGGGCCAGCGCGACGCGATCCAGTTCGCGTTCCAGCGATGGTCGCCGTTGGTCTACACCGTGGCCCTGCGGTCGCTCGGCTCGGTTGCCGACGCCGAAGACGTCACCCAGCAGGTCTTCGTCGCAGCGTGGCGCGGCAGGAGCGGGTTCGACCCCGAGCGCTCCGGACTGCAAGCCTGGCTCGTCGGCATCACCCGGCACACGGTCGCGGACATGCACGCTCGGCGCGCCCGTGAACGTCGCGCACAGGAGGCCGCAACCGCCGCCCTGCCGGCGCCGACGACGGACCAGGACGCGGTCTCCGGAGTCGTGGACCGGGTCGTCGTCGCGGACGCGCTGCGCGAACTTCCCGAACCGCAGGCGCAGATCCTCAGACTTGCGTTCTACGAGGACCTCACCCACAGTCAGATCGCGTCGCGGGTCGATCTGCCGCTCGGCACGGTCAAGTCCCACATCAAACGTAGTCTTCGACGCATGCGCTCAGGGCTGGAGGTGTCAGATGGCGCACCTGGATGACGAGACGTTGGCTCTCCTGGCACTCGGCGAGCAGGCTGGTGGGACGGGTGCACGGGAGCACCTGGCCGAGTGTTCGCGCTGCCAGGGTGAACTCGCTGCGTTCGAGCGCGTCACCCGCGCCGGCCGCAATGCCTCGGACCCTGACGAACTGGACGTTCCTGCGGCCCGAGTCTGGGAGCGCGTCGCCCTGGAGTTGGGCCTGCCGGAACCTGGGCCCGCGCAGGCCACGGCGGAGGCAGCCGAACCGACGGTCAAGCCCGCGTCGCATCGTTGGCGCCGCCGCACCGCGTGGATCGTTGCGGCGTCGTTCGTGGCCGGTGTCGGCGTCTCCGTCGCCGTCGATCGCCTTCTCGAACCAGCCCCTCCGACCGCGCGCACGATCGCTACCGCGGACCTGGAGGCTCTGCCCGGTTGGCAGGATGGCGGCACCGCGGCACTGCGGGAGGTCGACGGTCAGCAAGTGCTGTCCGTCGAGGTGACCGGCGATGGATCCGACGGGTTTCGTGAGGTTTGGCTCATCGATGTCGAACTTCAACGCCTGATCAGCCTCGGCATCCTCGTCGGCGAGAGCGGGGAGTTCGCCGTGCCTGCCGGAGTGGATGTCGCAGAGTTCCCGATCGTCGACGTCTCCGACGAGCCGTTCGACGGCGATCCAGCGCACAGCGGAGACAGCATCGTGCGTGGTGAACTCACCTAGGACGTGTTTGCTAAACCTCGTGGCGACAGTTCCGTGGATGATCTTCTCCGTTGTGCGATGATCCCGTTGTGACCAGCCTCGTCAATGCCGACAACTTCGCACTCGCTGAGACCCACCGGATGATGCGTGACCTCCAACGGAACGCGGGAGGCGTGAACAGATTTCTTCACAACCGTGAGCCTGCGGCGATCGACAAGCAGACGGTCATTCGACTGAACCGGGATACGCTCTACAGTTTTGCCGTCGTGGACATCAGCGCCGGTGCGAGGTTCAGCATTCCCGAGCATGCCGAACGGTACCTGTCGGCGATGGTCGTCAACGAGCACCACTACGTCGACGCCATCTTCCACGACGCGGGCGAGCACCACCTGTCGGTCGAGCAGTTCGGCACATCACACGTCGTGTTGGCGATCCGCATCCTGGTGGATCCCGCAGATGCGGCCGATGTCGCCGACGTGTCGGCACTGCAGGATCAGATCCGACTCGAATGCGCCTCATCGAGCCCGTTTGAGATGCCCGTCTATGACGTGACCAGCCTCGACGAGACCCGGGACGCGCTGCTCTCGCTCGCGCGCAACCTGAGCGGCTTCGACCGCATGTTCGGCTCGAAGGATCAGGTCGACCCCGTCCGCCACCTCATCGGCACAGCGGCTGGGTGGGGAGGGCTGCCCTCGTCTGAGGCGAGTTACATCGGCGTCGACCCGCGCCTTCCGGTGGGACGGTACGAGTTGACCGTCGGGCGGGTCCCCGTTGATGGGTTCTGGTCCATCTCCGTCTATAACGCTGCCGGGTTCTTCGAGCCGAACGAGCGCGGCGCGTACACGATCAACAGCATCACCGGAGCGCGCAACGATGACGGCACGATCACCGTCCGGTTCGGCGATTATCCGAGTGATGTTCCGAACGCGCTTCCGACCACGCAGGGATGGAACTACCTCGTCAGGCTCTACCGGCCTCGCTCCGAGATCACCGATGGCCGGTGGAGTTTCCCGACCCTCACCCGTTAGCAACCCGATCGCGCCCGGGTATGAGTGCGAAGCATCCCGATGACGTTGCTGACTTGAGATCCAGTTCGACTGTGGTTTGGGCGACCTTTTCGTCGTGCGCGACATCGGGCAGATCGCCAACGAGAATACGACCGCAACCATGGAGTTCGCTGTCGCCGAGCTCGACCTCGCCTTGATCGTCGTGCTCGCGCATCGCTCGTGTGGTGCGGTGGCTGCAGCCATCAACCAGACCAGTGCCAGTCCCAACCGGGTGACGGCGGCGATCAAGCACGAGCTGGAGGCTATCCAGCCTGCCGTCCATCAGGATGGTTCGGCAAGCACCGGGACACTCCCTATGTCGACCCGACCGCGATCGACGAGGATGCGGTCGGGCGGCGTCATCTCGTGGAGACGATCAACTCGCTCATGCGCAGTTCGCGCGTCATCAGCGATGCGGTCGCCACCGGCAGACTCAGCATCGTCGGCTGCCAACATCAACTCGAAGACGGCCGGGTCACGCCGATCACCTCGGTGGGCAAGGTGACCATCGAGGCCGGCTGACCCCCGCGGATTCGCAGGTTCTGCAGGTCCGGATCTCGACGGGTCGCGGTTATCGACGGCGCTGCTCGGCCGAGACCACATGGCCGGTGGCACGTTCGGCCGCGCGGGCGATGTTGCGCTGCATGCCGCCGAAGACGATGCCGTGGAACGGCAGGATTGCCCACCAATACGCCTGGCCGAACAACCCGCGGGGGTAGAAGATCGCGCGCTGTCGAAACGTGGCGCCCTCACCCGCTGCGTCCTCCACGGAGAGTTCCAGCCAAGCGAGACCCGGAAGTCGCATCTCGGCGCGCAACCGCAGCAGGCGTCCTGGCACGACTGCCTCCACCCGCCACCAGTCGAGTGCGTCGCCAGGAGTGAGGCGGTGTGGGTCGCGTCGTCCACGCCGTAGCCCCGGCCCGCCGAACAGGCGGTCCATGAGGCCGCGCGCCACCCAGCCCAGGCGCCACGAGTACCAGCCGTGCGCGCCACCAATACCCTCGATCACAGACCAGAGCGCCTCCGGGGTGCAGTTCACCTCGCACGAACGGTCGTCGACCTGCAGGCTGCCGCCTGCCCAGTCAGGATCTTCGGGGAGCGGCTCCGAGGGTGCTCCGTGTGTCGAGGCGGATGCCCAGTTGGTGCGGACGTCCACGTTGCGGATCTTCGCCAGCGCCAGCTCGATGGCTCGGTCGAAACCGATGAGGCCTTCAGGTGGATCGGGCACGTACTCCTCGATGTCGTGTTCCTTCGCCACCACCTCGTGCACCAGGGAGCCAACCAGGGGTCGTGCGATCGCCGGGGGCACGGGGGTGACCAGTCCGACCCACAGGCTGGCCAGGCGTGGAGTGAGGACCGGAACCGCCCGGATGATGCGGGGTCGCAGCCCTGCCACGGCGGCGTAGCGTTGCATCATCGCGCGGTAGGTCAGCACCTCGGGACCGCCGATGTCGAACCCTCGGTTCACAGTGGGCGGCATGCTGGCGGCTCCCACGAGGTAGCGCAGCACATCCCGTACCGCGATCGGCTGGATGTGATTGTTGATCCAGCGCGGAGCGACCATCGCCGGCAACCGCTCGGTGAGGTAGCGCATCATCTCGAACGATGCGCTCCCGGAACCGAGGATCACGGCCGCCCGCAGCACGGTCGTGGGAACGCCACTGTCGAGCAGGATCTCGCCGACCTCCCTGCGGGACTCCAGATGCGGGGAGAGCCGCTCACCCTGGGGATGGATGCCACCGAGATAGATGACCCGCCGGACTCCCGCCTCCCGTGCCATCACGGCGAATCCGCGGGCTGTGCGCCGGTCACGATCGGCGAATCCACTCCCCGTACCTAATGCGTGGATCAGGTAGTAGGCGACCTCCACGCCCTCTAGTGCCAAGCGTAGGTCGGCGCGCGAGGTGGCATCGGCGGTGACCACCTCCACGTCATCGACCCAGTCGCGGGCGTTGAGTCGTTCGGGGTGCCGAGCCATGACCCGCACGGCGTAGCCGGCGGTGAGGAGCTCGGGAACCAGTCGGCCACCGATGTAGCCGGTGGCCCCGGTGACGAGGACAAGGGGCATGCTGCTCATCAGGTCTGCTTCCTTTGGTCGGCATCTGCCTCGGAGGCGGCGGGTGGAGTCGTGTTCTGATGGTCGCGGGGGATCCGTCGGGTCCACGGCCACCACGATGGGCGCCCCACGTCATGCACGAGGGCCGGGACGAGCAGCGATCGGACGATGAACGTGTCCACCAGCACGCCGGCAGCCACGATGAACGCGAGCTGAGCGAGGAACAGCAGCGGAATGACACTGAGTGCGCTGAACGTGGCGGCCAGGACGAGTCCGGCGGAGGTGATGACCCCGCCGGTGACGGCCAGGCCGCGGCGCACCCCTTCCCGGGTGCCGAACTGAAGCGACTCCTCGCGCACTCGGGTCATCAGGAAGATCGAGTAGTCGATCCCGAGGGCCACCAGGAAGACGAACCCGTACAGCGGCACCGTTGCATCCGCGCCCGGGAACTTGAACACATGGTTGAAGACCACTGCGGCCAGGCCCATCGTGAAGCCGAACGACAGCAGGTTCGCCACCAGCACGATCAACGGCGCCACCACGGCGCGCAGCAGCAGCACGAGCATCACGAAGATGACCAGCAGCACGACGGGGATGATGGTGCGGAGGTCGTTCGCGGCCGTGACCTGGGTATCCAGGCGCTGCGCGGCCGCGCCTCCGACCAGTGCCTCGGGATCAACCGCATGCGCCGCGTCGCGCAATGACGCGACGGTGACGAGCGCTTCCTGCGTCTCCGCGGCATCCTCAGTGATGACCTGCACCTGGACCCGGCCATCGACGACCACCGGTTCGGCGCCTGGATCGGCCGGGCGGCCGGTCGTCGTCTCTCCGGTGAACAGGCTCGCACTCTGGACACCGTCGACGTCCTCGGCCGCACTGACCAGATCCGCGCCGTAGGACTCGTCGGCGATGATCGTGACCGGCTGGACCTGACCGGCGTCGAAGTGCGCGGCCAGAATCTCCTCCCCGGCCACCGACTCGACCTCGTTGAGGAACACGTCGGAATCACTGGTGCCCTCGGCCCGCAGCGTCGGCACGAAAGCGACCCCCACCAGCAACACGGCCGCGGTCACGATCCAAACGCTGCGGTCCCGACGGGCAACGAAGTCCGCGACCCGCTGCCACAGGCCCAGGGTGGTGGCCGCGTGGTGGTGAGGGTCCTCCGCGGCGTGGGGGTCGACATAGCGCGGACTGCGTGGCCAGAAGAAGAACCGCGATCGACGACCGGCCACGAGGAGGATCGCTGGCAGCAGGGTCAACGCCGCGATCACCGCGGACGCGATGCCGATCGCGGCCACCGGTCCGAGGCTCGCGTTCGAGCCCAGGTCCGAGAGCAGCAGGCAGAGCAGGCCAACGATCACCGTGCCCGAGCTCGCCAGGATCGGTTCCAGGGACGCCCTCCAGGCAACGCGCATGGCATCGGCGGGACGCTCGTAGCGGGTGAGTTCCTCCCGGTAACGCGCAACGAGTAGCAGCGAGTAGTCCGTCGCCGCACCGACCACCAGGATCGAGAGGATGCCCTGGCTCTGCCCGTTCAGGAGCAGGGCGCCGCTGGCGGCGAGGGGCTTGATGACGAGGGCTGCGAGGCAGAGCGCGAACACTGCGGTCAGAAGCACGGTGAACGGCAGCGTGGGGGAGCGGTAGACGATGAACAGGATGACGAGGACGACGACCAGGGCCACCAGGAGCAGGATCCCGTCGATGCCACCGAACGCGGTGACGAGGTCGGCCACCGCACCTGCGGGTCCGGTGACCCACGCGTTCAGCCCGGCTTCCGACAGGTCCTCGGCGGCCGCGGTGCGGACGGAGTCCACCACCAGATTGACCACGCGTTCTTCGCCTACGGTCTCGTTCACCTGATCGGCGTCGAGTGGGATCGGCAGGAGGATTGCCTCGCCGTCCTCCGAGGGGACCGCG
Organism: Occultella kanbiaonis; assembly: GCF_009708215.1. Lineage (NCBI taxonomy): Bacteria > Bacillati > Actinomycetota > Actinomycetes > Micrococcales > Ruaniaceae > Occultella > Occultella kanbiaonis. The sequence goes on along the minus strand of NZ_CP046175.1, from coordinate 3,884,720 downwards.
ACCACCGCACCCGTGAGGTAGTCGCCGACGGTCATCCCTTCGCCGATCTCAAGGTCCTGGATCTGCTCGGCGAACTCCTGGGCGGCAGCGAGCTGCTCCTCGGTGACCTGTGCGCCGTCGCTGCTTTGCAGGACCAGCAGGGCCGGCAGTGTTGTGGTCTCGGAGAACTCTCGGGCGAGCTCGGCGGCCTGGGTGGACTCGGCGCTATCGGGCAGGAACGCGGCCTGATCGTTCTGCTGCACCTCGGAGAGGGTGCCTTGGGCCATGCCACCGAACGCGGCGATCCCAAGCCAGGCCAGCAGTGACACCGCGATCAGCACGGATCGGAGCACTGGTCCCCGGCTGCGACGGCGTCGACCGTGGGCCTGCGTGGTCGACGGTTCAACTGAGGTCATCGTGTTCCTCTGGTCCAGGGCTTGATGGTGGGTGCCGTATGGCTCGGCTGAGCCTAATCGATTACTAGCCAGGCTAGCAATGTCCCCCGGTGGTGTCGCGCCAGGAGCCATGACAGGCTCGTGTCCCAGCCGAACCGCTCGAGGAGGAGCCACCGTGGCACTGCCGCATACCGTGGGCGACCGATGGCGTCAGGTCGCCGTCACCGCAAGCTTCCTGATCTGCCTGATCGGCTCGATGGTCGGCGTCGGAGTGTTCGGCGGCACGCCGATCTCCTCGGCTGCCGGGGGTGCGCTCTCCGCCGATGCCACCCTGCTGGCGCCGGCCTCGGGTGCGTTCTCGGTCTGGACCGTGATCTATCTCGGGTTGGCCGGCTACACGGTGTTCCAGTGGCTGCCGGCGCGTACGGCTGACCCGCGGCAGCGCAGGCTTCGACTGCCGGTAGCCGGCACGATGCTCCTGAACGCTGCGTGGATCCTGGTCGTCCAGGCCGGCTGGCTGTGGCTGAGCGTCCTGGTCATCGCGGCATTGCTGACACTGCTGGCCTACACCTTCGTGATCCTGGTGCGGACTCGCCCGCACGGCCTACTGGAGCGGATACTCGTCGACGGCGTGCTTGGCCTCTACTTCGGCTGGGTCTGCGTCGCCACCGTCGCGAACGTGGCCGCTGCTTTGGCTGCCAACGGGTTCGACGGCGGGGGGATCGCTCCGAACTGGTGGGCCGTCGCGATGTTGACGATCACCGCCGGCGTCGGAGTGGCGCTTGCGATCAAGGGCGGAGGCCGCCTCGCGGTGGCCGCCACACTTGCCTGGGGACTGGCCTGGATCGCCGTGGCCAGAGCGGGCGGCGACCCCTACTCCCTGCCGACGGCCGTCGCTGCAGGGCTGGCGGCCCTCGTCGTCCTTGGTTCGACCGTGATCCGTCGTCTGGCTACACCGCCTCGAAACTCGGACGCACAGATGGTCGGATGAGTGCCAGGGTCCGATTCAGCTCCGATCCAGACCCGGATCGGGACGTAGGGGCACGATCTCGGCCTCGTGATCCAATTGGGCCGCCATGCTCCGCAGGAACTCGACCACGGAGGGTCGGGCCTGTGACGGTACTGCGCGGGCAATCTCGGCCATTCGCGCGTGCATCCTCGCCAAGCGCTCGCGCACCTCCTCGTGCGCGTGGTGGGTGGCGGTGATCACAAGCGAGCGCCTGTCGCTGGGGTGTGGCCCGCGGTTGAGGTGCCCCGACCTCGTCAGGCGGTCCAGCAGTTTGGTGGTCGACGCCGTTGAGATGTGGAGATGGGCGGCGAGGTCGCGGGGTGTGGTCACCTCGTTCAGGTTCTGCGCCGCGATGACGAACTGGAGGGCCTGCATGTCCCTGACGTTCATCCGCATGTTCGCACTGACCCGCTGACGCATCTCCTGGTCCGACCGGCGAAACGCCCGCAACGCCTCCAACATCGACACCACGAGGTCATCGTCGTCGTCGTACCAGTAGGCCCCCGTCGACGGGGTGGTCGGTTCCATAGCGGTGATGCTACCGTGAGTTACTACTAGATAGGCTAACAACATTCGGGAAGGAGCAGCGGATGCCTCGAGAAGACGTCAACGATGTGATCCTGCTCGATGACGCAGGCCACGGGCTGGGTGCTCCGCCGCGAGCGACCGTGCCAAACCGTGATACCTCACTCCACCTTGGCTTTTCCTGCTACCTCTTCCGCGCCGACGGTCACGTCCTGCTCACCCGGCGAGCGCTCACGACGACGACCTGGCCGGGAGTCTGGACGAATTCCTTCTGCGGACGCCCCCATCTCGACGAGAACCTCCCGGACGCGGTCGGACGGTTTGCCGACCAGGAGTTGGGCCTGACAATCGACGGCATCGACGTGGTGCTGCCGGAGTTCCGCTTCCGCGCCGTTGGCGCTGGCGGCATGGTCGAGGATGAGGTCTGCCCGGTGCTGTTCGCCTACTCGGACCAGATCCCGACGCCGAACCCCGACGCCGTCATGGAGACACAATGGGTGCGGATGGAGGACGTCGGGAATCTGATCCGGGTGGCCCCCTGGGCGCTCAGCCCGTGGATGGTGCAGCAACTCAACGAACTGGCCGCCACCGGCGATCGAGTCACCTCGCGACCGGAGTACGTCCGATGAACCCGACGGACCGTGACCTCGAACGTGACGCCGTGCTGCAGGACTTCATCGACCGCGGCACCGCCAGCTCCGGCCCCCTCGGTGGGCCGTACCAGCAGTTGTGGTCCGACCTCGCCGGTGCCACATCCGGTGGCAAACGGTTCCGGCCGGCCCTGCTGGTCGGCGTCTATCAGGCTCACGGCGGCACGGACCGCCACATGGCCGCCACCGTCGCCGCCGGGGTAGAACTGCTGCACACCGCATTCGTGATCCACGACGACGTGATCGACGGTGATCAGACCCGACGCGGCCTGCCCAATGTATCCGGCGCCGCAGCCGGTCGAGCACGCGCGGCCGGGGTCGACAAGGCCCACGCCAACGCCTACGCGCAGACCGCAGGCATCCTCGCCGGGGACCTGGCACTCGTGGGCGCGGTGCGCACCGTCGCACTGTGCGGCGCCCCACCGGCGACCGTCTCCCGCGTCCTCGACCTCGTGGACCAGGCCGTGCACGCCAGTGCCGCGGGGGAGTTGGCCGACGTCGGGCTCTCGGTCGGCATCGGTAGCGCCACGCTCGGCGAGGTGCTCACCATGGCCGAGCTCAAGACGGCGGTGTACTCGTTCGTCCTCCCGCTCCAGGCCGGTGCCATCCTCGCCGGGGCAGCTGCACCCGTGGTGGACCGGTTGGGCGAGCTCGGCCGCCTGGTGGGCATCGCATTCCAGCTCCAGGACGACGTTCTCGGTGTCTTCGGCGACGAGGAACAGACCGGAAAGAGCTGCCTGAGCGACCTGCGCGAGGCAAAGCAGACGCCGCTGATCGCGCACGCACGCACGACAGCCCAGTGGCCGTCGATCGCGCCGTTCCACGGAAAGGCGGACCTGACCCAGGAACAGGCAGACCGGGCCTGCGCCCTGCTCGAGGAGTGCGGTTCGCGCCAGTTCATCGAGGATCTCGCACACAGCTACCTGGAGGCGGCACTCGTCATCGCCGACGAGATCGGGCTGCCGCGCGAGTTTCTGGGCTGGGTCTCCACGCTGACCAAGGGTCTGCTCCGGAGCGCGGCATGAGCGTCCGAGCGGGCACCATCGCAGGCTCGGCCGACCCGCTCTACGACCGGGTCGCCCAACGTAGCGCGGGTGTCGTGATCTCGGGGTACTCCACGTCCTTCTCCTGGGCGTGCCGGCTGCTGGCGGAGCCGGTGCGCACCCAGGTGCGCAGCATCTACGCACTGGTACGCGTCGCGGATGAACTGGTGGACGGACCCACATCGGCGGACCCTGCGCGAGCCGCCGTGCTGCTGGACGCCCTCGAGGCACAGACCCTTGACGCCGTGCGGACCGGTCACAGCACGAATCTGCTGGTGCACGCATTCGCGCTGACGGCTCGGTCCTGCGGCATCGGCGCAGACCTGATCGCGCCCTTCTTCGCATCGATGCGAACCGATCTGTCTGTCACCGGCCATGACGAGCAGAGCCTGCGGGAGTACGTCTACGGCTCCGCGGAGGTGGTCGGACTGATGTGCCTGCGGGCTTTCCTCGCCGCACCGGACGCGGCTCGCGCACCCAGTTACAGCCACCTCGCGCCGGGCGCGAAGCGACTCGGCGCGGCCTTCCAGAAGGTGAACTTCCTTCGCGACCTCGGCGCCGACGTCGATCTGCGCGGCCGGATCTACTTCCCGGACCTGGACGTGGACCACTTCACGGACGCGCACAGAGACGCCCTCCTGGACGAGATCGATGCCGACCTCGATGCCGCGGCCGTCGCAATCGCACGCCTACCCCGGAGCAGCCGGCGGGCGGTTCGAGCCGCGCACGACCTGTTCGCGGCCCTCTCCAAGCGACTGCGTGCTACCCCGGCCACTCAATTGCGCCGCTCCAGGGTCCGGGTACCGGCGATGGGCAAGGGATGGATCCTCGTCCACGCGTACGCCGTGCGTGGCCGATCGTGACCTCAGCAGGTCAGCGCGCGGTGATCATCGGCGGCGGTATCGCCGGCCTGGCATCCGCGGCGCTGCTCGCCCGCAACGGCTACGACGTGGATCTGCTCGAACAGCAGGAGACTCTTGGAGGTCGGGCTGGATCTTGGGCGCAGGACGGCTTCCGGTTCGATACCGGGCCGTCCTGGTACCTCATGCCAGAGGTGTTCGACCACTTCTTCCGCCTCCTCGGTACCACGGCACGTGCTGAGCTCGACCTCGAAACCCTCGACCCCGCCTATCGCGTCTTCTTCGAGGGCTTCGACGAACCGATGGACATCCGCGCCGACCTGGCGCACAACGTCGCATCCTTCGAAGCCATCGAACCTGGCGCCGGCGCCGGCCTCCGGGCCTATCTCGCGTCGGCACGGGACACCCACGACGTCGCGACCCGCCGGTTTCTCTATTCCTCATTCCAGTCCCTGGTCCCCTTGCTGCGCAGGGATGTGCTGGCCCGCGCCGGCCGGTTGCTGACCCTGCTCGGCACGCCGCTCGAGACATTCGTGGCGAAGTCCTTCACCGACCATCGGCTCCGGCAGATCCTTGGCTACGCTGCCGTGTTCCTCGGCTCCTCACCCGATCGAGCTCCGAGCATGTACCACCTGATGAGCCACCTCGACCTGGCCGATGGCGTCAGTTATCCCCACGGGGGCTTCACTCGCCTCATCGAGGTGATCGCGACGCTCGCGGAGAAAGAGGGTGCGCGCCTGCACACCAACGTGGTGGTCACGGCTATCAGCACCACCACTCCGCACCGGGGGCGCGCCCGAGCAACCGGCGTGCGGTACCAGGCTTCGGACGGGTCCGAACGGACCATCGCGGCGGACGTCGTCATCGGGGCGGCCGACCTGCACCACACGGAGACCGACCTGCTACCCCTGTCGTTGCAGACGTACCCGCAGCGGTGGTGGGACCGGCGTGAATCCGGCCCCGGCGCCGTCCTGGTGTACCTCGGCGTGCGTGGCGAGCTACCCGAGCTGGCACACCACTCGCTGTTCTTCACTCGTGACTGGACCGGGAACTTCGACGACATCTTCGGCGACAACCCGCGTGTGCCGGACCCGGCCTCGTGCTACGTGTGCCGACCTTCCGCGACCGATACGACGGTTGCGCCACCGGGTATGGAGAACCTCTTCGTGCTGATCCCGGTGCCCCCGGACCCGAGCATCGGCGGCGGCGGCATGAGCGGCGGCGGCGACCCTACGGTGGAGCGGATCGCAGACGCCGCGATCGACCAGGTCGCCACGTGGTCCGGCATCACTGATCTGCAGGAGCGGATCGTGCTCCGCCGTACCGTCGGGCCCGCGGACTTCGTCGCGGATCTGAACGCCTGGTCGGGGGGAGCCCTCGGCCCGGCCCATACCTGGCGCCAGAGCGCGTTCCTGCGCGGACGGAACGCCTCCCGTAAGGTGGACGGACTGTACTACGCCGGTTCGAGCACGATCCCCGGGATCGGATTGCCGATGTGCCTGATCAGCGCCGAGATCTTGCTCAAGCGACTGCGCGGCGACCGGTCCACCGAGCCTCTCCCGGAGCCCGCATGAGATGGCTCTACCTGATCTGCCTGCTCGTGTCGCTGGCCTGCATGGTGCTGATGGATCATCGGTGGCGGTTGTTCCTGTTCGCCGACGCCCGACGTGGTGCACTCACCCTGCTGGTTGGGGTCCTGTTCTTCCTGCTCGCCGACGTGGCCGCGATCCTGCTCGGGTTCTACGGACGCGGGCAGAGCGCCGCGCTCAGCGGCCTCGAGGTACTCCCTCACCTGCCCATCGAGGAAATCGTGTTCGTGACGTTCCTGTGTTACCTCACGATGGTGCTGTGCGGACTTCTCCGTAGGTTCAGCCTCGGTCGGGAGGGCCGGTCATGACCTACGGTGCGCTCGCCCTGGTCGTGGTGGCCGTAGCCGCGGTCGTGGCGGTGGCATGCGCCGTGCGCGTCCGACCATCGTGGCGATGGTGGACAGGTGTCGCACTCGTGGCGCTCATCCTCATCGTCCTGACGGCGGTGTTCGACTCCGTGATGATCGCCGCCGACCTGTACCGGTACGAGGAGGCGGCCCTCAGCGGACTCCGGATCGGGGTCGCCCCCGTGGAGGACTTCGCCTGGCCGCTCGCCGCAGCGTTGTTGCTACCCGCCACGTGGGAGTTGCTCGGCTCACGCAGACCACCGCAGGCGGACCCGGGTACAGGAGGATCACCGTGAGCGGGCCGGCTGCACTGCCAGCGCGGTCGCAATCCCAGCCGGGCGGACCGATACGCCAGCTCGTCGGCGCATCCCGTCCAATCAGCTGGATCAACACTGCCTACCCGTTCGCTGCCGCCTACCTACTCACAGCCGGGAGCGTCGACGTCGTGCTCGTCATCGGCACCCTGTACTTCCTCATCCCGTACAACCTGCTGATGTACGGCATCAACGACGTCTTCGACTACGAGTCCGACCTGCGCAATCCGCGCAAGGGCGGCATCGAGGGTGTCGTCCTCGACCGCCGGTGGCACCGGCTGGTGCTGTGGGCCGCGGCGCTGACGAATGTCCCGTTCCTCGCCTACCTGGCGATGGTCGGTACGCCGACATCGACGGCCGTGCTCGGCGTGAGCGTGTTCGCGGTGGTGGCGTACTCCGCGCCGTGGCTTCGCTTCAAGGAACGCCCCGTCCTCGACTCGATCACCTCCAGCACCCACTTCGTCAGTCCAGCCGTGTTCGGGCTCGCACTGGCCGGCGCGCAGCCCTCCTGGCCGGTGGTGGCCGCGATCGTGGCCTTCTTCCTCTGGGGGATGGCGTCACAAGCATTCGGCGCTGTGCAAGACATCGACGCCGACCGGCAGGCCGGGATCGCCTCGGTGGGCACCTGGCTCGGCGCACGGGCGACGGTCCGCGCGGCGATGGTCGGGTACGCCTTGTCCGGTGCGGTGATGCTCACGGCCGGCTGGCCGGGCGCCCTCGCCGCCGTGGTTCCAGTCCTGTACCTGGCGAGCGTCGCACCCTTCCGGCACCTCGTCGACGAGGACTGCGAGAGGGCCCGATCCGGCTGGCGCAGATTCCTCTGGCTCAACCTGATCAGCGGCTTCCTGATCACCCAACTCTTGATCGTGATCGCGCTCGGCTGGCTCTGAGGCTCAGACCCGCTCCCACGGTGCAACCGGTCCAGGAACCACGAGGAAACTCGGATGCACCGCCGGCGAGGTGACGGACTCCCACCTCGTCGCCTGGTCCGGACTACGCAGGCGCAACTTCGCCATGAGGTGGGACCACTCGTGCGCGACTTGGCCCTCGGTCACCGGGATCGGCGGCAGATCCGCCCCGTGCGTGCTGGGTGCCTCGACGATGCGGGTGCGGTCGAAGGAATAGCTTCGCGCAGAGGCCTCGTCGGCCACCGCCCACAGGTAACCACCAATGGCCTTGAGCGGTTCCGGGCTGTCCCGGAACCGGATGAGCTGGCTGTGGTTGGTATACCCACGGGTACGCCCGGCGAGGACGGCCTGAGCGAGCAGCGCCTCACGCCAGCAGGCCGTCAGACCCTGCCGATCGAGGTAGCTCGACCGCAACGACCAGATCCGCATCCGACGATCATGTCACGCCGGGAGTGGCGCCCGGGACGCCAAGCGGTCCTTCGCCCACCGAAGCGGCATCGCCATCGGCGAGCCCTCGCCGTCAGCTCTCCGCAGGTTGCAGCCGTGCCTGCCATCGCTCCCACGGTGCCTGCACGCGCCAGTTCACGTCCAGCGTGTGCCAGGCGCGGCGCAGCCGACGTCGCCACTGCGCGGATCCCCTCACCGAACGCGCCGACACACCGACACGCACGTCCCTGGCGACAAGGATGCGCGCCCGCGGTCCGAGGGCGAACGCGAGATCGAGGTCATCGTGCACCTCCGGGTCCTCGACGTGCACACGCGCACGCACGGCGTTCCAGGCCGAACGCCGCAGCACCATGTTCGAACCCCACAACGGTGGGTGTCCCAGTGCCGCTCCGCAGAGCACGTAGTAGGTCCCGAGGTACAGGTGCGCAACAGGGCGGGCCCACAGACCGCCGTCGTAGAACCAGCCCGTGCCGGTCACGGCGTCCACACCCGGTTGTTGCGCTGCGGTGCTCACGCGCGCCACCCAATCCGGCGCGGGCACGGAGTCCGCGTCCAACCGACCGATGAGCTGGCCCCGGGCATTGTCATACCCCAGAGCGGCGGCCGGCCCGATGCCGCGACGGGGTTCGGTCAGCAGTCGCGCGCCATGCCGCCGGGCGACGGCAGCGGTCGCGTCGCGGGACCCGTTGTCCACAACGATGATCTCCAGCGGCGCGAGTGTCTGGCGCTCGAGGGCGTTCAGACATCGGTCGAGGGCCGACGCATCGTCCAGCGCCGGGATCACGACACTGAGGCCACCGTGCTCACCACCACGGGAGCCCGTCTGCCACGACTGGATCGGCGGGCTCATCCGCGACTTCTGAGAGTCGACGTGGGAGCGCTGCGATGTCCGCGCGATAACAGGGCACCCGCGATTGCCGCGCCGAACCCTCCGGCGACCAGATCGCCGATCGTGTCGTCGTAGCCGACGGCGATTCGGTCATCGAGGTATGTGTGCCCGAACCACTCGCCCAGTTCCCAGAGCACTCCGAGCGCCAGTCCCACCGCCAGGGCGGTGGCCACGCACACGAGCGCTGGCTTGCGGGGGCCGACGCCCACCGTGACAATGCCAGCGCGCAGGAGTGCGCCGGTGCACATGGCAGCAAGCGATCCGGTGGCGACGGCATGGACCACGACGTCGAGCCAGTCGATCCGGGCGTACAGGTCGAAAACGCTCGCCCAGGCGGCCCCGAGCAGCACCGCGCCCGAGACGGAGACCAGCCCGATCGGTGTCCCGACCAACCGTGCGAGGACGAGGGCGAGGAGTACGAGTGCCGTGACGGCCACCGAAATCGGACCGAACAGCGTTGCGACAGCCACGCTGACCGTGGCGATGGTGATCACGAGTACATAGGCGACGCCCACGCCCCGCAGCGGGGCACGAGTCCGCAATCCGGCACGCCGCCCGGTCTGCGGTGCGCTCCGCGTTGGGTCACCCACGTCGGTCAGGGCATGTGAGGAGCGCGCAGGTGGGCGGCCCGGCCTCGGGTGCCTGTAGCCAGTCCAAGGTCGCCACGTGCGGTAGCGCGTCCTCAGCCAGGTCGGCGAGGGCCGCTGGTCGCAGTCCGAACTCAGGGGCGATGTCCCCAGTGATTGCCAAGCCCCTTCCTTGCCGGTCACCGCCCCGCGAGTCAACTCGATCTCCTGGAGCGGCGTCAGTGGCGACGTACACCGGACACCTTCGTTCACCTTGAGCCTTGGAGGCGCAACACCGCGGTTCCCGCGTTGCCGCTTGCCTCACCACGGCGACCTGTACGTCGTCCCACCTCGACCATCACTTCTCCTCGTCGGATCCGACCACTATCGCTCGCCGAGCGTCCGCGCGCATCCGCGCGGACGGAGCTGGCTGCCATCGGCAGGCGCAATCGGACTCGTACGGGCCGATGGGGACGGCCGGCGAGCCATCGAAGAATTGAGAACGGCTCGATTGTCCCGTTGCGACTTCAGACTCGCGGCGTAGGCTGCGACGAGCGGGGGATGCTCCCGATCAGGAGGCGCACATGGCTACCGACGTCCCATCCGACGTTCCGGAACCGCAGCCGCGACCGGGTACGACCCACGCCGCTCCCGGTTCCGGGCACCCCGAGTTGGTGATGTCACGGACCGACGCTGGTGGGACAGGCGCGGAACGTCTGACCTACCCGCTGGAGAAGGAAGAGGTCACGGTCGGCTCCGGAGCCGATCAGGATGTGCGCCTCGAAGGGCTGGAGCCCCACCACTTCACGATCTACCACGACGAGCGCGACGAGTACCGCGTCCTGCCCAACGGCCCCATCGGGGGAGGGTCCGTCGCCGAAGAGGCACATCGCGTCCTTCGAACCGGCACCAGGCTCGTAGCCGGACCGTGGGAGATGACCTTCCAACGGGCTGAGTACGCCGACCACGGTCGGCCGTTCGGGGGCAGGCAGGGCGGCGAACTCTCCGACAACCTCACACAGCCGCCGCGACCGGCCGACCGGGGCGACCGACCCGACCTCGGGGTCCAGTCTCAGCAGAACGACTGAGGCGGACTCTGGTGGCACTCGAACCTGCCCGGTGACGCGGTCGCGTCGTGTTGTCGCGTGTCGACAGATGGCTCTGGCGATTCTCGCGCCGCACCGACCGTCCGAACTAGTTGCTGAGGCAGGTCGTGCCAGGCGATCCCGGTTCGGAGCCGTTACGCGACGCCGTCCACGATCTACCGGCAATCACTCAACGAGCGCGCACCCCCATCCAAGGTTCGAACGCAGCAAGGGCTCGACACGTTCCCACTGCTCATCCGTGAGTGCCTGAAACCGCGACCTGGTAGACCTCACCGAACACCTGTTAGACACGCCCTAGGGAAACGGGATCCCGGTCGTCTCACCGATCCACACGGTCGCCAACGCCAGCACCCCGAAGGCCAGGGCCAGCCACCCGGCGCCGACGCCGTTGTGGGTGGCCCTGATCTGCCGCCGCCCGATCCCGGCGAAGATGGAGGCGAGGACGGCGGTGACGATCGGCACGATGGTCCCGGCGAGCACCACCACGCCCGCGTCCACCGGCTCCGGGGTCTGCCAGCCCTCGTCCACGGCGAACGGCGTCAGGTACACGAGGGAGGCGAGGATCAGCGGCAGCAGGATCGCCCCCCAGCCGAGCATGAACCCGACGGCGTAGAGCGCACCCGAGGCCTGCGGGCGGCCCTGGTCGATGCGTCCGAGGTCGGCTCCGGCCAGCGTGGGTGAGACCGTGGCACGGCCGAGGTGCACTGCCGTCGGGTCCGTGGCCGCCACCTTGTAGGGGTCGAAGATGCTCATGAGTAGCTCGTCGAGATGCTGAGAACAAGCAGGGCGAAGCCGGCCAGGGCGATGAGGAAGCCGCGCTGGCGACCCTGGCGGGTCTCGATCCGGGTACCGGCGCTGGCCCCGAACGCGCCGATCGCCGCGATCAGTGGAAGGAACACCCAGGTGCGCACGGCGTCACCGGTGAAGCAGTCGAGGGTGCCGCCCGCGTCCCCGCAGGCCGCGACGGCGTCCACGAGCGGGCCGGTCCAGGTCACCACATGCCAGACGATGAAGGCGAGCGTGGCCAGCACGAGGACCACGTTGGTCAGGACGAGGCCCGGCATCGCGGGAGCGGCCTGAGCGGCGCTCGCCGAGTTCGGCGCGGACGGCGCGTTCTGGCCGGGCCGGGCGGCCTGGTTCGACGCTGCCTGGTTCTGGCCGGCGTGCGTCCGGCCGGCCGGGTTGGCCCCGCTCTGGGAGCCCGGTTGCCTCGGCGCCGCGTACGCGTTCTGACCCTGCTGCGGTGGCCGCTGCCAGGGCTGGGTCACGGCCTCGGTGCGCTCGGCGAGGTTCGCGCCGAGGGTCTGGCGCTGCGCGGCCACGTTCTGCTCGAGGAGCCTCTTGTGCTGGGCCAACTGGTCGGCGAGCTGCCGGCGGGCTCGCTCGAGCGGGTCGATCGGGCCCCCTCCGGTCGCGCCGGAGACCGGCGCCGGGGGCTGCGGCACCGGCGCGGACTGCTCCGGGAACCAACTCACCTCCCCATCCCATCACATCGGGGGCGCGCGCGGGGCCGGTAGCCGCGATCAGCGCCCTGCGGGTGTGTTCACATGCGGCAGGGCCTCCGAGGCGACCATCCAGACGCTGAACACGGCGGCGCCGAGCTCGAAGGCGACCAGCCGTCGGTCCCAGGCACCCCCACCGGGGCGGCTCCCGGCGCGCAGCAGTGCCAGGCCACCGACCGCGTTCGCCGCTCCCCAAGCCAGATTCACCGCCGGCGAGGACTCGGATCCGGCGATCGGGGTCAGGTGCGTCCGGCCGGTCACGGCGGTGCCCGGGTGGGGCACGCTGTTCGCGACGAGCACCCCCGCGAGGCACGAAGGGATCCTCGTTGTCGAGGGCATCAGAACAGCCTGCGGCGGGCACGCTGCACAGGTCAAGGGATCCGGGCGTTGGCGGTGTCGGTGCGGCGCGCCACAATGGGCGTCGTGAACGCACGCGCGAACGAGAAGCTGCCCGAGTCGGTGGAGACGGATGACCCGGCCGCCCGAGCGCGGTGGGAGGAGCTGGCGCAGCAGGTCCGGGACGCCCAGTTCGCGTACTACGTCCGCGATGCCCCCACCATCTCCGACGCCGAGTTCGACACCCTGCTGCGGGAGCTGGAGGCGCTCGAGGAGGCCAGCCCGGAACTGCGCACCCCGGACTCGCCGACCCAGCAGGTCGGCGGAACCTTCTCGACGGCGTTCACCGCCGTCGATCATGTGGAGCGGATGCTCTCCCTCGACAACGCGTTCAGCCTCGAGGAGGTCTCCGCCTGGGCGGACCGGGTGCACCGGGAGATCGGGTCCGAGAAGGTGCACTACCTCTGCGAGATCAAGATCGACGGGCTCGCCATCGCTCTGGTCTACGAGCGTGGCCGGCTGGTCCGGGGCGTCACCAGGGGGGACGGCCGCACCGGAGAGGACGTCACCCTGAACGTGCGGACGATCACCTCCGTCCCGCACACCCTCGCGGGGGACCCGGCGACCTGGCCAGAACTGATCGAGATCCGTGGCGAGGTGTTCTTCCCGGTCGAGCAGTTCGAGGCGCTCAACGCCGCGCAGGTAGAGGCGGGCAAGTCGCCGTTCGCCAACCCTCGCAACGCCGCTGCCGGCTCGCTGCGGCAGAAGGACCCACGGGTCACGGCCACCCGCGCCCTCGGCATGTACGCCCACGGGATCGGGGCGTTGCGCTGGGGTCCGGGCGGGGCGCCCGTGGAGCTGACCCGTCAGTCGCAGATCTACGACCTGCTCGCCGGCTGGGGCGTGCCGGTCTCCGGGCACAACCGGGTGGTGACCGGGCTGGACGGGGTCCGGGAGATGATCGCCTACTACGGCGAGCACCGGCACGACATCGAGCACGAGCTGGACGGCCTGGTCACGAAGGTGGACGAGTTCGCCCTGCAGCGGCGCCTGGGCAACACCTCGCGTGCGCCGCGCTGGGCGATCGCGTACAAGTACCCGCCCGAGGAGGTCAACACCAAGCTGCTCGACATCCGGGTGAACGTCGGCCGCACCGGGCGGGTCACGCCCTACGGCGTGATGGAACCGGTGCTCGTGGCCGGCTCCACCGTCGAGCAGGCCACCCTGCACAACGCGAGCGAGGTCAAGCGCAAGGGCGTGCTGATCGGCGACACGGTGGTCCTGCGTAAGGCGGGCGACGTGATCCCGGAGATCCTCGGCCCTGTGGTGGACCTGAGGGACGGAACCGAGCGCGAGTTCCTGATGCCGACCGAGTGCCCCTCCTGCGGCACACCCCTCGCGCCGGCCAAGGAGGGGGACGTGGACATCCGCTGCCCCAACGCCCGATCCTGCCCCTCGCAGCTGAAGGAGCGGGTGTTCGCGCTCGCCTCCCGCGGGGGACTGGACATCGAGGCACTCGGCTGGGAGGCCGCCGTCGCCCTCGTGGATCCGGAGGCGAACCGGCCCGCCGAAGCCGAAGGGCCGGAGGCCGAGCCGGTGCTGTCCGGGGAGGCAGGCCTGTTCGACCTCACGCCCGAGGACCTGCGTGACGTCAGCGTCTGGCGGCAGCGGAAGGTGAAGGGCGAACCCACGGGTCGATGGGACCGGGTGCCGTACTTCTGGACCAGGGCCGGCGCCGACGCCGCGAAGAAACCGTCGAAACCGACCGCCACCACCGAGGTCCTCTTCGCAGAGCTGGAGAAGGCGAAGACCCAACCGCTCTGGCGGGTGCTGGTGGCCCTCTCGATCCGGCACGTGGGTCCGACGGCGGCCCGCGCGCTGGCCACCCACTTCGGCTCCCTGGACGCCATCCGGGCCGCGAGTACCGAGGAGTTGGGCGCCGTCGAGGGCGTCGGGCCGACCATCGCGGTGGCTGTCACGGAGTGGTTCACCGTGGACTGGCACGTCGAGATCGTGGACCGCTGGGCCGCCGCCGGGGTGCGCATGGCCGACGAGCGAGACGAGTCGGTGGAGCGCACGCTCGAAGGGCTCACCGTGGTGGTCACCGGCTCGCTCGAGAACTTCTCCCGGGACGGCGCCAAGGAGGCGATCATCGCCCGCGGCGGCAAGTCATCCGGATCCGTCTCGAAGAAGACCGACTTCGTGGTGGTCGGGCCCGGCGCGGGCACGAAGGAGGACAAGGCCCGCGAACTCGGACGGCCGATCCTGGACGAGGCCGGCTTCGAGGCGCTGCTCGCGGGCGGTCCGGACGCGGTGGCCGACCTCGCCGGAGCTACGGAGTAGGCGGCCGGCGGGCGGACCCGCACCCGGACGAGCCTGGGTAGTTCTGTCCGGATCCCCGCAGATCCGGCACGGACACGGGTGCCTGGGTAGTTCTGCCCCGCGCCCGGGGCGGTAGCGGCGGTCGGGTCGGCTTAGGTTCACTGTGCACGATCCGATACCGACCTGAGGGACACACATACCCATGCGACCTGTTCGACGCTACGCCGCCCCCGTCACCGCCCTTGTGCTCGCCACCGCCCTCGGACTCGGGGCATGCTCCGCCGGGGACGACGACCGGGACTCCGACACCGGCACCTCGAGCGAGGAGGGCGCCGGAGCCGACACTGGCGACTCCGACGAGGGTGCCGACGACGCGACCGAGAACGACGACGCGACCGACACCGCCGATGACGACGCCGCCGATGACGCCGGGGCGGGCGACACGGCCGACGCCGAGGTGGTTCCCCTCGAGGGCACGTTCGTGACCGAGGTGAGCGTCCCGTCCGGCGTGGAGTACGAGGTGACCACCACCACCGCGAACTCGCTGCAGCTCGACTTCCCGGCTCCGGCCGACCCGACGGCGCTGAGCGCGTTCTACCAGGCGTGGTTCACCGAGCAGGGCATGACCGACGTCGCCGAGATCTCCGGCATCGTGACCGGGACGCTGGGCGACGCGACCTGGACCCTGCTCCCGCAGGACGCCGGGTCCTGGATCCTCTCGGCCGCGACGCTCTGATCGCCGCCTGATCGCGGCACGGTCGCCGGGCAGCGGGACCTCGAGAAGTCCCGCGGCCCGGTGACTCCCCGCGCGGGAGCGGCTCATCCCCGCGGGTGGAGGGATACTGGGGCGATGATCAGCGATGAACTTGCCCAGCAACTGGCCCTGGCGGGGCTGCGGTGGGAACCCAGGCCCGGGGACCAGTTCCGGATCTCCGCCGAGGCACTCAGCGAGGACGTGTTCACGCTCTCGCACATGGTCATCGAGCCACGCACCTATGACACCGGCACTGTCCTGCACTTCAACGGCACCACCGAGTGGGCGCTGGACAGCATCGCCCAGGACGACACGCTCTGGCTGCCCCGCGAGGACCAGCTTCGCGCACTCCTGGGTGGCACGTTCCGCTCCCTCGAGCGCGACGGCGACGTCTACGCGGTGACCACCAAGGGACCCGACGGGCCCGCGACCTACCGGGCCGCCGTCGTGGAGGACGCCTACGCGGGCGCGCTGCTCGCGCTGGTGCACCACGCGATCGACGCCTGAACCCGGGCGTGCGTCCACGTCGCTAACCTGAGCCGATGGGCACCCCGCGGCGGCTGGCGATCATCTCCGACATCCACGGCAACGTCACCGCCCTGGAGGCCGTGCTGGCCGACATCGACGCCCGTGGCATCAGCACGATCGTGAACCTGGGGGACGTGGCGGGCAAGGGTCCGCGGGGCTCGGAGGCGGTGCGGCTCAGCCGCGAACGGTGCGCCGTGACCGTGCGTGGCAACTGGGACGACTTCCTGCCCCGCGAGGACGAACCCGAACGGAGCGAGGCGCTCCGGTGGTGGCACCACGAGCTCACCGCCCGGGACCGGGACTGGTTGCGCACCCTGCCCCTGGTCCACGATCTGTTCCTCAGCGGACGCCGGATCCGGCTCTTCCACGCCTCCGCCGAGAGCGTCTACACCCGGGTCCACTTCCACCACACGGCCGAGCAGTTCGACGGCATGTTCGCGAGCACCGAGTTGACCGGTTCCGGCCCCGAGCCCACCGTGGTGGGCTACGGCGACATCCACGACGGCTACCTGGAGACGCGCGGCGGGCGCACGCTGTTCAACGTCGGCAGCGTGGGCAACCCCCTGGACGAACCCACCGCCTGCTACGTGATCCTCGAGGGCGTGCCCGACGGCGTCGCGGCCGATCCGTTCGGCGTCCAGTTCGTCCGGCTCGCCTATGACGTCGAAGGTGAGATCGAGGTGGCCCGCCGGCTCGGCATGCCGGACCTGGAGGCGTACGCCGTCGAACTGCGGACCGCCGTCTACCGTGGCCGGCACGCCGAGCTCGGGCTGCGGTGAGGTCTGCCGGGTGCGGCTACAGCGGCCAGATCAGCGGGATGATCAACACCGCCAGCACGAGCCACACTCCCATGACGGGCAGACCCAGCCGCCAGTAGCTGCCGAACCGGTACCCACCGGGGCCCATCACCATCATGTTCGACGCGGTGGCGATCGGGGTGAGGAACGAGGCCGCGCCGGCCACCGCCACCAACATCAGCACCGGCTGGACCGAGTAGCCGGTCTCCGCGGCCGCGGCCAGCGCGATCGGGACCACGATCAGCACGGTGGCGGTGTTGGAGACGACCTGCCCGAGCGTGCCGGTGAGCACGAACAGGGCCACGAGCAGCACGAAGGGCGGCGCGTCGCCGACCAGAGCCACGATGCCGTCGGCGATCAGATCGGCCGCCCCGGAATCGGTGATGGCGACCGAGAGCGGGATCAGACCACCGATCAGCACGATGACCTGCCAGGACACGGCCCGGTACGCCTGGGGCACGCTCACCACCCGTAGCAGCACCATGCCGATCGCGCCGATCAGCCCGGCGACGGCGGCCGGGACGAGCCCGAACGCGAGCAGCAGCACCATCACCAGCGTGACGGCAAGCGCCCGCGGGGCCTTGCTGCCCATCGGCACGGCCTGCCGGCGGAGCAGGTCCGGGGAGTCCACCAGCAGCACGTCCCGGTCGTCGATCAGGGTGTCGATGGCGGGCCAGGCGCCGTGCAGCAGGAGGACGTCGCCCTCGACCACGTCCGTCTCGCCGTCGACCTCCTTGCCCCGCCGGCGGACGGCGAGGATGACCAGGTCCGAGCCCCTCTGCATGCCCGCGAACACCCGCTCGCTGAGGAGCGGTGATCGAGGTGGCACCACGACCTCCACCACACCTGCCTCGCGGGTCACGAGGCCGCCGGCAGCTTGCGTGCCGAGCGGACGCATCGCCACCGCGAGCCCGGAGTCCAGGACGAGTGTGCTCACCTGCTCGGGCGGTCCGGCGATGACGAGGACGTCGTCCGGGCCGAGCACGTGCAGCGCCGGTGCGCGGCTGCGGTCCGGCCGCTGCGCGCCCATCAGCCGTACCCCGGGATGTTCCGCGCCGAGGTCGAGGTCCCGGAGCACGGTGCCCACCAGGGTGGACTGGTCCCGGAGGCGGAGCCGGTAGAAGCCGCCGGTGAGGTCGTACTGGCGGGAAAGGGTCTCCGCGTGCCGGCTGAGATCGGGGCTGACGTTCTTCGGCACGGAGGTGGGGAGCGTCCTGGGACCGAGGATCACGCAGGCCGCGATGGTGGCGGCGAGCAACGGAAGCCCGATCAGGGCGAACTCGAAGAAGCCGAACCCGCCGCCGCCGGCGTCGGTGGAGGCATCGGCCACGATCACGTTCACCACGGTGCCGGTCAGCGCCAGCAGCGATCCCGCATGGGCGGCGAATGCCAGTGGCATCAGGAACTGCGACGGGGATGCCTTCGCCCGCACCGCGAGCATGACCACCATCGGCAGCAGCGCGGCCACCGAACCGTTCGGGGTGAGCAACGTGGTCAGCAGGGCGCAGAGCACCATCACCGCGATCAGGATCCGCCGGGGTGCCGTGCCGGCGCGCCGCGCGAGCGCCTGCCCGGCCCAGGCCGTCACCCCGGAGGAGTCGAGGCCCTCGCTCACCACGAACAGGGCGGCCAGGAAGACCACCACCGGATCGCCGAAGCCGCCGACGGCCTCGCCCAGGTCCATCACGCCGGTGGCCCACAGGGCGAGGGCCACGAGGAGGGCGACCACCCCGACCGGGAGCTTGTTCGTGATGAACGCGACGACGGCCAGCCCGAGGATGATCAGTGTGATCGTCGCGGGATCCACGATGGTCGCACTCCTCTCCTCGGACCGGCCGTCATGTCGCGTTCGGTCAGGAGCCGGACAGCTCTGTGGCGAGCTCCGCCTCGTCCTCGTCGGAGAGCGAGGTCTGCAGCACGGTGCCCCCGAACGGCTTGATCGCGTCCGCGAACTTGTCCTCGGTGATCTTCGAGGCCAGCACCACCACGGCCGCCTTGCCCGGGGTCAGCAAGCCCTGGACGCGTTCCTTGAACGAGTTGTTGATGCCGACCTTGCCGAGTTTGCCGGTGATGGCACCGAGTGCGCCGCCGAACAGCAGACCGAAGCCGGGCACCAGGAACAGCAGTCCGATCAGGGTGCCCCACAGGGCGCCGGAGGCGGCCGAGACACCCACGATCTTCGCGGGAGTCTCCACGTGCTGCTTGCCGTCGGCCTCGACGGTGACCAGGGCGAGGCCGTTGAGGGTCACGATGAAGTCCCGCTGGGCCACCAGGACCTGCTCGTAGGCGCCCTTGGCCTTCTCGTGGTCGTCGTAGCCGATGATGATCAATTCCGACATGCCGTCTCCTTCGAATGGATCGGACCCGACCCACCTGGGTCGAGGGTGCTGCTCCTCACGCGCGTCGCGTGAGATGTCTCAAGGTACGACTCCTCCTCGATCGATGGGTTGTCGTGCCAGGGGCGTCTCAGGCGGACACGTCCGGGGCGAAGGTGCGGGACGCCTCGAGCAGGATGCGGGCACCGAATCCGGTGGCCCCGCTGGTGCGCCAGGAGTCGTCCTTGTCGGACTGCATCGTCCCCGCGATGTCGAGGTGCGCCCACGGCGTCTCCCCGACGAAGTGCTGGAGGAACAGCGCCGCGGTGGTCGCGCCCGCGAACGGACCGCCGAGGTTGGCGATGTCGGCGATCTCGGAGTCGAGCTGCTTGCGGTACTTCTGCTCGAGCGGCAGCTGCCAGACCGGCTCGTCGACGACTGCGGACGCCGCACGGACCAGGTCGATCATGGTCTGGTCGTTGCCCAGCACCGGTGCCGTGGACGGCCCGAGCGAGACGAGCGCCGCGCCCGTGAGGGTGGCGATGTCGATGATCGCATCGACGCCGGCCTCGTTCGCGAGGTCGAGGGCGTCACTCATCACGAGGCGTCCCTCCGCATCGGTGTTCTTCACCTCGATCGTGGTGCCACGGCGAGTGGTGAGCACGTCGCCGAGCTTCATGGCGGTCCCGGACGGCATGTTGTCCGTGCACATCAACCAGCCGGTGACCGTGGCGGCCACGCCGGCGTCGCGCAGGGCGGTGAAGGCGCCGAGCACGGCCGCCGCGCCGCCCATGTCCATCTTCATCAGCAGGTGCATCGGGTCGCTGGGCTTGAGGCTGATGCCGCCCGAGTCGAACATGATGCCCTTGCCGACCAGGCCGAGGTGACCCGTCGACGGCCCCTCGGGCACGTAGGTGAGCTTGAGCATGCGCGGCTCCTCGGTGGAGCCCTGGTTGACGCCGAGGAGCCCGCCGCAGCCGAGGTCGATCAGCGCCTGCTTGTCGAACACCTCGACCTCGAACCCGAAGCGGGCACCGAGGTCGACGGCGATATCGCCCATGTTCGTCGCGGTGAGGTGACCGGGGGGAGTGTTTGCGAGATCACGCGCGACGATGGCGGCGCGAGCTCCGATGAACGCCTCGGCCACGGCCCCCTCGGCCTCCCCGCCGGCGGGCACATCCAGGACGAGGGAGGCGAGCGCGACGTGCTTCGACTCGCGCACGAGGACCGTGTACCGGTAGCGCGCGAGCAGCGCACCTTCGGTGAGTCCGCGGACGGCGTCGGAGACCTCAACGCCGGCGAGATCGTCCAGGCGCAGCGCCAGCCTGGAGCGGCGGGACGCGGCGCGGGTGAGGGCGGCGGCCGCATCGCGCAGCGTGGCGACCGTGGCCTCCGTCCGCGCGCCGAGGCCGACGGCCACGAGATCGGGCCCGTCCGCCTGCGGCAGCACCAGCGTCGAGCCCGCGGCGGCCTCGAATCCCGCGTCTGCGAGCGCATCACGGTTGAAGCCGAGCGCGGCCGGCACGTCGCCGTCGGAGAACACCCCGATCCCGACGGTCTCGGCGTCACCGGCGTCCGTGCCGAGCACGACTCGGGCCGCGTCGAGAGCATCGAGGCCCGGGAGGGTGGCGAAGTCCGCCGGGATCACCTTGTTCGGGCTGCGTGTGGTCATGGTCGCTGCTCCCTTGCGTTCAGCCGGCTTCGTGGTCGGGTCGGTGGAGGTCATGCGGTGCTCAGCCCATGTCCACCGGCGCGCCGGGGCCCCACGGGATGCCCAGCAGGAACCAGACCGCGAACAGCACGGTCCAGGTGACGAGTACCGCCACGGCGTAGGGGATCATCAGGGCGATGATCGTGCCGATGCCGGCGTCCTTCTTGTAACGCTGCGCCACGGTGACCATGAACGGCAGGTACACCATGAGCGGCGTGAGCACGTTCACGGGGGAGTCGCCGACGCGGTAGGCGGCCAGCAGCGTCTGCGGGGCGACGTCGAGCGAGGCGAAGATCGGGATGAACACCGGCGCGAAGATCACCCACTTGGGCACCAGGCCCGGGAGGATGAAGTCGAGGATGACGATCACCAGGATGAACGCCAGCAGCAGCACGAGCGCCGGGACGTCCGCCGTCTCCAGCAGTTCGGCAGCCGAGACGGCGGCCACCGTGGGCAGGTTCGACCAGTTGAACAGTGCGATGAACTGGGCGATCATCAGGAACATCAGCAGCAGGCCGCCCAGGCTCGCGAAGGTCTTGGTGATCGCGCCGACGGCTGCATTCCCTCCGACCAGCGTCTTCGCGCCGGCGCCGTACGCCATGCCGCAGACGAGGAACGCGAGCGAGATGATGAAGACGAGGCTCGCCATGAACGGGGTGGTGCCGATGACCGCCCCGGTCTCCGGGTCGCGCAGCGGGGCTCCCGGAGGAGCCGTCAGCAGCGCGATGAACACCACGAAACCGATCAGCGCCCAGAACGAGAACCTCAGGCCACGTGCCTCGGCAGCGTGGTCGACGTCCTCGTCGCCCTCGATGCCGACCACCAGGTCGTTGCGGTTGTAGCTCCCCAGCCGCTTCTCGGTCACGAAGAGCGTGACCAGCAGCACGACCACCGCCATCAGGATCGACGAGACCACCGCGAAGTAGAAGTTCTGGGTGACCTCGAGCGTCTCCATGCCCGCCGTCGCGAGCACCTCGTTCGTGATCTCGGTCAACATGCTGTCCGACGGGGTGATCAGCAGGTTCACCCCGAACACGGCCCCCACTCCCGCGAACGCAGCCGCGAGGCCGGCGAGTGGATGCCGTCCGACGGTGAGGAACGCGGCCGCGGCGAGCGGGACCAGGATGAGGTAGCCGGCGTCCGTCGCCACCGAGGACAACACACCGACGAAGATCAGGATGAAGGCGAGCCACCGCTTGGGGGCGACCTTCACCGTGCGGCGGATCAGGGCGCCCATGAGGCCGGCGTGCTCGGCCACGCCGACGCCTGCCATCGCGATGAGCACCACGGCGACGACGCCGAAGCCCGCGAAGTTGTCGACGAAGGACGAGAAGAAGAAGCGGATACCGTCGATCGAGATGAGGCTGCGGACCTCGAAGGTCTGCTCCTCGACGATGTAGTCCGGGATCTCGGCCGGCTCGCCCGTGACGGAGTCGTAGACCGACCAGGTGCCGCCGAGGTGTTCGTTGATCTGTGAGAACTCGTCACGGGGGACCGGGGTGACCACCTCGTCGGTGACCGATACTCCGACCCAGGACAGGATTGCGGAGAGCACAGCGATGATGCCGATCAGATACACGAACATGATCGTCGGATTCGGCACCTTGTTGCCGACCCGCTCGATCCAGTTCAGGAAGCCCTTCTTGTCGTCCGGCGGCGACAGTTCCACCGACTCAGCGGCCACGGTCGGCCCCCATCGCAGTCGCGCCGGTCGTGATGACACGCACCGACCTGGACGTCATCGTCGTCTGGAAGATCTTGGTCCGAGTGCTCATCCGAATTCCTCTCCCGAGACTGCGCTGCAGGCCGACCGGCGTGCGGCGCACGGAGTCGGTCACTGACGACCCTAGTGAGCGGCCCCACATCGGCAACAGACTTCCCCTAGTCCTGGGGGCTCCCCAGAACTAGGGGTCGCGTCGATCGACCCGCCGACTGCGAGCGCCCAGATATGGCTAGGGTGGGCGCACGGGACCGGGGGCGGGCGGGGCGCCCAGCCGGTGGCTCGAACGCAAGATGACAAGAGGGACGACTCGATGACGGTTGACTCAAGGCGGGTCGAAGCCGCGGCGGACCCGCGCACGGTCTCCCGGATCGGCCTCGTGGACGATCATGCCGTGGTCGGCCTCGGCGTGCGTGCCCTCCTTGCCGACCATCCGGACCTGGAGTTCGTGGCCGCCGAGCCCACGGTGGCGGACCTGCTCGCTGGTAGCGCGGATCTGGACGTGGTGCTGCTGGACCTGCGCCTGGCGGACGGCTCCTCCGTCTGGCAGAACATCAGCCGGCTGCGGCAGACGGGCGCCGAGGTCCTTGCCTTCACCTCGGGCGACGACGTGGACCTGGTGCGCGCGGCGGCACGCGCCGGGATCGCCGGCATGGTCCGCAAGTCCGAGGACTCGGAGCAACTGCTCGAGGCCCTGCGACACGTCTGCCGCGGCGAGGTGGTCGCCTCCACGGAGTGGGCCGCGGCCGTGGACAGTGACCCGCACGCCCCTGGGCTGTCCCCCCGCGAGCGGCAGGTGCTGGAGCTGTACGCATCCGGGGAGAAGGCCGACCGGGTGGCCCGGCTGTTGGGCGTGTCCCGGGAGACGGTGCTCGACCACATCCGCCGCATCCGCGTGAAGTACGCCGCCGTGGAGCGCCCGGCGCACACGAAGGTGGAGTTGTACATGCGCGCCGTGGAGGACGGCGTGCTGCCAGGACCGGGGTGAACGAGTCTCCCGACGACCGGCGGCAGGGGTCGAGCACTCATCCGGCGACCGCGCGAGCCATGAGTGTGCGTCGCCGGATGGGTGCCATGGTGTCCATCGGCGCCCTGATCCTGGTCGCGGTCCATCTCGGAGACGCTCTGATCGGGTGGTCGCACGCCCAGGTCGGCTGGCGCCTCGGCGTCCTCGCCCTGATCGGCCTCGGCGTGGTCCTCGCAGTCGGCGCGTTCCACCTGCCGCAGCGGCTGCTGCGCCGGGGCTGGGCGTGCTTCCCGATCCTCTACCTGGTGCTCGTCTCGACGTGGGTCCTGGCCCGGTCGAGCGGCGACGACGAACCGTCCGTGTGGGTGCTCGAACCCGCGGCCGTCGGCTTCGCGGCCGTGTCCTGGGCGTGGCGGACGGCGATCGGATACGCGCTGATCGCGGCCGCGATCCTGCCGTTGAGCCTGTTCCTGGTCGACGGGAGCGTCGACGGGCAGATCCTGCTCCGGGCGATCATCCATCTGGGCAATGTGGCGTTCGTGGTCATCGTGTTCGCCATCGACGCCCAGTTGCGGGCCCTGCGAAGCTCCGAACGGGAGGTCGAGCGCCATGCGGCGCTCGCCGCCGCCGCTCGCGCTCGTGCCGGGGCACGCGCCCGGCTGACCGCGCTCATCCACGACGACGTGCTGACCGCGTTGACCCTCGGGATGCGCACCACGGACATCCCCGAGTCCGTCGCCACCCAGGCCGGGCGAGCACTGGCGGTCCTGCGTGGCGCGGCCG
This sequence comes from Occultella kanbiaonis, assembly GCF_009708215.1. Classification (NCBI taxonomy): domain Bacteria; kingdom Bacillati; phylum Actinomycetota; class Actinomycetes; order Micrococcales; family Ruaniaceae; genus Occultella; species Occultella kanbiaonis. The sequence goes on along the minus strand of NZ_CP046175.1, from coordinate 3,860,358 downwards.
CGCCCACCGAGGGCCGGCCGGGGCACCTTCATGCCGACCTGGTGGCGCTCGCACGCGAGAACGGGCTCCTGTTCGTCGCGCCACCGGAGGCGACGCGGATCGCGCCACCCGACCAGGCCGCGAGGGCACTCGTCGCAGCCTGTGCACAGGCGATCGACAACAGTCTGCGTCACGCCCAGCCGGTTGCCGGCGCGAGCACCGTGCGCCGCAGCCTGCGGCTCACCGCCGAGCCGGGACGGGTGGTCGTGACCGTCGAGGACGACGGCTCCGGGTTCGACCCCGACGATGTCGCGCCGGACCGGCTGGGCCTTCGTGGCAGCGTGCTCGCCCGGATGCGCGGCGTGCCGGGTGGCGGTGCGCGGGTGCGTTCCGGGCGGGGCCGCGGCACGGTGGTCGAGCTCAGCTGGGTCGGGCCGGTCATGGGCGGCACGGGCTCGGGGACCGGTGGTGCCACCGGCGGCGCTAGCGCGGATCCCCACGCCGGTAGTGGCATCTCGGGACTCGCGACCCCGGCCGCACGGGTGGTGCTCGTCCTGGTCTGGGCGACCGGAGCGGTCCAGTCCGCGCTGCTCTGGCACACGTACCCGCAGCCCGCGGCGATCGGTATCGCGCTGCTCGTGAGCCTCGCCGGGGCGCTCGCCCTCAGCGCACCCGCGGATGATCCGCTGCCCCGGTGGGCGACGCTGATGGTGGCCGCCGTGGCCCCACTGAACGCGCTCCTGCTCCTGCCCCAGCTGGGTGGGGCACCGGGGGAGCGGGCCTGGTTGTTGCAGACCGGCGCCTACCTCGCGGCGCTGCTCATGGTCCGGGGGCGGCGCTGGCCGGGCCTGGCTTCGGTCGGCGCGATGGCGGCCGCGGTGATCGCCTGGGGCGCACGGGTGGACGCTCCCTCCGCGACGGTGGTCGCTGTCCTCTCGCTGCCGGTTGCCGCAGCCGCTGTGGGGCTCGCCTGGTCGGCCCTGCTTCGACGGATGTCGGCCCGGCTCACCGCCCACCGCCGAGCCGATGCCGCCTCCGCACGGGCGCTCGCCGCCGAGCGGGTGGCACTGGCTCGGACCGCGACGGAACTGCAGGCCATCGCCCGGGTGGCCGGGCCACCCCTGCGGCGCGTCGTGGAGCTGGCGGCAGTAGACCCGCCCGAGCCGCTGAGCCCCGCAGACCGGATGGAGTGCCGCATCGCCGAGGCGCACATCCGGGACCGGTTGCGGGCGCCGGCGCTGGCAGAGGCGGATGTCGCAGTGGCCGTGGACGCCGCCCGCCGCCGGGGCGTGGAGGTCCTGCTGCTCGACGACCGTGCTGATCGGCTCGAGCCGGCCGGCCGTGGGGAGCGCGCCGGTCAGGCGGGTCGCTCAGATCGGGTGGAGCCGTTGGAGGACGGCTTCACCGCCGCGCTGGCCGAGCTCGTGGGCGCACACGGAGCGGGTTCGGTGACGGTGCGGCTGCTGCCGCGAGGGCGCTCCGTGTTCGCGACGGTGTTGTGCAGCGGGCCCGGTGGCGACGAGCGGACCGAACTGGACCGTCTCGGCCGGGAGGTTCACACCAGCAGGGACTCGATGGCCTCGTCCGAGAGCACGTGATCGGCCACCATCCGACTCGCGCCGAGCACCGCCGCCCGGGCGCCGGTCCCGGTGCGCACGATACGGAGGTCCCGCGTCGCCAATGCCAGCGAACGGCTCAGGATGACGTCGCTGATCGCCTCGATGAGGACCGGGTTGTCCATCGCCATCGATCCGCCGATGACCACCACCGAGGGGTTGAGCAGGCTCACGGTGCCGGCCAGCACGGACCCGATGTCCCGACCGGCCCGCCGGGAGAGCTCAAGCGCCAGCGTGTCCCCGGTGGCGATCAGGGTGGACACGTCGTCGGCCTCCTCGTTGCTGCGGCCCGCGGCGAGCCAGGCCGCGCGAAGCGCGCTACGGCTCGCAAGGGCCTCCAGGCAGCCGGTGTTGCCGCAGGTGCAGGGCACCGGCTCGCCGCCGGGCACGGCGATGTGCCCGAGGTCCCCTGCAGCGCCCTGGGCGCCACGATGGACCCGGCCGTCGGTGATGATGCCGGCGCCGATGCCGGTGGCGACCTTGACGAAGACGAGGTCGTCGACGTCGGCATACAGGCGCCAGTGCTCACCGGCGGCCATCAGGTTCACATCGTTGTCGACCAGCACCGGGGTCCGGAACGACTCAGCCAGCACGCCGGGGATGTCGGCGCCGTCCCAGCCCGGCATGATCGGAGGGTTGCGCGGGCGTCCGGTCTCATGTTCGACCGGCCCCGGCACGCCGACACCGACCCCCACGAGGTCGCGCCGCGGCCGCCCGACCTCCTCGAGCAGCTCGAAGCCGAGAGCACCCACGTGCGCGAGGATCGCCTCGGGTCCGTCGGCGATCGCGGCGACCTCACGCCGCTGGGCCAGGATCGTCCCGCCGAGGTCGGTCACGGCCACCTGCAGGTGTGCCGCGCCGATGTCCGCCGCGAGGATGATCCGTGAGGCGGGGGCGAACGCGAAGATCTCCGGGGGGCGTCCACCCGTGGAGGTGGCGGCACCGCCGTGGGCCAACAGTCCGCTCTCGAGGAGCAGGTCGATGCGCTGGGCGATCGTCGAGCGGGCGTGACCCGTCTGTGCCACCAGCTCGGCACGTGAACGCGGCACGCCGTCGCGAAGCAGCGCCAGCACCGCGCTCAACCCGGCGGGCGCGGCAGTCGGTCGGCGGGTCTCACCCACGGGTCCTCCTAGCGGCGAACGACAACTATAGGGTCACGGATCGGTCACAGAAGGCCGAGCCGCCGACTTTTGCTTGACGGCAGGCAGAAGGGCGCCCTAGGTTCGGCGGCATGGTCAGCGACGACGCGTTCCTGACAATGCGTGGCATCGTCAAGCACTTCCCGGGGGCCAGGGCCCTGGACGGGGTGGACCTCGAGGTGCGCACCGGCGAGGTGCACTGCGTCCTCGGCCAGAACGGGGCCGGGAAGTCGACCCTCATCAAGGTCCTCGCGGGGGCACACCAGCCCAACGCCGGCCAGATCGAGATCGACGGGCAACCGGTCGCGATCACGAGCCCCGTGGCCGCCCTGCGGCTGGGGATCGCCACGATGTACCAGGAACTGGATGTCGTCGACGGCCTCACGGTCGCCGAGAACGTGTTCCTCGGCCACGAGCTCTCCACCGCGGGCGTGAGCAATTCCGGGGCCATGGTGCGTCGCACGCGCGACCTGCTCGGGCAGCTGGGGCACCCGGATATCTCGCCGCGGACCGAGGTGGGGAACCTGTCCGCAGCCGGCAAGCAGATCGTCTCGATGGCCCGCGCACTGTCGCGCCAGGCGCGCCTGATCGTGATGGACGAACCCTCGGCGGTGCTCGACTCCGAGGAGGTCGCCACCCTGTTCCGGGTCGTGCGTGAGGTCACCTCCTCGGGGGTGGCGATCATCTACATCTCGCACCGCCTCGAGGAGATCCGCCAGATCGGGGACCGCATCACGGTGCTGAAGAACGGGCAGACCGTCGCGACCGGGATCCCGGTCGAGCAGACATCGACCAGGGAACTGATCACCCTGATGACGGGCCGCACCGAGGAGTACGTGTTCCCACCGCGTCCGGCGGTCGCCCCGGACGCCCCGGATGTCCTGGTCGCGGAGGGCCTGTCCGCGGCGGGGATCTTCGAGGACGTGTCTCTGCGGATCCGGGCCGGCGAGATCGTCGGGCTCGCCGGCCTGGTCGGTTCGGGTCGTTCGGAGATCCTGGAGACCATCTGCGGCGCACGACGCGCCAGCACCGGCCGGGTCTGGGTGGACGGCGCCCCGCTGCGGCCGGGCTCGGTCACGGCCGCCGTGGCCGCCGGCGTGGGGCTGTGCCCGGAGGAGCGCAAGAGCCAGGGCCTGCTCCTGGACGAACCTGTCTACCGGAATATCACCCTGTCCTCGTTCGCCCGGTTCGCCCGGGGTGGATTCCTGGACGAACTGCGCGAGCGCCGGGCCGCCGACCGGCAGATCGCCGGGCTCCAGCTCCACCCGGCGGACCCGAACAGGGTGACCAGGACACTCTCCGGGGGCAATCAGCAGAAGATCCTGCTCGGCCGCTGGCTCGAGCACGGATGCCGGGTACTGGTCCTGGACGAGCCCACCCGCGGCGTGGACGTCGGCGCCCGGGCCGAGATCTACCAGCTGATCGCCGCGCTCGCCGCCGCGGGCACCGCCATCCTCGTGGTCTCCAGCGAACTGCCCGAGGTGCTCGGCATGAGCGACACCATCCACGTCATCGCCGACGGGCGGGTGGTCCACACCGGACCGGCCCACGAGATCGACGAACACCGCGTCCTCGACCTCGTCATGGAAGGAGAAGCCGCGTGAGCGCCTTCACAGACCCGGCACCGCCGGCCGAGACGATCCATGAACGCCCCGGCAGATTCACCCTCCCGGGCTCGCTGGCCCGCAACCTCGGGCTCGTCATCGCGCTGCTCGTCCTGTGCGCGGTCGGGTGGTTCACCGCCGACGTCCGCTTCCTCGACGGCGACAACTTCGTCACGATCCTGCGGTTCGCCTCGGTCATCGGCGTGGTCAGCGTCGGCATGACGTTCGTCATCACCGGCGGCGGCATCGACCTGTCGGTCGGATCCGTACTCGGTCTCGCCTCGGTCTGGGCATCGACGATCGCCACCCAGACGATCGCCGGTGACGTGCACTGGCTCGTCGTCGTCTTCACCGCCTGCGCCGTCGGGGCGGCCTGCGGCCTGGTCAGCGGGATCCTGGTCGCGTACGGCAAGGTGGTCGCGTTCATCGCGACCCTGGCCATGATGGTCGCCGCGCGCGGACTGGCGGAGATCATCTCCAAGAAGCGCTCGCAGATCCTCGACGTGCCGCCGTTCACGGACTTCTTCCAGGCCCGGCCGCTCGGCCTGCCCACGCTGGTCTGGGTCTTCCTGATCGTGGCCGCCGCGGGCTGGGTGCTGCTGAACCGGACCACGTTCGGGCGCCGCACGATCGCCGTCGGCGGGAACGTCGAGGCCGCCCGCCTGGCCGGGATCCGGGTGCGTACGCACACGGTCGCCCTGTATGTGCTGTGTGGGTTCTGCTCCGGCCTGGCCGGAGCCATGATGATCGCCCGCACCACGGTCGGCAGTTCCACGCACGGCTCGCTGTACGAACTCGACGCGATCGCCGCGGTCGTGGTCGGGGGCACCCTGCTCATCGGCGGTCGGGGCACGATCGTGGGCACCGTGCTCGGCGTCCTGATCTTCTCGACGCTGAACAACATCTTCACGCTGAACAACCTCTCGATCTCGGCTCAGGCCATCGTCAAGGGAGCGATCATCGTCATCGCCGTGCTGCTCCAGCAGCGCTTCGCGAACCGTCCCGGCTCCTCATCCCCGTAGTCGGACCCACCCCGCCTCAACCCCACCCACAAGGAGGAACACATGTCTGCACCGATGACGTTGCGCCGACGCCTGCTCGTCGGAGTCGCGGGTCTGGCCGCCGTGGCTACGTTCACGGCCGGCTGCACCAGCAACGAACCACCACCCGAGGAGGGTGGGACCAGCGAGGACACCGGCGGCGGTGGTGGCGGCAACCCGAACGCCGAGGCCGGTGAGACGGTGGTGATCGGGTTCTCCGCACCGGCCGCCGACCACGGCTGGATGGGGGCCATCACGAGCGCCGCCGAGGAACACGCGGCCGAGTACTCGGACGTCGAGCTCCGCGTCGCCGAGGGCACCAACGACGTGAACCTGCAGATCAGCCAGGTCGAGACGTTCATCAACGACGGCGTCGACGCGATCGTGCTGCTGCCGTTCGATGGCGCCGCGCTCACCGAGGTGGCGCTGCGCGCCATGGAGGCGGGCATCGTCGTGGTGAACGTCGACCGCGAGTTCTCCGACCCGAACGCGGCCCGGGTGACGGTGCTCGGTGACAACTACGGAATGGGGGTCAGCGCCGGGCAGTACATCTGCGAGCAGGTCGGCGACAACCCCGACGCCGTGGTCGCCGAGATCGCCGGGATCGACTCGCTGCCGCTCACCCAGGATCGCAGCCAGGGCTTCTCCGACGCGCTGGCGGAGTGCGGCCAGACCGTCGACAACCGGGTCGCCGCCGACTTCACGATCCAGGGCGGCGAGGCGGCGGCATCGAACCTGCTCCAGGCGGCGCCGCAGATCGACGCCCTCTGGAACCACGATGACGACCAGGGCGTCGGTGTGCTCGCGGCCATCGAGGCCGCCGGAAGGGACGAGTTCGTCATGGTCGGCGGCGCCGGCTCGGCGAACATGATGGAGCTGATCGCCTCGGGCGACTCCGTCGTGCAGGCCACCGTCATCTACCCGGCCACCCAGGCGGCGGACGGCATCGCCCTGGCCCGCCTCGTCGTGCAGCAGCGCGCCCTCGCCGACCTCGTCGAGGTCGAGGTGCCGCGACTGGTCCAGTTGTACGCCCCGGTCGTGACCTCGGAGAACGTGGAGCAGTATCTACCCACGGCCTTCCAGTCCTGACCTGTTCGTCCGGCGGCCGTGATCGGCCGTCCGGAACGGGGCCGTGGTGACCAGAACGGTCGCCACGGCCCCCCGCATGAGAACAACACTGAGGAGAGAGAATTCGATGACCGCCAGTCCACCCTTGAACGTCGCAATGATCGGGTACGCCTTCATGGGCGCCGCGCACTCGCAGGCGTGGCGCAATGCGCCCCGCTTCTTCGATCTGCCGCTCACCCCGGTCCAGCAGGTGATCTGCGGTCGGAACCCGGAGGCGTTGGCCGCGGCGGCGGCGAAGCTGGACTGGCGGCACACCGAGACGGACTGGCAGGCCGCGATCACCCGCGACGACGTGGACCTGGTGGACGTGTGCACCCCGGGTGACACCCACGCCGAGATCGCGATCGCGGCCCTCGAGGCCGGCAAGCACGTGCTCTGCGAGAAGCCGCTGGCGAACACCGTCGCCGAGGCCGAACAGATGGCCGCCGCCGCGGAGGCTGCCCGGGCCAACGGCGTCCTCGCCATGGTGGGCTTCACCTACCGCCGGGTGCCCGCCGTCCAGTTCGCCCGCCAGCTCATCGCCGAAGGTCGCCTCGGCACCATCCGGCAGGTACGGGCCCAGTACCTCCAGGACTGGATCGCGGACGCCAGTGCGCCGCTGTCCTGGCGCCTGGACAAGACCAGGGCCGGGTCGGGCGCGCTCGGGGACATCGGCGCACACATCACCGATCTGATCCAGTTCGTGACCGGCCAGGCGATCACCGGCGTGGTGGGCCTCACCGAGACGTTCGTGAAGGAGCGGCCGGTCGCCACCGAGTTCGCCGGCCTGTCCGGCACCGGGGGAGCCGAGCTCGGACCGGTGACGGTCGATGACGCGTCCATCTGGCTGGCCCGGCTCGCCGGCGGCGCGATCGGTACGTTCGAGGCCACGCGGTTCGCCTGGGGACGCAAGAACGGGCTGCGGTTCGAGATCAACGGGTCGGCGGGATCCCTGGCGTTCGACCTCGAGGATCTGAACGTCCTCGAGTACTTCGACGCCGGCGAGGACGCGCGCACCGCCGGCTACCGCCGGATCCTCGTCACCGAACCGGAGCACCCGTTCATCTCCGCCTGGTGGCCCGCCGGGCACGGGCTGGGCTACGAGCACGCCTTCACGCACCAGGTCGTCGACCTGGTCACCGCGGTCGCCGCCGGCGAGCAGCCCGAGCCCTCCTTCGCCGACGGGCTCGCCGTGCAGCGGGTCCTTGCCGCCGTCGAGGAGAGCGCCCAGGGTGGGAGCACCTGGCTGGACATCCCGACCGCCGGGTGACCACGCCCGACCAGCGACACCACCGACCAGCACGAACCGACCGAAGACAACCCGCAACGAGGAGCAGTATTCCCATGGCACGACCGATCACCCTGTTCACCGGACAGTGGGCGGACCTCCCCTTCGAGGAGGTGGCCCGGCTCGCCAGCGAGTGGGGCTACGACGGACTGGAGATCGCCTGTTGGGGCGATCACCTGGACCCGAACCGCGCCGCTACCGACGACGAGTACGTCCAGGAGAAGCTGGATCTGCTGGCCCGGTACGACCTGAAGGTGTGGGCCATCTCCAACCACCTCAAGGGCCAGGCAGTCTGCGACGATCCCATCGACATCCGGCACCGTGAGATGCTCCCCGACTCCATCTGGGGCGACGGCGACGCCGAGGGCGTCCGGCAACGGGCCGCCGAGGAGATGAAGAACACCGCGCGCGCCGCCGCCCGGCTCGGTGTCAAGACCGTGGTCGGCTTCACCGGCTCGGCGATCTGGAAGTACGTGGCGATGTTCCCGCCCGTGCGCGACGAGATCATCGAGGCCGGCTACCAGGACTTCGCGGACCGGTGGAACCCGATCCTTGACGTGTTCGACGAGGTCGGCGTCCGGTTCGCCCACGAGGTGCACCCCAGCGAGATCGCGTACGACTACTGGTCCACGGTGCGCACCCTCGAGGCGATCGGCCACCGGGAGGCGTTCGGCCTGAACTGGGACCCGAGCCACATGGTCTGGCAGCAGATCGACCCGGTCTCGTTCCTCGTCGACTTCGCGGACCGGATCTACCATGTGGACTGCAAGGACACGAAGCTGCGCATGACGAACGGGCGAAACGGACGGCTGTCCTCGCACCTGCCCTGGTCGGACCCGCGCCGCGGTTGGGACTTCGTCTCGACCGGGCACGGGGACGTGCCGTGGGAGGACGCCTTCCGCGCCCTCAACCACATCGGTTACGACGGACCGATCTCGGTGGAGTGGGAGGACGCCGGGATGGACCGCCTGGTGGGCGCGCCGGAGGCCCTCGAGTTCGTCAAGAAGTTCGCGTTCGACGCGCCCGAGGCCGCGTTCGACGCCGCGTTCAGCACCCGCTGACACCCAGCAGGGGCGCCTTCCGGTCACCGCCGGAGGCGCCCCTCGTCGTCCCGACCGATACCTGCGCCGCTCGGGTCAGTCGTGGCTGGCCGGCTCGTCCTCGCCGCCGGCGTGCCTGGCCAGGACGAAGAGCAGGTCCGAGAACCGGTTCACGTACGTGGACAGCTGCGGGTTCACCTCGACGCCCGAGGCGCGCGCGGCGACCACGTGGCGCTCCGCCCGGCGAACCACGGTGCGGGCGTGGTCGAGGGCCGCGCTGACCTGGTTCGAGCCCGGCACGATGAACACGGGCCGGAGCGGGCGCTGCTCCAGGAGCTCGTCCATGAGGGTCTCCAGTGCCGTCACCATCTCCGACGTCACCAGCGAGATCCCCGGTTCGAGCCGGTCCCGGTGGAACGGATTCGTGGACAGGTCGGCGCCACAGACGAAGAGCTCGCGCTGCAGCCGCAGCACGAGGGCGGCCAGTTCGCTGTCCTGGCAGGCGGCCCGCGCGACCCCGAGCACCGCGACGGTCTCGTCGAGGTCGCCGCCGGCCTCGACCTGGGCGTCCCGTTTGGAGACCCGGCCACCGAGGAACAGGCCGGTGGTGCCGTCGTCCCCGGTGCCGGTCGAGATGCTGGCCATCCCTGGAGCATGCCACCGCCGCCACACCTGCGCACGGTCTCCGCCGCACGGCCGTAGACTCCAGCCAACACAATCAGTCGACTCGAGGTCAGGGGAAGCCGGTCCGAAACCGGCGCTGTCCCGCAACCGTGGGTCGCCCGCAGCACCGGTGCGGGCGACGAGCCGGATCACCTGCTCGGGATCGAAGGCTCGACCCGTCGTGGACTGCGGGAGGAGCCCGAGTCCTCGTCCCGTGCGCTCATGCCCGGGATCCGGGGGAGCGGGCCCACCCCGCGGACCCCCTCCCGGAAGGCTCCACCATGAAACACCCCAAGCGCCCCGTGACCCGTATCGCGGCCGCGGCCGCGATCGGACTCGGCCTGCTCACCGTCCTGCCGACCGCCGCCGGCGCGGAGGCCGGACCGGCCCCCGCGGGCGCCTGCCTGACGGCGGACCAGGGCGTCACCGTCGTGGTCGACTTCACCGACGTCGGCGGTGAGGTGGAGGCGGGCTGCGCCGAGGGTGACCCGACGTCGGGCCGAGAGGCGCTGGAGCTCGCAGGCTTCACGCCCGCGGACTCCACCCCGGGTCTGATCTGCACGATCGACAGCCTGCCCGATCCCTGCCCCACCGAGTTCGACGGGAACTTCTGGTCCTACTGGACCGCCGAACCGGGCGCCGACTGGGTGAGCGCGACCGTGGGTGCGGACGAGGCCGACCCCGCGGTGGGCGGCTACGAGGGCTGGCGCTACTTCGACGGCAGCGCCGGTCCCACCGTGACCTCCGCCGACGTTGCGGCCGCGGCCGAGGCTGCTGCCGAGACCACGGACGGATCGGGCGAGCCGACCGAGTCCACGACGGATGCCGAGGCCGAGGAGGCGGGCTCCGGCGTGCCGGTCGGGGTGGTCGCCGGGATCGCCGCGGTCATCGTCCTCGGCCTGGTGGCCGTCCTGGTGACGCGCCGCCGCACCGCCCAGCGGGGGGACTGAGCACCGTCCGGCCATGACCACCCTGCAGCGCAGCGCCGGGCCGCCGCCGGTCCCGGGTCCGGCGTCGACCGAGCGGCACACCGCGGTATCCCTGCACCCACTGGCCTGGTGGGCCTGGGGTGCGGGTATCGCGGTGGCGCTGAGCCGCACCCTGAATCCGCTGGTGATCGCGCTGTTGCTCGCCGCCGTGATCCTGGTGGTGGTGACCCGGCGGGACGACTCACCGTGGGCGCGCGCATTCGGCGCCTACCTGTGGCTCGGCCTGGCGGTGATCGCCGTGCGGGTTGCCTTCTACCTGCTCGTCGGGCTGCCCGACGGCAGCCGTGTGCTGGTGGACCTGCCCCGAATACCGCTGCCCGGCTGGGTGGACAGCATCGAGCTGCTCGGTCCGGTGCACGCCGCCGGGCTGCTCGGTGCGATCTACGCCGGCCTGCGCCTGGCCGCCCTGATCATCACGTTCGGCGCCGCGAACGCGCTGGCGAACCCGAAGCGGGCGCTGCGGAGCCTGCCAGCCTCCCTGCATCACATCGGCACCGCCGTCGTGATCGCGGTGAGCGTGACCCCGCAGCTGTTCTCCGCCGTCGCTCGGGTGCGCCGGGCGCAGCTGCTGCGCGGCCTGGACGGGCGCGGGCCGCGGGCGTTCGCCGGCCGGCTCATCCCGGTGCTGCAGGACGCCCTCGATCAGGCGCTCGCCCTCGCCGCCTCGATGGATTCCCGTGGGTATGCCCGCGGCCATCGGCCCGGCGGTGACCGCCGGGTGGGCGCGCTGCTGGTCGTGGCCCTGCTGGCCGGCCTGATCGGCACGTACGGCCTGCTGGACGGCACCGCGCCGGAGTGGCTCGGCCCGCCGCTGCTGGCGGCCGGCGCGGCCATCGCCGTGGTGGCCTCGGTGCTGGCCGGGCGACAGGTACGCCGGACGCGCTACCGGCCCGACCCGTGGGGGCTGCCGGAGAGCCTCGTTGCGGTGTGTGGCGTGGTGGCGGCCGTGGCGATCGGTCTCGGAGCGGCGCTCGAACCCGCCTCGGTCTCGGCGTCGCTGAGCCCGCTGACCTGGCCAACGCTGCCCCTGAGCGGCGTGATCGCGGCCGGCGCCGCCGCGCTCCCCGCCGTGCTGCCCGGGCGGAGCACCCGATGATCGAGTTCCAGGACGTCACCGTCAGCTACACCGGCACGCCGGCGTTGCGCGAGGCCAGCTTCACCGTCGGCGAGGGCGAGCTGTGCTTGGTCGTGGGGCCCACGGGATCGGGCAAGTCGACGCTGCTCGGGGCGGCCTGCGCCCGTGTGCCCCACTTCAGCGGCGGTCTGCTCTCCGGCACCGTGCTGGTGGCCGGCAGGGACACCCGCGACCATCTGCCCCGCGACCTCGCGGACGTGGTCGGGGTGGTGGGGCAGGACCCGCTCGCCTCGTTCGTCACCGACTCGGTCGAGGAGGAGCTCGCGTTCGCGATGGAGCAGCTCGGGGTGGCCCCGGCGCTGATGCGCAAGCGCGTGGAGGAGGTGCTCGACCTGCTCGGCCTGGCGCCGCTGCGCGGCCGCGCCCTCGCGGACCTCTCCGGCGGGGAGCAGCAACGCGTCGCGATCGGGGCGGTGCTCACCGCCCAGCCACGGATCCTGGTCCTGGACGAACCCACGTCCGCGCTCGATCCGGGCGCCGCGGAGGACGTGCTCGCCGCGCTCACCCGGCTCGTGCACGACTCCGGCATCACCGTGCTGCTCGCCGAGCACCGGCTCGAACGCGTGGTCCAGTTCGCCGACTCGGTCATCTCGTTGACGCCCGACGGCGTGGCGACGGCGGGGGCGCCGGCGGCGGTTCTCGCGCACTCGTCGGTGGCGCCACCGGTGGTGGAGCTCGGCCGGTTGGCGGCCTGGGATCCGTTGCCGCTGTCGGTGCGTGATGCACGTCGGGTGGCCGGACCGCTGCGGGAGCGGGTCCGGACGGGCCTGGCCGCGGGAACCGCGCGCACGGGCGCGCCGAAGGACCGGGCCGACCAGCCGCCGTCGGGCGATGCGGCCAAGCTGGCGGCGGACGGACTGCACGTGCGGTACGGCGCGACCCACGCCGTGCGGGGCGTGGACCTGGACCTGCCCGCGGGCGAGGTGGTGGCCCTGATGGGGCGCAACGGGTCCGGGAAGTCCTCCCTGCTCTGGGCGCTTTCCGGGCGCGGCCGCCGGTCGGGGGGCACCGTGACCCTGGCCGACGGCACCGACCCGGCGGAGCTCACCCCAGCGGTGGCGCGGCGCGAGGTCGCCCTGGTGCCGCAAGCACCGTCGGACCTGCTCTATCTGCCAACCGTGGCGGCCGAGTGCGCAGCCGCCGATGAACAGGCCGCGGCCGGGGCCGGGACCACCGCCGCGATCCTCGACTCGCTGACGCCCGGCATCGACGCCGCACGGCACCCGCGTGACCTCTCCGAGGGGCAGCGGCTCGCCCTCGCGGTGGCCGTCCAGCTGGCGGCGACGCCGCGGGTGCTGTTGCTGGACGAACCGACCCGTGGGCTGGACTACACCGCGAAGGCACACCTGGTCGCGGCGCTCGGAGAGCTGCGCGACGGCGGGCACACGATCCTCGTGGCCAGCCATGACGTCGAGTTCGTGGCGCGGGTGGCCGGTCGGGTGGTGCTGCTCGCCGAGGGGGAGGTGGTCGCCGACGCCCCGGCCGAGGAGGTCCTGCGGGACTCGCCCACGTTCGCGCCGCAGGTGGCGAAGATCCTCGCTCCGGTCGGCGTGCTCACGGTCGCGGACGTGCGCGAGGCGCTGGCCGCGGGCGCAGCCGCCGAGGGACCGCCATGAGGTGGGACGCAGGCATCGGCAGCGACGTGACCGCGGTTCCGATCGGGCGCCGGTTGGGCCTGACCCTGGTGCTCGCCTCCGCGCTCGGGGTGCTGGCGTTCGGGTGGCCGCTGCTGGTCGATGCCGGCGCCGCGCTCGACGACACCACCTCCGCCCCGGTGGTGCTCGCCCTGGTGGTGGCCGCCGGGCTCGCGGTGCTGTTGGTGGGGGTCAACGACGGCGGTCTGGACGTGAAGGCGATCGCGGTGCTCGGGCTGCTCAGCGCCGTCGGGGCCATCCTGCGTCCGCTCGCGGCGGGCACCGGCGGGGTGGAGACCGTGTTCATCCTGGTCGTGCTCGGCGGGCGGGTCTTCGGCCCCGGCTTCGGGTTCCTGCTCGGCTCCACGACGATCTTCGCCTCGGCACTGCTGACCGGGGGTGTGGGACCGTGGCTGCCGTTCCAGATGCTGGCGGCCTCGTGGGTGGGCCTGGGTGCCGGGATGCTGCCCCGCCGGCTGCGGGGCTGGTGGGAGATCGCGGTCCTGGCCGGGTACGGAGCCCTGGCCGCCGTGCTGTTCGGGACGGCGCTGAACCTCTCGTTCTGGCCGTTCCTGATCGGCAGCGGCACCGAGATCTCCTTCGTGGCGGGCGCCCCGGTGGGCGAGAACCTGCGCCGGTTCCTGCTGTACAGCGTGGCCACCTCGCTGCCCTGGGACCTGGGGCGGGCGATCACGACGGCCGTGGGGATCGCCGTGGCCGGGTACCCGGTGCTGGCCACGCTGCGCCGGGCGGCCCGGCGGGCCGCGTTCGGTCCGGCGGCGCGGTCGGGGCCGGGGCCTCGACCTGCGGCGAAAGCCGGTAGCTGACGTCCCGAGGTCACGCTCGGCGGGACGTGCGGTGCCGGTCTGCGTGGGGCACGCTCCACACCGCTTGGCCGCCGCCTGTGTACAACCGGCGGACGAACGGTCGGCTGCCGGCGAGGAACGGTCGGGTGCGCGCCGCGGCCACCGGCGAGGCTGGGGTCTCCCAGACACCAAGGAGTCCCATGTCCACCGGCACCACCCTCGGCACCGCCGCGGCCACCACACCGAGCAGCACCCGTCCCGCCTCGTGGTGGGCCGTCGTCACCCTCGGCCTCGGCATCTTCACGCTCGTCGCGAGCGAGTTCCTCCCGGCCAGCCTGCTCACCCCGATCGCCGCCGATCTCGGCGTCAGCGAGGGTGTCGCGGGGCAGCTGGTGACCGCCACCGCGGTCGCCGGGATCCTCGCCGGACCGGCGATCGTGGCGCTCCTGCCCCCGATCGACCGGCGCTGGGTGATGATCGCCCTGACCGGCCTGTCGATCGCCTCGAACGTGCTCGTCGCGCTGGTGCCGAACCTTGCCCTGATGCTCCTCGGGCGTGCCCTGCTGGGTATCTCCCTGTCCGGGTTCTGGGCGCTGTCGTTGGCCGTCGTCTCGCAGCTGGTGCCGCCGCAGCGGTTGGGCCGGGCGATGATGATCGTGAACACCGGCGTCTCGCTGGCCACGGTCGCGGCCGTGCCGATCGGTGCCTACCTCGGCGCGCAGCTCGGCTGGCAGGCGGTGTTCCTCGGTGCCGCGCTCGCCGGGGTGCTGACGTTGGTCCTGCAGCTCACCGCGCTCCCGCGGATCGAGGCCGGCGAGCGTTCCGGGCTCCGGCCGCTGCTCACCACGCTGTCCACCCCGATCATCGCCGTCGGGTTCGCCGCGCTCGCGCTGCTGGTGACCGGGCACTTCGCGGCGTTCACCTACGTGCGTCCGATGCTTGACGAGGTCGGCGGGATCACCACCGGCCTGCTCGCGGTGCTGCTCGCGAGCTACGGGGTGGCAAGCTTCGTCGGCAACCTGCTCGCCGGGCTGCTCGCCGACCGGCACCTGCGACCGCTGCTGGTGGTCGTGCCGATCATGGTGGCCGCCGGCACCGCGGCGCTCGCCGTCGCGGGTACCAGCCTGCCGGTCACGATCGTCGCGATCGCGGCCTGGGGGATCGGTTTCGGTGCGGTCCCCACGATGGTGCAGACCTGGCTCGGCCACGTGGCGCCGGACCGGCTGGAGAGCGGCGGAGCGCTCACCGTCACCACGTTCCAGACCTCGATCGCACTCGGTGCCGCGTTCGGTGGCCTGCTGTTCGACACCCTCGACGTGCGCGCGGTGTTCCTGGCCGCGGCCATCGCGGCGGCCCTCGGCGCCATCATCTTCTCCCGGGTGCGCACCAGCTGAGCACGAACGCCCGACGGCGGCGGGTGCCTCGAGCGGTCAGGCCGAGGTGAGCACCGCGTCCGTCGCGGCGCGCCGTCGGGAGCGGCGCCAGTCGCTGGGGGCGCTGCCGCTGTGCCGGCGGAACGCCCGACTGAAGCCCTCGTCCGAGTCGTAACCGAGCCCGAACGCGATCTCGCTGACGGGCCGGTCGGCCAGCAGCAACTCCTCGGCCCGGCGCATCCGGACACCGGTGACGTACCGGGCCGGGGACTCACCCACACTGATCCGGAAGCGTTCGGCGAACTGGGAGCGGGACGCGTTCGCGACCCTGGCGAGCGCGGTCACCGTCCAGGGCGAGCCCGGCTCGGCGTGGATGGCCTCGAGGGCGCGGCGCAACTGCGGGTCGCGCAACTGGGTGAGCCAGGTCTGCGCGCTCGCACACCCACGCTCCAGCCAGGCCCGGAGCGCCGCGGACACCACCAGGTCGATCAGCCGGTCGAGCACGGCCGGGCCACCGGGGCGGGCCCGGGCGAGCTCGGCGTCGATCATGCCCAGCAGGCCGCCGTAGGCAGGTTCGGCCAGCCGGAACCCGCAGCTGAACAGCACCGCCGGCATCAGGTCGGTGATGCGTTCGAACGGTGCCGCGTCCAGTGCCAGTGTTCCGGTCACCAGGCTCGCCCCGGAGGCGGCCGGGTCGGTGCGCACCTCGTAGGCGCCGCCCCGGGGCAGCAGCACGAAGTCACCCGGTTGCACCCGGACTTCCCCGGTGGTCGTGGTCGAGGACCCGGCGGCGACCTCGACGGGCAGCCCGGGCAGCACGGCGGTGCCGGTGACCACGTACACGAACCGGACGCCGGCGTCGCGGACCCGGCGCGCGTGCCCGGGCATCAGCTGCAGCCGTTCGATCCCGCCGGCGGACCACCGCATCCGGCCGAGCAGCTCGTCGATCGCGGCCGCCTCGTCGGTGGAGATCGCGGCAGCTGCCGCAGGTAGGCGCATGTATCTGACAAGACGGTCGGCGGCCGGATCATTCCCAGGAGGTCACGCGGAGTCAAACCCCGGGGTCACTGCTCGATCAACCCGTGGTCGGATGCCGGCCCGACCTCGCCGTGCGTAGCCTGTGGCCATGGTGGACGGCGCAGGCCCGCAGACCGGGCCGCGGCCGGTTCGCCCGAGGGCTCGATCTCGCTCCGACTCGGCGCACGTGGTGCCGTTGCCACGGGCCGGCACGGGCGGGTCCACACGCGCGAGCCGCACGGTCGAACAGGTCGCGGCCCGCCGCACGAGCACGGCCAGGACCCAGTCCCCGGCCCGGCCCGCGGCATCCTCACGCGCAGCGGCCATCGGGCCCGGTGCGCGGCCGAGCCGCCCGGGCGCCGCTCGGGAGCAACGGCCGGTCACGGCACCACGATCCGGCCACCGAACCTCCTCGGGGCGTACGTCGTCACGCTCGGGCCGGCGCCTGCGTCGCCGCGTCCTGGCACTGCTGGGCGGACTCGTGGTGCTCGCGGCGCTGCTGGCCGGTGCGTACCCGCTCCTGGTCGGGCGCCCCGCGCCGGCACCGAGCGACCGGGCGGACGGCGCCGCCCAGGAGCAGCACCTCGTGCACGGCGAACCGACCCAGGAGCAGAACGGACAGCCGACGACCCAGGGCGGGGCTCCGCCGTCGGGCGCGGAAGCGGAGAACGGCCGGCTGGACCCGGACACCCTCGTCCCGATCGACGGTGGCCAGGGCACCCACCTGCTGGTGGCCGAGGCGGCTGCCGCGTTCGAGCAGCTTCGGGCCGCCGCGCTCGCCGCCGGGGTCGGGTTCGAGATCAACTCCGCCTACCGCACCTACGACGAGCAGGTGGCGCTCGCCGAACGGCTCGGCACCCTGGACGAGGGCGGCACCGCAGCCGAACCCGGGCTGAGCGAGCACGGTTGGGGCATCAGCGTGGACCTGACCCTCGACTTCGAGGAGTTGGGCTGGATGCGCGCGAACGCCGGGGGGTTCGGCTTCGCCGAGACGGTGGCCGCGGAGCCGTGGCACTGGACCTACACGGGCTGAGGCTGCCACCGGTCTCGGTCATATGGTCCACGGGCGTCGCGTCACAGCAGGCCGCGTTCGCGCCCTTCCCGGATCGCGGCGAACCGCCCCGAGACTCCCAGCTTGCGGTACACGGCGCTGAGTTGGGTCTTGGTGGTGTTCACGCTGACTCCGCGGGCCGTGGCGATCTCCTTGATCGACAACGGCGAGGGGAGATCGCGTAGGAGTTCGAGCTCCCGAGGGCTGAGGGTGCTGCTCGTCCTGGCGCCGTCCGCACCGGCGCCGTGCGGTCGCGGCGCGCCGTCGAGCAGGGCGGAGATGAAGGCGTCGTTGTGGGCGAAGCGGCCCCGATGCTTGCGCAGCAACGGCTCCATCTCGTCCCAGAGGTCGAGGAACGGGCGCCGGAAATTCCGCGGTGCCGCGAGGGTCACGGCCCGTCCCAGTGCCTCGAACGCGAGAGTCTCGTTCCCCTGCCCGGCCTCCACTGCGGCGGCCAGCACATTGACCGAGACCCTCGTCGCCTCCTGGTGGACCACGCGATCGCCCCGCAGCGCCGCGCCGAGCAGACGCCGGGCCTCGGTCGACCGGCCGCGCGCGTGCCAGAGCTGCGCCCTCATGGTGAGCGCCTCCAGGCTGTCCGGCAGGATCCGGTCGACCCGCTCCACGGCGTCGTTCGCCCACTCGTGTTCGCCCACCGCGAGCGCGAGCCGAATCTCCTGCGGCGTCGCGTAGCCGATCAGACCGGGGGAGACCTGGTCCGCGCGCGGGCTCTCCCAGATCTCCCGGAACGTCGCTACGGTGTCGTGGCGCTCGGTGCCGGTCGTCGCCTCGAACGTGGCCAGTGCATGCATGCTCCGGACGCCGACCTCCACCTCCACGTTGCCGTGCTCCTCGAGGGCCTGGATCGCCTTGTCCGCGTACGCTCCGGCGCGCTCGTCGCCGACCTGGAACGCCGTCCATCCGGCGAGCAGGTAGGCGTAGGCGAGCCTGGGGGAGTCGGCCCAGCCGCGAGGGGCGGCATACTCGATCGCCTTGCCGGTCCACGACTGCGTGGCGGGGAAGTCGCACGCGGCCCCGGTGATCCCGGCGAGCTGGGAGAGGGTGGTGAGGACGACCTGGTCGTAGCCACCGGCGCGGGCGAGCTCAAGGGCACGTTCGAGGTCGGCTATCGCGCCGGTGTAGTCGCCGGTGCGCATCAGTGCTGGGCCGCGCTGCACCAGGACGGTGAGGTCGATGTCGGCGTCGCCGGAGAGTGCGAGATCGAGGATGCCCGTGGCGCGAAGCGCACCAGGGACGTCGCCGCCCAGCAGTGCACGATTGACGACGGCGGCCGCTCGCAGCGCCGCCTGCCGTGCGTCGTCCGGTGGGCCGAGTCCGGTGAGCGCGGCCAGTTGCTCGTCTGCGGCCGCTGCGTCGGACATCTCGAGCGCGGCCAGGGCCGCGATGGTGACCACCCCGGGATCGCGTCGGACGACCGCCGCCGCCTGCGCGATCGTGTCCCTGAGCGTGGGGGCGCGTCCGGCGAGGATCAGTCGCACCCCACGGCTGCGGATCAGGCCGGAGAGGTAGTCCGCGTCCCGGGCGCGGAGCGCGTGCTCGAGGGCGACGACAGGTTGGTCGTGATGATCGAACCATCGTGCAGCGATGGCGTGCTGGCGTCGCGGCGCATCGACATCTTCGCGGGCCAGGGCCGCGGCCAGGAAACTGCGCATGAGGCTGTGGTACCGGTACCAGGACGAGTCGCCCGACTGGACCACCAACGCGTTCAGCCGGCAGAGCCGATCGAGCATCCGCCCGGCGTCGGCACGACCGGAGAGCTCGGCGGCAAGCTCGACCGGGAGCTGCTCCGGCGCGCACGTCTTGAGCAGGAACGCGTAGGTCTCCGCGGGCAGGTGCTGCACGACCTCCGTGAACAGATAGTCGGCCACCTCCCGCTGATCGCCCTCGAACTGGGCGAGGAACTCGCTCGGATCCGCGACCCCGGCGATCGAGACCGCGGCGAGACGGAGGCCGGCGGCCCAGCCCTCGGTGCGGGCGACCACACGGGCGACGTCCAGGGTGGACAACGGGCTGCCGACGCGTTCGAACAGATCCGATGCCTCGGACACCGTGAAGGTGAGGTCCTCCGCACGGACGTCATGCGTCAGGTCGGAGAGCCGGAGTCGATGGAGGTCCAGCTCCGGCTCATGGCGGCTGATCAGGACGACGCCCAGGCCGGGTGGCACGCCGGCGAGGAATGTCGCCAACCCGGCGAGCACGTCTGCCGACCGGATCCGGTGCACGTCGTCGAGGACGAGCCAGCGCACCGGCTGGGTCGCGTCGAGCAGTTCGGTCAGCGCCGTGACGAAGCGCGGCTCCACGCGCTCGCGCGGCGGGCTGAGCCGGTCCAGCTGTTCGGCCGCGTCGGGAGGTGAGGCCCCGATCAGGGCATCGATGAGCGCCGACCAGAACTCGTAGGGCCGGTCGTCGCTCTCGTCGAGGGAGAGCCAGGCGACCGCCTCGCCGCGGGCCATGGCACGGTGCGCCCAGTCGACCACGAGCATGGTCTTCCCAGATCCGGCGGGGGCGCAGATCACGGTGACCGCGCGTCGGCCGAGGTCCATGGCTGCCAGACGCTCCCGGGGCACGAACGCGTCGGAGACCCGCGGTACTCGGACCCGGGTCCTGGACACGTACGCCCTGGCACCAGCCGCCACCTGCGCCACGTGAGGAGGCGTCGCGGCGCGTCGCCGGTCACGCGCGCGTCTCAGGCGGCGCGCGTCGGTGGGCCCAGCCTGCATGCTGGGAGCCTAGCGCCAGCGGTCGACTCACGGGCCGATCGCTGGCGCTGCCGAGCCGCGCGTGTCATCGCGGCCGCTGGCACCGGCTCATCCGGATCGGGTGACGATCCGATTCGCGTCGCCGCGCACGATGGGAAGGGCAGCCGCCGTCCGGTCGCTCGGCTCCGATCGGTCCGATCGATGCGCAGACCGGCAGTTGGGCGGCCCAGGGTTCGGCGAAACGCTCGTCGCGGAGAGGAAGGTCATCGGACATGGCAGCCAAGGAGTTCAACGGAGTCATCAACCTCGACGTCAGGGACTCGGTCCCGGACTGGGCACCGTACGAACTGGCGCGGGCGCCCGAGGGGGCGCCGAATGTGCTCGTGGTGCTCTATGACGACACCGGGCTCGCGTCGTGGTCGCCGTACGGCGGGCGGGTCTCGATGCCCACCCTGCAGCGGTTGGCGGACAACGGGCTGACGTACACGCAGTGGCACACCACCGCGCTGTGTTCGCCGACCCGTTCGTGCATGCTGACGGGCCGGAATCACACCACGAACCGGGTCGCCTCGATCATGGAGACCACCAACGGCTTCCCTGGGAACGCCGGCAGAATCCCGGACGAGTGTGCGACCGTCGGGCACATCCTGCAGGACAACGGCTACAGCACCTTCTGGCTCGGCAAGGACCACAACGTCCCCGAGGAGGACAACGCCGCGGGCGGCAACCGCTCCCGGTGGCCCCTCCAGATGGGCTTCGACCGGTTCTACGGCTTCCTCGGTGGGGAGACGAACAATTGGTACCCCGACCTGTGCGAGGACAACCACTACATCGAGCAGCCGTACACGCCCGAGGAGGGCTACCACCTGTCGAAGGACCTCGCCGATCAGGCGATCAAGATGCTGCGCGATCAGCAGGCGTCCAATCCCTCGAAGCCTTGGTACATGTGGTTCTGCCCGGGCGCCAACCACGCCCCGCACCACAGTCCCAAGGAGTACGCAGACAAGTACAAGGGCATGTTCGACGACGGCTACGACGCCTACCGCGGGTGGGTGCTGGGTCAGATGATCGAGAAGGGCATCCTGCCCGAGGGCACCGAGCTCACGGAGTTCAACCCGATCCCCGAGGAACAGCGCAACGCGGCCGATTACGTCCGCCCGTGGGACGAGCTCAGCGACGACGAGAAGAAGCTCTTCTCACGGATGGCGGAAGTGTTCGCCGGCTTCAGCGAGTACACCGATGCCCAGGTCGGCCGCGTCATCGACTACCTGGAGGAGACCGGCCAACTGGACAACACGATCGTCTTCTACTGCGCCGACAACGGCGCCTCGGGTGAGGGCTCGGCGGCCGGTTCGGTCAACGAGAACAAGTACTTCAACAACTACCCCGACGACATCACCGAGAACATGTCCCGCCTGGACGACCTGGGCAGCGCGGAGACCTACAACCACTACCCGACCGGCTGGGCCGCGGCGTTCAGCACGCCGTTCCAGATGTTCAAGCGGTACGCCCAGTACGCGGGCGGTACGTGCGACCCGTTGGTCATCCACTGGCCCAAGGGCATCAGGGCCAAGGGTGAGATCCGGCACCAGTACCACCACGTCACCGACATCGTGCCGACGATCCTGGATGTGACCGGACAGGAGATGCCCGAGGTCTACCGCGGTTTCGCACAGGAGCCGTTGCCGGGCAAGTCGATGCGCTACAGCTTCGACGACGCTCAGGCCCCGACCACGAAGCAGGTGCAGTTCTACACGATCGGTGGATCGCGAGGGGTCTGGAAGGACGGCTGGAAGGCGGCCGCGACCCACGCCCCCCTCAACGGGAAGGGCCACTTCGACCAGGACGCGTGGGAGCTCTACCACGTCGACACCGATCGAGCCGAGGCGCGCAACGTCGCGGACCAGCACCCCGAGAAGGTGCAGGAGCTGATCCAAGCGTGGTTCACCGAGGCGGACAGGTACAACGCCCTGCCGATGGACGACCGGTCCGTCATGGAGATGCTGACGGTCGAACGACCACAGGCGGAGCCGCCCCGGAACCGCTACATCTACTACCCCGGTAGCAGCGCAGTACCGGAGGGCGTCGCCGTGAATGTCAGGGGACGGTCGTTCAAGATCATCGCGGACGTCGACCTGAGCGCCGACGCCGCGGGCGTGCTGTTCGCCCACGGCTCGCGATTCGGAGGGCACGCTCTGTTCATCTCCGATCACAAGCTGCACTACGTCTACAACTTCCTCGGGATCCCACCGGAGCAGACCTTCGTCTCCGACGTGCTCACACCCGGCCCACACGCGCTCGGGATGGAGTTCGTCCGCGAGGGGGCAGGGCCGAACAAGGAGTCGGTCGGGACCACGCGGCTCTACGTCGATGACCGGGTCGTTTCCGAGGGACCGATGCGGGCCCAGGTCGGCAAGTTCACGCTCTGCGGCGACGGCCTGTGCGTCGGGTTCGACAGTGCGGACTCGGTCAGCCGTTCGTACCAGGCCCCGTTCGCCTTCACGGGCGGCAAGCTCCTCGGTGTCGCGATCGACGTCAGTGACGAGAGCTACCTCGACCTCGAGACCGAGGCCATGGCGGCGCTCGCTCGCGACTGACTCGTCCCGTGCTCACCCGCGGCGGGTGATGTCGGTCCAGGACATGGCTCATACGTTGAAAACTCGCCGACAGAATCCGCGCGCCCACGCGCGGACCGACTCTGGAAGGGATGGACGATGAGTGCACCGGCCGTCGACACGGGTGAGCGTCGCCCGCGTCGACTCGTCGACGCGCTGGTGCCGCACTCGCAACGCCGCGACCCGGCGACGGTTGGCGACAGGCTCGACCTGGACAACGGTGACACCCGGGCGAAACGCTCGGCATTCTGGGTGATGCTGGTCCTGGCCGGCGTGATCGCGGTCTGCGGCGTGGTGACCGACTCCACCGCGACGGTGATCGGCGCGATGATCATCGCACCGCTGTCCACGCCGATCCTCGGGATCGGGTTCGGGATCGTCGTGGGTGACCGGTCGGCGATCCTGCGGTCGGTGGGCTACGTCCTGGGCGGCATGGTCGTCGTGGTCGCGCTCGGCCTACTGGTGACACTGGTTCTCCCCGCAACGACGGGGGTTGCCGGCAACTCGCAGGTCACCGGGCGGACAGCGCCCGGCGTCGGTGACCTCGTCGCGGCGTTCGCGACCGGGTTCGCGGGGGCCATCGCGTTGACCAGGCGCGACCTCGGGGACATCCTCCCGGGCATCGCGATCGCGATCTCGCTCGTCCCGCCGCTCGGTGTGGTGGGCGTCTGCCTCGGGGTCGGCCAGCCGGCGCTCGCCGCCGGTGCGCTCCTGCTCTTCGGATCCAACGCCGTCGCGCTCGTGGTTGCCGCCACGGTGGTCTTCTCCGCCGTCGGGTACGGTGCGCAGGCGCGTGCCGCGCGTGGCGCGGCAGGGGCCCGACGGCGTCGCTCGACGACACTGGTGGCTCTCGTCGCGGTCCTCGTCGTCGCGATCCCGATGGTGGCGAACTCGGTGCAGGCGCTGCTCGCCGACCTCTGGCTGCGGCAGGCCGGTGCGGCCGCGCAGGAGTGGGTGGAGGGGATCGACGACGCCGTCGTCGAGGACGTCTCCTGGCTCGGACAGGACCTCGTGGTCGAGGTACGCAGTCCCGGCGCGTTGCCCGACGTCGCGCCGTTGGTTGACCAGGTGGATAGTCTCGTTCCTTGGGAGCCACGGGTCATCGTCGTCCATACCGTGGGGGAGAGGGTCGAGCCATGACCGACCGGACACATGCCTTGCGACCGAGGACGGACCGGCGCCGAAGCCGGCGCCGGCTCACCTGGGCAGGGCTGGTCGCGGCCCTGCTCGTGGTGCCGTTCACGCTCGTTCCGGCATTGCCCGCGTTCGCGGCCACGTGGGGCATCCAGAAGACCGAGGTCAGTACCGGCCCCTATCAGCCCGGTGAGAACGTCCAATGGTTCGTGACCGTCTCCTGTTCCGACCCGAACGCCGACCCCTGTGTCCCGACCACGCTCACCGACCCGCTGCCCGACGGGCTGGAACTCGTCAGCGCGTCGATCCAGAGCCAGACCGGCGCCACGGGTGGCGAGCTCATCGCCGACACGGACTCGGACACGGTCACCTACACAGCGGACAGCGTCAACAATGGCGGCCAGGTCCAGATCCTCGTCACCGCACAGGTGGACCCGAACCTGCCGTTCAGCGAGAACGGCGTGCCGATCACGAACACCGCGACGGTCGTCGCCGACAACGCGGCAGAGACCTCGGCGTCCGATGAGATCGTGCCGGTGGTGCCGCTCGTCCTCGACTCCGAGACGACCAAGTCAATCGACCCCGAGGGTGCCCTCGCCGAACCCGGCACGCCCGCGACGATGACTCTCGGTGCCACGAACACCTCCAACGACCCCGTGGACACGCTCGTCATCCAGGACCCGGTCGACCCGACGGCAACGCCCAACCCGTTCACCTACCTCGAGTACACCGGCACCGGTGACATCGTTCTTCCGCCGAACGCGGACACCGTCACGCAGGAGTACTGGGACGGAACCCAGTGGCTGCCGCTCGACGACACCGTCGACCCGGGCGACGTCCAGGGTGTTCGGTACACGTTCAGCGGTGACATCCAGCCCGGCGCGACCGCGACGATCCCTGTTCAGGTCCAGCAGAGCGACGCCGTCACCGAACTCACCGAGGCCACGACCGTGACGAACGACACGTCGTCGCAGGTGACCCACGGCGACGAGGAGTCCACGCCGACGACGGCGTCCGACACCTACGTCATCACCCCACCGAACAACTCGGTCGAGGCGAGCAAGAGCTTCGACCCGGCCACGGTGAGCGCCGGCGATCCGACGACGGTGACGCTCGGCGGGACCAACACGGGCACCGCAGTCACATCGATGACGATCACCGAGCCCGCACCGGACACCGCGAGCCCGTTCGAAGGTGACGACCCGCTGACGTTCACCGGCTTCGGGCCGGATGGGGACGGCACCGGTGTCACCTGGCCGACGGGCGCGACGGCGGCGACCGTGACCTTCACCTGCGCGGACGGAACGACGCCCAGCGAGCAGACCACCACCATCAACACGCTGCCGAACCCGCCGCCCGACTGCGTCGTCGTGGGCTTCTCGGTCGAGTTCACCGGGGATCTCGTCAATGGCGCGTCCGCGACGATCCCGTTCACCGCCGACACCGACCCCGACCAGGTGCCCGACGACGTCACCCACCCCAACACCATCGCGGTCGAGGTCCCGAACGCCGACGCCACGGCGTCCGCCGACCTCGTCACCCTCGTCGACCGGCTGGCGACCGACACCACCAAGGCGATCTCGCCGTCAACCATTCCGGCCATACCCGGCCAGAGCGTCATCGTGCAACTGCCGACGCAACTGCTGCCGTTCGGACCGGACGGATCGACCACCAACGCCGACCAGATCGTCATCTCCGACCCGACCGACCCGAACAACCCGACCGACTTCTGGGACCACTTCGTCCCGACCGCCGTGCGCAGCACCGACGTGCCGGCGGACTCCACGCTGACCGTCAACTACTGGAACGGTACCGAGTGGGTCCCGGCCCCCGGGTGCGGCCCCTTCACGGGACCGGCCACCGTCAGTTGTGACCTGCCCGCCGATGCGCAGGGGGTGCAGTTCGTCTACGACTCGACAGGCGACGGCTTCCCACCCGGCACCCAGTTCCAGCCGAACTTCGTGGCCGAGTTCACCGGGCCGACCACGCAGGACGATCTGCTCACGAACTGTGGAGCGTCCAGCGCCTCCTCGGACACGGTCGATCCGACCCCGCCGGCCGAGGGCTGCGCCACCGTCGATCCGTTCCCGGTCGATGGGACGGGCGACCTCGACTTCATCGAGAAGACGTTCCTCGGCGCTGACCCGGCCACCGTGCTGGCCCGTTCCGACGATCAGGTGACGGCGCAGATCACGTGGTCCACGAATGGATTCTCCGGGGTGGACCCGATGGTCATCTCGGACATCGCAGACCCTGAGTCGACGGCGATCGCGGACTCGTTCTACGACGCGTTCGACCTCGTCCGGGTCGAGCCGATCGACGGCTCGGTCGATCCGCTCATGCAGTACGACCAGGTCCTGGGCGTCGAGTTGTTCATCGACGGCGCCTGGATCGCGGCGTCGGGTGACCCCTGCCCGTGCGATGGGTCCTTCCCCGGCTACACCCTCACCGCCGACGAGCAAGCGAACGCCACGTCTGTGCGGCTCACGTACACGGAGTCGGACAACCGCGGTACGTCCGACCCGCTGGCCCCACAGCCCGGCGACGGCGTCGCCCGGTCCACGCAGGCCGACGGACGGCACCTGAACCTCACGTTCGAGGTTCGTGACTACCGGCGCGGTGATCCGACCGCCCCGGTGCTCGGGTCGACGAACGGCACGATCTACAACACCGCCGACCCCGGACTCGTGAACGACACCGCCCGCGGCACCGGCACCTTCGACGGCACCGACTACACCGATGTCGACGATGACGACGTGCTGATCCTGGACCAGCCGCTGAACGTGACGGTCGTCAAGGACTGGACGGGCGGTCCCATCTCCGTGCCGCCACCGGACACGCCGGCGGACGCCTACCCGTCGACCACCGTGACCATCGCCGGGACGAACGCGTCTGCGGCCAAGGTCGACCAGTTGCGCCTCGTCGAGCCGGGGGCACCAGACTCCGGTGACGTCCAGACCGGCGACGGCACGTCGCCCTTCGACGTGTTCACGCTGACGGGGATCAGCCTGGCGCCCCCGGAGGGGGCCACGTCCACGACCGTGACCCTCACCTCCGTCGACGGCTCGACCGAACAGTTCGACGAGGCGGAGGCCGAGGCGCTCACCGCGGCCGACCTGGTCGACGTGGTCGGCGTCGAGGTCGCCTACGACGGACTCGTGATGCCGGGCGCGACCGGGGCCATGGACCTGACCCTCCAGCTCCGGGTGGCGGACCGGTACACCGACG
This sequence comes from Occultella kanbiaonis, assembly GCF_009708215.1. Taxonomy (NCBI): domain Bacteria; kingdom Bacillati; phylum Actinomycetota; class Actinomycetes; order Micrococcales; family Ruaniaceae; genus Occultella; species Occultella kanbiaonis. The sequence goes on along the minus strand of NZ_CP046175.1, from coordinate 3,833,180 downwards.
TGCCGATCTACGGGGACGGCGGAACGATCGTCGTGGACGAGAACCCGGTGCCGAACGGGGCCGTCGCAACGATCGACGACCCGGGCGGCACCGACACCGACGTCCGCTTCGCCTACGACGACGCGGAGATGCCGCTGCAGGTGGCCGGGATCGACATCGTCGTCGGGAAGTCATTCGATCCGGCCGAGATCGTTGAGCCGAGCACCGGGCCGGTGACCATGACGTTGACGGGCCAGCCGGTGGGCCCTTCGCGCGCCGTCGAGATGGTGCTCACCGATGACGACCCGCAGTTCTGGAACCAGTACGACTTCGTCGGGTTCGACGGCGCGACGCTGACGGCGCCGATCCAGCAGGTCCTGGTGGAGGCCTATGTCGGAGGGACCTTCAGCGAGGGCGCGGACGGCGTCGAGGTCGACGGGGGTGAATGGGTGGGTGCGGACGGCGAGCCGTCCGCGACCTTCGCGCTGCCGGACGGCGTCGACCCGCCGGAGGTCCAAGGTCTGCGGTTCACGTTCACCCGCACGGACGGTTCGATCTGGGAGAACCCGGCGAACCCGCTCCAGGAGGTCCCGATCTCGGTGGAGCGTCGTGAGGAGATGCGCACCGGCGGCCCGGTGCTGCCTGACCTCGCGGACAATCCGCCCGCGCCGGGTGAGACCGCGCCCGGCGTGGCCAGCAACACCGTTCAGGGCGAGATCACCGGCGCCGATCTGGTCGTCGACCCCGAGACGGGCGATCTGGTCCCGGTCTCGAACTCCGCCGACGCCGCGGCGCAGATCGTCTACGTGCACGCGACCAACGGTGTCACGATCGTCAAGGACTTCGGCGGAGTCGTCACCGGCAGCACGCAGCCGCCTGCGACCGCGTTCCCGATGAACATCACCGTGACGAACTCAGGCAACCGGCCGATCTCGGAGTTGGTGGTCACCGACCCGATGCCGACGGATGCCGAAGGCGCGCAGCTGGTGCTCGCGGACGTGGACGAGCCGTTCTCGTACACGCTCACCGGTGCGGCACCGGATCCGGCGAACGGGGACCCGCTGCCGACCGACCCCGCGGAGGTGACCGTCGAACAGGTCGGTGACATCGAGTCCCTCACGTTCAGTTTCCCCGAGGGCACCGTGCTCGAGGTTGGACAGGTCTACACCATCACGGTCCAGGTGGAGTTCCGCATCGACGTGCCGCCCAACACCCTGGTCCAGAACACGGCCGGCGTCACCGGGGACCGTCCGTGGGATGCGTGCGTGGGCCGGCTGAACCCGGAGACCGGCGCCTGTGAGGCCGACTCCGACGTCCTGACCCTGCCGGCGGCGGTCCTCGCCCAGTCGAAGTACGTCCGGGCCACCGCCGGTGACGAACTCGACGTCATGGTGGACCCGGCCGCACCGGACCCGGATGTGGAGTGCGTGCCGGATGCAGATGGGTTCTATGCCTATCCGTGCACCCCGGTGATCATCCCCGGGCACGACGAGACCTGGCGGATCGAGGTCGACAACGTCGGCAACCTGCCGATGAACAGGGTGGTTCTCTACGACCGGATCGCCACGCCGGGTGACACGGGCTCGTTCGCGGACTCGCCGCGTGGCTCGCAGTGGGAGCCACTGCTGTCCGAGGCGTCGGTGCCGGCGATCGCCGTCGGGCCGGCGGGAGCAGAGTTGACGTTGTACTACACGACGGTCGATGACTACTGCATGGACGACATCAACGACCCCATCAACCGGCCCTGCCCGGCGGACCCGACGACGGGCTGGGCGCCAGTGCCCGACGAACTCGACCAGGCCCTCCTGGACTCGATCACCGCCGTGCAGATCGTCATCGACTTCCCCGCGGACGAGCTGTTCAGCCCTGGCGACTTCATCGCGCTGGACTTCGCGACCACGACACCACCCGAGATCCCCGAGGCCGGCGACCGTTCGATCGCCTGGAACTCCACTGCCGCTTCCGCCGTGGTGACCGCAGGTGGCAGCGAGTTCCCGCTCCTGCCCACCGAGGGCACGAAGGTCGGCGTCGCGACCGCGGCCGGGCCGCTCTCGGTGAACAAGCTGGTCACCGGCGCGGGCGCGGAGAACGCACCCGAGGAGTTCCTGCTGTTCGTCCAGTGCACCTCCGCGATCGGCACCCCGGTGGAGACGGTCCTCGATCCGATCCCGGTCACGGTCGTGCCGGGGACCCCGACGGTCGTGCCCGATCTCCCGTACGGTGCCGAGTGCACGATCACCGAGGACGGCAGCAACGGCGAGACCGAGCTCATTGTCGGCACCGTGACGATCGACAGCGAAGACCCCGCGGACCCGACGACGATCGTCGCGGTCAACCGATACGACGTCGCGGGCATCGACATCTCGAAGGACGTCGTCAGCGACGCCGTCGACGAGGACGGGCAGCCCGTGCCCTTCGGGCCGTTCGAGGTCACGGTCGAGTGCACGTTCCTCGGCGAGCCGGTGTACGCGGAAGGCTACGGCCCGGACGATCCGATGGTGGTGACCATCGAGGACGACGAGACCGTCGAGTTCGATGGCCTGCCCGTCGGGTCGGAGTGCACGGTGTCCGAGACCGGGACGGGCACCGCGTCGTCGGTCACCATCACCGTGCAGCAGGGCGACGGCGACCCGGTGACGACTCCGGGACCTGAGACCGCCATGACGCTCGTGGCCGATGCGGACGACGGTGCGGCCGGGAACACGGTGACGCTGACCAACACCTACGACGTCGGGCAGCTCGACCTGCTCAAGGTCGTCGATGGCGAGGGTGCCGAGGCCTATGGCGCCGGCCCGTTCACTCTCGAGGTGCAGTGCACGTTCGATGACGACGGTGACGGCCCGGGCGAGCCGCGGGTGGTCTACGACGACGTCGTCGTGCTGGGCGCGGCCGGGCCTCTCGAGGCGGAGATCGCGAACCTGCCCACCGGGGCCGTGTGCGTGGTGACCGAGACCGATGACGGCGGGGCGACCTCGAGCACGGTCGAGCCCGCGAGCGTCACCATCGGGTCGGGCGATGCGGTCACCGTGACGGTCACGAACACGTTCGACGTCGGGTCGATCGTGCTCGACAAGGTGGTCGATGGTGACGGCGCCGAGGTCTACGGCGACGGACCGTTCACGGTCACGCTCGAGTGCACCTATGAGGCCGAGCCCGTCGCGATCCCGGGCGGCGCGGAGCGCGAGATCACCCCCGGCGTGCCGACCACGGTCGCCGGGCTGCCCGTCGGTGCCGAGTGCACGGTCACCGAGACCGACGACGGCGACGCTACGGACACCTCGATGACCGTCATCGTGGACGGCGAGGAGCCGGTTGAGACCGACGGCACGACGGCCGAGATCATCGTGCCGGCGGCCGAATCCGGTGGCGCGCCAACTTCCGTGGGCATCGTCGCGACGAACACGTTCCAGCTGGGTTCGATCCAGGTCGACAAGCTCACCGAGGGGGACGGTGCCGAACTCTATGGCGCGGGTCCGTTCGGGGTCACACTCGAGTGCATCTTCGACGGCGAGCCCGTCGAGATCCCGGGCGGCGCGGAGCGGGAGATCACGCCGGGCACGCCGGTGCTCTACGAGGAACTCCCGGTCGGTGCCGAGTGCGCCGTCACCGAGACCGCAACCGCGGGGGCGACGAGCACGGTGATCGCACCCGAGGACGGCGCGGTCACGGTCCCAGCACCGGCGGAGGGCGACGAGGCGCCTGCGGTCGTGACCGTCACCGTCACCAACGTCTTCGACCTCACCTCGCTCGAGGTCATCAAGGAGATCGACGGAGACTGGGCCGCGAGCGGCTCCGACGGCCGGTTCGAAGTGAGCCTGGCATGCACGTGGATGGTCGACGGGGTGGCCACCGACGTCGACCTTCCCGGCGGCCCCGTACGGGTGCTGCAAGCCCCCGATGACCTGGTCGCGACGTACGCGGATCTGCCGGTTGGTGCGGACTGTGAACTCACCGAGACCGTGACGGGCGACGCGGACGACACGTCGATCACGGTCGAGATCGACGGGACCGAGCCGGTCACCACGACCGGCGCCACCGTGTTGGTCCCGTTGTTCGACACGACAGCGCCGGGGCAGGCCCAGGTGACGGTGACGAATGCGTTCGACCCGGTCCCGCCGCCCGTGCCCGGCCCTCCGGACCCGCAGATCCCGGCAACGGGCTCGGACGCCGGCTGGCTGGCCGGTGCAGCGCTCCTGCTGATCGGCGCGGGCGTGTTCCTGGTGATGGTGCGGCGTCGCCGCAGGACGGTCTGACGGACGCGGCCCCGTACCCGGCCCGACCCTGGTCTACCCGGACATCACCGAACGAAGTCCCGTGCGTCCCACGACCAGCCTGCAGTTCCGGTTCAGAGCAGGCCGGTCTGACGGGCCATGACGACGGCTTCGCGCCGGGTCGCGACGCCTAGCTTTCGGTACACGGACCGCACGTGGGTCTTCACCGTGTTGACGCTCACCACGTGCGCGTCGGCGATCTCCCGCAGTGACAGCATCGAGGGCAGGTCACGCAGCACGGCGAGTTCCTTGCTCGTCAGGACCAGTCCGGTACCACCGTCGGGGTAGGGCCGAGTGCTCGCGAAAGTCAGGATCTCGGCGACGAAGCCCTCGTGGCGTCCGAACCGTCCGCGACCGCGCAGGAGGAGGTTTCGGACCGACGGGGCGGCGTCCAGCAGGCACCGCATCAGGTGGTCCTGTTCAGCGAGCCGGACCGCCTCCAGGAGCGTCTCGTGGCTGCGCGCCGGCCGGTCGGTCTCGTCGGCGAGCTGTGCCGAGATCGCCGAGGCGACGACCGCCGACCGGGACGTCAGGAACGCCCCACCCCGGACCCGGTCGAGGTCCTCCTGTGCCGCAGCTCCGTGGCCCTGGTAGACGTGCCGCATCGCCTTGAACACGTCGACGTCCGGAGCGCCCGGGATCACCTCTTCGGCGCGGCGCACCACCGAGCCGGCCAGATCCACCTCGTGGCAGCGCAACGTCACCATCAGCTCGAAGCATGCGAACGCCGCGACGGCGGCGGGCGGGAGCGAGGGCCAGAGATCGTTGAACGCCTGGACGTCGGCCACGGTGCCCAGATCAAGGCCGCCCTCTGCCGCACCGACGGTCAGGTCGAAGATGCACCTGGCCGCCGCCGCGCTGAGCGGGTCCGCGTCCGGGTCGGCCATCTCGAGCGCGACGCGTGCGTGGTGCGCCGCGGTCGCGTCGTCACCGCTCTGCCATTCCGCGAGGGCCAGTTCACCGTGGAACTGCGCCAGTCGAGAGGAGCGGTACCAACCACGACGTTCCGCGAGGTCGATCGCTTCGGACGCGTGGGCCCGGACGGCGCCCACGTCGGAGCGGAACGTGGCGACGGCGCACTTCGCGCCGAGCGTTCGAAACAGCAGGAAGTCCAGTCCACGGGCGCGACTGATCCGGGCGATCGACCTCGCCGTCGTCGCCGCGGCGTCCAGGTCGCCGAGCATCGCCAGCGCCATGCTGGCCAGAGATCGGCCCAGCAGGACCAGGTCCGGGTCCCGGCCGGCTTCCGTCTCAAGGGCTGCGAGCGCGCCGGCCACCTCGTCCGGTCCGAGCGGTCGGGTGCGTGCTGAGGCGAGCAGGGCGACGGCCTGGTAGGCCGCTCGCCGGGTGGGATCGTCAGTGGCCGCGTCCAGGATGGCCAGGTCCAGTTCCGCTGCCGCGAGATTCTCGTCGAGCACGGCCGTCAGGGCCGCCGCCCCGGCGATGGCCGGGCGCGCCTGCAGCCAGGCGGGCAGGGAGCGGAGGAGGTCTCGCATGGCCTCCGGGCCGTCGGTTGCTGCGATACGGAGGCAGGACGCCGCTGTCAGTGACTCGGCCCGGGACCAGTCGGCGGCCGCGACAGCGTGGCGGATGGCGCCGCGGAGGTCACCCATCGTCTCGAACCAGTCGATCGTGTTCACCTGATGACGGCGGTGCCGATTCTCGTCGCGGCGCTGGGACTCGGCTCGGAGATAACTGCGCAGCAGCGGATGGAGTTCGTACCAGGCCGGCTCGTCGCGGACCGGACGGACCAGCGCGTTGCTCGCAACCAGTCCCTCGAGTCTCTCGCCGACGTCGCTGCGGCCGGTCAGGGCCCTGGCGAGGTCGAGGTTGATCCGCTCGGCCGAGGATACGTCGAGCAGGAGTTCGATGTCGTCCTGGGGGAGGCTGGAGAGCACCTCGGTGACCAGGTAGTCGGCCACGGTCCGGTCCGTCCCCGCGAAGTTCCGCACAAAGGTCGACCGATCGCTCCGGTGGCCCATGGCGAGCGCCGCCAGCCGCAGGCCCGCGGCCCAGCCATCGGTTCGCGCCAGCAGCGTCCCGAGGTCGGCCTCGACAAGGTCGATGTTCTCGATAGCAAGGAGGGCGCGCGCCTCGTCGCGATCGAAGGCGAGGTCGGCGGATCGGTATTCGTGGGCAGAACCGTTCAGCAACGAGGTCGAGATGAGCCCGTGGGGGGTGTGTCGGGCGCCGATGGCGACGCGCAGCAACGGCTGGGCGAGCGAGAGCAGCCCGGCGAGGTGGCGGCAGGCCCCCACGCCGGACCACGCGTGGGCGTCGTCGACGCACACCCAGACCGGCGCGGGCGGGTCCAGCGGCCGGGTCGGACCGGGGCCGCCCGGCCCTTGCACCGCGTCTCGCAGCACGCTCATCAGTCCGCTCGACATCCCGGGCGGGAGCGATGCCGCATGGATCGCGGCGAGGAGGGTCGGCCAGAGGCCGCCGGTCGCGCACGTGTGGGGCGCGGGCAGGCTGAGCACGATGTCGCCCCGCGCGCGGCGGGCATCGAGCAACTGGTCGAGCACCGTCGTCTTGCCCGACCCCGCGGGTGCGATGATCGCGACGATGTTCGATCCGCACGCGAGGCCGGTGGCGATCCTCGCGAGCAACTGGGTCCGTTCGACCCGAGCCGGCGCCGTGATCGCAGTGGTGGTCGTCGATGTCGTGTTGATCGTGGTCACAGCGTTCCCCTCCGTGCGACGTTGCCTTCCCACCTCACATCAAACGGTGCGCGGGGCGGGGTCGCCAGCGTTCGCGGCGGCGCCGGCGGTCTTTCACCCCCGAGGGGTGAGGGAACGGACGCGTGGGCGCGGCACCGTGGGAGGTGGACGGGTCACGGAATCGGGCACTGATGGAGGTGGCACGTGAGGTACGAGTTCCTGGTCGCTGGCAGCGTCTCCGAGACGGTCGAGGCCGCCTTCCCGGAGCTGACGGTGACGAAGTCGCCGGCAGGAGGCACCTCGCTGTACGGCCCGGTCGACGACGACGCCCGCATCCGCGAGTTGCTGGAGCGTTTCGACGACCTCGGCATCCCCGTGGTGGAGATGCGGCGGCTACCGGACTGAGTCCATGCGGCGCATTCGGATGCGCGATGGGATCGTCGGGCCCGGAGGGGCGAGCGGACTCATTCGGGGTCGCCGCCGAGCAGTTCCGCGGAGAAGAACTCCAGCGCCGTCTTCGTCTTCGTCTGCTGGGCGCCGCTGAGCGGGATCCCTTTGCCCTCCAGGAACTGCCGGACCTCCAGACCGACCATCACACCTTCGCCGGGCAGGCACTTCGTCGAGAGCTCGATGACGCGTGCGCCGTCCGGATACAGCCAGACCTCGACGACCAGGCGGCGCGAGAACGCATCCGGACGCACCTTGATCTTGAGCACGAAGATCGGGCCGAGGACGGACAGGTCGTCGATCGTCAGGCCATCCGGGGCATGCGCGGCGAGGAAGGCACGTTGCTCCTTCGAGAACAGCTTGTGCAGGGGCATCTCGCCCGCCACGGCCAGCCGTACCCGCGGGGCAGTGAGTGCTTGCTTCATCGACGCGGAGCAGACGTAGCCGCCGGGCATCACGTCGACCTCGACGCCGAGGTTCTCGGACGCCCGCACGTCGTCGGGCAGTTCCGAGGGCACCACCGGACGGAGCTTGATCACGGAGTCGTCGCCACGCCCCTGGATCCGTCGGGCTCGTGCGACCACCCCCGCCTGGTTGAGCCTGAGGTCGGGCGTGTCGAAGAAGAAGACCTGGCGGATCTGCGCGTCGAGCGGATCCACACCGAGGGCGGCCGCCGACTGCCGGTAGGACGATCCCGGCACGGTCAGCTTCAGCTCGATGCTGTCCGCGTCCTTCACCAGGTCGAGGACCTTGACCAGATCCTCGCTCACGAGCCGTGGGCTCTCGGTTTCCATGTTGCTGCCCTGACCTTCGGCGCGCCGACGGACGGGCCTGGCCCCATCACGTCAAGGCGCGGGTGACGTGACAGGGCCATCCAACGCCCCACGGTGGCACCCGGGCGTCACCCAAGGTGCGTGATCCGGCTCCGGGTGCGCCGGCCTCACGCGGACTGGGTGACGACCTGTGGCGGCAGCGGGCCTACGGTGCGAGGATCCAGGGCCGGCACCGGGTCTGGCGCATGGAGGAGCGATGGGCTGGAGCCAGGACGTCGCGGACATCGCGATCCCGCTCCTGCTGGTTGGGTCGGTGCTCGTCTATGCGATCCTGGCGCGCCGGCTCGAGCGTCTCGGCGTGACTGCGGCGATGGTGTTCGTCGCGATCGGTGTGGCGCTCGGCGAGTCCGGCACCGGGATCGTCCCCGTGGACCCGCACGCACCGTGGCTGCTCTCCGTCGCCGAGATCACTCTGGCGCTGCTGCTCTTCTCGGATGCGGCCCGCCTGCGACTTCGGGAGGTCGGCGGTGATCCGCGACCGGTGGGCCGGCTCCTGTTCATCGGGCTGCCGCTCACCATCGTCACCGGGACGCTGCTGGTGGTCGCGGTGTTCCCGTCACAGGGCTGGGCCGTCGCGGCGCTGATCGCGGCGCTGCTCGCGCCCACCGATGCCGCACTGGGTGCCGCCGTCGTCAGTGACGCCCGGGTGCCGGCCCGGGTGCGGCGCCTGCTGAACGTCGAGAGCGGACTCAACGACGGCCTGGCGACGCCGCTCGTCACGGTGCTGATCGCGATGGTTGCCGCCCAGGCCGGACTGCTCGGGGACGAGAACTGGGAGGTGCGCGCGCTGTGGTCGCTGACGATCGGCGTGCTGGTCGGCGTGGTGGTCGGAGGCGGAGGAGGGGTGGTGCTGCGCTCGTCCCGGCGCCGCGGGTGGACGTCGCCACTGTCCGAGCGGGTGGCGGCCCTCGCGCTGGCTCTACTGAGCTATCTGGGGGCGACGGCGGTGGCCGCGAACGGCTTCGTCGCCGCCTTCGTCGGTGGGATGGTGCTGGCCGCGGTGTTCGGTACGGACGCGGCCGGGGCGGACCTGGAGTACACGGAGACGTCCGGTCTGCTTGCCTCCTACCTGGTCTGGCTCGCGTTCGGTGCCGCCCTGGTCGGTCCTGCCCTGTTCCGGGCGACGATCGGCACTGTGCTCATCGCGGTGGGGGCGTTGACCGTGGTCCGGATGCTCCCGGTCGCGATCGCGATGGTGGGCCGCGGATGGTCGCTCCCGACCATCGCGTTCGTCGGCTGGTTCGGTCCGCGCGGGCTCGCGACCGTCATCTTCGCCCTCATCGCCCTGGAGTCGCTGGGTGCCTCGGCGCTCTCGGACCACCTGCTCGACATCGCAGCCGTCACCGTACTGGCGTCGATCCTCGCGCACGGGTTCAGTGCGGCACCCCTCGCCGTCCGCTACGGACGCTGGGCCTCGGGACGGCCGGCCACTTCGCCCGAACTCGTCGAGGTGGCCCCGGCTCCGCAGCGGCGGCTGGACCTGCACACCTGATGCGCCCGTCCCGAACGCCGGCGTGTGGCGACAGGACTCACGAGCCGGGATCGGCCTTGCGCAGTTCTCGGATCACCAGACCGGCCTGGGCCAGAGTACGAAGGAGCCCAGCAAGGGCGGCAACGTCGGGGACACGGCACAGCAGGATCGTGTCCCGGCCCGACTCGACCGCGGTCACGTCACCCAATCCGGCCACGACGTCGGCCTGGACGCTCCCGCGCACCCGGATGTCGTAGCGCATGCCTCCTCCTCGGCGCTGAAAGATGCTGCCGGTGCCAGCATCCGCCGTCCGAAACACGATCGCCTCATACGAATCGGACGAATGGAACGGCTGCGTCATCCGCACGCGAGGTGGCCACTCATCCCCGGTGGGTGATGCCGGTCCCCGAGGTGCCACCGAGGATGGGCTCGATGTACCGCCTCGGATCGGTGCCGACGGCGGACCGGCAGTCGAGGAGAGGCGCCATGGCGACCCTGAGTGTGTGGAAGTTCGACACGGCCGACGGTGCCCAGCGCACTGCTGTCGCGCTCGAGGCATTGTCCAAGCAGGGCCTGATCACGATCGCTGACACGGCGACTGTCTCCTGGGAGGCAGGCAAGAAGAGGCCGAAGACGAGGCAAGGCACCAGCACCACCGGCATCGGCGCGATGGGCGGGGCGTTCTGGGGCATGCTGTTCGGACTGATCTTCTTCGTGCCGTTCCTGGGTGCGGCCGTGGGTGCCGGGATCGGTGCGCTGTCCGGGTGGCTGACGGACGTCGGCATCGATGACGACTTCATCAACTCCGTGCGGGAGCAGGTGGGCCCGGGCACGTCCGCGCTGTTCCTGATGTCCGCGAACGCCGTCGTGGACAAGGTCCACGAGAGCCTGCAGGCCCAGGGCCTGCACGGGACGCTCGTGCAGACGAACCTCTCGAACGAGCAGGAGGCGCAACTGCGCGAGGCATTCGGCGAGGACGCCTGAGGCCCAGCCTCGACGATGACCGGATCCGGATCCGGATCCGTCGGTGCCGCGGCTCGGAAATGGGTCGGGGCGGACCAGGAGCACATGATGGTGGACTCTCAACAGGTGCAGCGCACGGCATTGCCGATCCCCGATCTCGCCTACACGGGCACGGTCACCTACGACGCGACCGACCCGGACACGTCCTTCCCGCCGATCACGCCGCTCCGACCGCCGGCGGGTGCGCCGAACGTGCTCGTCGTGCTCATCGACGACACCGGATTCGGGGCGTCGAGCGCGTTCGGCGGCCCGGTCCGGACGCCCAACTTCGAACGTGTCGCCGACCAAGGGCTCAAATACACCCGGTTCCACACGACAGCGCTGTGCTCGCCCACGCGTGCCGCGCTGCTCTCCGGCCGGAACCACCACACGGTCGGCATGGGAGGGATCACCGAGATCGCCACCAGCGCACCCGGCTACAGCAGCGTGCGCCCCAACAACTGTGCGCCGCTGGCCGAGACCCTCAAGCTCAACGGCTACAACACAGCGCAATTCGGCAAGTGCCACGAGGTGCCCGTCTGGGAGGCCAGTGCAGTCGGCCCGTTCGACCACTGGCCCAACCCGGGTGGTGGCTTCGAGTACTTCTACGGATTCCTCGGCGGAGAGACCAACCAGTGGTACCCCGCGATATACGAGAACACCTCGCCCGTCGAAGCGTGGGGCACGCCGGACCAGGGATACCACTTCATGGCCGACATGACCGACAAGGCCATCGACTGGACGCGCCAGCAGAAGTCGCTCGCCCCGGACAAGCCCTTCTTCACCTACTTCGCGCCCGGCGCCACGCACGCACCGCACCACGTTCCGACTGAGTGGGCCGACCAGTACAAGGGCGAGTTCGATCAGGGCTGGGACGAGGTCCGCAAGGAGACGTTCGCCCGCCAGATCGAACTCGGTGTCATCCCGGCAGATGCGGTCCTCACCGAACGCAGCCCCGGTATCCCCTCGTGGGATGAGATGAGCGACGTCATCAAGCCGGCCCTCGCGCGCCAGATGGAGGTGTACGCGGGATTCCTCGCCTACACCGACCACTACGTGGGCAAACTCCTCGACGCCTACGACGAGCTCGGCATCCTCGACGACACGCTCATCTACGTGATCATCGGTGACAACGGCGCCTCGGCCGAGGGCTCGATGCATGGCACCACCAACGAGGGCTTCACGATCAACCACATGAACGAGATCGAGACCGAGGAATACGTCGCCGCGCACATCGCCGACCTCGGTACCCCGAGTTCGTACAACCACTACGCGGTGGGCTGGGCCCACGCGATGGATACGCCGTACCAGTGGACCAAGCAGGTCGCGAGCCACTGGGGCGGCACCCGAAACGGCACGATCCTGAGCTGGCCGAACGGTGGTGTTCAGAAGGGCGGGATCCGCAACCAGTTCAGTCACGTGATCGACGTCGCACCGACCGTGCTGGAGGCGGCCGGCATCCCCGAACCCAGCACTGTCAACGGCGTGACGCAGCGACCCTACGAGGGCACGCCGATGAACTACACCTTCGCCGACGCCGATGCCGACGAGCGCCACACCACGCAGTACTTCGAGATGGTCGGCAACCGGGCGATGTTCCACAAGGGCTGGACGGCGGTCGCCAAGCACAAGGACCCGTGGCTCGGCTCCAGCCACGGCCTCGACGAAGATGTCTGGGAGCTCTACAACGTCGAGGAGGATTGGACCCAGTCCAACGATCTCGCTGCTTCGGAACCCGAGAGGTTGGCGCACCTGCAGCAGCTGTTCCTCATCCAGGCGGCCCGATTCAACGTGCTGCCGATCGATATCCGCACAGCTGAGCGCTTCAACTCCGATCTCGCCGGACGCCCAGCACTGATCACCGCGCAGAGCCAGAAGCTCTACCGTGGCATGCGACGGCTCGGAGAGAACTCGGCGATCAACATCAAGAACAAGTCGTTCACCGTCACGGCCAAGGTCGTCGTACCGGCAGAGGGCACCAACGGTGTGGTCATCGCCCAGGGCGGCGCGTACGGTGGCTGGTCGTTCTACGGCGTCAACGGCAGACTCGCGTTCGCCTACAACCTCCTGGGCATCCACACCGACATCATCCGCTCCGAGGCACCCGTGCCCGCAGGGACCACTGAGATCCGGGCGCACTTCGCGTACGACGGAGGCGGTCTCGCCAAGGGCGGCACGGTCAGCCTGTTCGCCGATGCCCACCAGATCGGCGAGGGCCGCGTGGAGAGGACGATCCCGTTCCAGTTCACGTTCGACGAGACGGTCGATGTGGGCCTCGATCTGGCTTCGCCGGTCTCGTCCGACTACACCGCCACGGGCAACGAGTTCACCGGCGATCTGGACTGGGTGCAGATCGACCTGGGTGAGGATGATCACTCGCACCTCATCGACGACGAGCACAAGGTCGCCGTCGCCATGATGAAGCAGTAGCTCCCGGCGAGCCTGCCCTCGTGGGCCGACGGGGCCACCCGCGACGCGATCTCGGGTTCGTCGCGGCGGTCACCTCCTGCCCAAGGACCGCAACATTCACCCGATCCCGCACCACCCCTGACAGCCGTTGGATCGCCAGGCCGAGGAACGGTGCCATCAGCTCGATGCCGACGGCCGAGCGAGCTGGGCGCTATCCGGACGGACGTGGGTGGGCAGGCCGGGCATGGCCGGGCAGGCCCGTCCCAAGGGCCTTTCTGGCGGGCGAGATCCCTGGGACCGTGTGCGCCGAACTCACGCCTGGTCCGGCGCTGCGACCCACTGGACGAGCTGGTAGACGACCCCATTCGGGTCCCTCATCTGGAAGTAGCGCTCGCCCCATGGCTCGGTTTCGATCTCGGTGACGATCTCGACGCCCTCGCTGCGCAGCCGCTCGTACTCGGCGTCGATCGCGTCCACCGTGAAGACGACGAGGACGCCATCGACTGCCCCGGCAGCCGAGGCCGGCTTGAACGTCGGCAGACCCACGCGCAGGTAGATGAGGGCCATGCCCGCCTCGGGATGTGTGAGGGAGACGAACCCGTCCGCCGCCATGGCCTGCGTGAAGCCCAGGTGATCGCGGACCCAGGCGGCCGAAGCCTCGACGTCCGGGACGTTGAGCGACAGTGATGACTCGGTGATGTGCATGGGGTCTCCTTCGAGGAAATAACAACGCACGGCGTACAAGGTAAGTACACCGTACGCTGCACAATGTTCGGGATGCAAGAATCATTCCCATGGGAGACGACGACTCCGAGGTGGGCGAGCGGGACCGGACCCTCGCCCTGCTCTGGCGAGGTCAGGGACCGCCGGTCCCGCGCCGTCGCGGACCGACGCCCGCCCGAACGCTCGACGAGGTGATCGTGGCCGCGATCGCGCTCGCGGACGCCGACGGGCCGACCGCCCTGAGCGTGCGGTCGGTGGCTGCCGCCGTCGGCATGGCACCGATGTCCCTGTACACCCACGTGCCCGGGATGGCGGAGCTGGCCGATCTCATGGTCGATCAACTCTACTTGGCGATGCCGCGCCCGGCGTGGGGCCGACGGCGATGGCGCGGCAGGGTCAGAGCCGTGGCCGAGGCGAACCGGGACCTGCTCCGGGCACACCCATGGCTGGTGGAGGTCGTGGCGCTGTCCCGACCGCCGCTCGGGCCCGGCCAGCTGGCCAAGTACGAGCACGAGCTTGCTGCGTTCGATGGCACCGGCCTGTCCGACGTCGACGTCGACGCCGCCCTGACGTTCGTGCTCGGCTTCACGCAGCAGCAGTCACTCGCCGAACGCGCGGTCGTCGCGACGCGCCGTGACTCCGGCGCCACGGACGCGCAATGGTGGGCCGCGAACGGCCCTCTGCTCGCGAGCGTGATCGACCCGGCCCGCTACCCGCGAGCGGTCCGGATCGGCGAGGCGGCGGGGGCGGCCCAGGGCGCCGCGTACGACCCGGATGCCGCCTTCGGATTCGGGCTCGAGCGGGTCCTGGACGGCCTCTCCGCCCTTGTCGAGGGCTGAGTCGCAACACCGCGGTCCCGTTTTCATCCTGCTCGGGTGATGTGCCTGGCGACCCGTGGCGAGCATTCTGACCCTTGGGCGGAGGGCCCCGGTACCTTGCCGTGCTGCAGCCACGATCGGCCAGCGCGGCTAGGTACCCTCACCGAACGGACATGGAGGATGCACAATGACCGAAACTCTCGATGAGATCGGCCCCATCGACTACCTCGTTCTGGAGTTCCCGGGCAACCAGTTCCGCGGTGATGTCTTTCCGCGGCTGCTCGATCTCGTGGACGCCGGCCTGATCAGGATCATCGACCTGCTCTTCGTCCGCAAGGAGGTCGACGGCGAGGTCGTGATGCTGACCGTGTCCGATCTGGACGGCGACGGCGAGCTCGACCTGGGCGTCTTCGAAGGCGCCTCGACCGGGCTGATCGGGAAGGACGATCTCGACGACGTGGGCGGGGTCATCGAACCCGGCAGCTCCGCCGCGGTCCTGATCTACGAGAACCTGTGGGCGGTTCCGTTCGCGTCAGCGGTCCGAGCCTCCGGTGGGCAGCTGGTCTCCAACGGCCGGATCCCGCTGGAGGAGTTCCTGGAGTCCCTCGACGAGACCGAAGCGGACGCCTGACCTGAGCCCGATC
This sequence comes from Occultella kanbiaonis, assembly GCF_009708215.1. Classification (NCBI taxonomy): domain Bacteria; kingdom Bacillati; phylum Actinomycetota; class Actinomycetes; order Micrococcales; family Ruaniaceae; genus Occultella; species Occultella kanbiaonis. The sequence continues at coordinate 3,817,923 of NZ_CP046175.1, read as the reverse complement.
CGACCATCCACCCGAACCCATTTGGAAGGGACACCCACCATGCCACGACTGCTTCGCACCATGGCCCGCACCGCCGCGATCGCCGGCACCGCCACCGCCGTCTCGGGCCGCGTCGCCCATCGCCAGGCCGGAAGATGGCAGGAACAACAGGCGGCTCAGGCCCCGCCGCCGCAGCCCGTCTACGCCGCGCCCCCGCCCCCTGCGCCGGCCCCTGCCGCACCGGGCATCAGCATGGACGAGAAACTCGCGCAACTGAAGGACCTGGGCGCGCTGAAGGAGCAGGGCATCCTCTCCGACGCCGAGTTCGAGGCACAGAAGGCGCGCATCCTGGCCGGCTGACGAACTGGGGGAGCAGCGTTGTCACCTGAGATCTGATCGGCCCGGGCGGGCTTGGCGCGGCCACCCGGGTGCATGGGATCATCGGGGCATGCTGGACCTGAACGCCGACCTTGGTGAAGGGATGGGCGACGACACCGCCATGCTCGCGTTGGTGACCAGCGCCAACGTGGCCTGCGGCGGTCACGCCGGTGACCGGGCCACCATGCGTGCGGCGTGCGAGGAGGCTGCGGCACTGGGCGTCCGGGTGGGCGCCCACGTGGGCTACCCGGACCGGGATAACTTCGGTCGCACGTTCGTCGACCTCGCCGAGGCGGTCCTGCTCAGCCACATCTCGGACCAGCTCGGCGAGCTCACCGACATCGCCGCGGCCGCGGGCACCACGGTGAGTTACGTGAAGCCGCACGGCGCGCTGTACCACGCGGCCGGCTCCCACCCGCCGCACGCACGAGCCGTGGTGACGCTGGCGCGCAGCGCAGGACTCGCCGTCGTCGGCGCCCCCGGCAGCCTGGACCTGGACCTGGCCCGCGAGGCCGGCCTGACGTCGATCGCGGAAGGCTTCGCGGACCGTGCCTACACGCCGCTCGGGTCGCTCGTGCCGCGCACCGAACCCGGGGCGGTGCTGCACGACCCGCGGGCCATCGCGGCCCGGGTCGCCGACCTGACCCGGACCGGCACGCTCACGGCCGTCGACGGTAGCCGGGTGCGCCTCGATGTGCGGACCATCTGCGTGCACGGCGACACCCCGGGCGCCGTCGCGATCGCGACCCGGGTCCGTGCCGAGCTCGAGCGTGTCGGCCTCACGCCGGTGCCGTTCAGCTGAGGGGGACGGTTGCTGATCCGGCCCAGCGGGGAGCGTGCCGTCCTGGTCGAGGTGGCCACCCTCGCGCAGGTGCATGCGCTGACCGCGGCACTGTCCGCTGCGGGCGATCCTCGGATCGTGGACATCGTCCCCGCCGCGCGCACCGTGCTCGTGGTCACGGACTCTGCCGCTCACCTGCCGGGCATCGCCGCCCGGGTACGGGACATGGACACGGCTGCGCCAACCACCGCACCGGCGGGGGAGCTGGTTCGGATCGCCGTGCGCTACGACGGCCCCGATCTCGCCGACGTGGCGAGTGCCACCGGGCTGACCGAGGCTGAGGTCATCGCCCGGCATGCGGCGCCCGTGTACACCGTGGACTTCGTCGGCTTCGCGCCCGGGTTCGGTTATCTCTCGGGGCTCGACCCGGCGCTGCACCTGCCGCGGCTGACGACGCCCCGGCCACGTGTGCCGGCCGGTTCCGTCGCGATCGCAGCCGACCGCACCGCCGTGTACCCGCGCGCCTCCCCGGGCGGCTGGCGCTTGCTCGGGCAGACCGACGCGCCCCTGTTCGACGTCACCGCCGACCCGCCGTCGCTGCTGCGGGCCGGGATGCGGGTCCGATTCGAGGTGGCCGGATGAGTGAGCGCGCCCTGACCGTGCTCGAGGCCGGAGCGCTGACGCTGATCGAGGACCTCGGTCGTCCCGGGTTCGCCGCGCTCGGCGTGTCCCCCTCGGGAGCCGCCGACCGGGGTGCCCTGATCGCTGCGAACCGCCGCCTTGGCAACGAGGACGGCGCCGCCCTGCTGGAGGTCACGATGGGCGGCCTGACGGTGCGTGCCGAATCCGACCTGCTGTTCGCCCTGACGGGGGCGAGTGCCCCGGTCACCGTCGACGCCGTGGCAGTGTCGCCCCAGCAGGTGCTGGCGGTGGCGTCGGGGTCCGTGGTGCGGCTCGGCGTGCCGCGGTGGGGCCTGCGCACGTATCTCGCGGTTGCCGGCGGGATCGCCGTGCCGGAGGTCCTCGGCTCCCGTTCGACGGACGTCCTGTCCGGGCTCGGTCCCGCGCCGGTGCGGACAGGCGACGTTCTGCCCGTTGGGCGGGTCCGTTCCGCCCTGGCGACGATCGACGCCGACCAGGTTCCGCCGTCGGGCCCGGGGTTCATGCTCGACGCCATGCCTGGGCCGCGCCGGGACTGGTTCACCGACGATGCCTGGCGGACCCTGTTCACCGGCCGATATCGGGTGACCGACGTCGGCGACCGGGTCGGGCTGCGATTGCGCGGGGCGTTGCTTGGTCGCGCCCGCGACGACGAACTTCCGTCGGAGGCGGTGGTGGCCGGGTCGGTGCAGGTGCCCCCCGACGGGCAGCCGCTGATCTTCGGTCCGGACCATCCCGTGACCGGCGGCTACCCGGTGATCGCCGTGCTCACCGAGTCCGCACGCGACGCTGCCGGTCAGCTGAGGCCGGGGCAAGAAGTGCGGTTCCGGCACCATGCCGCGCCGATCGCCTGGACCGGCGTCTGATCTTGCCCGGGCCGCGCGCGCCCACACCCGTGGCGGATTCGACCCTCAGAGCGACGGCGCCGGGCCCAGCGGTGGCGCCGGCGGCGGTGAGGTCAGGCTCGCCGTGAGGCCGGCCTCGGCGAAGCCTTCGGAGACGGCGCGGACGACATTCGAGCCCACTCTGGTGTTCGCGCCCGCCTCGTGCCAGACCCGGATCCGTCCGGTGGTCCGGTCCGGTGTGCTGGACACCCAGACCAGGTCCGGGGCCGGCTCGGCGAGAACCCCGTCCGCGGTGGCGGCCAGCGTGACGGCTGCCGTGGCGACCGCCGTGAGCCTGGTCAGATCCGTGGTCCGGACCTCGATCTCGGACCGTACGGTCCCCTTGACGGGTTGGATCACGAGTGGGTCGGAGAGCAACTGGGCGTTCGGGACGTGGATCACCTTCCCGTCGGAGGTCCGCAACACCACGGAGCGGGCGTTCATGTCCGTGACGGCTCCCCAGCGATCATCGGTCTCGACCCAGTCCCCGACGCGAAGGGGTTTGCGCATCTGCAGGATCAGGCTCGCGCCGAAGTTGTCGGCGACGCCCCGGAGTGCGAAGTAGGCCACCACTGCGATCAGGATCACTGCGGCGAGCACCGGTTGGATCTGCGCACCGAGGACAGACAGCGCGATCCCGACCCCAAGCAGGACGATGAAGTAGCCCACCGCGCGTGAACAGGTGTAGGCCACCTCGTAGGGGACCGCATCCGTCTTGGCGAGCAGCCGCATCACGGTTCGCCGGCCCGCGCGTGACCCGACCCAGGTGAGGATCACCACGATCACGACGACCAGGAGATCCCAGCCGTTCAGGCTCGCGGAGTCCACCAGCTCGGTCAGCTGGTCCGTCGGGTTCTGTCCCTCCGCGCCGATCACGGCCCGGCCCGCCTCGGATCGTCCCGCGTGGCTTCCGAGTCGGCGTCGGCACCGAGCACGCCGATGGCCTCCGCGACCGTGGTGAACGGTCGTGGTCCGCCGACGCGATCGGTGCGCAGCACATCGCGGACCTGGCCGATGTCGCCCGCGATCGCAAATTCGATGTGGTCCCGAGCCAGGTCGTCGGTCAGTTCCGCCAGTGCCGTCGCGCCGCTGACGTCGACGAATGGCGTGGTCTGGGCGTCCAGGACCACTAGTCGAGTCTGTGGGGTGCACCGGCGGCGGATCTCGTCCTTGACGTGGTCCGCGTTCGCGAAGAACAGTCCAGACTCCACTCGAACCACCAGCACGGCCGGGTCCACCGGATGGTCCGAGTGGGCCTGCGCATCGACCCAGCTGCCGTCCACGTCGGTGAGCGGCCGCACACTCGGGCGCGACGAGCGGTAGAGCAGGAGCAGGACCGAGGTGACGATGCCGATGATGAGACCGGGCAGCGTATCGAAGACGAGGACCCCGAGCAGTGCCGCGATCGCCCCGACGAAATCTGCGCGCGCCGCCGAGCCATAGGTGCCGCCGAGGCGCGGTGTCCAGACCCGGTAGAGCCGCACGATGGCCTTCGTGTCGACCATCTCGATGACCGCGCAGATGACGACGGCCGCCAGCACCGTCTCCGGCAATTCCTCGAACAGCGCCGTCAGGAACAGCAGCGTGATGAGGCTCAGGGCGGCCACGACGAGGCCGCTCACCTGCGAGCGGGCGCCGGCAGAGCCGTTCACGGCAGTCTTGGACAAGCTGCCGTTGACGACCATGCCCGAGGCCAGCCCGGAGCCGAGGTTGGCTGCACCGAGGCCGATGAGTTCCCGGTTCGCGTCGACCTCGTAGCCGTTCCTCGCGGCGTACGTCTTCGCCGCCCCCAGGCCCTCGGCGAACGCGATCAGCATGACCCCGACGGCGGGCCCGGCCAGCTGGGCGTAGTCGCCCCACGTCGTGGAGGGCAGGCCGAGGGTGGGCAGACCCGGGTCGATCTCACCGACCACGTCGAGGCGGTCGCTCAGGCCGAACACATGGACCGCGAGGATCCCGACCAGGACCACGGCCAGGGACGCCGGCACCACCGGTAGCCACCGCTTCAGGGCCAGGACGATGACCAGGGACAGCACCCCGATCACGGTCGTCAGCACGGAGAGCTGCCCCAGGTGCGCGACCACATGGACGAGCTTCCCGATCGCGCCCTCGCCACCACCCTCGACCCCGAACAGCTTCGGTAGCTGGCCGATGATGATCGTCAGCGCCAGGCCGACGATGAAGCCCTTCAGGACCGGCTCCGAGATGAAGGTTGCCACGAAGCCGAGCCGGGCCAGCCCGGCCAGGATCGCGACCACACCGGTGACGACGGCGAGCACCGTGGTCAGCACGATGTAGGCATCGGAGTCACCGGGCGCGAACTCGGCGATCGTCGCCGCGGAGAGCGCCGCCGTGGCGGACATCGGACCGACCACCAGGTGCCGGGAGGAGCCGAATGCGGCGTACGCGATCAGTGCCGGTACGGCCGCGTACAGGCCGACCACCGGCGGCACGCCGGCGATCGTCGCGTACGCGAATGCCTCGGGCACCATGACCGCCCAGACGGTCAGCCCGGCGACAAGGTCGCGGCGGAGCCACTGGCCCTGGTAGCCGCGCAGGGAGCCGAACAACACCGGCACGCGGGAGTCCGCCGTTGCAGGGGACATCTCAGGCGACCTCCAGCTGGCCGGTGGCGCGGCGGAACAGGATCACGGCGGAGGCCACGGCGACCCACAGGGGGACCACAAGGACCACGGCCCGGACGGAGGTCAGGGAGAGGAGCAGCACCGCGACGGCCAGAAAGCTCACGACCGCGAACCAGCGCGGGAACAGTTTCGCCCGCAGCCCCCGCGTCGTGCTGGCCAGGATGAATACACCGGCCGTCCGGAACGCGTAGATCATGAGCAGCGTCTGCGCGTAGGACGTCATCGTCGAGGCCTGCTCGAGCGTGACGAGGTCGGCGGCGTTCGAGGTGTTGAGGCGGACCGCGGAGACGCCGGTCACCGCCGCAGCGGCCGCGACGAAGATCATCGCGACGAACAGCACGCCGGCCGTGATCTGCACGGTGTCCAGCAGGGGGTCCTCCCGGCGTGCGAGGGAGCGCAACCGGTGCCGTGATGCGGCGATGAACCACAGGAAGGCCAGGCCCGAGAACGGGACGAGGTAGAACCCTGCCACGATCACGGCGCTGCCGCCGGCGCCCCGGTAGTACTCGATGAGGTCCTCGCGGGTCGCCGAATCCGGCACCTGGTCCAGGATCACGAAGCCGACGACGAACAGGACCGCGAAGAGCAGGCCCGCGAGGCCGGCGCCGGAACCCTGGAAGAGTCGCGCCCGCACGGGTGGTGGCACGGCCCCGCCGGTGGGCTCCTGCGGTTCGGTCACGACACCTTTTCGGCTTCCTCGCCGTGCACGATGAGCGCCCACAGGACGACCATGTCGAGGGCGATCACGACGATCGACCACCACGGAGTCAGCGGCAGATAGACGAATTGGGTGACCATGTTCAGGCCGACCACGACCACGGCGGCTATCCGTGCCCAGGCCTGCCCGGCGAGCAGGCACAGGGCGACCAGGATCAGCAGGGCGCCGATCACGATGTGGACCCAGCCCCAGGAGTTGACGTCAAGAAGCAGGATCTGCGTGCCGACCTCGACGACGCCGACGTCGCGTGCACCCACCGCGTAGATCCCGCTCAGCAGGTTGAAGACCCCAGAACTGAGCATGATCAGCCCGGCGAACCAGATCCAGCCGACCCAGGCAGAAACCTTCCTGGCCATCGTCCACACCTCCGTCTTCCTCGGTCCGGCGTCCGCCCATGGACCCCGGTAGGTGTCCAGCCTGGATCGCGGGCGGGACGACTGCCTCACCCCAACGTGATGAGTCCTCTCAGAACTGCCGGACGTCGAGGATCCGGCAGAGCCGTTCGAAACGCAGACCGTGGTCGATCAGCACGCTGACGAGTTCGGCCACACCCGCCGGATCCGGCACCGCGCAGGCCAGGAGGGTCTGATCCGCGATCGGTGTGACGCTGACGTAGTCGATGCCGATGAGCCGATCGGGACGGACGGCACCGTCCACGAGGACCTGGTAGAGCACGCTGACCTCCCGTAGCCCGGGCGTGACATGGATGGCCGGTGCACGCGCGGGGACGCCGACGGTGCGGACCAGGCTCCGAGTGTCACCCGCGCTGGCAGGCCTGCGAACCACCCGTTACGGATGAGCACGCTAACGGCGGATCGGACGAGGATGACACGGTCGGGATCCCGTCATGGGTCCGTGGCGAAGCGAGGAGGCCAGGATGGGCGAGGCGATCGGTCAGTCGTTGCCGATCGCGGTCGGCGTGATGGTTTCCCCGATGCCGATCGTGGCGGTCGTGTTGATGCTGGTCTCGGCGCGGGCGAGGTCGAACGGCGTCGCGTTCGTGCTCGGCTGGGTCGCGGGTATCGCCGCGGTCGGGTCGGTCGTGCTCCTGCTCGTCGGTGACGCGGCCGGCGCGGACGACGGCGCCACGCCCGTCTGGGTGGGCCTGCTGAAGTTGGCACTCGGCCTTGGGCTGCTGTTCCTCGCGGTGAAGCAGTGGCGTGGCCGTCCCGGCAGCGACGTCGAGCCGGTGGTGCCGAAATGGATGGCCGCGATCGAGACGTTCACCCCCGTGAAGGCGTTCGGTCTCGCGTTCCTCCTGGGCGGCATCAACCCGAAGAACCTGCTCCTGGTCGTGGCGGGGGCCACCGCGATCGCGAACGCCACAGGCGCCCGCGGAGACCAGTTCGTGGCCCTGGCGGTGTTCACCGTGGTGGCCAGCATCGGCGTCATCCTCCCGGTCGTCCTCTACCTCGTGATGGGCGACCGGGCCGCGCAGCTGCTCGAGCGCATGCGGGCCTGGATGTTGGCGAACAATGCCGTCATCATGTCCGTGCTGTTGCTGGTGCTGGGGACCAAGGTTGTCGGGGACGCGATCTCCGTCCTCGTCTGACACGACACCCGCCGTGGTGGATCGCGCGCCCGGTTGACACGGATGTGACGGTCTCGCTTGGATGACGCCAGGGGGACGCTCACGAAGTGGTGTGCGTCAGGCAGGGTCGGGAACGCGGGCGGGACGGCCGGATGACGTCGGATGGGATCAGGGGCTCACACGAGGACGCCGAGCGCTCCGTCACGGACTCGGGCGGTCGGCACCCGCTCTTCGACCTGGCTGCCCGCGAGCAACCTCCTCCGGAGGCTGACGGCGCGGACGCGACCTGGGCGACGGCGACGCCATCGGCGAAGATCGAGGTTCCGAGCGTCGGCGCCCATCTCCTCGAGCGCAGCGCGCTCATGGACCGGCTGACCGAGTGTGTGGCCGGCCACGGGCTCACGCTGGTCACCGCACCCGCGGGCTACGGCAAGTCCACGCTGCTGACGATGTGGTGTGCGACGACGGGCCAGACCGTTGCCTGGTTGACGGTCGACGAGTTCGACAACGACCCGCGCCGGTTGTTCCGTGGCCTGGTCAACGCCCTCCGGACCGCGCTGCACCGGTCGGGACGATCCGACGGAGCCCGCCTGGCGGCGCTGGTGCCGCGGTACCGGGTGGATCCCGAGCAGTACGACGCGCTGCTGACGGCGCTGGAGGAGCTCCGGGCGCCGATCGTGCTGGTCATCGACGACCTGCACGACGTGGATGACGTGGCGTCCAGGGAGGTGGTCGGCCGGTTGATGCGGTTCGCGCCACCCAACCTGCGGCTCATCCTGTCCGGGCGGTCCGACCCGAACCTGCCGGTGCACAAGCGCCGGCTGGACGGTGAACTCGGAGAGCTCCGGGAGGCCGACCTCTGCTTCAGCCGGCCGGAGGTGGCCGCCCTGGCGGCGCAGGCCGGGCTCGAGCTGGACGGGCCGGACACCGACCTCCTGCTCGAGTCGACCGGTGGCTGGCCCGTCGCGACGAAGATGGCGATCGTCGCGTTCGGCACCTCGACGGACTGGCGGCGGCGGTTCGAAGCGATGAGCGACGCGGAGTTGCCGCTGACCGGATACCTCACGGACGAGATCCTCGGCACCCTCCGTCCCGAACTGGCCACGTTCATCCTGCACGCGACCGTCGGAGACAGGATCCGCGGCGACCTGGCCGCGGTGCTTCACCCGCATGGGGCAGCACTGCTCGAGGAATGCGTACGCACCGGCGTCTTCCTCACGGCGGTCGGTGGCACCGAGCAGGAGTTCCGCTGGCATGCTCTGTTCGCGTCGCAGTGCCGTGCGATCCTGCAGCGCAACGACCCGGCGGCGGCGCTGACCCTGCGTCGTCGCGCGGCCCGGTACTGGGCTGGGGCCGACGTGCCGCTCGCGGTCTCGTTGGCTGTGGCGGGGGGAGACGGTCCGTTCGCGCTCGAGCTGGTGCGAGCGCAGTGGCCCGACCTCTTGCTCCGGGGCGAGACGGAACTGCTGCGGCGGATCTGCGGGCAACTGCCCGCCCCCGAGGCAGACGACGCCGAGATCCTCCTGGTGCTCGCCCTCTGCGAGTTCCTCGACCACCGCAGCACGAGCTCCGCGACCCGGGCGCGGGCGCGGGCCAGGGCCGTGGCGCTGCCGACGGATCGCGCGCGTCACGTCGAAGTCGTGGACGCCCTGCTCCAGTTGTTCGTGGCCGGCCAGGATGCGGAGATCGCTACCGCACGTGAGCGCGTCCGTGATCTCCTTCCGGTGGACGGCCCCGGTGACCGTGCGGTCGCGGCGTTCGCGCACTTCCTGATCGGCGAGGCGACGGTGCGGCTGGGCGACGATCCCGCCGGTGCCCTGGCGAACCTCCAGCGGGCGGAGGACCTTGCCTCCGGTTGCGACCTGCACGAACTCGCGGCCGCGAGTACCGCCATGGCGCCGATCCCGTTGTGGATCCTCGGCCGATTCGACGAGGCCGCCCGCGTCGCTCGTGCTGCCGTCGACGGCGGCCGGCGCGCCGGGCGGTCCGGTTCCAGTTCGCTCGTCCCGGCCCATCTCGTCCTCGGTGCGGCCGAGTACTGGCTCGACCACCTTGAGCAGGCTCGAGGACATCTGGAAGCGGCCATCCGGAAAGCCCAGCCCCGTCAGGGAGAACTGCGCAAGAACGCGGCACTTGTCCTGATGATCGTGGGGCTGTCCATCGATGATGCTTCCCTCGTCGAGGTTGCTCGGCAGGCAGGACAGGATGACCCGGAGCCGGACGGCGTTCTCACCGAGCCGATCGCGACGATCATGGAGGCGCTTCGCGAGGACGTCTCGGGTCGCCCGGACGCAGCACTGGCCAGGGTCACGTCGATGGACCCGGGCCAACTCGAGTCAAGCATCCTCGTCTGGATCGCGGATCTGCACCGCCGTGCCGGCACGTACGCTGATGCTCGTGGTGTGCTCGCCCGGCTCCCGGCCGCGCGGCGGACCGCACACATCGCCATGTGCGCGAACCTGACCGAGGCCCTGATGTTCGCTGCGGAGGGTGCGGCCGAGGACGCGCACGTTCTGCTTGAGCGGACGCTCCGGACCTCCCTGGAGTCAGAGTTGACGCGCCCGTTCGCGCTGCTCGGACCCGACCTCGCCCCCTTGTTGTCCGAGCACCTCGGCTGGGGGACCCAGTACGGCACCCTGGTCGGCGATCTGATCACCCGGATGCGCGATCGGGTCCCGGTCCGCCGGTCGCCCTCGTTCTGGGAGCTCACCGAACGGGAGCTGACGATCCTGACCTACCTCCGCTCGCCCATGACGGCTGCCGAGATCGGACAGTCCTTGTTCGTCTCGGCGAACACGGTGAAGACGCACATGCGCGCCGTCTACCGCAAGCTCGGCGCGTCCGGGCGACGGGAGGCGGTCCGGATCGCAGTCGAGCGCGACCTCCTTTGACGGCCCCACCACCGGCCTTCATGCGGATGGGGTGAGTCCAGCGGAAGGGCCCCGGCGTACCGTCCACGAGGTGAGCGCGTCCCTACCTGTCGTGGACCGACGACCACCGCCATGGCTGCCGCGCGCGCTGGTCCAGGTGGTCATCGCCGCGATCGTCGGGGTGATCGCGTTCGGGATCCTCGGCTCGCTCCAGGGAATCATCTCCACGGTTCTGATCGCGTTCGTTCTCGCTCTGGCGATGGAGCCGGCGGTCAACACACTGGTGCGGCACCGGTGGCGACGAGCCATGGCGACCGCGACCGTCATGGTGGGCGGCCTGGTCGCCGTGGTCGCGCTCATCGCGGTCTTCGGGAACCTGTTCGTGACCCAGCTGGTGCAACTCGTCGCCGCCCTCGACGAAGCGCTGGTCGAGGTCCGGGCAGGCTTGGATCCGGCACTCGCGGGCCAGATTCCGGACCGGCAGGCACTCGTGACCGAGGCCCTGGAGCGGTACGGCGCCGATCTCGCCAGCGGGATCCTGGGCGTCGGTGGGTTGCTCGTCTCAGGCTTCATCACCGCCACCGGAGTGTTGCTGATCACCTTCTACATGCTTGCCGCGGGACCCCGGCTGCGGATCGCGATCTGCCGGCCCTTGGAGCCGGTGCGGCAGGCCCGCGTGCTCGCGATGTGGGGCATCGCCCAGGAGAAGCTCTCCGGCTTCATCGCGTCGCGCGTCGTGCTGGCGCTCGTCTCGGCCGTCTGCACCACGCTCTTCCTCACGGTGATCGGCATCGACTACGCCGTGCCGCTCGGGTTGTTCGTCGGCGTCGTCTCCCAGTTCGTACCGACCGTGGGTACCTACATCGCCGGGGCGTTGCCGATCGCGGTGGCCGGCGCCCAGTCGATCGGGTTGGGCCTGGTGGTGCTCGCCTGGATCATCGCCTACCAACAGTTCGAGAATTTGATCCTCTCGCCCCGGGTCTCGTCCAAGGCGCTCGAGATCAACCCTGCCGTCTCCTTCGTGGCGGTGATCGCGTTCGGCGCGGTGCTCGGACCGATGGGCGCGTTCATCGGCCTGCCACTCGCGGCCACGGCGCAGGCGGTGATCTCGACCTACCTGCGACGGCACGAGCTGATCGACTCGGCGCTGCTGCGTGACGACCCGGTCGAGCCGCAGCACGGACCGACATGACCGACGAGTCCGCTCGCGCGCGGCGGCGTCGACCGCGGTGGAAGGACCTACGAACCGACATCGTCGCGGGGCTGCCGGGCGCGATCTCCTCCGTGCCGGACGGCATGGCCTCCGGGGTGCTCGCCGGGGTGAACCCTGTACACGGGCTCTACGCCAGCTTCGCGGGTCCGCTGGTGGGTGGAATGACCGCGAGCACCCGGATGATGGTCATCACCACCACCAGCGCGGCCGCACTCGCGGCGGGCTCGGCGATCGCGACCGTGGCGCCGGAGCAGCGTTCGGATGCGATCATCTGGCTGACGCTGATCGCCGGGGCGCTCATGGTCGTGGCCGGCTTGGTGCGCCTGGGCCGGTACACGAGGTTCGTCTCCCACTCGGTGATGACGGGCTTCCTCACCGGGGTGTCGGTGAACATCATCTTCGGGCAGCTGCCGGACCTGGCCGGCGCCGACGCGTCCGGGGCCGTGGCACTGCTCAAGGCCTGGGACGTGATCAGCCACCCCGGGCGCATCGATCCCGCATCCCTGGTGATCGGGCTGTCCGCCCTGGCGCTGCTCATCGTCCTCGGCAAGGGACGGTTCGCGATGGTGAGTTCGCTGATCGCGCTGGTCATCCCGACGGCCGCGGTCGCGATCTTCGGGCTCACCGTGGCCGACGTCTCTGACGTCGGCACGATACCGACGGGCCTTCCACTGCCGCAGATCCCCGATCCCGGTGCATTCTCCCTCGGCCTGGTCGGTGGTGCGTTCGCCGTCGCTGCCATCGTGCTGGTGCAGGGCGCCGGCGTCGCGGAGTCCGCGCCGAACCCGTCCGGCCGGCGCTCGGACGCCAACCGCGACTTCGGCGCGCAGGGCTGGGGAAACGTGGCATCCGCGGCCTTCGGGGGGATGCCGGTGGGCGGTTCGGTCGGGCAGACCGCGATCAACGTCGCAGCCGGCGCCCGGACGCACTGGGCGTCGGTCTTCGCGGGCGTCTGGATGCTGCTCATCCTGGTGGTCTTCGCGGGTCTGGTCGGCCGGGTGGCGATGCCGACCCTCGCCGCGATCCTGATCTATGCGGCGATCGGCTCGCTGAATCCTGCTCGGATCCGGACGATCTGGAGCGCCGGCGCCAGTTCTCAGATCGCGCTCACGACGACGTTCGTGGCGACGCTCGCCCTGCCCGTGGTCGTCGCAGTCGGGATCGGTGTGGCCCTCTCGCTCCTCGTCCAGCTCAACCAGGAGGCCGTGGACCTGAAGGTGGTGCGACTGGAGCGTGACGACCAGGGGCACCTGATCGAGGGTCCGGCGCCCGCGGCGCTCGCCGCGGATGACGTCGTCGTCCTGGACGTCTACGGCAGCCTGTTCTACGCGGGTGCGCGTACGCTGCAGGCCCGGCTGCCGGATCCCGGGGTGGCGACCGACGCCGCCGTCGTGCTGCGCCTGCGGGGCCGGACCACCCTCGGGGTCACCTTCTTCACGGTGGTCTCCGACTACGCCCGCCGCCTCGAGGCGAACGGAGGCCGCCTGTATCTCAGCGGCCTCGGCGAGGACATGGTGAGGTACTGGGACGAGGAGCGGCTCCGAGGGGTGGGGGCGGCCCTCGAGGTGTTCCCGGCCACGGAGATGCTCGGCGAATCCACGACGCACGCCATGGAGGCGGCGACCAGCCGACGGGTTCGACACCGGCCCGCGACGGGCGGCGGACCGGCACCGGGTGGCGAGACCGAAGTGGACGACGGACCTGACCCAGGTGCCGGCTGAGGCGCTCAGCCGGACTCGGAGTCCGCCGTCCGGACCTCCCTCACGGTCAGGTCCTGCGCCGTGAGAGCGTGCAGGATCCCGACCAGTGCGGCGACGTCGGGAACCCGGCAGTGCAGGGTCGTCTCGTGGTCCGCCGTACTGATCGTGATATCTCCCAGCGCGGTCACGAGAGCCCGGTCGAAGCGCCCGCGCACCCGGATGTCGTAGCGCATCGCACCTCCCTCGGCCCGTTCGGTCGGCGCCAAGCCTCGTCGGTGTGAGCCGTCCCCGCCTCACGCGTTCCGGACGAAGGTCGGCAATACCGGGCTCACCCGCCAGGGATGATGCGTCCGGCCGGCAGGCTTCGGACGATGGTGGGGTACAGACCGGGCTCGGTGCTCGTCCGGGCCGGTCCACCCACCATGAGGAGACTGAAGCATGGCAACGCTGAGCGTTTGGAAGTTCGAGACGGCCGAAGGTGCGGACGCCGCGGCCGTAGCCCTCGGGGAACTGTCGAAGCAGGGCCTGATCACGGTCGACGATTCGGCCACCGTCTCCTGGGAGGCCGGCAAGAAGAAGCCGAAGACGCGTCAGGGCCTCAGCACCGCGGGCGTCGGAGCCTTGGGTGGCTCGTTCTGGGGCCTGCTGTTCGGGCTGATCTTCTTCGTGCCGTTCCTCGGGGCGGCCATCGGTGCCGGGATCGGCGCGCTCACGGGGGCGCTGACAGACGTCGGCATCGATGACGAGTTCATCGGCTCGGTCCGCGACCAGGTCGTTCCCGGCACATCCGCCCTGTTCCTGATGTCCGAGAACGCCGTGGTGGACAAGGTGCGTGACAACCTCCAGGCCCGGGGTATCCAGGGCACCCTCATCCAGTCGAACCTCAGCAACGAGCAGGAGGCGCAGTTGCGCGCGGCGTTCTCCGAGGAGGCCTGACCCAGGATGCAGGAAGCCGCCGGCGTCGGGGCCGGGCCGATCGTGACCTGGGTCGTCGTGGCCCTCGTGCTCCTGGCCCTGGCGGGGATCGCGATCGGCACCGCGTCCCGTCGGTCCGGCCGTGCGGTGCGCTGGCATGACGAGGCGAACGGTCTCGCCGACCAGGGCAGCGAGGTCGTGGACGCGGTGCGGATCTGGGCCGGGCACGCCGGCGCCGCCGGCGCCGACGTGTGGCCGGACCTGCAACGCCGCACCGCCGATGTGGCACGGTCAGCGCAGGAACTGAGCCACCGGACCAAGGCCAGTCGTCCGCGGGAGTTGGCCGAGGGGGCTGCCGCCACGGCCGGCGCACTGGCGGAACGGCTGGCGCTGTACGCCGGCGCACTGCCCGCTCCGGATCAGGGCATCCGGTCCGGACTCCTCGCCGCCGCGGACGAGTTGGACCGGGCCGTGGCTGCCCTGCGCACGGCGGTGTAGCCGGGCCCGACCGTCGCGCCACACCCAGCCACCGGGTCGACTCGCGCGCGCCGGCCAGACCGTGTCGGGACGCCCGGGCACTCTGGCTAGAGTGCGCTGGTGAGTCAGAACCCTCCCGGTGTGCCCGGCCCCGCCGCTAAGCCGGTCGCTGTCACCGAGCGTGAGTTGATGGCGCCCGTGTCGCTGACCCGACCGGACGGCCGTCTCAACCCGGACGCCATCGGCTGGTGCCGCACGCCGCTTGTCCGCACCGACGGCGTCGGCCGAGGCTGGTACGGCAAGGGCCGCAACAAGCGCTGGGAGTACTGGGCGGTGACCACGCCCACCCACGTCATGGCCATGATCACCTCGCACATCGACTACGCGGGTGTGCACGGGCTGTGGCTGTGGGACCGGCGTACCGGCGCCATCCGAGGGCAGGACGTGATGGCCCCGTTCGGCCCAGGGGTCTCGCTGCCGGGCACTCTCGGCGAGGTGCCGACGACCGTGCGGTCCCTGGGTGTGGCGGTCCGCATCGAGGAGGTCGACGGCGGCACGCGTCTGCGTGCGATCGGTGACCGGGTCCGCGTGGACGTCCTCGCGCACCGGCCCGAGGGGCACGAGTCCCTCGGCGTCGTGGTGCCCTGGAGCGAGCGGCTGTTCCAGTACACGGTCAAGGACGTGGCGCGGCCGGCGACCGGTCGGCTCTGGATGGACGGCGTCGAGCACCGGCTCCCCGACGGGCAGTCGTGGGCGACGCTGGACCACGGCCGGGGCCGTTGGCCGCACCGGATGCACTGGAACTGGGGCGCCGGGTCCGGGCGGACGGACGGACGGGTGCTCGGCATCCAGCTCGGTGGGAAGTGGACCGACGGCACCGGGTCGACCGAGAACGCGATCTTCGTGGACGGCCGGCTGCACAAGATCAGCGAGGAACTCCTCTGGGACTACGACACGGAGGACTGGCTGCGGCCCTGGCGCGTCACCGGGACGGACGTCGACCTCACGCTGACCCCGGAGCATGACAAGACCGGTGGAGTCGACCTCGGGATGATCTCCTCCTTCACCCACCAGTGCTTCGGCACGTGGTCGGGCCGGGTCCGGATCGCCGGGGAGTGGCTCCGGGTATCCGACGTGTTCGGGTGGGCCGAGGACGTGCACCAGCGCTGGTGACGCCGGTCAGACGCCCTGGGGCAGGCATGCGCACCCGGCGGAGGTGGCGTGGCAGGCTTGGCGGACCCGACGCACGAGATCACCTCCGGACCCGGAACCGACACCCGAGCCGAGCGGGGACCCGCATGCGATCACCGGTGTGGACCTACCTACGAACTGCGGGAGGTCGTCTACGCGGACGCGGACGGCGACGCCCTCGCGCCGCTGTTCATCATGGTCGGCAATGAGACCGCCACCCAGTACTACGCGTGGGAGTGGGACGAGCAGTGCGCATGCCGGTGCCGCTGGGTGCGGTTCGACGGCCAATGAGTCCAGTGTGAGGCTCGGTGCACCGCAGGTCTTGACCGTCCCCGAGGTACGGGACGAGAGTGATCCAGCCCGATCCGATCAGAGGAGACCGATCATGAGCGAACCGACGTCCGCGCCCGTGAACACCGTGACCTGGTGGGAACTGCCGGTCACGGACCTGGACCAGGCGAAGTCCTTCTACGGCGCCGTGTTCGGGTGGACCTTCACCCCGTTCGGCGAGGGGTACGAAGGCATCCTGAATGGCTCCGAGATGATCGGCGGGCTCTGGCAGGCGCCCGAACAGGCCACCTCGGACGGCATCCGGGTCTACGTCAACGTCGCCGACCTCGAGGCGACCCTCGCCGCGGCCGAGGCCGCCGGCGGCACCGTGAAGAACACCCGTGAGGAGGTCGGGGGCGACATGGGCTGGTGGGCGCAGATCGTCGACCCCGGTGGGCGGCTCGTCGGCCTGTGCACCGACAACGCGGCCACCTGAGCAGGGCGGCGCCGAGTCGCCAGCGGCTGCGACCAGCCGCTCACTCGAACCGGTCCAGGACCACCAGGTCCGCGTCCGGGGCGACGCGGTAGCCGATCTCCACCCCGGCGCCGGCGGCATCCGTCGCCGACACCGTCGCGTCGGTGCCTCGCACCCGGTAGCTGCCGTCGAGCCCGGCGACCCGTACGCGCTCGCGGACGCCACCGCGCGAGAAGGCGAGCAGCACGACCGTGTCCGCTCCGCCGTCGGGCTCTGTTCGGCGGTACTGCACCACGTACTGCCCGACGGCGGGACTTCCGTGCCGGGTCACGTCACCGTCGAGGATGACGGGCCGGATCTCCCGGTAGGCCGCGATGAGGTCGCGGGCCGTGGCGAGGTCGGTCGGTGACCAGGCGCCCAGGTCCCCGCCGACGCCGAGCACGCCGCACATCGCGACCAGGAACCGGAACGCGAAACTGGTCGGCTCGGTGTCCAGCTGGTCGGGTTCGTCCGTGGCCCAGGAGACCATCCAGGACGCGGCGTACGCGGACAGGAAGCCGTGCTGGATCGCGAGCCGGTCCCGCGGCCCGGTCTCGTCGCTGGCCCAGACCACGTCGCTGCGAGCGAGCACCTCGGTGTCCACCCGGCCGCCCCCGGACGCGCACGCCTCGACGGTCACGTCGCCGAACTCCGAGCGGAGCAGGTCCAGCAGCCGGTGGTAGGCGCGGGCGTGCTGGACCGACCATTCGAGGCCGTGCGGGTCGCCGGGACGGCCACCGTCGCCGACCGGACGGTTCATGTCCCACTTGAGGTAGGTGATGTCGTGCTCGGTGAGCAGCCGGCGCAGCATGTCCGCCACGAACGCCTCCACCTCGGGCCGGCCCAGGTCCAGCACGTGCTGGTTGCGGACCGTGACCAACGGGCGCTCGCCTGCGCGATAGACCCAGTCGGGGTGGGCACGGAACAGGTCCGAGTCGGGGTTCACGCACTCGGGCTCCACCCAGACTCCGAACCGCATCCCCAGGTCCTGCACGCCGTCGATGAGCGGGCCGAGACCGTCCGGGAACTTCGCCGGGTCCACGTCCCAGTCGCCGAGGCCGGCGGCGTCCGAGGTCCGGCCCCGGAACCAGCCGTCGTCCACCACGAACACCTCGGCACCGAGGTCGGCGGCCCGCCGGGCCAGGGCGAGCTGGTGGTCGGCCCGGACGTCGAAGGTGGTGGCGTACCAGGAGTTGTAGACCACCGGGTGGTGGTGGGCCGAGGCGTCCCGGCGCAGCACGGTGCGCTGGAAGTCGTGCCAGGCGCCGGGTAGCTCGGCCGGGTCCGCGGCCCGGATCGCGTACGTGCGTGGCGTCGTGAACGACGCGCCCGGCTCGAGTCCGATCACGCCGGTCTCGTCGTCGACGCCGGCGCCGACCCGGACCCGGCCCCGGAACGGGACCGCGTCGACCGTCATCGACCACGACCCGCTCCAGGCGAGGGCCACGGAGAAGGCGGCCCGGCCGACCCCGCCGTCGGGCAGGTTCGGCTCCCGGGGCTCGACGGCGACGACCGGCGCGTACAGGTGCGAGGTGAGCCCGGTGCGCGAGCCGATCGCGAGTGTGCCGGCGGGCAGGTCGACGGTGAGCGGCGTGAACTCCCGGCTCCAGGCGCCCGCCAGGACGCCGATGCGCGCGCCGGGACCGACGGGCAGCTCCCAGGAACCACCGAAGGCACGGGTGAGCCGGATCGGCACGGCGGAGGTGTTGACGATCTCCGCCCACTGGGCCACGGCGCCGTGCCGGGTGTCGGACTCCACGAACAGCGTGGCCAGCACGCCGCCGTCGGGATCGGAGTGTTCCGCGGCGAGCCGGGTGCGGGTGCCCTCTCGGGTGAGCCGGACCGGCCCGAGCCGCAGGCGCGCGCCGGTGCGCCCGTCCGGCCGTTCGACCAGCAGGTCCGCCCGCTGGACCTGACGGGTCCCGGCGGCGGTGAGGGCCAGCGGGGTGACGTCCGCCTGCGTCTCGACCGCGACCCGGACCGGCGGCGCCCACCCGGCGCCCGGACCCCAACGGTCCAGCAGCAGCCCCTCGCCGCCGGGGGAGGGGAGGTAGGCCAGTTCGGCGTCCGCGGTGGGCAGCAGCCACGGCCCCTGGGCCTCGTCGCTCACTTGCTCGCCCCCACCATCAGCCCGGACACGAACTGCTTCTGGAAGATGAAGAACACGATCGCCGTCGGCACGGCCGCCATGATCGAGCCGGCCGCGACCACGTTCCACTGGCTCACGAACCCGCCCTGCAGGTTCAGCAGAGCCGCCGTGATCGGGAAGTTCGTCTCCGTGCGCAGCACCGTCATCGCCCAGATCAGATCGTTGAAGATCCACGTCGTGGCCAGGGCGGTCAGGGCGGCGAGGGAGGGCCGGCACAACGGGAGCACGATCTGGGCGTAGATGCGGATCGGGCCGGCGCCGTCGATCCGGGCCGCCTCGAACACCTCGTCCGGTAGCGAGCGCATGAACCCGTGCAGCACGAACGTGTAGAAGCCCAGTCCGAATCCGACCTGCACGACGACCAGCGCGAGCAGGCTGTCGTAGATGCCCAGTCCCTCGGCGATCTTGGCGACCGGGATCAGCAGGATCTGCGGCGGGAGCAGGTTGCCCGCGAGCATGACCAGCAGGATCGCGTTCCGGAACGGGATCCGGTAGCGGCTCAGCGCGTAGGCGGCCATGGACGCCAGGAACAGCGAGACGATCACCGCGCACACGGTCACGATCACGCTGTTGCGCAGCGCGCCGGCGATCCCACCGGCGGACAGCGCCGTCGCGAACCCCTCCCAGCTCAGGGAGGCGGGCAGCGCGGACAACCCCCGGGCGACGATGTCGTCGAACGAGCGGAACGCGACCACCAGCACGAACACCATCGGCGTGATCCAGGCCAGGGTGAACGGGATCATGAACACGTGGAACCACGGGGACCGGGACCCGATGGCCCGGCGGTGGTGCCGCTTGTGGCCGGGGGCCGCGGCGCCGGTCGCGCCGGCGGTGGGAATCGTGGCGCTCATGTCAGTCCTCCTGCCGGATCGAGCGGACGAGGTAGGTGATGATGAAGACGATCGCGAGGGCGAAGATGACCACCGCGATCGCTGATCCGTAGCCCAGGTTCACGAGCGTGAAGCCCTGCTCGAACATGTAGGTGCTGAGCAGCTGGGTGCTGTTGTACGGCCCGCCGCGGGTCATCGCCCAGACGATGTCGAACGTCCGCAGCGAGTCGATCACGGTGACCGCGAACACCACCGCGTTCACGCCCTTCAGCTGCGGCATCACGATGGAGAAGAACCGCTGGCGCCGGTTCGCGCCGTCCATCGCGGCGGCCTCCTCGAGGGCCGGGTCCACGCCCTTCAGCCCGGCCAGGTAGAGCACCATGATGTAGCCCACCTGCCGCCAGACGGCGGCGATCAGCACCGCGTACAGGGCCACGTCCGGGTCGGCGAGCCACTGCCGCTCCCAGGACTCGAGGCCGAGCGTGGCCAGCGTCGTGTTCACCAGGCCGGCGGGGGAGTACATGACCCGCCAGAAGAGCCCGGTGACGGCGAGGGAGAACACCATCGGCAGGTAGATGGCGCTGCGGTAGATGCCGATGCCCCGGCCGGGCCGGTTCAGCAGCACGGCCAGGATCAGGCCGCCGAGCACGGAGAGCCCACCGAACCCGATCACCCAGATCACGTTGTTGCGCAGGGCCGTGCGGAACACCGGGTCGTTCCACAGGTCGACATAGTTGCCGAAGCCGACCGGCTCGGCCGCGCCGATGCCGTTCCACCGGGTGAAGGAGAGCGAGAACGAGTTCAGGGCCGGCCAGAACACCCAGAACACCTCGGCGGCGAGCGGCACCAGCAGGAACAGCCAGACCACCCACGGCACCCGCCGCAGGACCGAGCGCCGGCGTGGGTCCGGCGGGGTCGACCGCGCCGAGGCCGCCGACCTGCCCGGACCCACGGCCGTGGCGCTCGGGCTGCTCACTGGTCCCAGACCCGTTCGGCTGCGGCCTGCCAGCCGGCGAGGATGCCCGGGATGTCGGACGGGTCCGCGAGGAACCGGGTCAGCGCGTCGTCGGCGGTGCTCTGCAGGGCGTCCGAGGAGTCCCGGTTGAAGAACTGCGTGATCTCCTCGGTGTTCTCCAGCAGTTCGATGCCCTTCTGGACCAGCGGGCTGAACCCGGAACTGTCCACGTCCGGGCTGGTGGGCAGGTTCGAGGAGGCGGACTCGGCAATGAACTGCTGCTGCGCCTCGGCGGAGGCGAGGTAGGTCAGCAGGGACTTCGTGCCCTCGACGTTCGCGGTGTTCGCGCTCGCGAAGTAGCCGTCCGTCGGCGCCTCCTCGGCGCTGGGCACGTCCGGGTTGATCGGCGGCACCGAGAAGAAGTCGATGTCGTCCTGCTGGTCCTCCGGGAAGAACTGGGTGACGAACGCCCCGATCAGGTACATGGCCGATTCGTTCTGGACCATCGGGGTGACCGCCTCCTGGTGGGAGTAGGAGGCCATGTTCGGGTCGAAGTAGGGGATGAGCTTGGCGTACTCGGTGAGCACGGCCTCCACCTCGGGGTCGGTGAACGCGTGCTCGCCGGCGAGGAGCTCGCGGTGGTAGGCCGCGCCGTTGATGCGAAGGTTCAGGTAGTCGAACCAGCCGGAGGCCATCCAGGGGGTGGAGCCGATCCCGTTCGCGAGCGGGTTCACGCCGAGGCCCTTGAGGGTCTCGCAGAGGGCGAGGAAGTCGTCCCAGGTCTCCGGGATGCTCACGCCCCACTCGGCGAAGGCGCTCTTCTTGTAGAAGACCGACCACCAGTAGTAGTTCGTCGGGACGAAGATCTGTGAGCCGTCCTCGGCGGTGGACAGCGACTTCAGCGCCTCGGAGAACCCGGCGCAGGCGCCGTCGCCGGTCCACAGGTCGGAGACGTCCAGCAGCAGACCCTCGGCGGCGTAGTCACGGGCCACCGAGCCGGCGTACCAGGTGAGCACGTCCGGCGGAGTGCTGGAGGTCAGGTACGTCGACAGCTGCGCCCGGAACTGCTCGATCGCCACCGTGTTGAGGGTGACGTCGCCGTCGTAGTCGGCGATCACCAGCTCCAGGGCCGCCTTCGGTGCGGGGTCGGACAACGAGGACTGCAGCGTCACCGGCCCGCCGGCGTCACCGGAGGCGCCGCCGTCGCCGGAGCCGCTCGTCTCGCCGCCGGAACCGCCGCCGGAGCCGACGCAGGCGGACAGCAGGCCTCCGGTTCCCAGCGCAGTGGCGCCGAGCAGGAATCCTCGGCGGGTGTAGTCGGATGTGGTGCTCATCTTCGACCTCCGGTGCGCCGTCGTTGGCGCTGGTTGGGTGCGGCCGGCCGGTTGGCCGGAACCTTGGGGTGGTGTTCGGGGTGCTGCGCTCTGGCGGTCCGTGCTGTTGTCTGCGGTGGCGCTTCAGCCGGTGAAGAGGGCGTTCGCCTCCTTCTGCAGGGCGACGTCGGCCCACATCGGGTGCTGTGGCGCGGCGTTCGAGCAGACGATCGAGCCCCAGGCGCCGACGCGCGCCGATTCCGACATCGCGAACCGGCAGAGCTGAGCACCGACCGGACCTTCCTCGAACTGCCCGTGCAGCGGGGTGTAGCCGACCCAGCCCTCCCCGAACACGAGCGGAAGGGCGCGGCGCTCGGCGTGGTCGGCGGCCACCTCGAGCCACAGCGTCAGCTTCTGCGCCATCGCGAGCCGGTGCTCGCCGTAGTGGTCGTAGAGCCAGCGGTCGATGGTGGCGGCGTCGGCCCAGTCGTGCACGTAGATCTCCGGTTTGGCCACGATCATCGCGTCCAGGCGCCACGCGTGCTCGGGCGGCAGCCCCCAGTCGCCGATGTCCGGGGCGCCCGGGCGGAGCAGGTCGCGGCGGGCGGCCTCCTGCGGGAAGTCCTCGACGGGTCCGCGCATGCCGTAGGTCTCGATCAGCGCGTCGAGCACCCCGTAGATGTAGGGGTGCACCACCAGTACGTCCAGGTTCGCCGGGATGGATCGCATCACCGCGACGGGCACGTGGGCGTAGTTCACGGTCACCGGGACCTCCGGCTGGAGCTCGTGGAAGGTGGCCAGGCCGCGCTCGAGCCGGGGCGTGAGCGCCACGATCGCGTCGTCGCCGCGGGCGTCCAGCCCGGCGGTGAGGTGCCCGATCTGGACCTCGTTGTGCAGTTCGACGAACGCGACCCGGTCGGCCAGGTCATGCTCGGTCAGGAGGTCGATCAGGGCGGCGTGCGCGCGGGCGAGCTCGACGGCGCGGTCCTCCGGGTCGACGGCGTGCAGCGCCCGGTACCAGTCGGGTTCCGCGGCGAACGCGGGGCTCTGCTGGTACTCCCAGGAGGAGACGATCACGTAGCAGTCATGGCGCTTCGCGGCCCGGAACAGCTCGAGCAGGTGCTCCCGGGCGTCGATGGTGCTCTCGCTGGCAACGTCGTACCAGCGCACCTGCTGGGCGTAGCCGCCGCCGAGCGGCCCGAGCCGCAGCGCGGTCGTGTCGAGCCCGGACCCGAACAGCAGGTACGGCATCGCGCAGATCCGGATCGTGTTGTACCCGCGCTCGACGGCGCCGGCGAACGCGGCGTCCAGGTCCTCGAACGGCTCACCGGGTCCGGTGCGCACGAACCAGGAGAAGTCCCAGAGCGTGATGGTGAGCCTGCCCGGCAGGTGGGCAGCCGTCGGCACGGGGCGGTACTCGGTCATCGGTGGGCTCCTTCGGTGAGGGCGGCGAGCAGGTCGTGCGCGTCGGTGTGATCGGGCACCTCGCGCAGCAGGTGCTGCAACCGCCCGACGGCGGAGGTCTCGTCGCGAGCGAGCACGTCCAGTTGGGCGCGTAGGAACTCCAGGCGCTGCGCCTGGACGTGGTCCAGGTCCGGCGTGAAGAGCAGGAGCTGCGGCAGCGACGTCGCGAAGTAGTCGATCCGGGCGGGGGTGCCGGCCTGTTCGTGGACGTAGTCGGCGAGGTCCGCGGCGAGGGTGTCGGCCTCCGCCGCGCGGCCGAGCCGGCGCAGGGCGAGCACGGAGTGGTACGTCGCCTCGCTGTGCCGGGACGCGCTCATCGTGCGGAAGTCGCCGATCTGCTCGGCTGCGATCGCCCAGGCGCGCCGGGCGGCATCGGTCTCGCCCGCGGTGGCCGCGGCGTCCCCGGCCAGCAGCTGCAGCCCGGCCGTCGTCGCGAGCGGATGGCGAGCCTCACCGAGGGACGCGGGGGGGTCCAGCGCCTGCGCCACCAGAGCGCCGGCGGCCGCGGCGTCCCCGGTGGCGAGCGCAGCTCGGGCCAGCACCGCGCAGCTGCGTTCCCAGGCCCGCAGCACCTCGCCCTCGCCGCCCTCCCAGGGCTGGAACGCCCGCCCGGCGAGCAGGCCGTGCGCGTCCTCGGCGCGGCCGGCGGTGATGAGCAGGTGCGCGAGCACGACGGTCAGGTCGTCGCGCTCGGCGACCAGGTCGCGGGCGCCCTCCAGCACCGCGAGGCGCGCCGCCGGGTCGACGGCCCGCCGGGTGTCGAGCTGATCGCTCTCGAAGAGCAACCGGGCGTGGCCGGGGGCGAGGGCGCGGGCCCGGTCGTAGGCGTCGCGGGCGCCATCCAGGTCACCGCGGGTGTTCACCAGGGCCAGGCCCAGGTTGCGGTGCACCACGGGGTCCCCGGGATCCGCGGCGGCGGACGCCCGCCAGGCCTCGAGGGCGTCGGTGGTGCGGCCCATCGCGTACTGCCAGTGCCCCAGGAGCGCGAGGGCGGTGGCCTGGGCCGGGTGTCGGGTCAGGGTCTGCGTGAGCATGACGGCGTCCGCGAGCCGTCCCGGGAAGCACCACCCGCGGGACACGGCATCCGCTGCGTCGAGCTCGCGCTCTTCGGCCCGGGTGTCACCGCGGGCCGCGTGGATGGCCGCCGCGTGCAGGTGCAGCAGCGGCTCCGCGGCCGGCTGCCCGGGCACCCGGTCGCGCTCGCGGTCCAGCGCGACGCCGAGGACCCGCAGCGCGTCATCATCGGCACCGATGCCGGCGTACTCGAGGGCGACGTCGAGGCAGGTCTGCGCGTCGCAGGTGAGGTCGGTGCCGGCCACGTCGCGGCTCCACCAGTGCAGCCGGTCGAGGTCCGTGACACGGCTCGGTTCGGTTGCGGCATCCCGGTCGGCGCGGCCGCGCAGGATCGAGGCCAGCGTCAGGGCCTGCAGGTGCTCGGGCTCGGCGCGCAGAACGTCGGTGAGGCGGTGCAGCGCGGTGGCCGT
Source organism: Occultella kanbiaonis (assembly GCF_009708215.1). Taxonomy (NCBI): domain Bacteria; kingdom Bacillati; phylum Actinomycetota; class Actinomycetes; order Micrococcales; family Ruaniaceae; genus Occultella; species Occultella kanbiaonis. The sequence continues at coordinate 3,793,002 of NZ_CP046175.1, read as the reverse complement.
GCGGCCGGCCGCGGCGTCGATCCTGGCCATCTCGTACCCGGCCGGCGCACGCCACAAGCGGTTCCAGGAGGCCCTGCCGAACGCGTCGTAGGCCTCGTCCGGCCGGCCATCCAGAGCCAGCACTAGACCGAGGTGGTAGAGCGCCGTGGCGTCCGGGGCGGTGGGGTGGAAGGCGGTCAGACGGGCGACGGCGGCGCGCAGGTGTGTCTGCGCCTCCGTCAGGCGGGCTTGGCGCAGCCGGCGGATGCCCACGGCCGTGTGAGCGCCCGCGTTCCCGGGATCGCGGCGCAGTGCCTCCTCCCAGTACGGCTCGGGTGAGCGGGTCGCATGCCGATACTGCTCCAGGTGGCCGGCGATGTCGAGAAGCTCCGCCACGCTCGCCACCTCCGCGGGACGGTCGGGCTCACGGGCGGGTTCGGCGAGGTCGCCGACGGCGTCGGTGGTCGGGTCGTCGCCCGCGCCCGGTTGTGGGCGCGTGTACTCCACGAGCACGACGTCACCACTGACCACCCGGACCGTGACGGCACCGGCCGCGACGCCGTCGGGCAGGTCGGCCTGCCACAGCGCCGGGGAGCCGGGGTCGATGTCGGTGACCGTCTCGGCCACGAGGCGACCGGCGCCGTCGAGCAGTTCGATCCGGCACCCGGGCCGGCGGGCCGTGGTGACGACGCCGACGCGAGCGCAGCCCTCGGTGACCCGGATGCGGACCGCGGCCTGCGCCGTCGCGCGGTTCGCGGGGCCGATGGCCGGCAGCGGGAACCAGCACTGCTCGAAGACCTTCGTCTCGCCCGGTGCGAGGAACGCGAAGTCGGGCTGGTTGTCGGTGAACACGCCCGCCATGAGCTCGACGTAGGCGGAGTCGTCGTCGGCGAGGTTGCGTCCCCAGGCGCGCCCGAACGCGGAGTTGCCCCAGGTCCACTGCTTCTTGCCGACGGCGAGCTGCCGGTCGGCCACGTGTGCGAAGCCCATGCCCCGGCCGTGGTCGTAGCCGCCGAAGAAGTCCTCGGCGCTGTGCGTGACCATGTAGGACGTCGGGACCGGGATGTTCTCCCACCAGTCGATGCGGTCGCCGGTGACGATCTCGCCGTCGCCGGTGGTGAAGGTGAGCTCGCGCCGGGCCGGGTAGTCGATGTCGTAGTAGGGGCGGTCCGCGGCGGGGAAGGCGGTCACGGCCCGCTTGGCGTGGTCGGCGACGACGCGGGTGTCCTCGGGGAAGAACGACTGGTAGTCGGCGTCGGCGCGGGCGGCGACGTTCGCCCACCACAGGAACGTCTGGGTGAGCGGGGTGCGGTTGTACAGGCGGACCCGTAGCTCGATCGCGGAGCGGCCGGGGCGCAGCCGGATTCCGTGCATGCCCTTCATCCGCTCGAACGGGTCGTGGTCGGAGCACCACACGGTGACGGACCCGTCGCCCTCGTGCTCGATCTCGACGTCGGTGGGCAGGAACGTCGCAGGTCGGTGGTGCTGCGGCCAGTTCAGTTCGATGCCGCCCGCGATCCAGGGCCCGGCCAGGCCGACGAGGGCCGGCTTGATCACGGGGTTGCCGTAGAACAGGTCATGGCCGGTGGTGCGGTCGATCGCGAGGTGGATGCGCCCACCGAGTTCCGGAAGGACCAGGAGCCGGATCCACTCGTTCTCCAGGTGCACGGCGTCCCAGTCGTGCTCGCGCGGCTCGGAGCTGATCCGGTCGTGGAACGGGAGCGGGTACACCCGACCGGACGAGCCCTGGTAGACGCGAGCGTCGAGGTAGGAGGGCAGGTCGGACGGCGGCGCCGGGAGGTAGGTGCGCATCGTCAGCGGTGCGCGCCAGACGGCGACGTCGGCGCCGGCCAGGTCGGCGGGGCGGTCCGGGAGATCGAGCAGAGGCTCGGCTGTGAGCATGTCTCGACCGTAGGCAGCGCAGGGTCGGTCGGGGAATGTCCGATCGGCCGGACTTCCTGGACGATTCGATGGCAGGGTGGTCCCATGGTGACGTACACGAGGGACGGCTTCCCGGGCCAGCGCATGCGGGTGCTGCCGCGTCCGCTGGTCGGCCAGGCGCTGACGGTCGGGGTCACGGAGCGGCTGCTCGCCACCGACGCCGGGTACTTCCCGCACGCCGCGAACCATGGACGGTCCCGGCCGAAGGGGGCGCGTGAAGCCGTGGTCCTGGTGTGCACCGAGGGTCGCGGCTGGTGCGACGTCGGCGCTTCGACCGAGGCGATCAGAGTCGGTCAGGCCCTGGTGCTCGCGCCCGGCACCCCGCACCTGTACCGGGCCGACCGGGCCGACCCCTGGACACTCTGGTGGTTCCACGCGGCCGGGTCGGACGTGCCGACGCTGCTCGCTCCGATCGTCGGCGGTGCTGGGCACGCCGTGGTGGACCTGCACGATCCCGCGCGTACGGTGCACACGATGGAGCAGGTGGTGCAGGCGCTCGAACGGGACGAGACCCGCCCGGTACTGATGGCCGCGGCCGGGGCGGCCTGGAACGCCCTCGCCCAGATCGGGGCGGACCGCTTGGCCGGGCCGCGCAACGAGGCCGGCCCGGTCCAGCGGGCTCGCGAGTACCTGCTCGAGCACCTCGACGCCCCGGTCCGGGTCCCGGAACTGGCCGCGCACGTGGGCCTCAGCGCCTCCCACTTCGCGGCCCTGTTCCGGCACGCCACCGGCGGCGGCGTCCTCGAGTACGTCAAGAGCATCCGGATGGCCAGGGCTCGGGTGATGCTGATGACCACGAGCCGGACCGTGGCCGAGGTCGCGCGCGAGGTCGGTTACCCGGACGCGTTCTACTTCTCCCGGCAGTTCCGGGCCGTCAGCGGCTCGAGCCCGTCGCAGTTCCGCCAGGCGTCGCGGGCCGACCACGTGACGTGAGAGCGGTGCGTCACGGGTAGCGGCCGGCGGACAGATCGAGGAGTACGAGGTCGTTGCCGAACGGGTCGGTGACCACGGCGATGCGGCCCACGGGGATCGCCTCGACCGGCCGGCGCACGGTGGCGCCGGCCGCGACCAGGCCCGCCACCGCGGCCGGGACCGCGTCGACGAGCCACGCCGGCGCGTACGGAGCGCTTGTCGTCAGCACGAGTTCGGTCTCGGTGTCCGGCAGGCGCAAGCCGGCCTGCCCGGTGGTCTCGTCGCGCCACAGGAGTTCGTGTCCGAGCGCGCCGGCGTAGAACGCGAGGCCGGTCTCGAGGTCGGGGACCGGGATCGTCACGCAGTCGACGGCGCGGAGCACGGGGCCGGTGGTCATGCTCAAGTGTGCGACCGAGCGCCGACATCGTCGGAGTGGGGGGAGCGGGCTCAGCCGGCCCGGAAGAACAGGTAGCAGGCGTAGCACGCGATCCCGAGCCAGGCGAGGCCGTTCGTCGTGGTGCGCTTGGCCCGCAGCGCCCAGGACACGGCGACACCGGAGACCAGGAGCCAGCACAGCGAGCTGGCCCACCGGGTGACGAATCCCGAGAAGCCGGTGGCGTCCGAGTCCGGGGTGGCGATGGCGAACAGCACCGCGAGCGCCAGTGCGAGCACCCCGAGCGTCAGGCCGACGGCGAGCCGGTGCTCGTGCGCGAAGCGCTGGATGGGCGGCAGTTCCTTGGTGGTCTCGCTCTGCGTGCTTGCGGCGTCGGGGGCGGCTACAGGTTCCTCGCCGGTGTCCGGGCCGGCGTCGGCCGAGCCTTCGCCGACGGAACCGTCCTCGACAGCGCGAGGGCCGCCGTCGGCCGCGTTGTTCTCGGGCGCCGCGACGGCGGCCAGACCCGCCACAGGCTCGGTGGATGACCCGGCTGCACCCGCGACGGCGGCGCCACCCTCATGTCCGGCCCGGCCCTGGGTGACGTCCCAGGCATGGTGGACCAGGTCATGGATCAGGTACTGGGCGAGGGTCAGCACGGTGAACACCGACCCGTTGCTGCGCAGCCCGGACCGGGTCGCCTGCTCACCGGTGACGGCGTCGAAGTCGGACGCGAGCGAGGCGCCGCGGCGTTGGAGCTCCAAGGAGACATCATGCGGTTCGAGTTCGCCGTAGCGACCGGCCACGGCGGCGGCGTCCTGGTCCCAGTTCGGGAACAGCGGGTCATCCTCGGTGAGCATCAGGTTCAGCCGCCCGGCGAACACCTCGAAGACGTCGCGCACGTGGGCGGCGTACTCCAGGGTGGACCAGGTGCCCGGGTCCGGCCGCTCGCGCACGTCCGGGCGGTGCAGCACCTCGGGCCAGAGCGGGATCTGCGCCCGGATCGCCCCCGGGACGTCCGCCAGCGTGATCGCGCCGGCGTCGAGGCCGCAGTCCGGGCACCGGCGGTCGAGGACCCAGGTCCAGTCCTTGTCGTCTCCGGCGATCCCGTTCTCACTCACGCACACAACCGTAGACGGCCCACCGCGGCCCTGCGAACGTGCTGATCTGCGGCTCACGGGCCTGATCCGCCGTAGAACGGCGCGCTCCTGACGACCGGTACGCGTGGGGCGGACGGGTGCCGGCCGCTGGGTAGACTCGCGGCCATGTCCACCATCAATTCCGATGAGGTCGCGCGCCTTGCCGCGCTCGCCCGAATCGACCTCGCTCCCGACGAGATCACCCGCCTCGCCGGTGAGCTCGACGTCATCGTCCAGGCCGTCGCGACCGTGAGTGAGGTGGCCGGCGACGACGTGCCCGCCACCAGTCACCCGATCCCGCTCACCAACGTGCTGCGCGAGGACACCGTCGGGCAGACCCTGCCCGTGGCGGACGTGCTCGCCCAGGCGCCGGCCGCCGAGGAGGGCATGTTCCTGGTGCCGCAGATCCTGGGGGAGGAGCAGTGAGCGACCTCACCCGCGCCACCGCGGCCGAACTCGCCACCAGGCTCGCCGCCGGCGAGGTCTCCAGCGTCGAGGTCACCCAGGCGCACCTGGACCGGATCGGCGCGGTCGACGGCGCCGTGCACGCCTTCCTGCACACCAACACCGACGAGGCGCTCGCCGCCGCGGCCGCGGTGGACACCGCCCGCGCCGCCGGCGAGGACCTGCACGCACTGGCCGGCGTGCCGATCGCCGTCAAGGACGTCGTGGTCACCAAGGGCCAGGTCACCACGGCCGGATCGAAGATCCTCGAGAACTGGGTGCCGCCCTACGACGCGACCCTGGTCGAGCGGCTGCGCGCGGCCGGGATGCCGATCCTCGGCAAGACGAACATGGACGAGTTCGCGATGGGCTCCTCCACCGAGCACTCCGCGTACGGGCCCACCCGCAACCCGTGGGACCTCGAGCGCATCCCCGGCGGCTCGGGCGGTGGCTCGGCCGCCGCGGTCGCCGCGTTCGAGGCACCGCTCGCGATCGGCACCGACACCGGGGGCTCGATCCGCCAGCCGGCCGCCGTCACCGGCACCGTCGGCGTCAAGCCCACCTACGGCAGCGTCTCCCGGTACGGGCTGATCGCGCTCGCCTCCAGCCTGGACCAGGCCGGCCCGTGCACCCGCACCGTGCTCGACTCGGCGCTCCTGCACGACGTCATCGGCGGCCACGACCCACGTGACTCGACCTCGCTGAGCGAGCGGGCGCCGTCGTACACCGAGGCCGCGAAGGCGGGCGCCACCGGCGACCTGACCGGCCTCAAGGTCGGCGTCGTCACCGAGCTCGGCGGCGAGGGCTACCAGAGCGGGGTCCGCGCCAGCTTCGAGGCGAGCCTGGAGCTCCTCACGAACGCGGGCGCGGAGATCGTCGAGGTCTCCTGCCCGAGCTTCACCGCCGCGCTCGCCGCCTACTACCTGATCCTGCCGTCGGAGGCCTCCTCGAACCTGGCCAAGTTCGACGGCATGCGGTTCGGGTTGCGGGTCGAGCCCACCGAGGGCCCGATCACCGCCGAGCGCGTGATGGCCGCGACCCGCGGCGCCGGCTTCGGGGACGAGGTCAAGCGCCGCATCATCCTCGGCACCTACGCCCTCTCAGCGGGCTACTACGACGCCTACTACGGCAGCGCCCAGAAGGTCCGCACGCTCATCCAGCGGGACTTCGCGGCCGCGTTCGCCCAGGCGGACGTGCTCGTCTCCCCGACGGCGCCGACCACGGCGTTCAAGTTCGGTGACAAGGTCGACGACCCGATGGCGATGTACCTCAACGACGTCGCCACCATCCCGGCGAACCTGGCCGGCGTGCCGGGCCTGTCCCTGCCGAGCGGGCTGTCCGACGACGGTCTGCCGGTCGGGTTCCAGATCCTCGCCCCGGCCCGCGCCGACGAGCGGCTGTACCGAGTCGGCGCCGCCCTGGAATCCCTGCTGCTCGCCCAGTGGGGCGCCCCGCTGCTGTCCCGCGCCCCGGAACTCGAGGTCAACGCATGAGTGTCACCGACGAACTCGTCGACTACGACGACGCGATCGCCCGCTACGACGCCGTCCTCGGCATCGAGGTGCACGTCGAGCTCGGTACCGCCACGAAGATGTTCGACGACGCGCCCGCCTCCTTCGGCGAGGTCCCGAACACCTCGGTCACCCCGGTCTCGCTCGGGCTGCCCGGCGCGCTGCCGGTCGTGAACGGCAGGGCTGTGGAGTACGCGATCAGGATCGGCCTGGCGCTGAACTGCCAGATCGCCGAGACGTGCCGGTTCGCCCGGAAGAACTACTTCTACCCGGATGTGCCGAAGAACTTCCAGACCTCCCAGTACGACGAGCCGATCGCGTTCGACGGCTACCTCGACATCGAGCTCGAGGACGGCGAGGTGTTCCGCGTCGAGATCGAGCGGGCGCACATGGAGGAGGACGCCGGCAAGAACACGCACGTCGGTGGCGCCACCGGCCGGATCCAGGGTGCCGAGTACTCCCTCGTGGACTACAACCGGGCCGGCATCCCGCTCGTGGAGATCGTCACCCGCCCGATCACCGGTGTCGGCACCCGCGGGCCGGAGATCGCCCGGGTGTACGTGCAGACGCTGCGGGACATCTTCCGCTCCCTCGGCGTCTCCGAGGCGCGGATGGAGCGCGGCAACGTGCGCGCGGACGTGAACCTGTCCCTGCGCGAGTCCGCGGACGCCCCGCTCGGCACGCGGACCGAGACCAAGAACGTGAACTCGTTCCGCTCCATCGAGCGGTCGGTCCGGTACGAGGTGTCGCGGCAGGCCGCGGTGCTCGACGGCGGAGGTTCCGTTCTGCAGGAGACGCGTCACTTCCACGAGGACACCGGTTCGACGTCCTCCGGTCGGGTCAAGTCCGACGCCGACGACTACCGGTACTTCCCCGAGCCCGACCTGGTGCCGCTCGCGCCGCCGCGGGAGTGGGTCGAGGAGATCCGGTCGACCCTGCCCGAGGCCCCCGTGGCGCGCCGGCGCCGCCTGCGCGAGGAGTGGGGCTACGCCGACGCCGAGATGCGCGACGTGGTCAACGCCGGCGCCGTCGACATCATCGAGACCACCGTCGCCGCCGGTGCGTCCCCGGCCGCCGCGCGCAAGTGGTGGATGGGTGAGTTGGCCCGCACGGCCAAGACCCAGGGCGTCGCGCTCGAGGACCTTCCGGTCACCCCGGAGCAGATCGGGCAGTTGCAGGCGCTCGTGGACTCCGGGCGGATCAACGACAAGCTCGCCCGGCAGGTCCTCGAGGGCGTGCTCGCCGGCGAGGGGTCCCCCGAGGACGTCGTCACCGCCCGAGGCCTCGAGGTGGTCTCCGACGACGGCCCGTTGCTCGCGGTCATCGACGAGACCCTCGCCGCCCAGCCGGACATCGCGGAGAAGATCCGCTCCGGCAACCTCGGCCCGATCGGTGCGGTGATCGGCGCGGTCATGAAGGCCACCCGCGGCCAGGCCGACGCCGGCCGCGTGCGCGAGCTGATCATGGAGCGCCTCAGCTGAAGCCCCTGGCGCGCGAGTGCGCACGATCCCGCTCGGATCCAGCGGGATGGTGCGCGCTCGCGCGCTCGACTCAGTGCTAGCGTCGGTCGGGAGGCCGGACCGCGCAGAGGGGCGCCGATCGGGCTCGCCGATCGGGCTCGCCGATCACGACGACGGGGGAGTGCCATGCCGGAAGTCGACTGGGCCGTTCCGACCCTTCCGGGCGAGATGGTCACGTTGCGTCCGATCGAGGCCGCCGACGCCGACGACCTGTGGCTCGGGGTCAGCGACCCGGAGGGCAGACGGCAGACCGGCGAGACCGACGTGCGCACGCGCGAGGAGGTCGCCGAGTGGGCCGCCACGGCCGCGGAGCTCGAGGGCCGGTACGACTGGGCGATGTGCACCGAGGGCCGCCGCATGGTCGGCGAGATCGCGCTGGAACACATCGACCTGACGTCCCGGCGGGCCGACGTGCGCCTGCTCACCAACCCCGGCCACCGGGGCCGCGGGTACGGGCGCGAGGCCATCATGCTGGTCCTCGGGTTCGCGTTCGAGACTCCGGACGCGGGCGGGCTCGGCCTGCACCGGGTCGGCCTTGAGGTGCTCAGCCTCAACCCCCGCGCGGCCGCGCTGTACCAGTCCCTCGGCTTCGTGGTGGAGGGCCGGGTCCGTGAGGCCTACCTCGACTCCGAGCGCTACTACGACTCGATCCGGATGGGCATGCTCGAGGACGAGTACGCCGGCGCTCGGGCCAGCTGGCGCTGACTACGGCCCGACGGCGGAGCCCACCCCGGGCGGCGTGCGCTCCGTCGCGCTCCGGCCGGGTCAGCCCGCCACCAGGGCGCGAGCGAGCTCGCTGTGCTCGGCGATCAGCGCGGGCACGTCGAGCCCGACGATCTCGGAGTCGGTCACCCGCCAGGTCCCGGCGACCATGACCCGGTCGGCCCGGTCGGCGCCGCACAGCAGCAGCGCGGCGAGCGGGTCGTGGCTACCGGAGAACTGCAGGTCGTCCAGGCGGAACAGGGCCAGGTCGGCCTGTTTGCCGGGCGCGAGCTCGCCCACGTCGGACCGGCCGAGGGCCCGGGCGGAGCCCCTCGTGGCCCAGCCGAGGGCCCGTTCGGTGGTGACCTTCTCCGCGCCGTAGCGCAGCCGCTGCAGGTACATCGCCTGGCGCACCTCGAGAATCATGTTGGACGCGTCGTTGGAGGCGGAGCCGTCCACGCCGAGGCCGACGGGGACGCCCGCGTCCTCGAGCTCCACGGCACGGCAGATCCCGGAGGCCAGCCGCATGTTCGAGGTGGGGCAGTGCGCGACCGCGGTGCCGGCCGCGCCGAGCCGGGCGATCTCGTCGTCGTTGAAGTGGATGCCGTGCCCGAGCCAGGTGCGGTTCGTGAGCCAGCCGACCGAGTCCAGGTACTCCACGGTCCGCATCCCGAACCGCTCCAGGCAGAAGTCCTCCTCGTCGATCGTCTCGGCGAGGTGGGTGTGCAGGCGGACGTCGTTGGCGGCGGCCAGCTCGGCACTGTCGGACATGATCCGCGTGGTCACGGAGAACGGCGAGCACGGGGCAAGGGCGATCTGGATCATCGCACCGTCGCCACGCTCGTGGTAGGTGTCGATCAGCCGTTGCGAGTCGGCGAGGATCACGTCCGGGTCCTGGACGGTGGACTGCGGCGGCAGCCCGCCGTCCTTCTCGCCGAGGGTCATCGAGCCGCGGGTCAGGGTGGCCCGCATGCCCAGCGCCCGGGCGGCGGCGACCTGGATGTCGATCGAGTCCTCCATGCCGTCCGGGAACAGGTAGTGGTGGTCGGCCGCCGTGGTGCAGCCCGAGCGCAGCAGCTCGGCCATCGCGACCGTCGTGGCGAGCTCCAGCGCGCGCGGGGTGAGCCGCGCCCAGACCGGGTACAGGTTCACCAGCCACGGGAACAGCGGGACGTTCACCACCGGCGCCCAGGCGCGGGTGAGCGTCTGATAGAAGTGGTGGTGGGTGTTGATCAGCCCCGGGATCACCACGCGCGCGGACGCGTCGTAGGTCTGGTCGGGCGTCACGGTCGGTCGCGCGCCGGAGCCGACGAGCTCGACGATGGTGCCGGTCTCGGTGTCGACGACCAGGCCGCCGGCGGCGCTGCCGTCGGAGTCGGCGCCGGTGCCGGTGAAGATGGCCTGCGGGTGGGACAGCCAGAGGGTGCTCACGGGGATCGCCTTTCGGTTCTGACGAACGGCGCGGTCACGGGCGGCGACCATGCCGCCAGCTCAGTGAGGTCCTGTCTGCTGATCCAGGAACCGGCGGCGAGCGGTCCACTCGGGTGTCGTCGCCGGTGCCCGGAAGGCTACCAGCGGCGGGTCGCCCCCGGTCAAGGGTCTGGCAGCTCATCCGCTCGCGATGGGACGCCACCCGCCGGCTCAGGCCGGCGTCGGGGCCGACGAGCGCGGATCTCTGCCCGATCAATCGCCCTCCCGCTTCTGCTCCGCGGGGTCACCCTTCTGCTCCTGGGCGCGCAGGTCGCGGACCACCTGCTCGAGTAGGGCCGTGAGAGGTCTGACGTGTTCGTCGCCGAACGCGACGACGACGTTCGGCTTCCTGCTCGCCAGGGTCTGGGTGAACAGAAGCAGGTTGCAGACCGCATCGAGCGCGGCGCTGACGAGTTCGGAGTTCCGGGCCTGCGTGCGCTGGGCCGCCGTGTAGTCCGGTAGGTCCTTCGGAAAGTCCTTGGCGACGGTCGCGAGATTGCGGTCCAGGACCCCGAGCACATGCTGATGGATCAGCGCGATCGTGGATTCGTCGCGGTCGCGGGAGAGTGCGCGGACCCGCTCTGCGGTCTTTCCGAGGACGCCCTGGAGGTCGGTCTTGTCCCGGTACCCGACCCAGGTGCCCAGTGGCTCCATCAGCACCCCGGGCAGGTCATCCTTCCCGGTGCATGCGCTCAGGTAACCGGCCACTTCCTTGCGGACCGCGCCAGCATCGATATCCACCGTCTCGATGACGAAATCGTCGGACCGCTTGTTCCGGATGGACAGCGACATGTGCTCGCCCGGTGCGATCTGCAACTTCCGCCCGTCCGCACCGATGACCGTCATGGTCGGGCGGTACGGTGCCTGCGCCGCGAGGGCCGTCTGCGTCTTGTCGTGGACCTTCGCGATGTCCTTGGCCGTGTATTCCCGGGCGTGCTCGACGAGGGGCGGGTACTCCAGGATCAGATCTGCGTTCGTCAGGTTCTGCGCTGGTACGGCGCCGGACAGGTCCGGGGCGGTGGAGGTGTGCATCGTGCCGACGAGTGTGTACTGCCGCTCCCCGATCTTGACGAACTTCGCCGCGTCCTGCGGTATCGGTTCGGGTCGTGGCAGTGCGGCAGTGGCTTCGGCCCAGTCCTTGAACGCGCGGTGTTCGATCAGCCAGGACTCCAGGGCTCTTGAGACCTCCGGCGTCACCGTCGCGAACGTGGGGTCGTGCTTCGTCAGCGAGTCGCGGGCCTCCAGCCGGGTCTCGAAGACGTCTGTACCTACCGCGAAGAAGCGGAGCCCCTTGATCACCACGGACCAGTCCTCGAAGAAGCCTCCGTCCTCGAAGTCAGCGACCTGAGCCTCGACCAGCCGGATGACGTCCTCCATCGCCGCGAGCCCGCCGAGCGCCCGCCATTCGGGCCGGCCCTTCAGTGCCGTGACGATCGCACCCTTCGGGAGGGTCTCGTCGCCGATGAGCACATCTCGCTGCACCACGATCGGCACGCCGCCGGCGAGCCGGCTCACCGCACCGTTGCCAACCTCCCGCTGCCACGCGAGAGCAGAATCGTGGAGCAGTCGCCGGTCCGGTGCAGGCGCGTGCACCGGCGAGGCCACCGCCCGTCCGGGGCGCTCGACATGAGGCACCGACCGGGCCGAAGGATACTGGTCTCGTTGCACGGAGGACCTCGTCACGTCGAGCGCCATGGACCAAGCCCCGATCGTATCGCCGCGCGCCTTGCCCGGCGTCTCAGGAGGCGACCTCCACCACCACCTTGCCCAGGGCGCGCCCCTTGCCGACGTACGTCAGAGCCTCGGCGACGTCCACCAACGGAAAGGTGCGGTCGATCCTGATCGTGACCTCTCCGTCGATGCACCGCTGCGTCAGCGGCGCGAAGAACGGCGGCCCGGACTGCACGGCCATGATCCCGAGCCGCCGGCCGGTGACCAGACCCGCGAGCGCACCGACCGTCGCCACCCCGAGCATGGTCGGTACCCCGCCGCCGACCAGCCCGTAACGCCCACCCCTGGCCAGGGCGCGCCGGTACGCGAACGGCGACCGGTGGGCGACCAGGTCGACGATGACGTCGTAGGGCCCGGTCCGGGTGAAGTCCTGGGTCCGGTGGTCGATCACCTCGTTCGCCCCGAGGGAGCGCATGAAGTCGAGCTTGCCGGCATTGTCCACCCCGGTCACGTGGGCTCCCGCCGCGACCGCGAGCGGGATCGCGAACATTCCCGAGCCGCCGCCGGCGCCGTTGATCAGGAGCCGGTCCCCGGGACGGATGCCGGACGTCACGTGCAGGGCGATCGCCCCGGCCTGGGGCAGGGTCGAGGCTTCGGCGAAGGTCAGTTCGGCGGGCTTGTGGGTCAGGACCCGTTCCGGTGCCACGGCGTACTCGGCGAAGCCACCCTTGGCGAAGAGGTTGTCCCCGTACACCTCGTCCCCGGGGCGGAACCGGGTGACCTCCGCGCCCACGGCCTCGACCCATCCGGCGATGTCCGAACCAAGCACCGGTGCCCGTTCGGGTCGGAGCACCCCACTGGTGCGGGCGTAGGCGGGCCGACCGCGCAGACACTCCCAGTCCGAGAGGTTGATGGACGTCGCGGCCACGCGCACGAGCACCTGCCTCGGCCCGGGGACGGGCACCGGCACCTCCTCGAGCCGGAGCACCTCCGGTGGCCCGTATCGGTCGTATCGGACGGCCCTCATCGGCTCGCCCGCCCCGCCGTCCCGCCGTCGGGGCGCGGGTCGAACGTCGGTCCGGCCAGGGAGGTCGAGTGGTATCGGCGGGGCTCGGCGGCCCGTATGACCGAGCGGAGCGGGGCGTGGAGATCGGCGACGAGACCGGTGGGGAAGTCCGCGGGATCCATCCGGCCATCCTCCGCGTCCGGGGGCGGGGAGGGCAAGAGATTGCGCATGGGACGTGCCGTCCTGCGGCAGCAACCCGCTGGTATCATCCAAAGGAATCACAATTCCGCACAGCGGAAGTGTCTTGACCGATTGCCACACCTTGCCGGCCTTGGCATGCTCGAACCGGCTGCCAGGCCACGCCCGAAGAAGGAGTCCTCCCATGAGCGATGTGTCCGGCCTCGAGATCGTCGGCGATCTCCCCGAGCGGGCCGAGGAGGTCCTCACCGCCGCGGCCCTCGAACTGATCGCGAGCCTGCATCGTCAGCTCGGCGCCCGCCGCCTCGAGCTGCTCGAGGCGCGCAGCAGGCGCGTGGCGGCCCTTGCCGAGGGCGGCACCCTCGACTTCCTGCCCGAGACCGCGAGCATCCGCGCCGACGACACCTGGCGGGTCGCGCCGGCCGCGCCCGGCCTGGCCGACCGCCGGGTCGAGATCACCGGTCCCACCGACCGCAAGATGACCATCAATGCGCTCAACTCCGGGGCGAAGGTGTGGCTCGCGGACCAGGAGGACGCGAACACCCCGCACTGGTCCTCGGTGATCGGCGGTCAGGTCAACCTGCTCGACGCGATCAACCGGACCATCGACTTCACGGCCGAGACCGGCAAGTCCTACGCCCTCAAGCCCGACGACGAGCTCGCCACCATCGTGGTGCGCCCGCGCGGCTGGCACCTCCCGGAGAAGCACATCACGGTCGACGGCGAGGTCGTCTCCGGCAGCCTCGTGGACTTCGCGCTCTACCTGGCGACGGCGGGGCTGCGCCAGATCGAGAAGGGCCTCGGCCCGTACTTCTACCTGCCGAAGATGGAGTCCCACCTCGAGGCACGACTGTGGAACGACGCCTTCGTCATCGGCCAGGACGCCCTCGGCATCCCGCGCGGGACCATCCGTGCGACCGTGCTGATCGAGACCTACCCGGCCGCCTTCGAGATGGACGAGATCCTCTACGAACTGCGCGAGCACTCCGCCGGGCTGAACGCCGGCCGGTGGGACTACATGTTCTCGGTGATCAAGTCGTTCCGGACCCGCGGCACCGAGTTCCTGCTCCCGGACCGCAACTCCGTCACCATGACCGTTCCGTTCATGAGGGCCTACTGCGACCTGCTCGTGCAGACCTGCCACAAGCGCGGCGCACACGCGATCGGGGGGATGGCCGCGTTCATCCCCTCCCGGGATCCCGAGGTCAACGAGGCCGCCTTCGAGAAGGTCCGCGCGGACAAGACCCGCGAGGCGACCCTCGGCTTCGACGGATCCTGGGTGGCGCACCCGGGCATGGTCGAGCTCTGCAAGGAGGTCTTCACCGACGTCCTCGGGGACCGTCCGAACCAGATCGAGGTGACTCGCGACGACGTGTCCGTCTCCGCCGCGGACCTGCTGAACGTGGCAGCCACACCGGGCGAGGTCACCGAGGTGGGTCTGCGCTCGAACATCTCGGTCGGCATCCAGTACCTGCACGCCTGGCTGGGCGGGCTCGGTGCGGTGGCCATCAACAACCTGATGGAGGACGCCGCCACGGCCGAGATCTCGCGCTCGCAGGTGTGGCAGTGGCTGCACAACGACATCGTCCTGGCCGACTCCGGTGAGCAGGTCACGCGGGAGCTGATCGACCGGCTCGTGACCGAGGAGGTCGACAAGCTCGACGGCGACGCTGCCGACTACGCCGAGGCTCGCCAGACCTTCCTGGACGTCGCCGTCGCGGACGACTACGCAGACTTCCTCACCCTGCCCGCCTACGAACGCATGCCCTGAGAGGACTGAGCCGATCCGATGAGCCGACTCGACGTGGGGGACACCGCCCCCGACTTCAGCCTGCCGACCGCCAACGGGGAGAAGGCCACCCTCGCCGATCTCAGGGACGGTGCCACCAACGGTGTGATCGTGTACTTCTACCCGAAGGCGAGCACCCCCGGGTGCACCACCGAGGCCTGCGACTTCCGCGATGCCCTGGCCTCGCTGCAGGGCGCCGGCTACGCCGTCGTGGGCCTCTCGGCCGATCCGGTCGCCGACCTGCAGACGTTCGCAACCGAGCAGCACCTCACCTTCCCGCTCGCCTCGGACCTCGACCACTCGGTCGCCGAGGCCTACGGCACGTGGGGTCCGGTCACCTTCGGCGACCGGACGTTCGACTCCGTGCATAGGTCCACGTTCGTGGTGGCGCCCGACGGCACGCTGGCCTCGGTCGCCTACGACGTGGCCGCCCAGGGGCACGTGCGCGCCCTGCGCGAGGAGCTGGGTGTGGCCTAGGCGGGTGAGGACGACGGCGGGCAGGCACCCTCAGGGTGTCTGCCCGCCGCCATGTCGACGCGATGGTTCTCTTGACACCCATCGGATCGTCCGAGTAACTTGCGATTAGCAGAAGTTAGATTCCGACATACGGAAGTCAAGCGGAAGGCGAAGGCACCGAGCGATGAGGCTGGCCGAGTTCAACACCGCACCGAGGGAGGACGCCCTTGCGGTGCTGCGCAGCTGCGCGGACGTGGACCGGTGGGCCCGGGCCGTCGCCGACGCGCTGCCGTTCGCGACGGTGGCCGAGGCGCTGGCCGCTGCTCGCACCGCGGCGGAGCCCTGGACCGATGCGGAGATCGATGCCGCCCTGGCCCGCCACCCGCGGATCGGTGAGCGCGCCGACGGTGGCGCCGCCGACGCGGCGATGTCACGTCGTGAGCAGTCCGGCATCGATGCCGATGCCGAGGTGCAGGAGCGGCTGCGTGCCGGTAACGCCGCCTACGAGGAGCGGTTCGGGCACGTGTTCCTGATCCGGGCGGCCGGCCGCAGCGCCGCGCAGATCCTCGCCGCCCTCGACGAGCGGCTCACCCATACGCCCGATCAGGAGCGCCGGATCGCCGCGTCGCAACTGCGCGAGATCGCCGTGCTCCGCCTCGAGTCCGTCCTGGAAGGAACGAACTGATGTCCCACGTCACCACCCACGTCCTGGACGCATCCGCCGGTCGCCCCGCCGCCGGGATCGCCGTCGTCCTCGAGGGCGCCGTCTCCGGCGGCTCCGGCTGGGCCGAGGTCGCCACCGGGACCACCGACGACGACGGCCGCATCGCCGACCTCGGGCCCGAAGCGCTGCCCGGGGGCACCTACCGGCTGACCTTCGCCACCGGTGCCTACTTCGACGCCCGGGGTGTCGACACGTTCTACCCGGAGGTCACCGTGTCCTTCCGGGTGGCAGTGACAGATCAGCCGAACCAGCATTACCACGTACCGGTGCTGCTGAGTCCGTTCGCCTACTCCACCTACAGAGGGAGCTGACATGCCCGACAACACCACCAGCGACATCGCCGTCCTGGGCGAGAACCAGTACGGCAAGGCCGAGGTTCGCCTCGTCCGGATCGAGCGGGAGACGCCACGCCACGAGATCACCGACTTCAACGTCTCATCACAGCTGCGCGGCGACCTGGATGCGATCCACACCGACGGCGACAACGCGCACTGCGTCGCCACCGACAGCCAGAAGAACACCGTGTACTCCCTGGCCCGGGACGGCGTCGGCACCCCGGAGGAGTTCGCGCTCCGGCTGGGGGAGCACTTCACGTCCAGTTACGACTGGATCTCCGGCGGTCGCTGGGAGATCGAGAAGTACTCCTGGGTCAGGATCCCCACCGGTGCCGGCGAGCACGACCACTCGTTCGTCAGGAGCGGCACCGAGGTGCGCACCGCCGTCGTCCAGCGCGACGGCGACGACGTGTTCGTCGTGGCGGGCCTGCAGGATCTCACCGTGCTGAAGTCGACCGCGTCGGAGTTCGTGGGCTTCACCCGCGACAAGTACACGACGCTCGCCGAGGCCACGGACCGGATCCTGGCCACCGACGTCAAGGCCCGGTGGCGCTACACCCGTTCCGACCTGGACTTCGACGCGGTGTTCGACGACGTTCGCCGGCTCATGCTGGAGCAGTTCGCCACCCAGCACTCCTACGCGCTGCAGCAGACCCTGTACCAGATGGGCATCGCGGTCCTCGAGGCGCACCCGGAGATCGCCGAGATCAAGTTCTCGATGCCGAACAAGCACCACTTCCTGGTGGACCTGAGCCCGTTCGGTCAGGACAACCCGAACGTCGTCTTCTTCGCGGCGGACCGCCCGTACGGGCTGATCGAGGCCACCGTGCAGCGCAAGGACGCCACGCCGGAGCCGCGCGCCTGGGCCTCCGTCACCGGCTTCTGCTGATCGGGGCAGCGACGGTGCGCTGGTCAGGACCGGAGTCGGTGCAGGTCGCCGGCGACGTCGACGTCCTCCGCTGCGCCGAGCCCGGTGCAGTCCACCGGGCGCAGCACCTCGGAGTTGGCGCGCAAGTAGCGCCGGGCACCCTCGTCGCCGGTTGCCGAAGCGGCCGCCGCGGCGGCGACGTCGGCGTCGAAGACCATCGGGTGCCCCGGCCGCGCGTCCGGCCCGAACCGGGCCGCGGTGACCGTTCCCGCCCGGTGCTCGGCCAGCAGGTGGGCCACGAGCTCGCCGCTGACGCCGGGCTGGTCGACGAGGGCGATCAGGACCGGAACCGGCCCGGCGGCCCGTGCGGCCGCCACCCCGGCCCGGAACGAGGATGCCAGGCCGCTCGCCCAGTCGGCGTTCACCACCACCTGGGCGTCGCCGAGCTCGGTACCCGAACGGACCCGGTCCGCCTCCGCGCCGAGCACCACGACCACCCGGGCACAGCCACCGGCCCGGAGCGCACCGACGACGTGCTCGACCAGGGACGTACCCCGAAACCGCAACAGTGCCTTCGTGCCCAGGCCGAGCCGGCTCCCGGCCCCGGCCGCGAGCACCACACCACACACGTCCACCCGGCGAGCGTAGTCCGCCGGAACTGACGAACCACAGCCGCATCGGTCCCACCGGACCAGAGGCCCGACGTCGTCCGAGGATTGCAGCCCGGGCCGACCAGACTCAAAGGAGAGTGACCGCCATGGCGGAGGCAGCACCAGACACAAGGACCAAGCCCACGAGGCCGGAGGACGAGCGCCTCTCGATCGGCGCCTCGTTCGCCTACGGTCTCCAGCACGTCCTCACGATGTACGGCGGCATCATCGCCGTGCCGCTGATCATGGGCGGTGCCGCCGGGCTCGCGCCGGGTGAGATCGGCCTGCTGATCGCCTCCTGCCTGTTCATCGGCGGACTGGCGACGATCCTGCAGTCCTTCGGGCTGCCGTTCTTCGGGTCCCAGCTCCCGTTGGTCCAAGGCGTCTCGTTCGCAGGCGTGGCCACCATGCTGGCGATCCTCGACGGCGGAGGTGGCCTCGGCGACGTGTTCGGCGCCGTGCTCGTGGCCTCGCTCATCGGGCTGCTGATCGCACCGTTCTTCGCGCAGATCATCAGATTCTTCCCACCGGTGGTGACCGGCGTGGTGATCACCACGATCGGTCTGACCCTGATGCCGGTGGCCGCGAACTGGGCGATGGGCGGCAACGCAGAGGCCGAGGGCTACGGCAGCATGGCCAACATCGGCCTGGCCGGGCTGACCCTGGCCATCGTGCTGATCCTGTCCAAGGTCAACAGCGCGACGCTGTCCCGCCTGTCCATCCTGCTCGCGATCGTGATCGGCACCATCGTGGCCGCGGTGCTCGGCATGGCGGACTTCTCCGGCGTCGGCGACGGCGCCGTGGTGGCGTTCCCGACGCCGTTCGCGTTCGGCTGGCCGACGTTCGACGTCGCCGCCATCGTCTCGATGTTCATCGTGATCATCGTGACGATGACCGAGACGACGGCGGACATCCTCGCCGTCGGTGAGGTCGTCAAGACCAAGGTGAACTCGCGCCGGATCGCTGACGGCCTGCGCGCGGACATGCTCTCCTCCGCCGTCGCGCCGGTGTTCAACTCCTTCCCGCAGACGGCGTTCGCACAGAACGTGGGGCTGGTCGCCATCACCGGTGTGAAGAGCCGGTTCGTGGTCAGCGCCGGCGGCGTGATCCTGGTGGTGCTCGGCCTGTTCCCGCTGGTGGGTCGCGTCGTCGCGGCGATCCCCACGCCGGTGCTCGGTGGGGCCGGCGTGGTGCTGTTCGGGACCGTGGCCGCCGCGGGCATCCGAACCCTGGCCAAGGTCAGGTACGAGAACAACATGAACCTGATCATCGTCGCGGTGTCGCTGGCGTTCGGCCTGATCCCCGTGGTCCAGCCGACGTTCTACGACGCGTTCCCGGACTGGTTCACGATCATCTTCCACTCCGGGATCAGCTCCGCCGCGCTCATGGCCGTGCTGCTGAACATCGTCTTCAACCACATCCGCGCCGGCAACACCGACAACTCCTCGGTGTTCGTGGCCGGTACCTCGGTGCGGCTGCTGAAGCAGGTGGACCTGCAGTCGCTGCGAGAGGGGGACTCGGTGGTGGGCGGCAAGGTCGTCGACGCCGACGGCGAGGAGGTCCCGGTGGTCCCCGACGACCGGTACGAGGTCGTCCGGCGCAAGGTCGCCAGCGGCGAGATCACCAGCCGGGACGAGGTCCGAGCGGTCTGCGAGGAGTAGCCCGTGAGCCGGTCAGCCTGCGGGGGAGATGAGTTCCTTGGCCAGGTCGGCGGCGGTGCGCTGCAGCACCGGCACCGCCGTCTCGGCGAAGTCGTAGCCGACGCGTGCGGACGGTCCCGAGATGGACAGCGCCGTGGGCGTGGGCGCGCCGGGCACCCCGACGGCGAAGCAGCGCACCCCGATCTCCTGCTCGCCGTCGTCGATGGCATAGCCGCGCTCGCGGATCTTCGCGAGCTCGGCCAGGAGCGCCTGTGGGTCGGTGATCGTCTGGGGGGTCGCGGCCGGCATGCCCACCCGGGCCACGATCTCCAGCACGGTGGCGTCGGGCAGCTGGGCCAGGACGGCCTTGCCCACGCCGGTCGCGTGGGTGAACACCCGGCGGCCCACCTCGGTGAACATCCGCATCGAGTGGCGGGATGCCGCCTGGGCCACGTACACCGCCATGTCGCGGTCGATCATGGCCAGGTTCGCGGTCTCGCCGAGCTCTGCCGCGAGGGCGGTCAGGTAGGGGCGGGCGCCGGCCCCGAGCTGGCGTCCGGCACTTTCGCCGAGGCGGATCAGACGGGGCCCGAGGGTGTAGCGCCGCGAGGGCAGCTGACGCACGTACCCGCGGGACAGGAGCGTGCGCATCAGCCGGTGGATCGTCGGCAGCGGCAGCCCGGTGCTGGCCGCGAGCTCGGACAGCGCCGCCTCTCCGCCGGCATCCGCCATCAGTTCCAGCAGCTCGATCGCGCGGTCCACGGACTGCACCTGGCCGCTCGCGACCTTCTCCCGGGGCTCCGGCTGGGTCGTCTCCGTCGACGGTGTGCTCTCCATGTCCCTACCTTCTCCTATCGCTGGGCCCGGCGTGAAACCTGCTTCCGTCAGATCCCAGTATCGCCTATGCTTCCACTAAGTGGAAGTGTGAATCCGAATCGCGAGAGATTGGACCGATGATGGCCCTCCCCAGCCCGAGCTACTCGATCACCCTGCGCGTGGAGGCGCCCACCGGTCCGCGCACCACCACGGACATCGTGGCCGCGGTCGGCGCCACCGGAGCCGCCGTGACCGGCATCGACGTGGTCGAGTCCACCGACTCCGGCATGGTCGTCGACGTGTCGTGCAATGCCGTCGACGGCGCACACGTCGAGACGATCTCGGCGACCCTCGAGGCGATCGACGGCGTCAGCGTGCGCCAGGTCAGCGACGCCACCTTCCTGATGCACCTCGGCGGCAAGCTCGAGGTGCGGCCCAAGGTGAACCTGCGCCACCGAGACGACCTGTCCCGCGCGTACACCCCCGGCGTGGCCCGGGTCTGCCTGGCGATCGCGAAGAAGCCGGAGGACGCCCGCCGCCTGACCATCAAGCGGAACACGGTCGCCGTCGTCACCGACGGCACGGCCGTCCTCGGCCTTGGCGACATCGGGCCCGCCGCCGCCATGCCCGTCATGGAGGGCAAGGCCGCCCTGTTCAAGCAGTTCGGTGGCGTGGACGCCTGGCCGGTCTGCCTGGACACCAAGGACACCGAGGAGATCATCATGGTCGTCAAGGCGATCGCGCCCGGCTACGGCGGCATCAACCTCGAGGACATCTCCGCGCCGCGATGCTTCGAGATCGAGCGGCGGCTGCGCGAGGAACTGGACATCCCGGTCTTCCACGACGATCAGCACGGCACCGCGATCGTGGTGCTCGCCGCCCTCATCAACGCGCTCCGGGTGGTCGGCAAGGAGCTCGCCGACGTGCGCATCGTGGTCTCCGGCGTGGGCGCCGCGGGCTCCGCGATCATCCACCTGCTCGCGGGCGAAGGGGCCACGAACATCATCGGGTTCGACCGGACCGGCGCCGTGCACGCCGGACGTGAGTACGTCGACGCGCACCGTCGCTGGCTCGCGGAGAACACGAACCCCGAGGGCTTCGCCGGGTCGCTGAAGGGGGGCATGGCCGGGGCGGACGTGTTCATCGGCGTCTCCGCCGCGGGCATCCTCGACGGCTCGGACATCGAGGCGATGAACGACGGCGCGATCGTCTTCGCACTCGCGAACCCCGATCCCGAGGTGGACCCGATCGAAGCCGCCCAGCACGCCGCGGTGGTGGCCACCGGGCGAAGCGACTACCCGAACCAGATCAACAACGTGCTCGCGTTCCCGGGCCTGTTCCGTGGGCTGCTCGACGCCCACGCCACCGCCATCAGCGACGCCACGCTGCGCGCCGCCGCCGTCGCGATCGCGGACACCGTGGCCGACTCCGAGCGCAACCCCAACTACATCGTGCCGAGCGTCTTCGACCCGACGGTGGCCGAGGCGGTCGCGAAGGCGGTCCAGGACGTCGCCCGCGTGGAGCGGGAGCGAGCCGGGCACACGGTCGAGCCCGACATCGACGCCGCCGCGCCCCAGTTCTCGGCCACGGTCGGGGGCTGAGCCGTGGCGGGCACGAACGACACGAACGGCACGAACGGCATGAACGGCACAGCGGGCACGGACGGCGAGGACGGCACCGACCGCGGGGCGGTCGTGGGCCTGTCCTCGACGGCGGCGCGCGCCATCGAGGACCTGCTCGCCGAGCCGGACGCCCGGGCCGCCCGGCTCTACCCGGGGGACGCCGGCGCCCGGCAGCCGGTGCACACGGTCTACGTGCCGGGGGACCGGTACAACCCGGACCTGCCGACCCGCTGGGGCAGGCAGGCACAGGAGGCACTGGACGCCGTCGGCGGCATCGACGTCCTGCTCGACGCCCACGCGCTGGTCACCGACCCCGGCGAGCGAGCCCTGATCGCCGGCCTCGTGCTCGCCAAGCTCGAGGCGGAGCCCATCGAGGACCTGCGGATCGACTTCGAGGACGGCTACGGCGGCGACGACGAGGACGCGGACGTGCGTGCCGCGGCCCGTGCCGTCGCGCAGGCCGGCGCCGCGGGTCGGCTCCCGCCGTTCGTCGGGATCCGGTTCAAGTGCCTCGAGCCGGCCACCAGGGCGCGTGGGCTCCGCACGCTCGCGCTGTTCGTCGGGGAACTCCTCGCCTCGGGCGGGCTCCCGGACGGCCTCGTGCTCACCCTGCCGAAGGTCACCTCCGTGGCCCAGGTGCGGGCGATGGTGCTCGCCTGCGCCGACCTCGAGGCCAGGCTCGGTCTGGTCACCGGACGGCTCAGGTTCGAGATCCAGGTCGAGACGCCGCAGGCGATCCTCG
Organism: Occultella kanbiaonis; assembly: GCF_009708215.1. Lineage (NCBI taxonomy): Bacteria > Bacillati > Actinomycetota > Actinomycetes > Micrococcales > Ruaniaceae > Occultella > Occultella kanbiaonis. Next base: position 3,770,494 of record NZ_CP046175.1, on the reverse strand, counting down.
GCGCGGACGGCACCGCCCTCATCGCACCGATGCTGCACGCGGGCCAGGGCCGGGTCAGCGGCCTGCACTACGGCACCTACGACTACTCCGCCTCGCTCGGCATCGCCGCCGCGGACCAGAGCATGGAGCATCCCGCCGCCGACCACGCGAAGGCCGTCATGCAGCTCGCCGCGGCGGGCACGGGCGTGCACCTGTCCGACGGTTCCACGAACGTGCTGCCGGTCGGCGAGCCCGACGGCGTGCGGGCGGCCTGGGCGCTGCACGGCCGGTTGGTCACCCGCTCGCTGCACCGCGGCTTCTACCAGGGCTGGGACCTGCACCCGGCGCAGCTGCCGAGCCGGTTCGCCGCCACCTACGCCTACTTCCGCGCGTCCGCACCGGACGCCGTCACCCGGCTCGGCGCCTACCTCGACCGGCGGGCCGGCGCGGTGCTGGACGAACCCGCCACCGCGAAGGCGCTCGCCGGCTTCGTGCTGCGCGGCCTCGACTGCGGCGCCCTTGCCGCCGCCGATCTCGCCGGCCTCGAGCGCGCACCGCTGGCATCGCTGGCGCGGCCGGCGCGGGCCTGATCACTCCGGGACGAGCTCGATCCAGCCACGCACGTCGTCGGCCGTCTCGACGGCGGCGAGGTGGGGATGGTCCTGCCCGACGTGGGCGAGGATCAGCGTGATCACCTCGTCGTCGGTCGAGCCACGCGCGGTGAAGCCGCACTCACAACGCACCTGACGGATCATGATGTGTCGATTGTGCTTCGCCGCCCCGCAGGATGACAATCGATGGCGGCAAGCCACGCAGGAGCCGAGGTGGGACAGCGTGCAGGACAGAGCCGGCGTTCGGGTGCAGCTGTGCGGGACGTTCGCCGTCGAGCTGGGCGGCCGCAGTCTCGCCGAGGATCTGCCGAGCCGTCAGGCGCGCACGCTGTTCGCCTTTCTCGTCCTGAACAGGCCCCAGCCGATGGCTCGGGACGCACTGGTCGACGCACTGTGGGGCGAGTCGCCTCCGGCGGCTGCCGCCAACGCGCTGACGGTGCTGATCTCCAAGCTGCGTTCCGCCGTCGGCGCCGACCTGATCCGCGGGCGCGCCGAACTCGCCGTCGTACTGCCCGAACCTGCCCACGTCGACGTCGACCGCGCGTTCGTGGCCCTGCACACGGCCGAGTCGGCCGTCGGCGCCCGGCAGTGGGACCGAGCCTGGTATGCGAGCCTCGCCGCGCTGTTCGTCGCCCGGCGGACGCTCCTACCCGGGGTGGACGCCGAGTGGCTGGACGGCTGGCGGCGCCGGCTCGCCGACGCCCGGCTCCGCGCCCTGGAGTGCTATGCGACGACCTGCCTCGCGATCGACGCCACCGAGCTGCCCGGGGCCGAGCGGTCGGCCCGCGAGCTCGTCGAGCTCGCGCCACTGCGCGAGACCGGGCACCTGCTGCTGATGCGTGCACTCGCGGCCGGCGGGAACGAGGCCGAGGCGCTGGCCTGCTACGGGCGGCTCCGGATGATCCTGAGCGAGGAGCTCGGCACGGAGCCCGGAGCGACGGTGCAGCGCTACTACCACCAGCTCCTGCGCTAGGACGTGCCTGCCGGATGAGCCTTCCGATGACGGGAGGTGACCGCCTGATCGATCAGACTGAGCCCGTCAGGCCCCGGCGCCCGTTCGCGACGCCCGTGCCAGCTTCTCGACGAGGTCGTCCGGGATGGGGTTGCGCAGCGAGAAGGTGATGCCGGTCTTCGTTGCCTTGAGGCCGGCGGTCGCGATCTCCTCGGCATACTCGGAGATCGCGCCCGGAAGGACGTAGAGCCCGCACTGCTTGCTGAACGCCGCGTAGCTCGCGACGACCGTGCCGCCGATCCTGAAGCCGGGCATGTTGTAGGCGACGATCTCGTCCGCTTCCGGCAGGGCGCGGGACAGCAGCGCGCGCAACCGTTTCAGTGAGGGCCGGAAGGGCTCGGGCGCTTGGGCGATGTACGCGTCGTGGTCAGCTGTCGCCGTCATGGAGGTGTGCCTCGCTTCTGATTGCCTGGTTGCTCCGAGGACTCTCGTTCGGTCCAGCCCCATTGTGACCTCGATGGCCGGCCGTTCCTCGGCGCCCGGCCGTGTGCCCGCGTGCGGCCGCCAAGGTTCCGCCAACACTGCGCCAACCTCCGGCCAGGGTCGCCGGGTCACGCTGAGCGACACGGCCCGAGCACCGGGCTCGGCCGGGTCAGGAGAGGGACCAATGACGAACACCACGATCGACGAGACCGAGTTGAACGAACTCCTCGGCCGCTTCGTCACCGACCTGGGGGCCACGGGCGCCGCCGGCAACATCGTGATCGGTGACCGGCTCGGCCTGTATCGCGCGCTGGCCGAGGCCGGCCCGCTCACCGCCGTCGAGCTCGCCGAGTACACCGGCACGGTGGAGCGGTACGTGCGCGAGTGGCTGCGCGGGCAGGCAGCCGGAAAGCTGGTGAGCTACCGGCCGGACACCGACCAGTACTGGATGACCCCGGCACAGGCGCTCGCCTTCGCCGACCCGGACGGGCTCGTGCTGCCCGGCGCGTTCCAGATGGCTCTCGCGTGTTTCGACGACCGGGACGCGATCATCGACCGATTCCACAGCGGGCGCGGCTTCGCCTGGGGCGAGCACGGCGACGACGTCGCGGTGGGCTGCGAGCGTTTCTTCCGGCCCGGCTATGTCGCGAACCTGGTCAGCAGCTGGCTGCCCGCCGTGGACGGGCTCGTCGAGCGGCTGGACGGCGGCATCACGGTGGCCGACGTCGGCTGCGGGCTCGGGTCGTCGACGCGGATCCTCGCCGAGACCTACCCGGCCTCCACCGTGATCGGGTACGACAACGACTCGGGCTCCATCGAGCTGGCCAGGAAGCTGACGGCGCAGGCAGGGCTCGGCGACAAGGTCGAGTTCGCCGTCGCCGCCGCGGCCGACTTCACGGGAGGCGGACTCGGGCTCGTGACGACGTTCGACTGCCTGCACGACATGGGCGACCCGGTCGGGGCCGCCCGGCACATCCGCAGCACGCTGGCCGCGGACGGCGTGTGGCTGATCGTCGAGCCGTACGCGGGCGACGTCGTCGCGGACAACCTGACGCCGGTCGGCCGGCTCTACTACTCGCTCTCGATCTTCCTGTGCGTCCCGCACGCCATCTCCGAGGGCGCGTCGGATGCGCTCGGCAACCAGGCCGGCGAGCAGCCGATCGCCCGGATCATCGAAGAGGCCGGCTTCGGCCGGTTCCGGCGGGTCACCGAGACCCCGTTCAACATCGTGTACGAGGCGCGGCCGTGACCACCGATCCTGCCACCGGGTTCACGGCGCCGACCGGTGTCACCACCGGAGCGACGATCCTGCTCGTGCACGGCGCCTGGCACGGACCATGGTGCTGGGAGGACATGGCCGAGCGGCTCGGCGACCTCGGCAACGACGTCCGCACCGTCGAGCTGCGCGGTCACGACGGGCGGACCGGGCGGATCTGGCACCGCATCGACGACTACGTCGAGGACGTCCGGGATGCGGCGGCCGGGTGTCGGCCGCCGCTGGTCGTCGTCGGGCACTCGTTGGGTGGCCTCGTCGCGCAGAGGCTCCTGGAGAACGAGCGGGTGGCGGGGCTGGTGCTGTTGGCGCCGACACCGGCCCGCGGCACGTTGCCCGCCGTCGGCCGCCTGGCACTGCGGCACCCGACCGCTCTCCTGCGCGCCACCATGACCCTGCGGATGCGGCCGTTCGTCCGCACCCACGCCCTGGTGCGCGATCTCTTCTTCACGGCCCGGACCGACCCGTGGGTCGTCCATGACACCTGGATTCGGCTCCGGGACGAGTCCTACCTGGCCTTCCTGCAGACGATCGTGGTGCGGCCCCGACCGGACCGGGTCCGGGCACCGGTGCTCGTACTGGCGGCCGAGGAGGACCGGTTCTTCACCCTGGCGGAGATGGAACGGACGGCGCGTACGTACGGCACCCGAGCCGTGGTCGTCGAAGGTTCGGGTCATGACCTGATGCTCGACGGCGGATGGCCCGACGTGGCGCACCGCATCGATGCCTGGGTCCGCACCACGGCCACGGAGACGGCCGGACACCACGGTGGGCGGGAGTCGTGATGCCGCGCCGAGGGCGTCCCGGTCGTCTGTTCGACGCCATTCCGTCCCGGCCCGGCGGGTGGGATCATGGATCGGTGGACGCCGTCGACGTCGATGGGATCCGGATCGCCTTCACGAGGGCAGGCCGCGGCCGGCCGATCGTCCTCCTGGGTGGGTTCGTCGGCGACGGGGCAGGGACCTGGCACCACCAGATCGACGCCCTGTCGGGCTCCTACACGGTCGTTTCCTGGGACCCGCCAGGGTCCGGTGGATCCTCGGACGTGCCCGAGTCGTTCCGGCTGCCGGACTACGCGACCAGCCTCGCCGGGCTGATCTCCGCGCTCGGACTCGAGCAGCCCGTCCTCGTCGGGCTGTCCTTCGGTGGCGCCCTGGCTCTCGAGTACTGGCGGCATCGTGGTGCCCAGGTGCGGGGACTCTTCCTCGCCGGTGCCTACGCAGGCTGGACGGGATCGCTGCCGGCTGCCACCGTCGCGCAGCGGTTGCAGACCTGCCTTGCGGCGTCGCTGCTGCCGGCCCCGGAGTTCGCATCGACCATGGTGCCGAGCATGTTCTCGCCGGACGTCCCGACGGACCTGGTCGCCGAGGTTCGCGACAACATCGCCGCATCCTTCCGTCCCGGCGGGTTCCGAGCGATGGCGCGGTCCTCGGCTGAGGCGGACCTGCGTGACGTCCTGCCCCTGATCGACGTGCCCACGGTCGTGCTGCACGGCGCGGCCGACGTCCGGGCACCGGGGTTCGTCGCCGACGCCCTCTGCGCCGCGATCCCCGGATCGCGCCTGGTGATCCTTCCCGGCGTCGGACACGTCAGCTGCATCGAAGCCCCCGAACGGTTCACCGCCGAGCTGGAGGCGTTCCTGGGCGGGCTCCGACGGCACGCCGGTCCGGGTCCGGACCTGGCTTCTCCCGCCCACCCGTGACAGCGTGTACAGGCATGACTGAACTGTTCGTCAACGGTGAGGGCATGCGCGGCGGCGGCGTGCACCACAACATCGCGGGGCACCCGTTCCTCGGGCCGGTGCGAACGGCGCCCGGGTACCGGTTCTTCTCCGTCCGCGACGAGTTCCCCGGCATCGCCCCGGGAGGGACCGCCGCAATCGTCGGTGAGCTCTACGACGTGCCGCTGGTGGTGCTGGCGGAGCGGTTCCTGCCCGATGAGCCGCCCGAGCTGGAGCTCGGCGTGATCCGCCTGGAGGATGGCCGCGCCGTGCTGTCCATGGTGCTGCGACCCGAGGAGGTCGCCTCCGGCCGGCACGCGGACATCTCGGCCGCCGGCGGCTGGCGGGCGTACCGCTCAGCCTGAGCGGCCGCCACGGGGCTTTCACGGGAGCGGCGGAGCCGGCTCGGTCCCTTGACGGACCCCGTGATCTCTCCTATTCTTTCATCAATAGGAAAACAACTTCCGCTATACGGAAAAACCTGAACGAAGGAGTGAGTCCGGATGACCGCCGCAGGCGCCGCGCCCCGCTACACCGTGAACTGTTCGATCCTGCTCACCGACCTCCCCCTGCTCGAGCGGCCGGCTGCCGCACGGACGGCCGGCTTCGACGCCGTCGAGTACTGGTGGCCGTTCCCGACGTCCACGCCGTCTACGGACGAGATCGACGCGTTCGTGAGCGCGCTCGCCGCGGCAGGGGTGCAACTGACGGGACTGAACTTCAACGCCGGGGACATGCCGGGCGGGGACCGTGGGCTGGTGTCCTGGCCCGAGCGCTCCGACGACTTCACCGCCAACCTGGACGTCGTCACCCGGATCGGGGAGGCCACCGGGTGCCGCGCCTTCAACGCCCTCTACGGCAACCGGATCGAGGGCGTCGCCCAGACCGAGCAGGACGACCTCGGCGCCGCCAACCTGGCCGCCGCAGCCGCCGCCGTCGGGCGTATCGGCGGCACCGTGCTCGTCGAGCCGGTCAGTGGCGCGCCTCGCTACCCGCTGCTCACCGCCGCGGACGCGGTCGGCGTGATCGACCGGGTGGCCGGCGAGCACGGCGCGACCAACCTCGGCCTGCTGCTCGACGTCTACCACCTCGCCGTCAACGGCGACGACGTACCCGCCGCGATCGCCGCCCACCGTGACCGCATCGCCCACGTCCAGATCGCCGACGCCCCCGGCCGGGACCGGCCCGGGACCGGTGAGCTGCCGATCGGGGACTGGACCGCGGACCTGCTCGCCGGCGGCTACGACGGCTGGTTCGGCCTCGAGTACAAGTCCGCCGCGACCGACCCGTTCGGGTGGCTGGCGCCGGCCGACCGCGCCGCGAACTGAACCCATCGACCAACGAGAGGCACCGAAGCCATGAGCACCATCGCATTCATCGGACTCGGCATCATGGGCTCGCCGATGGCCGTCCACCTGGCCAACGCCGGGCACACCGTGATCGGCTACAACCGCTCGCCGGAGAAGGCCCGGCCCCTCGTCGAGGCGGGCGGCACCGCGGCCGCGAGCATCGCGGAGGCGGTCGCCGGAGCCGACGTCGTCGCCATCATGGTCCCCGACTCCCCGGACGTGGCGCAGGTGCTCACAGCCGACGACGGCGTGTTCGCGAACGCCCGGCCGGGCACCCTGATCATCGACTTCTCCTCGATCCGCCCCGATGTCACGGTCGAGCTGGCCGCAGCGGCCAAGGAGAAGGGCTTCCGGATCCTGGACGCACCCGTCTCGGGTGGCGAGGCCGGTGCGATCAACGCCGCCCTGTCCATCATGGTCGGCGGCGCCCGGGAGGACTTCGACGCCGCCGCCGAGGTCTTCGACGCCGTCGGCAGGACCGTCGTCCTGGTCGGGCCGAGCGGCTCCGGGCAGACCGTCAAGGCCGCGAACCAGCTGATCGTCGCCGCGAACATCCAGGCCCTCGCCGAGGCGATCGTGTTCCTCGAGGCCTACGGCGTGGACACCGAGGCGGCCGTCGAGGTACTCGGCGGCGGGCTCGCCGGGTCCACCGTGCTGAACCAGAAGGCCGCCAAGATGCTGGGGCGCGAGTTCGCCCCCGGGTTCCGCATCGACCTGCACCACAAGGACCTCGGCATCGTCACCTCCGCGGCCCGCGAGGCCGGCGTGGTGATCCCGCTCGGCTCCCTGGTCGGCCAACTGATGGCCTCCGCCCGCGCCAACGGGGACGGCTCCCTCGACCACTCCGGGCTGTTCCGAGGCGTGCGGCGCCTCTCCGGCACCGAGTGACACCCCACGGGCACCGACGCCCGCCCCGCACACCCCCAGCACCACCCCAGACCCGAAGGAGCGAACCATGCCTCGCATGAGAGCAGTGGACGCCGCCGTGGCCATCCTCGAGAAGGAAGGCGTGACGCAGGCGTTCGGCGTGCCCGGTGCCGCCATCAACCCGTTCTACTCCGCCATGAAGGCGCACGGCGGCATCCACCACGTCCTCGCCCGCCACGTCGAGGGCGCCTCGCACATGGCCGACGGCTACACCCGCGCGAAGGCCGGCAACATCGGCCTGTGCGTCGGCACCTCCGGCCCGGCCGGAACGGACATGATCACCGGTCTGTACGCCGCCTGGGCCGACTCCGTCCCGATCCTGTGCCTCACCGGCCAGGCGCCGGTGGCGAAGCTGGACAAGGAGGACTTCCAGGCCGTCGACATCGCCAGCATCGCCGCCCCGGTGACGAAGATGGCCAAGACCGTGCTCGAGGCCGGGCAGGTGCCCGCCGTGTTCGCGCAGGCGTTCCACCTGATGCGCTCCGGCCGGCCCGGCCCCGTGCTGATCGATCTGCCCGTCGACGTGCAGATGACCGAGATCGAGTTCGACCCGGACTCCTACACCCCGCTCCCGGTGCACCGCACCGCGGCCACCCGGGCCCAGGCCGAGAAGGCCATCGACATGCTCCTGGCCGCCGAGCGTCCGGTGTTCATCGCCGGTGGCGGAATCGTCAACGCGGGTGCCGAGGCGGGCCTGGTCGAACTGGCCGAGACCCTCGGCGTGCCGGTGATCCCCACCCTGATGGGCTGGGGTGCGATCGCCGACGACCACCCACTGATGGTCGGCATGGCCGGGCTGCAGACCGCGCACCGGTACGGCAACGCGAACCTGCTCGCCTCGGACCTGGTGTTCGGCATCGGCAACCGCTGGGCGAACCGGCACACCGGTGAGCTGTCCACGTACACCCGCGGCCGCACGTTCATCCATGTGGACATCGAGCCGACCCAGATCGGGCGGGTGTTCGCCCCCGACTACGGCATCGCCTCCGACGCCGGCGCGGCCATCGAGCTGTTTCTCGAGGTCGCCCGCGAGCGCAGGGCCGCAGAGGCAGTGCCGGACTACTCCGGCTGGGCCGCCGAGTGTGCCGAGCGCAAACGCACCATGCAGCGCAAGACGCACTTCGATGACGTGCCGATCAAGCCCCAGCGGGTCTACGAGGAGATGAACAGGGCCTTCGGGCGGGACGTGCGCTACGTGACCACGATCGGCCTGTCCCAGATCGCCGGCGCCCAATTCCTGCACGTGTACGGCTCCAGGCACTGGATCAACGCCGGTCAGGCGGGTCCGCTCGGCTGGACCGGTCCGGCCGCGCTGGGCGTGGCCAGAGCGGTGCCCGAGGAGACCGTGGTCGCGCTGTCCGGCGACTACGACTTCCAGTTCATGCTCGAGGAGCTCGCCGTGGGCGCCCAGTTCAACATCGGCTACGTGCACGTGGTCGTGAACAACTCCTACCTCGGCCTGATCCGTCAGTCCCAGCGGGCGTTCGACATGGACTACCAGGTGCAGCTCGCGTTCGACAACATCAACTCCCCGGAACTCGAGGGCTACGGCGTGGACCACGTGAAGGCCGCGGAGGCACTGGGCTGCAAGGCGATCCGGGTGCGCCGGCCCGACGACCTCGGTGACGCCTTCGCCAAGGCGAGCGCGATGGCCGCCGAGTTCCGGGTGCCGGTCGTGGTGGAGGTGATCCTGGAACGGATCACGAACATCGCGATGGGTGTCAAGATCGACGATGTGGTCGAATTCGAATCGCTTGCCATCTCGGCGGAGGATGCGCCGACCGCCGTCGCCCTGCTGGACTAGGGGCATGACACACGCCACTCAGCCCCCAGCGCCGACACGGATCCTCATCGCACCGGACAAGTTCAAGGGTTCCCTCGAGGCCACGGAGGTCGCCGCGCATGTCGCCGCGGGCCTGCGCCGTCTCGTCACCGAGGGCGCGGTGGTGGCGCTGGAGATCGACGAACTGCCCGTGGCCGACGGCGGTGAGGGCACCGTGGCAGCGGCCGTCGCCTCCGGCTTCGCACCGGTCGAGGTGGACGTGACCGGCCCGCTCGGCGGGCCGGTCCGGGCCACGTACGCCGCCCGCGATGGGGTGGCGGTCATCGAGATGGCCGCCGCGTCCGGGCTCGCGTTCACGGCCGCGGACGACGACGCGGCACGCCGGTCCGGTACCTACGGCACCGGCGAGCTCGTGTCGCACGCGCTCGACCACGGTGCGCACCGGATCGTCCTCGGCGTCGGCGGTAGCGCCTCCACCGACGGCGGCGCCGGGCTCGCCCAGGCGCTCGGGCTGCGGCTGACCGGCCCCGACGGCGAACTCGGCCCGGGCGGGGATGCGTTGCGCCGGTTGGTCGCGGTGGATGCGTCCGGGCTCGACCCCCGGCTCGCGGAGACCGAGGTGGTCCTCGCCTCGGACGTGGACAACCCGCTGCTCGGTCCGGACGGTGCGGCCGCCGTCTACGGGGCCCAGAAGGGCGCCGACGCCACCGCGATCGCGGACCTGGACGCCGGGCTGGCGCGCTGGGTCGAGGCCCTCGGCGAGGCCGGGTTCGCACGCGCCGCCGAGGTCGCCGTCGGCCCTGGCGCCGGTGCGGCCGGAGGGCTCGGCTTCGCCGCACTGGCCCTGCTCGGCGCGACCCGGCGGCCGGGGGTCGAGGTGGTCCTCGACCTGATCGGCTTCGACGCCAGAGTGGCCGGCGCCGACCTCGTGATCACGGGGGAGGGGTCCCTCGACGAACAGAGCATGTTCGGCAAGACCCCGGTCGGCGTCGCGGCGGCCGCGAGTACCGCCGGGGTGCCGACCGTCGCCGTCGCCGGGCGGACCACGCTGACCACGGAGCGGCTGCGCGAGAACGGCATCCTCGCCGTCTACCCGCTCACCTCGATCGAACCGGACGTGGCCACCTGCCTCGCCCGGGCCGGGGCGCTGCTGGAGGACGTCAGCGAGATCCTCGGCAGGAACCACCTGATCGGCGGGCAGCCCAGGTGACGCCGCAGCAGCCCGGCCACGACCTGGTGATCCGGGCCGAGCGAGCCATCACGCCCGACGGCAGCGCCGCCGTCGAGATCGGGATCCGCGACGGCGCGATCGCGACCATCGCACCCCTGGGCGCCGGACTCGCCGGCGCGCGGGTGCGCACCCTCGCCGCCGACGAGGTGCTGCTGCCCGGGCTCGTGGACTCCCACGTGCACATCAACGAGCCCGGTCGCACCGACTGGGAGGGCTTCGCCAGCGCCACCCGGGCAGCCGCGGCCGGCGGCGTGACCACGGTCATCGACATGCCGCTGAACTCGATCCCGCCCACGGTCGACGTGCCGGCCCTGGCGGCGAAGATCGCCGCGAGCGAGGGCAAGCGGTTCGTGGACGTCGGCTTCTGGGGCGGCGCCGTGCCGGGCAGCACACCGAACCTCGCACCCCTGCACGAGGCGGGCGTGTTCGGGTTCAAGTGCTTCCTGCTGCCGTCCGGCGTCGACGAGTTCGGTCCGCTCGACGCCGACGAGCTGGAGCTGGACCTGCGCGAACTGACCCGGTTCGACGCACAGATGATCGTGCACGCCGAGGACGCCGGCGCGATCGACCACGCCACGCCCGCCCACGGCCCCGGCTACGCCGACTTCCTGGCGTCCCGGCCGCGCGGCGCGGAGAACCTCGCGATCGCGGTCGTCATCGAACGCGCTCGCTGGACCGGGGCGCGGGTGCACATCCTGCACCTGAGCTCCTCCGACGCCCTGCCGATGATCGTCAGCGCCCGCCGCGACGGCGTCCGGATCACGGTCGAGACCTGCCCGCACTACCTCACCCTCACCGCCGAGGACGTCCCGGCCGGCGCCACCACGTTCAAGTGCTGCCCACCGATCCGGGAGGGTGCGAACGCCGACCGGCTCTGGGAGGCGCTCACGGACGGCACCATCGACGCGGTGGTCTCCGACCACTCGCCGTCCACCGTCGACCTCAAGGCGCTCGACACCGGCGACTTCGGGCAGGCGTGGGGCGGCGTCGCCTCCCTGCAGCTCGGGCTGCCGATCATGTGGACGGCGGCCCAGGCGCGCGGCATCGACCTGGACCGGGTGGTCGGCTGGATGTCGGCCGGCCCCGCTCGGGTGGCCGGCCTGCAGCGCAAGGGCGCGATCGCCGTCGGGGCCGACGCCGACCTCGCCGTGTTCGCGCCGGAGCAGACGTTCGTCGTCGACCCGGCCGCACTCCACCACAAGAACCCCATCACCGCCTACGCCGGCCGGACCCTGCAGGGAGTGGTACGGACCACCCTGCTCCGCGGCGTCGAGGTGGACTTCCACACACCACGAGGAGCGCTGCTCCGGAGAGGACACGCATGAACACCCACGCAGCCCCCGGAGGTACCGGAACGGAGAACGAGGACTCGGTCCCCGACTTCCTCAGCTACCCCGACCTCGCCTCCCGCGCGCTCGCCGGGTCGGTCGTGGCCGCCAACGACGAGCTGTTCGCCCAGCGGGAGAACCTGATCAGCGCGCACCGCCCCGCCTTCGACCCCGCCGACTTCGGCCACAAGGGCAAGGTCTATGACGGCTGGGAGACCCGCCGTCGTCGCGACGAGGGCAACGACTGGGCGATCGTGCGCCTCGGCGTGCCCGGCGTGGTGCACGGCGTGGTCGTGGACACCGCGTGGTTCCGCGGCAACTATCCGCCGTTCGTCTCGGTGGAGGCGCTCGCCGTGGACGGCTACCCGAGCGTCGCCGACCTGCTCGAGGCGGACTGGCACACGCTGGTGCCGCGCAGCGACGCGCTCGGGGACACCGCGAACCACTACGCCGTGGACTCCGACCGGCGCTGGACGCACGTGCGGCTGTCCATCTACCCCGACGGCGGGGTGGCCCGGTTCCGCGTGCACGGGGAGGCCGTGCCGGACCCGGACTTCCTGACCGGCACCATCGACCTGGCCGCGGCCGAGAACGGCGGCAGCCTCGCCTACGCCTCGGACGCGTTCTACTCCTCGCCGGCGGCGATCATCCTGCCCGGACGCGCCCGGAACATGGGGGAGGGGTGGGAGAACGCCCGCCGCCGCGGCCCCGGCAACGACTACGCCATCTTCAGTCTGGCGCAGCGCGGCACCATCGCCCACGTCGAGGTGGACACGAGCTACTACGTCGGCAACGCGCCCGGTTGGGTCCGGCTCAGCGTCGCCGACCTGGCCCAGTCGACGGCGGACCTGGACACCACTCCCGACGGCGAGGGCGGCCAGTGGACCGACATCCTCGCCAAGGTGGCCGTGCAGGCCGACACCCGGCACCGGTTCCTCGTCGACGCGAGCGTGCCCGCCACGCACCTGCGCCTGGACGTCTACCCGGACGGCGGACTGAGCCGGCTCCGGGCCTGGGGCGAGCTGTCCGAGGAGGACCTCACGCGCGCTCGCGCCCGCTACGACGCGACCCGACCGTAGTCGCCTGTGTCAGTTCGACGTCACTTTGATTCAAACTGACGTCAGTTTGAGGTTGCGCATGACGCCATCATGATGTCATGATGGCGTCATGGACCTGAACCCCTACCTGTCCTCGCTGCAGCAGGCACTCGCCAACGCGACGCGCGCCTCCTCGCCCGAGGTCCAGGAGGCCGCCGAGCGGCTCTCCCAGACCCTCGAACCGGCCCTGCGCCTGAGCCTCATGGAGCTCGCGTCCGACGTCGCCGCCGACGTCACCCTCCGGCTCGACGGCGATGTCGTCGAGGTCCGCCTGCGCGGCGGCGCCCCGGAGATCGTCGTCGAGCAGCGCCCCCGCGGCGCCGACTCCGAACCCACCGTTGCCTTCGGCTCCCCGAACGGCCCGGGCGCGATGCCGTGGGCCTCCGGCCCGGCCGGCCGGCCGGCCCCGCCCGCCCCGCCCGTGCCACCGATGCCCGAGGCCGACGAGGACGGGTCAACCACCCGCATCTCGCTGCGGCTGCCCGAGGGACTGAAGACACGCGTCGACGACGCCGCCTCGACCGAGGGCCTGAGCGTCAACTCCTGGTTGGTCCGCACCATCCAGAAGGTCCTCGCCGCACCGGCGCAGGATCAGCCCACCCAGAACTTCACCCAGACCGGTCGCCGCATGACCGGCTGGGTCCGTTGAGAGGCCCCGACATGTTCGACAACGCCTACGCCGCCATCGCCGCCACCCGGATGGGTGGACCCATCCAGGAGGACTTCGCCCGGCTGAACCGCCGCCGTCGTCCGCGCACCGGGACCCGCAACAGCGCGACCCGGCCCCGCCCGGCCGACAACCTGTAACCAGACCACCCCTCGTCCAGAGAGAGCCAAGAGAGCAGGATCGGCGATGACCGACTACGAGTTCCCCGTCACCGGCCCCGTCCGGGTGCACGCCAAGCTGCGCGCCAGCGATCTGATCCTGGCCGCCGCGGACCCCGCCGACGTCCCGGGCATGGCCCGCGTGCGGCTGATCGTCCGGGGGTCCGACGGCGCAGCGATCGCCGAGGCCACGCGCGTCACCTTCGAGGGTGGTGACCTCCGCATCGAGGTGCCCTCGACGCGGACTCGGCTGTTCGGAGGATCCGCGCGGCTGCGCATCGAGGTCGACGTGCCCACTGGGTCCGACCTGGATGTCGAGACCGGATCCGGTGACGTGCTCGCCAGCGGCCAGCTCGGGCGTGTCCGGGTCAAGTCGGGCTCCGGCGACGTCGAGATCCGCAGCGCCGAGGACCTGGACGGCACGTCCGGCTCCGGAGACGTCAGCATCGGCAGCGTCGGCACGGGCCACCTCGTCAGTGGCTCCGGTGACGTGCACGTCGGTACCGCCGGCAGCCTCGAGGTCCGCACCGGGTCCGGTGACGTCGGGGTCGACTCCGGTCGGGACGTCGACGCCGCGACCGGCTCCGGTGACATCGTGATCAAGGAGGTCGCCGGCCGTGTCGGTCTGCGCACCGGCTCGGGCGACCTCATCGTCCGCCGTGCCGCCGATGGGGAGATCACGGCGAAGACCGCGTCCGGCGACGTCGTCGTGGGGATCCCGCTCGGCACCGCCGCGATGCTCGACTGCAGCTCGATCTCCGGCAGCGTCCGCAGCGAACTCACGCCGGGCGACGGGCCCGACGGCGAGGGTGGCGGTGCCGTGGTGCTGCGGCTGCGGACGGTCAGCGGGGACGTGCTGGTCCGCCGCGCCTGAGCCTCGGCCACCCGATTGGCGTGGCCGCCTGCCCGGACATGGTTGCGGGCCCGCACCCGAGGGGATAGGTGCGGGCCCGCAGTACTGGGGAGCCGGGGGCTCCGTATTCAGTTGTGGTCCGTTCCCCTCAGGTATGGGTCCGGCTCAGTCACCGGAGCCAGGTGTGCTTGCCGATCTTGGCGGACCACCACTTGCCCAGGCCCCAGGTGTCGCCGGCCAGCGTGACGGCGGCGATGATCAGCAGCAGTGCCTCGTGCCAGTGCGAGTCGACGATGGGGTTGGTGGCGCCGCGGATCAGCTCGCCGTCGACCATCGTGGTGGCGGTCGGGAACTCGGCCAGGAACATGAACAGCATGAGGAGCGTGCCGCCGATCGCCGCGATCCGCAGGCCGGCGCCACCGATCATGGCGACCCCGATGCCGAGCAGGCCGAACATGAACAGAAAGTCGCCGAACGGGTTTGCGAAGAGGCCGAAGAAGCCGGCGAACGGGCCCTCGATGCCGCCGATGAAGCCCTGGGCCGGGGTGCCGCCGTTGAGCCAGGAGTTCGCGGGCGGTGTCGAGAAGTTCAGCCCGAACAGCTTGTCCAGGAAGGCCCACAGGAATGTGAACCCGATGACGATGCGGCTCACGGCGAGGACCTTGCGCACACCCGGACGGGTGACGATGTCCTCCTGGGTGCGAGCCTCGTGGACCGGGGCCGCGGGTGCGATGGTCTTGCTCATGATTTCGTTCCCCTCTTAGGGACGTGGTCCTCATCTGGTGGACCGTTCATGAGTAATCCTTCCGGCCGTTGGCCGGGTGTTCCTGGGGCGAATGTCCCCACTTCTTCCGCGGGATTCCGCGGCTGGTGGGGCTTAGGTCCCGATCGCCAGGAGGTGCGTGAGCCACTGCCCGACGGCGGCGCGCAGGCCGGGTGGGTCGCCCTTGAGCGAGTGGTCGCCGGGCTGGGTCACGATCGTGCGGCCAGGGCCGGCCGGTGGCATCCCGAACGGGTCCCGCTCGCCCTGGACGATCAGCACCGGCACGGTGACGGCCTCCAGTTCGGGCAGCCGGGACTTGCTCGGGTCCGCGGCGCGGCCCGGCGGATGCAGCGGGAAGGCGAGACACAGGACACCCCGGGCTCCGCCGTCGGACGCCGTTCGGCACGCGACCCGGGCGCCGGAGGACCGGCCGCCGACCACCACCGGGGCGTCGCCCAGGACGTGGGCACGCAGGTGTGCGAGCACCTCGAGCCATGCCGTGTCGAGCTGGCGAGCCGGGGCCGGCGCGCGACGTCCGGCGACCCGGTACGGCTGCTCGACGAGGTACACGTCCAAGCCGGCGGTCCGGGCCGCGGAGGTGGCCGCGAGCAGATCCGGGGCGCCGACCCCGCCGCCGGCGCCATGGCCGAGCAGCAGGGCACCGATCCGGGCCGTGCCGTCGGCCGGTCGTGGGTGGACCCGAGCCGGGCCGTGGCTGGTCACGAGTTCGATCGGATCGGGGTTGGCGGCCACGAGGAGATCGTAGCCAGCACACGCGAACGGGCGCCGCGCGAGTTCGCGCGGCGCCCGCTAAGGGCCCGGTCACTCAGGCGGTGGCGCCGAGCTTGCGGAACGCGACGCCGGCGAAACCGAGCAGCACGCCCAGGCCGACGACCAGGGCCGCGACGCCATACGCGACCACCGAGGTGAACAGCGAGGCCCGCAGGAACGAGGCGTTCATGACGGTGGCGCGCTGGGCGGCCAGCTCCTCGTACTCGGCGCTGCCCTCCTCGACCTGAGCCATGTCCTCGCCCAGCTCGGCGTAGGTGCGACCGTCGGTGGCGTGGAGGGCGTGGGTGTTGATGACGTCCGCCTGCGAGTACGCGGTGAACGGCCCGCCCACCTGCTGTCCGGCGAACCAGCGGGCGTCGTCGGAGATCGTGATCTCCTCTGCCTTCAGTTGCGAGGTCACGACGCCCCAGGTGGTGCCCCCGGCGAGGACGAACACGATGCCTGCGATGAGCAGGATCAGTCCGGTGAGCCTGGCGAACTTCGCAGCCCCGGCGGGGGCGCCGGCGCTGCTTGTGGTGGTGGCGGTGCTCGTGGTGCTGTCGGTGCTGTCGGTGCTCATGTCGGTTCCCCTCGGTGTGAGCTGCTGGTGGATCGGATGACCTGATCGTTTCGCATACCTGCGGGTAGGAACCGGGCCGGAGGTCCCGGCTCGGAACCGGTGCTGTGTGACCCTTCGCACATCATGGCGGAGAACCGGTCCGAGCGGCAGGGCTGCGGTCCGCGACGTGACCACCGGCACCGGCACTGCCGTCGGAGTCCTATGATCCGAAGCATGACTGCTCCCACCACCGCAGGACCCGGGGGTAGCACCCCCAGCACTCCGGACATCAAGCCGCGCAGCCGGCAGGTCACCGACGGCATCGAGGCCACGGCGTCGCGCGGGATGCTGCGCGCCGTCGGCATGGGTGACGGCGACTGGGGCAAGCCCCAGATCGGCATCGCCAGCTCGTGGAACGAGATCACGCCGTGCAACCTGTCCCTGGACCGGCTCGCCCAGGGCGCGAAGGAGGGCGTGCACGCCGGTGGCGGGTACCCGCTGCAGTTCGGCACCATCTCCGTCTCCGACGGCATCTCGATGGGCCACGAGGGGATGCACTTCTCACTGGTTTCCCGCGACATCATCGCGGACTCGGTCGAGGCCGTCATGATGGCCGAGCGGCTCGACGGGTCGGTGCTGCTGGCCGGTTGCGACAAGTCGCTGCCGGGCATGCTGATGGCCGCCGCCCGCCTGGACCTGGCCAGCGTGTTCCTCTACGCCGGCTCGATCATGCCGGGCTGGGTCAAGCTCGAGGACGGCACCGAGAAGGACGTCACCCTGATCGACGCCTTCGAGGCGGTCGGCGCGTGCTCGCGCGGCCTGATGAGCAAGGGCGACCTGGACCGGATCGAGCGGGCCATCTGCCCCGGCGAGGGTGCCTGCGGTGGCATGTACACCGCGAACACGATGGCGTCCGTTGCCGAGGCGATGGGCATGTCCCTGCCGGGATCGGCCGCGCCGCCGTCGGCGGACCGGCGCCGCGACAACTTCGCCCACCTCTCCGGGGAGGCGGTCGTGGAGATGCTCCGCAAGGGCATCACCGCCCGGGACATCATGACCAAGAAGGCGTTCGAGAACGCGATCGCCGTGGTGATGGCGTTCGGTGGGTCCACCAACGCGGTGCTGCACCTGCTCGCCATCGCGAACGAGGCGGAGGTGGACCTGACGCTCGCGGACTTCGACCGGATCGCCGCGAAGGTCCCGCACCTGGGTGACCTCAAGCCGTTCGGCCGCTACGTGATGTACGACGTGGACCGCATCGGCGGCGTGCCGGTGATCATGAAGGCGCTCCTGGACGCGGGCCTGATCCACGGCGACGCGCTCACCGTGACCGGCAAGACCGTCGCGGAGAACCTCGCGGACATCAACCCGCCGGACCCGGACGGCAAGATCCTGCGCGCCCTGGACAACCCGATCCACCACACCGGCGGCATCACGATCCTCGGCGGCTCGCTCGCCCCGGACGGCGCCGTGGTCAAGTCCGCGGGCTTCGACGACGACGTGTTCGAGGGCACCGCCCGCGTGTTCGAGCGGGAGCGCGCCGCGCTGGATGCGCTCGAGGACGGCACGATCACCGACGGCGACGTCGTGGTGATCCGGTACGAGGGCCCCAAGGGCGGCCCCGGGATGCGCGAGATGCTCGCGATCACCGGTGCCATCAAGGGCGCCGGGCTCGGCAAGACCGTGCTGCTGCTCACCGACGGCCGGTTCTCCGGCGGCACCACCGGGCTGTGCGTCGGGCACGTGGCTCCCGAAGCGGTCGACGGCGGCCCGATCGCGTTCGTGCAGGACGGCGACCCGATCCGCCTGGACGTGGCCAACAAGACGCTCGACCTGCTCGTCGACCCTGCCGAGCTCGAGGCCCGCAAGGAGGGCTGGGCGCCGCTGGATCACGCCTTCAAGCGGGGTGTCCTGGCCAAGTACGCCAAGCTCGTCGGCTCGGCGTCGCAGGGGGCCGTGCTCTCCTGAGCGCCTCTTGGGTCCGGTCGGGCGGCGTGCATCGCCGTCCGGCTGGGACCGCCAGGTGAGCAGGACCCGCCTGCCCTCGCTTGTGGCCGGTTGCGGTGGCAGCCTAGGGGCATGGACACCCTGACGGCTGAGGACGTTTCCGAACTCGACGGGCTCGAGGACTGGCGGGTGCTGATCCGCTCGTTGCACGCCACCTTCCGGACCGGGTCGCTGGCCGAGGGCATCGCGTTCGCGACCCGGGTGGGCGCGGCCGCGGACGCGGCCGACCACCACCCGGACCTGGACCTGCGGTACTTCCGGACCTCGGTCGTGCTCACCACCCACTCGGCCGACGGGCTCACCGAGCTGGACGTCGACCTGGCCCGCACGATCAGTGCGATCGCGGCCGAGCTCGGCCTGACCCCGGAGCCGGCGCTGGTCTCGGTGCAGGAGATCGCGATCGACGCGCTCGACATCCCGGCCGTGCTGCCGTTCTGGCGGGCCGTCCTCGGCTACGACGACGACATGCCGCCCGAGTTCGAGGGCGACGCGGACGCGCTGGGGGACCCGGTGAACGGCAACCCCGCCGTCTGGTTCCAGCAGATGGATGCCGCGCGCCCCCAGCGCAACCGGATCCACATCGACGTGTGGGTGCCGCTCGACGCCGCCGAGGCCCGGGTGCAGGCCGCCCTGGACGCCGGCGGAACGCTGGTCAGTGCGCACTCGGCGCCGTCGTTCTGGGTGCTCGCCGACCCCGAGGGCAACGAGGCCTGCGTGTGCACCGCATTCGGGCGGCCCCGGGACTGACGGCCCGGCCCCGGTGCACCGAGCCCCGGGCCGTCCAGGATGTGGCCTCGTGGCCCAATATGTGAGACATGACCCGGATGGATGTGACGGATCGCGCGAGCCGGGGCTACTATCTGGAACATGTTCAGTTCGGCGATCGTCGTAGTACTTACCGGGCGCGCTCACGCGACCGTCTGATCGACGATCCCGCACTGAGCGCGCACCCCTCGACCGCCCCCTGGGCACGAGGGGTTTTTGTTTGCCCACACCCATGCAAGAGAGAGCACAGGAGGAGCGATGGCACACGTGCCGCATCCCACGCCGCCTCGTTCGCAGCCGCCCAAGCCGGCGCTGGCAGCAGCCACACCGAATGCCGCGCCCGCGGTCGTCGGTGAGGTGATGACCGGGGCCGCCTCGGTGGTCCGGTCCCTGGAGTCCGTCGGTGCCGACGTCATCTTCGGGATCCCGGGTGGCGCCATCCTCCCGGTCTACGACCCGCTCTTCGACTCCTCGATCCGCCACGTTCTGGTCCGCCACGAGCAGGGCGCCGGCCACGCCGCCGCGGGCTATGCGGCGGCCACCGGAAGAGTCGGGGTCTGCATGGCGACCTCCGGGCCCGGCGCCACCAACCTCGTCACGCCCATCGCCGACGCGCACATGGACTCGGTGCCGATGGTGGCGATCACCGGCCAGGTCGGCGCCTCCCTGATCGGGACGGACGCCTTCCAGGAGGCGGACATCGTCGGGATCACGATGCCGATCACGAAGCACTCCTTCCTGGTCACCGATCCCAGTGAGATCCCGGCCCGGATCGCGGAGGCGTTCCACATCGCCTCCACCGGCCGCCCCGGCCCGGTGCTGGTGGACATCGCCAAGAGCGCCATGCAGTCGGAGACGTCCTTCACCTGGCCGCCCGCCGATCTGGACATCCCCGGCTACCACCCGATCACCAAGCCGCACATCAAGCAGATCAAGGAAGCGGCCCGCCTGCTGGCGACCGCCCGCCGTCCGGTGCTGTACGTCGGCGGCGGTGTGATCCGCGCGAACGCCTCGGCGGAACTGATCGAGCTGACCAACCTCTCCGGTGCAGCCGTCGTCACCACGCTGATGGCGCGTGGTGCGCTGCCCGACTCGCACCCGCAGAACGTCGGGATGCCCGGGATGCATGGCACCGTCCCCGCGGTGGCCGCACTCCAGAAGGCGGACCTCGTGGTCGCCCTCGGGGCCCGGTTCGACGACCGCGTCACCGGCCGGCTGGACAGTTTCGCGCCGGGTGCCACGGTCGTGCACGCGGACATCGACCCCGCCGAGATCTCCAAGAACCGGTTCGCGGACGTGCCGATCGTCGGGGACCTCAAGGACGTGCTCGCGGACCTGACCGTCGAGCTCGCCCAGGAGCAGACCCAGCACGGGAAGCCGGACCTGGAGGGGTGGTGGCACACGATCGACGAGCTGCGCGCCACCTACCCGCTCGGCTGGTCGCCCACCGAGGACGGCCTGCTCGCCCCGCAGTACGTGATCTCCCGGCTCGGCGAGATCTCCGGCCCGGAGACCATCTTCGCGGCCGGGGTCGGCCAGCACCAGATGTGGGCGGCGCAGTTCATCCGCTATGAGCACCCGCGCACGTGGCTCAACTCCGGCGGGCTGGGCACCATGGGCTACGCGGTGCCGGCGGCGATGGGCGCGAAGGTCGGCGCCCCGGACAAGACCGTGTGGGCGGTCGACGGCGACGGCTGCTTCCAGATGACGAATCAGGAACTGGCCACCTGCGCCCTCGACGACATCCCGATCAAGGTCGCAATCATCAACAACTCCTCGCTCGGGATGGTCCGCCAGTGGCAGACGCTGTTCTACGACCAGCGGTACTCCAACACGGACCTGAACACCGGCCACGAGACGGCGCGGATCCCGGACTTCGTCAAGCTCGCCGAGGCGTACGGGTGCGTGGGCCTGCGGTGCGACAACGCGAAGGATGTCGACGCGACGATCCGCAAGGCGCAGGAGATCGACGACCGCCCCGTGGTCGTGGACTTCGTGGTCAGCCGCGACGCCATGGTGTGGCCGATGGTGCCCTCCGGCGTGAGCAACGACGACATCCAGTACGCGCAGGGCATCGGCCCGGCGTTCGATCGTGACGAGTGAGGCAGAAGACGATGTCCCGACACACGCTCTCCGTCCTGGTCGAGAACAAGCCCGGCGTGCTCACCCGCGTCTCGGCCCTGTTCGCCAGGCGAGCCTTCAACATCCACTCCCTCGCCGTCGGTCCCACCGAGCACCCGGACATCTCCCGGATCACGGTCGTGGTCGACGTCGAGTCCAACCCGCTCGAGCAGGTCACCAAGCAGCTCAACAAGCTGGTGAACGTCCTCAAGATCGTGGAACTGGCCCCGAACGCCTCCGTCCAGCGTGAACTGCTGCTGGTCAAGGTCAAGGCCGACGACGCCTCCCGCACCGCGGTGCTGCAGGTCGTCGAGCTGTTCCGTGCCCACGTGGTCGACGTCAGCCCCGAGGCCGTCACGATCGAGGCCACCGGCGGCGAGGACAAGCTCAAGGCGCTGCTCGCGGCGCTCGAACCGCACGGGATCCGTGAGATCGTCCAGTCGGGCACGGTGGCCATCGGCCGCGGCGGCCGCTCGATGACGGACCGTGCCCTGGAGCGGATCGCGCGCTCCGCCTGAGCGCCCCCGCCCCACCCCAGATCACCCCGAACCGAACAATCAGCAATTCAACGAAGGAGACCCACTGTGGCCGAGCTGTTCTACGACGACGACGCCGACCTGTCCCTGATCGCTGCGAAGAAGGTCGCCGTCATCGGCTACGGCAGCCAGGGTCACGCCCACGCGCTGAACCTGCGCGACTCCGGCGTGGACGTGCGCGTCGGTCTGCGCGAGGGCTCGCCCTCGCGTGAGAAGGCAGAGAACGAGGGCCTGAAGGTCCGAGGCGTCGCCGACGCCGTCAAGGAGGCGGACGTCGTAGTCGTGCTCGCACCGGACCAGGTGCAGCGGCACGTGTACGCGGACGAGATCGCCCCGAACCTGGCCGACGGCGCGACGCTCGTCTTCGGGCACGGCTTCAACATCCGCTACGGCTACATCAAGCCGAAGGACACCGTCGACGTCATCATGGTCGCCCCCAAGGGCCCGGGTCACCTGGTCCGCCGCGAGTACGCGGACGGACGCGGGGTGCCGGTGATCGTCGCCGTCGAGCAGGACGTGACCGGCAACGCGTGGCCGCTCGCCCTGTCCTACGCCAAGGCCATCGGTGGACTGCGCGCCGCCGGCATCAAGACCACGTTCACCGAGGAGACCGAGACCGACCTGTTCGGTGAGCAGGCCGTCCTCTGCGGTGGCGCGTCCCAGCTGGTGCAGTACGGCTTCGAGACCCTGACCGAGGCCGGGTACCAGCCTGAGGTCGCCTACTTCGAGGTGCTCCACGAGCTGAAGCTGATCGTCGACCTCATGTACGAGGGTGGCATCGCCAAGCAGCGCTGGAGCGTCTCCGACACCGCCGAGTACGGGGACTACGTCTCCGGCCCGCGCGTGATCGACCCGCACGTGAAGGAGAACATGAAGGCCGTACTCGGCGACATCCAGAACGGTGCCTTCGCGGAGCGGTTCATCAACGACCAGGACGCCGGCGCCCCGGAGTTCAAGGCCGCCCGCGCCAAGGGCGAGGCGCACCCGATCGAGGCCACCGGCCGCGAGCTGCGCAAGCTGTTCGCGTGGGTGAAGCCCTCCGACGCGGACTACACCGAGGGCAGCGCCGGCCGCTGACGGAGCTGACCCGAGGCACGAGCGGCCGCTGACGCTGCCTGCTCGCCACTGAGACCGGACACCACTGCCCGAGACCGCCCTTTCCGAAGGGGCGGTCCCGGGCGGGTGTCCGGTCTCATGCGTTCGGGGCGGGCTGGCTAGGATTCGGCCCATGACTGAGTCGGTGTCGGAGCGCGATCCGGAGCGGACGGCCGCCTACGAGGCGGCCGCGCAGGTGTCCGGGCCCTTGACCGTGGCGCTCCGGATCCTGCGGATCCCGGCCGTCCTGTACGGCCTGGTACCGGTCGTGCCGCTGATCGGGATCGCCTGGATCGCGGTCGGCGCCGATGGCTGGACCCGACTGATCCTGCTCGCGCTGGCGCTCGCGGGCGCCGTGTTCTCGGTCCTGTTCCTGCACCGGGTCCGGCAGTACTGGCGGGCCGCCGAGGACAGGGCCGAACTGGCGACGCAGTTCACCGGGCTCTTCGACCTCATGGACGTCTCGTTCGAGATCCTGGCGCGGATCGCCGACCTCGCCGAGCGCGGCGGCCTGCGGCTGATGCGCCGCCTGCGCGCGCTCTGGCGGGTGATAAGGATCCCGGACCACGTCAACGACCACATCGAGTCCTTCGACCGGGCGCGGTGGTTCGTGCCGCCCGCGATCGGCGAGACCGTTGGCATGCTGACCGTGAACCTCTGGCTCAGCATCGGAAGCTGGGCCGCCTTGCTGATCCTGCTCCCGCTGCGGGCGACCGGCACCGTCTGAGCCGGCTGCCCGGCACTCACTTCAGGATCGGCACCTGGAACGGGTAGCGGTAAACCTCGCCGTTGCTGGCTCGCATCGCGCCGATGATCGAGAGCACGATCTGGGCGATCCAGACGACGGCCCAGAGAACGATCGCGAGCGGGATCAGGACGATCGTGATGAAGCAGATCCACCCGATGATCGTCACCACCCACACCGTGATGTTGAAGTTGAACGCGCTCGCGGCGGCGTTGCGGACCAGCGGTCCCCGGTCCTTCCAGATCAGCCACACCAGCAGCGGTCCCAGGAAGCTGATGAGTCCGGCGGACAGGACCATGGCGATGATCGGGGACAGGTGCGCCAGGATCGCGATCGTCTTGTTGCCACTGTCGTTGACGGGCGGTTGGTACGGGGCGCCGGGAGGCGGCGTGTACGGCGGGTTCTGACTCACGGGCACTCCTTCAACGATGGTCAACCCAGCGTTCCGCATCCACGCCACCCTGTCGATACGTCGCAGGTCGGAGCGCGTCTCGTCCGCGGGTGTGATCGGGGCGCCGACGGGTACGGCAGACTGGCCGGATGGACACCGAGCAGGACGACGCGATCGACCGGTTCTGGCGCGTGGCCCGGCTCAAGGGCAAGGTCACCCGGCTCGAGCTGTTCGTCGGGCAGGCGCCGCGGGACACGATCCCGCCACCCGCGTGGTCCTTCTCCGACGACCGCTCCACTGCGGACGAGTTCGTGGCCGAGGTGCTCGCGGGCACGCGCACGTCGATCGTCGTGACCGTGGCCGACCTGGGTGACGAGCCCGCCCCGGACATCGGTGACCTCTCCATCCTGCTCGACGGCGGAGGGGAGCCCCGCGTACTGATCCGCACCACCGCGGTGGTGCGGCAGGCGGTCGGCGATGGCGGCGGTGTCGGTGCGGAGGCCGGGCTGACGCCCGGCGGCGACCCCCTGCCGAACGGGACCGAGGTCCTCGCCGAGCGCTTCGAGGCCGTCTACCCCAAGCCGCCGAAGCGGCGCACGCCGTCCGCCTGACCCACCCCGCGCCGTCGGGGGTGTTCACGACGCGACGCGACCCCCGCCGTCGGCCCTTGAACACGTGACGCAACCATCACCCTCGGGTCAGCATGCGAGACAGCATGTCCATACCGTGGGATCGATGGGTAGGCTACGAACCATGGCACGAACCATCAAGCTCGCAGTCGTTGCAGGTGACGGAATCGGACCCGAGGTGGTCGCCGAGGGTCTGAAGGTCCTCGACGTCGTCCTGGCCGGCAGCGACGTCACCGTGGAGCGCACGGAGTTCGAGCTGGGCGCGAAGCGCTGGCACGAGACCGGCGAGACGCTCACCGAGGACGACCTCGCCGCGATCAGCACGCACGACGCGATCCTGCTCGGCGCAGTCGGGGACCCCACCGTGCCGAGCGGGGTGCTCGAGCGGGGTCTGCTGCTCAAGCTCCGGTTCGCGCTGGACCACTACGTGAACCTGCGCCCCTCGCGCCTGTACCCGGGGGTGCCGACGCCGCTCGCGAACCCGGGCGACGTGGACTTCGTGGTGGTGCGTGAAGGCACCGAGGGCCCCTACACCGGCAACGGCGGGGCGCTGCGGGTGGGCACGCCGCACGAGATCGCGACCGAGGTCAGCGTGAACACCGCGTTCGGCGTCGAGCGGGTCGTGCGGGACGCGTTCGCGCGCGCCCAGGCCCGGCCCCGCAAGAAGCTCACGCTGGTGCACAAGCACAACGTGCTCGTCAACGCCGGCCACCTGTGGCGGCGCACCGTGGACGCCGTGGCCGCGGAGTTCCCGGAGATCACCGTCGACTACGCGCACGTGGACGCCGCGACCATCTACATGGTCACCGACCCGGCCCGGTTCGACGTGATCGTGACCGACAACCTGTTCGGCGACATCATCACCGACCTCGCTGCGGCGATCACCGGTGGCATCGGGCTCGCGGCCTCCGGCAACGTCAACCCCAGCGGCGCATTCCCGTCCATGTTCGAGCCCGTGCACGGCTCCGCGCCGGACATCGCCGGCCAGTCCAAGGCGGACCCGACGGCGGCCGTGCTGTCCGTCGCGCTGCTGCTGGAGCACCTCGGCCTGCCCGAGCAGGCCACGCGCATCTCCGACGCGGTCACCGCGGACATCGCCGCACGCGACGGTTCGCCGCGCACCACCGTTGAGATCGGCGACGCCCTCGCCGCTCGAGTAGCCGGCTGAGCGAGGCGGACACGCCCCGTTCGGGGCGCGCCTCGCTCACCCTACTGACGCCGGAAGCGGGTCAGTAGGGATACCGTCATACTCGCAACCCCACGGTGGAGAGGCACGATGAGTAACGACACGCAACAGGAGACCTTCGAGGTGCGGCCGACGTCGCACCCCCGGACCCGTGAGGAGCGCGCCGCCGCGCTGACCGAGCTGGGGTTCGGAACCGTATTCTCCGATCACATGGCCCACGCGACGTGGACCCCCGATCAGGGCTGGCACGACCGACGCATCGAGGCGTACGGCCCGCTCAGCCTGGACCCGGCGGCCGCGGTGCTGCACTACGCGCAGGAGATCTTCGAAGGGCTGAAGGCCTACCGGCACAAGGACGGCACCGTCTGGGCGTTCCGGCCGGAGGCGAACGCCGCCCGGTTCGCACAGAGCGCGCGGCGATTGGCGCTACCCGAGCTGAGTGAGGCGGACTTCCTCGACTCGATCAGGCAGCTGGTCCGCACGGACATGGAGTGGGTGCCGAACGCGCCCGGCTCCTCGCTGTACCTGCGGCCGTACATGTTCGCCTCCGAGGCGTTCCTCGGCGTCCGGGCGGCGCGCCGGGTGGAGTACCTGGTGATCGCCTCGCCCTCCGGGCCGTACTTCACGTCGGGCTTCACGCCGGTCTCGATCTGGGTGGCCGAGGAGTACCACCGCGCGGGGCCGGGCGGCACCGGCGCGGCGAAGTGCGGCGGCAACTACGCGGCCAGCCTGCTCCCGCAGCAGCAGGCGTACGAGCACGGCTGCCAGCAGGTCTGTTTCCTCGATGCGGCTACGAACACCTACCTCGAGGAACTCGGCGGGATGAACATGTTCATCGTCACCGCCGACGGTGCCGTGCACACGCCGGCGCTGACCGGGACGATCCTCGAGGGCGTCACCCGCCAGTCGATCCTGCAGCTGGTCACCGACGCCGGCCACGAGGTGCACGAGCGCGCGATCACGCTGGAGGAGGTCAAGGCCGGCGTGGCATCGGGCGAGATCACCGAGGTCTTCGCGTGTGGAACCGCCGCCGTGATCACACCCGTCGGTGTGCTCAAGGGCACCGGGTTCGACCTCACCGTCGGTGACGGGGCGGCCGGGACGGTCACGAACGAGCTGTACGGGCTGCTCACCGACCTGCAGTACGGACGGCACGAGGACACCTACGGCTGGATGACCCGGCTCGTCTGAGTCCCTGTCCGGCGGTCAGGCGTGGTGCTGGACGATGTTGAGGACCGTGCCGTCGGCCGTGCGGACGAAGAACCGGACGACGCCCCACGGCTCGGTCGTGAGCGGGTGGACGATCTCGTAGCCGGCCTCGCGTAGCGACGCGTAGGTGGCATGCACGTCGTCCACCTTCACCGACGCCGCGGGGTCCTCGGGCGCGGTCGCGTCGCGGGTCAGCACCTGCACGGCGGCACCGGTGCTGGGGTCGACGAATCGGGTGACCCAGTCCAGTCCCAAGGGCTGTTCGGTCAGGCCGAGCACGTCGACGTAGAAGCGCCGGGCCTCGTCGAGATCGTCGACCCTGAGGTCGGCGATGAACTGGGTGACGGTCATGGGTGGCTCCGTTCGGCTCGGGCCGTTCGACGATACGCCGCACAGGCGGGCCGACGCGCCCGGCGCTTCCGCGGAAGCGCCGCCCTGGGTTATCCACAGGGACTTCCGAATCCGGGGTCGATTCACTACGGTCGGTCCATGACGCGGGGGTCGTGGCGGGGGAGACGGCGCCATTGGTCCGTCCCGACGGCGGCCCTCGCCCTGGTACTGCTGGTCGCCGGGTGTGACGGTGGGGAGCCCGTCGAGCCGCCGACGTCGGCGACCGAGTCGAGCGATGAGCCGACTACGGAGGAGCCGACCACGGAGGAGCCGACGACGGAGGAGCCGACCGAGTTCCCCTCACCAGAGCGGCCGGCTGCGATGGACGAGGAGAGTCTCGAAGGCGCCGTGGCCGCCGGTACGTACTTCATGCAGTTGTACCCGTATGTTTTCGCAACGGGCGACCTGTCGGTCTGGGATGAAATGCGCACTGAGGAATGTAGTTTCTGTGCAGACATCTCGTCGAAGGTCGAGACATTGCACGCTGACGACGGGAGCACAACAGGCGGCGAGATTGCAATTCTGAACTCCTCGGGTGGAGGGCCATACGGGGAGGGTCACCACTATCTAGTTCAACTAGATATCTCCGAGGAACCGAGTGTCCGAATCTCGGGTGATGGGAGCCGCGAAGAGGTCGTCGGTGGCGATTACCCTGAGATCCTAATTTCGGTGCTCTACACGTCCGACGGTTGGAGGATCGAAGGGCTGAACACGGGGAGTGACCAGTGACTCGTCGGCTACTCGCTGTGCCGGTCGCTTGCGCCATCATGCTTGCCGTCGCGTCATGCCCTGCGGTGGCAGTCGACGCCGGAGCAGAAGATGATGTCATCGAACTCGTGGGAACTGACGAGTTCGAGACGAATGGTTCCAATCAGCCGGCCGCGCCGATTGCCCGTGCGCTGACTGTCGAGGAGATCTTCGCGCTCTACCCGGACTGCCCGCCGCCCGGCAGCGACTTCAGTGCGATACCGATTGGTTGCCCCCTGGTGGCGGAGTCCGGCACGGTGGCAATGAAATTCAAGGCTGGCAACGGTGATGGCGAACTCGTGCCAGCGACCGAGGCGCTCACGCTCACCGTCACGGACTTCCAGAGACTGCTCCTGGCCGGCTCGGAGATCAATCTCCAGCCCCAGGGGGAGTGGACGCTTGTGAATATGGACACGATCGTCTTCACGGACGGCGCCACCCAGGAGTTCTCGACCACAGTCCTGGGCCTACCGGTCGCGGTGCGCGCGACGCCCGTCGAGTTCACCTGGGACTTCGGCGACGGCTCCGCCCCTCTGGTCACCACGGAGGCGGGCGCCGGCTACCCGGACCACACCCTCACCCACGTCTACACGACGACCGAGACGGTCGAGATCACTCTCACAACGAGCTGGTCGGGCGAGTTTCAGATCAACGGCACCGGCCCGTGGCTGGCGGTGAACGGCACGGCCACGACGGTCACGGTCTCAGACCCGCTCCGCGTGGAGACCGCCGAGACGAACCTGGTGCCTTGAGCGTGGCGGAGCGTTCAGCGCTTCCGCGGAAGCTCTGAAGCGCGGATCCCACCCCGGTGGAGTCGGTGCGAGTCTTGTGACGCGACTCGCCGGTAGCGCTTCCGCGGAAGCGCCGAGCCCACCTGGCACGCCCCTGCACCCTGCTCCGCCGAGCACGGCACGGCCACGTCGCGCTTCCGCGGAAGCGTCCGGGCACCTCGCGCTTCCGCGGAAGCGCTGAAGCGTGGTCCGCCTCCGTGGAGTCGGTGCGAGTCTTGCGACGCGACTCGCCGGTAGCGCTTCCGCGGAAGCGTTCGGGCTCTTTGCGCTTCCGCGGAAGCACCCGGCCACTTTGCGCTTCCGCGGAAGCACCCGGCCACTTCGCGCTTCCGCGGAAGCGTCCGCCCACCTCGCGCTTCCGCGGAAGCGCCAAGCTCACCTGCACACCCCTGCCCCCTGTTCCGCCGAGCACGGCGTCCAGGACGGTCGCGGTGTCAGACCCGCTCCGCGTGGAGCCTGCCGGGACGAACCTGGTGCCTTGAGCGTGGCGGAGCGTTCAGCGCTTCCGCGGAAGCGCTGAAGCGTGATCCGCCTCCGTGGAATCGGTGCGAGTCTTGTGACGCGGCTCGCCGGCGGCGCTTCCGCGGAAGCGCCAAGCTCACCTGCACGTCGCTCCCTCCGGCTCAGACGAGCACGGCGGCGCCGGGTTATCCACAGGCCTCGCACACGGCTGCGACGCCGTCACTACCGTCCGAGCATGCCATCGAACTCGAGTGCTCGGATCCACCGTTCGGTCACCTCCGTGGTGGCCCTTGCCGCGCTTGTCCTGGTCCCGGGATGCGAAGGATCTCCCGCTGGGAGTCAGCCGACCGACTCCGGGGTCGGCGAGAACGCCACCGTCGCCCAGGCCGAGGACCGGCAGAAGAACACCCTCGAAGGCGTTGCGCCACCGGTCCGCCCGGACGCGCTGGACGACCCCGGACCGGAGGGTGCGGTCGCGGCAGCGTCGTACTT
Organism: Occultella kanbiaonis; assembly: GCF_009708215.1. Taxonomy (NCBI): domain Bacteria; kingdom Bacillati; phylum Actinomycetota; class Actinomycetes; order Micrococcales; family Ruaniaceae; genus Occultella; species Occultella kanbiaonis. Next base: position 3,740,424 of record NZ_CP046175.1, on the reverse strand, counting down.
CATCAGCCTCTTCCCGTACCTGTTCACCTCGGGCGACCTGGACGAGTGGGAGGCGCTGGGTACCGAGGACTGTGCCGTCTGCGCGCAGATCGCGGACGGTGCCGCCGAGCTCCACGCCGAGGGCGGCAGGAACGCCGGCGGTGACTTCGAGATCCTGCACGCCCTCACCAGCGGTGAGGACGGCGCGGATGGGCGCTACATCGTGCAGCTGGATGTCGTGGAGGCGCCGAGCATCCGGATCTCTGGTGACGGGAGTCAGGTCGAGCAAGCCAACGGCCGCTACCCCGAGCTCTGGGTCTCGGTCGTGTGGGGCGCCGACGGGTGGCAGGTCGACGGCGTGAGCTTCGGGTCGGGGCCGTTCGCCGCGCCGCTGGCCGAGCCGCCGGCGGACCTGGACGATGCCGGCCGAGCCGGCGCGGTGGCCGCGGCGGCCAACTTCTTCCTGACCTACTCCGATGCGCACCTCGCCCGCGAGGTGGCCGCGCTCGAGGCGATCAGCGGACCGGACTGTGCGTTCTGCACGGGCGCGATCGCGAGCGTGAACGACCTCCACACACAGGGATCGACGCTCGCCGGCGGCACCGCCAGCGTCGAGACCGCCGGCGCGGACGTGGAACAGGTCGACGACACCTACCGGGTCACCATCGACGTGGTGGAGGGCGGGCGCACGATCACCCACGCCGACGGCACCACCGCGTCCGCGCCGAGCGCGGTCCATGCCGGCATCGTCGTGACGACCCAGTTCCTCGACGGGACCTGGGTGGTCCTGGAGGTCGCGCTGCCGTGACCGGCCCTCACTCGGCCTCGCCGTAGTGCTCCACGATCGCCACGTCCAGCGGGAACTCCACGCCGAACCCGGTGAACAGGAGCCGGCCCGCTTCCGCGGAAGCGTCGCGGATCGCCGTTGCGACGTCGTCGACCAGGTGGGCAGGGGAGTGGACGATCACCTCGTCGTGCAGGAAGTAGACCAGGTGCGGACGATCCGCGCCGTTCGTCATCGCCGTCAGCCGGCGCCGGATCTCCGCCATCCAGACGAGCGCCCACTCGGCCGCGGTGCCCTGCACCACGAAGTTGCGGGTGAACCGGCCCCAGTCGCGAGCCTGCTGCCGGGCACGCCGCTCGGCGGACTCCCCGGCGTCCGGCTGGGTCGCCTGGCCCTGGACCTCGCGCCACGTCGCCGACGGTGGCGGTGACGTGCGGCCGAGCCAGGTGCGGACCACTCCGCCCCGCTCGCCCGTGCGGGCCGCGTCCTCGACGAGACCCGTCGCGCGCGGATAGGCCCGCAGCAGCCGCGGCATGAGGTGCCCCGCCTCACCGGTGGTGGCCCCGTAGAGCGCGCCAAGCATCGCCACCTTCGCGTGGGCCCGGGTGTCGACGATCCCGGCGTCCACGAGTCCCTGGTAGAGGTCCGTGCCACGGCTGGCCGCGGCGAGGGCCTCGTCCCGGGACATCGCCGCGAGCACCCGTGGCTCGATCTGGGCGACATCCGCCACCACGAGCTTCCAACCGGGATCGGCACGGACCGCCGCCCGGATCTGCTTCGGAAGCTGCAGGGCGCCGCCACCGCTCGTGGCCCAGCGGCCGGTGACCACCCCGCCGGGGACGTAGTCCGGGAAGAACCGGCCGCGCCGATCCTGCGTGCCCGGGCGCACCCAGGAGTCCATCCAGGTCCAGCCGTTCGCGCTCAGGAGGCGGGCCAGGCGCTTGTACTCCAGCAGCGGCTCCACCACGGGATGGTCGAGTTCCCGCAGTTCCCACTTGCTGGTGCTCTTCACGTCGAGGCCGGCCCGGCGCAGGGTGCGCAGCAGATCCACCGGCGAGTCCGGGTTCAACCGGGGCGCGGACAGGCGCTCCTGGATGATCCCGGCCAGTTCCTCGAGCCGCTTGGGCCGCATCCCCGGCCGGGGTCGCGGCCCGAGTACGTCGGTCAGGATCCGATCGTGGGCCTCGAGGTCCCAGGGCAGCCCGTCGTGCGCGATCTCCGCGGCGATCAGGGCACCGGCGGACTCGGCGGCCAGGAGGAAGCGCACCCGGCCCGGGTCAGCCACGGCAACGAGGGCGTCCCGCTGGCGGATCCGTTCGGCGAGCAGCTCCTCGGGGCCGACGTCGCCGAGCCGGGCCATGTCCTCGAGGTCGTCGAGCAGCGACGGCGTCGGGTCCGCCTCGGCCAGTACCGGCGAGTCCCAGAGGTCGTCCCCCTCGAACGAACCCGGTGCCGCATGGCGCAGGATCACGTGGCACAGGCGAAGGTCCAGGCAGCGTTGCACCCGGACGTCGTCGCGGAGCAGCTCGGGATACAGGGCCGCCGTGTCCGCCCAGACCCACCGGGGCTGCTCGGGCTCGACCGACGCGGCGAAGGCGGCGAACTCCGACCGGTCGAGCCGCTGCGTGCGGGTCGGCGCGAGATCGTCGTCCAGGGCGAGCGCGTGCAGCGTCCCCGCCTCGGACGCGACCAGGATCTCCACCCCCTGAGGTTATGACCTCACCCGGACATCCTCGTCCGGCGCGAGCGCCCGTGTGCGCTCTCGCCCCGCGGATGTGACATCATGAGCGAATGATGCCCACCAGCGTCCTGATTATCGATTAGCGCGTTCGTCGCCTCGGCGAACGCGCAGACCTCCCGCACCCCGGGGGGTCTTTTTGTTGCCGGGGCCAACCATCCCGGTGACGCCGATGGCAGCACAGACATCCGATCCGCGCGGGCGGCACCCCGTTCCGGGCGAGGAGGATGAGGAGAACAGCAGGACCCGTACCACCCGGAAGCTGACGACATGAGTACCGCATCGAAGCCCGACGTCGCCGATGTGCACGTCTATGACACCACCCTGCGCGATGGCGCCCAGCAGGAGGGGATGAACCTCTCCGTCGCGGACAAGCTGGCCATCGCCCCACTCCTGGACGAGCTCGGGGTGACGTTCATCGAGGGCGGCTGGCCAGGTGCGATTCCGAAGGACACGGAGTTCTTCGCCCGCGCGGAGAAGGACCTGACGTTCTCCAACGCTGAGCTCGCGGCGTTCGGCTCGACCCGCAAGGCCGGCGGCCGGGCACACACCGACACCCAGGTGCGCGCGTTGCTCGATTCCGCCGCGCCGACGATCACGCTCGTCGCGAAGAGCGACATCCGGCACGTCGAGCGCGCCCTGCGCACCGACGGCGACGAGAACCTCGCCATGATCGCGGACACCGTCGCCTACCTGACCGACGCAGGCCGCCGCGTGATCGTCGACGCCGAGCACTTCTTCGACGGGTACCGGTTCGATCCCGACTACGCGCTGCGCGCGGTGACGACGGCGTTCGAGGCCGGGGCGGACGTCGTCGCCCTCTGCGACACGAACGGCGGCATGCTGCCGGACTGGGTGTTCGACATCGTCTCCTCGGTGCGCGAGCGCACCGACGGCCGCCTCGGCATCCATGCCCACAACGACTCCGGCTGCGCCGTGGCGAACTCGATGGCCGCCGTCATCGCCGGTGCCCACCACGTGCAGGGCACCGTGAACGGCTACGGCGAACGCACCGGGAACGCCGACCTGCTCGCCGTGGTCGCGAACCTCGAGCTGAAGCTGGAGATCCCGGTCCTCGGCGGCGCGGGCCTGGCCGAGGTCACCCGGATCGCGCACGCGGTCAGCGAGATCACCAACATCGCCCCGTTCGCCCGGCAGCCCTACATCGGGGCGAGCGCGTTCGCGCACAAGGCTGGTCTGCACGCGAGCGCCATCCGCGTGGACCCCGACCTGTACCAGCACATCGACCCGCGCAAGGTCGGCAACGACATGCGCATGCTCGTCTCGGACATGGCCGGCCGGGCCAGCATCGAGCTGAAGGGCCGCGAGCTCGGGTTCGACCTCAGCGGCCAGAGCGACCTGCTCGGCCGGGTCACCGAGCGGGTCAAGGACGCCGAGGCGAACGGGTACACGTTCGACGCCGCGGACGCCTCGTTCGAACTCCTCCTGCGCGAGGAGATCGCGGGGACCCGGCCCGCCTACTTCCGCACCGAGTCCTGGCGCGCGATCGTCGAGCACACCCAGCAGACCGGCGAGGTTAACGCCGAGGCCACCGTGAAACTGCACACCGGGGACGTCCGGGTGGTGTCCACCGGTGAGGGCAACGGCCCGGTGAATGCCCTGGACGCGGCCCTGCGGCAGTCCCTGGTGACGGCCTACCCGGCGATCGAGGACTTCGAGCTGATCGACTACAAAGTGCGGCTGCTTGACTCCTCCCACGGCACCGACGCCGTCACCCGGGTGTTGCTGGAGATGACCGACGGCCAGGACTCCTGGAGCACGGTCGGGGTCGGCCCGAACATCCTCGAGGCGTCCTGGGAGGCGTTGGTCGACTCCCTCGTCTACGGACTGGTCCGCCACGACGTGGTCCCGCTCTGAGCGCACCGGGCGCCGTCGTCGCAGGCCCGACGGCGGTGCGTGCGATCTGCAGGGAGTCGTCACGTCCGTCGTCGTTTCCCCAGGTGCACGCCCGGTGCCCCGGTGCTAGACCGGTAGGGACCGACCATCGCCGATCGGGGGCGGCGGCCGGTGGCTGTGGCCCCTGCGGGAGGACACATGCGCAGCACCAGGACCGCGATCCTGCCTCGTGCCACGGCTCTGGCCGCCGGCCTGACCCTGCTGATCGCGGGCTGCGGCTCGTCCGGTGACGACGGCGCCACCTCGCCGCCGGGCAGCGACGGCTCGGCGGGGAGCACGACGGAGCCGGCGCCGTCGGGCGACGGCACCGCGGTCGGCGACGGCACCACCGACGGCGGTGACGCCACCGCGGAGGGGTGCCCCGCCGTCGGGGCCGACGCGAGCGAGATACCGCCGGACGCGACCCCCGTACCCACCGTGGATCTCGACGGCGACGGGCAGGACGACGAGCTCTGGCTCTCGGACGCCGACGGCCGCACCCTCGGCGTCACCACCGCCGCGGGCGGGGTGTTCGCGACCACCTTCGAGGCCGGAGCGCCGCAGGCGGCGACCGCGATCGCCGGGCGGCTGGGCGACGGCTCGGCGATCGTGCTGTTGAACACGGGGCGCTCGGTGTCGCTGTACGCCATCCAGGACTGCGCCCTCGTCCCCACCCAGAACGACGAGGGCGAGCAGTACACCTTCGACCTCGGCTTCACCGGCTACGGCACCGGGGTGGGCTGCGTTGACCTCGGCGACGGGCTCGCCCTGGTGGGCCTGAACGCCGTCAGCGACGATGACGGAGCGACGTTCGAGGTGACCCGGACCGAGATCCTGCTCGAGGCCATGGGTGCATCCGCGTCCAACGGTGAGTCCGAGGTCGTCGCCGAGGGGGCGACGGCGGACGATCCGGCGGTCACGAGCGCCCAGTCGGTCAGTTGTGGCGAGCCGCAGGTGGAGGCCGTCGAGCCGGGCGGCGCCTAGGGTGAGTACGTGACCAGAGGTGAATACAAGGTTCCGCAGGGCAAGCTGGTGGCGGCCGAGGTCGAGGTCGCCGAGGGCAGGCTGAGCAGGGTCGAGATCAGCGGGGACTTCTTCCTCGAACCCGACGAGGCTCTCGAAGCCATCGACGCCGCACTGACGGGCCTGACCCAGGACGCGACCGTCGCGCAGATGACCGAGCTGGTCGAGGCAGCTGCCGCGGACGCGCACATGATCGGGTTCACGCCGCAGTCCGTGGCGATCGCCGTCCGGCGGGCCCTCGGGCGCGCGTCCGGGTGGAGCGACCACACCTTCGAGGTCGTGCACCCGCGGGCGCTCCCGCCGATCATGAACCTCGCCCTTGACCAGGTGCTCCTGGAGGAGGTGGCCGCCAGTCGGCGCGGTCCCACCCTGCGTCTGTGGGAGTGGGACTCGTCCTGCGTGGTGATCGGCTCGTTCCAGTCCCTGCGCAACGAGGTGGACATGGAGGCGGCCGACGAGTTCGGCGTCCAGGTGGTGCGCCGGATCTCCGGTGGCGGCGCCATGTTCATGGAGCCCGGCAACGCGATCTCGTACTCGTTGTACGTGCCGGGCAGCCTCGTGGACGGGCTCAGCTTCGAGCAGTCCTACGCGTTCCTGGACGACTGGGTCCTCGGCGCCCTGACCGAGATGGGCGTGGACGCCCACTACGTCCCGCTGAACGACATCGCCTCACCGACCGGGAAGATCGGCGGCGCGGCCCAGAAGCGGCTCGCCAACGGCACCGTCCTGCACCACGCCACGTTGTCCTACGACATCGACGCGGACAAGATGCTCCAGGTGCTGCGGATCGGGCGGGAGAAGCTCTCCGACAAGGGCACCAAGTCCGCGAACAAGCGGGTCGACCCGATGCGCCGGCAGACCGGGATGAGCCGGGCCGCGATCATCGAGTCGATGAAGAACCACTTCCGCGCCCGGTACGACACGGTCGACGGCCTGCTCAAGCCCGAAGAGCTCGCCCGCGCCGAGCAGCTGGTGACGGAGAAGTTCGCGACCGCTCAATGGCTCGAACGCGTGCCCTGAGCACAGCCATGAGCCGCCCACCCGCCCAGCACGTCGCGGCGGCCCGAGTCTCCGACGAGGGCGCCACCGCGGCCGGACGCCGGGCCGTGGTCATCGTCAACCCGACGAACGTCGATCTCCCACGGCTGCGGTCCGCGGTGGCGTCGGCGCAGGAGCAGCACGGGTGGCTGCCGACCGTCTGGCTCGAGACGACCGCTGACGATGCCGGGCAACGGGCGGCGACGCGCGCGGTGGTCCATGACCCGGCCGTCGTGATCGTCGCGGGCGGTGATGGCACGATCCGGGCCGTCACCGAGGAGCTGCACTCGAGCGGCATCCCGATCGCCGTGGTGCCGGCGGGCACGGGCAACCTGCTCGCGCGCAACCTGGGCCTGATGCGTGACATCGAGACGGCCGTGCGCACCGCGTTCACCGGAGCCACCCGCCCCATCGACGTCGGCTTGGTCTCACTCGAGCACGATGACGGGTCCACGACCTCGCACGCGTTCCTCGTGATGACCGGGGTCGGGCTGGACGCACGCATGGCGACCGACACCAGCAGCGCGCTGAAGCGGCGGATCGGTTGGCTCGCGTACGTGGACCCGATCAGCAGGTCGGTCCTGGGCAACCAGCGCTTCCTGATGCACTACCGCGTGGACGCCCGGCGAGAACAGTCGATCCGGGCGCACACGGTGATCGTCGGCAACTGTGGCACTCTCACCGGCGGCATGGTCCTGCTGCCCGACGCGAGGGCCGACGACGGGCTCCTCGACGTGGTGCTGTTCCGCCCCACCGGGTTCTGGCAGTGGCTGCGCGTGGCAACCCGCCTCGGGGTCGGAGGGATCCTGCATCGCTCGAGGAATGGCCGGGCCGTCCTGCGCGCAACCCCCGACCTGCGCGTACTGCCCTACGTCCGGGCCCGCTCGCTCACGGCGCGCTTCGATCCACCGCAGAGCATCCAACTCGATGGCGACGGATTCGGCCGGGTCGTCGCCGTGACGGTGACCCTTCGCCCGCGCGCCATCGGCATCCGGGTCCCGAGCGCCTGAGGCGCTCGGGACGGGTACGTCAGTTCGACGGAACGGCGGTGGGGTCCGCGGATCCCACCTCGGTCTCGCCGGTCTGCTGCTTGGCGACCTCGGCCCGGACCGCGTCCATGTCCAGGCCCTTGACGCCCTCGATGAGCTGCTCGAGGGACGGGCCCGGCAGGGCACCGGCCTGGTTGAACACGAGGATTCCGTCGCGGAACGCCATCAGGGTCGGAATCGCCTGGATGCCGGCCTGCGCGGCGAGTGCCTGCTCGGCCTCGGTGTCCACCTTGGCGAACGTGACGTCGCCGTGCTTCTCGGAGGACTTCTCGTAGACCGGCGCGAACTGGCGGCACGGGCCGCACCAGGACGCCCAGAAATCGACCAGCACGATGTCGTTGTCGCTGATGGTCTTCTCGAACTCGTCGGTGGTGACGTTGATGGTGGGCATTGCTCTCCTTGGTCGGCTGTCCACAAGATTCAACGACCGCGGAGCCTGGGTATTCCCCGCCGTCGCATCAGCCCCGGGCGCCGAAGACCCCGGTACCGACGCGCACCATGGTGGCTCCGGCGGCGATCGCGACCTCGAGGTCGCGGCTCATGCCCATGGAGAGTTCACGCGCGGCCGCGGTGCCGGGCAGCCCCGAGGAGCTGACCTGGTCACGCACCCGCGCGAGGGCGTCGTAGGAGGCGCGTACCCGTGCCGTCTCGGGGGAGTTGGCCCCGATCGTCATGAAGCCGCGCAGCCGCAGGTGCTCGAGGCCGCCGACGACGGCGGCCAGGTCCGTGGCCTCGTCCGGGTGTACCCCGGCCTTCGTGGGCTCGCCCGAGGTGTTCACCTGCACGAACACGTCGAGGTCCCGGCCGCGCGCGGCCGCGGCTCGGTCCAGACGCTCGGCGAGCCTGGTCGAGTCGACGCTCTGCACACAGTCCGCCCAGCGCAGCACCGCGTTCACCTTGTTCGACTGCAGGTGCCCGATGAAATGCGAGGAGTGCGCCACACCGACCAGGTCGGGCTCGGTCGTGGCGAGCTCCTGGGCGCGGTTCTGCCCGATCAGGGTGGTGCCGCTCGCCTCCAGCAGCGCCCGGATCCGGGTCGCGTCGACCGTCTTGACGGCGAGCAGCAACTGCACGTCGACGGCGGCGCGACCGTTGGCGAGGGCCGCCGCGTCGATCCGCTCCCGCACCCGGGCGAGACCGGCGACGTCGTCGCTCATCGGCGCGGGCTCGAGCCGCTGGGGTCCTCGGTCAATCGGATGCCCAGGTGCTGGGCCAGCGACGGCAGCACCGAGGTCGCATCCGACCACGCCAGGGTGGCGCCCCGCAGCGAGTCGACGCCGGTGGCACCGGCGAGGTCGCACCCGGTGAAGGAGACCCGGTCGGCACGCAGCCCGGCGAAGCGGGCCTCGGTCAGGTCACACTCGACGAACCGGACCCGCAGCATGGTCGCGTCCGAGAAGTCCGCCTGGCGCAGCCGGCCGCCGGTCAGGGTCACGTCGGTCCAGGTGGCCGAGTGCGCGGAGAGCAGGTCCGCCTGGATGCCCTCGGCGGTGACCTCGCGCCAGCGCGAGCGCAGCCACGACGATCCGGTCAGCCGGGCGTCGTTCAGGGACGTCCGCACCAGCCCGCAGTCCCGGGTGGTGAGCCCGGCGAGGTCGGCGCCGGCCAGGTCCACGCCGGTGAACTGGCACCGTTCCCATGTGCCGCCACCGGCCCGGGCCCGGCGCAGGGTGACCGAGTCGAGGTCCAGTTCGTCGATCTCGGCGCCGATCCACACGGCGCCGTCCAGATCGGTGTGGGACAGCGTCGCGCCGCACAGTTCCTCAGGGGTCATCGCAGCATCGTCCACGTGCGGAGCCTACCCAGGCATGCGCCCGGCAGGCGGGCCGGTCTCACCCTGTCCCGGAGTTACTCTGCCGCCGTGTCGGGGAATGAGAGAATGGCCGGGTGCGCACGATCCTGAACATCATCTGGCTTGTCTTCGCCGGGTTCTGGCTGGCCGTCGGCTATGCCGTGGCCGGGGTGATCTGCTGCATCCTGATCATCACGATCCCGTTCGGGATCGCGTCCTTCCGGATCGCGAACTACGTGCTCTGGCCGTTCGGCCGGGAGGTCGTCAAGCGCCCGACGGCGGGGGTGATCTCCGGGATCGGGAACGTCATCTGGTTCATCGTGGCCGGGTGGTGGCTCGCGATCGGGCACATCATCACGTCGATCCCGCTGTTCATCTCGATCATCGGGATCCCGATGGGGTGGGCCAACCTGAAGCTCATCCCGATCTCGATGACCCCGCTCGGCCGGGAGATCGTCACCACGCACGAGCCGTTCGCGTCCTGACCCGGCGCGGCGTAGCCCGCGCTCCGGAATCGGGACGGATCGGGACTCAGTCCCGCTCGCGGACCCCGAGCTCGAGCGAGTACTCCTCGCGCCCGTTGATGAACACCCGCTGCGCGCGCGAGAAGACGTCGAGCGGGTCCCCGGACCAGATCACCACGTCGCCGTCGAGCCCTTCCCGCAGTGCGCCGACCCGGTCGTCGAGCCCGAGGAACTGGGCCGGGTTGATGGTCAGGGCCTTCAGCGCGAGGTCCCGGTCGAGGCCCTCCTTCACGGCCAGGGAGGCCTGGTGGACCAGGAAGTTGATCGGGACCACGGGGTGGTCGGTGGTGATCGCGATCCGCACGCCGGCCTCGGCGAGGCGGGCCAGGTTCGCGATGTCCCGGGTGCGTAGTTCCACCTTCGACCGGGATGTGAGCATCGGGCCGAAGATGACCGGGATGTCCTTCTCGGCCAGCACGCCGGCGATCCGGGCGCCGTCGGTGCCGTGGTTGACGACCAGCCGGTAGCCGAACTCCTCGGCGAGCCGGATCGCGGTGGCGATGTCGTCGTGGCGGTGGGTGTGCTGGTCCCAGATGAGTTCGCCGTCGAGCACGGCGACGAGGGTGTCCAGGCCGAGGTCCCGTGCGAACGGCTTGCCGTCGGTTGCGGCGCGGGCACGCTCGGCCGCGTAGTTCTGTGCGGCCACGAACGCCTCGCGAATGACCTTCGCGACCCCGAGCCGGGTGGCGGGTGTCTGCTTGCGCTCGCCGTAGACCCGCTTCGGGTTCTCCCCGAGCGCGGACTTCACGGACACCGCGGTGCGGAACGCCTGCTCGTCCACGGTCCGCGCACCCCAGGTCTTGATGGCCACGGACTGCCCGCCGATCGGATTGCCCGAGCCCGGCTTGATGACGGCGGCGGTCACCCCGCCCACGAGCGCGTCCCGGAACCCGAGGTCGTCGATGTTGATGGCGTCGATCGCCCGCAGCGCCGCACCGTTCGGGTTCGTCATCTCGTTCGTGTCGTCACCGGCCGGCCCTTCGGCCTCCTCGTGCACGCCCAGGTGCGCGTGCGGCTCCACGAAGCCGGGCAGCACCCAGCTGCCGGCCGCGTCCACGATCTCGGCGCCCTCGGGGAGGTCCACGTGTGCGCCCACGGCGCGGATCACGCCGTCGACGATGAGGACGGTGCCGGACTCGATCGGATCGCCGTCGATCGGGACGACGTATCCACCGGTGATGGCAACGGTGCTGCTGGTGACGAAGGATGTCTGCATGACCACAAGTCGTACCACCTGGGGCCGACCGGGCGCGATTCGCCGATGTGCCTCAGCGCGCGATCGGCGCGAACGACCCTCCGGTGACCGCGACCAGATCCGCGGGGGCGAGCCCGATGTCGAAGCCCCGCCGACCGCCGGAGACGTACACCGTCGTGAGCGCCTGCGCACAGGAGTCCACCACGGTGGGCAGCGCCGTGCGCTGCCCGATCGGTGAGATCCCACCCATGACGTAACCGGAACTACGCTCGGCCGCTGCGCCGTCGGCCATCGTCGCCTTCTTGTGCCCAAGGGCCCCGGCGATCGCCTTCAGGTCCAGGGAGGTGCTGACCGGCACCACCCCGACCGCGAGGCCGGAGCCGTGCAGCCCGTCCACGTGCACCACGAGGGTCTTGAAGACGACCTCGGGCGGCACCCCGAGCGCTGCCGCGGCCTCCAGCCCGTAGCCGAGGTCACTGCCCGGGTCATGGGTGTACGGATGCGTGGTGAAGGTCAGCCCGGCACGGGTCAGCGCGGTGGTGGCGGGCGTCCGGGGACCGGCCGCCACCTTCTTCCTGGCCACGTCAGGGTCCGGTGACCGTGACGTCGACCGTCGTCGCGTTGCCGAAGTACTCGGTCACGATGACCACGAGCGGCCCGGCTGCGAAGGACTCCTCGAGCAGCGGGTCGTAGTCGCTGGCGTCGTAGTCACGGTCGTCGTTCAGCAGGAACCGGCCGTCGGAGTCGAACGTGTACAGGCTCGGGTCCTCGCCCTCGGTGTCGGCGACGTCCACGGTGTAGGTGCCGGCCTCGGGCAGGTCCACCACGGCGTAATACGCGCCCCCGGACGGGACGTCGGCGGAGGTCGTCACGCCGAGCTCGAGCCGGTCGGAGATCTGGGTGGTGGTGAGCTGGAAGCCGGCGTCCGCGCCATTGTGCTCGGACACCACCACCTCGTACTCGCCGGCGGTCAGCGTCACGAACGCGAGCGGGTCGAGGGAGACCCCGCCGAGCTCGGACAGGTCACGGCCGCGGTCGTCGTTGCCGCCGAGGGACGCGCCGCCCGCGTCACGCACGTCCAGCTCGAGATCCAGGGTGCCGTCGTTGGCGCGAGCGTCAAGCAGATAGGTGGCGTCGGCGCTGATCGTCAGGGTGCCCACCCAGGTGCCGCCGCCCGGGACGTCGCCGGAGGTGTTCCCATCGACGACCACGCTGCCGGTGTTCGTCTGGCCACCGCCCTGCGGTCCCGAGGCCGACGGGCCGGCGGTGGGGTCCGGGTCGGAGGGGTTGCGCCCGTTCACGAGCCACCATCCGACGCCGACCACCAGCATGATCACGAGCAGGGACACCGCGACCACGGCGGCCATCCCACCGGGCGTGCCGCGCACCCCGGAGGTGAACACCTTCGTCTCGTCCGCGCCGCCCTGGGGCTGCGCGGCCGGTCCCCAGGTGGAGGACGTCGGCCAGGAACTCGGTGTGGTGCCGGGGGCGACCATGACGTCCGGGTGGTTGGCCTGGGCCAGGTAGGGATAGTCGGCGGCGGCGGTCGCGGAGCCGTGCACCTCGGGAGTCTTGGGCGCGAGCGGCGTGTAGTACTCCGTCCAGGCGTCCCCGTCCCAGTACCGCTGACGGTTCTGGCCGTCCGGGTCCGGGTAGAAGCCCGCTACCTTGTCGCTCACCCCGCCATGGTAGGCGAGGCTCCTGACCGGACCCGCCGCCTCATGGGGCAGAACTGACCATCCCGACGTCGACCATCCGCAGCACCGCCCGGCCCAGCTCGGCGCTCGCGGCCAGGTCCACGCTCGCCCGGAACCGCCAGTCCCGGTCGCCCTCGGGGTCGTCGAGGACCTGGGTGACCTCCCAGTGCTCCGGCCCGGGGGAGATGCTGGTCATCGACGCCGACCGGGCCGCGGCACCGATGCCGAGCTCGCCGTACTCGGCCCAGTACTCCTCCATCGCCTCGGCCCAGTCGTCGGCGCTCCAGCGCTGGTCCTCGGGCAGGGCGGCGTCGAGCTGCGCGAGCCGGTCGTAGTCCTCCCGGGCGGCCAGCTCCACGCGGCGGAACATCGCGTTGCGCACCAGGATGCGGAACGACCGCTCGTTCGCGGTGATCGGCCGGTCGGCGTCGTCGCCGCCGAAGCGCGCCTCGTCCGCGTCAGTGCCGTCGATGCCCGACGGCGTCTGCTCGCCGAGCGCGACCGCTGCGTTCTGCAGGCCGCTCTGCAGGGCCTCCCACTCGGCGAGCAGGGAGGAGTCCACCTGCCGCACGGCGTCGCCGAGCCACTCGATGATCTCGGTGAGCTCTTCGGTCCGAGCGGCGGCCGGCACCATCTGGCGCAGCGCCTTGTACGCGTCGGTCAGGTACCGCAGCACCACGCCCTCGCTGCGGGCCAGACCGTACCGGGAGATCACCTCGGAGAACGTCATCGCGTTCTCCACCATGTCCCGCACCACGGACTTGGGCTTGAGCTCGTAGTCGTCCACCCACGGGTTCGCGGTCCGGTACTCGGCCAGGGCCGCGGTCAGCAGCTCGGCCAAGGGCCGCGGGTAGGTGATCTCCTCGAGGGCAGCCATCCGCTCCTCGTACTCGAGACCGTCCGCCTTCATGGCACCGATCGCCTCGCCGCGAGCGGCCTTCTCCTGGGCGATCAGCAACGGGCGCGGGTTCTCCAGGGTGGCCTCGATCACCGAGACCACGTCGACGGCGTAGTCCGGGTCCTCCGGGTCGAGGAGCTCAAGGGCCGCAAGGGCGAACGGCGACAGCGGGGCGTTCAGGGCGAAGTCCGCCGGCACGTCCCGGGTCAGCCTGATCCGGCGCCCGAACGCGTCCGGCTCGGGCAGCTTCTCCACCAGACCGGCGGCGCGCAGGGACCGGTAGATGCCGATCGCGCGGCGCACGTGCGGGTTCCGGTCGGTGGGCTCGTCGTGATTGTCCGTGAGCAGCCGGGCCAGGGTGGCGATGGCGTCGTCGTCGCGGCCCAGCACCCCCAGCACCATGGCGTGCGAGACCTGGAACTGGGACGTGAGCTTCTCCGGCTCGGCGTCGCGCAGGCGCTCGAACGTCTTGTCCGTCCAGTTCACCACGCCGGTGGGCGCCTTCTTGCGCACGATCTTGCGACGCTTGCGCTCGTCGTCGCCGGCCTTCGCGAGCGACTTCGCGTTCTCGATGACGTGTTCGGGCGCCTGCACGATCACCTCGCCGACGGTGTCGTAGCCGGCACGGCCGGCCCGCCCGGCGATCTGATGCAGTTCGCGAGCCGACAGATGACGCGAGCGGACGCCGTCGTACTTCGTCAGGCCGGTCAGCACCACCGTGCGGATCGGCACGTTGATGCCGACGCCAAGGGTGTCGGTGCCGCAGATGACGCCGAGCAGCCCGGCCTGGGCGAGGCGCTCGACGAGCCGCCGGTAGCGCGGCAGCATGCCGGCGTGGTGCACGCCGATGCCGTGCCGCAGCAGCCGGGACAGGGTGGCGCCGAACCCGCGGGCGAAACTGAAGTCGCCGATGGCGTCCGCGATCGCGGCCTTGCGCTCCTTGTTCGCGACCTGGATGGACGTCAGCGACTGTGCCTGCTCGACGGCGGCGGCCTGGGTGAAGTGCACCACGTACACCGGGGCGCGGTGGGTGCCGAGCAGTTCCAGGACGAGCTCGTGCAGCGGTTCGGTGGAGTAGGTGAACGTCAGCGGCACCGGGCGCTCGGTGTTCGCGATCACGGCGACGGGCCGCTTCGTGCGCCGGACGAGGTCCTCGGCGAAGAAGGACACGTCGCCGAGGGTGGCGCTCATCAGCACGAACTGGGTACGCGGCAGCTCCAGCAGCGGCACCTGCCAGGCCCAGCCGCGCTGGGGGTCGGCGTAGAAGTGGAACTCGTCCATGATCACCTGCGCGGCGTCGGTGTCCGCGCCGTCCCGCAGGGCCTGGTTCGCGAGCACCTCGGCGGTGCAGCAGATGATCGGGGCGTCGGTGTTGATGGCCGAGTCACCGGTCATCATGCCGACGGCGTCCGCCCCGAACACCTCCACGAGGTCGAAGAACTTCTCGCTCACGAGCGCCTTCAGCGGTGCGGTGTAGTAGCTGCGCTGCCCACGGGACATCGCCACGTAGTGCGCCGCGACCGCGACCAGGGACTTGCCGGAGCCGGTGGGCGTGGACAGGATCACGTGCGCGCCGGTGACGATCTCCAGCAGCGCCTCCTCCTGGTGCTCGTACAGCGTGAGGCCACGCGAGCTCGCCCAGTCGGTGAAGGACTCGACCAGGGCGTCGTCGTCGGTCGGGTCGGCGGGCGGGGAGAGTCTCATCTCCTCCAGTGTCTCGCGGATCCATCCGGGTGCGCGCCGCCACCGGATGCGCGTTCGCCCGTCGGCACCGCGAGCACTGTGAGCGGCGCGGCGCAGGAGTAGGTTCGGTCCCCGTGACAACCGCGGAGCACTCGGGAGCCGACCGGCACGCGTCCTGGCTGGAACTGTTCTTCGACCTGGTCGTGGTCGCCGGCATCGGCACCCTGGCCCACCTGCTGCACGCCGACCATGGGCCGGAGGGCCTGGCGCTGTACGCGATCGCGTTCGTCGCGTTCTGGCTGGTCTGGGCGTGCTTCACGACGTACAGCAACATCGCCGGTGAGGCGACACGGGCCCGGCCGATGCTCCTCGGGATGGCCGCCCTGGCCGTGATGATGGCGGCCGTGCCGGAGATCAACGGCGAGCACGCGACCGCGTTCTCGATCGCCTACGTGATCGGCCGGATCCTCGCGTCGCGGCCGTTCCAGCGGGGGACCGTGGTGCTGGACCTGCCCGTCGTCCAGGCGCTCGGGGGCGTCGTGCCCTGGATGGTGTCCTGGTGGTTCGACGGATCGGTCGTCTACATCCTGTGGGCGATCGGCCTCGCGATCGACGTGGGCGTCCTGCTGCTGATCTCCGGGCCGAGGCTCGCCCAGAACGCCCAGGAACACCTGGACGGACTGCGGGACCGGATCGACGGCGGTGAGCGACGCGGACGCGCCGGGCGCCGCGACGCGGCCCGGTCCGGTCGGCGGAGCCGAGTGGGTCGCGGTCCCGGGGAGGGTGCTGACCTGCTCGGATCGGGCCGCGGGCGGGAGCCGCGCCGCGGCGACCGGGACCTGCCGGAGACGGTCAGCACCCTCGCCGGGGACGAGGCGCACCTGGGTGAGCGGCTCGGGCTGTTCGTCATCATCGTGCTCGGCGAAGGCATGATCCAGGCCGTCGCGGCTGCCGGTGAGGCCACCTGGGACCGCGACCTCCTGCTGGCCGGGGCGGGCACGTTCTCGCTTCTGGTCACCCTGTGGGCCCTCGCCGTCCGTGGCGGCTATGCCGGCGTCGCCCTGCTCGGCACGGGCGCCGTGTCCCCGCGGGTGGCGTGGCCGCTGCACCTGGTCACGACCGGCGCGCTGGCCACCCTGGTCGCGGTCCTCGGCGGTGTCCTCGCCGAACCCGGCGAGTCCCTGACGGCGGACGTGCGGTGGCTGCTGCTCGTCGCGTTCGGCCTCTACGGGCTGGTCGGCGCCGTGGTGCACCTGGTGCTCGGGATCCGCCGTGACGACCCGCGCGGCCGGCAGACCGCTCTGCTGCTGGCCGTGCCGACGATCGTGGCCGGCGCCGTGATCGTCGTCGCCGGGGATCGGCTCGCGGCCGTCGGCCAGGTCTGGGTCCTCGCGGCGGCCCTGCTGGTGAGCTACGCCGGCTCCGTGCGGGTGTCGCCGCGACCTGCGGACAGCGGTGCCCCAGGCCTGGGATCGCCCATGACATGATGACCCGCATGCTGACGACACACCGCTCCATGCAGTGGTGGCCCGCCTGACCGGCGGACCACGTTCGAAGCATTCGACGAAACGGCCGCCCACGGGCGGCCGTCGTGCGTTTCACCTCCCGATCGACAGCACCCGTGGGCTCGCATCCAAGGAGTCCCGATGATCAATCTGTCCATGCTCAAGCCCACCGGCCACCTCACGCTGGGGAACCTGCTCGGCGCACTGCGTCCGATGGCGGCCGCGCAGGTCTCACCCGCGGGGAACACCTGCTACTACGGCATTGCCGACCTCCATGCCCTGACGGTCGACCACGACCCGGCCCGGTTGCGGGGGGTGACGGCCGAGATGGCGCGCCTGCTGCTCGCCGTCGGGCTCGACCGGAGCACGCTGTTCATCCAGAGCCAGGTGCCCGCGCACGCCGAGATGGCCTACCTGTTGGAGTGCACCGCCCACGTCGGCGAGCTGAACCGGATGATCCAGTTCAAGGAGAAGGGCCGCAACCGGCCCTCGACCCGGGTCTCACTGTTCACCTACCCGGCACTGATGGCTGCCGACATCCTGCTCTACCGGCCGACCGACGTGCCGGTCGGCGACGACCAGCGCCAACATGTCGAACTTACGAGGGACCTGGCGCTGCGGTTCAACCGCAGCTACGGCGAGGTGTTCACGGTCCCCGAGATCGTCACGGCGCCGGCCGGTGCGCGCGTGATGGACCTGCAGGACCCGACCTCGAAGATGGACAAGTCCCGCGACGACGCCGGCGGGACCATCTACCTGCTCGACCCGCCCGACGTGGTACGCCGCAAGGTCGGTCGCGCCGTGACGGACTCGGACGTGGGCGTCGGCTCGGTGCGGCCCGATCGCGAGGCCAAGCCCGGAGTGACCAACCTGCTCGACATCCTCGCGGCCTGTGGCGGCTCGGCCGAGGGCATCACGAGTTACGGCGCCCTGAAGTCTGCGGTGACCGACGCGGTCGTGGCCGAGCTCGAGCCGATCCGGGCGCGATTCGCCGACCTCGATCCCGGCGAGGTGTCATCGGCGTTCGCCTCCGGTGCCGAGGTCTGTCGTCGGGCCACCGCACCGGTGCTCACCGCGGCCCGGGACGGCGATGGGGCTGGCGTAGCTCGCCCGCAAGTGGCCGGCCCGGCGGGGCCGGTGTCCACGGACTGAGACGGAACCCGGCCCCGCCAGGGCGAGCCGTCGCCGTCGGGAAGACTTGCGGCATGCGCCCCTTCCTCCTGCTCGCCTCCCGTGCGGAGGACGCGGCGGCGGATGAGGAGTACCGCAGCCTGCTGCGCCACGGCGGGCTGCACCCGGACGAGCTGGTGCGGGTGCGTCTGGAGGCCGGGTCCGTGGCCGACCTCGACCCGGCCGACTACGCCGGGGTGATCATCGGCGGCAGCCCGTTCACCGTCTCCGACCGGCACAAGTCGCCCGTGCAGCGCCGGGTGGAGGCCGACCTCGGTGTCATCGTCGACGAGGTGCTCCGCCGCGACCTGCCGATGCTCGCCCTCTGCTACGGCGTCGGGATCGTCGGCGCCTGCACCGGCGGCGTGGTGGACGCGACCTACGGCGAGGAGACCTCCGCCGCCGAGATCCGGCTGACCCCAGAGGGCGCCGTGGACCCGTTGCTCGCCGGCCTGCCGGCGGGGTTCCATGCCTACGTCGGGCACAAGGAGGCCGTCACGGTGCTGCCGCCGGGCGCCACCGTGCTCGCGACCTCGCCGACCTGCCCGGTGCAGATGTACCGGCTCGGCCGGCACGGCTACGTCACCCAGTTCCACCCCGAGATGGACCTGGCCTCGGTGACCACCCGGATCGAGGTCTACCGCGACTCCGGTTACTTCGACGCCGCCGAGATGGCCGCCGTCATCGACCGGGTCGCGCGGGCGGATGTGAGCGCCGCCCACCACCTGGTGCGCGCATTCGTGCTGCGTTACCGTGGCGCCGCGGTGCAGCGCGTGGACGCGGAGCTGCTCGCCGGCTGAGCGCGGGTGCCGTCCACCCCGAGCGAGGGGAGCCACGCGAGCATGGCGAAGGACACCGCCACGATCTGGCCGACCGTCCACGCCGAGCGTGCCGCGCTCATCGAGGACCTGCGGGACCTGCCCGCCGAGCGGTGGTCGACGCCGTCGCTGTGCCCTGGCTGGAGCGTGCACGACGTGCTCGCGCACCTCGTCGACGACGCCCGCACCACCACGCTCTCGTTCGTCGGCTCGTTCGTGCGGGCCGGCTTCGATTTCGACCGGTTCAACGACCGCGGTGTGGCCCGCGAGCGCGCGGCGGACCCGGCGCAGACGTTGGCCGCGTTCGAGTCCGTCAGCCGACGCAGCACCGGCGCCCCGGCGCCGTTACCGACCCGGCTCGTCGAGGCGATCGTGCACGGCGAGGACATCCGGCGCCCGCTCGGGATCGAGCACGACTACCCGCCCGCGGCGGCCGTGACGGCGATCCGGCACCAGCTCGCCACCTCCACGAAGATGGGCGGCGGCAGGGAACGGGCCGCCGGGCTGCGGCTCACCGCCACGGACGCGGACCTGACCGTCGGCGACGGCGAGCACGTGCGGGGGAGCGCCGTGGCGCTGCTGCTCGCCCTCTCCGGGCGACCGGTGCGCCCGGGGGAGCTGACCGGACCCGGCGTGCAGTCGCTGACGGGCTAGTAGCCTGACGTCTGTCCCGGCGCGGATGCCGGCCCGACGCTCGACGGAGGTCGTCCCATGGCGGATCGAATGCGCCGGTCCTGGTGCGTCGGGCTCCTCGTGCTCGTGGCGAGCGCGTGCTCCGCAGGCGGCGCCGGGGACGGCCCCACGCCGACTCCCACCGGGGGAGCGATCGAGCTGGCGGTGGCGCAGTCCTGCACGCCCGGCTCCGGCGCGGACTGTGTACCGGTCAACGGGGAGCACGTCGAGGTCGGCGCCGCGGAGTTCTCGCGTGCCGGCGTCGCGGACGCTGCGGCCGTGCCCGACGCGGGGGACCACGACGCGGTGGACCTGACGTTCGATCCGGACGGAACAGCCGTCCTTCGGGACTTGTCCGCTCAGGCAGCCGGTGCCGGGGATACGGCCCGGCTCGTCATGAGGGTCGGCGATACGCTGGTATCCGCCGCCGCCGTGCCCGAACCGCTCGAGGAGGCGGCCGGCACCGTCCGGATCGCGCTGCCCGAGGGCACGAGCGCCGACGATGTGGTCGAGCTGATCCGGGCCGGCTGACGTCGAGCACCCAGGTGACCTGCGCCCACCACGAGGCCGGCGCCGCGATCCTCGACGGTCAGGCGCGGTGCGCGGCGAGGATCTCCTCGTTCAGCAACGGCCACAGCTCGCCGTGCACCTCCGACCGGAACGAGCGGGCGCCGAGGAACGCGGCCACCAGGCCCGCGTCCGGGTCCACCCAGACGAAGCTGCCGGACTGGCCGAAGTGCCCGAACGTGGCGGGGGAGTTCGAGGCACCGGTCCAGTGCGGCGACTTGTGGTCGCGGATCTCGTAGCCGAGCCCCCAGTCGTTGTGCTCCTGCCGCCCGAATCCGGGCAGCACTCCGGACAGGCCGGGGAAGGTGACCGTGCGGGCCGTCTCGCCGAGTTCCGCGGAGATCAGCGTGGGCGTGAGCATCTCGATGCCGAGGGCGAGCACGTCGTGGGCGGAGCCGCTCGCCGCGTGCGCGGGGCTGCCGTCGAAGGTGACGCTGGTCAGCTCCAGCGGTTCGAGCACCGCCGCGTGGGTCCACTCGGGGAACGGCAGGCCCACCGCCGCCGCGATGTGGTCGCCGAGAACCTCGAAGCCCTGGTTCGAGTACACCCGGCGCAGCCCCGGCCCCTGCAGCACGGCGCCGGCCTCGAACGGCAGCCCGGAGGCGTGCGCGAGCAGGTGCCGCACGGTCGACCCCTCGGGGCCGGCTGGATCGTCGAGGCCGACCCGCCCCTGCTCCACCGCCACCAGCACGGCGAGCGCTGCCAACGGCTTCGTCACCGACTTCCACGGATGGACCTCCTCGACGTCGCCGTCGAAGGAGAGCACCTCGCTCGCGGAGGAGACCGCCAGCGCCACCGGGAAGTCGAACCGGGCCAGGGTGGGGTAGGAACTCATGCGCCAAGCCTGCCACGCCGCGATCGTGCCGGGCGCACGCCTCAGCCCGCGACGCCGGCCGCCACCGGCACCCGGGCGGGGTTCAGCAACTGGTTCGCGCTCCGGAGCACCTTCGGTGCCACCAGGGACTCCGGATCCAGGTCGACGGCGGAGCGCACCGAGAGCCGGACGCTCTCGCCGGGCAGCAGGGTGAGCAGGGCGTCATCGACGACGGCGGCCGGGTCGACCTTGTCCACGAGCAGGGTCAGGTCCCGGATCAGCGAGTCCGCCGTGACGAGCACGTCGTAGCCGTCGCCGGTGCGGGTCACCTCGGTCTGCAGCCGGGCCTCGCCCAGCTCGGAGTCGCGATACTCGGCGTAGAACCAGAGCCCGCGGACGTCGCCCAGGTTGGCCACGAGCACCTCGGCGCCGACCTGCCCGGCCGCGGCGACGCCGTCGGGCACCGGCACGGCGACCGTGCCCCGGGCCGGGACGTGCACGGGCACCGACGCCTGCGCGAGGACGTCGCCGTCGAAGGCGCGCCGGCTCAGGACGAGGTCGCCGTCCCACGCGACGTCGGTCTCGTTGGACAGTGACGCGATCAGCGCCGACTCGCGCGGCTGGATCGTGACCAGCCGGTCGGCGTTGGCGTGGGCGAGCGCGAACAGCAGTGGCTTGGCACGGCCGTCGCCGTCCACGGCGGCCCACGAGGTGACCGGCCAGCAGTCGTTGAGTTGCCAGACGACCTGTCCCGAGTTGTGCGGCGCGAGCGATCGGAAGTGCTCGATCGCGAAGGCGACGGCGGTGGCCTGGTTGAGCTGCATCGCCCAGTGCCAGTCCTCGGTCTCGTTCGGCATCGGCAGGTGCGCGACGAGCCCGTCGGTGAGCTTGTCGTTGCCGCTGGCCGCCTTCTGGTGCACGAGCATCCCGGGGGACTCGGGGGTCAGCGGGTCGTCGTGCACGCTGCGCCGCAGCGTGGACCAGGTGGGCGGGCCCTGCCACCCGAACTCGGCCACGAAGCGCGGCCGGTACTCCCGGTAGGCGGGGTAGTCGCGCCGGTTCCACAGATCCCAGATGTGCATCGAGCCGTGCTCGGGCTCGTTCGGGTGGATCTCGAGGGTGCCGGACCACGGGCTCGACGGCGTGTACGCCCGGCCCGGGTCGAGTTCGGCGACGATCGCGGGCAGCAGGTCGGTGTAGTAGCCCAGGCCCCAGGTGCGGCCGTCCAGGCGGCCCTCCCAGCCCCAGTCGTGGAAGCCCCAGATGTTCTCGTTCGAGCCGTTCCACAGGATCAGGCTCGGATGGCTCATCAGCCGGACCACGTGCTCGCGGGCCTCGGCCTCGACCTCGGAGCGCTGCGGGTCCTCCTCCGGGTAGGCCGCGCAGGCGAACAGGAAGTCCTGCCAGGTGAGGATGCCGCGCTCGTCGCACAGGTCGAAGAAGTCCTCGGCCTCGTAGATGCCGCCGCCCCAGACGCGCAGCAGGTTCAGGTTCGCGAACTCGGCCTGGTCGAGCCGGGCGGCGTACCTGGCCCGGTCCACGCGGGTCGGGAAGGCGTCGTCCGGGATCCAGTTCGCGCCCCGGATGTGGATCGGGACGTCGTTGACGACGAACTGGAAGCCCGTGCCGGCGCCGTCGGGCTCGAGGTCGAGGCGGGCGGTACGGAATCCGATCCGCCGGTCCCAGGTGTCGATGACCCGGTCACCGTCGAGGAGCTCGACCAGCAGGTCGTACCGGGGCTGCGCGCCGTAGCCGCGCGGCCACCACAGGTCCACCTGCGCAACGGCCAGCTCGACGGTCGTCTCGTCGGCGGGGCCGGTGACGGCGGCCCGCGCGACCTGCCCGGCGACGGTGACCCGCACGGACAGGTCGCCGGCACCGGCGCCCGACCCCTCCACGAGCACACCGGCGCGGACCAGACCATGGTGGGTTCCGCCGTCGGGCGTCTCCACGGAGACGACCGGGCGCACCCGGGCGAGCCGCGCCGTCGACCAGGACTCCAGGTAGACCGGGCGCCAGATGCCCGAGGTCGCCGTGTCCAGGCCCCAGTCCCAGCCGAAGCTGCACGCCATCTTGCGGATGGCGTTGTACGGGTGGTGGTTCACGTGCGGGCGGTACTCACGCGCAAGGCTCTCGGCGTCCGCGTACCGGACCGGGGAGGTGAAACGCACCTCGAGGGTGTTCTCGCCTGGGCGCAGGTGGCGACCGACGTCGAACCGGTAGCTGCGGTGCATGTTCGCGGTGCTCGCGATGAGCGTGCCGTTCAGCGTGACCGTGGCGACCGTGTCCAGGCCCTCGAAGACCAGGTCGCTGCGATCGGCGCCGGCCTCGGGAGCGGTGAACGTGGTCCGGTAGCGCCAGTCGCTCGCCCCGATCCAGGCGAGCAGCCGCTCGTTGTCGTCGAGGTAGGGGTCCGGGATGAGGCCGGCCGCGAGCAGGTCCGTATGCACGCAGCCGGGGACGGTGGCCGGCACCTCCACACCGGCGACCGCGTCGGGCACCGGGCCACCGGCGGCGGACAGCACCCACTCCCGGTCGAGGTCCGTGCGGAGCGGGGTGGCGGTGGGCAGGTCGGTCATTTCGTGGCTCCTGAGGTGAGTCCGTTGTAGATGAAGCGTTGCAGCAGCAGGAAGACGATCACGGTGGGGATGATGACGATCATGGCACCTGCGGCGATGACCTCCCACTGGGCTCCGAACGGGCCCTTGAAGCGGAACAACGACGTGGAGATCACCCCGAGATCACGGGAGGGCATGTACAGGAACGGGATGTAGAACTCGTTGTAGATCGCGATGCCCTTGATGATCACGACCGTGGCGATCGCGGGCTTGAGCAGCGGCAGGATCACGCGCCAGTAGATCGTGAACCGGTTCGCGCCGTCGAGCATGGCGGCCTCGTCCAGCGACTTCGGGATCGAGCTGAGGAACTGCACGAAGATGTAGATCGAGATGATGTCCGTGCCCATGAACAGGGCGATCGCGGCGCCGCGGGTGTTGAACAGGCCGAGTTCGTTGACGACCTGGAACGTGGCCACCTGGGTGGTCACCGCGGGGACCAGCGTGGCGAGCAGGAACAGTGCCACCACGCCCTTCTTGAATCGGAACGAGAACCGGTCGATCGCATAGGCGGCCATCGTCCCGATCAGCAGGGTGCCGAGCAGCGAGATCGCCAGGATCACCGTCGTGTTCACGAACCCGAGCAGCATCCGGCCGTTCGTGAACGCCGTGACGAAGTTCTCGACGTTGAACCAGTTCTGCGGAGGGTCGAAGGGACCCGTGGTGGCGTACTCGGTGCGCGTCTTGAGGGACGCGATCAGCACCACTGCGAGCGGCAGCAGGGTCGCGACCGACGCGACCACGAGGGAGGTGTACTTGCCGGCCGGGGCGAGGACGTTCTTCATGTCAGGTTCACCTCGTCATCGGGGATGAGCCGCCGCTGGATCCAGGTGACGATCAGGACGATGAGCAGCAGGACGACGGCCATCGCCGACGCCAGGCCGACCTTGCGGTGGGTGAACGCCATCTCCACGGTCTGGATCACGAACGTGGTGGAGCCGTTGGCGCCGCCGGTCATGATGAACGGGATCTCGAACACCGACAGCGACCCGGAGATCGCGAGGATGAACGAGAGGCTGATGATCCGCTTGATGCCGGGGGCGATGATGTAGCGGAACTGGTGCCAGCGGTTCGCCCCGTCCAGTTCGGAGGCCTCGTACAACTCGCCCGGGATGGACTGGATCGCGCCGAGGAACAGCACGAAGTTCAGGCCCATGAAGCGCCAGACCGAGGTGCCCGCCAGCGAGATGTTCACCATGTCCGGGTCCCCGAGCCAGTGCCGGGAGAGATCGCCGAGCCCGACGGCGTGCAGCACCGTGTCCAGCGTGCCGTCCGGTTGGAAGAAGTACAGGAAGACGAACCCGATGGCCACGCCGTTGACGAGGTAGGGGAAGAAGAGGATGCCCTTGAACACGTTCCGGAACCGGGTGCTGAAGGACAGGATCGTGGCGAAGTACAGCGCCAGGGCCATCTGCACGACCGATGCGGCGACGTAGTAGAGGCTCACGTAGAACACCCGGAACAGTTCCGGCCGGGTGAAGATCTCGACGTAGTTCGCAAGCCCGATGAACTCCAGGGCCGGGTCGAGCCCGTCCCAGCTCGTCACCGAGTACAGGAACATGTTGCCCACGGGCACGTACGTGAACGTCGCCAGGAGTGCCAGTGGGGTGAGCAGGAACAACCACGGGGTGATCCGCCAGCCGTTCGCCCGGCCCTGCCGGCCCCGGCGGCCCCGCCGGGTCACCGCGGTGCGCGCGGTGGCCCGGCGGAGCGAACCGGTGCCGGTGGCGGAGGTGACCTGTGCCATCCGGTGCCCCGCCTCAGCCGACCTGGGCCCGGGCGTCGGCCCAACGGGTGTTCAGCTCCTCGAAGTAGGACGCCATGTCGCCGTCGGCTGCGCCGCGAGCGATGTCGACCAGCCGCTGCCGGTAGACGTTGCCGCCCAGGTCGATCTCGGACGTGGTGCGGATGTCGGAGAGGAGGGTCTCCTCGCCCGCCGGCGGCGGGTTCAGCTCCACGTACTGCACGCCGAGCGGCTCGAAGTCGCCGAGCGTGGTCGGTTCGGGGCCGTCCACCATCGGGGACACGCCACCCTCGTCGAAGGCATAGCCCGACTCGTTCGTGAACCACTCGATCCAGGCCCGCGCCGCCGGGATGTTGTCCGAGTGCACGTTGATGCCCTGCTTGTAGTCGCCGCCGATGGTGGAGTACGAGACCCCGTCCACCTGGCTCGGGAACGGCATGTAGCCGATGTCGTCTGCGGAGAAGCCGGCGTCCTCGGCAGCCTGTTGCATCTGCACGATCGCCCAGGAACCGAGCACCATGGTCGCCACCTGGCCGGAACCGATCAGCGTCTTGGACTCCTCCCAGTTCGTGGTGAGCGGATCCGGTTCGGACAACCCCTCGGCGACGATGTCGTAGAGGAGGGAGTCGATCTGGTAGTGCTCCTCGCCCTCCGCCCACGGGGCGTCGGTCCGGGCGAGGACGTTGTCCGCATCCGGGTCGCCGGTGAAGGCGTGCAGGCTCTCCCACTGACTCATCGGCCAGCCGTCGGCGTAGTTCGTGTAGTACGGGATCGCATCGGTGTTGTCCGCGATGGCGTGCAGAGCGGCGATGAACTCCTCGTGCGACGTCGGGACCTCCGTCACGCCCGCCTCGGCCCAGACGCGCTTGTTGTAGAGGATGCCGCTGGCATTGCCGGTGATCGCGATGCCGTACCCGTTCCCCTCGAACGACTGCTCCTGGACGAAGCGGTAGTCCGCGCTGAGCTCGTCCACCGTGCCGAGCGGCTCGAAGAAGAGGGGGAGCTGGTCCCGGGCGACCGTGTTCGGGATGAGCAGGACGTCCCCGTAGTCCTCGGTGTTCATCCGGATGGTGACCTCACCCTCGTAGTCGGTGATGGCCTCGAAGTTCACCTCGACGTCGGGGTAGACCTCGTTGAACCGGTCCGCATAGTCGGCGAACACGGTGTCGACGATGTCGGTGCGCTGGGTGAGGACGGTGATGGAGCCCGAGATCTCCTCCGGCTCGCCGCTGGTCTCGGCATCGCCGGACCCGCCGCCCGTCCCGCAGGCGCCGAGGAGCATCAGGGTTGCCGCCGAGAGCGCTCCCGCGGCTCTGGCCGTTGACTTCTTCATGGTGATCTCCCGTTGATCGTGCTCGTCATTGAGGGCGCCGGAGTGCGCCGGGATGGCCGCGGTGGAACATCGTCGGGCCTGGGTGCCGACGGTACGCGGCCAGGTCGAGGCATGTCAACGTTGACAACTCTAGCACTGATGTGGATTGTGTTGGTATTGCAACGATGTGACGTTCGATGGCTTGGCTCGATGTCAGGGCTGTCATTGGAACGTGAGAACAGCATCCGAAGCCGGCCGCGCGCTGTAGGGTGCGCATCAGAGGTGGCCGCGGCGCGGCGGTCGGCAACAGGGACGGGAGCCTGCGATGCACGCAGAGGGTGAGGCCACGACGGCCAGCCGGGCGACCCTCGCGGACGTCGCCCGGCTGGCCGGCGTCAGCGCGAAGACCGTCTCGCGCGTGGTGGGCGGCGACGCGAACGTCGCGCCGGCGACCAGGGAGCGCGTCATGGAGGCCGCCCGGCGGCTCCGGTTCCGGCCGAACACGCTGGCGCGCAGCCTGCGCCACGGCGGCCGGACGAACACCGTCGCGTTCGTCATCGGTGACCTGACGAACCCGTTCTACATCCAGGTGGCCGCCGGCGTGGAGCGGGAGCTCGCGACGCGCGGCATGACGATGCTGCTCGCGGCCACCGAGGATGAGGCGGACAGCGAGGCGCGCGTCGTGGAGACGATGCTTCGTCAGCAGGTTCGGGCGTTGCTGATCACCCCGATCGCACCGGACCAGTCCTACCTGGAGGGGGAGCGGCAGCTCGGCACCGCCGTCGTCTGCCTGGACCGGCCGGCGCACAACCTGCTCGCGGACTCGGTGGTCCTGGCGAACCGGACCGGAACCGCGGAGGCGGTGCGCGGCCTGCTCGCCGTCGGGCATCGCAGGATCGCGTTCGTGACCCGGCCGGCGGACCTGTACACCCACGCCGAGCGGCACGCCGGGTATCGGGAGGCGCTCCTGGCGGCGGGCATCACCGACCCGTCACCCTGGGAACGCCTCTCGGACCTGGACGGGCCGAGCCCGGAGGAGGCCGTGCGCGACCTGATGTCGATGGCCGAGCCGCCCACCGCCATCATCACCGGCAACAACCGGGCCAGCGCCGGCGCGCTTCGAGCGCTCGGCCGCCGGCTCGAGGAGGTCGCGTTCATCGGGTTCGACGACTTCGACCTGGCGGATGCGTTCGGGATCAGCGTGGTCGCCTACGATCCCACCGAGCTCGGCCGGCGGGCGGCGCGGCTCGCGCTGGACCGGTTGGCCGACCCCACCGGACCGCCGCACCACATCGAGATCCCCACCAGGGTGATCCACCGAGGCACGGGCGAGGTCCCGCCGCGGGGATAGCCGGGTCGTGTGCTGGGGTCTGCTCCGGGTGCGATTGACTGGGACACATGCATCTCGACTCGAGCCCTGAATCCCTGAGCTACCCGCCGGCCAGCCGGTCCGACGTCGTCGACGTCCTGCACGGGGTGAGCGTCGCCGACCCGTACCGCTGGCTCGAGGACCCTGATTCGGCACAGACGCAGGCGTTCGTCGCCGCGCAGAACACGCTCAGTGAACCGATCCTCGCGGCGCTGCCCGGGCGCCCGGTGTTCGACGACCTCGTCTCGCAGATCCTGCACGCGCCGAGCGTTGGCCTCCCGCACGAGCGGCACGGTCGCACGTTCGCGTGGGTGAACGACGGGACCGCGAACCAGGACTGGTTCGTCGTCTCCGACGAGGGCGGCGTGCCGTCCCTCGAGGACCGTGTCCTGCTCGACCCGAACGGGCTCGACACCGCGGGGACGACGGCGGTGACCAGTTGGTCGGTGAGCCCGGACGGGGAACTGCTCGCCTATGCGCTCGCCGAGGCCGGCTCGGACTGGCGCACGATCCGCGTGCTCGACGTCGCGACGGGAGCCCTCCGGCCCGACCAGATCATGTGGACGAAGTGGGTCGAGCCCACCTGGCTGCCCGACTCGAGCGGCTTCCTGTACTGGGTCCACGACGCCCCGACCGGCGCGACCTTCGCCGACGTCACCGAGGCCGGGTACCTGCGGCTGCACCGGCTCGGCGACGCACCGGCGGACGACGTCACCGTCTGGCACCGGCCGGATGCGCCGAAGCTGTTCGCCTACCCGGACGTCGCGGGGGACTGGCTCGTGATCAGGTACGCGGCGGGCTCCTCGGGGCCGAGCGACCTCGCGGTACGGCGGCTCGTGCCGGGCCCACGTGGCATCGACATCGACGCCGACGAGGTCGCGCTGACCTCCGATGCGCGCGCCCGGTGGGCGGTCCTCGGCGCCCGGGGCGGCCGGCTCGTGCTGCACACGGATGACGGCGCGCCTCGCCGCCGGATCGTCACGATCGATCCCGACGGCGTCGGTGCGGGTTCGGAGCCCGAGTTCCGCGAGCTCGTGGCCGAGTCCGCGGACGGTGTGCTGCGTCCGGAGTCCGCGCTCACGGCGGACGGTCTCGTGCTCGTCTACTCCCGCGACGCCACGCACCGGGTGGTGCTCGCCGGTTTCGACCAGGCGGACGACGACGGGGTTCCGGTGGGCGTCACCGAGGCGCGCCGCGCCGTCGACCTCGGCGAGGCCGTGACCGTGGCGGGCCTCGACGTGGAGGAGGGCTCCGCCGTCGTCCACGTCCGCACCGTCTCGTTCACCGATGCCGGGACGAACCACCGGGTCGTCACCGCACCGGCGCCGAAGCACAAGGTGCTGGCCGGGCCGGCCGGCGCGTTCGACGTCGGTGAGGTCTGCGTGACCCGACCTCGTGCGACGTCCGTGGACGGCACCGAGGTACCGATGTTCCTCGTCCAGCGCGCGGACCTCGCCGACGGTGCACCCCGGCCCACGCTCCTGTACGGCTACGGCGGGTTCCGGATCGAGGTGAACCCGGAGTTCCGGGCGATCTTCGTCGCGTGGGTCGCGGCCGGTGGCACGCTCGCGGTCGCGACGCTGCGCGGCGGCGGGGAGTACGGCGAGCAGTGGCACGACGCGGGCACGAAGGATCGCAAGCAGAACGTGTTCGACGACCTGTACGCCTGCGCCGAGTGGCTCCGCTCGTCCGGCACGGCATCGGCGATCGCGGTCCATGGGCGATCGAACGGAGGGCTGCTCGTCGGTGCCGCGATGACCCAGCGGCCCGAGCTGTGGGCGGCGGCGCTGCCGACGGTCGGCGTACTCGACATGCTGCGGTTCCACCGGTTCACGGTCGGTTGGGCCTGGTGCAGCGACTACGGCGACCCGGACGATGCGGCCGAGTTCCCGGCGCTGTACGCCTACTCACCGCTGCACCGGGTGCGCGATGACGTCACCTACCCGCCCACGCTCATCTGCACCGGCGACCACGACGACCGCGTGGTGCCCGCGCACTCCCTGAAGTTCGGTGCCGAGCTGCAGCATGCCCTGTCCGGAGGGTCGGGGGAGTCCGGTCCGGTGCTGTTGCGCGTGGACACCCGCGCGGGGCACGGCATGGGCAAGCCCAAGGACGCCCAGGCGGCGGAGTTCGCCGACCAGCTCGCGTTCGCGGCCCACCACACCGGGCTCGTTCCGGAGCCGCCCGTGGCGGACGTCTGAAGCATCTCGCACCGCGGATCGTGAACTGGCTCGGCGGCCCCACGGCCTGACCGTCACGGCTGGTCGGCCCGGGGCACCCTGCCGTCGTCGGCGGCCGCACGGAGCGCGTCGAAGTCCCGCCGGGACTGGTCCGCGTAGGCGTGCGCCCACTCCGTGATCGCATCGGTGAGCGCGGACCCGCTACCGAGGTAGCCGACGATCTTGCTGGCGCTCGGGCTCTGCGAGTGGGCCCTGGCCAGGATGGCCGCGCAGGCGGCGACATACTGACGGAACGCGGCCGCGTCGAGCTCGTCGAGGTCGATCGACCCCTTCATGTCGTGGAACTGACGCAGGTAGTAGTCCCGCCCGCCCACCCGCACGTGGCCGAGGTAGGGATCGGAGACCCCTTGGAGCACGCGCTGCAGGGCGACCACCCGCAGGCCGTTTCCGGCCGCCTCGATCCCTCGGGCGATGTCCGGTGGTTGCTCGACGCGCCCGTACCGGGCCAGGACGGACTCGCCTGCCTCCTTCACCTGCAGGAGCATCACGTCGTCGTCGGCGCCGCCCATCAGGTGCAGGTAGCAGCGCGTGCCGACGCTGCCGACGCCGACCACGCGACGGACGAGGTCCAGTGGTTCGTACTGGCGCAGGACGACGGCGATGTCGACGCTCATGCTCGCGAGGACGCGCTCGACGATGTCCGCCATGGCCTCGGCGGTGGCGCCGCTCGGGTGCGTCATCGTCGGCGGGTTCTCGACGAAGCGCAGCCGTCCGTCGGGGCCGCGCTCGGTGGTGCGCCGGACCGCCCGCTCGGCGGTGCGCTTGCGCGCCGACTCGACCGCGCCCTTCAGCGCCGTGCGCGAGGTCTTGTCGAGCCATCCCCGGGCCTTCGCCTTGCCCGTGTGCATGAAGTAGCGGGCCGCCGGGGACAGTGCGGCGAGCTCCCTGAGGCCGGCGGCATAGACGGCCACGGCCTCGCGGGCGGCCCGCTCGGTCTCGGCTGCGGCGTACCCCGCGTGCCTGCCGCCGATGACGGCGCTCGTGACCAGGCGCTTGAGGTCCCACTCCCATGGTGCGGCGGCCGCCTCGTCGAAGTCGTTCAGGTCGAAGGTGAGTCGCCGCTCGGGGGTGGCGTAGATGCCGAAGTTGCTGATGTGGGCGTCACCGCAGGCGATGACCGGCAGGCCGGAGCTCGGGGAGTCGGCAAGGTCGAGAGCCATCAGTCCCGCGGTGCCGCGGTAGAAGGCGAACGGATCCTGGAGCATCCGAGCCATCCGGAGCGGGACGAGTTCCGGCAACCGGTCGGCGTTCTGCTCCGTGAGGTGGGCGACGGGGTCCCGGTCGGACGTCGTCAATGTGCCGAGGGTGCGGCGCGGCGCCACCTTGCGTGTCTGCCGGCCCGCCGCGTGCGCGGCCCGTCGGGTCGGGTACCGCTCGATCCTGTTGTGGCCTGTCACGGTCACATCATTCACCCTGCGCGGGACCGCCGGCTCCAGCGGATCGGGCGACGGCGAGGATCAGCCGATCCGCCGGTAGGTCACCCCGAGCGTGTTCTCGTCGTGCGGTGGCACGTGCAGCCCGTACAGCGTCCCGAGGGCATCGGTGAGCTCCGGTAGCCGGCCCTGCGCGGCCAGGTCCCGGGCCCGGGCGGTGGGGGAGTGCACGAGGACGCCGGCGAAGTGACGCAGCGCCCGCTCGACGTCCTCGGAGTGCTCGCCGCGCTCGCGGGCGCGGGCGATCTCGGCATCGAGCAGTTCCTCGATGTGGCCGCGGTAGGCCACGATCGCGGGCCCTGCGGTCTCGGCGGCCGTGCGGGTCTCGTACTCGCGGGTCGCCGCAGCCACCAGGTCATGCGCCTGCGCGCTCGCGTTCAGTTCCGCCACCGGGGCGTGCAGGCTGATCGTCTCCAGGTCCAGCAGATCCACGCCGGGCACGGTCGTGACGTCCTTGGCGACGTTGCTCGGCAGACCCAGGTCGATGACCAGCAGCGGCCGCGCGTCCGTGCCGCGGGCGGGCGCGAGCCGCTCGGTGTCCAACGCAAGCACGTTCGTTGAGGTGATGACCAGGTCCGCGCGCCCGAGCGCGACCGCCAGCTCGGCCGCGCCGACGGGCCGCACGCCCTCCCGGCTCGCGAACGACTGCTCGCGCCCCGAGGGTGAGGACACGTCCACGGTGCCGACGCCCCGCTCGCGCAGCGCCGCCAGGGTGGTCCGCGCGTACGCACCGGTGCCGATGATCAGCACCCGGGCTCGGGCCCACTCCGGGATCCGGCTCTCGGCGAGGTCCAGCGCCAGGCGCACCATGGACCGGCCGGCCGCGTTGATCCCGGTCGTGTTCTTCACGCCGCGGGAGGTGGTCGAGGCCATCTGGAACAGCCGCTCCAGGGCACCGGTGGTGGCGCCGGCCTCGCGGGCGTCGCTGAGCGCGCGGCGTACCTGGCCGGCGATCTCGTCCTCGCCGACCACCACGGAGTCGAGGCCGCTGGCCACCGCGAACAGGTGCGCCGCCACCCGGCTGGAGGTCATCACGCGGGCCTTGGCCCGCAGGTCGTCCGTGGTCAGCCCCGCCGGACCGGCGAGGCGCCCGAGCGCGGTCTCGACGGCCGCCTCGACGTCCGCCTCGGACTCGGCGTCGACGTCGAGGTAGGACTCGTGCCGGTTGCACGTCGCGACCACGACGGCGCCGCGCACGCCGACGTCAGCGAGATGCGCCGTCGGGTCCGGATGTGCTGCGGAGAGTCGCTCGAGGACCGCGAAGCTCGCGGTCCGATGGTTCGCACTCACACACACCAGCACGCCCGCCATCGTACGTCCGCGGCCCGCTGATCGTTATGACGCGGTGTCGGAACCCTCGCCCACGATGCGCGCGAGGGTGGCGGCGAGAGGTCTGGGGTGGGAGATCATGCCCATGTGGCCACCGGGCACCAGGCCCAGGCCAAGGCCCAGCCGGTCCGCGGCGATCCGCCGCTGGAACGCAGGTGGGAAGAGCCGGTCGTCGGCGAACGCGAGCACGGTGGTCGGCACGTCCGGCCACGCCGGCAGCGGCCAGGGGGCGCCGAACGGCGTGCCCGATTGTGGCCGATCCCACGAACTCGCCTGCTCGAGCTGCGCCGGGGTCAGCCCGTTGTAGAACAGGGCCTCGAGGGAGTCGTCCGGTTCCCGGTTCGCGGCGAGGTCGGCGTCGCGGCGCGCGGCGGCCTGACCGGTCGCCTCCCACCAGTCGCCGGGTGCCTCCCCGGGGCGCGGCACCATCGCTGAGAGCAGGACCAGCCGCGCCGAGGCGAGCCGCTGCGCGGCGAGCGGCGCGGTGAAGGCGCCGAACGAGTGGGCCACGAGCACGACGTCTCCGGGATGGTCCGCGGTGACGGCAAGGACGGCGTCCGCGTATGCCCGCAGATCGGCGGAGTCGTCGGCGCAGGGGAGATCGACCGCCACCGAGTCGAGCCCGACGGCCCCGAGGGCGGCCCGGAGCGGTTGCCAGTAGCCGGGGTCCGACCCGGCGCCCGGAATGAGCGCGAGCAGCGGGCGGCCGATGCTGGCCCGGTCCTGCGGCGACGTCGTCATGGCGGCTCCCGATGGGTCATGCGAGTCAGCGTATCCCCGAGGCAACCGCAGGGCCGGTGCCGCGAGGTCGGTCAGGAGGCACCCGGCCGGTCCCAGCGCGGCGGAGCCGCTCACGCGCCTCGCTATCGCGCAGTGAGGTGATGGGCTGTCCGACCGTGTGCTGATACTTGGCGTCGTATGCCCTGGTCCAGACGCCGGCCGCCCACGACCGTTCGATCTCGTCGGCGCTGAAGTCCCGGCCACGCGCACGGCAGTACGCGACGAGGAACTGCTCGGTCTCCGCCACGGTGGCAAGCTCGTCCACGTCGACGGACGAGTACAGCGCGGCAGCCAAGCCGACGAGGACGGCCTCGCTGTCGACGGTCATGCTGTCCCAGTCGTGCACCACAAGCAGCGCGTCGCCGCTCCACCGCAGGTTGCCGGCAAGCCAGTCGCAGTGGCCGATCACTGCGTCCGACTCGCCGGCTCGAAGCCTGTCCCGGGCCAGGCGCCCGGCGTCGTCGATCCAGTCCGGGCCGGCCACCTCGTTGAGGTTGACGACAGGGCCCTCCGGACGCGGCCACAGTCCGTCCTCGGCGTGGTTCCACGCCGCCCACGACGGTGCCGGTTCGAGCGTGGACACCTCGGCCGGCCGGGGGGCGAGCTCAATCAGCCGCGCGAGGGCTTCCGCTGAGGCCCGCACCCCCTGGTCCGTGCTCGGGAGCAGGGCGCCGCCAGGGACGTAGGCCTCCGCGGTTGCGATGTCGCGGCCGAGAGGCACGGCGTCGGTGAGCGGCTCCGGGCACGGGTAGCCGGCCTGGAACATGCGGCGCTGGATCTCGACGCAGGCGGCCATCCGCGGCGAGTCCGGACGGACCTTGACCACCACCTCGCGGCCGTCGGCGAGCCGCAGCCCGATGACGGCGGACAGGTGCCCGGTTCTGAAGATCTCCTCCGCCGGCGGGCTGCCCAGCTGCTCCGTGCACCACTGGGCCAGGCGGGCAGGATCGACGGCATCCGCGCGAGAAGACACGTGGGCATCCTGACATGAGCCGGTGACACCTCGGAGCCGTGGGACGTCGCGTCAACCCCACCATGGTCACGACGCCCGCGCCCGAGATGTCAGAATCGAGCGTGTGACCCTCCTGCCCGCCGACCACCCGCTCACGGGTGCCACGGCTTCCTCGCCCCTCGTCCGCGCCTACTCAGGGGAGCGTCCGCCGACCACGCCGGTGTGGTTCATGCGGCAGGCGGGACGTTCGCTGCCCGAGTACCGGGCACTGCGTACCGGGACCCGGATGCTCGAGGCCTGCCTGGACCCGGACCTGGTCACCGAGATCACCTTGCAGCCGGTCCGCCGGCACGGCGTCGACGCCGCGATCTTCTTCAGCGACATCGTCGTCCCGTTGCGCCTGATCGGTGTGGACGTGGACATCGTGCCCGGCAAGGGCCCGGTGCTGGCGCACCCGGTGCGGACCGCAGCAGACGTCGCCGCGCTGCGCGCTCTCACGCCCGACGGCGTCCCCGCGGGCCTGTTCGAGCCGGTCACCACCGCGGTCGGCCAACTGGTCGGCGAGCTCGGCAGCACGCCCCTGATCGGGTTCGCGGGCGCCCCGTTCACCCTCGCCGCCTACCTCGTCGAGGGTGGCCCGTCGAAGGACCAGCTCGCCGCGCGGACGCTGATGCACGGCGAGCCCGAGGTGTGGGCGGATCTGATGTCCTGGCTCGCCGAGCTGACCGGGGCGTTCCTGCTCGCGCAGATCGGAGCGGGCGCGTCCGCGGGCCAGTTGTTCGACTCCTGGGCCGGCGGGCTGTCCCTGGCCGACTACACCGCGCTGGTCGCACCGCACTCGGCGGCCGCGCTCGCGCCGGTCCGCGACCTGCGGGTGCCCGGGGACGCCGGTGCGGCGACGAACGAGGGACGAGTGCCGACGGTGCACTTCGGTGTCGGCACCGGCCACCTGCTCGGGGCCATGCACGACGTCGGGGTCGACGTCGTCGGCGTCGACTACCGCACCCCGCTGGACGCCGCCGCTGCGGTCGTGCCCGGCGTGCCGTTGCAGGGCAACGTGGACCCCGCGCTGCTCGCCGCGCCGTGGCCGGTGCTCGAGTCGCACGTCCACGACGTGCTCGCCCGCGGCGTCGCGGCTCCCGCGCACGTGCTCAACCTCGGCCATGGCGTGCCGCCGGACACCGACCCGGGCGTCCTGACCCGGATCGTGGAGACGGTGCACGCGGCCGCGGACCGATGACTGCTGCGGACGTCGTCGTCATCGGCGGCGGCGTCGCCGGACTGGTCGCCGCGTGGGAGGCGGCCCGCGCCGGCAACTCGGTCACGGTCCTGGAGGCCTCGGACTCCTTCGGCGGTCTGGTCGGCTCGAACCCGGTGGCCGGCCTGGCGCTGGACTCCGGCGCCGAGAGCTTCGCCACCCGCGGCGGCACCGTCGCCGCCCTCGTCGAGGACCTCGGACTCGCCTCCGAGATCGTCAGCCCGAGCCGGGTCCCCGCGCGGGTCCACCACGACGGCGTCTCCCGCGCGATGCCCGCCACCGGCGTGCTCGGCATCCCGACCGACCTCGACGCCCCGGGCCTGGTCGAGGTCCTCGGCGAGCACGGCCTGGCCCGCGCCCGGCGGGACCTGGACCTGCCCGTCGACGTCACCGGCGCCAGACCCGGCGCCGGACCGGGCGCCGTCGCCCGCGGCGTCGGTCCCGCGCCCACCCCGGCCGGCCCGACGCTGGCCGCCCTGGTCACCGCCCGGATGGGTGAGGCCGTCACCGACCGGCTGCTGCGCCCGGTGGTCCGCGGCGTGCACTCGGTCGAACCCGAGGAACTCGCCGCGACCGACCTGCTCCCCGGGGTGCTGGACCGCCTCGCCCGGACCGGGTCGCTGGCCGCTTCGCTCGCCGAGATCCGTGCCGCCGCCCCCGCGGGCAGCGCGGTGCAGGGCCTGCGGGGCGGCATCCACCGGCTCGTCGAGGCCCTCGTCGCGGATCTGGCCCGCGCCGGCGCCGACCTGCGCCCGGGCACCCCGGTCACCGCCCTCCTGCCCGACGGCGGTGGCTGGCTCGTGCACGCGGGCTCGGCCCGCGTCCGCGCGGACACGGTGCTGCTCGCCTGCCCGCCACACACCTGGCGTTTCCTCGACCGCTCGTCGCCCGAGGCGACCCACGCCCTGGTGCGCCTCGCCGCGGAGTGGCCTGCGCCGTCGGGCGTTGACCTGGTGACCCTCGTCCTGGACGCGACCGCGCTGCCCGAGCACACCCGCGCCGGCGTGCTCGTCGCCGTCCCCGGCCGCGGCGCGAAGGCACTCACCTACGCCAGCGCCAAGTGGGACTGGGTCGCCGAGGCGGCCGGCCCGGACCGGGCCGTCATCCGGCTGTCCTACGCGGCCGGGATCGTGCCCGGAGACGCTGCCGAACGTGCCACGCTCGCGCTCGCGGACGCGGGCCGGCTGCTCGGGATCACGATCGGAGCCGACGCGCTCCTCGACCACGCCCGGGTGTCGCTCACGCTGCCCCGCCCGACCCGGGCGTGGGGAATGTCACAGCACGTCGACGCAGCCCGTTCAACGGTCACGGCGATGGGTTCCCTCGATGTGGTCGGCACGTGGATCGCGGGCACCGGGCTGGCCTCCGTGATCGCCGATGCGAGGGCCGCCGGACGGCGGATCTCGGGGTTCTGACGGAGCGTCGTCATCGGCATTCTGGTGCGGGTTTATGGTGATCGGGTGACCACTGAGAGCAACGCGTCGAACCCCCAGCAGACGGCCGCCGAGGAGAACCCCGAGGGCTACACGCTCTGGTCGGTCCTGCGCCGTGACCCCCACCGCGATGTGGACGTCTCCGACGCCGCCGTCGCCGAGGTCGAGGCCACCATCGAGCGTCTGGCTGCCGCCGGTGTCACCACCCGCGGGCTCTACGACGTCTCCAGCATCAAGGCTGACGCGGACGCGATGATCTGGATCCACGGAGACCGCGCCGAGGACCTCCAGGCCGGTCTGCGGGACCTGCGCCGCACCGCCCTGCTGAGCACCCTGCTGCCCACCTGGAACACGCTCGGCATGCACCGGGAGGCGGAGTTCAACGCCCGGCACGTGCCCGCGTTCCTGCGTGGCAAGGAGCCGGCCGCGTGGCTGACCGTGTATCCGTTCGTGCGCTCCCACGAGTGGTACCTGCTGCCCGAGGACGAGCGCCGGCAGATGCTCGCCGACCACGGCCGCCGCGGTTCGCAGTTCCGGTCGGTGCTCTCCAACACCGTCGCCGCGTTCGCGCTCGGGGACTACGAGTGGATCCTCGCCCTCGAGGACGACGACCTCGCGAACCTCGTCGACCTGATGCGGGACCTGCGCTACACCGACGCCCGCCGCCACGTGCGCGAGGAGACCCCGTTCTACGCCGGCCGCCGGGTCAGCGTGGCAGACCTCGCGCAGGTGCTGGCGTGAGCACGGTGGACACCACGAAGGACGCGGCCGCGGCGCGCGGCCGCAAGCCCGCCCCCGCCACCACCGTGGCGATGGCTCCGGGCGCCGTCGTCCCCGCGGCCACACCGGCCGCCCAGGCCGGACCCGAGCACGTCACCGAGCCGGTCGCCTACGACGCGATCGTGCTGG
Organism: Occultella kanbiaonis; assembly: GCF_009708215.1. Taxonomy (NCBI): domain Bacteria; kingdom Bacillati; phylum Actinomycetota; class Actinomycetes; order Micrococcales; family Ruaniaceae; genus Occultella; species Occultella kanbiaonis. Next base: position 3,702,208 of record NZ_CP046175.1, on the reverse strand, counting down.
CCGGCTTCGGCGGTCCCGAGGGCCAGGACGACGTGCTGCCGTTCCTGCGCAACGTCACCGCGGGCCGTGGCATCCCGGACGAGCGCCTGGAGGAGGTGGCCCACCACTACCGCGCGTTCGGCGGGGTGAGCCCGATCAACTCCCACAACCGCCAACTGAAGGCGGCGCTCGAGACCGAGCTGGCCGGCCGTGGCATCGACCTGCCGATCTACTGGGGCAACCGCAACTGGGACCCCTATCTGAACGACGCGCTCCGGGAGGCCGACGCCGCGGGGCACCGCAGCCTGCTCGCCATTCCGACCAGCGCGTACTCCTCCTACTCGAGTTGCCGGCAGTACCGCGAGGACCTCGCCGACGCGCTCGAGGACACCGGCCTCGGTGGCGTCCTCGAGGTGGACAAGGTGCGCCAGTACTTCGACCACCCGGGCTTCGTGGCCCCGTTCGTCGACGGTGTCGCGGCCGGCCTGGCGACGCTGCGCGAGCACGGCGCGAGCGCCATCGAGGTGCTCTTCGCGACGCACTCCATCCCGATGGGCGACGCGCAGCGCTCCGGGCCCGCGGAGCTCGGCCTGGGCGACGGCGGCGCGTACGCCGCCCAGCACCGTGCGGTCGCCGAGGTGGTCATGGAGGCGATCGGCGAGCCCGAGACGCCCTGGCAGCTCGTCTACCAGTCCCGCTCCGGCCCGCCCAGCCAGCCGTGGCTGGAGCCGGACGTCAACGACGCCATCGCCGAGCTCCCGGCCAAGGGCGTCGACGGCGTGGTGATCGTGCCGCTCGGGTTCCTCTCCGACCACATGGAGGTCGCCTGGGACCTCGACACCGAGGCCATGGAGACAGCCGGCGAGCACGGCATCGCGGCCGCGCGGGTGCCCACGCCCGGCATCCACCCGAAGTTCGTGGCGGGCTTGGTGGACCTCGTCGTCGAACGGCTCGAGGGCACTGCGGTCGCGGACCGTCCCGCGCTGACCGCGCTCGGGCCCTGGTACGACGTCTGCCGCCCAGGGTGCTGCGAGAACGCCCGGCGGGGCTTCCGACCCGCGGTGGCCGGGCTGGCACCGTGACCACCGTCGCGGTCATCCGCATCGGCACCCGCGCGTCCCGGCTCGCTCGGACCCAGACGCAGACCGTCGCCGACGCGCTGACCGCCGCGGGGCTGCGCACCGAGGTGGTGCCGATGACCAGCGAGGGGGACCGCAACCGGGCGTCGCTGGCCTCTCTCGGCGGTACCGGAGTGTTCGCCGCGGCGTTGCGGACCGCGCTGCTGGCAGGGGAGTGTGATGCCGTGGTGCACTCCCTCAAGGACCTGCCGACGACCCCGCACCCCGGCCTGGTCGTGGCCGCCACCCCGGCGCGCGAGGATGCCCGCGACGCGCTCTGCGCCCGGGACGGACTGACCCTGGCCACCCTGCCTGCCGGCGCCCGCGTCGGTACCGGGTCCCCGCGCCGCGCGGCCCAGGTGCGCACCGCGCGCCCGGACCTGGAGGTCGTGGACATCCGCGGGAACGTGGACACTCGCCTCGGCTTCGTCAGCGACGGCGAGCTCGACGCCGTGATCCTCGCCGCGGCGGGGCTGCGCCGCATCGGGCGGGCTGACGCGATCACCGCCGAGCTCGGCCTCGACACCTGGCCGAGCGCACCCGGGCAAGGGGTGCTCGCCGTCGAGGTCCGCGAGGGCGACGCCACCGGCACGCCCCTGGCTGCGGCCCTGGCCGGCATCCATGACGCGGACGCCTGGGCCGCCGCGACGGCCGAGCGGTCCCTGCTCGCCACCCTCGAGGCCGGCTGCGCCGCCCCCGTGGGCGCCACGGCCACGGTGTCCGACGGCGTCCTGACGGTCTCCGGATCGGCGTACCGTCCGGGCGGTGGCGAGTCGCGTACCGCCAGCGCCAGCGGGCGGCCGGATGAGGCGGTGGCGCTCGGTAGCGCCGTCGCGGCCGATCTGATCGCCGCGGGCGCCGACGCGTGGATCACGGGCTGAGGCGTCGATGACGCTCGCCGGTCGCACGGTGCTGGTCCCTCGTAGCGGTAGCTGGGGTGAGCGGGTCTGTAACCTGCTCGCCGAGCGCGGCGCGACCGGCTGGGTGGTGCCGCTGGTGGCCGCCCGACCGCTGCACACCGCCGAGGTCCGCGGCGCACTGGACCGGCTCGCCGCGGGCGGCTACGACTGGCTGGTGGTGACGTCCGCGGCCACCGTGGGAGTACTCGAGGCCGCCGTGGAGGTGCTGGCCAAGGTTGCCGCCGTCGGCCCGGCCACGGCCGCCGCCCTCGAGGGTGCCGGATTCGCGGTGGACCTCGTCCCGGAGTCCGACTTCAGCGCCGAGGGCCTGCTGCAGGCCTGGGAACTCGCGGGCATCGAGGCCGCGTCCCGGGGCGCGTCGGCGATCCCCACCCCGTCCCGGGTCCTGGTGCTGCACTCCGAGCTCGCCCGGGACACCCTGGCCGACGGGCTGAGCGAACGCGGGCACTGGGTGGACAGCGTGGTCGGCTACCGCGTCGAGGAGCTGGCAGTCGAGGAGGCCGCCGCCGCGGACCTGGCCGCCGGCCGTGCGGACGCCGCGCTCGTCACCAGTGGTTCCGTGGCCAGGTCGCTGGCCCGGTTCGACCTGCCCGCCGCCATGACCATCGCCTGCCTCGGCCCGGTGACCGCGCAGGACGCGGCCGCCGTCGGGCTCCGCGCGGACGTCGTCGCACCCGAACGCACCATCGAGGCCCTGATCGGGGCACTGGAGGACGTCAGTTGAGGATCCGACCCCGCCGCCTGCGAGCCACACCGGCCATGCGCCGACTCGTCGCCCAGACCCGGCTGCACCCGAGCGACCTGGTGCTGCCGATGTTCGTCATCGAGGCTGCCGAGCCCCGGCCGATCGCCTCGATGCCGGGCGTGCTCCAGCATTCCCTCGACTCCCTGCGCCGGGCCGCGACCGAAGCTGCCGAGGCCGGGGTCGGCGGGCTGATGCTGTTCGGCGTGCCCGAGGTCAGGGACGCGACCGGCACCGGTGCCACCGACCCGAACGGCATCCTGAACGTGGCCACCGCCGCCGTCGCCGCGGAGGTGGGGGACGCCGTCGTCGTCCAGACCGACCTGTGCCTTGACGAGTTCACCGACCACGGCCACTGCGGCGTGCTGGACGCCGCCGGCCGGGTCGACAACGACGCCACCCTCGAGCGATACACCGAGATGGGCCTGGCGCAGGCCCGCGCCGGGTCCGCGCTGCTCGGACTGAGCGGCATGATGGACGGCCAGGTCGCCGCCGTCCGGGACGCCCTGGACGCGCAGGGCCACACCGACGTCGCGATCCTCGCCTACGCCGCCAAGTACGCCTCCGCGTTCTACGGGCCGTTCCGCGAGGCCGTGGACTCCCAGTTGACCGGGGACCGGCGCAGTTACCAGCTGGACCCGGCGAACCGCCGCGAGGGTGCCCGGGAGGCGGACCTTGACGTCGCCGAGGGCGCGGACGTGGTCATGGTCAAGCCCGCCATGAGCTACCTCGACGTGCTCGCCGACGTCGCCGCCACCTCGCCGGTCCCGGTCTGGGCCTACCAGGTCTCCGGCGAGTACGCGATGGTCGAGGCCGCCGCCGCGAACGGCTGGCTGGACCGGGACCGCACGATCGCCGAGACGGTGCTGTCCATCAAGCGGGCCGGCGCGGACGCCGTGCTGACCTACTGGGCCGTGGAACTGGCCGACCGACTCACTCGTGGGCAGCTGCCCGGAACGGACCCCCGATGACCCTGTTCGACCGCGCCGCCGCCGTGATCCCCGGCGGGGTGAACTCGCCCGTGCGCGCCTTCAACGGCGTGGGCGGGGACCCGCTCTTCCTCGTCTCCGCGAGCGGACCACGGGTCACCGACTCGACCGGGCGGGAGTACGTGGACCTGGTCGGCTCGTGGGGCCCGGCGCTGCTCGGGCACGCGCACCCGGAGGTCGTCGCCGCGGTGCAGGAGGCCGCGGCCCGCGGGCTCTCGTTCGGGGCGCCCACCCCGGGGGAGATCGAGCTGGCCGAGCTCATCCGGGACCGGGTGGGCGTCGCCGAGCTGGTCCGGCTCGTCTCCACCGGCACCGAGGCCACCATGACGGCCCTTCGGGTGGCACGCGCCTTCACCGGCCGGGACCTGATCATCAAGTTCGCCGGGCACTACCACGGCCACTCCGACGGCCTGCTCGCCGAGGCCGGGTCCGGGATCGCCACCCTGTCCCTGCCCGGCTCGGCCGGGGTGCCCGCCGCGTTCGCCGCGCAGACCATCGTGCTCGGCTACAACGACCTGGCTGCCGTGCAGGCAGCGTTCGCGGCCCATCCCGGCAGGATCGCCGCCGTCATCACCGAGGCCGCCGCCGCGAACATGGGCGTGGTCGCCCCGGATTCCGGCTTCAACGCCGTGGTCGCCGAGATCGCCCACGCCGACGGCGCCCTGTTCATCGCCGACGAGGTGCTCACCGGGTTCCGGGTGGGTCCGGCCGGCTGGTGGGGCCTCGAGGGCGGCTGGACCCCCGACCTGCTCACGTTCGGCAAGGTCATCGGCGGCGGACTGCCCGTCGCGGCGCTCGCCGGGCGGGCGGACGTGATGCGGATGCTCGCACCGGCCGGGCCCGTCTACCAGGCCGGCACCCTGTCCGGGAACCCGGTCGCGGTCGCCGCCGGCGCGGCGACCCTGCGCCTGGCCGACGGCGGCGTGTACAGCCGGGTGGACGCCGTCGCCGACACCGTCGCGAGCGCCGTCGAGGCCGCGCTCACCGCCGAGGGGGTGCCGGTCGCCACCCAGCGGGCCGGCAACCTGTTCTCGTTCGCGTTCGGCAGCCCGGCCGAGCAGGGCTGGTCCGGACCGGGGCCGCGCAACTACGACGAGGTGAGGGCGGCGCAGGCCTGGCGTTACCCGCCGTTCTTCCACGCGATGCTCGATGCCGGGGTGAACCTGCCGCCGTCGGCGTTCGAGGCATGGTTCGTCTCGGCCGCACACGACGACGCGGCAGTCGAGCAGATCCTCGCGGCACTGCCCGCGGCTGCGCGGGCCGCCGCCGCGGCCACGCCGGGCTGATCGACAGAGGGTGTAGCCTCCAGGCACCCTCACCGGAGCGCGCCACGTCACGGCGCAACACACATGACTGGATCTGGCGCCCGCGGGATGCCGCGGCGACCTCGACCATCCCGGACCGATGGTCTGCTCACCCCGTACCTGTTGAAGACCTGGAAGGTCACCGTCCAACGCGTCGAGGCCGGCACGTTCGAACTGTCCACCGGCTGCGAGGACTGCGACCGTTGGAACGGACTCGAGGCACGAGACGACCTCGAGTCTCTGATCTGCCGTGGTGGTCGTCGTGGCAGACGCGTCGCCGACGCCGTGAAGCAGCTGGACGAGCGATTCGCGCGGGCGACGAGCCCAACGCCGTTCGCCACACGGGGCAGCGGCTGGTGGCACTACCGCAACTTCGACTAGCCGGATGCTCGTCGGCGTTCCGAGCGTCGGTGCCGGACCGCTGTACGGGACCATGCTCTGCTGGGAGACCGCGCACCGCGTTGTGGTGACCGAACCCACGTGGACGCCGTCGACCTGTTTGGATACCCTCGTGACTGAGGCCCGAGGAGGGTCTGCGGACGAGGGAGCAGTACCCGCATCGCGACAAGACTGACTCAGAAGGCCTCATCATGGCTTGGTTGATTCTTGTCCTGTCCGGAATGCTTGAGGCGGTCTGGGCCTCGGCTCTGTCCGCCTCCGACGGCTTCAAACGGGTGCGCCCGTCGATCCTGTTCGTCGTCGCCATGCTCGCCAGCATGGCCGGTCTCGCGTACGCGATGACGACCCTGCCGACCGGCACGGCCTACGCCGTCTGGGTCGGCATCGGTGCGTCGCTGACCGTCGTCTGGGCGATGATCACGCGCAAGGAACCGGCGTCGATCGCCCGGATCTGCCTGCTGGTCCTGCTCGTCGGCAGCGTCGTCGGCCTCAAGGTGGTGAGCTGAGATGCCGTGGCTCATCCTGCTCCTCAGCGCCGTCCTCGAGGCCGTCTGGGCGACCGCGCTCGGGCAGTCGGACGGCTTCAGCCAGCTGGTCCCGACGATCGTGTTCGTCGTCGCCCTCACGCTCAGCATGCTCGGGCTCGGGCGAGCCATGAGGTCCATCCCGATCGGGACCGCCTACGCGGTCTGGACGGGGATCGGCGCGGCGCTCACGGTGACCTACGCGATCGCCACCGGTGCCGAATCGGTCTCGGTGTGGAAGATCGTGTTCATCCTCGGCATCATCGGCGCGGTCGTCGGTCTCAAGCTGGTGCCGACCCGATCCGAGGCGTCCGTCGCGGGCATGGACGATGCGGTGGAGTCAGTGCCGACGGAGTCGGATCGGGACTGACGCGATCCTGCACAATCCGTCCACGGCGCGCGCCCGTGAGTGTGCGGATATCGGCTCGCGGTGCTCCTAAAATCGGGGCGATGCCATCCGCCCGCCACGCCAGGTCGCCGGTCCCGATCCGACGTTCGGGCCGTCCCTCGACCGAACCCACCCGCAACCGCGCAGCCGGGGGTCGAGGGGAGCCCGCACGCCGACCGCGGCACGCCCGCAGGATCCGGCGCGGCCGACTCCGGACCACAGCGGTCGGCGTGGTGGGCGCGCTCGCCTTCGCCCTCGCGTTCGGCGGCGCGGTGTACGCGCAACTGCAGTCCGAGGTCGAGGTCATCGATCCCGGCGCCCTGATCGTGCAGCCCACCGGCGACGATGGTGAGACCGTCACCCCCGCTCCGCCGGCCGACCCGAACGCGGGCACGGCACTCAACCTGCTCATCATCGGCTCGGACAGCCGGGCCGACGGGGCTGTCGCCGATGGCACCGATTCGGTGCTTGCGGACACTCACATCATCGCTCACATCTCCGCGGACCGGTCCCGCGTGGAACTCGTCTCGATCCCGCGCGACATCATGGTCCAGATCCCCGATTGCCCGACGACGTCCGGCGAGACGATCCGAGGGTGGTACGGGCAGTACAACGCGGCGTATGCGACCGGCTGGCGGGTCGGCGGCGACAAGGAGTCCGCTGTCGCCTGCGACATCAACCTGGCCCAGTCCGCGACCGGGCTGACCATCGACGGGTTCGTCCTGGTCGAGATGGGCGGGTTCGTCGAGATGGTCGACGCGCTCGGTGGTGTCGACATCTGCATCCCGCAGGACATCGCGGCCCCCAAGGCGAACCTCTACCTCGATGCCGGGCAGCAGATCCTCACCGGGGAGCAGGCCCTCGGCTACGCGCGAGCTCGCACCGGCGCGGGCCTCGGCGACGGCTCCGACACCAGCCGGATCGAACGCCAGCAGCGGCTGATGTCCGCGCTCGTCGACGAGGTGCTCTCGCGCAACATCCTCACCGACGGCCCCGCCCTGTACGGGATGGTCAACGCCGCTCTCGGTTCGTTGACGATGAGCTCGAACCTCTCCTCGCTGACCGGCATGGCCGGCCTCGCCCTGAGCCTGCGTTCGCTCTCCGCCGACGACGTCGTGTTCCTCACCACGCCGTACGCCGCCTACGCACCGGACCCGAACCGGCTCGTCTGGACCAGCGGGGTGGACGACATCTGGGAGGCGATGGCCGACGACGAACCGATCCTCGGGACCGAAGGCACGGCGTCGGGCACACCGGGTGGTGTGGACCCGCCGAACGGTCCGGACAGCGAGACGGACGCGCCGCCGTCGGGCATCGACGAACCGGAGGACGCTGCCACGCAGACTCCCTCAGACGCCGGCACCGGCGGCGCCAGCGCCGAGGAGCTCACCGGCGCCTGCTGATCGGCACCAGGCGGTGAGCGCAGGTTTCGCCCCGGGGCGTGCCGACCGCGCCGGTGGGATACTCGGTCCCATGAGTCCGACCGCCGATGCTGCGCAGGCAGCGGCACCCGCCCCGTACCGGACCACCGCGCGAGTCTGGCAGTTCGTCGCGTTCGGCCTCGCCAGCGCGGCCTGCGTGCTGCTGCTGGTGATGCCGCTCTACCGGGGCACCACGACCACCTCCGACGGCACCGAGGAGTTCACCGCGACGCTGGTGGAGGTGAACGGACCCGGGGTGCTGGTGGCGCTGCTCGTGCCGGTGCTGCTGACCGCGGTGCCGCTGCTGATCCCGAGCGGTCGGCTGCCCGGGGTGACCATCGCGTGTGCGGCGCTGCTCGTGTTCCTGATGGCGCTCGGCGGTGCGTCGATCGGGCTGTTCTACGCGCCCGCCGCCATCGCGGCCGTGGTCGCCCTCCTGGTCCGGCGCCGCCCAGCGCAGGCGTGAGGCCCGGTCGTAGTTCAGGGCGTGGTCGCACCTGGCCCCGGGCGGCGCGTGGATGACAGACTCGGGCCCATGACTGCTCCCAACCTGACGTTGACCTCCGGAACCACCATCCCCGGCCTGGGTCTCGGCACCTGGCCGATGGACGACGCGGATGTCGCCACGGCCGTCGAGACCGCCATCGGCGCGGGCTACCGGCTCATCGACACCGCCGAGAACTACGGCAACGAGGCAGGGGTGGGTGAGGGCGTGCGCCGCTCCGGGATCGACCGGGGCGAGGTGTTCCTGACCACGAAGTTCAACGAGAAGTGGCACTCCTACGACGGTGTCCGGCAGGCGTTCGAGGCCAGCGCCGCCCGGCTCGGCCTGGACTACATCGACCTGTTCCTGGCGCACTGGCCCCGGCCCGCGTTCGGCGGGTTCGTCGAGGCGGTGCGAGGCCTCGTCGCACTGCGCGAGGAGGGACTGATCCGCGCCGTCGGGGTCTCGAACTTCAAGCCCGCGCACCTGCAGGCGGTCCTCGATGCCGGCCTGGTGCCGGACGTGAACCAGATCAAGCGCGACCCCCGCAACCCGCGTCGCGCCGAACTGGCCTTCCACTCCGAGCACGGCATCCTCACGGAGGCATACACGCCCCTCGGCAAGGCCGGTGACCTGCTCGCCGAACCTGCGATCACGCAGGCCGCGCAGGCGCACGGGCGCACCCCGGCCCAGGTGGTACTGCGCTGGCACACCCAGACCGGGGCGCTGCCGATCCCGAAGTCCGCGAACCCGGGGCGGATCGCTGAGAACATCGCCATCTTCGACTTCGAGCTGACCGCCGAGGAGATCGCCGGGATCGACGCCCTCGACACCGGCGACGCGGACGTGGCCGACTCGGACGTCGTCGGCCACTGACCCGGGTTCGGGCTGCGTCGTCAGTCGCGGTGCAGGGTCTCCGCGACGTCCTTGAGCCGGGACAGCCGGGCGTCCCAACCGCGGCCGATCGTCTCCAGGTGCCGGGCGAGCTGACCGAGCCGGGCACCCAGGGCGCGGTAGCGGATCGCCCGGCCCACCCGGACCGGCTCCACGAGCCCGACGGCCGCGAGCTGCTGCAGATGCTTGGCGATCGCCTGCCGTGAGATCGGCAACTCCTCGGCGAGCTCGCTGGCCGAGGCGTCCCGGTCGCCGAGCACCGCGAGAATCTCCCACCTGGTCGCGTCCGCGAGAGCCGCGCACAGCGGCACCGGGTCGAGCACGGCGGTGCCCGACGGCGGACGTCTCGTCGTGAGAGTGTGCGCCGGTCGGTCGGTGGTCGGCGAGGGCGTCATCGCACGGCCTGGAGGTCGGCGGGGGTGGCCCGGCCCGCGGTGTAGTCGCGGAGTGCGTCCAGGACGGTGTTCCAGCCGCCGGTGTTCTCATCCATCGCAGCCCGCCGGGCGGCCGCGTCGAGACGGTCGAAGCCGGTCTCAAGGACCGTGACCGTGGTGGTGTCGCCTTCGGATGCGAGGGTGAACCGGACCGACGTGGCGGCCGCGGACTCCTCCAGCGTGGTGTCCAGATCGCCCCAGGTGAGGGCGAACGCTGCGTGCGGTGCGATCTCGTCGATGCGGACCGGGAACGTGTGGTCCTCCCAGACGAAGTGGCCCAGGGAGCCGGCCCGCCAGCCGTCCGGGAACTCCGAGGGGTGGCCCCACCACGTGGCGATGTGTTCGGGAGAGGTGAGGGCGGTCCAGACGGTGCCGATCGGTGCCTCGATCCGGATCGTGCGGGTGATGGTGCCTGCGTCGAGGTCGGCGACGGCGTGGTCGATGCTCATGGGAGATTCTCCTGGTCAGTAGCTGCTGGGTGGTTGATCGAGGCGTGGCCGATTCGGCGAGTTGCCGAATCGGGTTTGCTGCAATCGTTCGGTTGCAGTTCACCGTAACTCACAGATTGCGATGGCGCAACTGTTCAGTTGCAGTTCTGAGGGACTTTCGATCGATAGGGTCGAATCATGTCCGATACCCCGGCCGTCGGCGGCAAGCGTGACCCCGACCGTCACCGCAGACCACCGCTGACCCGGCGGTTCGCCCACAGGGTCGCGTTCGTGCTGGCGGCGGTGGCATTCGTGGTCCTGGCGTTCGTGCCGATCTTCCTGGTCCCGGGTCAGGACGCCACGGAATCCGCGGCGGACATCGAGCGGATCAGCCTGATCGCGCTGAGCGGTCCGGCCGTGCTGGGTGCCCTCGCGGTCCCGGTGCTGCTGGCCGGGCTCCCACTGCTCGTGAAGGGCCGGATCACCGCGGTGCTGACCGCAGTGCTGCTGATCGCGTTCGCCCTGTTCACCCTCCTGGGCATCGGCGTCTTCTACATTCCCGCGGCGCTGACCGCGGTCGTCGCACTGTTCCTGCCCAGCGACGAGTGAGTTCCAACGTCATGGGGGCGTAGGCCACTGGGCGACGCTCGGCCTCGCTCGTGTCGGAGCCCAGGGCTCAGAAGGGTGGTGGTTCGTCGGGGTCGGGTGCGGTGCGGTAGGTGGGGCCGTTGCTGTCGGGGCGGGTTCTGGGGAGTTCGGTGATGGTGCCGTTCGGGGTGCGCATGTAGACGTGGCCGGTGGGGGTGCGCCAGAACCGGTTGCCGTGGTCGTCGACTTCGTCTTCGAAGTTGCCGTGGGTCTTCAGGACGTGGCAGCGGCGGCATTTGGGGTCGAGGTTGTCGTCGCTGGTGTGTCCGAGGGGGAACGGGGTCCGGTGGTCGAGTTCGGTCATTCGGGCGGTGGCCGAGCAGCCGGCTGCGGTGCAGTGGGGTTCGTTCTCTTTGATCCGGTCGCTCATGTTCTGTGGCGGTTCGTAGCGGGTGGTGCCGTAGTCCAGGACGCGGTCGGTGATGGGGTCGGTGACCAGGCGTCGCCAGGTGCCGCCAGCGGCGAAGGCGCGGGCGACGTCGGCGGGGATCGGGCCGAGTCCTTCGATGTCGCCGGGGTCCTCGCCGCCCATCAAGGTCGAGAGGGAGACGCGGATGAGGATCTGGGCGCGGTGTCCGCCGAGGACTCCGAGGGGCCAGACCCGTGGCAGTCCTTGTCCCCGGGCGGGGGTGAACACCCGTGGATCGGCCCCGGTATCAGCACCATGCCAGGACCCCAGGAACCCGGCACCGGGCGCGACGGGCGCACCCGAGCCGGTGGCGGGCGCACTCGTCCCCTCAGGCCCGCCCTGCGGGTCGGCGGCGGGCGCAGTTGTCCCCTCGGACCCGTTCTGCGGGTCGGCGGTGGGCATCTCCGTCCCCTCCGGCACGCCAGTTGGGCTGCTCGTGGGCGCACCCGTCCCCCCGGCCTCATCTGTCGGGCTGGTGCTGGGCGCAGTCGCCTGGTCGGACTCGGCTGTCGCAGCGGTGCTGGGCGCACCCGTCCCCTCGGGCTCATCGGTCGGGCTGGCCGTGGAAGTTTCAGTTTCTGAGCCGGCGTCCGCGGCACTGGCCGGCGCCTGACCAGCGCCCTCGCCGTCGCCGTGGTCGACGCGATCACCGTGCTCGGCATCGCTGCCAACCTCGTGCTCGTGCTCGTGCTCGTGCTCGTGGTCGGCCTCGTGGTCGTGGTGGTGGGTGTGGGTGCAGGGGCCGGTGTGGAGTTGGAAGGTGAATCCGGTCAGGTCGCCGACCTGGCCGGTGTTGAGGCCGTGGGCGACGATGTCGGCCATGACATCGGCCCGCAACTGCTCCAACGTGCGCAGGTCCCCGGCGGCCTTCGCCGAGGACGCCGCACTATCGAGCAACAGATCCAGGCCGAGGGCGTCCGCGGCCGGCCAGTACACCGTCTGCGAGGCCATCCCATCGACATCGACCCTGGCCCGGCCCACATACCGGCGGGTACTGGCCCGCGCGGCCCGCTGCGTGAACTGCGCCGGATCAGCCGCAGCGACCATTTTCGCGACCTCCCGCACCACCCGGTGCCGAGTCCACAACACCGCCTTCGGCAACAACTCGTCCTGGACCTTGAACGCCGCCTCGGCCTCCAACACCGACACCGCGACCGCGATCACGTCGGCCTTACCCGCATCGATCTCACCCCTGGCCAACGCCTCACCCGTCGGGGCCGCGATCCCGCCCAGGAACTGCCCGACCCGGACCAACCGGTTCGCCTCCTGCTTCGAACACCCCACCTTCGCCGCGATCTCATCCGCGGCCAACGACTCCCGGAACACCACCCGCCGACCGACCGCCCGCGGCCGCGCCATCACCATCGACGCCCGCGACGCCAACTCCGCCGCGACCTCCCGCACCCCGGCCGACCCGACCGCCTCCAGACGCCGGAAGCACCCCAGGGCATCGACGAGTTCGTACTCATCCATCCCGGTCAGATCCGCACGCGTGAGCTCATCGACCAAGAACCCATCGACCGCCCGAGTCGACAACGCCTGCGCATCCACCCGCGGCAGGTCGTCGCCACCCAGATCCACCGGGACCTCGGCCCGGAACACCTGGCGGGCGCCCGCCTGCGTCGTCGGAGCCGAGCCAGCGCCGGGCAAGACGCCCGAGCCAGGGCTCGGCACGGCGCCCGAGCCAGGGCTCGGCACGGCGCCCGAGCCAGGGCTCGGCACGGCGCCCTGCTCAACGCTGGGTCCGTGGATCGCTCCAGCCTCAGACGTGGACGATTCGGGGCCCTGCGTACCGCCGAGGTCGCCTTCACTGATCAGATCCTCGGGCGCACCGACGAACTCCTCGAACCAGTCCTGATACGCCAACTCCCGCTCGAACGCGGCCACCTCAGCCAACTCCCGCGGCGACAACACCGCCAACGCGGCCTCATCCAACGCGCCATAATCGACCACCCGCACCGGCCCACCACTCGCCTCGGCGCAATGCGCGCAGCACCCCGACGACGGCGCACCCGCCTGCGGAACACCACCCCCGCCGTCGACCTCGAACATGTGTACTACACTACGCCCGCCCACCGACAAACGGAAGACCGCCTACCCATCTGTGGACGACGCGATCGACGATGATCCGACGGCTCGCGCCGTGGGTGCGGCGGGCTGGGTCCGGGCTCTCTACCGCTGATCCGCATCCAGTTCGCGTTTGAAGAACATCACTTGGCGACGCCACGCGTCCATCCGCCCGGCGGTGTTGGCACGAGGCGATCCGCCCATCTCGAAGGTCACGCCGGGGCCGGGCGAGAGGGTGCTGGTGAACGACTGGCCTGGAGGCCCGGCGATGGGGTGCCCCACGCCAGGCAGCACCACGTGTTCGATGTCACCGGCTCGGTCGTGGGCGGCCAGGCGGTCCACAGCTACTCGGGTATAGGCGTCGCTGGGCCACATCCGGTCCTCGTCGCCGCAGATGGAGAGCACCTTCCCGGAGATGCGCTCGACCGGGATGCTCACACGGTCGAGCACGTCGGGGTCGGTCGGCACCGGTGGGAACGCGACACCGAGCGGCACCGGCTCGGTCGCCGCGACGAGCCGGTCGATCTCGTCGAGGTTCGCGTACGGCAGGTAGGGGAGTCGCTCGCCGCCGAGCGTCCAGGACGCCACCTCGCGCCGCAGGATCTGGGGCAGGAGCCCGGCGCCATAGTCGATACCCTGCGTGACCACGCCGCTGCCGGCGATGGTCGCCACCGCGCCGACCCGGTGGTCGTGCGCGGCGACCAGCAGGGCGGCCTCGCCGCCTCGGGAGCCACCGGTCACTCCGAGGGTACGTCCCTCGCTGAGCGACTCGAGCAGGTCCAGGCCTCGAGAGAAGAGTTCGAGCGGGATGTCAACGAGGCCGCGCGCGAGCCCGCGGTCGGCGAAGTAGGAGAGGGCGAACACGGTGAAGCCCTCGCCGGCGAGTACCACCGCATCCCGGTCGTGCCGTCCGCCCTCCGATCCACCCACGAGAAGTACGCCCGGCGCCGGCGCCGCGGTGCGTGGCGTGCAGAGGAGCCCGACCAGGCCGTGCCTGCGGATCGGTGTCTCGTCGACCTCCATGAACCACGGATCCTAGTGCGGGGATGCGGAACGCGTCTGTCCGCGAACCTCCACCCTTACGCCCGCGAGTTGCCCGACTCGCTGGTGGGAGACGATGGTCCGCCCGCCCGCAGCAACTCGAACAGACTCGAGAATCCCTGACCGCCGTGGCCGTCGGCGATGCGCCGATCCATGAGCATCTTCACCTCGCGCATGCGCACCGCCTCGATGCCGAGGGAATCCCGGTGGCTGATCAGGTCGTCCATCAGAGCTGCCTGAACGTCCAGCGAGCCGAGATCGGGCGCGTACTCAGCGTTCGCGATGGACTCGCCGAAGGCCTTAACCAGCGGCGCGTATCCGCCGATCGAGCCGGCGACACGCTGCGCGAACTCTGCCACGTCGACTCCCTCTGCATCCACAAGACTGAGTGTGTGCAGCAGGCCGATGAGAAACTCGTACCCCACCGCGACCTGCGCCAAGAACTCCACTGACGCAAGACCGGCGTCCTCGCCGTGGTAGGCGATGTCACCCAACTCCTGCAAAGTTGACTCATGGGCTTCGAAAGCACCTCGGTCGCCGCTAAAGGAGAATTTGACGTTCGGGGTGCCGACGTACGGCGAATCTCCCATGATGCCGCCGTCGAGGTACCGCGCGGCGCGCTCGCGCGTCCAGTCCGCGTTCGCTCTTGCCTGGCCAGGAGAGCCGCTGGTCACATCCACCAGAACCTTGCCAGACACTGACGACTCGATGGTGGCGAGAACCGTTTCGACCGCCGCGCTGTCGAGGAGGCAGATGATGACGAGCGGGCTCGCCGCGACGGCCTCGAGCGCCGTCGCGGCGACTGTTGCGCCCGCCTCGGCCAGCGGCGTAGCCCTGGTCGCGGTGCGGTTCCAGACTGTCGTGTGATATCCGCGGTCGACGAGGGTTCTTGCGAGCGCTGACCCCATCTCACCGAGACCGAGCACGGTGACCTGGCTGTTCGTGGTCATGGTGTTCCTTTCGTTCAGTTGGTCGTGGCTCGAGGGCGGACGCCCGAAGCGGCTCGACGTGCGGCGGTCACCCCGAGAACGGACATGCCCGCGAACACGAGCATCAGCAGTTGCGCAGAGCGGACGAGGTCGGGAGCTGCGAGGTTCACGAGCACTCCTGCCAGTGCGACGCTGAAGGAGTTCGCGATGATGAAGACGGTGTTGACCGCGGCGGCCGCCTTCGCTCCCTCTTCCTCGCCGTCGGTGCTGCCGAGGGCTGCGACGGTCAGGTGCGGGAATCCGAGACCGATTCCGGCTCCGGCTGCGAACAGGGTGATGAACCACGCGGCGATGACCGTGTTGGATGGGCCGTCCTGCTGAAGTAGGCCGTACGCGGCGAGCCCCGCTCCCACGACCACAGGCCCAGCGATGATGAGCCAGCGACGGGCCCTGTCTCCCGACACATTCGCCGTGAACATCTGAGTTACGGCCCATCCCAGCGACAGTGCTGCTCCGAGCAGGCCGGCCACGAACGGGCTCAGGGCTCCGATCTCCTGACCGAACAGCGGGATGAATGCCTCGGTGCCGATTCCGAACGCCAGAACCGCGACTGCCAGGTAGACCCACCGGAGCGAGGATGCCGCCTTGAACGTGATCTTGGGAAGGATGCCGCTGCCGCTGCGCCGTTCATGGCGGATGAACCGAACTCCGAGCCCGATGCCGACGAGGAGTGCCACGGCAGTGGCGAGGCCCGTCGGAACAACGCTCGCCACGCTCACCGCGGCGACGCCACCCGTCAGCAGGAGCAACGACGTCCATGGCACCGGCTCGCTTGAGCGACCTCGAGCGGTTCGTGGCATCGACCGAACGACGAGCACGCAGATGAGAACGGCCACGACCGCCAGGACGACGAATGCGGCGCGCCAGGCGTTGAGCTGTCCGAACACGCCTCCGACGACGGGCCCAACGATGTTGCCGACTCCCCACATCGCTGACACCAGCGCAGCGGCACGCGCCCAGAGCCGTTGGGGCAATGCTCGCTGAATGAGCGCATAGCCGAGGCCTGCGAGCAGACCGCCGCCGAGCCCTTGTACGGCGCGCCCGAAGAGCAGTGCCGGCATCCATGGGCTGCCCGCGCACAGTAGTGAACCGAGCGCGAAGAGGCCGAGGGCGAGAAGGTACGCGCGCACGGCGCCCTGCTGAGTCAGGATCCTGCTCACAAGCATAGCGCTGACCACGGAGGCCAGCAGGAAGACCGTCATCGTCCACGCGTAGAACTCCGCGCCGCCGATCTCACCCACGATCGTGGGGAGGAGGCTTGTGGTGAGGTAGACGTTGCTCGCCTCCAACAGCACGCCGCCTGCGAGAACTGCCGCGATGGGTGCGTACTGTCGGCCAAGCAGCTCCCGCCATGTACCGGTCGTTTCCGCGTCCTGCTGAGCCTGCGCCATTCAGCCTGGTCCTTCGAGTGTCGGTGGGAAGTCGGGCACGGGATGCGTGTCCGGGTCGCCTCTGCGTGCGTCCAGATGGCACGCTAATACCTCAGGTAAACTTGAGGTCAAGGAGGACACGATGTCGCTGGAGCCCGACGATCTACTCGCTATCGGCGAGGTCTCGCATCGCACCGGCGTCCCAGTGTCGGCGCTGCACTTCTACGAGCAGCTGGGCCTGATCGCCTCTACGCGCACCGCGGGTAACCAGCGCCGGTATCGACGCCACATGCTGCGCCGGATCTCACTGATCGTCGTCGCGAAGCGGCTCGGCATTCCGCTGAGTGACGTGCAAGAGGTCTTCACCAGCCTCCCGCTGGATCATTCCCCGTCTCTGCGTGACTGGCGGCGGGTGGCGAAGCTGTGGCACGCCGAGCTCGAGTTGCGACGAACCCAACTCGACCACCTGCAACGCGAACTGACCGGATGCATCGGATGCGGCTGCGTCTCCCTCAAGGCATGCCGCCTCCTCAACCCCGAGGATGCGCTCGGAGAGGATGGCCCCGGACCTCGACGTATCTGAACCTAGAGGTTGGAGTCAGCCCACGGCGTGAAATGAGCGGACGGTGTCGATGGTGTCGGCCTCGTCGGCAGTCTTGTCCTGGCGGTACCTGAGCACACGCGCGAAACGGAGGGCGACGCCACCCGGGTAGCGCGAGGACCTCTGAATGCCGTCGAACGCGATCTCGACCACCTGCTCCGGGCGCACGTGCACCACCCAGTCGTCGCGATCAGTCGCCAGCTCCTCGAACCGCTCGGTCTGCCAGGCCAGCATCTCGTCGGTCATCCCCTTGAACGTCTTGCCGAGCATGACAAAACCGCCGGTCTCGGGATCACGGGCGCCGAGGTGGATGTTCGAGAGCCAGCCACGGCGCCGTCCACTGCCGCGTTCGACGGCGAGGACCACGAGGTCCAGGGTGTGGACCGGCTTCACCTTCACCCACGCCGAGCCGCGCCGGCCTGCGGCGTACGGGGCGTCGGTGGACTTCACGACGACGCCCTCCTGCCCTGCCGCGATGGCACCGGCGAGGAAGTCCCGGGCGGCGTCGGCGTCGTCGGTCAGCAGCCGCGGCACCCGATGTGCGGCCGGCACCAGCTCCTCCAGGTGGCGCCACCGCTCGGTGGCGGGCGCGTCGAGGAGATCGGCGTCGTCGCGCAGGAGGAGGTCGAAGAAGTAGGGCGTGATCGCGCCCGCCCGGGCCACCGCGGCCCCGGCGGCGGTGCCCGTGGAGGTGAGCGACGCCGTCTCCTGGAACGGCCGCGGCCGGCCGGCCGGGTCGAGGGCGAGGGCCTCGCCGTCGAGCACCACGCGCTCGGCCGGCAGCGCCCGGACCACGGCGACCACGTCCGGCAGCCGGTCGGTGATGTCCTCGAGGGAGCGGGTCACGAGCAGCACCCGGTCGCCGTCCTTGTGCGCCTGGATCCGGATCCCGTCGAGTTTGTGGTCCACCGCGAGCGGGACCTGACCGCCGCCCAGCTTCTCCCATGCCCCGTCGAGGTCCGGTGCGCTGGACGCGAGCATCGGCAGCACCGGCCGGCCCACCTGGAGCCGGAACTGCGCGAGCGCGTCGGTCCCGCCGGTCAGAGCCGCGACGGCAACCGGGAGCGTGGCCCCCGCGAACATCGCGGCCCGGCGCACCTGCGCCACCGGCACCCCGGCCGCGGCCGCCACGGCGTCCTGCACGAGCGCGTCGGAGGCGCCCTGGCGCAACTCGCCCGTGATGGCGCCACGCAGCCACGACTGTTCCTGCGCCGTCGCCTGCCCGAACAACTCGGCGACGGCCGCCGACCGCGCCGCCTGGGACCCGGCGCCGGTGAACCGTGAGATCGCCTCGAGGCGCTCGTGCACCTCGGCGACGCCGAGCGACGGCGACCCGGCCGGCTCCGGCAGCTCCGTCAGGGAGCGCCACCCGACGCCGACGCGCCGCTGCCGCAACGCCCCGGACAGGTACGCCGTCACCGTCTCGATCTCCTCCGGCTCGGCCCGCTCCAGGGCCTGCGCCAGGGCGGCCACCTTCGCCTTCCGGGACCGTGTCGAGGCCACCACGGCCGACGTGGCCACCACCTCCGCGAGTCGCATCGCCCCATTGTGGCGCCTGCCACCGACAACCGCGGGCGTGCGCCTACGCTCGTGCCCATGCTCGACGAACCTGCGTCCGCCGCTGCGGCGGCCCCGCTGCGGATCATGACCTTCAACATCAAGTTCGACGACGTGGCCGATCCGCGGGCCGCATGGGCGGGGCGCCGCGCCGCCGTCGCCGGGGTGATCAGGGACTCGGGCGCCGCTGTGGTCGCCCTGCAGGAGGTGCTCGCCGGGCAGCGGGACGACCTGGCCGCGGATCTGCCCGGCTACACCGTGCTGGGCGTGGGTCGTGACGACGGCGCACGAGCCGGGGAGGCCGTCCCGCTGCTGGTCCGTTCGGACCTGACCGTCCTGGACGCGGGCACGTTCTGGCTCTCGGCCACGCCCGAGGTGCCGAGCAGGTACACCGCCGGTGCGCTGCCCCGGATCTGCACCTGGGCGCACGTGCGGCCACACGACGCGCCGGCATCCGGTCGCGGACTACGCGTCTGGAACGTCCACCTCGACCACCTGGACGAGACGCTCCGGGGGCGCCAGCTCGCCGTCGTGCACCATCGGGCGAAGACCGCGGCCCGAGCACCTGGCCAGGCCCAGGTCCTGCTCGGCGACTTCAACGCCGGTCCCGGCTCCCCGACGCTGACCGACACCCGGCGGGCGGGCTGGCAGGAGGCCCACGCCACCTCCCGGACCCGGCCCGCCGGGCCGGCGGGCACGTTCCACGACTGGACCCCCGATTCGGCGTGGGCGGACGCGGACGCCCGGATCGACCACGTGTTCGTCCGGGACGGCATCACCGTGCACGCCCACGAGACCCTCCGGCCAGCCGCGGAGGTGGTCCCGAGTGACCACTTCCCCGTGGTGGTGGACCTGACCGTGGCGGCCTGACCACCCCGGGCAGGCCGATCCCGGCACCTGGGACGTAGATGACCGGCGTGGTCGCGCCGTACATAATCGTGACGTCCCATCCGGCTCGGCGTGAACGGGAGCCCTACATGCAGGCGTGGCGCACGGACTCCGAACTGGCCGCGGCGCGCCACGATCTCGCCGCCACCATCCCGGGGTTCGTGGCTCCGGCGTCCTACGGGATCGCGCGGGTGGACTCCGGGACGCTGACGTTCGGGGCGGTGAACGCCGCCGGGAGCTCGCACCGGCTGCCCGCGGTGGTGCTGGCCTCGGTGTGCGGCTACACCGACCGCACCGGCACGTACCCGCTGACCCGGGAACAGCTGGCCGCCGCGGCCGTGCTGCTCGCCCCGGCGGAGGCGGCCACGCACGTGGACCACCCGAACCTGTGGTCCTGGCGCGAGCTGCTCACCGACGCCGGGCCGGCGAGCACGTTCCTGGCGTTCTTCGTCGCGACCGACGGCGATGATGAGCCCGTGGACGCCGACGACGCCGAGTTCCGGGCGCTGCTGCGCCGTTCAGCGGGTGCGTAGCGCGGGCAGCACGTGCCGGGCCAGCAGCGGCGCCAGGTCCGCGGGCGACGTCTCGATCGGTGTCCAGCGCAGTTCCGCGATCTCGCGCGCTGCGTCGGGTGTCCCGGACAGCTCGGCCGTGTAGATGGTCGCGTCCACGTGGGTGTCCGGCTCGTTCGCGGCCTCCTCGCGGAACGTCCCGAGCGGCACCAGGTCCGCCTCGTCGAGCTCGATGCCCAACTCCTCGGCCACCTCCCGCACGGCCGCCTGCGCGGGTGACTCGCCGTCGTCGAGCTTTCCGCCCGGGAGCATGAAGCGGGAGGTGCCGCGCTTGCGGACGGTGAGCAGGTGGCCGTCGGTGGTGAAGCAGACCGCGGAGATGGTCAGGGTGGTGGGCACCCGAACACGGTACGCCGGGGCTGCGTCAGTCGGCCGCAGCGTCCGAGGCGTGCCGCCCGTGCCGGCGCAGGGCGCCGTCGTGCAGCTCGACGACCCGGTCCGCCCGCGCCATCAGCAGCGGGTCGTGCGTGGAGACCACGGCGGCCAGGCCGCGGGCGTGGGTGAGTTCGGAGAGGAGCTCCATGATGGTCGCGGCGGTGCCGGAGTCGAGCTGACCGGTCGGTTCGTCCGCGATCAGGATCTTCGGCTCCGTCACCAGCGCCCGGGCGATGCCGACGCGCTGCTGCTGCCCACCGGAGAGCTCGTACGGGCGCTGGTTCGCGTGCGCGCCGAGCCCCACGAGCTCCAGCGTGGCGGCGACCCGCTCGTCCCGCTCGGCCGGTTCGGTCTCGAGCAACCGCAGCGGCACCTCGACGTTCTCCGCCGCGGACAGCACCGGGATCAGCCCGAAGGACTGGAAGATGTAGGACAGTTCCCGGCGGCGCACGTCGAGGGCCTGCGTCTCCGGCATGGCGGTCAGCTCCCGCGTCCCGAGGTGCACGGTGCCCGACGTCGGGGCGTCCAGGCCACCGAGGATGTTCAGCAGAGTCGTCTTGCCCGAGCCCGAGGGCCCGCGGACCACGAGCAGCTCGCCGGGGTGCAGGTCGAGGCTGACGTCCTCCAGCGCCTGCACCTCCCCGGACGGGCTCGGGTAGACGCGGCTGATCCCTCTCGCGGTGAGCGCGGCGGTCGCGGTGCTCATCGGGTCTCCTCACCGGCGGGCTGCTGGGTCGGTCCGGTGCCATCGGTGCCGCTCGGGCCGGCCTGGTCGAACGAAGCGCCCGACGGCGGGGGGTCGCCTTCCGGCGCGGGCTTCGGGTCGTTCGTGGCGTCGCGCCAGACGCCGACGTGGTCCGGCTCCAGGGCCAGGCGCACCCGGTCCTTCAGTTCGAGGGCGCCGACGAAGTCGTGTGGCAACTGCATCCGGCCCACCTTGTCCAGCACCGCGAACTCCTCGGCGATGTGCTGTTCCTGACCGTGCTCGTCGGTCTCCCGGCGGCGCAGCACCTCGGTGGAGGTGCGCCCGTCCCGGATCTGTACGGTGCGCCGCACGTGCTCGGAGACCGTCGGGTCGTGCGTCACGATCAGGACGGTCACGCCGAGCTCGGCGTTCACCGCCCGCATCATCTCGAGGACCTCGACGCTGGTCGCCTCGTCGAGCTCACCGGTCGGCTCGTCGGCGAGGAGCACCTGTGGCGAGTTCGCCACGGCGACGGCGATCGCGACGCGTTGCTGCTCGCCGCCGGACATCTCGGTGGGCTTCCGGTCGCGGCAGTGCTCCACGCCGAGCAGCTGGAGGAGCTGCTCGGCGTGAGGGACCGAGACCTTGCCGGCCAGTGACATCGGCAGGCACACGTTCTCGAGGGCGGTGAGGTAGGGCAACAGGTTGCGGGAGGTCTGCTGCCAGACGAACCCGACGGTGTGCCGCTGGTAGTTCACCCGGGCGCGGCCACGCATCGTGAGTAGGTCGGTGCCGGCCACGCTCGCCTTCCCGGCCGTTGGCGTGTCCAGGCCGGACAGGATGGTGAGCAGGGTGGACTTGCCGGAGCCGGAGGCGCCAACGATCGCGACCAGGTCCCCGGCCGCGACGTGCAGGTTGAGGCCCTGCAGCGCCTGCACCTCGATGCCGTCGGCGGAGAAGATCCGCACCACGTCCTCGCAGATGATCTCGCCGCCGCGTGGTGGCGCGTCGGCGGCGGGCGTCGTCGTGTCGGTGGTGGTCATTGGGCATCTCCGATCCGCAGCACGGACAAGGACAGCCGGCGGGCGATCCCGCTGGCGAGTACGACGCAACCGGCCAGGATCGCCACGACGCCGGCGATCACCCCGACCAGGAGCAGGGGGTCATAGATGATCGGCGGCTGGGCGTCGTCCCCCGTGAAGGGTCGCAGATCGACCGTGGCGCCCACGAGCTGGGGCAGGACAAGCCCGAGGGCGGTGCCGACCACGATGGCCACCACCGTCAGCGGCGCCGTCTCCCACGCGACCAGGCTCCGGGTCAGCCCCGGACCCACCCCGAGGGTGCGCAGCACGGCCATCAGCCGGCCCCGCGCCGGTGCCGCGAGCACCAGGGTCATCACGAGCGCGACGATGCTCAGCAGCACCGAGACCACGAGCGCGATCACGAAGCCGCGGATCATCGAACTGGCGCTGGGCGAGGCGAAGACGTCGGCCGCATTCTGCGCCGGCGAGGTGACCTGGCCCTCGCCGCCGACGACGTCGTGCAGCGTCTCGGCGACGAGCGCGGGGTCCGCGTCGTCGGCGACGTCCACCAGCAGCAGCCGGGGGGACAGGTTCTGCCCGGTGGCCTCGCGGAGCAGGTCGAGGTCCACGATCGCCCAGGACCTGCCCTCCGCCACCCCCGATGCGGCCTCCGCCTGCCCCACGACGCTCACCGGGACCGCGTCCGAGAAGACGAGTTCGAGGGGTACGTCGGTCTCCACCTCGTGTCCGGTGGACACCACGATCGGCAGTGTGTCGCCGTCGGGCGTGGCCAGCTCGGAGACGTCCAGCGCGCCGGGGACATCCTCCTGGACCCGGGCCAGGGCGTCGGAGTCGACGGCGTACAGGTCGAGTCGACGGATCGTGCCGTCCTCGCTGAGCGGCGTGTTCGGGATCGTGGTGACCGCCGCGACGTCCGTCACACCGTCGGTGGCGGCGATCCGTGCGATCAGTTCCTCGGAGTAGACCGGGCCGGACATCCGGATGTCCGCACCCGCGTCCGCCAGCGCGCCGCTGTCCGTCCCCGAACGCAGCGTGGTGATCATCGTGGTGGAGAACACCGCGATCGAGATTCCAACGATCAGGGCGAGCATCGGCACCACACCGGCGGAACCCTCGCGGATCGCGCGGGCGGACCCGAGGAAGCCGCCGAGGCGCCGCCGGGACCGGGTCAGGGCATGCACCATCCTGAGTGGGACCGGGTACAGCCGCAGCGCGATCACACAGGCGGCCAGGGCCATCAGCAACGGGGTGGCCGTGGCGATCGGGTCCGCCGCCACCGTCGCGTCCCCGATCCCGCGTTGGAGCATCAGGTAGAGCGCTGCTGCCGCCAGGGCGAGCACCACGACCTCGACGACCCACCGCCACCGGCTCGTGGACCGGGCACTCAGATCCGGCCGGGACGCGCGCAGGCTCGGCACCGGCGCCGCGGCCAGGAACACGGCCGGGGCGAGCCCGGCGGCGGCAGGTAGCAGGTAGTCGGTCCAGCCCGGCTGCGGACTGGGCACCGCGACGGTTGCGACCGCTGCGCCGAGCGCCGCCGCGGGCAGGCCGAGCACGAGGCCCTCGAGGCCGAGCATGCCGCGGACCTGGGCGCCGGAGCCGCCGCGCGCGCTGACCAGGGCCAGCGTGGTCCGACGGCGGGAGACGGCGAGCCGAGCGCCGAGCGCGAGGATCGCGAAGGTGACGCCGGCCGGCCCGGCGGCGACCATCGTCAGCACCGCGGCGGTGCCCTGCCAGCGGGCCGTTGCGCCCGAGAGCACGTCGGTCAGGCCGCTGTCGAACCGGACCTCGACGGGCGGGCTGTGGCTGGAGTAGTCGAGGTCCTGCGGCGTGCCGGTGAAGGAGCGCAGGTCGGCGATCAGCGCGGGGGTGTCCGTCGTGGTCGGTTCGATAGGGATCCAGAACTCGGCACTCATCGTCGCCAGGCCGGTATTGGTCAGCCACGCCACCGTCTCCGGACTCACGTATCCGGTCGCGGTGAGATGCAGGCCGGTGTTGGGGTCGTCGATGATCAGCGGGCGCACCGTGTTCAGCTGGAACTGCCACTGGGGGTCTGCCGGATCCGCCGGCTCGAAGACCCCGCTCAACCGCAGCGGGATCTCCGCGCCTCCACTGAAGCCACGTGGCAGGACCACGATGTCCCCGACAGCCAGTCCGAGCCGCTCCGCCGTCTCGACCGAGAGGATGATGTCCGTGGCCGGGAAGCCACCCGTCAGGAGCGCGTCCCACTCCTCCTGGTTCTGCACCTCGTTGAAAAGGTCGTCCACCGGCGACGGGGCGGGGAGATCCCCCTCGACCATCCGGAGGTGGTCGGCGATGCCGGGATCGATCCGCAGCCGCAGACCCGCATCGGCCAGGTCCGAGGGCAACCCGTTCGGCAGGGTCGGCAGGATCGGCTCGTCCGAGGTGACCGAGTAGCGCGGGGCGCCCGCGCTCGCGGCGAGCGCAGCACCGCCGTCCGCCACGGCGTCGGCGAGGGACGCATCGAGCCGGGACCACGCGTCGGGATCCGGATCGAGGAACCAGCCGCCGTAGCCGGCGGTCAGAGCCCGCACCGGTGCCGGGGTCTGCTCGATCTGGTAGTTGATCTCGTCGTTGAACGTGGACTGCTGCAGGCGCGGCCACGCCGTGAACAGGCCGGCCGCGATCAGCACGATCAGCGCGAGCGCGATCGACGCCCCGGGGGAACTGGCCGCCTGGCGGCGCATCAGGGAGGACCTCATCGGATCTCCTCCCGCCAGGTCGTGTCGACGGCCTGGGCGCGCACGCGGCGGCCGTACCAGAACGCGACGCCGGCCACGGTCGCGACGATCACCCCGAGCAGGGCCAGTCCGACCGGTAGATCGAAACGCAGCCCGAGCGGCACGGCCTCGGAGATCTGCGGGGTGGTCGAGCGGACCAGGTCCACCATGACGAGCCACGACACACCGGCCCCCGCCACGATCCCCGCCAGGACCGCGCCGAGCTCGAGGCCCAGCAGTTCCTGACGCCGGGACCTGGCCTGCTGACCCGAACCGACACCGACGGCGCGCAGCACGACCACCTCACCCCGCCGGGCCGCGGCCTGGGTCAGCGCGACCGCGGCAACCGCCGGGATGGCCAGCAGCAGCGCACAGACGGCGGCCACCCAATACACGGTGCGCGCGGGCGCGGCGATCGGGTCGGCGGAGCCGTCCGAGCCCAGCTGCACCTCGGCGCGTGGGTCGGCGACCGCGCCGGCCGCCGTCGCGACCTCGCCGGCGGCACCGGGCTCGGCGTCGATCCAGATCTCGGTGATCGCCGGGACGTTCTCAGTGGAGCGCAGCATCAGGTCCGTGAAGGTGGGCAGATCCGCGAGGGCCGCGGCCGGGTCCGGGTTGCCGGGCACCACGGCGACAGTCCCGACGGCCTCCATTCGCACGGTGACGCCGTTCACCAGCACGTCGGTGCCGCCGGGCAGGATCAGACCGTCCCAGGCGCCCGTGGTGACGACCGGAAGGGTGGGTCGATCGGTGGACGTCGGCATGAACCGGACCGGCTCGGCGCGGTGCGTGCGCCCGGCGTAGCCGATCTCCGGTCCGATGCTCAGTACCGACGCGGACAGGACGCCGTCGTCGCCGGGGCTGATCGTCGACGTCGGATCGGCCAGGGGGAGGATGTTCGGGGTCCAGTCCGCGCCGACGCCGGCGAGCACGTCGGCCCCGTCCGCAGTGAGCGAGTCCACGGAGATGTCGTAGTCGGTCGGCGCCCATCCGGACTCGATGACGGCGTCGACGGCGACCATGCGCCAGGTGCCCGGTGAGACGGCCAGCGTCGTGGTGGCGGTCACCGGTTCACCCTGTCCGGGAACCTCGACGATCTGCGCGCTCTGGGAGGCCTCGTCGAAGTTGAAGGTCCCCTCGGCACGCGCGACCGTGGTGTCGGACTCCAGGCGCACGAGCTCGATGCCGTTGAACAGCCAGAGGGCGAACACCACCTGTCGGTTGGGTCCGTCGCTGATGTCGCTGGAGTGGGCCGCCACCGTGGTGGTCAGGGTCAGCTCGGTGGTGCCCTCGGGTAGCTCCGGCCCGCTCAGGGTGTCGGGGTCGGCGCCGAGGAGGTCCGCCACGGCGGCCGGATCCACAACCGTGCTCGGTGCCGATCCGATGCCCAGATCCGTGGCCGGCATGACGGTCAGCTGCCCATCGAGTTCCTCCTGGCGCATCGAGGTCTGCAGCACCCCGGTGACTCCGGCGGCCCCGGGCACGTCCAGGTAGTCGGTCACGCCGCGCGGCATCTCGCCGGATACCCGCGAGCCGTACACCACCCGGACGTCCGCGCCGTTGCTCACCTGGGCGGACATCGTCCGCAGTTGCGTCCAGGTGCCCGCGTACCCGGCCGCGAGAGTGGTGATCGCGGTGGCGAGCACCACGAGGATCACCGGGACCGCGTTCAGGGAGATCCGCCGGGCCGTCTGACGCAACGGCATCGTGGGGGAGTAGGGCCGGCCGCGTGCGGCCCGGGTGGCGAGCCATGCCGTGACCGGACCGGCCAGCGCGACCGCCACGAGCGCCACGGCGAGCAGCCCGAGGGCTGGGCCGACCACGGCGAGCGGATCCGGGACGGTCGTGCCCGGCACGAGCGGGGAACCGTTCAGCGTGAAGCGCCAAAGGGTGAACCCCGCGGCCAGGACCACCAGCACGAGCGCACCGCCGGCCATGATGGTCGAGGACCGGCCGCTCTCCGAGGTCGGCCGGAGACCGCGAAGGGTCGCGACGGTGCCCACCCCGGTCAGGATCAGTGCCGTGATCGCGGCCACCGCTGCCGCGATGGCCACGATCGCCAGCGGGCGGGCCCCCGCGCGCGTTCCGAGGGACAGGAACACGATCACGGCGCCGAGCGCCGCGCCGGGTACGGCCAGGAGCACTGCCTCGGCCGCACCCATCCGGATCATCTGGTCGTTCGCGGCGCCCCGGGAGAGCAGCACCCTCGTCTCACGCTCGCGCAGGGCCGCGAGGAGGCGGGCGATCTGCCAGACGGCCACGAGCGAGACGAGCGCGACGATCACCAACGGGATCGTCGTCGCCGCGTCCACCGCCGCGAGGCCGGAGGCGGCGTCGTCGAGCGTGCTCGCCAGCCCGGCGGCGACCGTCAGTCCGCGGACGTCCACCCCGGCGTCGTTCATGGCCTGCTCGAGCCCGGCGAGGCCCGATCGCCACTCCGGCAGGTCCGCATCCGTCACGGTCGGTGGCGGCGTGATGGTCCACCGGACGTACGGCACGGAACCGAGCTGGTCGAGGGCCGGTGCCGTGACGATCACGGGCCCGAACTCGCCGGTGATCGGATCGGCGCCGCCGGCCACGAGCGCCTCGCCGACCCAATGCGGGTGCTCCGGGTCGGCGGCCCGCCACGTGCCCACGAGGGTGAGGGGGACCTCGGCCTCCTCGACCCCGAGGGCGATCACGTCTCCGACCTCGAGGCCGAGGGTCTCGGCGGCGTCAGCCTGCAGCGCGGCCTCGGTGGGTCCGGTCGGCCACGCACCCCCGGTCAGGTCCGCGAACTCCGAGATCGACTCGTCGACGCCGAGCACGACGGTCGCGTCGGACCCGCCGGCTGGGTCGCCGTCGGAGTCCTCACCCGAACTGTCGGAACCGTCGTCCTCGACGCCCGAGGCGACCGGCACCCCGACCGTACGCAGCGTTCGCCAGATGACGGCGTCGTCGGGCAGTTCGGCCGCGATCACGGCTCGGGCGGCCTCGTCCTGGTCGACCCCGTCGCCGTCGAGCCGCGTCTGCACCGTGGTGGTGGACCGGGCACCACCGGCGTCGGCAAGCACGGTCCGGACGGCCGCGGCGGAAGCGGTGTCGAGGTAGGTGACCGTTCCGGCCAGCGCCGCCGTGACCAGCGCTGCCATCAGGAGCAGGACCGCCACGATCGCCGACCGGGCACGCGTGCGACGCAGCGCGTAGGTGTAACGCTGCATCTGCCGCCCCTCGTGGCCCCATAGTCACCGAAGTTGGCATCGTAGCGGTCCGAGCCGGGCCACTACGCCGTCATCGAGCGAGCGTGGTACGCAGGCGCGCGTCAGGCGCCCTTGCGTCGCCGTCCGGCGGCCGGGTCCAGCGGTGGCAGCGGCTTGCTCCAGAGCCAGGACGTGAAGAACTCCGCCAGGTCCACCCCGGCGCGCTCCTGGGCGAGGTCCGTGAACATCTGCGTGGTCACGCCGCCGTGCCGGTGGGTGGTGGCCCAGGCGTGCAGCAGGCCGAAGAACTGTTCGTCGCCGATCCGCAGCCGCAGCGCATGCAGGGCGAGCGCGCCGCGCTTGTAGATCCGGTCGTCGAACATCAGTTCCGGGCCCGGGTCGGCGAGCACCACGTCCTGGTCAAGGGCGGCCAGCCGCTTGGCCTGCCGGGCTGCATGCTCGCCGGCGCTCGGGCCGCCACCGGCCTCCGACCACAGCCACTCGCTGTAGCAGGCGAAGCCCTCGTGCAGCCAGATGTCGCTCCAGTGCCGCAGCGTGAGGCTGTTCCCGAACCACTGGTGCGACATCTCGTGGGCGACGAGCCGCTGGGTCTCCCAGTCGGTGCTCAGGTGGTTCGCTCCGAAGATCGACAGGCCCTGCGCTTCGAGCGGGATCTCCAGGTCGTCCGGGGTGACCACCACGGCGTAGCCGCTTGCGAACGGGTACGGGCCGTAGAGCCTCTCGAACAGCGTCATCATCTCGCGCTGGCGACCGAAGGTCGCCCTGACCTTGCCGTTCGACCCGGCGGGTTGCGCCACCCGCAGAGCCGGGGACCCGCCGTCGTCGGCGATCGTGTACCGCCCGATCTGCACGGTCGCCAGATACGTCGCCATGGGCTCGGGCTGGTCGAACGTCCAGGTGGTGCGGCTGGAGCGGCGCCGGCTGCCGGTGAACGCGCCGTTGGCGACCACCAGATACTCGTTCGGAACGGTCACCGCGATCGCGTAGCTCGCCTTGTCCGAGGGCCGGTCGTTGCAGGGGAACCACGACGGCGCGCCGTGCGGCTGGGAGGCGACGATCGCCCCGTCCTCGAGCTCCTCGAAGCCGGCCTCGCCGTCGATGCCGGGCACGGTCTCCGGTG
Organism: Occultella kanbiaonis; assembly: GCF_009708215.1. Lineage (NCBI taxonomy): Bacteria > Bacillati > Actinomycetota > Actinomycetes > Micrococcales > Ruaniaceae > Occultella > Occultella kanbiaonis. Next base: position 3,672,878 of record NZ_CP046175.1, on the reverse strand, counting down.
GGCCGTCGTAGTGCACGGTCACCGTGAAGGCGGCGCCCGCCGTGATCTGCTCGCGCGGCTTGATGACGAGCCGGCCGGACCGGTGTGAGTACTTCGCGTTCGCCCCGTCCAGGCGGACCTTCGTGACCCGCAGGGCGTGCAGGTCGAGCGCGAACCTGGTCAGGTCCGTCTCGGCGACGGCACTGATGGCCGCTGTGCCGGTGAGCTGGTGCACGCCCGGGCGGTAGTCGATCTCCAGCTCGTACCGGTGCACCGAGTAGGAGGTGTCGCCGTGGCCCGGGACGTAGCGGTCGGCCCCTGCCGGCGCGCTCATCGGGCCGACGGCACGGGTTCGTCCGCGTCATCGTCGACCCACGGTCCGATCGGGTTGCCGATCCAGCGGGTCTTGTCCGGCACCGACTCGCCGCGCATCACCAAAGACATCGGTCCCACGGTAGCGTGCCGGCCGAGCGTCGCCGACGGCAGGATCACGCTGTGGGTGCCGAGCGTGGCGCCCACCCTGAGCGTGACCTGTTCGAGGGAGAGCACCCGGTCGTGGAACAGGTGGGTCTGCACCACGCAGCCGGGGTTCACGGTGACCCCGTCACGGAGCTCGACCAGGTCCATCTCGGGCAGCCAGTAGCTCTCACACCAGACGCCGCGGCCCACCTTCGCCCCGAGCAGGCGCAGCCACACGTTCAGCACCGGCGTGCCGAGCGTCGCGCGGGCGAACCAGGGCGCCGCGACCACCTCGGTGAACGTGTCGGCGAGCTCGTTGCGCCACACGAACGTGCTCCACAGCGGGTGGTCGCCGACCCGTACCTTTCCGATCAGGAGCCACTTGGCGCCCACGGTGACGCCGGCCGCCACAGCGCCGCCGACGATCAGCACCAGCCCGGTCGTGAGCACCGGCAGCCACCACGCGACCATCGCGAGGGCCTGCACGGCGACCACCACACCGAGCCCGATCGCGGCCGCCACCATCACCGGGATCACCCGGCACGCCTCCACCAGGGCACGGGCCACGCGCAGCCGCGTCGGCGGGGCGTAGGTGCGTTCCTCGCCACCCTCGGCCGCGGAGCGACGCAGCCTGGTGGGCGGGCTGCCCAACCAGGACGTGCCGGACTTGGCCTTGGTGCGCCGTGGCGCGGCGGACAGCACCGCGACCAGACCGCGCTTGGGGACCTTCCGGCCGGGCGCCGTCATCCCGGAGTTACCGACGAACGCGCGCTTGCCGATCTTCACGTGTTCCGCGCGCAGCCAGCCCCCGCCGAGCTCGTAACCGCCGAGCAGCGTGTCGTCGGCGAGGAACGCGCCGTCGGCCACGGTGGTCAGCGAGGGGACCAGCAGCACCGTGGAGGCCTCGACGTCCTTGCCGATGCGTGCGCCGAGCAGCCGCAGCCAGGTGGGCGTGAGCCAGCTCGCGTACAGCGGGAACAGCCAGGTGCGGGCCTCGTCCAAGACGCGCAGCGTGCTCCAGACCTGCCAGGCGATCCGGCCGTGGACCGGGTGCGGCCCCGGCTGCAGCCGGATCGAGAACGCCCGAACGGTGACCAGCACCAGCAACGCCAGCGCGAACCCGCCGACGACTGTGGCCGGCGGCAGCCACGCGAGCGCTCCGAGCGCGGCCTCGCCGAGGGACTGCGAACCCCGCACGGCCGGCGCGATGACCGCGATCGCGGCACCGACGGCGAGCACGGGCATCGCGGAGAGTAGGACCGCGGTGAGCCCGTACGCGAACTGCCAGCCGCGGTGCCGAGGGGGCTGCTGGTCCTCCCACGGCCCGCGAGCCTTGCGGCGGCGGGTGGCGGGGGAGCCGGACCACTCCTCGCCGGCGGGGACCTCGCCGGAGACGAGCGAACCCGCGCCGATCTCCGCGCCGGCACCGACCACGGACCCGGGCAGGACCATGCTGCGGGCACCGATCCTGGCCCTCGGCCCGACCTCGATCCGGCCGACGTACAGGGTGTGCCCATCCAGCCAGTACCCGTTCAGGTCCACCTCGGCCTCGACCGAGGCCTCCGTGCGGAGCGTGAGCATCCCGGTGATCGGGGGGATGGTGTGCAGGTCAACCCCACGTTCGACCGTGGCGCCGAGGGTCCGGGCGTACCAGGTCATCAGCGGGGCGCCGGAGAGGTTGAGCACGCCGATCTCCTCGGCCACCCGTTCGGCGAGCCAGAGCCGCAGGTGCACCTTGCCGCCGCGGGGATGGGTGCCCGGCGTCACTCCACGCAGGATGATCCGGGCGAGCGCGGCGGTGAGCAGGACCCGTCCGGGCGGGGTCAGGAACAGCAACCAGCCGGCCAGTACCCACCACCAGGACAGCGTCGGCAGCCACGCCAGATCGAGGGCGGCCGCGGCGAGGTTGTTCGCGGCGGATATCCAGGTGAGCCAGCGCATCCCGCCGAGGGTGCGCAGGGCGAACGTGGCGAACACCTGACCGATCTGGGTCTTCAGCGGGACCGGGTGCACCGGTTCGTTCGTGCGCCCGGTGGGTGCGGCGAGGGCGTCCAGGTACGCGGCCAGCGAGGCGATCGTCGGCTGCTCGTAGACGTCCGCGACAGTCGCCTCGGGGTACCGCTCGCGCAGCCGCGCGACGAGTTGCGCGGCGGTGAGGCTGGCGCCACCGAGGTCGAAGAAGTCGTCGGCCGGCCCGGCGGCGTCGACGGCGAGGATGTCCGCCCACAGCTCGGCGACCCACGCGGCGGTGCCGGTCAGGGGCGACGGTCGGGTCGCCGTCGACGCCGCGGTGGGCACCGGCCACGGCAGGGCGTCCCGGTCGATCTTGCCGGAGGTGCGGGTGGGCAGGGTGTCCACCGGGGCGAGCCGCGGCACCAGCGCCGCGGGCATGCTCTCGCGGAGCCGGGCCACGGCCGCCGTGGCGTCGAACCCGGGGTCGACGGTGAGGTAGCCGACGAGCAACTGGTTCCCGGAGGACGTCTTGCGCACGGCGGCCGCGGCGCCGTTCACCCCGGGCAGGTCCATCAGCGCGGAGTCGATCTCGCCGAGCTCGATGCGCCGACCGCCGAGTTTGATCTGGTCGTCGATGCGGCCCGCGAACAGCAGGCCCGCCTCCTCGTAGCGGACCAGGTCACCGCTGCGGTAGGCCCGGTCCCACCCGAGGGAGGGCATCGGGGCGTACTTCTCCGCATCCTTGGCCGGGTCGAGGTAGCGGGCCAGGCCGACCCCACCGATGATCAGCTCCCCGGTGCCGCCCGGTGGCACCGGCATCCCCTGGTCGTCGACCACGGCGAGGTCCCAGCCCGCCAGCGGCAGCCCGATCCGGACCGGCGGCTCGCCGGTGAGCCGCGCAGCACAGGAGACCACGGTCGCCTCCGTGGGGCCATAGGTGTTCCACACCTCGCGGGTGGCGCTCGCGTACCGGGCCCCGAGCTCCGGCGGGCAGGCCTCGCCGCCGACGATGAGCAGGCGGACGTCGTCGAGAGCCTGCGGCGGCCACAGTGAGACCAATGTGGGCACGGTGGACACGACCGTGATCCGGTTCGCCACCAGCCAGGGGCCGAGGTCCATGCCGCTGCGGACCAGGGACCGGGGCGCGGGCACCAGGCAGGCGCCGTACCGCCAGGCGAGCCACATCTCCTCGCAGGAGGCGTCGAAGGCGACGGACAGCCCGGCCATGACCCGGTCGCCCAGTCGAAGCGGGTCGGACTGCAGGAACAGTTCCGCCTCGGCGTCCACGAAGGCTGCGGCGCTGCGGTGTGAGACGGCCACGCCCTTCGGGGTGCCGGTGGATCCGGACGTGAAGATGATCCAGGCGTCGTCGGTCAGGCTCGGACCGCCGGTATCGATGCTGCCGGCGGTCCCGGCGCTACCGTCGGCGTCAACGGTGCTTTCGTCCTGCCGGTGCGACGTGACGACCAGATCGTCGCCGAGCACGGCCGCCACGGCAGCCTCGCCGAAGACGGTCCGGGCGCGTTCCTCCGGATCGTCGACGTCCACCGGCACGTAGGCGGCCCCGGCGAACAGGATCCCAAGGATCGCCGTGTACAGGTCGGTGGTGCCGGACGTGATCCGCACGCCCACGCGGTCCCCGCGCGCCACACCGGCGTCCGCGAGGACCGCAGCGAGCGTCTCGGCGGCCTCGTTGAGGTCGGCGTAGGTGAGCATCTCGACGCCGTTGTCGATCGCGGGTGCCTCCGGGTACCTGCTCACGACGTCGGTGAAGATGTCCACCAGCGTCCGTGGTTCGGGCGCCAGATCGGCGGCGCGCATGCTCAAGTCAGGGTCCAGGACGACATACCCTGATTATCGGCCATCGACGTGAACGACGGGTGAACCTGCGCCGGTCACGTGCGGCTCAGCGTGCGCTGATGCACCCCTCGAGGTGGTCGTCGACGTACCCGAGTGCCTGCATCGCCGCGTAGGCGGTGGTGGGACCGACGAAGCGGAAGCCACGCCGCTTGAGCTCCTTCGCCAACGCCTTCGACTCCGGGGTGCTCGCCGGCACCTGGTCGAACCCCGGCACCCGCCGCTCCCGGGCTGGCGGCCGGTGCGCCTCGAACACGTCCGCCAGCCGCTCGCCGCGCTCGTGCAGGTCCAGCAGCGCACGGGCGTTCGCGATGGTCGAGTCGATCTTCGCCCGGTTCCGCACGATGCCGACATCGGCCATCAGCCGGGCGACGTCGTCCTCGTCGAACGCCGCGACGACGGCGGGATCGAACCCGGCGAACGCGGCCCGGAACCCCTCCCGCTTGCGCAGGATCGTGATCCAGGCGAGCCCGGACTGGAACGCCTCGAGGCTCATCCTCTCGAACAGCTCGCTCTCATCAGGGCTGCTCGACGGCGGCACTCCCCACTCGTGGTCGTGGTAGGCCTCGTAGAGGGGATCGCCAGTCCCGAAACAGCGGAACGTCTCCATGGGCGAGATCGTAGACGCGCCCTGGGACATCGCCGCCTGCCTTGGCGCAGGATGGTGCCGTGAGCACCTACGAGACCCCGTCGCCCGAAGCCACCCTCGCCGCGCTGCGGAGCCTGCGCCAGTCCCGCCGGTTCCTCCCGGACCCGATCGCCCGCGACGACCTCGAACGGCTGCTCGAGGTCGCCCGCTGGACCGGCAGCGCGAAGAACACGCAGCCCTGGCATCTGGTCGTCGTGACCGACCCCGAGATCAATGCCGCGCTCGCCGGGGCCGGCGCGTTCACCGCCTTCCTGTCCGGTGTGGCCGCCTCGATCGTGGTCGCGCTCAAGGGCGAGAGCCGATCGGTCGCCTACGACGACGGCCGCCTCCAGGAGCGTGTCATGCTCGCCGCCGGAGCCCTCGGGATCGGCAGCGGGACCGCGTGGTTCGGCACCCCGGAGAGCCGGCAGCAGGTCCGTGACCTCCTCGGCATCCCCGACGACCTCGAGCCCTGGTCCGCGATCGGGCTCGGCTACACCGACACCACCCAGGCGCAGGCCTCGCCCAGCCTGTCCGGCCGCAAGTCGATCTCGGAGATCGTCAGCTGGGAGCGCTACGGCGCCTGACGGCGAGGATGCCACCGAGCCGCGTTCCCCTGACCCGAGATGCGGGTCGGGTGGGCTGCGATCGACGTTTCGGGTCAGTGGAGTAGCAGAGGCGCGCGTTCCACTGACGCGAGATGCGGGTCCCGTGCGGCTCGATCGACGTTTCAGTCAGGGGAGTGCCGGCGCGTGGATCACGCGCCGTGCAGGACGGCCCCCGTCACCTCGAGCAGGCGCACCCGCAGCGCGTCCGAACGCTCCGCGAACGCCCGTTGTGCCGCCACGTACGTCGCCTTGCCCGCCGCCGTCTCGATCGGCACCGGTTCGTAGCCCCAGCCGGTCAGGTCGTACGGCGAGGCGCGCATGTCCAGCTCGCGGATGTCCCGCGCCAGCTCGAACGTGTCCAGCAGCAGCGCACCGGGCACCACCGGGCCGAGTTTCGTGGCCCATTTGAACACGTCCATCCCGGCGTGCAGACAGGCCGGCTGCTCGCGGGCCGGCTGGTCGGCGCGGGAGAGCGGCTCGGCATTGCGGCCGACCGCCTCGGGCGTGAAGAACCGGTAGGCGTCGAAGTGGGTGCACCGCAGCTGATGGGACTCGACCACCGCATCCGTGCCCCCGGCTCCCAGTCGCAACGGGGTGCTGCGGTGGCGCACCTGGGCGGGGTCCTGGCGGTACACCATGGCCCACTCGTGAAGTCCGAAGCAGCCGAACTGGCCGGGCCGGGACCGCGTCGCGCCGAGCAGGTCGTGGACGTAGACCACGGTGTCGCGGCGCTGTTCGAGGTAGGCCGCGACATCGACGACGACGGAATCCGGCACCCGCCCGCGGGTGTACCAGCGAGCGCCCGCCCGCTCCGGCGCGTCCAGCAGCGTCACCCCGACGCCGGGGTGCCAGCGCCGTAGCTGCGCCGGCTTGGTCGGGTAGTACGTGAACAGGAAGTCCTGCACCGGGTGTGCCTCGTGACGGGACCGCCGACGGCGGTGCTCGGCCGTGTAGTCATCGGCCCGCCGGGCGTGGCTCGCCTCGAGCGCGCGCCACCGTAGCGGTGCCAGGGTGGTCGCCGCCGGATTCGTCGCCGGTGTCGGTGCGGTCGCGATCGGGGCGGTCATCGCGGCGGGGGAGCGGGCGGGTAGGTCGGCACCGGCGGCGGACCTGACGGCGGCTGCTGGCCCGACGGCGAAGGTCCGGTCGGTCCTGCCGGTGCGGCAGGTGCCGGCTGGGACTGATGCGCGTGCTGCGGTGGGGCGGCTTGGCCGTACTGCGGTGTGGCGGCTTGCCCGGATCGCGGCTGGACCGGATACCCATACTGCGGTTGGGCGGGCTGTCCCGGCAGCGGCGGCGCGCCGAAGTGCGGCGCCTGGAACTGCTGTGCCTGACCGTACGGACCAGCGGCGGCCGGACCGCCCGGGCCGGGCGGACCGTACGGCCCACCCACCGGGACCTGGGTGTAGGCGGGTTGTCCTCCCGGGCCACCCGGACCGGTCGGGGCACCGGACCACGCCGGGGCACCCGGGCCTGCCGGCGGCCACTGCTGGTGCGCCTGGGGCTGCCTCGGCCGGATCATCCGGTTGATCAGTCGTTCCAGCGGCCCGCGCCCGAGGGTCAGCTGCCAGACCGTGGCGAACACGAAGGTGCCGAGGATCAGAGCGATCAGCGGCCAGTTCGACTGCGGGTACCAGACGGCGTCGTCGCCGAGGATCCGGATGTAGACGATGTGCAGGCTGTAGACGGTCAGGGACATCGCGCCGGTCGCCGAGATGGGCGTGAGCAACACCCGGAGCACCTTCACCTGGGTCGTCACGAGCAGGCACAGGCCCAGCACGACCAGGCCGACGCCGATGTTGCCGGCCATCTCGAACGTGGTGCCCGAGTGCGCCTCGACGCTGGTCAGGCTCGCGGCCAGCCCGTTCTGGTCGTCCAGGCCGGACCACAGGACGTACCCGGCGCCGTAGCCGACCGCGGCCGCCGACACACCGGCGCAGATGAGCGCGACCTGGACCTTGATCCGCTGCATCGGCAGCCGGCCCACGCCCAGGCCCACCAGCAGGTACGCGGTCCAGCTCAGCGCTGGGTAGTACCCGGTGAGCAGCTCACCGATCGGCGGGAAGTCGAAGCGCGGCTCGGTGCTGGAGAACAGCGCCCACCGGGTCAGCAGCACGACCTGCGGCATGACCAGCACGGCGGCGCCCGCCCAGGCGAACACCGCCGTCGGGCGTAGGCGCAGGAACGGCAGCGCGAACAGGAACAGGAACGCGTAGGAGGGCAGGATCACCGCCACCGGGGTGAGCAGGAACGTCAGGAACCAGCCGAACACGAACAGGATCGCGGAGCGTTTGATGATGCGGGTGCGCTGCACCCGCAGTTCCACGAGGTCGTCGGGGTAACCGCGACGGGTCATGAACGCCAGCCCGACTCCGGCCAGCAGCGCGAACAGCGCCGAAGGGCGGCCGTCCGCGACGAAGAACCAACCCGTCGGGGTGAAGAAGCCGACGTGCTGCTCCATGCCCAGGTGCGCGACGAACATGCCGAGCACGGCCAGGCCACGCGCGGTGTCCACTCCCACGATTCGGTTCACCCGCTCAGGCTAACGAACGCGCCGTCCCCCTGACCGGGCCGGACGGGCAGATCGCCCCTAAACTCGGTCCATGGAGCGCGTCGACACCTACACCCACGGGCATCACGAGAGCGTGTTGCGGTCACACCGGTGGCGCACGGCTGAGAACTCCGCCGGATACCTCCTCCCGTACCTCGAGGAGGGCAACGACGTGCTCGACGTCGGCTGCGGCCCCGGGACCATCACGGTCGGGCTGGCCAAGCACGTCCGCCCGGGCCGGGTGCTCGGCGTCGACCGTGCGACCGACGTCCTCATGAAGGCCTCCGAGCTCGCCGAGGCCAGCGACGTGGACAACGTCCTCTTCGAGCAGGCCGACGTGTACAACCTGCCGTACGCGCGCGGAGCGTTCGACGTGGTCCACGCCCACCAGGTGCTGCAGCACCTGAGCGACCCGATCGCCGCCCTGAAGGAGATGGCACGGGTGACCCGCCACGGCGGCCTGATCGCGGTCCGTGACGCCGACTACGCCGCGATGTCCTGGTACCCCGCGAACGCCGGGCTGGACCGGTGGCAGGAGCTCTACCACCAGGTCACCGAGAAGAACAACGCCGAAGCCGATGCCGGACGGCGGCTGCTCGCCTGGGCGCGCGAGGCCGGTTTCGAGGACATCACCGCCACGTCCGGGACGTGGACCTACGCCGACGACGACTCGCGCACGTGGTGGTCGAACCTGTGGGCGGACCGGCTCGAGCAGTCCTCGCTCGGCCGGCAGATCCTCACCGGCGGGTTCGGCACCGAGACCGAGATCACCGAGGTGGCGCAGGCCTGGCGGGACTGGGGCCAGGAGGAGGACGGCTGGTTCGTGGTGGTGCATGGGGAGCTGATCATCCGAATGTGAGGGAGCCCGCGGTGGGCGCGGCGATCGAACGGGCCCACCCGGCACTAGGTTTGCGAGTATGCAGATCGCGCGCTTCACCACTGGAGACGACCCGCACTACGCCATCGTGGAGGGCTCGGACCTCGTGGTCCTCACCGGTGACCCGCTCTACACCCCGCTCACCCCCACCGGGCAACGGGTTCCGATCGAGACCACCCGGCTGCTCGCGCCGGTGATCCCACGCTCGAAGGTGGTGGCGTTCGGGCGCAACTACGCCGAGCACGCCGCCGAACTCGGCAACGAGGTCCCCGAACTGCCGCTCGTCTTCATCAAGCCGAACACCACCGTGGTGGGTCCGGACGACCCGATCGTGCTGCCCGCCTACTCCCAGGACGTGCACCACGAGGCCGAGCTGGCCGTGGTGATCTCCCGGATCTGCAAGGACCTGCCGGCCGAGCGCGCGAACGAGGTCATCCTCGGCTACACCGCCGCCAACGACGTGACGGCCCGGGACGTGCAACGGTCCGACAAGACCTGGACCCGCGGCAAGATGTTCGACACCTCGTGCCCGCTCGGGCCGGTCCTGGTCACCGACCTCGACGTCTCCGACCTGCGGATCCAGGCCCGAGTCGACGGCGAGGTCCGCCAGGACGGCTCGACCGCGCAGATGATCCACTCCGTGCCGGACCTGATCGCCTACGCCTCGACCCTGTTCACGCTGCTGCCGGGCGACGTCATCCTCACCGGCACCCCGGCCGGGGTCGGCCCGATCCGCGAGGGTCAGCGCGTCGAGGTGGAGATCGAGGGGATCGGTGTCCTCGGCAACCCCGTGGTGCGGCGCTAGGACCCGCTACCCTCGCCAGCATGGGCGTCATGATCATGGTCCACCGGGTCCCCGAGGGGATCGAGGACCCGTACACGCAGATGTTGTACGACGATGCCGGCGAGTACCTGCCGATGGGCGAGCCGGACGCGCTCGCGGGCGCACTCAACGAGGCGCTCGCGGCCACCGGAGCCGAGGGTTTCATCGACGAGGGCACCGGCGTGCTCCTACCGCACGGCGTCGACAGTGTCAGCTTCACGACGCACGAGGGTCAGGTCCGGATGATCTTCGTCAACGGGCCGACGGGCGAGGTGTTCGATGCCCTTGCCGCCGTCGGCGCACCAGACTGGGCCGTCCTCGACGCCGGAACGGGCGAGCGCTACAACTGACGCCGACGGTGGGTCTGGTCGTTCGCCGATGGTGCTGAGCCGGCTGCCGGCACAGCACTAGGCTGGGCGCCATCATGACTACCGCCGCCACGCCCTCGGGTTCCGACATCCGCGTCCGCTTCTGTCCCTCGCCCACCGGCACTCCGCACGTCGGGCTGATCCGGACGGCGCTGTTCAACTGGGCGTACGCCCGCCACACCGGCGGCACGTTCGTGTTCCGCATCGAGGACACCGACGCCGCTCGGGACAGTGAGGAGTCCTACCTGCAGCTGCTCGACGCGCTGCGCTGGCTGGGGCTGGACTGGGACGAGGGTGTGGAGGTCGGCGGGCCGCACGAGCCGTACCGGCAGTCGCAGCGGATGGACCTCTACACCGACGTCGCCCGGCGCCTGCTCGAGGCCGGGCACGCCTACGAGTCCTTCTCCACCCCGGAGGAGGTCGAGGCCCGCCACCGCGCCGCCGGGCGGGACCCGAAGCTCGGCTACGACGGCTTCGACCGCGACCTCACCGCGGAGCAGATCGCCGCGTTCCGGGCGCAGGGCCGCGAGCCGGTGCTGCGGATCCGGATGCCCGAGGACGAGGTCGGCTTCACGGACCTGGTCCGCGGCGACGTCACCTTCAAGGCCGGCTCGGTGCCGGACTTCGTGATCGTGCGCGGCAACGGCCAGCCCCTCTACACGCTGGTGAACCCGGTCGACGACGCACTGATGGGCATCACCCACGTGCTGCGCGGCGAGGACCTGCTCTCGTCCACGCCCCGCCAGGTGGTGCTCTACCGCGCACTGCTGGACATCGGCGTGGCAGAAGTGATGCCGGCCTTCGGGCACCTGCCGTACGTGATGGGCGAGGGCAACAAGAAGCTCTCCAAGCGCGACCCCGAGTCGAACCTGTTCCTGCACCGCGAGCGAGGTTTCACCCCGGAGGGCCTACTGAACTACCTGGCGCTGCTCGGCTGGGGCATCTCCGCCGACCATGACATCTTCACCAGCGAGGAGATGGTTGCCGCCTTCGACATCGCGGACGTCAACCCGAACCCGGCCCGGTTCGACCTCAAGAAGGCCGGGGCGATCAACGCCGCCCACCTGCGCCTGCTCGCGCCGGAGGACTTCCGGGGCCGGCTGGTGCCGTACCTGCACGCGGCCGGCCTGGTGCCCGCCGACTCCTACGCCGACCTCTCGCCCGAGCACCGGGCGCTGCTCGACGCGGCCGCGCCGCTGGTCCAGGAGCGGATGACGCTCCTCGGCGAGGCCGCCGGCATGCTCGGCTTCCTGTTCACCGCCGACGAGGCCGTGGTGATCGAGGAGGACGCGCGTGGTGCGCTGCGCGAGGAGGCGCCGGCCGTGCTGGACGCCGCGATCGAGGTGCTGACGAACCTGGCCGACTTCGCACCGGAATCCCAGCAGGAGGCGCTCAAGGCGGCGCTCGTGGAGGGCATGGGCATCAAGGCCCGGTTCGCGTTCGCGCCGCTGCGCGTGGGCATCACGGGGAGGCGGGTGTCCCCGCCGCTGTTCGAGTCCATGGAGATCCTCGGCCGGGACGCCTCGCTAGCGCGGCTGCGGGCGCTGCGCGCCACGCTCTGATGCCCGACGGCGGAGCTGACGTCCCGAGGACCGTCATCCGGGGCGTTCTGTTCGATATCGACGACACCCTCGTGGACACCCGATCGGCGTTCGCTGCCGCGCTCGGGGAGGTCGCCGCAGAGTTCCTGCCCGGCGTGCCCCCCGAGGACTATCCGCGACTGCTCGCCACCTGGCGTGCGGACACGGGGCGCTACTACCAGGCGTTCACCCGGGGCGAGATCGGCCACCTCGACCAGCGGCGCGCCCGGGTGGACCAGCTCCACGAGGTCTACGACGGGGCGACGCTCGACGACGCGACGTTCCTGCGCTGGAACGAGCGCTACGACGAGGCGTTCGAACGTGCCTGGACCGCGTTCGACGACGCCGTCCCGACGGTCACGGCGGCTCGGCGTGCCGGGCTGCGCACCGGCAGCCTGTCGAACGCGCTGGCCGCGATGCAGCGGGTCAAGCTCGCGGTGACCGGCCTCGACGGTCTCGCCCCGCTGCTGGTGTCCCTGGACACGTTCGGGGTGGGCAAGCCCGATCCCCGGGTCTTCCTCGAGGCCTGCCGGCTGCTCGGTACGGCGCCAGAGGAGACCATCTACGTCGGTGATGAACTGGACACCGACGGCCGCGGCGCACAGCGCGCCGGTCTGCGCGGCGTGTGGCTGGACCGTCCGGGAGGCCGCCGCGGTGGCCCGCATGACGAGGACCCGGCAGGGGCGGCGGCCGAGGGCATCGCGGTGATCGGCGGGCTCGGGGAACTCCCGGCGCTCTGGTCCTAGGCCGGTCTGCGTCACGTCCGCAACGGAGAGGACCCCTCACCCGGCTGTGGTGTACAGGTCCCGCTCGCACGCGGCCTCGGCGGCGTGCTCGGCCGCGGGAGCGGCGCTCCTCGAGGCGCCGGGCAACCGGCGCCGGAGCGCTGCCGTGATCCGGCGCACGGCGACGAGCCACGGGGCGGGAACCACGCGGTCCGGGTTCTCGGCGAGCAACTGCCGGCGTGCGACGTCGGCGAGCAGCTCGTCGTGGCGCGTCGCGGCGATCGGGGCGAAGGGGTGCATGTCTCGGTGACCTCTCTTGGTCCTGTCGGTGTTCGCGGTGCGGCGTCCTCAGAGCGGTGGGATGCCGGAAGCCTTCAGCGCGGCAAGCGTGGTGGTGCGTTCCTCGGCTGCCTCGAGGTAGAGCCGGCGCTGGGCCTGGCCGCGTCGCCGTGCGCCGAAGGCCATCAGCGCCCGGCCGACCCGGACCATCAAGGTGTTGCGAGGGCCGCGCGCGACGGCGCCGGCCCGGTTCGACTCGACCCGTGAGGGCATGAACGCCTGTGCTTGGAAGCCTGTGTACTGCGTCATCTCGGTCATCTTCTTCCGGCCTGTCCCGTGGATTCTGCTGCCCTGCAAGTGTCTCTGTGAACGCGGACAGTTCCCGTCCTAGACGTCGGGCTACGATGACGGCGTGATGTCCTCTACCGCACGCCTGCTGCAGTTGCTCTCGCTGCTGCAGATCCGGCGCGAGTGGACCGGCGCTGCGCTCGCCGAACGGATGGGTGTCACCGACCGCACCGTGCGCCGCGACATCGACAAGCTGCGCGAGCTCGGCTACCCGATCCGGGCCACCGCCGGGGTCGCCGGGGGCTACCAGCTCGGACCCGGCGCGCAACTGCCGCCGCTGCTGCTGGACAACGACGAGGCGCTCGCCGTCGCGCTCGGGTTGGCCGCCGTGGCCGCCAGCCCGGTCGCGGGGGTGGCCGAGGGATCCGTGCGCGCGCTCACCAAGCTCGAACAGGTGCTGCCGGCCCGGCTGCGCACGAGGTTCACGTCCCTCAAGGCCGCGGTGACCCGGCTCGGCGGCACGGCCGACGCCGTCGACCCCTCCTACCTGACCGAGATCTCGGCGGCGATCTCCTCGAAGCGGCAGCTCTCGTTCGAGTACGAGCGCGCGGACGGCCAGCGGATCCGGCGCCTCGTCGAGCCCTACCAGCTCGTCGACGCCGGGCAGCGCTGGTACCTGGTCGCGTGGGACGCCGCCCGCACGGACTGGCGCACGTTCCGGGTGGACCGGATCCGCACCAAGCCGAGCGAGCGCACCCGGTTCACGCCGCGGACGCTCCCGGCCGCGGACGCCGCAGCCTACGTGCAGGAGGCGATCACCCGCTCGCCGTACCGCTACGACGTGACCGTCCGGCTGCGGGGGAGTCCAGCCACTCTCGCCGGCCGGGTCGGGCCGACCGCTGGGCAGCTCGAGGGCGACCCGGAGCCGCCCGATGGTGCGCCGGGGGACTGGAGCATCCTGCGTGCCGGCTGGGACGACGTGGACAGCTTCCTCGGCTGGCTGCTCGGCCTGGACACCGAGTTCCACATCCTCGGGCCGCCCGAGTTCCTTCAGCGGTGCCGCGCGATCATCGGCAGGCTCGAGACCGCCGTCGGGCAGCGGCCCGACGGGCACTGACCGCCCGGCCTGCCACGTCCGGTACCGAGCGACCAGCCGCCCGCCGGCGACCTCCGCCGAAGCACGCCGGCGCGTCGGACGGAATCCGTCCTCCAGCGCATGCCGCGGCCCGTACCGTGCTGGACATGCATAGGTTACCTATGTAATCTGAGTCGAGTGAGTGCGAACCTCGGAGCGGACCTGCTCGCCGCGGTGGCTCTGCTGAACCGTTGGGCCACGGCGCGGGCCGACTTCGACGTCCCGGCGGCGCAGGCCCGGCTGCTCGCGCTCGTCGAGCGGGCCGGACCGGCCCGGATCAGCGACCTGGCCAGGGCCGACCGCACCAGCCAGCCCACCATGACGACTCAGGTGCAGCGACTGGAGGACCTCGGCTGGGTCAGCCGGGAGCCGGACCCGACCGACGGCCGCGCGGCGCTCGTCGGAATGACCGAAGCCGGGAGGGCCGCGCTGCGCGAGGTACGTGCTGCCCGCGAGCGTGCGCTCGAGCCGTCGCTCGCGCAGCTCAGCGCCGCCGAGCGCGCCGACCTCGAGGCGGGCATCGCCGTGATGCGCCGGCTCGTCGAACTGCCGGCGGTCGCGCCGGTCCCCGCACCCACCGACCCCGTCTGAGGCCGGCACGATCCCGCGGCAGCCGCGGGCGAGCAAGGAGAACAATGCTGCGTCAACCCAGATCCGTCCTGGCGATCGCCTTCGCGAGCGTGATCGCATTCATGGGCATCGGGCTCGTGGACCCGATCCTGAAGCCGATCGCCGACGAGCTCGGCGCGACCGCGTCCGAGGTGTCGCTGCTGTTCACCAGCTACATGGCGGTGATGGGCCTGGCGATGCTGGTCACCGGTGCGGTGTCGAGCCGGCTCGGGGCCAAGACCACGATGCTGATCGGCTTGGCCATCATCATCGTCGGCGCCGGGATGGCCGGCTCCCAGGACTCCGTGACGGGCATCATCGCGTGGCGCGCCGTCTGGGGTCTTGGCAATGCCCTGTTCGTGGCCACCGCGCTCGCGGCCATCGTGAAGTCGGCCAAGGGCTCGGTCGGCCAGGCGATCATCCTCTACGAGGCCGCGCTCGGCGTGGGCATCGCGATCGGGCCGCTCGTCGGTGGCCTGCTCGGGCACATCTCCTGGCGCGGTCCGTTCTACGGCGTCTCCGTCCTGATGGCGATCGCCCTGATCGCCACCTTCTTCCTCGTGCCCGCCACCCCGAGGGCGGAGCGCGCCACCTCCGTGCTGGAACCGCTCAAGGCGCTGCGCCCCCGCGGGTTGCTGATCACCGGGCTGACGGCGCTGCTGTACAACTTCGGGTTCTTCACCCTGCTCGCGTTCACGCCGTTCCCGCTGGATCTCGGTGCCTTCCAGATCGGCCTGATCTTCTTCGGCTGGGGGGCGCTACTGGCGATCACCTCGGTGTTCGTCGCACCGCGGCTGCAGGCGCGCTTCGGCACGCTGCGCCCGATCACGTGGGCGCTCGGTGCATTCGCGGTGATCCTCGCCCTGATGGCGGTCTTCACGGACTCCAAGCCGGCGCTCGCGGTCGGGGTGATCCTGGCCGGTGCCTGCCTCGGCATCAACAACACCCTCATCACCGAGACCGTGATGAAGGCGGCCCCGGTGGAGCGTGGGGTGGCCTCGGCCGCCTACAGCTTCGTCCGGTTCGCCGGGGGAGCCGTGGCGCCGTGGCTCGCCGGCTACCTCGGCGAGCACGTCAGCGTTCACCTGCCGTTCTGGGTGGGCGCCGCAGCGGTCACCGCCGCCGCCGTGCTGATCACCCTCGGACGTCGCACGCTCGCGCACGTCGACGCCGAACCCGAGCGGCCGCACAGCGTGGCCGAGGCGACCGAACTCACCGCCGCCGACGCCTGACAGACATCGGACATCTGGTGCGCGCGAGCGTGCCGGGTCGCGCTGGTCGCGATGAGTCCGGGCCGCCGCCGCTGTCAACACTGGGTATCCGGTACACGAGGGAGGGGTGGCGACGATGGCTACGCTCGAAAACGTTCGCCCGCTCGGTACCGAGCTGGACCGCTCGTACGAGGTGTACGTGCACGGCCGGCTCAAGTTCCGCGTCAAGCAGATCGTCTACGTGGCGTTCTCCCTCGACGAGGAGGTGATGGGCTTCGCCTTCCCCAAGGAGGAGCGGGCTGCGCTGGTCGGGGGCGAACCGCGCAAGTTCCAGCTGCCGTCGGCGTCGGACATGCGCTTCAACTGGGTCCACGCCAGCCTCGCGGAACTGGACCCGACCGAGGCCCGTGAGTTCGTCGTCGAGGCCTGGCGCATGGTCGTGCCGGTGAAGGTCTCGCGCGCCTACGACCTCACCCATCCCGACGGCCCGGGCTGAAGCGGGCGCCCAGCACCGGTCATCGCACCGTGAAGTCGCGGTGGCCGGCGGGCGCGACCTCGCCGACCTCGACCGAGTCAACGCGCGCGTGCTCCGGCCCGGTCCGGGCCCAGGCGAGAACCTGCTCGACGGCGTCGGGCCGGCCCTCCACGTGCGCCTCAACCGCCCCGTCGGTGCGGTTGCGGACCCAACCGGTGACCCCGGCGGCCGTGGCAGCGCGCACGCACCGGTACCGGAACCCGACGCCCTGGACCAGCCCGCGGACCACGAACCGTCGCGCGATGGTGGCGTCCATGTGCCCATTCTCGCCCCGGCTACGGACCCGATGCGCGCGGGGAGTAATACCGGTGCCTGTCTCGTTCCGGCCGGCGCGGCTACCGTCGCCAACGGAAACGATCCAGCACGCGCCCCATGGGGCCGACCTCAGGAGATCACTCATGACACAAGCACGCAGCCGCGCCCAAGAGCTCGTCGGTGACGTCACCCCGAAGCTGGCGGAACTGACCGACGACGTGTTGTTCGGTGACGTATGGGCGCGCCCCGAGCTCTCCCGGCGCGACCGCAGCCTGATCACGGTCGCCGCGCTGATCGCCCTGGGCCGCCCCGATCAGCTCCGCTCCCACCTCGGCCTGGCGCTGGAGAACGGCGTGACCGAGGCGGAACTGGCAGAGGTCGCCACCCACCTGGCGTTCTATGCCGGCTGGCCGGCCGGGATGAGCGCGGCAACGATCCTCAAGGACGTTCTCGCGCAGCGCTGAGCATCACACGAAGGAGAGGGACGAACATGACGACCTGGTTCATCACGGGTGCTTCGAGCGGCCTCGGCGCCGCACTGGCCGCGGCTGTCCTCGACCTCGGGCACGACGCCGTGATCACGGCCCGCAACGTCGACGACGTGCAGGGGCTGGTCGACAGGTTCCCCAATCGTGCACTGGCGGTGCCGCTGGACGTCACCGACCACGACCAGGTCGTCGCCGCCGTAGCTGCGGGCACCGAGCGGTTCGGGACCGTCGACGTGCTGGTCAACAATGCCGGGCACGGCTATCGCGCCGCGGTCGAGGAGGCCGCTCCGGACGAGGTGGCCGAACTGTTCGCGACGAACCTCTTCGGGCCCGTCGACCTGATCAAGACGATGCTCCCGCAGATGCGCGCCAGGCGGTCCGGCACCATCGTGAACGTCTCCTCGATCGGCGCGCCCCGGTCGAACCCGGCCTCGGGCTACTACACCGCCACGAAGGCCGCCCTGGAGGGATTGTCCGACGCCCTCAACCGCGAGGTCGGACCGTTGGGTATCCGGGTGCTGGTCGTCGAGCCGGGGGCGTTCCGCACCGACTTCGCGGGCCGATCCCTGACCCAGTCCAGCACCGTGATCGCCGACTACGCCGACACGGCCGGCAGGCGTCGCAAGGAGAACGACCGCTCCCACGGCACCCAGCCCGGCGACCCCCATCGAGCGGCGCGGGCGATCATCGCCACCCTCGAGGGCGACGAGGTGCCGTTCCGGCTCCTGCTCGGAAGCGACGCCGTCCGGCTCGTCCGGAGCGAGTACGAGAAACGCATCGACGAGATCGACGCCTGGGCGCACGTCAGCGCCACCACCGACTACGACCTGGAGGAAGCATGAGCAGGACCCAGTCCGAGAGCACCCGACGCACCGCGGTCATCACCGGCGCCTCCTCCGGAATCGGTGCCGCCACCGCCGGCGTGTTGCACGCCGATGGCTACCGGGTCGCGCTCCTGGCGCGCCGCGTCGACCGGATCGAGGCCCTCGCCAGGGAGCTCGGCGACGGCGCCATCGCCATCCGTGCCGACGTCACCGACAGGGACGGGCTGGTCGCCGCGGCCGAGCGCGTGGCCGACGAGCTGGGCGGGGCGGACGTACTGGTCAACAACGCCGGCACGATGCTCCTCGGCCCGTTCTCCTCCGCCCAGCGCGAGGACTATCGCGCCATGGTCGAGGTCAACCTGCTGGGCGCCATCACCGCGACCGAGGTGTTCCTCGACCAGCTCAAGCACGGCGGCGGCGACCTGATCAACATCTCCTCCGTCGCCGGGCGCACCGCCCGCGCCACCAACGGCGTCTACGCCGCCACGAAGTGGGGCCTGAACGGCTGGTCGGAGTCGCTGCGGCAGGAACTGCTGCCCGACGTCCGCGTCACGCTGATCGAGCCCGGTGTGGTCGACACCGAACTGCCCACCCACATCACCCACGAGGCCACCAGGCAGGCTGTCCAGCAGGGCTACGACGCCGCCACCGTCAAGCCCGAGGAGGTGGCCGAGGTCATCGCTTTCGCGTTGTCCCGGCCCCGACATCTGGCCATCAACGAGATCCTGCTCCGGCCGGCCGCCCAGATCGGCTGACACCGGGCCACCAAGGGCCCGGTGTCAGCCGGATCGGCGGTGATCACGTCAGCCCCGGGCCGTGACCGCCTCCCGGCGGGCCGCGATCAGGGCGGCCGCCCCGAGCACCACGGCGCTGCCGAGTACCCAGATCAGGTGCACCCACGCCGGGCTGGTTGCGGCCCCGGTCCAGAACTCGACGTCCTCGGTGGGCATCACCACCGCGTAGGCGAGCTGGCCGTAGTGGAACGTGGGCAGGAACCGGGCGATGTCGCCCAGGATCGCGGGCAGCTCGCCGAGCGGCATGAAGAACCCGGACGCGAACGCCAGCGGCAGGAAGATCAGGTTCGCGATCACGGCCGCGGCTCGCGGGCGCACCAGGAACGCGATCGCGAACCCGAGCGGGGCGAACAGCAGCACACCGGCGATCATCAGGGCGCCGAGGGCGACCCAGGTGCCTGGATCGAGCCGCACTCCGCCCGCTGTCGCGGCGAGCACGCCGATGGCGACCACGATCAGCGCGGCCAGGACGACCGCGCTGGCCACCTTGCCCGCCAAGTAGGTCCAGACCGGCACCGGCGTTGCCCGCAGCGTGCGCAGCCATCCCTGGCCGCGGTCCTTGGCGACGTCCTCGCCGAACGTGAAGATCGCGAGCGAGACCACTCCGTACGCCATCATCGACACCACGAACGCGGTCGCCACCGGGGTGCCGCCGGGCAGGACGGACCCGTTGGGCAGCCCGAACATGGCATAGAGAAGGACCGGGATCGCGACCGCGCCGATGGCGAACTCGGGCGTGCGCAGCTTCGATCTCACCTCGGTGGTCGCAGCCAGGGCGACCAGGCCGAGAGGGCCGCCGTTGCGGACCTGCCCGACGGCGGAGCCCGGCTTGGCCGGTCGGGTGGTGGTCATCGGTCGTCTCCTTCGTCCGCGGCGGTGGAACTCTCGTTGGTGAGGGCGAGGAAGACCTCTTCGAGGTCGTCGTCGCCGTGGTGGGTGAGCGCGTCCGGCGTGGTGTCGGCGACCACCCGGCCGCCGGCGACCACCACGACCCGGTCGGCGACGGCGGCCGCCTCGGTCAGGTCGTGCGTCGCGAACAGGATCGTGGCGCCGTCGGCCACGCTGGCCCGGGCCTGCTCCCAGAAGGCGCGGCGGGAGGCCACGTCCATGGCCGCCGTCGGCTCGTCGAGCAGCAGCAGCTCTGGGGTCCCGACGAGGGCGAGCGCGAGGAGCAGGCGCTGCCGCTCGCCACCGGAGAGCGACTTCACGGTCCGGGTGGCCCGCTTCGTCAGGGAGGTCCGGGCGAGCACCTCGTCCACCCGCACGGCGGTCGGGTAGCCCCGTCCGATCAGCCGCACGAGCTCGCGTACCTGCAGCTGGTCCGGCAGACCCGCGGCCTGCAGCATGGCCCCGATCCGGATCCGCACCCGCCCGCCCGGCTCCTGCCCGAACACCCGCACCACTCCGGACGTGGGCCGGATCAACCCGAGCAGGAGCTCGAACGTCGTGGTCTTGCCGGCACCGTTCGGTCCCAGCAGGGCGACGATCTCGCCTCGGGCGATGCTTACGTCGAGCCCGGCCAGGGCGTCCACCCCGGGGTAGGCCTTGCGCACGTCGCGCAGTTCCAGCACGGTCATGTCAGTCTCCTTCCGACTGATGACCACGCTAGGAAGGCAGCGCCCGCGGCGGATGTGCCGGACGGCACCGATCCGACCCATGACCAACGGCACATCGCGCGCGGACGCCTCGTGGCTAGAGTTCGGAGCATGGTCCCTGGCACGGCGGAACGGATGAGCGCCGGCGCGGGGCTGCTCGCGACCCTCGCGGTCGGGATCACGACGTTCGTTGCGGGTTCTCTCGAGGGCCAGTCGGCCGTCGTCTGGTGGGTCGCCTACGGCGTGTTCGCGCTCACGTTCGCCCTGGACACCGAGATGTTCTTCCGCGCGCTGCTGCCCGAGCGACCGGTCGTCGCGATCCTGGTCGTCAGCGGAATGACGGTCTGGCTCGCTGAACCTCAGCTCGGCTGGAGCTCGGTGCTGCTCGTGGTCACGGCCGCGACCACCGCCTACGCGCTGGAACCACGGTGGGTCGCCGCGGTGGTGGTGGCGCAGTCCCTCGCGGTGTGCGTCGGCACGGCGCTGAGCGGGGCGACCGTTGCGGGCGTCTTCCTGACCACGATCACCTACTTCGCATTCCAGGCGTTCGCGGCGTTGGTGATCGGGTCGGCACGCAAGGAGGCGCGAGCCCGCGAGGAGCTCGCCGTCGCGCACGCCGAACTGCGCGCTTCGGCCGCGGTGCTGGAGACGACCAGCAGGTCCGCCGAGCGGCTCCGGATCGCCCGGGAGCTGCACGACGTACTCGGGCACCAGTTGACCGCGCTTGCCCTCGAACTCGAGGTGGCCGCGCACCGGACGACGGGCGATGGACTCGAACACGTCACCCGGGCCCGCGGCATCGCGAAGGGGCTGCTCACCGACGTGCGCGCGACGGTCGGGGAGTTGCGGGATGCGCCGGTCGGGCTCGAGCCGACGCTGCGCATGATCGTCTCCGACGTGCCAGGGCTCACCGTCAGCCTGTCGGTCGCGGAGGTGCGCCCACTCGACGAGGAGCGCACCCTGGTCGCGGTGCGTTGCGTCCAGGAGGCCCTCACGAACACGCTCCGGCACGCGCGAGCCACCCGGCTGCGGATCGAGGTGCGCTCCGACGCCGACGGACTGACCGTGCGGGCCGAGGACGACGGCCGGGGCACCGCCGCGATCGAACGGGGCAACGGGCTGCGTGGGATGGCCGAACGGGCGGAGGCGATCGGTGGCACGCTCACGCTGGCTTCCGAACCGGGCCGTGGCTTCCGGTTGCTGCTCTCGGTGGGACCGTCGTGACCGGCCGGTCCGGCGGTGCCGCCTCCGGCGGCGGCTCCGACGGTGCCGCACCGGCCGGCGGTGCGCCGATCCGGGTGGCCGTCGTCGATGACCAGACCCTGGTCCGTCAGGGCATCCTGAGCCTGCTCTCGCTCAGCGACGAGGTCACCGTGGTCGGCGAGGCTGCCGACGGCGACGAGGCGCTGGAACTGCTGGAGGCCACCGAGGTGGAGGTGCTGCTGCTCGACCTGCGGATGCCCCGCCGGGACGGCATCGCCACCCTCGAGGCGCTCGCCGCACGCGGCTCCGCCGTCCCCGTGCTGGTCCTGACCACGTTCGACGACGACGAACTCGTGCTGCGCGCCCTGCGCGCCGGCGCGAAGGGCTACCTCCTCAAGGACGTCACGCTGGCCCAGCTCGTCGGGGCCATCGGCACCCTCGCCGGCGGCGGCACCCTGCTCCAGCCGGGTCTGACCGACCGGCTGTTCCGCGCCGTCGCCGCACGTGAGGAGCAGGTGAGGGGCATCGAGCGGCCCGAGCCTCTGACCGCCCGGGAGCTGGACGTGCTGCGGCTCGCCGCGGCCGGGTACTCGAACGCCGAGATCGGCACTGCGCTACACCTGGCCGCCGGCACCGTGAAGAACCACCTGTCCAGCGTGTTCGCGAAACTCGGCGTCCGGGACCGGACCCGCGCCGTCCTGCGCGCGCTCGACCTTGGCCTGCTCGAGGCCGACCGGTGAGCGACCCGCCGGGCAACGGCGACCTGATGCTGGGCCGGTCCGACGCGGCCACGATCGCGCGGCGCTACCGCCTCGGTCCCGTGACAGCCCTGACCGGTCCCACCGCGACCGGGCTGCAGGGTGCCGTGTGGCGCCTGAGCACCACCGAGGGCGACTTCGCGGTCAAGGTGCCGGTGCGCCGTCAGGACGAGCACGAGATGCGCGCCAGCGCCGCGTTCGCCGACGCTGCGATCGCCGCGGGCGTGTTCGCCCCGACCGCCGTCCGCACCATCGAGGGGGACCTGCTCACCGACCTGGCCGAGGGCCGGCCGGCGCTCGAGCCGACCCAGGTCCGGGTCTACGACTGGGTGGACCTCGACGAGGCCGATCCCGGCATCGATCCAGGCGCCGTCGGGCAGCTCCTCGGGGTACTGCACCGGGTCGGTGAGCCCACCACGGCTCCCGTGGACCCCTGGTACACCGAGATCGTGGGGGAGCGGGCCTGGGCCGAGCTCGCGCGGGCGGCGCTCGACGGCGCAGCGCCGTTCGCCGTCGACCTCGCCGCCGCGACCGCGTCGGTGAGCGACCTCGAGAAGGTGGTGCGGCCGCCGTCGGGCCTGCGGATCTGCCACCGCGACCTGTGGGGCGACAACGTGCGGACCACCGCGGGCGGACGCGTGTGCGTGATCGACTGGGACAACGCGGGCCCGGCCGACCCGGCCGGTGAACTCGCGATGGTGCTGACCGAGTTCGCGACCGACGGCGTCGGGAGCGTCGACGTGTGCCGGGCCCGGCGTCTCCTCGACGGCTACCTGGCGGCGGGCGGACCGGCCCGGCTGCACGCACCGGCGGACTTCTCGATGGTGCTCTGTGTGCTTGGCCACATCCTCGAGCTGCACGTGCGGGCCTGGCTGCGCGGGGAGCACCTGGCCCGCAGCGTGGCCGGGGTGGCGGAGTTCCTGGACCGGCGCGTGACGGCGTGCACCATCGACGCGTTGCTCGCCGTCGGCGCGGCCGCGTCGTGAACCGGCCGAATCGGCTCAACTGGGCAGGCGAGCCCTGCCTGTGACGTCGCCCACGGCCTCGGGTTTTGGTCAACGGGCCCGGCTCGGGTAGAGTTCCTCGCCGGTACGACGTTCACGTTTCGGGCGCGATTCACCTGCATCCGGGCCGGACGTTATACCCCCATGGGGTATGGTGTAATTGGCAGCACGACTGGTTCTGGTCCAGTTAGTCTAGGTTCGAGTCCTGGTACCCCAGCGGTAGGCATGGCAGGCGCTCCTCGGAGCTTCCGCTATGATCTTCCAGTGCACGGCCCCGTCGTCTAGTGGCCTAGGACGCCGCCCTCTCACGGCGGTAGCGCCGGTTCGAATCCGGTCGGGGCTACAATCCGAAGGCCCCCGCTCACCGAGCGGGGGCCTTCGTCGTGTCCCTACGTCCCCTCCAGCGAGCCGGGTTAGGCTCGTGCCGGCCCACGACGAGGAGAGCGACATGGCGGCAGGTTCGGTGCGGTTCGACCGGAAGATCGGGATCGGGCTGACCCTCGCCCTACTCGCCGGCGGGCTCGCCGCCTGTACGGACGCCGACCCCGACGGTGGGGACGACGCCCTCCCACCGCAGGAGGCCGCCGCACTGGCCGTGGCGCAGGCGCTGACCGCCGGGACCTACGACGATGCGCCGCTGAGTGCCGAGGACCGAGCCGTGGCCGTCGCGGACACCGAGGCCGTGCTCGGCGCGCTCGCGGAGATCCCACGGACCGTCGAGGTGTCCTGGGTGAGCAGCGTGTACGACGAGGGCGCCGGCCGTGCCGCCGACGCCGCACTCGGCTGGACCTGGGACATCGACGGCACCGAGACCGACTGGTCCTACCCCGTGTCGGTCCACCTCGTCGAGTCCGACGACACCTGGACCGCCACTTGGCAGCGCGACCTGCTCGGCGCCGACCTCGGCGAGACCGGCGTCTACGACGTCGCCCGCAGCCAGCCCGCCCGCGGTGAGGTGCTCGGCGGCGGGGACGCCGTGATCGTGACGAACCGGAACGTCTTCCGGATCGGGCTCGACAAGACGTTCATCGGTGCCGAGGAGTGGGGGCCCGCCGCGCTCGCCCTGGCCGAGGCGGTCGGGCTGTCCGACCCGCAGGCCTACGCGGACCGGGTCCTCGCAGCCGGGCCGCGGGCTTACCTCGAGGCGGCCGTCGTGGCCCAGGAGAACCCGGGCAGCATCGACCTGGACGCCGTACGCGCGCTGCCCGGGGTGAACATGCTCTCCGGCGAACGCCAGCTCGGCCCGACGCCAGGTTTCGCCGGGCCGATCCTCGGCCGGGTCGGGGAGGCCACCGCCGAGATCATCGAGGACTCCGACGGCGTGATCGTTGAGGGGGACATGGTCGGCAGGTCCGGCCTGCAGCGCGACCATGACGAGCAGCTGCGCGGCATCCGCGGGACCGTGATCTCGATCGTCGACGGCGAGGCCGTCACGGAGGTGTACGCCGCCGACGCCGTCCAGGGCACCGCCCTGTCCACCACGTTCGACCCGGACCTGCAGATCCTGGCCGAGTCGATCCTCGCCCCGGTCACAGGCGCCAGCGCGCTCGTGGCGATCCGGCCATCCACCGGCGAGATCCTCGCCGCCGCCAGCGGTCCCGGCGGGGAGGGACTCTCGACGGCGACCGTCGGCCAGTATGCCCCCGGCTCGACCTTCAAGATCGTCACCCTGCTCGCGCTGCTGCGCTCGGGGCTGAACCTCGACGACACGGTGCACTGCACCGAGACCGTCACCGTGGACGGCCGCGAGTTCTCCAACTACCCGGGCTATCCGGCCGACGCGCTCGGTGACATCAGCCTGGAGACGGCGATCGCACAGTCCTGCAACACCGCCCTGATCGCCGAGTACCAGCGGATCAGCGCCGCCGACCTGGCCTCGGCGGCTGCTTCCCTCGGCCTGGCCGCGACGCCCGAGCTCGGGTTCCCGTACTTCCTCGGCTCGGTGCCCACCGACGCGGCCGGCACGCTGCACGCTGCCGATCTGATCGGTCAGGGTCAGGTGCTCGCATCGCCGCTGGCGATGGCGACCGTCGCTGCCTCCGTGGCGGCTGGTGCGCGCGTGGAGCCGTACCTGCTGAACCTGCCCGAGGGTGACCAGCCGGCCGAGGGCGCCGACGGGGCTACCGACGACGCCGCAGCGGCCGACGACGCCAGCGATGAGGCCGAAACCACCGACGACGCCGGCGAGGAGGCAGGCGACACCGACGATGCCGGCGCGACCGACGCTGCGTCGGATGACGCTACCGACAGCGAGATCGTGCCCCTCACGAACGAGGAGGCGGCGCAGCTGCGCGCGGCGATGCGCGCCGTCGTCACCTACGGCACGGCGACCATGCTGGCGGTCCTGCCCAACGAGGTCGGCGCCAAGAGCGGCACCGCCGAGTTCGGCGATGCCGACCAGACGCACGCCTGGATGATCGCCTACCAGGGTGATCTCGCCGTCGCGGCGTTCGTCGAGGTGGGCGAGTACGGCGCGGCGACCTCCGGGCCGCTCGTCTCGGCGTTCCTCGAGGGCGCGCAGGGCTGATCGGCACTCCCGGGCCGGTGACCCATCGAGGTTCGCCTTGACCATGTTCCGGGAACACGGTGTGCAGTGGTCGCATGCCAACCTCACCATCGACACCCCGTTCCCGAAACCGTCCGCGCACGGGTGTGGTCCTCGCCGCCCTTGCGTTGGCCGCCCCGCTGGTGGCGGCTTGTACCACCGAGCCGCACCAGCCTGACGACGGGCCTGCGGCCGATCTCGCGCAGTACTACGAGCAAGACCTCGAGTTCGGTCCGTGTGCGGACCTCGGCCAGTCGCCGGCCGAGGCGGAGTTCCTGCAGGCGGACGCCTTCGAGTGCACCTACCTGGACGTGCCGATGGACTACGACGATCCCGACGGCCGGCAGATGCAGGTCGCGGTGCTGCGGGTGCCCGCTCAGGGGGACCCGGGGCAGCGGATCGGGTCCCTGGTCACCAACCCGGGCGGTCCCGGTGGGAGCGGGGCGTTCATCGCTGCCGTGGCAAGTATCGGTCTGGCCGAGTCCCCGCTACTGCAGCGATTCGACCTGGTCGGGTTCGACCCGCGTGGGGTGGGCGCCTCCGTCCCGTCGATCCAGTGTTTCACCGACGCCGAACGGGACGCGGGTCTGGCCAAGACGACCCTGCTGGGCACGTCGGGCGCGTGGACCTCGGACGACACGCAGGACTTCGTCGACCGGTGCGCGGAGGGCTCCGGTGGCGAGGACGTGCTCAGCTCGGTCGGCACCCGTGATGCGGCACGGGACATGGACGTACTGCGCGCCGCGCTCGGTGATGACCGGCTGAGTTTCCTGGGGCAGAGCTACGGGACCCGACTCGGTGCCGTCTATGCCGAGCAGTTCCCTGGGAACGTGCGGGCGATGGTCCTGGACGGCGCGATCGACCCACGCCAGGGCGCGGGGGAGCGCCGGATCGAGCTGCATGCCGGCTTCCAGCGCTCCTTCGAGGAGTTGGCGCAGTACTGCGCGCAGAGCGCGGACTGTCCGCTCGGCACCGACCCGGGCCAGGCGACGCAGGTGTTCCAGGAGCTCGTGCAGCCGCTCGTCGATGAGCCGGTCCCGGCTGGGGGCGGCCGCAGCGCGGACTTCTACCACGTGACGGGCGGCGTCGGCTCGGGCCTGTATGCCGAGGAGCTCTGGGACGAGGTGATCGCCGGGATCGCACAACTCGCCGACGAGGGGCGGGCCGATCGGCTGATGGTCCTGAACGACAACCTGAACGGCCGTGCCCCGGACGGGTCGTGGTCGAACTTCCTGGACGCGAACTACGCGATCAACTGCATGGACGACGAGCGGCGCACTCCGGAGGCCGAGGCCGAGTTGCGCGCCCGGATCGCCGAGGTGAATCCGTTCCTGGACTCGGGTGAGGAGTTCGACGGCACGACTCGCAACGCCTGCGAACAGTGGCCGGCCGAGCCCACGCTCGACGCACCCTATGCGCAGGACGTCGAGGGGCTGGCCGACACGCTCGTCATCTCAACCACGGGGGACCCGGCCACGCCCTACCAGTCCGGCGTGAACCTCGCCGAGGATCTCGGTTCGAGCCTGCTGACCGTGGAGGGAGAGCGGCACACGGCCGCGCTGGAGGCCATCAGCCCCTGCGTGAACGGGGTCGTCGCCGACTATCTCATCGACCTGAGCCTGCCCGCGGACGGCGCACGATGTGAACGGTGAGCCCTACCGGGCCCGGGCTGTCACCGGTGCGAGCCATCCGATCGGCCCGGGAGCCGGGGAGCCGGCCGTCAGCTCTCCTCGGTGGCGCGCAGGACGTCGGTGAGCCGGTTCGCGGCGGCCATCACGGCGTTCGCGTGCACACGACCGGGCTGACGGGTCATCCGCTCGATCGGTCCGGAGACCGAGACGGCGGCGATCACGCGGCCGGAGGGACCGCGGACCGGTGCGGAGACCGACGCGACTCCGACCTCGCGCTCGCTGACGCTCTGCGCCCAGCCACGCCGGCGCACACCGGACAGGATCGTCGCGGTGAACTTCGCGCCGTGCAGGCCGCGGTGCAGGCGGTCCGGCTCCTCCCAGGCGAGCAGGATCTGCGCAGCCGAACCGGCCATCATCGACAGGGTCGCGCCGACCGGGATCGAGTCACGCAGGCCCATCTGCTTCTCCGCCGCGGCGACGCAGATGCGCTGATCGCCCTGGCGTCGGAACAACTGGGCGCTCTCACCGGTGTGGTCCCGCAGGGCGAGCAGCACGGAGCCCGCGGCGGCGAGCAGCCGGTCCTCACCGGCGGCCGAGGCGAGCTCGGCCAGGCGCGGCCCGAGCACGAACCGGCCCTGCATGTCACGAGAGACGAGGCGGTGGTGTTCGAGCGCCACGGCGAGGCGGTGCGCCGTGGGGCGCGCGAGATGGGTCGCCGCCACCAACTGGGCCAGGGTCGCGGGGCCCGCCTCGAGAGCACCCAGGACGATGGCCGCCTTGTCAAGAACGCCGACTCCGCTAGAGTTGTCCATAGGTCGATATTGCCGTCTCGCACCGTGAGACGCAAGTCCGGATGGCAACACAGCCCCAAACCCACGGGGTTGCAGAACGAAGAAGGTGACGTGACATGGCCGGAACTCTGGCTGAAAAGGTGTGGCAGGACCACGTGGTCCGCAAGGGCGCGGACGGCGTTCCGGACCTGCTCTACATCGATCTGCACCTGGTGCACGAGGTGACCAGTCCGCAGGCGTTCGAGGGGCTCCGTCTCACCGGACGGACGGTCCGACGCCCGGATCTGACCCTCGCCACCGAGGACCACAACACGCCCACGCTCGACATCGACCTGCCGATCGCGGACCTGACCAGCCGCACCCAGATCGACACCCTGCGCAACAACGCCAAGGAGTTCGGGATCCGGCTGCACTCGCTCGGCGACGCGGACCAGGGCATCGTGCACCAGGTCGGCCCGCAGCTCGGCCTGACCATGCCGGGTCTGACGGTCGTCTGTGGCGACTCCCACACCTCCACCCACGGCGCGTTCGGCGCGCTCGCGTTCGGGATCGGCACCAGCGAGGTCGAGCACGTGCTGGCCACCCAGACGCTCCCGCTGGCTCCGTTCAAGACGATGGCGATCACGGTCGACGGCGATCTGCCGCCCGGCGCGACCTCGAAGGACATCATCCTGGCGATCATCGCCAAGATCGGCACCGGTGGTGGGCAGGGCTACGTGCTCGAGTACCGCGGCGAGGCGATCCGCAGGCTCTCCATGGAGGCTCGGATGACGATCTGCAACATGTCGATCGAGGCGGGTGCCCGAGCTGGCATGATCGCGCCGGACCAGACCACGTTCGACTACCTCGAGGGACGCCCGCACGCGCCCGAGGGCGCGGACTGGGACGCCGCTGTCGAGTACTGGCGGACGCTGCGCTCCGACGACGACGCGACCTTCGACGCCGAGGTGGTGCTCAAGGCGTCCGACCTCGAGCCGTTCATCACGTGGGGCACGAACCCGGGCCAGGGCCTGCCGCTGTCCGCGAACGTGCCGGTGCCCGAGGAGATCGGCGACGACAACGAGCGCACCACCGCCGAGCGGGCCATCGAGTACATGGGCCTGGTGCCCGGCACGCCGCTGCGCGACATCCACGTGGACACCGTGTTCATCGGCTCCTGCACGAACGGGCGGATCGAGGACCTGCGCTCGGTGGCGAAGGTCGTCAAGGGCCGCAAGAAGGCCGACGACGTCCGTGTGCTGGTGGTGCCCGCCTCCGCGCGGGTCCGGCTGCAGGCCGAGGCCGAGGGCCTGGACCGGATCTTCCTCGACTTCGGCGCCGAGTGGCGCAATGCCGGATGCTCGATGTGCCTGGGCATGAACCCGGACCAGCTCAAGCCGGGGGAGCGGGCCGCGTCCACCTCGAACCGGAACTTCGAGGGTCGCCAGGGCAAGGGCGGGCGCACCCACCTGGTGTCCCCGCTGGTGGCCGCCGCGACCGCGATCCGCGGCACGCTGTCCTCGCTCGCGGACCTCGACCTGGGTGAGGAGACCGACCTGACGTCCTTCGACGGCACGCCGCTCGCCCCGCTCGACCCGCGCCTGCAGGTCCAGGTCTGAGCCACCCCGACGAAACGAAGGAACCAGCCATGGAGAAGTTCACCACCCACACCGGCGTCGGGGTGCCGCTGCGCCGCAACAACGTCGACACCGACCAGATCATCCCGGCCGTCTACCTCAAGCGGGTCACCCGCACCGGGTTCGAGGACGCGCTGTTCGCCGCCTGGCGGGGCGACCCGTCGTTCGTGCTGAACCAGGAGGCCTACTCCTCCGGTTCCGTGCTCGTCGCCGGCGCGGACTTCGGCACCGGGTCCTCCCGTGAGCACGCCGTCTGGGCCCTCAAGGACTACGGCTTCAAGGCTGTGCTCGCACCCCGGTTCGCGGACATCTTCCGCGGGAACTCCGGCAAGCAGGGCCTGCTCGCGGCGCAGGTCGCCCAGGAGGACATCGAGCTCATCTGGAAGATCCTGGAGTCCGAGCCGGGCACCGAGGTCACCGTCGACCTCGAGGCGCGCACCGTCATCTGCGGGGACGTCATCGCCCAGTTCCAGATCGACGACTACACCCGCTGGCGCCTGATGGAGGGCCTGGACGACATCGGGCTCACCCTCGAGCACGAGTCCGAGATCTCCGACTTCGAGGCGCAGCGCCAGCCGTGGCGGCCCAAGACCCTCCCCGCCAAGCACCTGCCGGCCGTCGAGATCGAGGCCGCCCGGCCCGTCGGCTGACTCACCGAGTGCGGAAGGTCCCGCGCATATCGCCGGATATGAGCGGGACCTTCCACATCGGCGGGCCCGAGCGCGTTCAGATGTCCCGGTAGCGCAGGCCCAGGTAGCCGACGCCGAGACCCGCGCCGGCCCACCCGGCCAACACCGTCAGGGCGGTGGCCCAGCCGTACGGTTCGGCGGCGTTGGTCACCAGGACTCCTGCCGCCGTGCCGGGCAGGTACGCAGCCAGGTCGGTGAGCCAGTCCTGGCCGAAGATCGGCAGCACGCTGCTGAGGGCGTACAGGACCACGAACATGGTCAGGATGGTGCCGGCCGTGCTCCGCAGTGCGGCGGCGACACCGAGCACGAACACGCTCGTCAGCGCCAGCGAGACCGCGGTGCCGAGCACGGCATGGCCGAGTTGCGTGCCCGAGAAGGTGCCGTACTCGGCAGCGGCCGCAGCGGCCGTGAGCGTGCCGAGCAGGACCAGCACGGAGCCGATGGCCATCGACATCGCGGCGAGCACGACGGACTTCGCGATCAGCACCCGGCCGCGGCCCGGCACGCTCAGCAGCGTGGTCCGGATCGAGCCGCTCGAGTACTCGGCGGTGAAGGCGAACACGGCCACGAGCAGCACCGTCACCTGGGTGAACGAGATCGTCTGGACCGCGAACAGCGGAGCCGGCGCCGCCGTCTCGAGTCCGTTCTCGCCGCTCGCCCGTGCGGACGCGCCGATCAGGAGCGTGCCGCCCAGGGTCAGGAGTGTGCCGGTCACGACCAACCACAGGGTCGAACGGACCCCCGTCAGCTTCGTCCACTCGAACGCGATCGCCGAAACCCAGCGATGCACCCGTCCCCGTTCGGAGGGCGGTCCGAGCAGCCGGCCCGGGGCCGGTGTGGTGCGCGTGCTACTCATGTGGGCTCCTTCGGCGACCCGACGGGTCTGCTCGTGTACTCCAGGTCGGCGCCGGTCAGGTCGAGGTAGGCCTCCTCGAGGGAGGGACGGCGGAACGAGAGTTCGTCCAGCCGGTGGCCGTGATCGAAAGCAAGGGCGCCGATCTCCTCGATGCCCTCGCCGGTCACGTGCAGGGCGGCATCCGCGCCGGTCGTGACCGACATCCCCGCTCGCTCGAGCACTGCCGCGAACGCCGGTCCCCGGGGTGTGCGGACGGTGGCGGCACGGGCGCTTCGTCTCGCGAGGAGGGTGGCCATCGGCTCGTCCGCCACCAACCGGCCCCTGCTGATGATGACGAGGTGATCGGCGGTGTCCTGCATCTCCGAGAGCAGGTGGCTGGACACGAGCACGGTGCGGCCCTGCGCCGCGAGCGAGCGCATCAGCCCACGGATCCAGAGCACCCCGTCCGGGTCGAGGCCGTTCACCGGTTCGTCAAGGAGCAGGACCGCGGGATCGCCGAGGAGCGCGCCGGCGATCCCGAGGCGTTGGGTCATGCCGAGCGAGAAGGTGCCAAGCCGCTTGCTCCCGACCGCGCCGAGGCCGACGGTCTCGAGGACGGCGGGCACCCGGCCACGGGCCAGCCCGTTGCTCCTGGCGATGCCGAGGAGGTGGCTGCGGGCGGACTGCCCGGGGTGGCCGGCCCGGCCGTCGAGCACGGCTCCGACCGTTCGCAACGGGTCGACGAGGTCGACATACCGTCGACCCGTGATCCGCGCGCGGCCGGCGGTCGGCCGGTCGAGGCCGAGAACCATGCGCATGGTCGTCGATTTCCCGGCGCCATTGGGCCCCAGGAATCCCGTCACCTTTCCGGGCTGTATATTCACGGTCAGATTGTCGACCGCCTTCTTCCGTCCATAGGCCTTCGTGAGGCCATCCAATTCGATCATCTGATTGTTCCGGTCATCATGGATCGAGATTAAGGAACACGCGACGGGCGTCGCCACGGCCGAACGTCAGGGCCTCCACCTGACGAAGGTCAGGGGTGGTGGTCCCGGCTCTCCGCCCAGCGACGGATGCCGGCTGCGACGTTGCGGCTGTTAGCCTTCCCGGATGAGAAGCCAACCGAGTGAGCGCCTCCTCGGTGTGGCGTTGGTGGCCGCGACGGTGCTGCTTCCCCTCGGTACCGGAAATGCCGGCCTCCTCGTCGTTCCGGTCCTGATTACGCTCGCCTTCTTCGTGGGTCGCCGAATGCACTCCCTGAGAATGGCGCTGATCGCATTCGGGACAGGCGCGCTCATCAATCTGTTCGCGACGTGGCTACGGAGCCCCGACGCCTTTCTGTCCGAGTGGCTCGTGTCCGTCATCGCCCAGTTCGCCGGGCTCATCCTGCCGTGGTGGATCGGACGGTACCTGCGCCTGCGCGAGGAGCAGCGGCTGCGGCTCCGGGAGATCGTCTCGGACCAGGCCCGGCTGCGCGAGCGAGCGCGGATCGCGCAGGAGGTGCATGACACGATCGGGCACGACCTCGCGATGATCGCCCTCGGCAGCGGCGCGCTCGAACTGGCCCCGGACGCCCCGCCCCGGGTGCGGGAGGCGGCCGCCGAGGTGCGCTCCCGGGCCGTGGCTGCCACGGACCGGCTGCACACGGTCGTCGAGTTGCTTCGCGAGGACGGCACCGCCGCCTCGAACGTGCCGGCGCACGAGAGCGTCGACGATCTGGTCGCGCGTGCCGAGCGTGCCGGTGCACCGGTGCGGTTGCGACGGGTCGGCGAGCTGCCGCCGTCCCTCGAGCGGGTGGCGCACCGAGTGGTGCAGGAGGCACTGACGAACGCGGCCCGGCACGCGCCCGGCGCGGGCGTCACGGTGACCATCGACGCGACCGAGGACCCGGTCTCGGTGTCGGTCGTCAACGAGCCCAGCACCCTGCCCCCGGTGGGCGAACCACCGCCGCCACGCGCGGGCCAGGGACTGATCGGCCTGAGTGAGCGGGTCCGGCTCGCCGGGGGACACCTCGACGCCGGCCCGCGCGCCTCAGGGTTCGAGGTGATCGCCCACGTTCCCCGGTCCGCGCCGCATGGGACACCGGCTCCGGAAGATGACCGGGCGACGGACCGGATCGTGGCACACGCCCGCCGCCAGGAACGGCGCCGCCAGTGGCAGACCGCGATGATTCCGCTGGCGCTCGCCTGCCTCCTGGCCGCGGCGCTGCTGGTGCTGCAGGTGCTCACCGTGCGCACCACCGGTCTCGCCCCGGCGGCGTTCAGCCAGATCGAGACCGGTGCTGAGCGCACGGAGATCGCCGACCTGCTCCCACCCCGCAGCATTCCGCTCGAGGGTGTGCCGGTGCCGATCCCACCGGCGCCCGAGCCGAGCGAGTGCGAGTTCTACCTCGCTCGCAGCCACGCGCTCGACCTCGGCTCGGACATCTTCCGGATCTGCTTCGACGAGGGTGTCGTGGTGGCCACCGACCGGCTCACCCCGGACGGCCCTCGATGACGGGCATCGACCCTGGTGGGACCGCCGCCGACCGAGCGGTCCGGGTGCTGATCGTCGATGACGAGGCCATGATCCGCGCGGGCATCCGGGCGGTGCTGGCCTCGGATCCCACGATCGAGGTCGTCGACGAGGCCGCCGACGGGCGTGCCGGCGTCGACCTCACGCGTCGCAGGCGACCGGACGTGGTCCTGATGGACATCCGGATGCCGCTGCTCGACGGGCTCATGGCCTGTCGCGAGATCGTCGGACTCGGTCAGGGTGCCCGGGTGGTGATGCTGACCACGTTCGGCGAGGACTCCTACATCGCCGAGGCTCTCGAGGGCGGTGCGTCCGGCTTCCTGCTCAAGGCCTCCGACCCGCGCGAACTGGTGACCGCGGTGCACGCCGTCGCCGACGGCGCCGCGTACCTCTCGCCGCGCGTGGCCCGGCGGGTGATCGACCGGCTCCGGATCGCAGGCGCACCGGCCGCGGCCGACGACCGGGCCCGGCTGGCGGTGCTCACCGAGCGCGAGAGCGACGTGCTGGCGCTCCTCGCGGCCGGCTCCTCGAACGCCCAGGTGGGGCGCGAACTGCACCTCACGGAGGGGACCGTCAAGGGGTACGTCAGCGCGATCCTGGTGAAGCTCGGTGTGGAGAACCGGGTACAGGCCGCGATCCTCGCGCACCGCGCGGGCCTGGTGCCACCCACCTGACCCCGGCCCGGACGGCACCGCCGCCGCGGGTGCGGGTCGAGCGCGTTCGCGCGCGGTTGCCGGGCGCACCCGAGCACACGTCGTACCCTTGATCGGTTGCCCACCGCACGGTGGGAGTGAGGTCGGGGGTTCCGACGTGAGGATGAGTGGATGAATCAGCTTCGGGTGCATGGCGGGTCGCCGCTGTCCGGCGAGATCACGGTCCGTGGGGCGAAGAACTTCGTCTCCAAGGCGATGGTCGCGGCACTGCTGGGTGAGGAACCGAGCGAGCTGCGCAACATCCCGGACATCAGTGACGTCAACGTCGTCAGCGGTCTGCTCAAGCTGCATGGGGTGATCGTCGAGCGCGACGTCCAGGGCGGCGTGATCCGCCTCGACCCGCGCAATGTCGAGTCTGCGCACAAGGCGGACATCGACACCCACGCCGGTTCCAGCCGGATCCCGATCCTGCTCTGCGGTCCGCTCGTGCACCGCCTCGGTGAGGCGTTCATCCCCGACCTCGGCGGCTGCCGGATCGGGGACCGGCCGATCGACTACCACTTGGGCATCCTGCGCCAGTTCGGCGCCCAGGTGGACAAGCTGGACACCGGCATCCTGATCACCGCCCCGCGCGGGCTGCACGGCACCAAGGTCGAACTCCCGTACCCGAGTGTCGGCGCCACCGAGCAACTGCTGCTCACCGCGGTCCGGGCCCAAGGCCTGACCGAGCTTCGCAACGCCGCCATCGAGCCCGAGATCATGGACCTGATCGCCGTGCTGCAGCGGATGGGTGCCATCATCTCGGTGGACACCGACCGGACCATCCGGGTGGAGGGGGTGGACCGCCTCGGCGGGTTCACCCACACTGCGCTGCCGGACCGGATCGAGGCGGCCTCGTGGGCCTCGGCAGCCCTCGCCACCCGCGGCGACGTGTACGTGCGCGGCGCCCGGCAGGCCGACATGATGACGTTCCTGAACACGTTCCGGAAGGTCGGCGGCGCGTTCGACATCGACGATGGCGGGATCCGGTTCCGCCACCCCGGCACCGACCTGAACTCGATCGTCCTGGAGACGGATGTGCACCCCGGGTTCATGACCGACTGGCAGCAGCCCCTCGTCGTCGCGCTGACCCAGGCCGCCGGCCTGTCGATCGTGCACGAGACGGTCTACGAGAAGCGGTTCGGGTTCACCGACGCCCTGGTCCGGATGGGGGCGACCATCCAGGTCTACCGCGAGTGCCTGGGCAGCCTGCAGTGCCGCTTCGGCCAGCGGAACTTCCTGCACTCCGCGGTGGTCTCGGGTCCGACCCCGCTGAGGGCCGCCGACATCGAGGTGCCGGACCTGCGCGGCGGCTTCTCCCACCTGATCGCGGCGCTGGCCGCCGAGGGCACCTCGCGAGTGCGGGGGATCGGGCTGATCAACCGTGGCTACGAGAACTTCACCGCCAAGCTCGAGGCGCTCGGCGCGAAGGTCGAGACGGACTAGCACCCGCCGGGACCACCGATGAACTGGCAGGTGGGTGCCAGCGGTTTCCCAGGGATCTCCCAGCCCCGTCGCGCAGAGTAGGTCATGAGGCACCCAAGGGTGCCGCGGGGTCGCCTGGACAACGACCTCGAGAGACCGTCACCCGGGACGTGATGCCCGGGTGGCCTGCGCGGCGCGACTTTCCCCCCGTGCCCGCGCGGGGCGCCGGTTCCCCTCCCCCGGGAGCCGGTGCCCCACTCATGACATTTCTCATGGTCCGGCGGTGCGTACGGGCCTTCGGGTCGTGATGGCCCGCACTGGGCAGATGCCGGACCCGGCGGGAGTCTGGATCCATGGACTCCAACATCATCACGATCGACGGGCTGCGGCGCAGGTACCGCCCCTCCACCCCCGGCGCCGCGGCGTTCGAGGCCGTTCGGGGCGTGGACCTGCGGGTGCGCCGCGGCGAACTGTTCGCCCTGCTCGGCACGAACGGCGCCGGCAAGACGTCACTGATGGAGGTCGTGGAGGGAATCGCGCCCGCCACCGACGGCCGGGTGCGCGTGCTCGGGCACGACCCGTACGCCGCCCGGGCCAAGGTGCGCCCGCACATCGGGATCATGCTGCAGGAGGCGGGCTTCCCGTCCGACCTGCGGGTCGTCGAGATGGCCCGCACCTGGGCGGCCACCCTCCCGGCACCGATGCCGCCGGAGGACGTGCTCGCGGCCGTCGGCCTCGCGCACCGCGCCGGCGTGGCGGTCAAGAGCCTGTCCGGCGGCGAGCGCCGCCGGCTCGACCTGGCCCTTGCCATCATGGGCAGGCCACAGGTGCTGTTCCTGGACGAGCCCACCACCGGGCTGGATCCGGAGAGCCGCCGGGACGCGTGGGACCTCGTGCGGTCCATGCTGGCCGACGGCGTGACGGTGGTCCTGACCACGCACTACCTCGAGGAGGC
This sequence comes from Occultella kanbiaonis, assembly GCF_009708215.1. NCBI lineage: Bacteria > Bacillati > Actinomycetota > Actinomycetes > Micrococcales > Ruaniaceae > Occultella > Occultella kanbiaonis. The sequence goes on along the minus strand of NZ_CP046175.1, from coordinate 3,635,799 downwards.
CGAGGACCTCGCCGACCGGATCGCCATCATGCACGAGGGTGTCGTGGTCGCCGAGGGCACGCCCGCCGAGATCGGCGCGGACGCCCCGGCCACCATCTCCTTCACCCTCGCCACCGGACAGCCGCTGCCGCCACTGCACGGACGCGACTCGGCCGACGCGTCCGCCCGGGGCGTGCGGCACCTGATCCGCACCCAGAACCTGCAGGCGGACCTGCGGATCCTGCTCGACTGGTCACAGGCCCAGGACGTCGCCCTGGACGGCCTGGACGCACGTGCCGCATCGCTCGAGCAGGCGTTCCTGACCATCGCCGCCGGCGGCCGTCCCACCCACGATCTCTCGGAGGTCCCCGCATGAGTACCGCTGCCACGGCCACCACCGGTGCCCGCCTCGCCCCCGGCACGCTCGCCCGGACCCGGGCCCTGACCCGGATGGAGGTCACGCTCCTCGGGCGCAACAAGACCACGCTCTTCAACGCGATCGCCCTCGCCCCCCTGATGGTGCTGCTGCTGATGGGCGTCATCGGTGACCGCACCGACGGCGCCGGCGCCGGCGTGTTCAGCGGCGCCCTGCTCACGACGCTCGTCGCGTTCGGCCTGCTGTTCGTGGCCTACTACAACCTCACCACCACCGCGGTCGCTCGCCGCGAGGAACTCACGCTGAAGCGGCTCACCTCCGGCACGTCCAGCCGCGTCGAGGTCCTCGTCGCGATGAGCATGCCTGCCCTCATCATCGTTCTCGCGCAGGCGGTGCTCGGCCTGGCCGCCGCGGCCGGCGTCATCGAGGTGCCGCCGTTGACCAACCCGATCCTCGTGGTCCTCGCCCTCGGCCTCGGCTTCGCCATGTTCGCCGGGCTGGCCTACGCGAGTTCCGGCCTCACCAAGACCGTCGAGGCCGCCCAGCTCACGACCTTGCCGGTGCTGATGGTGACCATGCTCTTCAGCGGGCTGACGCTCCCGCTCTCGCTGCTCCCGGAGCCGGCGCAGACGCTCGCCGAGCTGACCCCGCTCTTCCCGGTGGTCACCCTGCTGAACCTGGGCCTGACCGGCGTCACGCCCGACGGCGGCCAGGTCGCCTTCGCGGGTTCGTTCGGCCAGGCGGTGGTGCCGTTGATCGTCCTGATCGCCTGGACCGCGCTCGGCGTCCTCGCGACCCGCCGGTGGATGCGCTGGGAACCGCGCCGGTGACTCGTGCCGGCGGCCCGGTCGTGACGACCGCCGGTAGCGTGGGGACCGTGAACGGTGCCCCCACGACGACCGGCGCCACCGGGCTGGCCGGGTGGTCCCGGGCCAGCAACCCGCAGCGGTTCGAGACCTACAACCGCTGGACCCTGTACGTCATCCTCGCCTGCGAGCCGTTGATCGCGCTCGGGCTCCTGACCGGCGCCACCGAGTACACCGGCGCCGGCGCCCTGGCCTTCGCGCTGGTCTCGGTGGCGCACTGCGCCGCCGCGATCGTGACCACCCGCGCCACCCTCGAGGTCTACCTCGGCCGGGCCGTGAGCGCCCGGCGGGAGCTGTGGTTCCTGACCGTGACGACGATCGTCGCGGTCGTCGTCTCATTCGCGTGGGCGGCGGGAGCGCGCAACCCCGAGCCGATCGTGGTCGGGAACGTGGCGGCCATCGCGCCCGTGGTGGCGATCCTCGCGCTCTCGCCGCTGCTGACCGTCGGGAAACTGATGCTGGCGACGCTGGCCGCGCCCGTGATCGCGGGCCTGGCTGCCCTGATCGCCGGTGGCAGCCCGGTTCAGGCGACCGTGCCGGTCATCACCACGACGCTCATCGCCGCCGGGTCGGCACTGTCGTTCCGGGTCTCGGTCTGGATGATCGGCGTGGTCTGGGAGCAGGAGCAGCGGCGCGCGGTGGACGCCCGGTTGGCCGTCGCCGAGGAACGCCTGCGGTTCTCCCGCGACCTGCACGACGTGTTCGGTCGTACCCTCTCCACGGTCGCGGTGAAGAGCGAGCTCGCCGCCGAGCTCGCCCGCCGCGGCGACGACAGGGCACCGGAGCAGATGCTCGAGGTGCGTCGGATCGCCCAGGACGCACTCCGGGAGGTCCGCGCCGTCGTGGACGGCTACCGCGCCGCGGATCTGCCGACCGAGTTGGCCGGCGCCCGGGAGATCCTGCGCTCGGCGGGAGTGGAGGTGCTGGTCGCGGGGGAGGACCTGGTGCTCCCGCCGCGGGCGCAGGAGGCCCTCGCGTGGGTGGTCCGGGAGGCGGTCACGAACGTGGTGCGGCACGCGGACGCCCATCGGTGCGTGATCGAGCTGCGCACCGCGGCGGGTGCCGCGACCCTGAGCATCAGCAACGACGGCGCCCGCCTCGCCGCTGCTGCCCGGACCGGTTCCGGGCTGAACGGCCTGCGGGAACGGCTCGCGACCGTCGGTGGCACGCTCGAGGTGCAGCGGGACCAGACCCAGTTCGCACTGACGGCCGTGGTGCCCCTCGACACCGGCACGGTCGCGTCGGCCGTAACCCCCGAACCGACCCCTGGAGTGACCACGTGAGCATCCGGCTGCTCCTCGCAGACGACGAGAACCTCATCCGCGACGCACTGGCGATGATGCTGGGCATGGAGGAGGACCTCGAGGTGATCGCGCAGGCTGCCTCCGGACCCGAGGCCGTGGCCGCCGGCGCCCGGTTCACCCCGGACGTGGCCGTACTGGACCTGCAGATGCCCGGGCTCGACGGCATCGAGGTCGCCCAGCGCCTGGCCGTCGACGTGCCCGGGTGCCGGTGCATCATCGTCACCAGCCATGGCCGCCCCGGCTACCTGAAGAAGGCGCTCGAGGCGGGCGTGCGCGGCTTCCTGCCGAAGACTGTGTCCGCGAAGGTCCTTGCCGATGTGATCCGGCAGGTGCACGACGGCGGCCGGTACGTCGACCCGGAGCTGGCCGCCGACGCCATCGCGGCGGGTGCGAGCCCACTGACCGCCCGCGAGGCAGACGTCCTCGAGCTCGCCGCCGACGGCGCCCCGGTAGAGGAGATCGCCGCCCGCGCGTCGCTCTCCCCGGGCACGGTACGCAACTACCTGTCCGCCGCCGCCACCAAACTGGGTGTCGGGAACCGGCACGAGGCCGCGCGCCTGGCGCGCGCCCGCGGCTGGATCTAACTCGGCGAACCGGGCTGCGGGACCTGATCGGCCAACCGGGCCGGCGCCTGGATCCGGTAGGAATCTGTGAGCATCTCGGCGAGCTCGCCCCAGTCGGTGCCCTCGTCGAGCAGCATGCCGACGACGTTGAGCCCCCAGTCCGTGCGGAAGTACGGCGGCCCCATGTGCTCAAGGGCGAACACCTCCTCCGGCTCGGCGCGGAACGTGATCCGGAACAGGCCGTCCTCGCCGCCGAACACGTGCGCGATGGTCGCCCCGCCGACCCGCCACCGCATGCCCACCCAGGCCGACTCCAGGTGCGCGCGGGGAAGCCCCGCCATGATTCGGTCCAGTCGGTCGAGCCACTCGGCGGGCACGTCGGGTCGGTCTGCGGTCGCCACCGCACCAGCCTGCCACCGACCGCCGACAGTCGCGCCCGCCCGCCCCGTCACGGGCTCGGCGAGCGACCTACGCGACCCCGGCTGCGCCGTCGGGCAGGCCCTCGGGCCAACCCCTACGATCGGTGCGTGCCCCGACCCCCTGCGCCGACGTCCTACCGCGTCGCGGTCGCCATCGCGCGCCCGGTGGTGCGCGCGCTGACGAAGCCGACCCACCGCGGCACCGAACACCTGCCCGACGGCGGGTTCATCGCCGCCGCGAACCACGTCACGAACTTCGACCCGCTGACCCTCCTGGACTTCCTCACGAAGGCCGGCTGCTACCCAAAGGTGCTCTCGAAGGCGTCCCTGTTCCGGGTGCCGCTGCTCGGGCCGCTGCTGCGCTCGGTCGGATACATCCCGGTCCACCGCGGCACTGGTTCGGCCGCCGCGTCGCTGACCGTGGCTGCCTCGGCGCTCGCCGCGGGGGAGTGCGTGTCGGTGTTCCCCGAGGGCACCCTCACCCGGGACCCGGACCTGTGGCCGATGCGCGCGAAGACCGGGGTGGCCCGGATGGCCCTGACCACCGGGGCGCCCGTGGTGCCGATCGCGCAGTGGGGCGCGCACCAGGTGATGGCCCGGCACGCGTCGATGATCCGGCCGGTGCTGCGCCGCCCGGTGCAGGTGGTCGCCGGGCCGCCGGTCGACCTCCGCGACCTCGCCGGGCGTGCCGAGGACCCAGCGGCCGTGCGCGAGGCCACCGATCGCATCATGGCCGCGATCACCGCGCTGCTGGCGACGATCCGGGACGGGACCCCGCCCGCGGAGCCCTTCGTCTGGCGACCGGACCCGCAGGCGGGTTTCGCGGAGTAGCCGGCTCTAGTCCTCGACGTGCTGGACGTCGATGACCACGCGGACCGGGTCGGTGAGCGCGAACACCCGGAACGGGGCGCCGACGCTGTCGATGCCGAGGACCGCCTGGGTCTCGCCCTCGAACGTGCCCGGCACGTTCACCTCCTCGACCTCCTCGCCCTCCGTCTCGAACTGGTTCGGGCCCTCCCAGAATCCGGTCTCGCCCTCGTCCGGGTAGCGGGTGTTGGACACGAAGATCTGCAGGTCGGCGTCGCCCTCGAGGTCGATCGGGTTGCCACTGCCCTCCTGGGCCGGGGCGTCGGTGTAGCTCGCGCGCCACCCGGGGGTGCCGGTGCCGGCGAACTCCAGGACCACACGGTCGAAGCCGTCGTGCTCGGCGGCGCGGACGTCGGTGAGCAGCAGGTCCGGCTCACCGGAGGCCTCGCCGGTGTCCTCGGTGGCGTCGGCCGGGAACGGCGGCGGGTCGGCGATGTCGTCGTCGGTGTGCCCGGTGCCGGTCGATCCGGACTCGCTCGGGCTGGGTTCGGTGGCCGTCCCGGTGGCCGACGGCGTCTCTTCCGTGGTCGTGGCGGTGGGGGTCGGGTCGTCGTCGCCGGGGCCCGAGCTGCACCCGGCCAGGAGCGCGAGGGCCGCGCCGGCGGCCGCGAGGGTCAACAGGTGGCGGTTTCTCGTCATCGTGGCCTCCGGGGTCCGGTTCGTGATCTCAGCCAGCGTACGTGGCGGCGACCGCCAGGGCCTGCTCCAGGTCAGCGAACAGGTCGTCGGCGTGTTCGATGCCGACGGAGAGCCGGAGCAGGTCCTCGGGCACGGTGGGCGCCTCGGCGCCGAGTCGACGGCGGCGCTCCAGCGAGGACTCGACCCCGCCGAGGCTCGTGGCCGGCACCCAGAGCCGAACCGCACGGGTGAGCGCATCCGCGCCCGCGGCCCCGCCGACCGGCCGCAGCGTCAGGATCGAGCCGTAGCCGTTCATCTGGATCGTGGCCCGCTCGTGCTGGGGGTGCGTGGTCAGGCCGGGGTAGGAGACCGCGACGACGTGCCGATGCCCGGACAGGCGCTCGGCGAGGTCCGCGGCCGTGGCCTGCGAGCGTTCGACCCGCAGCGCCAGGGTGCGCAGGCCACGCAGGGCCAGCCACGCCTCGAACGGTCCGGCGATCGCACCGCCGAGGCTGCGCTGGTCCAGCAGGGCCGTTCGCAGTTCCGGGTCGTCGGTGACGGCTGCGCCGAGGACCACGTCGGAGTGGCCGGAGAGGTACTTCGTCACCGAGTGCACCACGACGTCCGCGCCGTGGCTCAGCGGCTGCTGGCCGAGCGGGGTGGCGAACGTGTTGTCCACGAGCACCAGACCGCCCACGTCGTGGGTGGCGGCCACCAGGGCGGGCAGGTCCGCGACCTCGAGCATCGGGTTCGTCGGCGTCTCGAGCCAGAGCACCGGCCCCCGCCCTCCGGCAGCGCCGGCGGGCACGGCGGCGCCGGTGCCCTCGCCGGACAGGCGCCGGGCCGCGGCCCGCACGGCGGCGACCGCGGCACCGGTGTCCTCGATGGCGACCTCGGTGACCCGCACCCCGGAGCGCGCGGTCAGGTCACGTGCGGCCACCAGAGAGGCGTGGTAGCCGTGCCGGGGGACGATCAGCTCGCCGCCGACCGGCACCAGGCTCAGGGCCGCGGTGACAGCGGCCATCCCGGATCCGAACAACAGCCCCGGCAGTTCGGCGCCCTCGAGCTTCGCGATGGCCTCCTCGAACGGCAGCCAGGTCTCGGTGCCGGAGCGGGCGTAGATCAGATCGCCCGGGCCGGGCTCCCCGGTGCTGACGTAGGTCGACGAGAGCACGATGGGCGGGTTGACCGGCGCCTGCTCGGTGCGCGGCGGCCGGCCCGCTGAGACGACCACCGTCTCGGGGTGCAGACCCTCGGGGTGGGCGGTGGGCTCGGACGGGGTGGCGGATGCGTCGGTCACGGATTCAGCGTAGAACCATCTCGGCCGCTCGCCGGTTCCTGGTCCGTCGCTGTTCGGGACCCGGACGAACCGATCCGGCTCGGACCGGTCCGGCCTGGCCCTCCCCTGCCCTACCCGGCCACCGACCGGGCCGGCTTCGCGGACCACGGCGCGCTCCGCCGTCGGGCCCTCGGTCCGCCTGTACCCTCGACGATGATGAACGAGCCGAACCCCCGCGTCCGCGTCGCCCTCGTGTTCGGCGGCCGCAGCGACGAACACGCCATCAGTTGCGCTACCGCGGCAGGCGTCCTCGCCGCGATCGACCGGGAGCGCTTCGACGTGGTCCCGATCGGGATCACCCGGGCCGGACAGTGGGTGATCGCCGCCGACGACCCGCAGCGGTGGGCGATCACCGAGGGCGTGGTGCCGGAGGTCGGCGCACTGGAGGCCGCCGGCGTCTCGATCCCGCTCGGTGACGAGCCGCGCGACCTGGTGGTCTCGAACGCGGGGGAGGTCCCGGTCGCGCTGAACGCCGTCGACGTGGTGCTGCCGCTGCTGCACGGACCGTTCGGTGAGGACGGCACGGTCCAGGGCCTGTTCGAGCTGGCCGGGCTGCCCTACGTGGGCTCCGGGGTGTTCGCCTCCGCCGCCGGCATGGACAAGCACTACATGAAGGTGGTGCTCGCCGCCGCCGGCCTCCCGGTGGGGCCCTACGAGGTGATCACGCCCCGGCAGTGGCGGGTCGACCGCGTCGATGCCCTCGAGCGTGTGGCCGGGCTCGGCTGGCCGGTCTTCGTGAAGCCGACCCGGGCCGGATCGAGCATCGGGATCACCCGCGTGGACGGCCCCGACGGGCTCGAGGCCGCGATCGCCGAGGCGCAGCGGCACGACCCGAAGGTGATCGTGGAGGCCGCGATCGACGGCCGGGAACTCGAGTGCGCGGTCCTCGAGGGCCGCGGCGACGACCCGCCCCGGACCACCCAGCCGGGGGAGATCGTGGTCACCGGCACCTCGCACGGCTTCTACGACTACGAGGCGAAGTACTTCGACGCCGACGGCGTGACGCTGGCCTGGCCCGCGGACGTGCCGACCGAGGTCGGCGAGCAGGTCCGCGAACTGGCTGCCGCGACGTTCGAGGCGCTCGGCTGCGAGGGCCTGGGCCGGGTGGACTTCTTCTACACCCCGGCCGGGGACCTGATCGTCAACGAGATCAACACCATGCCCGGGTTCACGCCGTTCTCGATGTACCCGATGATGTGGCAGCGCTCCGGGCTCGCGTACCCGGACCTGATCACCGAGCTGATCGAGTTGGCCCTGGAGCGGCCGACCGGCCTGCGTTGAGAGGCGTCAGCGCTCGGGATCGAACAGGTCCTCGATCGCGACGCCGAACTCTTCGGCGAGCCGGAACGCGAGCGGCAGGCTGGGGTCGAAGCGCCCCTTCTCGATCGAGATGATCGTCTGCCGCGAGACGCCGAGGCGCTCCGCGAGCTCGGCCTGGGACCAGCCGCGTTCGGCGCGGCGCTCGGTCAGGGAGTTGCGCACGGCTCAGCGCTCCCGGCGGGCGGTGACGACGTACCGGATCGCGACGTCGCCCATGGCGAGCACCACGGCACCGAGGAGGAGGATCTCGGCGTCCGGGGAGCGGCCGGTGACCGAGACCACGGTCAGAGCGATCGCGAGCACGATGAGCAGGTCCGTGAACGCGCCGGCGGCAGCCTTCTGCAGCCAGGTGTTCTCGACGTTGTCCTCGGCGTTGGGGTCCGGCGTCACGGTCTTCGGGCTCACGAACAGGAACCAGCCGAGCGCACCGGCCGGGCCGAGGGTCGCCGCGGCGAAGACCACCCCAGTGACCAGCGGCGCCTCCGGGTTGAACACCGAGGCGACCGCCCCGATGGCGGCCGCGGCGACGAGCGCGAAGGCGATGGTGAGGGTCCAGCGAGCGAACATGGGGTCTCCCGACGTGCGACGTGTGAAGCGTGCTTGACGTCAAGTGTGCTTCACATCGTGCGAGTGTGTCAAGCGACCTTTACAGAAGGTCCTCGGATCCGATGCAGGCGCGTGTCTGCGGGATGACCGAGATCGCACCGTTGAGCGAGATGAGCACCGAGGTGGCGTCCTCACCCGCGTACTCGACGGGCACCACCACCTCGACCGCCGGGGTCCGCCCGTAGGTGGTGAACGTCCACGAGCCCGACTCGGAGCCGGTGTCGTCATCGGCGAGCTCGGCGACCACCCAGTCGACGGTCGAACCGTCCGCGGCCTCGGCCGTGATGCAACGGTCCGTGGTCGGCCCGGGCGGCGTGACGCCGCACCGGAGGGTGATGGCCGGGTCACCCCACGCGCGCGAGGCCTGCGACGTGGTGGACCGACGGTCAGCGCCGGCCAGGGTGTCCGGGAGGGCGATCAGCACGTCCGCGCAGACCGGCTCGCTCGCGCTCGGAGCCGGCTCCACGCTCGCCGGGGTGGCGCACCCCGCGAGGAGCGCGGCACCGACCAACGCCAGGGCCGCCGTCGAACCGGCAGCGCGAGCACGGCGAGCACCGCGAGCGCCCCGACGGGTCCGGCGCGGGCCCGAACCGCTGCGTGGGAGGAAGGTCGAACTCACCCCCTCACGGTAGCCGCGTTCGAGCGCCCACCCGCACCCGGCCGGAGCAGCCCGATGCGGCCGGAGCGGCGTGGTCCCGCTAGCCTCGCCTTCATGCGCGTGGGTGAGTTGTCCGAGGAGCAGCTGCTCGCCCGGATCGTCCCCCGGCTCCCGGCCGGCACCGACACCCTGCTCGGCCCTGGCGACGACGCGGCCGTGATCCGCGCCGCCGACGGCCGTTTCGTGGTCAGCACCGACGTGCTCGTCGAGGAGCGCCACTTCATCCGCGCCTGGAGCACCGGCGCGGACGTCGGCTGGCGGGCCGCCATGCAGAACCTCGCCGACGTGGCCGCCATGGGTGCCCGGCCGACCTCCCTCGTCCTCTCGCTGGTGCTGCCCGACGACGTCGAGGTGGACTGGGTGCTGGACCTCGCCGACGGCCTCGCGCAGGCGTGCGGCCCACACGGCGTGGGCGTCGTCGGCGGCGACCTGTCCGGCGGGCCGGCGATCATCGCGGCCGTCACCGTCCACGGGGACCTGGCCGGCCGCGCCCCGGTGCTGCGCTCGGGCGCCCGGCCCGGGGACGTCGTGGTGCACTCCGGGGTGCTCGGGCACTCCGCCGCCGGTCTCGAGCTGCTCCGCGCGCAGGGCCCGACGGCGGGCGAGGGCTCGGCCGAGGACGCCGCCTTCGTGCGCGCGTACCGGCGCCCCGACCCGCCCCTGACGGACGGCCCCGCGGCGGCCGACGCCGGGGCGAGCGCCATGATGGACGTCAGCGACGGGCTCCTGAAGGACCTCGGCCGGATCGCCCTGGCCTCCGGGGTGTCCATCGACCTGCGCACCCGCGACCTCGGCCCGGCCCTGGACGAGCTCGACGTGGTGGCGCAGGCCTGCGACGCGAGCGCCCTCGGTTGGGTGCTGACCGGCGGAGAGGACCACGGCCTCGTCGCGACGTTCCCGGCCGGTGCGGCCTATCCGCCGGGATTCCGCCGGATCGGTATCGTCGGCCCCGCCTGCGACGGTGGCGGCGAGGAGAGCTCCGAGCAGATGCCCGACGGCGGAGCCCGGGTCACGCTCGACGGCGCGGCTGCGCCGGTGGGCGGCTCCGGCTGGGACCACTTCGGGTCGTCCTGACGCCCGATCGCACCCGTCGCCGGGCGACTTCGGTGCTCGACTGTGTGAGCAACGTCACAACGGGCTATCGTGGAGTATGCGTATCTCAGAGGTGATTCGACGCAAGGGCGCGGCCGTGGTCACGATCAGGCCGGACGCCACCGTGGCCGACCTTCTCGCGCAGTTGGACGAGCACCACATCGGTGCCCTGGTGGTCTCCGAGGACGGTGGGCACTCGGTATCCGGCATCGTCACCGAGCGTGACGTGGTCCGCGAGCTGCACCACCGCGGCCCCGCAGTGCTGCAGGTGCAGGTCGCCGAGGTGATGACGGTCGAGGTGCAGACCTGTCTGCCCGAGGACCACCTGGAGGACCTCGCTCGCCGGATGACCGACCTGCGGATCCGGCACCTGCCTGTCGTCGTCGACGGCGAGCTCAAGGCCATCGTCTCCATCGGTGACATCGTGAAGAACCGCATCGACGAGCTCCAGGCCGAGCGGGACCACCTGGTCGACTACGTGCGCCGCTGACCCGGGCGCGGTACCGGGACGTCGACCCCCGATAGCCTGACCGTCGTGCGAGCGGATGGCGGGGGAGTGCGGGGCGCCCCGTCACGATCGACGGGTCCCGGCGGTGTCCAGCCGATCCCGCCCGCGACCGTGGCCCGGCTCTACCTCGCCGGCCAGGCGGTCGCGGGAGCGCTGTGGTGGGTCGCCGTGTTCGCCTCCGACACCGTACGGGTGTGGACGCTCGGCGCATGGGATCCGCGGCTGCTCGTCGGGCCGGACCTGCTCCTGTTCGTCGGCGGCTCCGCGCTCGCCGCGGCCCGCAGCAGCTGGCGGGTCGCAGCCGTCACCGCGGTCTGGTCGACGGTACTCACGGTCGCACTGCTCGGCCAGGGCCTGCTCGACCGCGCCGCCGGGGGGCGTGCTCCTCATGCTGGCCGCGACGGTCGGGTCCGTGGCCGCAGCGGTGACCCTGCGGTTCGGCCGGTTCCCGACGGGCTGGTACTTCGTCGGGCCGTTCCGGTTCCGGGTGGCCCGGGCCCGATCCCGACGGCGGCACGTGATCGCGAGCCTGACGCAACTGCTCGTGTTCTGGGTCGGCTTCTTCGTCGTGGTCCCGTTGCTGCTCGTGGCGTTCGAGCGTCGACTACGGGTGGACTGGTCCGCGTTGGCGGCCGACCCGTGGCCCCCGGTGGGTGCGGCGCTGTTCCTCGTGGCCAGCCCGCTCGGCCTCGCCTCATGCCTGACGATGGCGATCGCAGGCGAGGGCACGCCGCTGCCGGCGCAGACCGCGCGGCGCCTCGTCGTGGCCGGGCCCTACCGCTGGCTCCGCAATCCGATGGCCACCGCCGGCGTGCTCCAGTCCATCGGGGCCGGCCTCTGGTTCGGCTCGTGGACGATGATCCTCGCCGCCGTGCTGGGTGGTCTGGCGTGGCACCACGGCATCAGGGGCGCCGAGGAGGCGGACCTGCTGGCCCGCTTCGGTGACCCGTACGAGCGGTACCGGGCGTCGGTGCGAGTATGGGTACCGAGGCTGCCCGGCCGTCGCGGCGACCGGTCGCCCGGCGCCGGTCAGGTGGCTGGGTCGCGCCGGTAACGGACCTCGAGGATCTCGGCCCCGGCGACCTCGAACACGCTCGTTGCGCCGTCGGGGGTGAACCCCATCCGCTCGTAGAACCGGCGGGCGTTCGCGTTCGCCTCGAGGACCCAGAGCGCGACGGTCCGGTTGGCGTCGAGGGTCGCTAGCGCGGCGTCGAACAGCGCCCGGCCGGCGCCGCGGGACCAGTGGTCGGGGTGTACGTAGATCGCGTAGATCTCACCCCAGCCGGGTCCATCCGCGGGCACGTCGTCCTCGCGGTACGGGCCGGCGTTCACGAACCCCAGCACCGTGCCGTCGTCCTCGCCGGAGCCGGGCGCGACGAGCGTCGGCACCGTCCCGGACACGGCGTCGGGACCGAACCGGCGGGCGAGCTGCTGGGCGCGCACGGACACGTCCAGGGAGTCGAGGTGATCCGCAGGCACGATGCCCGCGTAGGCGCGCTGCCAGGCCCGCACGTGTACCTCGGCGATCCCGGGCACGTCGGCGGCGGTGGCGAGGCGGACGGATGGCGGTCGCGAGGTCGGCACGAACGCCATGCTAGACAGTCCACTATTGCTTAGCGCTAAGGTATATCCATGACGATCGCAGTGATCACAGGAGCCGGAAGCGGGATCGGCGCCGCGACGGCCGCCCGACTGGCCGGCGACGGCTACACGGTGGCCCTGTGCGGACGCCGACCGGACCGGCTCGAACGCAGCCGTGCGGGCCTGCCGGGCGAGGGCCACTCGGTCCATCCGGGCGACCTGACCGACGTCGCGCAGGTGCGGCGCGTGGCCGCGGAGATCAACGAGCGGTACGACGGCGTCGACGTCCTCGTGCACGCCGCCGGGGGCCTCGTGGATCCCGAGCCGGTCGACGACGGCGACGGACTGGGCACGGTGGCGGCGGACCTGAGCTCCTCGTTCGCTGCGAACGTGCTCTCGACGGCGTTGCTCACCCATGCCCTCGGCCCGGCCCTGCGCGCCGGGCGCGGCCGGGTGGTCGCCGTCGGCTCGATCGCCGGGCAACGTGGCGGCGGGCTCGGCTACGCGAGCGCGAAGGCGGCGCTGCACGGGTGGGCCTACGACCGGGCTCGCGCCCTCGGGGCGCGGGGCATCACCGTGAACGTGGTCGCACCCGGCTACACCTCCGGCACCGAGTTCTTCGGGGACGCGATGACCGATGCGCGCCACCTCCGGCTCGTCGGCGAGACCCTCACGAAGCGGGCCGGCGAACCGGGGGACATCGCAGCGACGATCGCGTTCCTGGCCTCCGCCGACGCCGGGCACCTGACCGCCCAGGTGATCGGCGTCAACGGTGGCGCGCTGCCCGGATGAGCGAGCGATGACAGAGCCCAGCGACTCGCCGACCGACCCCGTTGACGCGATCGAGCGGGACTGGCACCGCGAACGCCCGGACCTGGACGTGTCCTCGATCGCCGTCATCACCCGGATCCGACGCACCGCGAAACTGTTGCAACTGCGCCGGTCCCGACTGCTACGAGGGCTCGGCACCGACGATGCCACCCTGGACCTGCTCAGCACGATCCGACGGTCCGGGCCGCCGTACGAGTTGACGCCGGGGCAGCTCGCCGAACGCACCCTGGTCACCAGCGGCGCTGTGTCCCAGCGTCTGACCCGCGCCGAGGCTGCCGCGCTGGTGACCCGCCGGACGTCCGCCCGGGACTCGCGGTCGGTGGTGGTCGCACTCACCCCCGCCGGCCTCGACCTGCTCGAGACGACTGTCACCGCACTGTTCGCCGACGAGGAGGCAACCCTGGCCGGCTTCGACGCGGCGGACCGGTCGGCGTTCGTGGAGCTGTTGCGCCGCTACCTCGACTCGCTCGGCTCGCCCGAGGAGTAGACCCGGGTTTCGAGCCGGGTGTTACTACGCTGGCCCCGTGGAGGACGCCGACGTCGCGCTCGTGGTCATCCCCTTGCTGGCAGTGCTCGCGCCGCTGCTGACGCGAGGGCTCGGGCGGTGGGTGCGCATCCCCGTCGTCGTGTTCGAGCTGATGCTCGGCATCGTGGCGGGCCCGAGCCTGCTCGGGTGGGTGCATCCGAACGAGTTCATCGACCGACTCGCCGACCTCGGTCTCGCGATGCTGTTCTTCGTGGCCGGCACCGAGATCCAGACGTCGGCACTGCGAGGGCGGACGGGCCGAAACGCAACGCTCGGTTGGCTCGTGAGCCTCGTCGTCGGTGTGGGCCTCGGGTGGCTCATCGCGCCCGGGGAGGCCGCCGTGATCCTCGGTGTCGCCATGGCCTCGACGGCGCTCGGGACCCTGCTGCCCATCCTGCGGGACGCCCGCGAACTCGACACGCCGTTCGGTCACAGCGTGAGCGCACTCGGCGCGGTCGGCGAGTTCGGCCCACTCATCGCGATCTCGGTCTTCCTAGGAACCCGGTCGCCCGGCGCCGCGTCGGTCGTACTGGCCGTGTTCGCCGTCGTCGCCGGGCTGGCGATCTGGTACGGGATCCGCGGTCCGCACGGCGCTCTGCACACGTTCGTCAACGCGACGCTGCACACCTCCGGCCAGTTCGCGATCCGCGTCGTGTTCCTCCTGCTCGCCGCGCTCCTGGCGCTCAGCCTCGCCCTCGAGGTCGACTTCCTGCTCGGCGCCTTCGTCGCAGGCCTCGTCTGGCGCTTGCTGATCCGGGACGCGAAGCACGAGGATCAGGAGGCGGTCGAGAGCAAGGTCGAGGCCATCGCGTTCGGCTTCCTGGTGCCGGTCTTCTTCATCAACACCGGGGTCTCCTTCGATCTCGCGGCGCTGCTGGCGGACCCGAGGCTGCTGGTGGTGCTGGTCGTCGGCTTCGTCGCCCTGTTCGTGGTGCGTGGCGTCCCGTCGATGCTCGCGGCACCCGTCGGCGCGTCGCGGCGGGAGCGGACCTCCATCGGTCTCATGGGCGCGACGGGCTTGCCGATCATCGTCGCGGTGACCGCTATCGGCGTCTCCGAGGGCTTCCTCACGACCGGGCTGGCGGCGGCGCTCGTCGGCGCCGGCATGCTGTCGGTGCTCGTCTTCCCGCTCGTGGCGATGTCCCTGCGCGGAGGCGTTCCGGTGGCGACAGCCCTGGCGGACGACGAGGTGTGACCGGTGGCCGTCCGGTCGTGGCCAGGGTGCGCGGCGGGCTCGGTTGATGTGCCACTTCGCGTGCTGAATGCCGCTTGGCGCGTCAGGATCGAGTCATGTTGAGACTCGGAGCTGTGGTGATGAACGTGTCAGACGTCGACAAGGCCGGGGCATTCTGGTCAGCGGCACTCGGCTATGCCAGACAACCGCACAATCCGGCGTTCCTGGTGCCCGAGCATGGATCCGGTGTTCGGCTTCATCTGGACGTGGAGGACAGGACGCATCTTGATCTGTGGGCAGACGGCGAGCAGGACCAGCGCGCAGAGGTTGAGCGTTTGATCACGCTCGGCGCCCGGAGGGTTGAATGGGAGTATCCCGACGACGCCGACTTCGTGGTGCTGGCTGATCCGGACGGCACTCTCTTCTGCGTGATCGCTTGAGCCACGGCTGTCTGTGCGGGTTCTCCATGGGCCGGCAAGCCGATCAGGGCGACTCGAGCACTCCCGACACGCGATCGTCCGCGAGCATGCCCCGGCGAGGGTTTCAGGCGATGGGCCTCGCTCGAACTCAGATTGAGCGGGCCAGTGACAGCGCGACCCGTCTCAATCCGGCCACGTTGGTGGGTGCTCCGTGGTTCTGCGACTCCCAGTAGTACGAGGACACGTAGCGCGCGAACGAGATGGCCTGCGCCACCGCGTGGTCGACGCCCGCCGCCTCGGTGAAGCGTCGGGTCCAGTCGGTCAGGAGAACCACGGGGTCGTCCGTCCTGCTGATGGTCGCCACGTGGCTCCGGACCACTGTATGAGCCTCGTTGGCCACGGTCCCGACCAGCAGCAGGGGGTCGATGGCCACCCACCGATCAGCATCCGCCTGGAGGATGTTGGACAGGCTCAGATCGCCATGGGTGAGGGTCGAGGTGTCGTCGGACGCAAGATCCTGGATGATCTCCGCCGCCACCTCGATGTGCTGGTCCGAGAGTGCAGACTCAGACTCTTGGGCGACCTCGTGCTGTGCTCGCAGCTGTGCCACCCAACCGGACGCCTGCTCGGCGAGACGCGGTGCACCTGGAGGTGGTGTCGCGGCGGCCAACTCGTGACAGAGTTCTCCCGCGATGGACATCGCGGCGCCCTCATCGGCCAGCTCGCTGAGCGCCGGTCCAACTGCCCACTCCAGCAACATGGCTTGGCGCGCAGTGTCGGCGTCGAGCAGGGTCACCGCCCCACGACCACCGAACGCGCCCAGCGCCGACGCCTCGGCCTCCATCGACACCACTGGACTCACCAGCTTCAACGCGGCCCTGGCGCCGCTGGGTGTGACGACCGGAACGACGAGTGATGTCCTGCCCGTCCTTGCGGGGCCCACGGTGGTCAAGCCCCACGCGCCCGACAGCCTCCGCCACAGATCAGGGATGCTCTCGAGCCACGGGGCGGCCGAGGCGTCACGTCGAGTGATCTCCGCCCTGAAGGCGGCACTGACATCCGGGGTCTCCACCTCCGCATCATCTACCGGGACGAGACCAGGTCGCGCCCCGAGTCCAGCCGGCGGCAGGCCGACCGGAACGTCGGTGCCGAGCAGGTCGCCAGGGTCAGTGTCTCCGGGTTGTGCGGAGGCGACGTCCTGAAGGAGTCCGTCGAGGAGCACCCGCCATCAGCGCCGCGAGGTCCCCGACCGGTCCCAGGTGCGCGAGCTTGTCCGGGTTGAGCTGATTCTGCAGGCCCATCACCCGGCCGCCGGCCACCTGCACGGCCATCACGGCCAGCCACGCGCCGTCGGCGCCCCGCGCCCGCAGGGCCGGCCCGCCGTTCGCCTCGATGACGTCGAGCTGGAGCCCGAACCGAGCGCCCCGCCGGGCCAGCCCCAGCAGGAACCGCGCCACCGCTTCCGCCCCCTCGAGAGGCTGTGCGATCGCCGGCGCCCTGCCACCGCCGTCGGCGTGGAAGCGAACGTCCGCGGCGAGCAACGCCTCCACGCCCGCGACGTCCTCGCGGTGTAGCGCGTCCACCAGCGCCTCGGCGACGGACCTGCGGTCAGCAGCTGCGCCGTCGGGCGGGCTTGCCGCGGCCAGGCGGCGGCGCGCCCGCGAGTACACCTGGCGGCAGGCCTGCGGTGACCGTTCCACGATCTCGCCGATCCGCGGGTAGTCGAGGCCGACCGCCTCGCGCAGCACGTAGACGGCGCGTTCGACCGGCCCGAGCTCCTCCATCAGCATGAGCACGGCCACGGACAGCGACTCCCGCCGCACCGCGACGTCGGCCGGATCCGGTGCCGGCGACGTCCCGGACGCCACCGGGGCGCCCGCCGTGACGAGCGGCTCGGGCAGCCACGACCCGACGTACCGCTCCCGGCGGACCCGGGCCGAGCGCAGCGCGTCGATGGCGAGCCGGGTGGTGACCGTGGTCGCGTACGCCTCCACGGATTCGATGTCCCGGGCGCCGTGCAGCCGGGCGAACCCTTCCTGCACCACGTCCTCGGCCTCGGTGACGCTGCCCAGCATCCGGTAGGCGATCGCGAACATCAGCGGTCGCAGCCGGTCGTGTGTGGCTTCGACGTCAAGACCCACCGTCCCATCGTGACACGTCCTGTCACAGCCGGGCGGGCTGCCTCGTCGGACGGGGTGAACGAGAGATGAGGAGAGCGACATGAGGATCTTCCTGGCCGGTGCGACCGGCGCGGTCGGTCGGCCTCTGGTGCCGATGCTGGTAGCCGACGGGCACACGGTGATCGGCTCCAGCCGTGGCCACACCCACGACGATGCGCTGCGCGCCCTCGGCGCCGAACCGGTGGTGCTGGACGGGCTCGACCGTGCCGAGGTGCTGGACGTGGTCAGGGCCGCCGCGCCGGATGTCGTCATCCACCAGATGAGCGGCCTGGCCGGCAGCGGCGGCGACCTGAGGCACTTCGACGAGGAGTTCGCGGTGACGAACGAACTCCGGGTCGCGGGCACCGACAACCTGCTCGAGGCGGCTCGGGCGGTGGGTGCGAAGCGGTTCATCGCCGCCAGCTACACCGGGTGGCCGAACGCGCGCACCGGGGCGTCGGTGCATGACGAGTCGGCACCGCTCGACGCCGATCCCGCGCCGGAGTCCCGTCTGACGCTCGCGGGCATCAAGCACACCGAGGCGGCGGTCACCGCCGCGACCGGGATCGAGGCGCTCGCGCTGCGGTACGGCACGTTCTACGGACCGGGCACCGGCATCGGTCCCGGCGGCGACCAGCTCGCCATGGTCAAGGCCCGCACGCTTCCGGTGGTCGGTGGCGGAAGCGGGGTCTGGTCGTTCGTGCACATCGCCGACGCCGCCCGGGCCACGGCGCTCGCGGTGGGCCGGGGCCGGCCGGGGATCTACAACATCACCGATTCCGACCCGGCGCCGGTCAGTGTGTGGCTGCCGTACCTGCACGAGGTGCTCGGCGTACGCCCGCCGCGGCGGGTCCCGGCCTGGCTGGTGCGGCCCCTGCTCGGCAGGCACGGGCTGAACCTGATGACGGCCGTCCGTGGTTCGGACAACACCCGGGCGCGCACCGAGTTCGGTTGGGAGCCGGACCACCCGAGCTGGCGGGACGGCTTCCGCACCCTGACCACCTGACCGGGGCCGTGAAACACGAGAGCCGCCCACCTCGATGGTGGACGGCTCCCGGAGTCTGTGGGTCTCAGCTGGCGCGGCGGACGACCTTGCCCGCCTTGAGGCAGGAGGTGCACACGTTCACGCGCTTGGGCGTGCCGTCAACGATGGTGCGAACCTTCTGGATGTTCGGGTTCCAGCGACGCTTGGTGCGACGGTGGGAGTGCGAGATGCTGTGGCCGAAGCTCGGGGCCTTGGCGCAGACGTCACACGTAGCAGCCACGGTGTGTCTCCTCTTAGGTCAGTGCTCGCCACAGGGTGAAGCGGCAAAGTTCGTTGGGGTCGGCCGTGGCGCAACGCCTGCCGTACCGTGCCCATGGTTGGGCAACCGGTCCAGAGTACTCCACGCGGGCCCTCGGGCCCAAACCCTACGGCCCGACGGCGGTGCGTGGGCTTGGCCACATCTTCTCACCGCCGGCCGTGGCCGGGTGGGCGCACCCGGACCTGCGCGGGGCGCGGCGCTGTCGGCGCCGGGCGATAGCATCGCGGGGGAGGGATGCAGATGGCCGAGAAGCCCACGCCGACCAAGGAGTTCAGCCGCCTGGTCGGTCCGGGTGCTGCCAAGGCACTGGTCACCCTCGGCATCACCGACCAGCGCGGTCTGCTCTTCCACTTCCCGCGCCGGTACCTCAAGCGCGGCGAGTACACCACGCTGTCCGAACTGCGGGTGGGGGAGAACGTCACCGTTGCCGCCGAGGTAGTGGACTTCTCCTCCCGTCGCGCCCGCAGCGGGACGATGACGCTGGTGGACGTCACGGTCAGCGACGGACGCACCCGGCTCCCGATGCGCTTCTTCGCGCGGCACCAGGGCACCGTCCACGGGCTGGCGCACGCCTTGACGGTCGGCACCTCGGCGATCTTCTCCGGGGAGGTGGAGAACTTCAACGGCACCATCCAGCTCAAGCACCCCGAGTTCGAGCCGTTCGACACCGGCGACGTCCTCGACGATCTGCGCGCTGCCCACGAGGCCGAGCGGCCGGTCCCGGTCTACCCGGCAACGGCGAAGGTCAGTTCGCTCCTGATCAGGCGGGCGATGCGCATGGTGGTGGACCCGCTGCACGACGGCGAGGTCAACGACCCGGTGCCGCCCGAGATCGTGGAGCGCCGGGGCATGCTGGACGCGACCCAGGCGATGCGGATGATCCACCGTCCGCATGCGGAGGCCGACTACCGCCGTGCCCAGCACAGGTTCCGCTACACCGAGGCGTTCCTGCTGCAGACCGCCCTGGCCCGCCGGCGCGCGGACATCGCCGCCTACGAGGCCACGCCCCGCCCACCGCGGCCCGGCGCCCTGCTGGACGCGCTCGACACGCAGCTGCCGTTCGCCCTGACCGGCGGTCAGCTCGAGGTGGCCGCGGAGATCTCCGCGGACCTGGCCGCCCCCAGCCCGATGCAGCGGCTCCTGCAGGGCGAGGTCGGGTCCGGCAAGACGGTGGTGGCACTTCGGGCGATGATGCAGGTCATCGACGCCGGCGGGCAGGCGGCGCTGCTCGCACCGACGGAGGTGCTCGCCCAACAGCATGCCCGGTCCATCCGGAACCTGCTCGGCCCGCTCGGCGAGGCCGGCATGCTGGGCGGCGCCGCCGACGGCACCCGGGTGGCGTTGCTGACCGGTTCGCTGAGCGCGGCCCAGCGGCGGCAGGCGCTCGCGGACGCGGCCTCCGGGGCGGCCGGCATCGTCATCGGCACGCACTCGCTCCTGAACGAGAAGGTCCAGTTCGCCGACCTCGCACTCACCGTGATCGACGAGCAGCACCGGTTCGGGGTGGAGCAGCGGGACGCCCTGCGGGCCAAGGGGCGCACCGTGCCGCACCAGCTCTACATGACCGCCACCCCGATCCCGCGCTCGGTCGCGATGACGTTCTTCGGCGACGTCGAGGTGTCCACCCTGCGGGAGGTGCCCGCCGGTCGCTCGCCGATCACCACGCACCTGGTCCCGGTGGACAAGCCGAAGTGGGTCGCGCGCACCTGGCAGCTGGTCGCCGAGGCGGTCGAGCGGGGCGAGCGGGCCTATGTGGTGGCGCCTCGGATCACCGCGAACGGCGGCGACGACGGCGCGGACCTGCTCGATGCACCCGACGACAAGCGTCCACTGGCCACCGTCGAGGAGGTCGCCGAGCTGCTCGAGGCCGAACCGGTGCTCTCCGGGATCGCCGTCGGCGTGATGCACGGCCGGCTTCCGAGCGATGAGAAGGACGCCGTCATGGCGGCGTTCTCCACCGGCCGCACGCCCGTGCTGGTCACCACCACGGTCATCGAGGTCGGCGTGGACGTGCCAGAGGCGTCCGTCATGGTCGTCATGGACGCGGACCGGTTCGGGCTGTCCCAGCTGCACCAACTCCGCGGCCGGGTGGGCCGGGGCAGCGCACCGGGTACCTGCCTGCTCGTCACCGGCGCCGCCGAGGACACGCCGGCGCTGCAGCGGCTCAAGGTCCTGACCGAGACGACCGACGGCTTCGTGCTCGCGGAGAAGGACCTCGAGCAGCGCCGCGAGGGGGACGTGCTCGGCGCGGCGCAGTCCGGCCGCGGCAACTCCCTCAAGCTGCTCCGGGTGTTCACCGACCGGGGCGTGATCGAGGAGGCCCGCGAGGACGCGCGTAGGCTCATCGCCGAGGATCCCAACCTGGTCCACCACCCGGACCTGTTGGTCGCCATCACCCAGCTCGTCGACCCGGACCACGAGGAGTTCCTCGATCGTGCCTGAACGGCCCTACCCCCTGGAGTTACCCGACCGTGGCTAAGAAGCAGACGTCCGCCCCCATGATCCGCGCGGACAAGGTCAGCGTCGGCTACGGCTCGGACATCGCCAGCGCCGTCTGCCCGCCCATCTCCGTCAGCATGAAGGCGGGCGAGGGCCTGGCCGTCGTGGGCGCGAACGGCACCGGCAAGTCGACCTTCCTCCGCGCCGTCGCAGGCCTCCTGGACGTCCTCGGCGGGCAGATCAACGTGTTCGGTCGCCCCGTCGACGAGCGCACCCGTCGGTTCCGCGCCGACGTCGCGATCGTGCTCGACGAGGACTCCTACCTGCCGGCCCTCACCGTCCGCGAGCATCTCCTGCTGACCGCCCGCGGGCACGGCATGGAGCGCGTCTCGGACCTGGTCACCGGGATCATCGAGGAGTTCGGGCTCACGGCCCGCCAGCAGGCCGCACCCACGGCACTGTCCTCCGGGCAGCGGCGCCGGCTGCTGCTCGCCTCGGCCTTCGTCCGGCCCCGCCGGCTGATGGTCCTCGACGAGCCCGAGCAACGTCTCGACTCCGGCATGCGCGACCGCCTCGCGGAACGGCTCGCCGCCGAGCGCAAGACCGGCGGCGGCGTGGTCATGGCCACCCACGACCCGGTCCTGGTCCGAGTGGTCGCCACACGTGCGGTCCTGCTCGGCGAGGAGGAGGTCCGGGTCGTCAGCCCCGAGGTCGCAGCCCAGGCGATCGAGGCGATGTGAGCACCACGGACACCGGCGAGGATCGGCCGACCGACGAGGACGGCGTCCCCGACGACGCCTGGCCCACCGGCCGGCAACTGCGCTCGCTGACCAGGGACGCGACCGAGGCGCACACCGGCGGGAACTTCTTCGAGGTGATCTCCGAGGTCTACTCGGTGGTCTTCAGCGCCGCCATAGCGCTGGCGGTCGCGCTCGGCGCCGTGCAGGGACTGAACGCCACGATCACCACCGGGCCCGAGGTGCACACCCTCGACCCGACCTGGCTCGCGGTCGTCGCAGCCCTCATCGTGGCCGGCGCGGTCGTGGGGCTGGCCGGGCGGATCGGGCCGATCGGGATGGGTGGCGGTCAGGCCGTCTGGTGGCTGACGACGCCGGCGGACCGCCGCGGACTGCTGCGCCCTCGGTCGGTGCTGGTGCCGATCATGGGCGCCGTGGTCGGCGCGGCAGGTGGCCTCCTGATCGCGTTCCTGGCGCTGGGGGAGCCCGGCCCCGCGCTCGGGTCCATCGTCGCCCTGTGCACCCTCGCGGGCGCGGCGCTCGCGCTCGCCGTGGCCGCCGGCCAGGTGCAGCTCGGCAACAAGCGAGCAGCACGGGTGCGTCCCGCAGCCCTGATCGGGGACATCCTGATGGCCGCGGGCCCGCTGCTCGGGCTGATCCTGGTGTTCGTGCGGCCCCCGCCCCTGAACCTGCCCAGTGGCACCGTCGCCGTGGTCGCCATCGCCGTGCTCGCGGTCCTGGTGGTGGCCCTGGTGGTCCGGGTGGACACCGGCCTGAACGCCATCTCAGGGCGGGAACTACGGGCCCGCGGCGCCGTGTCGGCGTACGCCGCCGGGGCGGTCACCTCGGTGGACACCCGTGAGCTCGGCCGTGCCCTGAGCGTGAGCACCGCCCCGGACCAGCGTCGCCGCTCGGCGCGGCTGTCCTGGGTGCGCGGTCCCATCAGTGCCATCGTCACCGGGGATGCACTGGTGCTGGCCCGTTCTCCGCGGCACCTGATCCAGATCGCCGTGGCGGCGTCCGTTGCGCTGATGGCACTGCTCGCCGGCTGGCCCACCGGCGTGAACGTGGCGATGCTGCTGATCGGTGGCTACCTGGCTGCCATGGCCACGGCCGAGAGCGCCCGCCGCGCCGAGATGGCGCCGGTGCTGGACCGCTTCTTCCCGATCTCCGCGTTCGACGTGCGCCGGGTCCGCATCATCCTGCCGGGCGTGATCATGGTGCTCTGGTCCGCCGGGGTGTTCGCCGTCTGGGGTGCCACGCATGGCAGCCTGCCCGGCTGGATCGTGCTCGGCGTGATCGCGGCGCCCACCTTCGCCGCAGGTGTGGTCCGGGCCGCGTACCGGAAGCCGCCGGACTGGACCAAGCCGCTGGTGACGGGCCCGATGGGACCGGTGCCGCCCGGTGTGCTGCTGGCGTTCGCCCGCGGGCCGGACCTGGTGGTGCTCTGCCTGATCCCGACGCTCATCGCGCTCATCGCGTTCGGGCCGACCTTCGTGCTCGTCTGGCTGCAGGCCGCCACCTCGGCGATCGCGTTCGCCATCGCGACCCACGTGAAGGACGAGAAGAAGCCGTCGATGATGGAGCGGGCCACGGAGGCGCAGAAGGCAGCCGGGGCGCGATGACGAGGATCGTGGCCGGCACCGCCGGTGGCCGGGCGCTCAAGGTGCCCGGCACCGGGACCCGGCCCACCAGCGAGCGGGTCCGGGAGGCCCTGTTCTCGCGGCTCGATCATCTCGGCGTGGTTCGCGGCGCCCGCGTGCTGGACCTGTACGCCGGCTCCGGCGCGCTCGGGCTTGAGGCCGCCAGCCGCGGCGCCGCCGAGGTGGTCGCGGTCGAGGCCGCGAAGGCGGCCGCGGCGCTGTGCCGGTCCAACGCCGCGCAGGTGGGCCTGGCGGACCGGGTCCGGGTGGTCGCGACCCGGGTGGAGCGCTACCTCGACGGCGGCCCGCCCGGCAGCCCGTTCGACCTCGTGCTGCTGGACCCGCCCTACGACCTCGGCGGACTCGACGAGGTGCTGGCCGCACTCGCCGCCCCGGGCTGGCTCGCTCCGGGCGCCGTGGTCGTGGTGGAGCAGGCCCGGCGGTCGGGCGAACCCACCTGGCCGGAGGGACTGACCCCGGACGGTGAGAAGACCTACGGCGACACGACGCTGTGGTTCGCGACCACCACTGACCTCACCCGCTGAGATCGCACGTGCTCGCCTGATCTCGCCCCCGCGGATGGGCGAGATCGGCGCGTCGGCCACTAGGTGAGCGAGAGGGGAGCGCTCGACCCCCCACTCTCCTGCGCGATCAGCGACTGGACGAGTTCGCGCGGGAGACCGTGGGTCTGGTGCAGATACTCGAAGTCGTGTTGGTCGAGCGTCTTCCGGAACCGGTCGCTGCCGAGGATCCGCCGGCCCCGCTGGAGCAGGTCGGTGAACCGGACCTCCTCGTCGAGGAGCACCTGCTGCACCAGCGTGACGCCCTCATCCTGGTGGAAGTGTCGCAGCGTGTGCTCGACCACCTCCACCGGCAGATCGACGAGCGTCCTGGACTGATCGAAGCGCCACAGCAGGGTCAGCACCCGCCGGATCAGCCGGCGCAGCACGTAGCCGCGACCGGTGTTCGACGGTCGGACGCCGTCGCCGATGATGACGATGCTCGAACGCAGGTGGTCGATCACGATCCGTTCGGACTCCTCGTCCAGCTTCCAGAGCTCGGGTAGGAGCCGCATCCATGGCTCGAACCGGTCGGTCTCGTAGACGGACCGCTTGCCCTCGAGCAGCATGCTGAGCCGCTCCAGGCCGAGGCCGGTGTCGATGTTGTGCTGCGGCAGCGGTTCCAGTGACCCGTCCTCCTGCTGGCGGAAGCGCACCATGACGTGGTTCCACACCTCGATCCAGCGGTCGTCCGTGGTCGGCGTGCCCTCCGGTGAGCCATCTCCGGTCCACAGGAAGATCTCCGAGTCCGGGCCGCACGGACCGGTCGGGCCGTTCGACCACCAGTTGTCCTCGGTGGTCAGCTCGATCGGGAGTCCGAGATCTTGCCAGGTGCGCAGCGACTCCAGGTCCGCCTCGACCCGGTCGTCGCCACCGAAGACGGTGACATGCATCCGCACCGGGTCGACGCCGAGCACGTCATGGAGGAACTCGTATCCCCACCGCAGGCTCTGCTCGCTGCCGTAGTCGCCGAGGGACCAGGAGCCGAGCATCTCGAACACCGTGAGATGGGTCGGATCGCCGACCTCATCGAGGTCGGTGGTCCGCAGGCACCGCTGGACCCCGACGAGCCGTCGCCCGAGTGGGTGCGGCTCACCCTCCAGGAACGGAGTCAGCGGATGCATGCCCGCGGCGGTGAAGAGGACGGGGTCGCCGGGTCGCGGGATCAGCGAGGATCCCGTGGTCGGGATGTGACCGCGCTGGACGAAGTAGTCGATGAAGGTCTTCTCGAGGCTCAACGGAGTGGTCCTTTCGGGGGAGGACCGGAAAGACCAGCTGGCCAGGTGCGAACAGCACAACACCGGCTGACCGTTTCCGGTCGCCGGTGTGGAAGGGGATGTCAGGCAGCGGCAGCCGGCGAGCGAGGAGCTCGGGCGGCCGCGGCGAAGCGAGACATCTGGTGCATGTCGTCAAGCGTACCGGAACGGCCCCGGCGTCGGCGCGCCCATTTCTGGGGCGCGGCGTGCTCGCTATCGTGAGGGCCGTGGCTCAAGAGATCTCGTTCCGTTCCGACGTGTCCGTCGAACTCGTCCGCTCCAGCGCGTCGGACTCCGACGTCCTCTTCGCCGCCAGGGTGTCGACGCAGGGCGAGAAGACCCTCGGGGCCGCCCAGGACGAGAGCCTCGACGCCTCCCGCTCGAAGGGCCTGATCAACTACCTCATGCGCGACCGTCACGGGTCGCCGTTCGAGCACAACTCGATGACGTTCTACGTGCAGGCGCCGATCTTCGTCTTCCGCGAGTTCATGCGGCACCGCATCGCCTCCTACAACGAGGAGAGCGGTCGGTACCGGGAGCTCAACCCGGTCTTCTACGTGCCCGGCCCCGAGCGCAACCTCGTGCAGGTGGGCAAGGCCGGTGCCTACGACTTCCTGCCCGGGACCCCCGAGCAGACGGACCTGGTCTCCGCCGAGGTTCGCGCCGTCTGCACGGAGGCCTTCGGCTCCTACCAGCGGATGCTGGACGCCGGTGTCGCCCGCGAGGTCGCTCGCATCGTCCTGCCGCTCACGATCTACTCCTCGATGTACGTGACGATGAACGCCCGCGCGCTCATGAACTTCGTCTCCCTGCGCACGAAGAACGAGGGCAGCCGATTCCCGTCGTTCCCACAGCGTGAGATCGAGATGGTGGCGGAGAAGATGGAAGCCTTCTGGGCCGGCCTCATGCCGCTCACCCACGAGGCCTTCAACGAGAACGGCCGGGTCGCTCCCTGAACGAACCGGTCAGGTGGGATCGGTGAAAGAGACCGGCTTGCTGGTGGCGTGGGCATAGGCGATCTCCCTGCTCGTGGACTCGCCGAGGTACCCACCTGGGTTGACGACCAGAACCCGGTCAGCCAGGTCGATCTTGCGCAGGTGGAGGGCGCCCAGCGCGGTCTTCTGCTCGTTGGTGATCAACTCGTCCGTCTCCTGACCCTCGGGCCGCAGGAAGACGGCTGGCGAGACGACGATGACACCTGCGAGGGTCAGAGCACGGTTCGCCGCACTCATCTCGGCCACGAACCTGGCGGAGCCGCAGATGCAGACGATCTCAGGTCGGTCCGGCACGGCTCAGTCCTTCGGTCGAACGGGAAACCGTCGGTGTGCGCGCAGGTGTCACGGACGGGCACAGGAGCCACGATTCTACGCAGCCGGACGAGACACCTAACCCTGTCTACGCTTGGGGGCAGCCCGCACGTGGATCCGTTCCCCCTGCGGTCCGAAGATGCTCAGCAGCTCCGTCGGTCCCGGGCCGGGGTTGCCGAACCAGTGCGGGGTGGTCCGGCAGTTGAACTCGGCCACCTCACCCTCGGTCAGCACCACGTCGTGCTCGCCGAGGATCAGCCGAAGCCGCCCGCTCAGCACGTACAGCCACTCGTAACCCTCATGGGTCTGCAGGTCCGGCGGCGTGACGACGTCGACCGGCGGCAGGATCAGTTTCGCCGCGAGCTGACCGCCGACCCGCCTGGTGAGCGGCACGTGCGCCACACCGTGGTGGACGACGGGCCGGATGTGGACGCGCGGGTCCGCGGTCTCGGGTGCGCCGACGAGGTCGTCGAGGGTCACCTGATAGGCGCGGGCGAGCGGCAGCAGGAGCTCCAGCGTCGGGCGCCGCTGCCCGGTCTCCAGGCGGGACAGGGTGCTCACCGAGATTCCGGTGGTCTGCGACAGCTCGGTCAGGCTGGTGCCGCGTCGGGTACGCAGGGAGCGCAACCGCGGGCCGACGGCGTCCAGCACGTCGCCGAGCTCGCTCGCTTGGTCTGTGGTCGTCATGGGACGAGTTTGCCAGACCGGCAAAGATCGTTGCCGCTCGCGGCGGGGTGGTGTGAACTACTAACGAGACCAATTCTCAACAGTGCCGGCTGTTCCGGTCTACCGACCCCAGGAGCCTTCATGCAGACGAACTCGAACCCGATGCCCGGCACGAACCCCGACGAGCCCGGACTGCGCGGGGGCTACGACGTGGTGGTGATCGGCGGCGCGGCCGCGGGTCTGAGCGCCGCTCTGACCCTGTCCCGCGCTCGTCGCAGCGTCCTCGTCGTGGACGCCGGGCAACCGCGCAACACGCCCGCGGACGGCGTCCACAACTACCTCGGCCGGGAGGGCACACCGCCCGGTGACCTGTTGGCCATCGGCCGCGCCGAGGTGCGCGGCTACGGCGGCGAGATCACCGCCGGGGTCGTCACCGCCGTCGGGCGGGCCGAGACGGACGGCTTCGAGATCACTCTGGCCGACGGCCGTAGCACCGGAGCCCGGCACGTGCTCCTCGCGTCCGGTGCCCGCGATGAGCTGCCGGACGTCCCAGGCCTGGCGGAGCGCTTCGGTCGGGACGTGCTGCACTGCCCGTACTGCCACGGCTGGGAGGTCCGGGATCTCCCGATCGGGGTCCTCGCGTCCTCGCCGATGGCGATGCACCAGGTGCTGCTGCTGCGGCAGTGGAGCGCGGACGTGACGCTGTTCCTCAACGACGTGCTCGAGCCGAGCGAGACCGAGTGGGAGCAGCTGACCGCGCGGGGAATCGCGGTCGTCGACGGCGCCGTCGCAGCGGTGGAGAGCGCCGACGACCGGCTCACCGGGGTCCGGTTGGCGTCCGGCGCGTTCGTGCCAAGGTCGGCCCTGGCCGTGCAGACCCGGGTGTTCGCGCCGGTCGGTCCCCTCGAGGGTCTGGGGCTGCAAGCGGAGGAGTTCCAAATGGGCGAGACCCTGTTCGGGACCTACCTGCCCACCGACGGCAAGGGCGAGACGTCGGTGCCGGGGATCTGGGCGGCCGGGAACGTCGCCGATGTGAGCACGCAGGTGATCACGGCGGCCGCGGCCGGGATGCGGGCCGGTGCGCAGATCAACGCCGCCCTGGTGGCGCAGGACACTGCGGCGGCGGTCGAGGCGGCGCGTGCGGGCCGGACGGCACCGGTGCCGGTTCCGGTGCCGGTGCCGCAAGCCTGACCCCGGTTCTCCTGGTGGACCGCGGCGATGTCGGTCAGGAAGAGGCGGGCAGCGCGGCGTGCCGGTGCAGGTGCCCCCGCAGGACCTCGTGGCCCTCGCCGATCGTCCATTGCACGGCGCGCAGTCCGACGTGACGGGCACCTCCACGTTGCGTGCCAGACCCCCAGGATGTCGCCGTAGGCGTGCTCGAGCCCCCACCGGGCGACCACCTCGCCGAGCAGATCGGGCCAGTCTCCGTCACCGGCGAGGGTCGGCCGTTCGGCGCACCAGGCGTCCCGGAGGAACTCCTCGGTGCGTTCCGGCACGATCTGGCCCATCGCGCGGACCCAGCCACCGGGTAGGTCCTGGAGGACGCCGTCGGCGTCCCAGAGCACAGCGGCGACGGCCGGTCCGGCGGGACTCGGCTCTGGGCCGGTCATCGGTGGCGGGCGCCCGTCATGGTCGGGGTCCGGTGGCCCACGGCGCCCCGAGCTCGGCGAACGTCGCATACTCGCTCGCGACCCGCTCGCACCACACCTCCACGTCGGCGACCTCCGGGTGGCGGCCATGCTCGTCGTCGCGCCACTGCACGAACTCGGCTGCGATCGGCGTGGGGTCCGGCGCGGTGCGGACCGCCTCGAGCACCCGGATGAACGCGCCGGTGTCCCGGGCGTCGGCGACCAAGGGGGCACCGGTCGTGATGTGGTCGACGAGGTTGCGCTGCAGGCTGGTCCGCTCGAAGGTCTCGGTGCGTTCGCCGTCGGGGGTGCGGACGGTCAGGACGTCGTCGGTGTAGCGCAGCTCGGCGGTGCCGCGGGTGCCGCGCACGATCAGCCTCGGCGCGCGCTGGGTCGCGGACGTCAGGGAGAGCCCGAGCGCGACCGGGATGCCACTCGTGGTGCGCAGCCGCACGGCCGAGGTGTCGTCTGCCTCGATGTCGTGCGCGTGGTACAGGTCCACGACCACCTCGGCGACGTCCGTCGTGGTGGTCGCGCCCGCGAGCCGCAGTGCCGTGGCCACGGCGTGCGCGAGCGGGTTCGTGACGGCGCCGTCGACCACCGCGACGCCGTCCAGGGTGCGCCGCCCGGCCCAGCGGGAGCGGGCGTAGTACCGGGTGTCCCGCAGCCACGTGCCGACGCCACCGACGCCGACGAGCTCGCCGATCTCCCCGCCGGCGATGAGCGCGTCGATGGCCGGCAGTGCGTGCGACCCGAAGCTCTGGAAGCCGACCTGCACCGACCGGCCGGTCTCGGCCGAGACTGCGATCAGCTCGTCGAGCTCGGCGAGGGACGCCGTGGTCGGCTTCTCCAGGAGCACGTGGGAGCCGGCCCGCAGCGCCTCGACCGCGAGCGGCAGATGCGTGTGGATCGGCGTCGCGATGATCACGACGTCCGGACTCTCGGCGGCCAGGAGCGCGGTCAGGTCCGGGTACGCACGAGCCGTCGGGGGGACGTTCTCGGCACCCTCGGCGCCGCGCGGGTCGGCCACAGCGATGACCTCGGCGAGGCCGTCCGCGGTCAGCTCGACCAGCTCGCGCAGGTGGTGGCTGCCGAACCCGTGGATCCCGACGACGGCGAACGTGGTGGTCATGCCAGTTGCTCCAGCCGGTCGTAGTGGACCTGGGCGGTCTCGGGCGACAGGTCGCCGTCCACGAGGAGTGCCCACAGGTGCAGATCGAGGCTCGTCCCGGCGGCGATCGTGCGGGGCGCGTCCCAGGCGAGAGCCGGTCCGGCGCCGACGTACCCCTGCGTGCGCACGAACCACGGCAGCACCCGCTCGCGCGGCTGCGCGAGCAGCAGGGAGACCGGTCCGGTCTCGCGCGCCTGGGTGAGCAGGAGCCAGGGCGCCGTCGAGCCCAGGGGAGGGCCGCCGTCGGCCGTGGTGGCCGTGGTGGCGACCGATGCGGCGGAGAGCCGCCAGAACAGACCGCCGTACCCGGCGCCGGTGCGACCGCGGGTGGCCGGCGAGCCGACCTCGAGGTCGTCGGCGTCGGCGTGCAGCGTGCTGTGCCAGCGCAGTGCCCAGGCCGGGTGCTCCGGGAGCAGGTCGGCGGTGATCTCGCGGTCCTCGGTGAGGACGTGCGCGCCGTCGCTGCCGAGCCACTCGAGGGTCTCGGTGATGCGGTGGTCGGTGGTGTCGCTGCTGCGCGGGACCTGCCGCCCGTGGTTCTCGAGCAGCTCGTAGCCGGTCGGGTGCACGTAGGAGGCGCCGCCCCAGAACATGTGCCCGTTCACTTCGACGACGGCGTTGCTCACCCCGTAGTGGTGGCGGTGGTCCTCCGGTTCGACCTCGGTGAGCACGGTGCCCTCGAGCGTGGTCACCGGGTGCAGGTAGGGCCGGGGGGAGAGGTGCTCGGCCAGGTCCTGGCCGTCGTGGTAGGTGGCGACGGCGCGCGCACCGATGTGCAGTGCGGTCACGGAACTCCTTCGGTTGCCTCGGGTCCGCGTCCTGACGAGATGCGGGCACAGCTGATGCGGACATGCTAGCGGAAACCGCTTACCGGGTCGCCCTGGCACGGGGTGGTCATGGGGTGGGTCCCGCGGCACGCGGCGCAGCGATAGGTTCGGGCGAGAAGCCGCGATCGTCCGTCGAAACGGACGAGACCACCTGGCACGACCTGAAGGGCGCCCCGTGAGCACCGACCAGCAACCACCCACCGCCGTCGTGCTCACCGGGGTGGGGCGCTACGCGGACCCGTGGCACGACTTCGCGGGCACGTCGGCTCAGATCGTGGCGCTGCTCGGGGAACTTGGCGTCTCCGCCCGGGTCAGCGGCACGGACGAGGCCGCCTTCGCGTTCGACCACGTGTCCCTGCTGGTGGTCGATGCCGGTGGGGGCAGCACGCCGGCGCCGGAACTGGCGCAGGGGCATGCGCGGGAGGCGGCGCTCGCGTTCGCCCGCGCCGGCGGGCCGGTCCTGGCCACGCACGCGGCGTCCAACACGTTCTTCGAGACACCCGAGTGGGCCGAGGTCCTCGGTGGCCGATGGGTGCCGGGTACCTCGATGCACCCGCCCCTGGACACCACCGTGGTGCGGGTGGTCGGTGCGGACCACCCGATCACCGCCGGGCTCGGCGACTTCGAGGCCACCGACGAGCGGTACTCCTACCTCGAGACGGCGCCGGACGTGACGGTGCTCGTCACCCATGCCCACGACGAGCAGGACCACCCGCTGGTCTGGGCGCGCGAGCGGGCCGGTGCCCGCGTGGTCTACGACGCGTTCGGCCATGACCCGCGCGCGTACGCCCTGGCCGGGCGCATCGAACTCCTGCGGCGCGAGGTGGACTGGCTGCTGCGCCGCACCTGATGACGCAGCGCCACGTGCGGCTCAGGTGACGGCACCGACATGCCAGGGGATGAACTCCTCCTGGCCGATGTCCAGGTCCTCGCTGACGGTCTGCTCGCCGGAGGCCACCGCGATGATCTTCTCGAAGATCTCCCGGCCCACGTCGGGCAGGGAAGCCGTGCCGTCGACGATCCGGCCGCAGTTGATGTCCATGTCCTCCGACATCCGGTCGTACATCTCGGTGTTCGTGGCGAGCTTGATCGAGGGGGTCGGCTTGCACCCGAACACCGAGCCACGGCCGGTGGTGAAGCAGACCACGGTCGCGCCACCGGCCACCAGCCCGGTCACCGAGACCGGGTCGTAGCCGGGGGTGTCCATGAACGTGAAGCCCTTGTCCGTGATGGGCTCGGCGTACTCGTAGACCGCCGTCATCTCGGCCGTGCCGCCCTTGGCGACCGCGCCGAGGGACTTCTCCAGGATGGTGGTGAGCCCGCCGTCCTTGTTGCCGGGGGAGGGATTGTTGTCGAGGGTGCCCTCGCCTGCCTCGGTGTAGGCCTTCCACCACTCGATCCGGTCCAGCAGCTTCTGACCCACCTCGGGGGTCGTGGCCCGGCGGGTGAGCAGGTGCTCGGCGCCGTAGACCTCGGGGGTCTCGGCGAGCACGGACGTCGCACCAGCTGCCACGAGCATGTCCGAGGCCACGCCGAGGGCCGGGTTCGCGGTGATCCCGGAGTAGCCGTCGGAGCCGCCGCAGTTCAGGCCGAGGACCAGGTGGGAGATGTCCGCGGGGGCACGGGTCGCCTCGTTGACCCGGGGAAGCATCTCCTTGATCTTCTCGACGCCGGCCCGCACCGTGGCGCGCACGCCGCCGCTGTCCTGGATGGTCATGGTCTCCACGAGCAGCCCCTCGGGCAGGTCAAGACCCTCCGCGAGGGAGGAGACCGGGATCATCTCGCAGCCGAGGCCGAGGACCAGCAGTCCGCCGAAGTTCGGGTGCTGGGCGTACCCGCGCAGCGTCCGCAGCAGCATCTGCCCACCCTCGGAGGAGGGCACCAGGCCGCAGCCGCTCTGGTGGGTGATCGCCATGACGCCGTCGACGTTCGGGTAGGCATCCATCGCCATGCCACGGAACTGGTCCGCGATCATCTTCGCCGCGCTCGCCGAGCAGTTCACGGACGTGATCACGCCGATGAAGTTGCGGGTCGCCACCCGGCCGTCCGCGCGATGGTAGCCGAGGAACGTCCGGGGCAGGTCCGCCGGCGCCTCGGGCGTGACGCGGGCCGTGCCGAACTCGTGTTCGCGCTCGGTGGCATCCATGCCCAGGTTGTGGGAGTGGATGTGCTCGCCCGCCGCGATCGGCGCGGTCGCGCGGCCGATGGACTGCCCGTACTTGAGGACCTGGCCACCCTCCGCGACGTCGAGGACGGCGAGCTTGTGCCCGCGGGGCACGTCCACCAGGACGGTCAGCGGGGCGCCGTCGGTCAGCGTCAGCGACGTGCCGGCGGCGAGGTCGCGGGTGGCCACGGCCACCGAGTCGTCGGGGCGCAGCAGCAGGGCGACGTCGCGCAGGGGCAGGGGGAGGTCGGTCATCGATGAGCCTTTGCAGACGGGGGACGGCAAACGTGCCGCAACCGTTCCCACCCTAGCCGAGAAACCGCTTCCCGATGACGGGCCGGTCGTCCGGCCACACGCGAGCCGCGCCCGGCAGAAGTGGCCGGGGCCCGCGGTGGCGGTACGTTAACGGGGTGACGTCTCGAATCGCCGTGTGCCCGGGTTCCTTCGACCCGGTGACCCTGGGACACCTCGACATCGTGCGCCGGGCGCTCACCCTCTTCGACGAGGTCGTGGTGGTCATCGGCATCAACGCCGCCAAGGCCACCCTGCTCACCGTGGACCAGCGCCGGGATCTGTTCGCCGCGGCCGTCGCGGACCTGCCCGGCGCCCGGGTACTGACCGCGCCCGGCCTGATCGCGGACGTGTGCCGGGAGCTCGGCGCGTCGGCCATCGTCAAGGGTCTCCGGGGTGGCGCCGACTTCGACTCCGAGCAACCGATGTCCCTGATGAACCGGCACCTGGCGGGCGTCGAGACCGTCTACCTGAGCAGCGAGGCGACCCTCTCGCACATCTCCTCCTCCATGGTGAAGGAGGTGGCCCGTTACGGCGGGGAGATCACCGACCTCGTCCCACCCGGCGTGGCCGACGCCGTGTACGACGCGCTGGGCACCGCCCCGGGCGCACGCCTGACCGAGAGCAAGGAAGACCACAGATGAGTACTGCAGCCGAGCACGGGGAATCGCTGGTCGCGATCCTCGACGAGCTCTCCGACCTGGTCGCCTCGGCGCGGTCGATGCCGATGTCCGCGTCAGCGCTGGTGAACCGGGCCGAGGTCCTGGAGCTGGTCGAGTCCGCCAAGGCGGTCCTGCCGAGCCAGATCTCTCAGGCCGACACCGTCGTCGCGGACGCCGACGCCGTCCTGGAGCGGGCCCGCTCCGAGGCCGGCCGCATCGTCGAGAAGGCCAAGGAGCGTGCCGCGGACCTCGTCTCCAAGGAGAGCGTGGTGAAGGACGCGAACGCCAAGGCGGAACAGATCATCGCCGACGCGAAGGCCTCGGCGGAGAAGCTGTCCCGCGAGGCCGACGACTACTGCGACCGTCAGCTCGCCCAGTTCGAGATCGACCTGAACGCGATCAACACCCAGGTCGCGGCCGGCCGGGCCAGACTCGTGGAGCGCAACCGCAGCCGCGCGGCGCGTGAGGACGCGGCCGACGATCAGGGACCCACCCGCGTGGGCCCCGCCAACCCGCCCCGCCGGCTCGCGACGAAGGATCGCGCGGGCAACCACCAGGGCCCGCGCGGCGGTCAGGAGAAGTCATGAGCCACACCCCGCAGGGCCCGTTCGTGATCAGCACGCACGACCTGGGCCGGCGCCCCGGATCGATGCGCGAGCTGACCCTGACCGTTCCGGCCGCGCAGCTGATGGGCACCGAGGTCATCGGCGTCCAGGCCGGCAACCCCATCGAGCTCGACCTGCGTCTCGAGGCCGTGATGGAGGGAGTGCTGGTCACCGGCACCGCCGAGACCGAGGCGACCGGCGAGTGCGTGCGCTGCCTGCGCGACATCATCCACGACGTCGAGGTGGACCTGACCGAGCTGTTCGCCTACGCCGGTGGACGCCACCCGAAGGTCGAGGAGGAGGACGAAGAGGCCGAACCGCTCAAGGAGATGAACGGCGAACTGCTCGACCTCGAGGAGACGGTGACGGACGCCGTCGTGCTCTCCCTGCCGTTCCAGCCGCTGTGCCGCCCGGACTGCCCGGGCCTGTGCCCCGAGTGCGGGATCCGGCTCGAGGACGCCGAGCCCGGGCACTCCCACGAGATCCTGGACCCACGCTGGGCCGCACTGAGCGGGCTGACCACGGCCGATGACTCCGCGGAACCCGCAGCGAGCGACCGCCGCAAGCCCGGTCCCGGCCCCCAGGCGCGCGGATGAACGCCGCCGACGACCAGGCCGTCGACGTCTCCGCCCCGAGCGCGACGCGGCTGTTGGCGTCGCTCGGCATCGAGATCGATCCCGAACTCCTCGTGCTCGCCCTGACCCACCGTTCGTTCGCCCACGAGGCCGGTGGGATCCCGACGAACGAACGGCTGGAGTTCCTCGGCGACGCGGTCCTCGGCGTCGTGGTGACCGAGCACCTCTACCGCGCCCACCCGGACCTGTCCGAGGGGGACCTGGCCAAGATGCGGGCCGCGACGGTCTCCCAGCGAGCGCTCGCGGCGACCGCCCGCGGCATCGACCTGGGCGACTACCTGCTGCTCGGCAAGGGCGAGACCGGCACCGGTGGCCGGGACAAGGACTCGATCCTGTCCGACACCCTCGAGGCCGTGATCGGTGCCGTCTACCTGTGCCACGGGATCGAACTCACCAGAGCCATGGTGCAGCGCCTCGTCGGACCCACCCTGCAGGCCGCGGCCGACCTCGGCGCCGGCCTTGACTGGAAGACCAGCGTTCAGGAACTGGCGGCCAACCGTGGCCTCGGCGCACCCGTGTACGACGTGTCCGGCACCGGCCCGGACCATGAGCGCTCGTTCACCGCGCGGCTCCTCCTCGGCGACGTCGCCTGGGGCGAGGGCGAGGGCTCCTCGAAGAAGATCGCCGAGCAGAACGCGGCCGAGCAGGCGTACCGCGCATTGGCCGCCGAGCGGGACTGAGGTGCCCGAACTCCCCGAGGTCGAGACCGTCCGGGCCGGCCTCGCCGACCACGTACTCGGCCGCCGCATCACCGCCGTCGAGGTGCTCCGGGACCGCGCCGTGCGACATCAGGAGGGCGGCGCCGACGAGCTCACTGCGCTGCTGACCGACCGGACGCTCAGTGCCGCCGTGCGCCGCGGCAAGTTCCTCTGGCTCACCCTGGACGGCCCCGACGGCGTCGCCGAGGACCACGCCCTCCTGGCCCACCTGGGCATGAGCGGCCAACTGCTCGTCACCGGCGCGAGCGCGCCCGACGCCGAACGCAACCCGCACCTGCGGGTGCGCGCCGCCTTCGCCGACGGCTCCGAACTGCACTTCGTGGACCAGCGCACGTTCGGCTACCTCGCCGTGGTGCCGCTCGTGCCCACGCCCGACGGCGGCCCCGGCGGTTTCGCGGGCACGTCGCCCGATCGGGCGTACCTGCCGGCGCCTGTGGCGCACATCGCGAGGGACCTGCTCGACCCGTTGCTGGCCGCGCCGGGCGCGCCCGCCCGGCGGGTGTTGAACCGGCGGATCCGCTCCTCCTCCCGCGGTATCAAGCGCGTGCTGCTGGATCAGGAGACGGTCTCGGGCGTCGGCAACATCTACGCCGACGAGGCGCTCTGGCGGGCACGGCTCCACTACGCCCGGCCCACGGACAGGCTCCGTGCCGGCCAGGTGGAGGACGTCCTGGACGCCGCCACCGAGGTGATGACCGAGGCGTTGGTGGCCGGCGGCACCAGTTTCGACGCGCTGTACGTCAACGTGAACGGCGCGAGCGGCTACTTCGACCGGTCCCTGAATGTGTACGGGCAGGAGGGCGAGCCGTGCCGGCGCTGCGGCACCGCCATCGTGCGGGAGGCCTTCATGAACCGGTCCTCGTACTTCTGCCCGCGCTGCCAGCGGGCGCCGCGGGGAGCCTGAACCCGGTCGGAGGAGCGAGCCAGGCGACCCTGGCACGGCGCTCGCCGACGCCGGCGTTCGGGGACCCGGACGCCATCTGCGACCAGGCGAGGCGCAGCTGGGCGGTGAGGAACGGCTGGTCGGTGGAGCTCTCGGCGAGGAACATCACGCGTTCGAACGGGACGCGGTCGACGAGGCGCTGCAACTCGAACCGGGTGCCGGTGTTCTCCGGCCGGTACCCACTCAGATCGAGCACCACCAGGTCCATCCGGTCGAGGAGCAGGTCGACCGCCTGCTGCCAGAACGAGCCGTGGCAGAGCAGCGCCCGGGTCGGATATCGGCCACGTTCGGAGTCGCGGAGCCAACGGCGGGTACCGAGCAGCCCGCCCTGCCGGGTCGGGTCGTGACGCTGCGTCGGCTGTGCGGCGAGCGTGGCGGCCAGCTGGTCCGGCGTCGTGATGAACATCGTGGCAGGGGAGCCACCGGCCCGTGCCGCCCGGAGTTCGTCGGCGGCCACCTGACCGGCACTGCGCAGCAGGTGCACGAACCCCACGGTGCGCCACGGGCTGCCGAGGAAGGCGGCCGTGCCGTCGACGTTGTCGAACAACCTCAGGTAGAGGATGTCCAGCGGACCCGAGCTCCGTCGGCCGGGCCGGCCGGCCAGGTCCGCCACGCTCGGACCACTCGCCCCGAAGACCACGTCGAGGGTCGGGATCCGGGCGGCCCGATGGGTGGCGACCTCGGCGGGCAGCCCGGCCCCGGAGGCGGCAAGGGCTGGGTCCACCGAGAGGCGTTCGACCGTGCGTGCCCGGCGCCAACGGGGGATGACTCGCATCATCCCGAACCGCGTCAGCACGAACAGGCCAAGCA
This sequence comes from Occultella kanbiaonis, assembly GCF_009708215.1. Taxonomy (NCBI): domain Bacteria; kingdom Bacillati; phylum Actinomycetota; class Actinomycetes; order Micrococcales; family Ruaniaceae; genus Occultella; species Occultella kanbiaonis. The sequence continues at coordinate 3,598,227 of NZ_CP046175.1, read as the reverse complement.
GCCACAGGGCGGTGGGTCCCCACTCCGTGGTCACCTGGTCCGGGGGCCGTGGGGCCAGGCCCGCGGCCGCGAGGCCCAGATAGGCCAGTAACGCCACCACCACCACACTTCCCACCAGGACCGCGCGAACCTGGGCGGACAGATCGCGCAACGACCGCGTGTGGCGCGCCAGCGGCGGCACCAGGTGGGCCCGCGCGGGATCCTCGAGCTGCCGCTCCCAGCGCACGGCGGACCGCCACCGCACCAGGTGCGAGCCGGCCCGGAGCAGGTGAATCGCGGCCAGCACCGTCGCGATCGATGCGCCGATGGCCGCGAACCACTGCACCGTCGCCAGGTCGACGAGCCCGAGGTCGCGCACGAAGTCCTGGAGCGGGGGCCACCTCGGCGCGAACCAGCACACGATCGCGATGGCCCCCGGCGCGACGCAGTCCCGCAAGCACGCCAGCGCGGCATTGCGCTCGGTGTCTCGGTCCGGTCGGGTCTGCGCCATCGTCACCCTCGCAGCTCGTTCTCGCTCAGATCCGCCCGGAGGCGGCCATCCGCCAGTAGTGCCGGCCCAGCGGCGTGAGGCGGCACGTACCCGAGTGCATCGCGACGTAGTACAGGTGCTCCTCGTCGACGGGCTCCACGAGGCGTGAATCCCGGCACTGCTGCAGGAGGGCGAAGTCGTGTTCCTTGCCGGTCTCGCCGAGGCCGGCTGTCGGTTCGTACCCGGGATCGAGGCGCAGCGCCCCGTCCTCGGTCTCGAAGAGCACGGGAAGGCGGCGCAGGTCGGACGGCGTGATCCAGGGTCGCGTGCTCCGCAGGGCGCGAAGCCGGTCGATGTTCGCCTTGAGCATCGGCCGCGCGTCGAACGCCCCGAACGACTCGGTCAGATAGGCGTACATGCCCGCGGCGGTGACCTGACCCAGCACGTCGGCCGCTCCGCCGTCGAGGGCACCGCAGAGCATCACCGAGAACCGCCCGCGGCCACCGGACTCGGCCGCGAGCTGGTCGCTGCGCCCCGCCGTCAGGATCGCCACGCCCGAACGCAGGGTCGCGGCCGACGAGCCGAGTTGCGGGACCGCTCCGGCCGCGCCGGAGAAGCAGCAGTCCAGGATGACGTGGACCTCCGGCACCGGCGACGCCATCACCAGCGCCATCACCTCGGCGAAGCCCACGCCCCAGGCGTGCTCCATGCCATCGGTCGTCACGAGCGTGACGTCCTCACCGCTGCTGCGGCCGTGCCCGGCGAAGTACAGCAGGGCCAGGTCGGCGCCCGGCGCGCACAGCGCGGCGAGCGCGGCGAGGACCGAAGGCCGGGTGACCCGTTCGGGTGGGCCGAGGATGGTGCGACATTCGAAGTTCGGGCTGTCGTCGGCGTTGCGGGCCAGCAGCGGTCGCAGGGCCGTGACGTCGTTGACGCAACCGGTCAGTCCGGCTGTGTGTTCGTAGTCGTCGACACCGATGAGCAGCGCGCGTTTCACCTGGCCGCCGGCCGGCGCGATCGTCGGCGGCTGGTCGAGTCGGAGCCCACGCGAGGCAGCCACGGACCCAGTATGGCCCCGTCGGAAGGTCCGCCGGTGGTGTTTTCCGCGGGGTCCCCGAGCGCTCACACACGCGGTTGAGGACCCTCAGCCACGCTCCGCCCGGCGGAGCAGCCGCGCCGCGTCCTCGGCACCGGGATCCAGGCTGAGGGCGCGGCGCAGGTGTGTCGTGGCAGCCTCCCGGTCACCCTCGTGCAGGTCCGCCCAGCCGGTCGCCTCCCACGCCTGCGCCGAGTCCGGCTGGACCCGGGTCCAGGTCTCGAGCAGCGGGCGGACCGTGTCGCTGCGATAGACCTCGATGGCGGCCCACGCGGCGTCCATGAAGACATCCGGCGACGCGTCGTAGGTCGGGTCGTCGGCGAGGCGGCGGTACTCGGCGATGGCGGCGAAGACGCCGTGCTCGGCGAGAACCGCGCCCACGGGCACGGTGATCGGTGTCGTAGGCACCTCGAACTCGTCCACGCCCTCGCCGAGCAGCACGTCGAGAGCGGCCCTCGTGAGGGTCGCCAGCGGGACCGAGTTCGAGTTCGCGAGCAGAACCACTGCGCCGCGGAGCTCCGGGACGAGTCCGAGGTAGGCGGTGAACCCGGGGTCCTCGCCCTCGTGGCCGACCAGCACGCGGCCGCGGTAGCCGCCCAGGAACCACCCGGTGCCCACCCCGTCCGCGATGTCGGACCAGTCCACCGAAGTTTGCCGCTGCCACATCCGGTCGCGGGTGAGCCGGGAGATCAGCGAGTCGCCGTCGAGCAGGGTGGTGGCGAACCGACTCAGCTCCACCACGCTGGAGTGCAGGGTCGAGCTCGGCGCGTGCCCGCGATGGTAGGGGTAGACACCGGGGAGTACCGCAGCGGGCACGCCGAGGTGCGGAGCGGTCGCCAACCGGCCGGGCACCTCGCGGGGTATGAACGTGCTCCTGGTCATCCCGGCCGGGATGAGCACGCGGGTCCTCAGGTGGTCCTCGAAACTGCGGCCGCCGACCTTCGCGATGATGTCGCCGGCGATCTCGTAGCCGGTGTTGCAGTAGTGCACCTCGCCACCGGGGGCCCGCTCGGACGTGCTCGCGGCCACCGACCGGACGAACCGTTCGAGGGCGCCGTCGTCGTGCTCCGGTTCGTGCCAGCGGTAGTCCTCGACGTCCGGGATACCGGCGGTGTGCGTGAGCAGGTGCCGCACCGTGATCGCCTCGGTGTGACCGCCGAGCACCCGGAAGTACGGGAGGTAGGTGAGGACCGGAGCGTCCAGGTCGACCTGCCCGCGCTCGGCGAGCTGCAGCATCGCGACCGCGACGAACGGCTTGGACACCGAGGCCAGGTGGAACATCGAGTCCTCGGTGACGGGCTCGGACGTGGTGCGATCGCGCACGCCGAACCCGCGCGCTGCGGCCAGCTCACCGTCGGCCACGAGCCCGACGGCGATCCCGGGCACGTCGAACGCTCGGAGCACTCGCTCAACGAATGGCCAGAGCCGGTGCTGCGCTCCGGCGCTCACCACCTGCCCGTCGGGGGCCATGCTTCCAGTATGGCGCCGACGGTGGCGCCGGTCCGAGCGTTAGCGGCTCAGGTCTGCGCGCGCCCGCGCGGCCCGGTGAGCAGGGCCGCGACCCGGTCGAGCTGACTCGGGTCCTCCAGGGCGGACCCGAGCGAGACCACGCGGGCGCCGGCGTCCAGGTACTCGGCCGCGTTGGCCGCGTTGATGCCGCCCGTGGCCACGATCCTGACGCCCGGGAACGGGGCCAGGACGGCCTTGATCCAGGCCGGTCCGAGCACGGACGCGGGGAACGCCTTCACCCAGGTCAGGCCGAGCTTGGCAGCCTGCTGGATCTCCGACGGTGTCGACACCCCCGGCACGTGCGGCACCTCGAGCTCCACGCTGCGCGCGATGACGTCCGGGTCGAAGCCCGGCGCCACGGTGAAGACCGCGCCGACCCGGTGTGCGAGGTCCACCTGCTCGGGCGTCGTGACGGTGCCGGCGCCGACCTCGGCGCCGCGCTCACGCGCCGCGGCCACGGCCGCCTCGAGCGAGGGCACGGCGTCGGGGGTCTGGATCGGGACCTCCACCTGGGTCAGGCCGAGGTCCCACGCGCGGGTGCACAGCTCGACGGTGCGCTCCGGGGAGTAGCCACGCAGGATCGCCATCACCGGCACCGCGGCGTAGGCGGCGTCGAAGTAGGCGGTGAACGGGTGCACGGCGGGCGTGGTCACGTCAGGCTCCTGGGCGGGTCGAGGGATGGGACCGACACTCACCGGGCCACGTCCTCTGCCGCGGCGAACGCGGCCAGTTCGTGCCGGTAGGGCAGGTGCTCGCAGTCACCGGGCACGGTGACGGCGTAGGCGCCGGTGCGGCCGGCCGTCGTCAGGCACGTCGCGGGGTCGGCGCCATCGAGGAGGTCGGCGAGGTAGCCGCCGACGAACGCGTCGCCCGCCCCGACCGGATCGACCGCGTGCACCGGCACCGGGGGAGCGACGTGCTCGGCGCCGTCGACGATCGCGACGGCGCCGCGGGGGCCGTCCTTGATGATCACGGCGGTCGGCCCGAGGCCGGCCACGGCGCGGGCCAGGGTCAGCGGGTCCGCTGCGTCGTTGGGTGCGTCGAGCACCAGGCGGGCCTCCTCCGGTCCGGCGAACACGAGGTCCGCGCGGGCCACGAGGTCGCGCAGCACCGGCGCCGCCTCCTGCGCCGACCAGAGTTTTGCGCGGTGGTTGACGTCCACCGACACCAGCACGCCGGCGGCGCGGGCGACGTCGACGGCGTAGAACGTCGCCTCCCGTGCGCCCGCGCTCAGGGCCGGAGTGATGCCGGTGACGTGCAGCACGCCGGCCCCTGCGATCAACTCCTGGGGCAGGTCCGACGGCCGCAGTCGGGACCCGGCGCTGCCGGCCCGGTGGTAGTCCACCCGAACCCCCGCACTGGTGCGCCGGGAGGAGATCATGAGACCGGTGAACGCGTCGTCGCGCAGCGCCCGCGTGCTCACCCCCTCGGCACGCAACCGTCGCTCGATGAGGTCACCGACGCCGTCGGGCCCTACCCGGCCGACCCAGGTGACGTCGGCGCCGAGACGAGCGGCCGCGATGGCGACGTTGCTCTCGGCCCCGGCGAGCTTCAGGGAGAGCGGACGGCCGCCGTCGAGCAGGCCGATGCCTTCGGCGTCGAGGCGGCCCATCGTCTCGCCGAACGTGAGCAGGGTGCGGCTGTGCATGGATCCTGAGCGTACTTGTGGATCCGCTGCCGGCCGCACCCTGGTCACCTGATGGAACGCGTCAGCGGTCGACGCGGGCGCTCCCGCCGCCGGCGAGCTTGAGCACCTCGGCCTTGGTGACCATGGTGGTGTCGCCCGGGGTGGTCATGGCGAGCGCCCCGTGCGCGGCGCCGTACTCGACGGCGGTGCTCAGCGGCTCGCCCTCGAGCAGTCCGAAGATCAGGCCGGAGGCGAAGGAGTCCCCGCCGCCGACGCGGTCCAGGATCTCCAGGTGCGGCCGGTGCGTGGCCTGGGCGAAGCCCTCCTCCTTGCTCCACGCGATCGCGCCCCAGTCGTTGTCCGAGGCGGAGTGCACGGTGCGCAGCGTGTTCCCGATGACCTGGAAGTTCGGGTACGCGGCGGACGCGGTCGCGATCATCGACTGGAACTTCGAGATGTCCAGGTCGGAGAGGTTCTCATCCACCCCTTCGACCTCGAAGCCGAGGGAGGCGGTGAAGTCCTCCTCGTTGCCGATCATGACGTCGATGTGCCCCGCGATCGCCTTGTTGACCTCCTGCGCCTTGGCCTGGCCGCCGATCGACTTCCACAGACTCGGTCGGTAGTTGAGGTCGTAGGAGACCACGGTGCCGTACTTCTTGGCGGCCGTCACGGCCTCCACGACCACCTCGGCGGTGGACTCGCTCAGGGCGGCGAAGATCCCGCCGGTGTGCAACCAGCGCACGCCGAGCTCACCGAACAGGTGGTCCCAGTCGATGTCGCCGGGACCCAGCTGGCTCGTGGCGGTGTTGCCGCGGTCGGAGACCCCGACGGCGCCGCGCACGCCGAAGCCACGCTCGGTGAAGTTCAGGCCGTTACGGACCTCGCGGCCGATGCCGTCGTAGGGCACCCACCTGATGAACTGGGTGTCGACGCCGCCCTGGAGGATGAAGTCCTCGACCAGGCGGCCCACCTCGTTGTCGGCGAGCGCGGTGACGACGGCGGCGCGCTGCCCGAACGCGCGACGTAGGCCGCGGGCGACGTTGTACTCGCCGCCGCCCTCCCAGGCGCGGAACTGGCGGGTGGTGCGGATGCGGCCCTCGCCCGGGTCGAGGCGCAGCATCACCTCACCGAGGGAGACGATGTCGTAGCGGCACTCGGCGGCGGGGCGGATGGTCAGGCTCATGGCTGTGGTCCTGTCGTGGGCGGGTTGCGGGTACGTGGGGAGCGGGCGCGGCTCAGCCGCGCACGAGGGCGACGGCCTCGGCGGTGAGGGCGGTGATCTCGTCGAAGGCGCCGGCCGCGACCTTGTCCCGGGGGACCATCCAGCTGCCGCCGATGGCGAGCACCGCGGAGACGGCCGTGTACTCGGCCACGTTCTTCGGGCCGATGCCGCCGGTCGGGACGAACTTCAGGCCGGCGAACGGGGCGGACAGCGCCTTGATCGCGGCGGCGCCGCCGGAGGTCTCGGCCGGGAAGAACTTCACGGCGGTCAGGCCCTCGGCGAGCGCGGCCTGCACCTCGGTGGCGGTGACGGCGCCGGGCAGGGCGAGCACGCCGCGCTCCTTGGCGCGGCGCACCACGGCGGTCGACAGCCCGGGGGAGACGATGTAGCTGGCCCCGGCGTCGACGGCGGCGTCGACCTGCTCGGCGGTGAGGACCGTGCCGGCGCCGACGAGCATCCCGTCGATCGCGGACATCGCCTCGATGGACGCCACGGCGGCGTCGGTGCGGAACGTCACCTCGGCCACGGGCAGGCCACCGGCGATCAGCGCGTGCGCCAGCGGGGCGGCGTCCTTGGCGTCGTCGAGGACGACGACCGGCACGAGCCGGGCGGCGGCGATCTGGTCGAGCAGTTCGGTCATGGGAGGGTGCCTTCCGCGAATCAAAACGTTTTCAGATTGGTCTTGACCGGCGACGCTAGCACGGTAAGGATGGGCCGACAAGGGCGAATGTAAACGTTTGTGATGATCTGGCTGAGGAGGGGAGCGCATGGCTGATCATGTGGTCACGATCCACGACGTCGCGCGGGAGGCCGGCGTCTCCATCGCGACGGTGTCCCGTGCCCTCGCCGGGTCCACGACCGTGGCCGCGGCCACCGCGGACCGGGTCCGCCGGGCGGCCGCCGCGCTCGGCTACGAACCGAACCGGGCCGCACGCGCGCTCGTCACCGGCCGGGGCCAGTCCGTCGGCCTGGTCATCCCCGACCTGGAGAACCCGTTCTACTCCTCGGTGGCCAAGGGCATGCAGAACCGGGTGCGGGCCGCCGGCCTGACCGCGATCATCGCGGACACCGACGAGGACGTCGACCGGGAGCGGGAGGTCCTCGGGCAGCTCGCCGCGGACGTGGACCGGATGATCCTGGCCTCCCCGCGCGCCGCCGACGCGGACCTGCTCGCGCTGGCCGCACGCAGCCGGGTCGTGCTGATCAACCGGTCGCTGCCCGGGGTCCCGGCCGTCACCGGGGACAACGCCGACGGCATCCGGCAGGCCGTCGGGCACCTGCTCGCCCTCGGTCACGCGCGGATCGGCTACGCCGGCGGTCCGGCGACGTCGTGGTCGGACGCGGAGCGGCGCGCCGGCCTGACCGTCACGGTCGATGCCTGGCGCGCGCAGGGCCGGGACGTGACGATCGTGGACCTGGGCGCGTTCCGACCGGGGCCGGCCGGGGGAGTGGCGGCCGCAGACCTGGCCATCGCCGAGGGGGTCACGGCGGTCCTGGTGTTCAACGACCAGCTCGCCCTCGGGTTGCTCGGGCGTCTCGGTGAACGTGGCGTGGGCGTGCCGGAGGCGATGAGTGTCGTCGGCTTCGACGACGTGCCGGTCGCCCGCCTGCTCGCCCCGGCGCTGACGACCGTGGCGGTCCCGGCGCAGCGGATGGGTGCCGCGGCGGTGGACCTGCTCCTCGCGGAGCCATTGACGGACGCAGCCGGTGCCCTGAACGTGCTGCCCGTGGAACTGCAGGTGCGCCGCTCCACGGCGCAGGCCCCGGGCTGAGCTCGGGGGCGGGCCCCGCCCGGGCCTCGTCGACGTCACCCTGATCGGGAGTCAAGGCACAGATCGGCCGGCCGTTGAGAGGGCGCTCCCGCGGTGTCTTCGGGCCGATAGGCTCGCAGCCATGACGGATCCGGTGCGCGTGATGATTGTCGATGATCACGAGGTGGTGCGGCGGGGCATCGCCGAAGTGATCGAGCGTTCGGACGGGCTGACCGTGGTCGGCGAGGCATCCTCGGTCGCCGAGGCGCATCGCCGGGTGCCGCTGGTCCGCCCGGATGTGCTGCTCGTGGACCTGCAGCTTCCGGACGGCACCGGTCTGGACATCATCACCGAGGCCGCGCGGGTGCTGCCGGAGGCGCGGGCGGTGGTGCTGACCTCCTTCGACGACGACGACGCGGTCGCGGCGGCACTGGCCGCGGGAGCGAAGGCGTTCGTCCTGAAGTCCGTGCGTGGCGCCGAGATCGCGGACGTGGTCCGTGCCGTCGCAGCCGGACGGACCCTGCTCGACGACCGGACCGTCACCCGCCGCCAGGACGCCCACCCGGACCCGACGGCGGACCTGACCCCGAGCGAGCTGAAGGTGCTCGACCTGATCGGTGAGGGCCTGTCGAACCGCGAGATCGCGGACCGGCTCGGGGTGGCCGAGAAGACCGTCAAGAATCACATCACGTCGCTGCTGGCGAAGATGGGTCTGCAGCGACGCACCCAGGTTGCCGCCTGGGTGGCCGCCCACCGCGGTGGCCGGTGGCGGGCACCGAGCGAGGGGCAGCACTCATGACGACCGACGGGACTGCGACCGCGAGCGAGGGCTCGGCGGATGCCGACCTGCGCGCACGGGTGGCCGGCCTGATGCCCCAGGCGCTGTCCGACCTCGCCGAGCTGGTGGCGTACCGATCGGTCGCCGACCCCGCCGTCGAGGACCCCGAGCAGTGCCGGCTGGCCGCACAGTGGGTCGCGGACGCCTTCGCGGAGCTCGGCCTGACCGACGCCGCCCTGGTGCGCACCCCGGACGGCACGGACGCCGTGATCGCGCACCACGAGGGACCGGCCGGCGCACCCCGGGTGCTCCTCTACGCCCACTACGACGTCCAGCCCGCGTCCAACACGCAGGCCTGGGCCACCGACCCGTTCACCCTGACCGAGCGGGACGGCCGGTTCCACGGCCGCGGCGCCGCGGACTGCAAGGGCAGCATCGTCGCCCACCTGACCGCGCTGCGCGCGCTCCGGCCCGACGGCGCGTACCCGGTCTCCCTGACCGTGGTCATCGAGGGCTCGGAGGAGCAGGGCACGGGCGGCCTCGAGCAGTACGTGCAGGCGCACCCCGAGGAGTTCGCCGCCGATGTGATCCTGATCCAGGACACCGGCAACGTGACGGTCGGGCAACCCACCCTGACCGTCTCGCTGCGCGGCGTGGTGGATGTCATCGTCCGGGTCGAGGCGGTCGCCGGGGAGTTGCACTCCGGTGCCTTCGGTGGCGCCGCGCCGGACGCGCTCGCGGCTCTCATCGCGATCCTGGCGACCCTGCGTGACGCCGACGGCAACACCACCGTGCGCGGGCTGGCCAGCGACGGGGTCTGGGACGGCGTCCCGTACCCCGAGGACGCCTTCCGCGCGGAGGCCGGGATCCTGCCCGGCGGACGCCGGCTCGGCTCGGGCACCGTGGCCGATCAGGTCTGGTCCCGCCCCGCCCTCACCGTGATCGGCCTGGACGCGCCCGCCGTCGTCGGGTCCGTCGCCGCGATCCAGCCCCGCGCCGCCGCGCGCCTGAACCTGCGGGTACCGCCCGGCGTGGACCCCGACGAGGCGGAACGGTTGCTGCGGGCCCACCTGGCCGACGTCGCCCCGTGGGGCGTGCAGGTGACCACCGAGTCCGGCGGCAACGGGCGTCCCTACCGTGCGGACACCAGCACCCCCACGTTCGCGGCGCTGCACGAGGCGCTCGGTGACGCCTTCGGAAAGCCCACCGTGACCTCCGGCCAGGGCGGCTCGATCCCGCTGACCGCGGCACTTGCCGCCGCCCAGCCGGAGGCGTCCATCGTGATGCTCGGCCTGGCCGACCCCGCGAGCCTCATGCACGCACCGAACGAGAGCGTGCATCCGGCCGAGATCGAGCACACCGCCCTCGGCGTGGCCATGTTCCTGCGCCGCCTGGGTCTCGCGGGGGCCGGTGAGGCCCACTCCGGCTCCACCGGGGACCTCGACCCCACCGGGTGAGCCCTGCCGAACGGCGGAGGCCAGGCATCCTGGCCACCGCCGCGGTGACGGTCGCGCGCAATCGGAGCCTCTACCTGCGCACGACCGTGGCGCTCCAGGCTGCGACGGTGCTCGTCGTGGTGCCGATCGTCGCGCTGCTCCTTCGCGCGGCGCTCAGGGCGGCCGGGCTGACGGCGCTGACGGAGGCCACGGCCGTCCGGCTGCTCACGCACCCGGTCTCGTTCCTGTTGTTGTTGCTGCTCGCGGCCGTGGCGAGTGTCGCCGTCCTGATCGGGCAGGGCGTCCTGATCCTGATCGGCACCCGGTTGCGCGACGACTCCATCCTGCATCCGCGGGCCATCGGCGCCGAACTGGCGGCCGTGGGCCGGCGCCTGCTCGGCCCACAGCTCCTGGTGTTCGTCGCGTACGCGTTCCTGCTCGTGCCGCTGGGCGGTCTCGAGGTCGGTGCCTTCCTGACCCGCGGCGTCGAGCTGCCGCCGTTCGTCGCCGGTGAGCTGCGCAAGACGGTCGTCGGCACGCTGGTCTGGATGCTCGGCGCCGTGGCCGTCCTCTACGTCAACGTGCGCCTGGTCCTGGTCCCGGCGGTACTACTCACGAGCCGGGTGTCCGTGCTCGCGGCCCTCGCGAGCAGTTGGCGGATGACCCGCGGGCAGAGCGCCCGGGTGGTCGGCCTGTTCGCCGCGGCCTGGACCGTCTCCGCCGTCGTCCTCGGTGGCCTGGTGGTGCTGATCCTGTACGCCGTGCGGCTGGCCGACGCCGTCTGGCCGCCCGCCACCCCGCTCGTCGCAGGATTGACCGTGACCGTCGTGCAGGTGGCCGTGCTGGCCGTGAGCGGTCTCATCGTCGCGGTGCTCACCCAGGCGCTGGTGGTTCTGGCGGACCGGCGCCGCGAGCACGGCGGCGACATCGGCTGGCTGACGACCGCCCCGCTCGACGCGCCGGACACCGAACCTCCGCCCGAGGCCTCCCGTGCCGCGGGATGGGTCCCCCGATGGACCGGGATGCCCGGTGGCCGAGCCGTCGGCGTGGCGGTGCTCGGCGCGGTCCTCGCCGTGGCGGTCACCGTCAACACCACGGTCATGATCGCGGTCCGCGACGAGGTGACGACGGCGGTCATCGCGCACCGAGGCGTGACGGACGACGCGGTCGAGAACACGCTCGACGCGCTCGACGCGGCGGCGGCCGTCGGCGCGGACTACGTGGAGCTCGACGTCCAGCAGGCCGCCGACGGTGGCCTGGTGGTCGTGCACGACACCAACCTGCGTCGCATCGCGGGCATCAACAGGTCCGTGTTCGAGCTGACGACGGCGGAGCTGACCGGGACCACGGTCAGGCAGGGCGGACACACTGCGACCATCCCCACCTTCGAGGAGTTCGCGGCCCGAGCCGCCGAACTGGACATCGCGCTGCTGGTGGAACTGAAGACCCACGGGCGCGAGCAGGGGGACTACGTCGGCGACGTCGTGGCCGTGCTGGTGGCTCACGGCCTGGTCGCGACCGCCCGCGTCCAGGCCTTCGACATCGCACTGGTGAACGAGATCGAGGGCCGGTTCTCCGACGTCACGACCGGCTGGGTGGTGGCCTTCCACCGGGGCCGCCTCCACCCCGGGCGGGCGGACTTCGTGGCCCTCGAGGAGTCCTCCTACACCCCGCGGATCCTCAGCGAGGCGCACGCCGCCGGCGCCGAGCTGCTGCTGTGGACCGTCAACGACCCGGCCGCGATGCGCCGATTCGTGCGCGATGGTGTCGACGGGCTGATCACCAGCGATCCCGCCGGCGCGCTGGATCAGCGTGCAGCAGTCGCAGCGGACACCTCGCTCGCCCGCCGCCTCGAGGACGAGCTGCACAAGCTCGTCGGGTGGTGGTGAGAGGCAGCGGGGGCCACGATCGGCCCGGCCGGGTCAGCCCGACCGGGCCGTCCAGACCAACGACGTCCCGCCGTCAGGCCCTGGCCCCAACCGGAACTCGCCGCCGTGCCGGCGGGCCCGAGTGGCGAGGTTGTCGAGCCCGGACGAGCGGTTGCGCTCGGGATCGAGCCCGACTCCGTCGTCGGTGACCACCACCTCGATGTCCTCCGGCCCGACCGCCAGCCGCACGTGCACCGACGACGCCCGGGCGTGCCGGGCCGCGTTCGCGAGCCCCTCCCGGACCACCGCGACCACGTCGTCGGCGAGGTCGGCGTCCACGCGCGCGTCGAGGTCGTCGGCTGCCTGGTCCGACGGCTGCGGCACCCCGGTGACGGGGTCGGTGGCCTCCAGCACTAGGGACGGGGCGAAGCCGAGACCGGTACGGGCCAGTGAGGTCTCCCGGCGCAGCCGCTCCAGGAGCGGCGCGTTCTCGTTCGGGGAGCGTAGGTTCTGCACGATCGCGCGGATCTGGCGCACCGAGTCGTCGACCCCGTCGAGCGCCGTGGCGAGCACCTGACGCAGTTCGTCACGCTCGGGCGGCACCTGGTCGCGCGCATGGGCCAGCTGCAGCCCGGTGGCGAACAACTGTTGGATCGCCATGTCGTGCAGGTCCCGGGCGATCCGGGCGCGCTCCTCGACGAGCCCGGCGAGGTCCTGGGCCTGGCGCGCCTCGGCGAGCTTGAGCGCCAGCGCGGCCTGCCGGGCGATCGACTCGGCCACGTTCAGGTCGCTCTCGGTGAACTCGGGGGCGTGCTTGTTCCGGAGCAGGATGATCACGCCCATGCTCTGCCCCTCGGCGACGAGCGGCGCGTACAGCGACGGCCCGTACCGGCCGAACTCGGGCACCCGCAGGTTGCGGGCACGGGCGAAGGAATCGACGATGATCCCCTCCTTCTCGGCCAGCACCGTCATCGCCCGCCCGTCCGGCGGCATCACGATCCCGATCAGGTCGCCGACCGGGTCACCGTCGGCGAACTCGATCAGCCAGGAGTCGTCGAGGCCGGGCAGCACCACCACGGCGGTGTCCGCGTCCGCCACCTTGCGCACCTTCCGGGCGATGAGGGCGAGGGCGTCCTCCACGTCGAGCCCGGACAACAGCGCCGTGGTGATCTCCTGCCCGACGGCGAGCCAACGCTCCCGGGTCCGCGCCGCCTTGTACAGGCGTGAGTTCTGCACCGCGATCGCGGCCGCCGCGGCGAGCATCCGGATGTTCTCGGCGTCGGTGTCGGTGAAGTCGCCGCCCGTCTTCTCGGACAGGTAGAGCCGGCCGTAGACCTGGTCGGCCACCCGCACCGGGACGCCCAGGAAGGAGCGCATCATCGGGTGCCCCTCGGGGAACCCCTGGAACCGTGGGTGGGTGGTCAGGTCGGACAGCATCAGCACCCCGTCGGTGGGGATCTCGGCGAGGATCCCGCGCCCGTGCGGATGCTCCAGGACCGCCTCGGTGACCGGGTCCACCCCGTGCTGGACGAACGTCTCCGTCTCGCCGGCCGCGTCGAGGACGCCGATCGCGGCGTACTTCGCGCCGGTCAGGTCCGCGGCGGCCCGCACGAAGTTGGCGAGCATGTCGTCCAGGTGCAGGTGCGAGGTGACCGACAGGACGGCGTCGAGGAACTTCGTCATGGCCGGCGGCCGGGTTCGAGCGTCTCCATCTCCCCAGTGTGGCCGCTGACCGGGGCCTTCGGCGAGGGACCGATGTCCCGAGCACCGAGGTCGATCACCTGGTCTGCTCCGTCCAGCCCGGCCAGGCGGTGGGTCACCACGAGGACACCACGCTCGCGGCCGACGCTGAGGATGTCGGCGATGAGGGCGTCCGCGGTGGCCGGGTCGAGGTGTTCGCCGGGCTCGTCCAGGAGCATCAACGGGGCCGGGTGCAGCAGGGCCCGGGCGAGCAGCAGCCGACGGCGTTCCCCGCCCGAGAGCGTTGTGGCGTCCGGCCCGAGCATGGTGTCCAGGCCGTCCGGCAGCCGGTCCAGCAGGTCGCCGAGCCCGGCCAGGGTGAGGGCCTCGGTGGCCTCGATCGGCGTGACGTCGCCGCGGGCGACCCGCAGGTTCTCGAGCACGGTGGTGGCGAACACGTGGGCGTCCTCGGCCGTCACCGCGACGGTCGTGGACGGGTGCGCACCGCCGTCCGTGCCGCCGATGCGTACCTCGCCCGCGACGGGTTCGAGCAGGCCGGCGAGGGTGAGCAGGAGGGTGGTCTTGCCGATCCCGCTCGGCCCGACCACGACGACGGCGTGGCCAGGCTCCAGGCGCAGGTCGAGGCCGGTCAGCACGGGCGGGTGGCCGGGGTAGCCGCAGGCGAGGCCGGTCGCGACGACCGTCGGGTCGACGGCGGAGGCCGGCCGGGCCGTGGCGCTCGCCCGGGCTGGCGTCGCCGCCGCGACCGAGGCGTCGTCGCCGGTCGGCCAGGCGCCGGACCGGTCCAGCAGGTCCACGAGCCGGCGCGCGGCGCCGCCGGACCTGATTACCTGCAGCGCGGCCGCGGGCAGCGCACCGGCGGCCTCGAACGCGGCCAGCGGAGTGAGCACCACGACGGCCAGCTCGACCGGTGCCAGGGTCCCGGCGGTCGTCGCCGGGATCCCGACCAGCATCGCCCCGACCACGGCCAGGCCGGTCGCGAGGACACCGAGCCCCTGCGCGAGGGCTGCGGGCCGGGCGGCGGCGTCCTGGGCGGCGGCCACCCGCGCCTCGGCGCGGCGCAGGTCCGCGACCGCGGCGGCGAGGCGACCCGACACGCGCAGCTCCGTGGCGCCGTCGAGGATCACCATGGACGCGGCCGCCACGTCCGCGCGGGCCTGCACGCCGGCCAGTTCGCTGCGTCTCGCCGCGGCCGCGGCGAGGGCCGGTGCGCCGATCCCGGCGAGGAGCAGGGCGAGGGTAAGGATGCCCGCGGCGGCGGGGGAGAACGCGGCCACGAGGCCGACGGTGCCGGCCGAGACCACGACCGCGACCGCCGTCGGGATCAGTGCCCGGACCACCACGTCGCCGACCGCGTCCACGTCGGCGCCGACCCGGGCGAGCACGTCGCCGCGGCGCATCCCCGCGGTCGCCTCCGGGTGCCCGAGGGCGAGGATCCGGTACACGTTCGTGCGCAGGTCCACCACGCCGCGCAGCGCCACCTCGTGCGAGGAGAGCCGCTCCAGGTAGCGGAACACACCGCGCGAGATGCCGAGCGCGCGGACCGCCACCACGGCCACGCCGAGGTGCATGACCGGCGGCATCTCGGACGCCCGCGCGATGAGCCACGCCGACGCCGCAGCGAGCCCGACGGCGCTTCCCAGGGCGAGGGTGCCGCAGACGATCGCGACCAGCACGCGGCTCGGGTCGACGCGCAGAAGCGGGAGGATCCGGCGCAATGCGGTCAGGTCCCGGCCGTCGCGGCGGGCGGCGGGGGAGTGGCTGGCGGCAGGAGAGTGGCTGGCGGCGGCGCCGGCAGGGGAGGTGGCTCCGGGTGCCGGGTCGGCGCCGGCCTTGGCGGTGGTGCCGGCCGTGGGGGTGGCGGACGTCATCGGGTCACCGCCGCCCGATCGGAGCGATCGACGCGCCCGACGCTGTCCCGTTCGGCGGCACCGCCGGCCTCGGGCAGCGCACCCGCACGCACCTCGAGGAGATGGTCCGCGGCCGCGATGAGCTCGGGCCGGTGCGCGATCACCAGCACCGCCTTCCCGGCGTCGGCCGCGGCGCGCAGGGCGGTGAGCACCTGCGCCTCGCTCGCCGCATCCAGGTGCGCGGTCGGCTCGTCCAGCACCAGCATCCGGCCCGGGTGCAGCAGGGCCCGGGTCAGGGCGAGGCGCTGCCGCTGCCCGAGGGACAGGCCCACGCCGCCCCGCCCGATCGGGGTGTCCCAGCCACGTGGCAGCCCGGCCAGCACGTCGTCGAACCCGGTCGCCGCGGCCGCCGCCGACAGTGCTGCCGTTGGTGCCGCTTCGGCACTCTCACCACCTGGCACCGAGGCGGGTGATGCCGACAGTGCTGAATCGGCTGCCGCTTCGGCACCTTCGCGGCCGCCGGTCGTGGCGAGCGAGGCCCCCGTGACGTACTCGCGCAGCGTGCCCGGCTCGATCACCGGCCGCTGGGGCACCCAGGTGACCTGCGCCCACCACGAGGCGAGCGCCACCTCGGCGAGCGGCACCACGCCGTCGGGGGTGTGCAGCAGCACCCGCCCGGCGTCGGGGGCCTGCACACCGAGCGCGGTCATCACCGCGGTGCTCTTGCCGGCACCGCTCGGGCCGACGAGTGCCGTGATCGCCCCCGGGCGGACCACGCCGCTCAGTCCCGCCGGTGCCGCGTAGCCGCGGTCGCCGGCGCGCACGTCGACGCCGTCCCACTCGAGCGCCGTCACGACGCCGACCGGACGCGTGCCCGGGGCGGCCGGCTGGTCGCGGTCGGTCACGGGCGTGTCCAGGACGGTGTGCACCTGGTCGGCCGCAGCCACGCCGTCGGCGGCCGCGTGGAAGTGCACGCCCACCTGCCGCAGCGGCAGCAGCACCTCCGGGGCCAGGATCAGGACGGCAAGTCCCGTGGTCAGGTCGAGCTCGCCGTAGACGAGCCGCAGCCCGACCCCGACGGCGACCATCGCCACCGACAGCGAGGCGAGCAGCTCCAGCACGGCGCCGGACAGGAACGCCACCCGCAGCGTCGCCATCGTGGTGCGACGGGTCGCGTCGGCCAGCTCCCGGACCCGGCGCACCGGGCCGAGCGCCCGCCCGAACGCCTGCAGCGTGGGCAGCCCGGCGATCAGGTCCAGGAGCTGGCTGCCAAGGCGGGACAGCGCCGCCAACCGGTCCGCCGCGTACTTCTGGGTGGCGACCCCGACGAGCCACATGAACAGCGGGATCAACGGGATCGTGATCCCGATCGTGACCGCGGAGACCACGTCCAGCCCGGCGATGACGGCCAACACCGCCGGAGTGAGCACCGCCGTCAGCAGCAGCTGCGGCAGGTACCGGACGAAGTAGGGCTCGAGGGCTTCGATGCCGCGCGTCGCCAGAGTGGCGGTATCGGCGCCGTTCGTCGCGAGCCAGCGTGGCCCGAGGTCCGCAGCGTGGACCAGTACCTGTTCCCGCAGCTCGGTGATCACTCGCACGGCGCTGCGGTGCGCGATCGACTCCGAGACCGCGGACAGCCCGGCGCGGACCATGAACAGCGCGCCGACCCAGGCGATCTGGGGCAGGACCTGTCCGAGCGTCGCCGCCCCGGTGACCACCGGGGCCACCGCGCGGGCGAGCAGGATCGCGCCGGCCACCACGCACGCCGTCACCGCCACCGTCAGCACCGCAGTGAGGAGCATGTAGGTGCGAGCGGCGTGGGCTCGGCGGAGCAGGCGCGGATCGAGGGGCTTGCTCACGAGCGGGCCGGGTCCTTCGCGGGGTCCTTGCGTGGCAGTCCGATGTGGGCGGGGATGGCGGCCGTGGTCAGGCGCTTGCGGAACACCCAGTACGTCCAGCCCTGGTACGCGATGATCAGCGGGGTCAGGCACGCCGCCACCCACGTCATGATGGTCAGCGTGTAGTCGGTCGACGAGGCGTTGGCGATCGTCAGGGAGTTCGCCGGGTCGTTGATCGCGGGCAGCACGTTCGGGTACAGCGAGCCGAAGATGAAGACGACCACGGCGGCGATCGTGAGCGCGCTGAGCGTGAACGCCCAGCCCTCCCTGCGGGCCCGGGTCGCGAACACGACCGCGACCAGCGCCGCCGCGGCCACGCCCACCGGCACCCACGTCCAGGTGTGCGCCGAGTGCACCACCTGCGCCCAGATCGCGAATGCCCCGGCCACCACGAGGGTCGGCACGGCCAGCACGGCGGCCGTGCGTCCGGCGCGCTCGCGCATGTCGCCGTCGGTCTTGAGGCTGATGAAGATCGCGCCGTGCAGGGCGAACAGCAGTGCGGTGGTGGCGCCACCGAGGAGCGCGAACGGGGAGAGCAGCTCGAAGAACCCCGAGACCATCTGGTGGTCGGCGTCCAGGCGCACCCCGCGCACGAAGTTCGCGAACGCGACGCCCCAGAGGATCGCCGGCACCCAGGACCCGATCGTGATGGCCCAGTCCCACCGCGCCCGCCAGGCGTCGTCGTGGATCTTGCCGCGGTACTCGAACGCGACGCCGCGGATGATCAGAGCCGCCAGGATCGCCAGCAGGGGCAGGTAGAACCCGGAGAACATCGTGGCGTACCACTCCGGGAACGCCGCGAACGTGGCGGCACCGGCCACGATCAGCCACACCTCGTTGCCGTCCCAGACCGGGCCGATCGTGTTGATGATCAGGCGCCGGTCGGTGTCGCTGCGCGAGAGCGGGCGCATCAGCATGCCGACGCCGAAGTCGAAGCCCTCCAGGACGAGGTAGCCCATCCAGAAGAAGGCGATGATCAAGAACCAGAGCAGGGGCAGATCCATGGCTTCCTCGACTCAGTACGCGAACGAGAGGGGCTGGGACTCGGGATCCTCGGCGCTTCCGGTGCCGCCGGGATCATCGGACCCGTCGTCGGAGTCGGGATCGTCGGGCGAACCGGTCGCGGCGGCGGTGGTGCCGGCGGCCGGTGCCACCCCGATCGCGGCGTACCGGCGCATCAGCGTGAACCAGACCACCGCGAGCACCGTGTAGAGCACGGTGAACGTGATCAGGGAGGCGAGCACCTCGCCGACGGGCACCGTCGTGGACAGTCCGTCCGCTGTGAGCATCCAGACCAGATCCACGCCGGTCGGGTTCGGGGCCACCACCCAGGGCTGGCGCCCGGTCTCGGTGAAGATCCACCCGAACGAGGCGGCGATGAACGGCATCGGGATGGCCACGAGGCACAGCCGCCCGAACCACTTCGAGTCCGTGATCCGGCCGCGCCGCAGCAGCCACAGCCCCACCAGGGCCAGCGCCGCCGACCCGGCCGCGAAACCGATCATGAGGCGGAACGACCAGTACGTCAGGGCCAGGTTCGGGCGGTAGTCGACGCCCTCGCCGTACTGCTCGGCATACTGCTCCTGGAGGTCCTCCACGCCGGGCAGGTACCCGTCGAAGTCGCCGGTACCGAGGTAGCTGGTCACGCCGGGGATGGTGAGGATGTGCTGCACGCCCTCACAACTGTTGGACAGGTCCCCGATGGTGAGCAGGGAGAAGTCCGCGCCGTTCTCGCCCTCACACAGGGCCTCCGCCGAGGACATTTTCATCGGCTGCTGCTCGTACATGAGCTTGCCCTGGTAGTCGCCGCTGACGACCACCCCGGCGCCGGCGATCACGATGGTGGCGAGCCCGAGCAGGGCGGCGGGCCGGTACACGGTCCGGGCCAGGTCCTTCTGCGAGTTCCGGGCCGCTCGTACCAGCAGCCATCCGGCCACGCCTGCGACGAACGTCCCGGCCACCAGCAGCGACGTCGAGACGGTGTGGGAGTACGCGGCGACCAGTGTGTTGTTGGTCAGCACCGCGCCGAAGTCGACCATCTCGGCGCGCCCGGTCTCCTCGTTGAAGATCGCCCCGACGGGGTGCTGCATCCACGAGTTGGCGGCGAGGATGAAGAACGCGGAGGCGTTCGTCGCGATCGCGACCGCCCAGATGCAGGCCAGGTGGATCTTCTTCGGCAGCCGGTCCCAGCCGAAGATCCACAGGCCCAGGAACGTGGACTCCACGAAGAACGCGGCCAGGCCCTCGATGGCCAGTGGTGCCCCGAACACGTCGCCGACGAACCGGGAGTACTCGCTCCAATTCATGCCGAACTGGAACTCCTGGACGATCCCGGTGACCACGCCGATCGCGAAGTTGATCAGCAGAAGCTTGCCGAAGAACTTCGTGAGCCGGTACCAGTTCTCCTTGCCGGTGAAGGTCCAGATCGTCTGCATGATCGCCACCAACGGCGCCAGACCGATCGTCAGCGGCACGAAGATGAAGTGGTAGACGGTCACGATGCCGAACTGCCAACGGGCTACGTCGAGTGCTTCCACCGGTGGGGCCATCCTTCTGGGGAGCGAGGTGCGCGGTAGACAAGACGCTAGGTGCGGCCCTGCCGCAGACCTGGGACCAAGGTCCCGTGTGGTGACGGCGTGTCACCTCCTCCCGCGGAGGGCCTGTGCGATACTTGCCGCGGCGAGCCGGTCAGTCCCATACCTGCCGGTGAGCCCGACGACATCGGCAAAGGTAGTTGGGGTTGTGGAACACGCGCCGCCACCAGGCAAGGCGCGGGCCAGGACCGACCACCCGGAGAACGTGCCCACATGGTGCGTGATGGAATCGGCGGACGGTCGACGCGAGAACTCGCGAGGCTCGAGGCACACACGACTTTCTTACGGCCACCCCGCGGGGTGACGCCGACGAACCGCCCAAGGGCGCCAGGCGGGTATGGCTGGGGCACCGGGGCACCGGGAGCACAACCCGTGACCGAGAACGACAGCTTCAGCAACGAACAGACCACGGCAACGGAGCCGACCGAGGTCGCCGCCACCGAGCAGCCGCGCCGGCGCCGCTCGCGCCGCGCCACCCGGCCGGTGATGACCCCCGAGGAGCACGCCGCGGCCGCGGCGGCGCAGGCCGCACAGACGGCCGACGGCGGCGCGCAGGTCGCGCAGGCATCCTCCGGCGGCGCCGGGTCGCCCGGGCCGGAGACCGCCGACGGCGCAGGCTCGCTCCCGAACGAGGGCGCCGAGGGCAGTGGTGGCACCGACAGCACTGCCGGCACCGACAGCACTTCCAGCACCGACGGCACGGCCGGCCCCGCGGCCGAGGCGGACGCCCCGACCAAGCCGGTGCGCAAGCGCAGCCCCCGCAAGAAGAAGGTCACCGAGGAAGCCGCGGCTGCCGTGGAGACGGTGACCGATGTGACCGACGCCCAGGGTGACGCACCCGCCGACGCCGCGACGCCGTCGGACGCCGAGCCGGCACCGAAGAAGCGCAGGTCGGCCGGCTCCCGGTCGCGGAAGAAGAGCGGCCCCGACTCCGACGCCACCGAGGTCGCGGGCGGCGCCGAGCAGGTCGACATCGCGGCCGCGCAGGCCACCGAGGCCGAGGCCGACGACGTCCAGGCGGCACCTGCTGCCGAGGCCACCCTGACGCAGACCCAGGCCGAGGCGCCCAAGCGGGCCCGACGCTCACGCCGGGCCGGGGCCGCTGCCGGTGCTCCCGCCCCCGCGCCCACCCTCGACGTGTTCGCCGCCTTCGGCGTGGACCGCGAGAACGTCGACGCCGACGAGGCGGCCTCCGCGGATCTGGCCCGCGTCGACATCGACCTGCCCGAGCGGGACCGTCACGCCGGCCCGGGCGTCGACGACGAGGACGAGACCGACGTCGACGACGCGCCGGCCGACGACGAACTGGCCGACGAACTGGGCGACGACGACGAGTCCGACGACGAGTCGCCGCGCCTGCCCGCCACCGCACTGCTGTTCCAGGCGCCGGACGTCGCCCGCCGCAGCCGTCGTGCGGCCGCCCCGGCCGGCCCGCCGGAGCCCCGCGAGGAGCGGCCCGCGCGCAACCGTCGGGTCGCGGACGAACCGGTCGCCCCGGTCGAGGACGAGACCGGCGACACCGAGGAGACCGACGGCGCCACGGACGCCTCCGGTGACGAGGGCGGCGCGCCGAACCGCCGCCGCCGCCGCCGCGGCGGGCGGGGCCGCCGCCGACCGGCGAACTCCGACTCCGACACCGGCGACGACGGTTCCGAGGACGACGACGCAGCCACCGGCGAGGAGTCCCAGGACGACGGCGCCAAGGACGAGGCGGCCAAGGACGTCGAGCCCGATACCGACGCGAAGCAGGACACCGACGCGGGCGACGAGGACGGCGACGGTGGCGACGGCTCCGAGGGCGGTTCACGCCGTCGGCGTCGTCGCCGCAGCCGAGGCGGCAGTGGTAGCAGCGGCGGCTCCCGTTCGGATGACGGCGCCCGCGCCGCCCGCGACGAGGTCACCGCACTGAAGGGTTCCACCCGGCTGGAGGCGAAGCGCCAGCGGCGCCGTGACGGTCGCGACTCGAACCGTCGTCGCTCGATCATCACCGAGGCGGAGTTCCTGGCCCGCCGCGAGTCCGTCGAGCGCGCCATGGTGGTGCGTGAGCGGGACGGCCGCACCCAGATCGCGGTGCTCGAGGACAACGTCCTGGTGGAGCACTACGTGGCCCGCAAGACCCAGACCTCGATGGTCGGCAACGTCTACCTCGGCCGCGTGCAGAACGTGCTGCCGTCGATGGAGGCGGCCTTCATCGACCTCGGCAAGGGTCGCAACGCCGTCCTGTACGCCGGTGAGGTGAACTGGGACGCTGCCGGGCTCGAGGGACAGCCGCGCAGGATCGAGCAGGCACTGTCCTCCGGCGACTCCGTGCTGGTGCAGGTCACCAAGGACCCGATCGGGCACAAGGGCGCCCGGCTGACCTCACAGATCACCCTCGCGGGCCGGTACCTGGTGCTCGTGCCGTCCGGGGCGATGACGGGGATCTCCCGCAAGCTCCCGGACACCGAGCGGGCGCGGCTGAAGAAGCTCCTCAAGGAGATCGTCCCCGACGGCCAGGGCGTCATCGTGCGCACCGCGGCGGAGGGCGCCAGCGAGGAGGAGCTGCGCAACGACGTGGAGCGGCTCACCAAGCAGTGGGCGGACATCGAGACCAAGACCTCCCGCAAGTCGGTCACGGCGCCCGTGCTCCTCAAGGGTGAGCCCGAGCTGGCCACCCGCGTGGTCCGGGACGTGTTCAACGAGGACTTCGCCTCGCTGACGGTCTCCGGTGACGAGGCGTGGTCGACCATCTCGGAGTACGTCTCCTCGGTGGCCCCGGACCTGGCACCGCGCCTGCACCACTGGGTCGAGAACAAGGACGTGTTCGCGGCGCACCGCATCGACGAACAGCTCGCCAAGGGCATGGACCGCAAGGTGTACCTGCCCTCCGGCGGTTCCCTGGTGATCGACCGGACCGAGGCGATGACCGTGGTGGACGTCAACACCGGGAAGTTCACCGGTTCCGGCGGCACCCTCGAAGAGACCGTCACCCGGAACAACCTCGAGGCGGCCGAGGAGGTCGTGCGTCAGCTCCGGCTGCGTGACATCGGCGGCATCATCGTCATCGACTTCATCGACATGGTCCTCGAGGCGAACCGGGACCTGGTGCTGCGCCGCCTGACCGAATGCCTCGGCCGTGACCGCACCCGCCACCAGGTGGCGGAGGTGACGTCGCTCGGCCTGGTCCAGATGACCCGTAAGCGGGTCGGCCAGGGCCTGGTCGAGGCGTTCAGCGAGACCTGCGAGCACTGCAACGGCCGTGGGTTCATCGTCCACGCCGAACCGGTCGAGAACGACGGGCCGAGCGAGCCGGAACCAGAGGAGAGCCGCGGCGGTCGCCGTCGGGGCAACCGCCGTAGCGGCAGCACAGGTGGCAGCGGCGGCGACAACCGCCAGCCGGCACCCGCAGCCGCCCCGGAGCCGGAGGTCGACCCGGAGCAGCGCGCCGCGGTGCGCGCCACCCTGGCCACCATCGCGGCCGCGGCGGCCCACGCTCACGACCAGGAGCACGGCCACCCGCAGGAGCACGACGGCGACGCGCCGCACGCCCCCGTGCTCGACGGCGAACCCGCGGTCGACTCCCACCCCGAGGCCGACGAGGCTCCGGCGGAGGCCGCCGGCCACGGCACCGGCGCGAGCCTCGGCCTGCTCCCGCGTCTGCCGATCCCGGACCGCACGGTCGGGGAGCGGCTCGACGCCCTGGCCCGCGGGATCGGCCGGGACTCCTCGAGCTCGGCCCAGTTCGAGGCGGCTGCCGCCGAGGTGGCCTCCGTGGACGGCGCCCTGCTCGGCAACGGCAGCGACGAGCCGGTCCAGGTGCGGTTGGTCGAGGGCAGCTATGACGCCCTCGCGGCCCCGGCGACCCACGCTCGGCAGGAGCAGTCACCGGCGCCCGAGGCCGAGGACTCCGCGACGGACGGTCCCGACGCCGACTGAGCACGGACGGCCGAACGCGACCGTGGGGCCCCGATCGGGGCCCCACGGTCGTCTCCGGCCGGGTGCGCGTGCCGACGCGGAGGGCAGGGCAGTCAGGCCCCGGTGTTCGCGGTGCCCATCTGCAGCGGCTCGGCCGTTCGCGGGTCCGCCTGGGAACCCTTGGCCGCGGGGCGCCGGTCCAGCCACCGGTTCCAGACATAGCGCAGGAACGTGGGCGTCAGCGCGATCGCGGCCACCAGGAACAGCATGAACGTGGCGGTGCGGGCGCCGAGCAGGGTCAGCGGGGCCACGGAGAGGGCGTAGATCCCGAGCATCACCATGCCGCGCGTGCGCGGTCCCATCGACCGGGTCGCGGCGAACGCCGACGACTCGTCCAGCGGGTCGTTCGTCACCGGGAACGGCGCGGCGGTCGTGTCGCCGAGCTCGAGGCCGGCGGTCTGGGCGAAGCCGGCCAGACCGCTGAGGTCGCCCCCGGGTGCCCAGTCCTGCGCCGGTAGCACGGCGCGCCAGTGCCCCCAGCGGTCGGTGAGCGCGAACGCCCAGGCCTGCCCCTCGTGCATCAGCCGCTGCAGGGAGACCAACCCGAGGTCGGAGTCGGACGACGCGGCGAGCCAGGCCTCGTGGCCGGTGGCACTGCGGATGCCGACGTTCGCGCCGTCGTAGAGCAGGGCTGCCCGCCGCGAGAACCGCAAGGTCCGGCCCGGTGCGGACCCGGGCCGGTACACAGCCTTCATCCGGCGGAAGTCGTGGTCACGGAACCAGGCCCAGAGCCACCAGAGCCAGGGTTCGAGCACGGCCGCGAACATCAGGACGACGCAGGTGCGCACCCACCAGGTGTTCGCGAGCAGGTACGCCGATCCGAGGCCGCCGATGATGATCGCGGCCAGCGCCGGCCACCGGAGGATCCCGTTCAGTGGCGACGCCGGGCCGGTGTCCTTGTTCAAGGTGTTGCCGCGCTTGGCGCGGCGGCGGTAGGCATCGGCCGGCCGGGCCCCGGTGCCGCGGTAGGGGAGCAGATGCGGTGCCGGGCGGATCAGGTCAGCCACCACGTCGATCGGGGTGGCGGCCGGGTTGGTCGGCGTCGCCAGTCCGGTGCTGCCGGTCTTCGTCTTTGGCCGGACCCGGTCCGGGTCCGCCATCGGCGGGTGCGCCACGCCACGTCTGATCGGCACGCGCAGGGTGGCGGCCCCGGCGGTGACGCCGGTCGCCTGCAGTGCCCAGACCAGGCGGGCGTGGGCCCGCAGGTATTCGGCGCCGGGGGCCATCGACCAGGACTGGGCCACCGTGGCCTCGGGTTGGACGAGCCAGTCCGCGACGGCGATCGCCCCCATGCTGAGGCCCGCCTCGTTGCAGAAGTGCACCGCGCCGAGGGCGTCGTAGAGCGGCACCCGGGCGTACCGCTCGGCCGGGTCGTAGGGGGCCAGCACGTCCACCGGGGACGGCGGTGCGACGTGCAGCAGGTACGCGATCGGGGTGTCCGTGCCGATCACCCGTCGACCCTGCGCCGTGGTGAACTCGACCCGGTCCGCCACGAACATCACGCGGGCGTACCGGGCCCACCTGGTCTGCGGCCGCGCCCGGGGCGACGCGCGCAGCTCGATGCGCCCGGATCGGGCCGGCAACGTCGGCATGGCCGGACGTTCGTAGTCCCACATCGCCGCGGTGAACATGGCGGCGAGATGCTCGACCCCGGCCGCCGCGGTGGCCACGTTGCCCGCGAGCAGGAACCGGCGGGACGAACCGATCTGCCCGCCGAACTGCGCGAGAGCGTCCGTGGCCGACTTCAGCGCCCCGCCGACGTGCCCGAGCACCGCGTTGAAGCCGTACACCGGTTCGGCCCGGGCGTCCGGGTCGACCGGTGTCCGGCCGGCCGGTGCGCCCGCCAGCGTCGCGTACTCACCCCAGGTCGGTGGCGTCACGGAACCCAGGATCTGCTGCTCGGTCAGCATCAGTCGCCAGTCGGCGAGCATCCGGCGGTCCGCCTCGAGCATCGAGACGATCGTGGTGAACCGCTGCCGGAGCTGCTCCTGCTCCCGCGGCAGGAAGCCGAGGAGTTCGCCGGCCGCGCCGAGCGCCGAGTCCACCGTCGCGCGGGCGTGGTCGAACGGGTCGCCGCCGGCGGCCAGCAGCAGTTGGCTCGGTGTGCGGGGAGCCGCGGGCTGCACACGCCGCTTCGGGGGCACCGGCGCGGTCGGGGACTGGAGACTCATCGCGTCCAAGGTTAGTCGCCCGCCACCGGCCACCGGCCGGGGCTGATGGGCAGGTCTGTCCCCGCGGGGGTCACCGGCCCCACCGGCCGCTCAGCCGGCCAGCAGCCGCGGTTCGATGCGATCCTCGCGTACGCGGCCGTCGGCCTCGCGCCGCACCACGTACGCACCCTTGCCGGGAGCCTCGGTGACCGCCTCGACGAGGCGGGTCCCCGAATAGACCAGGCCGACGCCGTCGTCCGTGCAGTGGGTCTCGCCGAGCGTGCCGTCCGCCACGAGGGAGTGCACGAGGGGACGACGGCGGGACTCGCCGTCGTAGTGCACGCCGCTGCCGTAGGGGAGCAGTCCGAGACCGTCGGTCACCGCGCGCAGTTCGGGGCCGAAGGAGTCCGTGGTGCCGCCGCCGTACCAGCAGATCGAGCCGGCGCTCACCCCGGCGAGCACCACCCCGGCCGCCCAGACCCTGCGCATGATCTCGTCGAGGCCGTGCACGCGCCAGACCGCGAGCAGGTTCGCGACCGACCCGCCGTCCACCCAGACCACGTCGGCCTCGAGCAGGTGACCCTCGACGTCGTCCAGGTTCGGCATGGTGAACAGCCGCACGACCGTGAGGTCGAAGCCGGCCACCCGCGCCGCGTCGTGCATGCTCGCGGCCCGCCAGTCCTGGTCGCCCCCTGCCGTGCCGAGGTAGCTGACCCGGGGCGCGCGGCCGGATGCGCCGGAGAGGTCGACGGCGTGGTGCACCAGGGCGCCGAACTCCAGGGGGACCCGGTGCCCCGGACGGTAGCCACCGGACGTGGCCAGGATCGTGGGAGAATCGGCGGGCATGGGTGGGCTCCGGTCTGCTCGGCGGTCGCACGAGGTCGCTCAGGTGCCACCGGTGGTCGTCGGTCGTAGGCGTCACATCCTGCCGTACCCGGGTGCGCCGACGGCGGGCCGCGGGTGGGCCCAGGGATCGCCGCGAACGTCATGGCGAAACTCACACGCCGGTGGTTTGCTCCCAGGGCCCCTCTCGCGTAATCTTGAGCGTCGGTGCTTGTGCACCGTGTCCCGTGGTGCGCGCCTCTCGCGGCGCGAGCATGCGAGCAGCGGACGTCTTCGCTGGCCAGTTGGCCCGAGATGGCTGCCCGGCGCGGGAACCCAGACATGTTGTGACGACAGAGATGAGCAGGAAACGTGGTGTACGCGATCGTCAAGGCCGGCGGCCGACAGGAGAAGGTGTCCGTCGGTGACGTCGTCGTCGTGGACCGTCTCAAGGGGGCCGAGGGCGACTCGGTCGAACTCGAGCCCATCCTGCTCGTCGACGGGGACAAGGTGACCTCCGAGGCCGCCGACCTGAAGAAGATCACAGTGACGGCGGAGATCGTTCGGGACGAGAAGGGTCCGAAGATCACCATCCTCAAGTTCAAGAACAAGACCGGCTACCGCCGTCGCCTGGGGCACCGTCAGCGGTTGACGCGCCTCAAGGTCACCGGCATCAAGTAACCCCTCCCACCCGTAGAGCTTCAAGAGAGCAGGTTCGTCATGGCACACAAGAAGGGCGCAAGCTCCTCCCGCAACGGGCGCGACTCCAACGCTCAGCGTCTGGGCGTCAAGCGCTTCGGTGGCGAGGTCGTCAAGGCCGGCGAGATCATCGTCCGCCAGCGTGGCACCCACTTCCACCCGGGCAACAACGTCGGCCGCGGCAAGGACGACACCCTGTTCGCCCTCGAGCCGGGTTCGGTGCTGTTCGGCAGCCGCCGGGGCCGCAAGGTCATCGACGTCGTCGCCGCCGAGGCCTGAGCGGGCCACGCACTCGTAGGTACGTCCGGCGGGGGCGGAGCGGCATTGAGCCGCTCCGCCCCCGCCGTCGGTGTTTCAGCCAGTCCGTTCCACCCCCAAGCAATGAGGAGGTAGCCAGTCATGGCGAACTTCGTGGACCGTGTGGTCCTGCACACGCGCGGCGGTGACGGCGGCAACGGTTGCGCTTCCGTGCACCGGGAGAAGTTCAAGCCTCTTGGCGGCCCCGACGGCGCCAACGGTGGCTCCGGCGGTGACGTGATCCTCGAGGTGGACCCGCAGACCACCACCCTGCTCGACTACCACCACTCCCCGCACCGGCGGGCCGAGAACGGCACCCAGGGCGCCGGTGACATGCGCACCGGCAAGCGCGGCGAGGACCTGGTGCTGTACGTGCCGGACGGCACCGTCGTGAAGAACCCCAACGGTGTCCTGCTCGCCGATCTGGTCGGCGCCGGCACCCGGTACGTGGCCGCCCGGGGCGGTCAGGGCGGGCTCGGCAACGCCGCGCTCTCCTCGCAGAAGCGCAAGGCCCCCGGCTTCGCGCTGCTCGGTGAGCCGGGCTGGGAGGAGGACCTCGTCCTCGAGGTCAAGACCGTCGCGGATGTGGCCCTGGTCGGGTTCCCGAGCGCCGGCAAGTCCTCCCTGGTGGCCGCGATGTCCGCCGCCCGGCCGAAGATCGCCGACTACCCGTTCACCACCCTCGTCCCGAACCTCGGGGTGGTGCAGGCCGGCCAGGCCCGCTACACCATGGCCGACGTGCCCGGACTGATCCCCGGCGCCAGCCAGGGCAAGGGCCTCGGCCTGGAGTTCCTGCGGCACATCGAGCGCTGCGCGGTCATCGTGCATGTCCTCGACTGCGCCACCCTCGACCCGGGCCGCGACCCGATCACCGACCTCGACGTGATCGAGGCGGAACTGGCCACCTACGCGGGCGACGTCGGCATCGAGGGCGGCCGGACCCCGCTGACCGAGCGACCCCGGCTGGTGGTCCTGAACAAGATCGACGTGCCAGAGGCGCGGGACCTGGCTGAGCTGGTCCGCCCCGAGCTCGAGGCTCGCGGACTGCGCGTGTTCGAGATCTCGACGGCCTCCCACGAGGGCTTGCGGGCGCTGTCGTTCGCTCTCGCGGAGATCGTGCAGCAGGCTCGTGACGCCGCTCCCGCCCCGGAGCCCACCCGCAAAGTGCTGCGCCCCCGCGCGGTCAACGAGTCCGGCTTCACGGTGACCCGCCGGCAGAGCGACCACGTCTACTACCTGGTCCGCGGCGACAAGCCCGAGCGGTGGGTGCGTCAGACCGACTTCGCGAACGACGAGGCCGTCGGGTACCTCGCGGACCGGCTCGCCCGGCTCGGCGTCGAGGACGGCCTGTTCAAGGCCGGCGCCGTGGCCGGTGATGAGGTCGTGATCGGCGACGGTCCCCGCGGCGTCGTGTTCGACTGGGAGCCGACCCTGCTCACCGGACCCGAACTGCTCGCCTCCCCGCGGGGCACCGACCTCCGCCTCGAGGACCGCAGCAGGCCCACCCGCGCCGAGAAGCGGGAGGAGTTCCACGGCCGGATGGACGCCAAGGCCGCGGCCCGCGCCGAACTGTGGACCGATCGCGACGACGACGAATGACGGCGGAGCTCACCGATCGCGCGGCGTTCGCCGATCCCGCCCGGGCACGGCGGCTCGTGGTGAAGGTCGGGTCGTCGTCGCTCACCGATGAGGCCGGGCGACTCGACGTCGAGCGGCTGCGGGCGCTCACCGACGTCCTCGCCGCCCGGGTGGCGGCCGGCGGACAGGTGATCCTGGTCTCCTCCGGTGCGATCGCGTCCGCGCTCACCGTGCTCGGACTGAGTTCCCGCCCGAAGGACCTCGCCACCGCACAGGCGGCGGCGAGCGTGGGCCAGGGCCTGTTGATGGCGCACTACACCCGGGCCTTCGCGGCGCACCGGCGCACCGTGGGGCAGGTCCTGCTGACCGTCGAGGACGTGATCCGGCGCAGCCACTACCGGAACGCCCAGCGGGCCCTGGTGCGTCTGCTCGCGCTCGGCGTGATCCCGATCGTGAACGAGAACGACGCCGTCGCCACCCACGAGATCCGGTTCGGCGACAACGACCGCCTCGCGGCCCTGGTCACGCATCTTGTCCGCGCCGACGGACTGCTGCTGCTCTCGGACGTCGACGCGCTCTACGACGGCCCGCCGAGCCGGCCCGGCTCGAGCAGGGTCGCCCGCGTGGACTCGCCCGCGGATCTCGAGGGCATCGAGCTGACCGCCAAGGGGTCGCACGTGGGCACCGGCGGCATGGTGACGAAGGTCGAGGCCGCCCAGATCGCCGTCGGTTCCGGTGTGCCGGTCATCCTGACCAGTGCCGCGAACGCCGCCGCCGCGCTCGCCGGCGAGGACGTCGGCACCTGGTTCTCGGCCACCGGTCGCCGGATCCAGACGCGGCGCCTGTGGCTGGCGCACGCTGCCCACACCAGCGGTCGGCTGATCATCGACGACGGCGCGGTCCGCGCGCTCACGGTCGGGAAGAAGTCCCTGCTCGCCGCCGGCCTGATCGGCGTCGAGGGCACCTTCGAGGCGGGGGACCCGGTGGAGATCGCCGCCGCGGACGGCACCGTGGTGGCCCGGGGACTGGTCGCCTACTCCGCCGACGAGCTGCCCGAACGGATGGGTGCCACCTCGGTGCAGCTGCGGGAGCGGTTCGGGGACGGCAACGCCCGCGAGGTGGTCCACCGCGACGACCTGGTGCAGGTGCGTCCCTACCGCGGAACCTGACCACGTGGCCGCTGGAGGCCATTAGGCTGAGCCGTCGATGGATCGCCGGAGGGATGCATGAGCCAGAGGTCGGAGCCGAGCGTGCGCCCGCCGGGCATCCTGCGTGACGAGGACCTCTCGGGGGTGGTCGCCGCCGCCGACGACGTGGCCGTCAGGTCACAGACGACGTTCGTGCGCGGCATGCGGGTGCACTACACCCTGCTGGTCCTGGCCGCCCTCTGCGGCACGTTCTCCATCCCGCTGCCGGGCTCCGGTGCCGACATCGTCGCCGTCCTCGGTGCCGTCTGCTTCGGTGCCAGTCTGCTGCTGCGCGTGTACCTGAACACCAAGGACTCCGAGTCCCACTGGCTGCGGGCCCGCTCCGTGGCGGAGTCGGCGAAGGCGGACAGCTGGCGCTTCGCGGTGCAGGGCGCTCCGTTCGGCCCGGACCTGGACGGGCCCCGGGCGCGGCGGATGTTCCTGGCGGCCCAGAACGACGAGATCGCCGACCTGGGCGTGACGCTGGCCACCCACGGCCAGAACCTCGAGTACGTCACCCGTGCCATGTCGGACCTGCGCGAGGCCGACTTCGCCACGCGCCGGGACGCGTACATCACGGGGCGCATCGTCGAACAGATGACCTGGTACGCCCGCAAGAGCCGCCGGCACGGCGTGCTCGCTGACCGCTGGTTCCTCGCGATGCTGCTCGCCGAGGCCGCGGGTCTGGCCGCCGCCGTGCTCAAGGCCGCCAACATCATCGACCTCGACCTGCTCGGCGTGTTCGGTGCCCTCGCCGCAGTGTTCGGGGCCTGGAGCCAGATGCGCCAGCACCGCAAGACGCACGAGATCTACGGCCGCACCGCCAGCCACCTGGCCACCCTGGTCGCCTGGACCCGCGAGGGGATCGCCGAGGCGGACTGGACCACGTTCGTGGCGCGTGCCGAGGCGGTGCTCGCCGACGAGCTGACCACCTGGCAGTCGCTGCGCACCGCCGAGCCGGGCCGAACCCCGGACGAGTCGGTCGGATGAGCGCCAGGATCGCCGTCACGGGCCACCGGAACTACGACGACGCCGCCCGGGACGTGATCGCACGGGGCGTGCGGGCCGTGCTCGTCCCGTACGCCGTCGACGAGGCCGACGGCTCCGTCGGCGGCCACGCTGATGGCCACGCTGATGGCCCGCCGGGCCGGTCGGGTGGGCCGGCCCATCTGGTCAGCAGCCTGGCCGAGGGGGCCGACCAGCTGGCGGCCGGGATCGCGCTGTCGCTCGGCCTGCAGCTCGACGTGGTGCTGCCCGCCGACGGCTATGCCGAGACCCTCCCGGCCGACTACCGGGCCCCGTTCCGGGCCCTGCTGGCGCGGGCCGCCTCGGTCCGCGTGCTCGACCACCCCGAGCCCTCGCCGGACGCCTATCTGGCGGCCGGGCTGGCCGTGCTCGAGGGAGCCGACCTGCTCCTCGCCGTCTGGGACGGGCAGCGCGAGCGCGGCATCGGCGGCACGGCGCAGATCGTCGACGCCGCCCGCGCCGGCGGCATCGAGGTCGCCGTCGTGTGGCCGGACGGCTACGCGAGGCCGGCGTGACGTCGCTTGCCCCAGCGCGCCCGGCCCGGCGCGTCCTGCTCGGCCTTGCCGCCACCCTGGTGGCCGTGCTCCTCGGAGCGTTCGGTGCGCCGTCGGCCTCCGCGGCTCCGGCCGGGGACCCGCCGTGGGCACCCGGGGACGACTGGTTCCTGCTCACCTCCGCCGTCGACGAGAGCGTCGGGGACGCGCCCGGCTGCGGCACCGCGCAGCAGTGGCGCTGGCAGGGCCCCGGCGCGGGCGAGGAGCTGACCCTGTGGTACGCCGTCTGTGACGACGACGACGAAGCCATCGGTCTGGCCGAGTGGCGGGGGATCCCGGGCCGGCCGGTCACGGAGGTCCAGGTGCTCGACGGCGAGGAGCGGGTCCGCTGGAACGGTGGCGACGCCGAGCTCCGCTCGCAGTGGATCACCAGCGCGGAGGACTCGACCGCGCTCGTCGAGCTGCGGATGCCGTGCGAGGCCGACCCGCGAGCGTGCGCCGGCCGGATCGGGCCGTTCGCCCTGGACCTGCAGGACACCCTGGCCGCGGACGGGTACAACCGGGTCAACACCCCCGCCTACAACCTCAGCGACGTGCTCGTGCAGACGATCGTGTTCGTGGTGTTCATCTGGGTGATCTTCGTCGGACCCTTCCGGCTGATCGCGTTCGCGCGCCGCCCCCGGTACCGGTCCGGCTCGACCTCACCCCGGTACCACGACCTGACCCGGGTGGTGCTGGGCGCCCGGTGGAAGCGGCGGATCCGGATGGTCGTCTGGTTCTTCGCCGCTTTCCTGGGCCTCGTCGAACTGAACTCGGTCATCGCCGGGGACACCTCTGCGGCGCTCGCCGTGCTGCTCGCGCTCGCGGTCCTGGTCGGGCTCATCGCCCTGATGTACCGCCTCATCCCGCCGCACCCGGTGGAGGACGTGCGGCCCACCCGGCTCGGCAGCCTCAGCGTTCGGGGCGGCGTCGGCATGGCCCTGAGCACCATCGCGTACGGCCTGCTGCCGGTGATCCTGGTCGTCTTCGTGCTGCTGAACTGGTATGCGGGCGCCAGCGGTGGCTGGCCGGTGGACTCCGGGGCCGGGCTCTCCGGGCGCTGGGAGCCGCTCGCGGGGCCGCTCTACCCGATCGCGCGGGCCTTCGCCGGCGACCAGCGGATCTGGCTGGTGCCCTTGCTACTCGTGGCCATCGCCCTGCTCGTCGCCCTCGACGAGTTCGGGCGGCGGATCCGCGCGGCCTCGGTGGCGGATGCCCTCGCCCAGGACACCCGCCCGCACTACCTGTACCTGCGCAGCTTCGACGAGGACTCGCTGAAGCTGCCGGGCCTGCTGCGACGCCGAGGGCTGTTCGGGGCACTCAGCCTGTTCCGCCAGGTGCGGTTCGAGGAGGTGCTCGTCCAGCAGCTCTCGATGTCCGGGCCGGTGATCGCGATCGCGCCGCCCGGCGCGCGGATCGCCCCGATCGGAGCGGCGCGGGCCAGCTTCAGCAACGACGAGTGGCAGCAGCACGTGGCCCGGTACGCGCAGACGGCTCGGGCGGTGGTGCTCAGCGCGACCCCCCTCGAGGTCCGTCAGGGTTTCGCGTGGGAGATCGAGCTGGTGGCGAACTACCTGCAGCACCGCCGGGTGATGGTGGTCCTCGGTCCGTGGAAGCGCAGCCAGATCGCCCGGCGCTGGGCAACCTTCATCGGCGCGGTGGGGGCGATCCCGTTCTTCGCGCCGATCGCCGGACCCTGGGTGCCGGACGGCGTCACCGTGCTCGCGCACAGTGACCGGCAGGGCTGGCAGGCGTGGGGGTCCACCCGGCGCACCGACTGGACGTACTCGATCGCGATCGATGCCGCCACGAAGGCGTTCCTGCCGGACTGGTCCTGACCTCCGGTCACCCGGCCCCGGTGGGCCGGTTCGGCCGGGATCAGGCCAGCCGGCTGTGCCCGCCGATCTGGTGGTAGCTGCGGTCGTGGTAGACCAGCGGCGAGCCGGTCCTGGGGATCTGGGCGCTGAGTGCCCGCAGGGTGACCAGGTAGCTGTCGCCGGCCGGGATCCGCTGCACCACGCGCCCCCGGACGCGGGCGCAGGCCTCGGTCAGGGTGGGTTCACCGGTGCTCAGCCGGTGCCACGGGGCATCGGCGAACCGGTCGATGCCACTCGTCGCGAAGGTGGTCGACAGATGCGCGGACGGGCCGTCGAGGAAGTTCACGACCACCGTGCCGGTCTGGCTCAGCGCCGGCCAGGACGAGGACGTCGATGCGATCGAGAACGCGAGCAGCGGGGGAGCGGCGGACACCGAGATGACCGACGTCGCGGTGAAACCGACCGGCACCGGGTCGACAGCCTCCGTGCCCGAACCGTTGAACGTCACGACAGCGACCCCGGCGGGGTGCTGGCGGAAGACCTGTTTGTACTCGTCGGCATTCAACTGGGGCTCGTCCTGCTCGGCGAGCAGGCGCTCCAGGTCGCTCAGCGTCTCGGCGCTCATGCCGCCGCCCCCGCGCCCGCCCGGGCGGTGACCGCGCCACGCAGGAGCCCGCCGTGGTCGGCGAACCAGGCGTCCAGGACGTCCTCGATCGTGCCCAGCTGCGACTCCACCACCCCGAGCCCGCGGGTGGGGACGCTCGCGCCGAGCTCCACCAACAGCGACCGCAGGTGGATGTCGGTGGAGAGCAGGTGGGCCGGGTTGCCGCTGACCACGACGGGCAGGGCGACGACCCCGCGCAACCCGTTCGCGCCGTAGAGGTCGAGGAAGGACTTGAGCAGTCCGGTGTAGCTCGCCTTGTAGACCGGAGTCGCCACGACGAGGACGTCTGAACCGGCAACCCGGTCCAGCGCCGCGTCCGCCTCGGGGTGCTCCGGTGCGAACAACTGCCCGGCGAGATCGGCGAGCTCGATCACGCGGCCGTCGACCTGGGCGGACCCACCGACCAGACCGACGATCCGGGTGGCGGCGGCCTCGGCCACGGCGAGAGTGCGAGAGCCCCGTCGCGGGTTCCCGCTGAGGGTGGTGAGAGTGGTGGTCATCGTTCCCGTCCGAACTCGGCGATCTGACTGGTCGGGTGCCTAGGGCGTGCTCCCTTGGCCCGACGCTACCGCCGGGCCGTCACCCGGTTCGGGGACGTCCGGGGA
Source organism: Occultella kanbiaonis (assembly GCF_009708215.1). Lineage (NCBI taxonomy): Bacteria > Bacillati > Actinomycetota > Actinomycetes > Micrococcales > Ruaniaceae > Occultella > Occultella kanbiaonis. The sequence goes on along the minus strand of NZ_CP046175.1, from coordinate 3,563,096 downwards.
ATCCCGAATGGCGAGATGGCCCGTCCGTGGAAGGGCACGGCGGCGCGGCGGTCGCAGGTGCGCCAGACTGGCTCCCCGGGCCGGTTCGGCCCACGAGTGCCGGCACCCGACCGGCGGGTTGGGGGAGCGTCGTGACCGCAGGGACCGAGCAGGCACGGCGATGGCGCCCCCTGGATCCGCAGCCGGCCCCGCCCGCCGTGGCCGTGGTGGTCGGCGCGTTGATGGTCCTGCTCGGGGTCGTGCTCATCACGGTCGCGTCCGGCGCCGGTATCCACCTGCTCGTCGGACTTGTGGCAGCCGGCCTCGTGCTCGCCGGCGTGGCCCGGTACCTGCAGGCGGGTGGGTCATCGATCGCCCGGGTAGACGTCGTCCTCGCGGTGCTGCTGGTCGGCCTGGGCGCGTTCGTCGTGTTGTGGCGCGGGCTCACGCTGCCGGGACTGGTCACCGTCGCGTCCGTGGCGCTGGCAGCGAGCGGGATCGCGGGCATCGTCGGTGCGATCCGCGGTACCCGGGCCGCGCGGGCCGGTGCCGCGTTCGCCGGGGTCGCGGCGCTGCTGTTCGCCGCGCTCGCCCAGGCCTGGCCGGTCCTGACCGTGCTCGCCGTGGGGGTGATCTTCGGTGCGTTCCTCGTCTACGCGGGCCTGGTGCTCGGGATCCCGGCCGCGTTGGCGATGGTGCGGCGCAGGCAGGGTTCGGACGACTCCGGGGCGCGAGACCCACGGCGGCCGGCGGGACGGCTGCGGCGCGGGGGCGCCCTCGCCGTCGGGATCGCAGCCCTGCTGGTCGCGGTGCTCCTGGCCGGTGGCACCTACTGGCTGCGGGCCGGCGGGCCCGAGGTGGTGCCGGACGGGTTCTACACCCCACCGATCGCGGTACCGGACGCGCCGGGACAGCTCCTGCGGCTCGAGCCGCTCTCGAGCGGAGTGCCACCCGGCGCCGACGGTTGGCGCATCCTGTACACGACGACCCACGCGGACGGTTCGCCCGCGGTCGCCAGCGGCACCGTGATCGCGCCGGCCGACCGAACCGCGGAGGCGCTGCCGGTGGTCTCGGTTGCCCACGGCACCACCGGGATCGTGCCGCGCTGCGCACCCTCGCTCGCACCGGCCCCGTTCGGGGGCGGTGCGGGTGCCGCGCTCGAGGACATGGTCGCCCAGGGCTGGGCCGGGGTACTCACCGACTACGTCGGCCTCGGCACGGCGGGTCCGCACCCCTACCTGGTCGGCGAGGAGGCCGGCCGCGACGTGCTGGACGCGCTCCGTGCGGCCCATCAGATCGAGGGGCTGGCTCTGTCCGAGACGACGGCGGTGTGGGGGCACTCGCAAGGCGGTCACGGCGCGCTCTGGACGGCGATCGTCGCCCCCGAGTACGCGCCGGAGTTCACCGTCGTGGGGGTCGCGGCGATGGCGCCGGCCACCGACCTGTACCGCCTCGCGGCCGGCATCAAGGACAAGGTCGCCGGAAAGGTCGTCTCGGCCTACATCGCCGCCTCGTGGGCCCAGTACTACCCGGAGCTCGGCGTCGACGACGTCCTCACCCCGGGCACCGAGTCCGTGGTGGAACGGATCGGTGCACTGTGCTTCGAGGGCCGGGACGCCCTCGCCGCGGGCGTCGCGGCCTCGCAGTTGTTCGACCCGGTGTTCGTCGACGAGGCACTCGACGGTGCCCTCGGGACCGCACTGCGGGACAACAGCCCCACCGACCTCATCGACGTGCCGGTCCTCGTCGCGCAGGGCGACGCCGACACGCTCGTGCTGCCGTCGATGCAGCGGACCTGGGTGAGCGCGCAGTGCGCCGCCGGGCAGTCCCTCGACTACCGCGAGTACACCGGTCTGGACCACCTGAGCCTGGTCGCGGCGGACTCTGCGCTCACCGACGAACTGGTGGAGTGGACCTCGGCTCGCCTGGACGGCGCAGATCCCACCCCGACATGTTGATCCGTACGGACCGCACGGATTTGTTGACACGTCATCAAAGGGCCTCCTAGACTTATCCCCAAGGTCTTGAGTGTCAGCGCACAGCCCCGGCTTGCTGACCGGCAACCCTCCAACTGCGGTGGGGTGCCCCGGGTGACGACCTGGTTCCGGTCATTCGATGCGGAGCAAGCGCACGGCGCCGCAGGCGCTCGAGAAGAGGGAAACACCGCACATGGGCACCATCACCAGGGAACGAGCGACCACGCCGCTGCAGATCTCTCTCGCCATGTGCTGTTGTTCGATGTCGGTCCAGGCCTGAGCCGACCCTCATCCGATGCCCCGGGCGCTCCGCCCCTCGGCATCACCCCCTCATCCGAGGCGGCCCGCAGGCCGGCACGAGTGACACGTGCCGCGCGGGCGAACCGGACGGGGCTCCCCCTCGAACATGAAGGCGTGAACACCCATGTCGCAGTCCCCGCGTACCCGTAATTCCACCCTCATCGCCCTCGACCTCTCCGGCGCCGGTGCCCCCCGCGAGTGGCGCCGCACCGAGGACACCGAGGCCGAGTCCTTCATCATGGGCCGGCTCGCAGGCCTCGCGTCCCTTGCGGACAAGGGCGGCATCGACCTGCTCAGCCTCGACGAGACGTTCCGCGTCGGCGGCCCTCGCCGCCGGGACGCCTGGCTCGACGGCGCCGTGGCCGCCTCCCGCCTGGCCCGGCACACCCGTACCGCAACGCTCGTGGCCACCGTGCCGCTCGGTGTGGCCCGCCCCGAGCACGTGGCCGGCGCGATCTCCAGCGTGCACCGCGCCAGCGCGGAGCGCGCCGGCTGGCAGCTCGAGGCCGCACCGGTCAACGGGACGAGCGCCCGTGCGGTGGACGCCGTCATCAACTCCTGGGCCACGCCGGAGCGCCGCTCGCGCGGCAAGGCGGCCAGCGGATCCTCCGCCCCGGCCGAATCCGAGCGCCGCGCCCCGATCGTGGTGATCGGAGTCCGCAACGCCGTCGACCTCGAACTGGCGGCGGCCCGCGCGGATGTGGCACGCCTGTCCGTGGCCACCTTGGAGGAGGCGCGCACGGCCCGCACCGCGATCCGGCGCGCCGCCGCCGAGTGGGGCCGCAACCCGGACGACATCACGGTGCTCGTCGACATCCACGTCGTGATCTCCGCGGACCGACCCAGCGCCCAGGCGCGCTGGGACCTGCTCAACTCCCTCGAGACGGCGCCTCGGACCGCCCCGCTGCGCTCGATCGGCACAGCCGCGGACCTGGTCGACCTGTGGGCCGAGTGGGTGCACGCCGGCGCGGCCGACGGATTCACGGTGATCCCGGCGTCGGTGCCCACCGATGTCCTCGCCCTGGTGCAGGACGTCGTGCCCGCCCTCACCGCCAGAGGTCTGCGTACCGAGGCTGCCGCCCCGGCCCGGACCGGTGCGGCCGGGTCCGTCGAGACTGCGCGCCCCGCGACCGCCCGCACGGCGCGCAGCCGAGCCGCCGCCGGCGCCTGACCGACGACGCATCTGCCCGCGCGCCCCGGGTCGGGCCACCCACTGGACCCGACCCGGTGACCGGGCCGGCCCGGCCTATCCTTGATCCCATGAGCGTCCAGACCGAACCCGGCGTTGCCGCCACGACCAGCGTGGCGCCCGAGGCGACCGACGGCGAACCGCAGGCAGCCACGCAGGCACGCACCGCCGTCGTCCAGGCCGCCCAACGGGCGAAGATCGCGGCGCGCGCGCTCGCGAGCGCGACCCGCGGCACCAAGGACGAGGCACTGCACGTGCTCGCCGACGCGCTGGTCGCCGCGCAGGCGGAGATCATCGCCGGCAACGCCGAGGACGTCGAGCGGGAGCAGGCGAACGGGATGAGCCCGGGCCTGGTCGACCGGCTCCGTCTCGACTCCGGCCGGATCGCCGCCATCGCCGGCGCGCTGCGGGACCTTGCCGCGCTGCCCGACCCGGTCGGCGAGGTCGTCCGCGGGTCCACCCTGCCGAACGGCCTGACCGTGCGTCAGCTGCGGGTGCCTATGGGCGTGGTCGGGATGATCTACGAGGCCAGGCCGAACGTGACGGTGGACGCCGCCGGGCTCGCCCTCAAGAGTGGCAACGCGGTGATCCTGCGCGGCGGTTCGGCGGCGGCCCGGAGCAACGAGGTGATCGTCCGGGTGCTCTCGCAGGCGCTCACCGGAGTGGGACTGCCCGCGGATGCCATCCAGTCCATCGACGCGCACGGCCGGGAGGGTGCCCGCGAGCTCATGCGGGCCCGGGGCCTGGTCGACGTGCTCGTGCCCCGCGGCGGCGCCAGCCTGATCCAGACCGTCGTGACCGAGTCCACGGTCCCCGTGATCGAGACCGGCGTCGGCAACTGCCACCTGTTCGTCGACGCGGGAGCGGACGTGGCGAAGGCCATCGCGATCCTGCTGAACTCCAAGACCCAGCGCGTGGGCGTGTGCAACGCCCTGGAGACCCTGCTCGTGCACGAGGCGATCGCCGCCGAGTTCCTGCCCGGCGCCCTGAGCGCGCTCGGCGCGGCGGGGGTGCGGATCCACGGGGACGAGGCCACCGCCGTGCACCTCGGCGAGGGTGTCGAGTTCGAACCGGCAACCGAGCAGGACTGGGCCACCGAGTACCTCAGCCTTGACCTGGCGGTGCGCGTGGTGCCGGACCTGGACACCGCCATCGAGCACATCCGCATCTGGACGTCCGGCCACACCGAGGCGATCTGCACGGCCGACGTGACGTCGGTGCAGCGGTTCACCACCGAGCTCGACTCCGCGGCGATCATGGTGAACGCCTCCACCAGGTTCACCGACGGGGGACAGCTCGGCCTGGGTGCCGAGATCGGCATCTCCACCCAGAAACTGCACGCGCGTGGGCCGATGGGACTTGCCGAACTGACCACCACCACGTGGATCGTGCAGGGCGACGGACACGTGCGGCCATGATCACCACCGTGGCGTCTCGGAGCTGGCTGCCGGACGTGCGAGACTTGTCCCTTGAGAGTTGTGGAACCGAGGAGGACCCGAGTCGATGAGTAACTCACTGCTGACATTCGCCGTCGAGCACGGCGAGGAGGCCGGCTCGGGCTTGCCGCCGATCGGTTTCGGCCTGGTCGCGTTCGTCATCTTCGTGTTCCTGCTGTTGGTGGTTCTCGCATTCCGCAGCGTGGGCACGCGCCACCGCTGATCGTGGGTCTTGCCGGCTTCCGGGCCACGCCCCGGCGGAACGGATCGTGATCGCAGCAAGCCCGGTGCCCCTGCGGGTGGGCATCATGGGCGGCACGTTCGACCCCATCCACCACGGCCACCTCGTCGCGGCCAGTGAGGTCGCCGACGAGTTCGGCCTGGACGAGGTCGTCTTCGTCCCCACCGGGGCGCAGCCGTTCAAACTGGACCGCGACGTCACGGTCGCGGAACACCGCTACCTGATGGCGGTGGTGGCGACCGCCTCGAACCCTCGGTTCACCGTGTCCCGGGTGGACATCGACCGACCCGGGGTCACCTACACGATCGACACCCTGCGCGACCTGCATGCGGCCTACCCGGGCGCCGAACTCTTCTTCATCACCGGCGCCGACGCGCTCAGCCAGATCATGCAGTGGAAGGACGTCTCGGAGCTGTTGAAGCTGGCCCACTTCGTGGGTGTCACCCGGCCCGGGCACGACCTGAGCGCCGAGGAACTGCCCCCCGGTGAGTACTCGCTCCTCGAGATCCCGGCCATGGCGATCTCCTCGACGGACTGCCGGCAGCGGGTGATCGCCGGCAAGCCGGTCTGGTACCTGGTGCCGGACGGTGTGGTGCAGTACATCGGCAAGCACCGGCTCTACAGGGACGTGTCGACGATCACCGAGAGGCTGGCACCAGCCGTGGGGGAGGAGGAACTGTGAGCGAGGAGGAGGACACCTCGACCGCCGGCCTCGGCGAACGTCGACGGCGCCGGGAGGCCGAGCGCGCCCGCGCGCGTGCCGCTGGGCTCGAGCGACCGTTGAGCCGCCGCGAGTTGCGGGCCCGTGACGAGGCACTCGCCAGCGGCGCCCTGCAGCTGGGCCCGGACGGCCCGGTGCCGACCCCGATGTCCGCCACGAGCGCCCTGAGCGCGCACACGGCGCCGTCTGCGGCCACCCCCGCCAGCGGCGGACCGCGACGCCGCGCCACCGGCGCAGTCTCCTCCTCGCCCACGGACACAGCTACCGACGGCGCGGCCGGCCCCGACACCGCGACCACCGGCACAGCTACCGACGGCGCGGCCGGCCAGGACACCGCGACCACCGTCACGGAGAGTGACGCTGCGGCGGCTGCCGCCCCGGCGACCACCGGCCCGGCAAGCGAAGGCGCGGCGATCGCCGACCCGGCGAGCACGGACACCGCGACCGACGGTACGGCGCCCGCCGACCCGCCGTCCGGTGCGTCGGACACGCCTTCGGCGGACGAAGCCCAGGCGGCTCCGGTTCCGGCCGACCCCGACTCGGTGCCCTCCGGCCCGGCCCGGCCCGGCCCGGCTGGGCCGGCCGCCTCGGCGGCGCCGCTCACCTCGGACGACGCGATCGCGATCGACGCGACCAGCGAGGACTCGACGGCTGCCGCAGCCACGGCCGACGCCGACGAGGAGTCCTCCGCCGGCGTGTCAAGGGCGGGTGCGCCGTCGGCCGAGTCCGCTGCGACGACCGGTGAGTTCGGCGCCGTGTCACGGCGGTCGCTACGCGCCAAGCAAGCCAGCGCGGACGCCGAGCCGACCACCCCGGAAGCCCCCAGTGAGCGGACGAGCACCGGCCGCCGTCCTGTGGTGCGCCCGCCGGCGGCGGCCCGGGCCACCCGCGGCCTGGACGAGACCGGGGGCCTGACCCCGATCCAGCGCGCCGTGCGCGACATCAACGCTGCGCCCGACGCCGCGCCGGAGCCGCTCCGCGCCGAGATCGTGGCCGAGCGGTCGCCCGCGGCCACTCCGGGGCCGCTGCCGACCGCGGATGCCGCGTCGGTCTGGGGATCGGACGCACCGGACGAGACTGCGGTCCTGCCGGTGCAGTCAGACGAACCGGCGAAGGCCGAGGCAGACCTGCTCTACGACGGCGGACCGCTGCCCTCCACGCGACGCTCACGTCGGAACTACGAGGCCGTTGCAACGCCTGCCGACGCCGCCGTGGATCAGGACGCTGCCGGCCAGACGGCGTCGACCGAACCCGAGGACGTCGAGGACGAGGACGACGCGTTCGACATGCGGCCGAGGTGGGCGAGCGTCATCTCCGGTGAACCCGAGCCCGCAGCGGACGAGCAGCCCGAGGCTGGCGCGACCGCCGGCGCCCGCGATGAGTTCTTCGACGACGACCTCGATGAGGACGACTACGACGACGAGGACGAGGACGACGAGCGCACGCCCGCGTGGCTTCGGGCGCTCCAGATCATCGTCCTGATCCTCGTCGGCCTCGTGCTCGGACTGCTCGTCTGGCAGGTCGCTAGCGGCAACGTGTTCGGCGGTGATGGACTCGGTGCCCTGGTCACGGGAGTCGCATCTTCGTCGGGGTCCTGAGCCGGTGGCACACCTGCCGCATAGACTGGCCGAGGACGCGACCCGCCTGTAGTCGGGCGGTACACCGCCGTCTACACACCGCCTGACCGACACCGAGGAGCACCGTGCCCGCTGATGACCGCGCCATCCACCTGGCGATCGCCGCCGCCCGCGCCGCCGCCGACCTGTTGGCCCGCGAGATCATCGCGCTCGACGTCTCCGAGCGACTGGTTCTGACCGATGTCTTCGTCGTGGCTTCCGGCTCCAGCGAACGCCAGGTGAAGGCGATCGTGGACGCCGTGGAGGATGCTCTCGCGAACGAGGGCGCCAAGACCGTCCGGAAGGAGGGTGTCGCCGAAGGTCGCTGGGTGCTGCTCGACTTCGGGGACATCGTCGTGCACGTCCAGCACGACGAGGACCGGGAGTTCTACGCCCTGGAACGGCTCTGGAAGGACTGCCCCGTGGTCGAACTGCCGGCGGACGTCCACGGTCACAAGACGGACGAGGTGCAGGCAGGTCCACCCGGCGAGCAGGCATGAGCGCCGGCACCATCCTGCTCTGGCGGCACGGGCAGACGGACTACAACGCGACCGGACGGCTGCAGGGTCAGGTCGACATCGCCCTCAATGAACGCGGCCAGGCGCAGGCCGCGGCCGCGGCGCCCGTGCTCGCCCAGCTTCGGCCCGCCCGGATCGTCGCCTCCGACCTGGTGCGTGCCTTCGAGACCGCGCGTGCACTGGCCGACATCGACGGGGCCGACGTGACCACCGACGTCCGGTTGCGCGAGCGTAGCTTCGGCGACTGGGAGGGCCTGACCCACCCGGAGATCGAGGCCGGCTGGCCCGACGCGTTCGCGGCGTGGAACGCCGGCGACCACCCCGCGGGCATCAACGCCGAGACCCGACGTGAGGTCGGTCACAGGTTCGCCGCGGCCGTGCTCGCTGCGGCAGAGCCCCTCGGCGAGCACGAGATCCTCGTGATCGTCTCCCATGGAGCGGCCATCAGCGCCGGGATCACGGCCCTGATCGGCCAGGATCCCGAGGTCTGGCGGGGCATCACCGGGATCGGCAACTGCCACTGGTCGGTGCTGCGTACGAACGACGGGCAGCGGCCGAGCTGGCGGCTGTCCGCCCACAACGTCGGGGTGCGCGAAGCCGATTTCGCAGTTGCGGCTCGCATCGTCTAAACTGGCAACGCCCTTCGGGGCTCCCACACGGGGCTATGGCGCAGTTGGTAGCGCGCTTCCATGGCATGGAAGAGGTCAGGGGTTCGAATCCCCTTAGCTCCACAAGACAGAGGATGGAACACCGAGGTTCCAGGATTTTCGGCGCGAACCCGCCGTTCCGGCCTTGGGGCTGTCCGCAGGAGTGGGCAGCGGCAGGCTCGATGTGGCAGTAGGTCTGACACAACTCTGCACAGCCGACCTCGAGGTCGAGGCGCCCGACGGCGACTGGGGTGGGCAGTTCTTGCCCTCCCTCGACGAGGCCGTGCTGAGCCATGCTGATCCCCTGGCCGCGCGCTCGCGCGGCTGTGACACCGCGATCGAAGGAGTGCTCGTGACCGAGCAGCCGCCCACCCCCGCCGTCAGCGCCCACGTGCTGCTCTCGAGCGTCCCCACGGACATGGGGGAGGTACTCTCCTCGATCCAGCCCGGTATGGGCGACCCGCTCGCGGGCGCGCCGCTGCTGCCGAGCTTCGAGATGCGCGTCAACGGCGCCGACCTGACGATCGGTGCATTCGGCTCTTCGATCTCCGACCCGCGGCTGGAGGCCGACCTGGCCACCAGCCCGCTGCGTCAGACGCTCACACAGCCGGTCGCCGATCACCGTGCCTCGATCAGCCTCGGCGTGAACCCGCCTCAGGACTTCGCCGCTGCGCTGGACACGTGGGCCACGGTCGTCGCTTACCTGCTCGATCGCGACGACGCGGTGGCCGTGTGGCTGCCCTACCAACAGCACGTCACCACGGACGTGATGTTCATGGGCTGGGCGGAACGGGACATGGCGGTCAACCTCACCGGCGTCCACGCGATGTGGCTCGACGGCGACCAGACCGCCAGCGTTGCCTTCACCTCGGGACTCGCGGCGCTGGGCGGCCGCGAGTTGCAGCTGCGTGGGGAGCGCGGGCCGGCCGCCGCGCACGCCCTGCTCCAGGCCGGCACCGCAGCCGAGCTCAACCAGAGCCGGCTTCCGCAGCAGGGCGGCACCATCGTCATCGAGCGGACGCCGTACTTGCTGGTCGAGGGCACCGGCACTGTGGACGGTCGCCCGGTGCTCGACCTCGTCGCCCAGCAGCCTGGTCAGCAGCCCGCCGAGAAGCCCAAGAAGCGCCGCTGGCCGTTCGGCTGACAGTTCAAGGGCCACCCCCGGCCGCTCGGTTTCCACGCTGGAATCGAGGCTGGTACCAGGCCCAGGACGACGGCCTCGACGGCGAGCGGTGCGGCCATTGAGGGCCGCAGCTCGTCGGTGAGATGGTCGACCGGGCGTACCACTGTCTGCAGAGGTGACCGGTCGTTGGGCCGGGCGGGTGGCCGCGGCTGGAGTGTCGGCGCTCGTGTGATTTACGGCGGCGTTGTCGTCGATGTCCCGGATATACGCCCTGCCACGTGTCCGGACCCGGGCGGCGGGTAGGGCCGGGGCGCCCTCCGTCCGGTGGAGCTGACCCTCGGCCGCACAGCAGTTCGATTACGTCCGAACTGACCACACCTACGGCGCGTCGCTCGCGGTCGAACACTTCTACCAGGTCGGGCACCGGGCCGTGGCGATCGTTGCTTTCGATCGGACCCCGACCGCATCTCCCATACGAATCGGCTACCGCCAGGCCGTCGACCGACCCGGGATGAGGCAGGTACCCGACGTCGCACTGCCAAAGCCCAGCGAGGCGCCTGCGGAGCTATCCGGAGCGCTAGAGGCACTGCTCGACAGCTGTGCGTAGGCCGACATCAGCGCCGTGCTCGTACACACGGACGACCATGCGGCCCGACTGACCGAGGCGGCGCCCGACCGCGGCATGCAGATCCCGGAAGACCTCACGGTCGTGGCCTACAACGACGAATATGCCCAATTCGGCGCAGTTCCGAGTGCTCTCACTCGGTCAGCGCGGATCGTGTCCGTCGTCCGCGCAGTCACTCGGAATGGCTCACTCCTAGAAGCAGGAGGTTGATGCATGAGCCGTGCACCTGGATGTTCGATCCGCGGCGACGATATTCATTGACCTCTTCGACGAGGTAACGTACCGCCCTCGCCTCTGCAAACGTGGCCTGGCCCAAGTCGATCGTAAGTACCGCATGCGAGCCCTCGTGGGCGATGGCGGCGATCAACAACTTGGCGGCGCGCAAAGAGAGCGGGCCACACACGCACACGACTGGGCCCTCGCTACCGTCCTTGATCCACACGTAGGTGTCGAACTCTTCCTCGACGAGCATTCGATCACCACCCATGTGGAACGTGGTCCGTCCGTGCCGACCGTTTCGGCCCGCGCAGGATCGGACACTGGGCCGCTGCCTCGGCACGGCTCAGCAGATCCGGGGCACTGACTCCGTCTATCGCGACGGCGACACCAACCTGAGCGTCGAACGGTAGCGATCCCTCCCAGCGGCCCAGGCATCCGAGGTGCCAGATCACGGCATCGGCGATGTTCATGAGATGAGTGGGCGGCCCTGGACAGATCAGCGTGACCGAGTGTGGACGTGCCTCGACGCTCAGCTCGGGAAAGTACTCATTGAGGAAGGCGGCGATGTCGCTGGCAATGCGCTGCAGCGCCGTGGATTGATCACCTTCCACCTCCCCACGGAGGCGGAGGCCGATGCAGATCACTCCGCGCGAACACGCGGACCCGTCCTGAGCGCTCTCTTCATAGTGGACGGCCGGCTGGAAGGTGGCTTCAACGGGTACAACATGTGACTTGCCCACGGCACTCCCCGGACTTGTGGAGTTGCCGGGGTCAGGAGCAACGAATGGCTAACGGGCCCGTGGGAGCACTGCAACGTCGCAACTTCTCCAAGGGTGTGAGCACCGTACACCGCGACGTCGGCCAGTGCCTAGACCTGCTCCGCTTCAGCGCGGCGCCCTGCGGGCCTCGATCGGAAGGCCGCAGCATGCGGACGATCACGAAAACCGACCATCACTGTGCAGCTCGCGCTCATGCAGCACGGCCCGTTCGCGATGAAGCGCCTGGACATCACCAGGGATCTCGACCAGATCGACGTAGGCGCCGGCGGCGTGCCCGGCGGTGGGGCGCCGGTGCACCCGGCGCCGGCACTGCGGTGGCGCTCACCGTCGACGACATCGACGAGGTCGCCGACATCGACGGCGTGCTGCGGGTACAGCCCGCGCTCAACGTGAGCGTCGACTTCATTCAGCACGGCGACGGTACCCGCTACCAGCTCGCGCTGTCACAGATCATGCCCGGGGTGAGCGTGGAACTAGCGGCAGGTGACCAGGTCGACCTGCAGGGCGACCAGCCGCAGATCGTGCTCCCCAATACCTATCTGGAGCCGCTCGGACTAGGGCCCGCACAGGACGCGATCGGCCAGAATGTGGTGCTGGCCGTCACCGACGCCAGCGGCACACAGACCACCACCGAGGTCACCGTGGTCGGAATCGCCGAACCAGGCCTGATCTCGATGGCCGGCGCCATCCCCAACGAGGCCCTCACCACCGCCCTGTTCGACCTGCAGATGACCGGCGCGGCGCAAGGGCAGGCCGAGACCTACGCCTCCGCCTCGGTGTGGTTCGAACCGGACGCCGGCGACGAAGCCACCGACGCCTTCAGGGAGCGGCTGGCCGACGCTGGCTACACCGCGACCACGCTGGAAGACCAGCTCGGCACGTTCACCTCGGTCATCGACACCATCGTGCTGGTCCTGAACGGGTTCGCGATCATCGCCCTGCTGGCCGCCTCCATCGGCATCATCAACACCCCTCTACATGGCCGTCCAGGAACGCACCCGCGAGATCGGCCTCATGAAGGCCATGGGGGTGTCCAGCGCGAAGGTGTTATCGCTGTTCACCATCGAAGCCGTCGTCATCGGCCTGCTCGGCAGCGCCATCGGCGTACTGGCTGCTTTCGGCGTCGGCGAGGCAGTCTCAGCTGCCCTGCCTCCTCGATCCTGTCCGACCTGCCGGGCCTGACCTTGATCCTGTTTGAACCCGCCACCGTGGCCACGGTCATCCTGAGCGTCATGGCAGTCGCGTTCCTGGCCGGGACCATGCCCGCGCTGCGAACTGCCAGGCAGGACCCGATTGAACCTCTGCGCTTCGAGTGAGCCCACCAGGCCCCCTCCCGCGGGAGAGGGAGGGCTCCGGCAGGCGCCGCAAGAGGGAGGGCAGCGTCGGTGCAACGCGCTCGTTCGAGGTTGAGGTGCTCGCGATCTGCGGGTGCTCGCGTGCCGCGGTCAAGATATCGCAGGGGTCGGGTGTGGCTCGCCAGTACGCCGATCGAGCGGCGTCGCCAGTGCCATGAGCAGGTTGGAACCCGCCGCCAGCACGCCGTCGACCCTGTCGCTCTTGCCGTCATCGCGCCCACGTCGTGGTGTGCGTGCCTCGTCGACCCGGCAGCCGGCATCTTGATGACATCACATATTGTTGTCCGCAGGAGCCAGTTTCCTATGCAGCGATCACCATCGAATCGACGTCGCCTTCGGCGCACCGCCCGATCCAATACGGCGCCAGGCGCGGGCAGCGCGGTTCGTGGGGAGGGTTGGTTGGCCGCGAAAGGTGGCGTCGGAGGTAGCGGCGATGCGTAGCTGTGGTCGCGGCGTGGGTATCGACCCAGACGACAAGCGGTCAAACTCAGTCAGGGTGGCAGACTGACTGGACACGCCGGCGTCCTCCTCACTGAGCGGAATGGACGTCGTTGGCGGCGTCAGCCCGCGTGAGGTGTCACGGATCAGGCGGCCTGCTATGAGCCACCCACCAGCGGGGGACGGCAATCCTCGGCGGTGGAAAGGCTTCTGACCAAGCAATCGTTGCCGGGCCATGGTCGGCGCGAGCACCCATGCGCCCGCTGGACAGATGCCCAGGCATGACACCCCCAATAGGTCAGATTAGGCAGATGCAACGAGCGCGAAGCGACGGCACCAACCCCTGTCGGAAACCCCCAGCCCAGCCGCCACGAAGCTTCTGCCTCGTCGAACAGCGACGGCGTTTCACCGAGCTCCGCGCCGCGCTGAGAACGGTGACGCCGAAGGTGCTGACCCAGACGCTGCGTGACATGGCGCGTGACGGCCTGATCCTGCGCCACGACTTCGCCGAGAACCCGCCGCACGTCGAGTACGAGCTCACGGACCTGGGTCGCAGCCTCATCGTCGTGATCGACGCGGCCCGCGCCTGGGGCGACGAACGCCTCAACGAACTGATCGCAGCCCGGAACCGCTGACCGTCTGCGGTGGACGGTTCGCGTTCCGTCAGGGACCGCGTACGCGGTCCAGCACGCGCTGGTCCCCGCCCAGGGCCTCAAGTCGCTCGACGATGGCGCGTTCCGCGCGCCGGTACGGTTCGCTGCGGTCGTGCAGGGTCGACTCGGCGTTGGCATGGGACAGCAGCGCCTCGAGTTCGAAACCGAGCTGGGTGGCATCGTCCAGTCGGGGAAGCGCCCCGTCCGCGATAGCCCGTGAAATCTGGTGTTCCAGGTACGAGCGCCACAGATCCATCGCCTCGGTGATCGCGTCGCGCACGGCCCCGGGGTGCGCGGCGAACTCGGCCGACGCGGCGAGGAAGAAGCAACCGCCGCGGAACGTACGGCCGGACGAGTAATCGATCCAGGTCCGCACGAGTGCGCACAGCCGGTCGAAGCCGGCCGCCTCGGTGCGTGCGGGTTGGACGACGACGTCGATGAAGATGCGCTTGGCCTCGCTGACGACCGCGAGCTGCAGATTTTCCTTCGAGCCGAACAAGGCAGCGACACCGCTCTTGCTCGAGGAGGTCTCTGTTGCGAGTCGCGCGATCGAGACACCGGTCAGCCCGTCCGTGCTCGCGAGCTGCGTCGCCACGGAGAGCACGGCTTTGCGTGATCGATCCCCTCGGGCGCGACGCCCGTCGATGACTGTTGGCATATCCGGAGAATATCAGTACAGTCGTCCATATATCTATTCGAACGATCGTCCGTACTGTTTGGAGATCCCGATGTCTGGTTCAGGTCTTCCCACGTGGCAACCGGTGCGCGCCCTCGACCGGCTGTCGCCACGGTTCGCGGCGACAGTGACCTACCCGTTCTTCATCCGGGTGGGTGCCCGCCGCCGGGTCCGCGAGTATGAACGCGCCACCCATGAGGAGGCGCGACGGACCGTCGTCGATGTGGGCCGCCGGAGGGTGGTCACCTACGAGTGGGGCCAGGGGGAGCGGACGGTCCTCCTCGTGCACGGTTGGCGAGGGCGCGCCTCACAGTTCGCTGCACTCGTCAGGGACCTGCGCTACGAGGGATTCCGGGTCGTCTCCTTCGACGCCCCCGGGTGCGGGGACTCGCCGGGTCGGCGCACCAACATCGGCGACTACCACGCGATCGTCACGGCCCTCGCCGAGCGCGAGGCCGCCCCGTTCCACGCGGTCGTGGGCCACTCGGTCGGCTCGCTTGCGGCGCTCACCGCAGCCGCCGAGAGCGACGTCACCGGACACCTCGTCGCCATCGCGGCGATCACTCGGTTTCGGTACCTCAATGAGGTATTCGCCAGGAACCTGGGCCTCGGTGAGCGCGCTCGGGCCCTGCACGAGGAGTGGTACGCGCACCGCCTGCGGCGCGCGGCACCCGACGTCTACACCCGCTTCGACGCCACCGTTCTCGCGCTGTCTCCCGACGTGCGGCTCACCTACATCCACGATCGCGCGGACGGCTGGGCTGACATCGGCGAGGTCAGGCAGCTCGAGGCCCAGCGTGGCGGTCAGGTCCGGGTGATCGAGACAGAAGGGTTCGGCCACAGCCGCATCCTCAGTGCCGACCGCACCCTCGACACCGTGCTGGCCGCTGTCGCGAACGAGAGCCTCAGCGAACTGCGCGGGTGAGCCGGCCCCTGCGGCTCACCCGGAGCTCGCGTCACCGGCCGGCAGCGGTCGGGAGGCGAACAGGTTCAGCCCAAGAGCACTGGAGAGGTAGTGGGCCGCCCGCTGGCCGCGCACCGAGTTGCCGGCGGGATCCAGTGGCGGGGAGAAGGAGCCGAGAGCGCCCTTGCCCGGTGAGATCGTGACGAGCCCACCGGACACCCCGCTCTTTCCGGGCATGCCGATCTCGTACAGCCAGTCGCCCGAGCGCTCGTACAGGCCGGACGCGGCCAGGGCCGCAAGGGTGTCACGGCACACCGACGGCTCGACCACCCGCTGCCCCGTTCGAGGGTTGACGCCGCCATGGGCCAGGGTCGCCCCCATGACGGCCAGATCCTCGGCGGTCACGTTCACCGAGCACTGCCGGGTGTACAGGTCGACGGTCTCGTGAGGGTCAGCGGTCAGAGTGCCGTACGAGCGCAACAAGCCGGCGATCGACCTGTTCCGGCCGTTGGTTGCGGTCTCGGAGCGGTAGACGTCCGCATCGACGTGGAGGTCCCGGCCAGCGAACGCGGACAGGCCGTCGAGGATGAACGCCCACCGCTCGTCACCGGTGCCACCGGGGACGAGGCCGGTCGTCGCGATCGCGCCCGCATTCACCATGGCGTTCATAGGTCGGCCGGCGTTGAGCTCGATCGCCATCACCGAGTCGAACGGCAGGCCGGTGTTGTTGACGCCCACCGCCTGTCGCACCGTCTCGTGGCCGAGTTCGGAATCGACGAGCGCGAACAGGAACGCCTTGGAGATCGACTGGATGGAGAACTCGACCGCAGCGTCGCCCACGGAGTGGACGGCTCCATCCACCCCGCCCAGGCTCAGTCCGAAGAGGTCGGGGTCGGCGGCGGCGAGTGCCGGGATGTAGTCGGCGACGGCGCCCCGCCGGTCCTGCCGGTATCGCTCGTGTGCCGCCGTCAGGAGGCCTTGGACGTCCGCCGGCGCGGGCAGTGAGCCCGTGGAGACCGCGGCATCCTGTACGCCCACCGGGGCGGCGTCCTCGTCGTTGTGCAGCGTCTCCACCAGGCGGCTCCCGCTGGACAGAAGGGACAGGATGACGATCGTAGCGTCGGAGCACGGCCTTGAGGTCGCGGGGTCGCAGAGCTCAGCGAAACTCCCGCGGGTCCTCGCCCTTGCGCCTGCACCGGGCGTCGTCGTGAGGCTCTCGAGGCGGCGCTGACTCGCCATGATCACAGTGCGCGCACGTCGCCGGCGAGCGCGAGGCGCCGCGACCCGACGTGGCGCCGGTCGTGACCGGATCTCGGCCGAGCTGGATGCGTCAGTCCGCCACCGGGATGCGGCGGCCCTCGACGGGGACTGCGCGGCACTCACCTCGAGGTTGAGGATGCCGAGCGGCGCCGGGTCCAGAGCATCACGACGGCCACCAGTCCAGGCAAGCAGGGCAGCACCAGGAGCCAGCCCATCAGTGGTGCAAGGCCGACCTCGCCGGAGGTGTCCAGTGTGGTCAGGCCAACCGTGGCGACTCCGACGGCGGCGACGAGCAGCGTCGCCGCGGGCCAGACGGTCCAGCGCTTGCCGCTGCGTGCGGCCCAGATCGTGGCGACCCAGCCGACCACACCGAGGCCGGTGACCCCGAGCAGGATCGTCACGTAGGCGGCCACGCCGGCCTGCACGTCCTGGTCGTCGAACGCTGGGTACGTGGCCCGGAGGTGGTCGGCGAGCACGTGCGTCGTCGAGCCGTCGAGCAGCGCGTACACACCGACCGCGGCCGTGAGCAACAGTCCGATCCATAGGGCAGGCAGGGCGGCCCGCTGGCCGGGACGTGCGAGAGATGTGGTCGCTGCGGTCATGGCGTTCTCCATTCGACTCGGTGGGCATTGAGACAGTAACTATCTGAACGAAGCCACTGTGACATCCGTGTCGGAGAGAGTCAATCGCAATTAGCCAGTAACTGTCACAAGACTGCTAGCATCGGTGGATGCCGGGACTCCGAGAGCAGTGGCGCCGCGCTGCCATGCACACCATCACCGAGCGCGCGCTCGACCTCTTCGACGCGCACGGGTTCGATGCCGTCACCATCGAGCAGATCGCTGCGGCCGCTGAGGTCTCGCCCTCGTCGGTATATCGGTACTTCGGCACCAAGGAGGGTCTCCTCGTCGCCGACGACTTCGACGGACTGAGTGACGAGGAACTCGCGGTGCTGATCGACCCGGCCGACCCGGTCGGGAGTCTGCTCGGCTCGGTGGTGACCTACGAGCTGGCGTCGGAGGGGCGCGCTGCGCCGGCAGAGGGAGGAGCCGAGCCGACCTCCAGGCGACGGGTCCGCTACTTCTTCAGCGAACCGTCTGTGCGGATGGCCGCTCTCGCAACGCTCGACCGGGCAGCGAAACGGGCGGCACCGTTCCTGGCCCCGGAGCGGGGCCTGACCCCGACGCAGGCGCTCGTGGTCGCGAACGCGCTCGCGTTCGGGTACTTCGCCGCCCTCGAACGCTGGTTCACCGACGGCGGTACGCACCCGATCGCCGAGTATGTCGAGGAGGGCATGCGGCCCCTGCGTGCGATCTGGTCGACCGAAGACTGACCGCGACGCTGCGATCCACGCAGGAGCTGCTCAGACGGTGGGTTCGTAGATCCGCTGGTCGTCGCGGACGCCGCCGAACCGGAACGGTGCGGGGGTCTGCCGGGCGGTCTCATAGTTCGAGGGGTCCCGGCGGCGGGCGGCGTGCTGCAGCGCCAGATAGGTGGCGTCGTCCACGGGCACCCGGTCGGCGAGCCGCCGTTCGTTATCGGCGGCGCGCAACGCCGTCCGGTAGTTCGCCGGGACCGTGCCGGTGAGGAACTCCGCCACGGCGCCGGAGCCGTAGCTCGCGATCGCGATCCGCTTGCCGGCGAGGTCCTCGGCACCGTCCAGCAGCGCGAGCAGGGCCAGGTAGACCGACGCCGTGTAACTGTTCCCGATCCGCCGGTTGTAGCCGGTCGTCGGCTCGATCCGGGCGGCGACGGCGGCCGGGTCGGAGCCGGACCCGGCGCGGTCGGCCAGGTGGCGGTGGGCCTTCACTGCCATCTTCGTGAAGGGCTGGTGATAGCAGAACCAGTCGATGGCGTCGAACGGTGCGCCGCCGCGGCTCAGGTAGTCGTCGAACGCCCCGGCGACGGCGTCCAGGTACGCCGTGATCGAGGTCTTGCCGTCCACGATCGCGGTCGTCGAGTGGTTCGGCCGCCAGAAGTCCATGACGTCCTCGGTGTAGACCCCGTTCGCGGGCTCGAGCCTGAGCAGCGCCGGGTTGGCCGTGACGGTGAAGGCCACCGCACCGGCGCCCTGCGTCGGCTCCGCGGCCGTGTCCAGCTCGTAGCGCGCGATGTCGCTCGCGATCACGAGCACCTTCTCGCTGGGGTCCCGCGCGACGAGTGCCGCCGCGAACTGCATCGCCGCCGTCGCCGAGTAGCAGGCCTGCTTCAGTTCCACCACGCGCACGTTCGGGCCGAGGCCGAGCAGCCTGTGCACGTAGACGCCCGCCGACTTCGACTGGTCGATGCCGGTCTCGGTCGCGAACATCAGGGTGCGCACTCCCTCGGCGCCGCCGCGGGCGAGGATCTGCTGCGCCGCCGCGGCGCCCAGCGTGACGACGTCCTCGTCCTCGGCCACGACGCTCATCTCGGACTGCCCGAGCCCGCGGTAGTACTTGGCCGGATCGGCGCCGAGCCGCTCGGCGAGGACCGCGAGGTCGATACGGAAGGAGCCTGTGGCGAAGGCGAGGTCATCGATGCCGATTGCGGGGGAAATGTCTCACTCCTGGTTCGAGGTGTTCAGATCTGCATTGTGGCCAGCGGAGCGCTCGATGGCCACGTGAGCGGCCATCAGTTCGCCGGGATTGGTCTGCGCCGCGAGCAGGGACAGCTCGCCGCACCAGACCGATGCCGCGCACAGGGCGGCGAGACGGTGGGCGTTCTCGCCCGGAGCGCGCTCCTCGCGGCACCCGAGCCGCTGCAGGTTCTCCTCGACGAAGGGCAGGCCCTTGCCGTTGCCCACGGTGCCGACGATCAGGTTCGGCAACGTGCAGGAGAAGTACAGGTCGCCGTCGTCGACCTCGGCCTGGGTGATGCCCTGCGAACCCTCCACGATGTTCGCCGCGTCCTGCCCGGTGGCCAGGTAGAAGGCCAGCAGCATGTTCGCGTAGTGGGCATTGGCCGAGCGGAGCCCGCCGGCGAGGATCGTGCCGACCAGGTTCTTGTTCGTGTTCAGCCGGGCGATCTGTTCCGGGGTGGACCGCAACCGCTTCTCGACGACGGCGCGCGGGATGAGCGCCTCGGTCACCACGTGCTTGCCGCGCCCGAGGATCCCGTTGACGGCGGTCGCCTTCTTGTCCGAGCAGTAGTTCCCGGAGATCGAGCCGTACCGCAGCTGGGGCCACGTCGCCATCAGGTGGGACATCAGCCACTCCGCCGCGAGCGTGGCCATGTTGTGGCCCGAGGCATCGCCGGTGAGGAACTCGAACCGAAGGAAGAGCAGGCGACCGGCGATCTCACTGTGGAGGTCGATGAGCTGGGCGAACCGGCTGCTCGCGGCAACGACGTCCTGGAGCTCGGCGAACCGGTCGCGGATCTCGGCGAGGGCGCGGACGGACACGCCTGCGCCGTCGGTCTCGAAGTACACCGAGCGGCTCATCCGCTCCGAGACCAGCGTGGTGGCGATCCCACCGTCGACCAGGCGGGAGATCCGCGCGCCACGGCCGACGGAGGGCCACAGCGGCGACTCGTACGTGGCCAGCGGGACCTCCTGCTCGCCGGACAGCACGTTCCCGCTGATGCGGATCGGGCCGACCCAGCGCATGGGCACGGCCGCCACGGATTCGCTCATGGTCCCATTCTCTGTCATCGGGCACCCACCCGCGGCTCCGGTGGGGCCACGGCGAGCGTGAGCCTGCGCACGCCGGCCCGCTGCCAGCCGTCGAGCATCGGTGTCAGGTCGGTGCCGCCCGGGGCCAGCACGATGCCGCAGTCGCCGCCGCCGGCACCGGAGGACTTCGCGGCGGCCCCGATGGCCTCGGCCTCGTCACACAGCCGGGTCAGGGCCGGGGTCTCGATCTCGACGCCGAGGCCGGTCCCGAGTGCGACGAGCAGTCGCCGCGCCGCGCGTACGGCCGCCAGGACCCGCTCGGGGTCACCATCGGCGAGACCCGCCGTCAGGTCCGCGACGCGGGCGCGGCTCTCGGTCAGGAAGCGCTCGTAGGGCAGCGCCGGGCCCGCTGACGTGCCAGCGCCCACCGCAGCCTGCACGTCATCGACGAGTTGCGCCGTCGACGCCGCGGCACCGGTCCAGCCGACCACGAACTCGAGCGTGTCCGGGGACGGCAGCGGGCTGATCGCGAGCGGCGCCCAGGGCGCCCGGAACGCGGCGAGCACTCCGTCGCGGGCGCGCAGTTCGGCCAGTGCGGCCCGGTCGGGGGAGCGGTAGGAGATCCAGCCGCCGAAGCTGCTCGCCGCGACGTCGCCACCGGAGGACGTCGGCGCCACCTCGATGATCGCGAGCAGGGCCAGCCGGAACTGCTCCAGCGGGCTCAGGCGCAGTCCGTAGAACTCGTCGAGTGCCCGGATCGTGGCGACCGTGACGGCGGCGCTGGAGCCGAGGCCGTACTTGCGCCCGTCGGCGTCGTCGAGGTCGCTGGAGATCCGCAGGGAGTGGGTGCGGGGGTCGATGCCGAGGCCGATCACGAACTCCTCGACGGTCCGGATGGTCGAGAGCACGTGGTCGAGGGCGCGATCGTCGTCGGCCACGACGCCGGTGGCGTCCCGCGACCAGGTCAGCGGTGCCCAGCCGGGCTGGTCGGAGTCGACGCGGCCGCGGTCTGCCGGACCGAGATGCACGTGCACGTGTCGATCGACCGCCACGACGACGGCGTCCCCGCCGGGCTCGACGACGGCGTACTCGCCGGCGATGAAGAGTTTGCCGGGTGCCCGGGCGGTGATCATGCGGCGGGTCCGACGATGCGCACACCCGGGCCGGATCCCGAGACCAACAGGTCCACGTCGGCGAACGCGGCCCGGAGCCGGTCGGCGACGGCGGTCGTCGCCTCGGGCCGGCAGAGCACCTTCACGTTCGGTCCCGCGTCGATGGTCGCGTACGCCTCGATGCCGTCGCGGCGGCACTGGGCCACGACGTCGAGGGCCGCCACCGTGTCCGCGTTCCAGTACCGCACCGGGGGGACCGCGCCCAGCATGGTCGCGTGCATCCGCATCGCGTTCGACTCGGCCAGCTCGCCGACGGCGGTGAGGTCGGCCCGGGCGATCGCGGCGCGCATCGCGTCCAGCTCGCCGGGCACGCTCGCGACCCAGGCGCCGAAGAACGGGGAGGTCGCCACGGTGCGCCGCATCGCCTCACGGCTGCCGATCGCCTTGCGTCCGGCGGTCAGGACCGCCACCACGAGCGCGAGCTCGAGCCCGGGTGCCTCGATCGGCTCCGCGAACGAGCCCTCGTCGTCACCGGCGTGCCACTGGACGAGCCCCCCGAAGACCGAGCGGGCCGCCGACCCGGATCCGCGCCGGGCGAGCCGGGACAGGTCACGGGGTGAGAGGGCGAGGCCGTAGGCGGCGCTCGCGGCTGCCGCCAGCGCCGCGAAGCCCGCGGCCGAGGAGGCCAGGCCCGCGCCGGTGGGGATCTCGTTCGCGGTCTCGACGACGGCTCGGGTCCGGCTGCCGGCGCGCTCGGCGACCAGGTCGAGGAACGCGCTCACCCGCTCGAGTTCCCGTCCGGTCATCGGCTCGCCGCTCCAGGACGCGACGTGCTGGTCCGCGCCGGGGTCCAGCGTCACGGTCGTGCGGGTGGGAGCGATGTCGAGGGTGAGCGAGAGGCTGCCGGTGGCCGGCAACGAGAGCCGCTCGTCGGCCTTGCCCCAGTATTTGATGAGCGCGATGTTGGGGTGCGCGATGGCGGTGCTGCTCACCGGCCGGCCGCCGTGACGACCCAGCCGCCGACCGCGCCGGCATCGCGCATCGCCGTCACGATCTCGGCGGCTCGCTCGGGGGAGTCGGCCACCGCGATCACACAGCCCCCGCGCCCGGCACCGGTGAGCTTGGCACCGGCCGCGCCGGCCGCCCGGGCCGCGGCGAGGAGCCGGTCGATGGCGGGGTGCCCGACGCCCAGAGCGTCGAGCGCCGCCTGGGCCGCGTCCAGGCGTGCGCCGAGGTCTGCGATCCTGCCCGCGCCGAGATCCCGCCCCGCGGCCCGGGTCAGCTCGGCGAGGCGCTCGAGGAGTTCGCTACCGCGGTCGGGTTCGGCCTCGACGAACCTGCGCACCCCCGCCACCGCGTCCCGGGTCGGGGAGCGGACACCGGTGTCGGCGACGGCGAACGAGAACGAGCCGCCGAGAGCCAGGTCGGAGGTGACGCCGCCGGTGAACGCCACCGGCGTGCGAGCCCGGGTGGCCCGGGCGTCCAGCCCGCTGGGGTTGCCGTGCGCGACCCGCTCGGCGGTCTGCACGAGCTCGAACCTGGCCTCCTCATCGAGGTCCTGACCGGCGTGCACCCGCACGGCCTCGACGATGGCATGCGCGGATGCGGCGCTCGCGCCCAGCCCGGCACCAGGCGGGATGTCGCTGTCCAGCTCGATCTCGAGGTCGTCGCCGGGCAGGCCGAAGTGGGCCAGCGCGGCCGTCACGGCGACGCCGACCGGCGCGAACCTCTCGGGCAGGTCCTCCACCCGGACGCGCTGGTCCCCGTGCCGGGCGCTGAGCGGGCCGGGCACGGTGCGTAGCCTCGCAATCGTGCGCAACGGAATGAGCGGCAGGGCGATGGCCGGGTGCCCGTAGACGACGGCGTGCTCACCGATCAGGATCGCCTTGGCGTGGGCGGTGCCGGTCGCGACCGGCGCGACCCTGCCGGCATCCTCGACATCGCCGTCTCGGCCGGCGCCCACGAGCGGAGTCGACGCCACCATCACGAGGCGCTGCAGACCCTGACCCGGGGGTACCGGGCGGGACGGGTTCGGGGCATCGCAGGCTTTCGTGAGTAGTTCGACATCTCGGGCAGGCTGCCCACGGCACCGATCGCCGCAGGGCGGAACGGGCTACATCCTAGTGACTCGGCCGGCCGTGGAATGCGCGTGGGGGCCGCGGCGCCGTGGGTGCGGCGGAGGTGTCGTGGGGGAGTCGTGGCGGTCTCGCGAAGGGCCGGCGGGGTGCTGCGCGGACCGGTCGCCGGTTCAACCGGTCCGGAAGCCCCAGTCGGTCAGGTATGGCTGAGCGAGGCCCCAGACGTCGTCGAACCAGGCCGTGAAGGGCTCGGCCGCGCGCAGCGCGGCCAGCTCCGCCCCCGTGACGAACACGACCTCGGCGATCTCCTCGGGGTCGGCCGCGACGGACCCTGCGTCCACCCGGCCCGCGAAGACGTGGTTGTACTCACGCTCGTACAGTCCGGTCGGCCGTCATGCACGTGGTACTGCACGATGCCGAGCTCGGTCAGGTCGTCCACCGGCGTGCCCAGCTCCTCGGCGGCGCGGCGAGCGACCGCCGCCACCGGCGCCTCGCCCGGGAACGGGTGACCGCAGGCGCTGTTGGTGAGCATCAGCGGGGAGTGGTACTTGCCGGCAGCCCGACGCTGCAGCAGGAGTCGCCCCGCGCCGTCGAACGCGAACAGCGAGAACGCCCGGTGCAGGACACCGGGTTCGCGATGCGCCTCGAGCTTCTCGGCGACTCCGGTGGCCCGTCCGCGCTCGTCGACCGTCTCGACCAGGATCTCTTCGCCACCCGGCATCTGTGACCGCCTCTCCTCGGGTGCTGCTCCAACGGTCCAGCCTATGCGGCGATCGGCACTACTCGGTCCCGAGGTCTGCGACCCACTCGGCCCACCGGTCCTTCCACCGCTCTGCCGCAGCGGCGTCGGGCAGTTTCTCGTGCGTGAGGGTCAGCCGGACCCGCTCCGCGACCGGGTCGAGCGCGACCGCGATGATGCCGAGCGAGTCGGCGCCGTCGGCGAGGTCGAAGCGCAGGCTTCGTGCGTCCGGCTTCGAGCGCAGCGACGTGGTCGGCGGCGCGAAGAGCGTGGCTCGGGCTCCGTCGTCGAGCAGTCGGGCCCGCCAGCTGCCGGCATCGGCATCGAGGAGGCGGGACCGGGACACCGTGAAGGTGCCGTCCGCCCGCTGGCCGGGCAGCCGGATCCCGACGATCCGTTCGTAGCCGACGACGACGCTCTGCGCCCACCAGCCGTCGACGCCGTGCTCCTCGCGCACCCAGCGGGCCTGTTCGGTGTGGCCGGCCGCACGGCCCGGGCCGGAGTCGAGGAGGCGGACCCACTCCTGCCAGCCGTGCCCGGTGTTCGCGCGCACGAGGTCGTCGTCGTGCACGGGTGGCGCCACCCAGTCATCGCTCATGTCCATGGCTCCCAGATCGGCGGTCATCGCTGGCTCCGACGGTACGGTGGCGAGGCCGACCGAGCAATCGACAGGGTCGGCGATCCGGGTGCGACGAAGGAGTGGAACGATGACCGCCGAGGCCGAACGGACCAGGACGTTGCACTACCGCGACCCGCTGCCCCAGGTCGCCCGCGCGTTCCAGCGGACCGGGCTTGAGCAGTTGCAGGCGGTGATCGACGGCGTCGTGCCGCCGCCGCCGATCGCGGCCCACGTGGGCATGGGCTTCGTCTCCGTCGCCGAGGGCGACGTGGTGCTCACCGGCATCCCGGACGACTCGCACTACAACCCGATCGGATCTGTCCACGCCGGCTTCGCCGCCACCTTGCTGGACTCGGCCTGTGGCTGCGCGGTGCACTCGACGCTGCCGGCCGGCGTCGGGTACACGACCCTGGAGATCAAGATCTCCCTGCTGCGGTCGATCTCGGCCGAGACCGGCCCGGTGACGGCGCACGGCTGGGTCACCAAGCCCGGTCGCCGGGCCGCCTTCGCGGAGGCGGACCTTCGGGATGCCCGGGGTCGGGTCCTGGCCACTGCGTCGAGCTCCTGCTTGATCGTCGCGCCCTGACGGAGGCGGCGTGAGAGGCTCGGGCATGCCCACCGCAGCGGACCCGGACATCGTTCACGGCGTGCATTCTGAGGTCGGCCGGTTGCGGACCGTACTGGTCTGCCGGCCCGGGCTGGCCCATCAGCGACTCACGCCCAGCAACAGTGCCGCTCTGCTCTTCGACGACGTGATGTGGGTGGAGAACGCCCAGCGCGACCACGCCGACTTCGTCACGCAGATGGTCGACCGGGGCGTGCACGTTCTCGAGCTCCATGACCTCCTCGCCGAGACCATCGCGATCCCGGCAGCGCGCGCCTGGCTCCTCGATCGCAAGATCGTGCCGAACGAGGTGGGTCTCGGCGTGATCGTCGACACCCGCGCGTACCTGGACACCCTCGACGCGGCCACGCTCGCCGAGTACCTCATCGGCGGCCTCGCGACCGGAGACCTGCCGGCGGAGTTCCGGTCGGCGGCACTGACGATGGCCCGGGAGTCCCGCGGCGCGCAGGAGTTCCTGATGCCCCCGCTGCCGAACACCCTCTACACCCGCGACACCACGTGCTGGCTGTACGGCGGACTCACCATGAACCCGTTGTTCTGGCCGGCCCGGCGCGGCGAGACCCTGCTGATGAAGGCGATCTACGAGTTCCACCCCTCGTTCGCGGGTTCGCAGGTGTGGTGGGGCGACCCGGAGGCGGACTGGGGCCAGGCCACGTTCGAGGGCGGTGACATCATGCCGGTCGGCAACGGGGTGGTGCTCATGGGGATGAGCGAGCGCACGTCCCGGCAGGCGATCACACAGGTCGCGGCGAACCTGTTCGCGCAGGGCGCGGCCGAGCGCGTGGTGGTGGCCGGTCTGCCGAAGCTGCGTGCGGCCATGCACCTGGACACCGTGTTCACGTTCGCCGACCGGGATGTGGTCACGCTGTATCCGCGGATCATGGACGGCGTGCACACGTTCACCCTCCTGCCCGGTGACGTGCCGGGGGGACTCGACGTCATCGACGAGGGGGAGGGCACGTTCCTCAAGGTCGTCACCGAGGCGCTCGGACTGTCCGGGATGCGGGTCATCGAGACCGGCGGGGACGCGTATGCCTCCGAGCGTCAGCAGTGGGACAGCGGCAACAACGCGGTCGCCCTCGAGCCCGGCGTGGTGATCACCTACGACCGGAACACGCTGACGAACGCGCTGCTGCGGGACGCCGGCATCGAGGTGGTCGAGATAGTCGGGGCCGAACTCGGCCGCGGGCGTGGCGGCGGGCACTGCATGACCTGCCCGATCGCCCGCGACCCCGTCGACTTCTAGTGTCCCTGCCACGCCGCTGCGTCGGCGGCGCAAGGTCGCTCCCCAGAGGACCAGGTCAGGGTGGGGCGTTGCCTCCGGATGCCGATACGGCCCGTCGTGCGGCGGTGAGGTCGCTTCGGGATCCCAGGACGAGGATCGCTGTGCCCTCCCAGTCGCTGCGCTTCTCATCGGTGAGGACATCGATCGCGTAGGTGATGGCCTCGCCGAGGTCGGCCACGGTGAACACGAAGTCCTGGCCCATCTGGTACTCCTCGAGAGCTCGCATCGCGAGGTCCGCGCCGAGGAGACCCTCGGGTGCCGAGGAGTCGGTGAAGATCACTTCTTCGAGCTCGGCCCGCAGGATGCTGAGCGTGGTGGCAAAGCCGTCGTCGTCGGCAGCGCAGAGGATCCCGACGAAGCGCTCGGTGGGGAAGTCGTCGGCGAGCCGCTTGGCGAGCAGTTCCAGTTGATGCGGCGCGCCGGCGACCGCCAGCACGACGAGCGGGCAGCGCACGGCGACCTCGTAGTGACCGGGATGGCCAGTTTCGGACATCACCGGATCATGTCACCGGCGTCGCGTCACAGCGGCACGTGTGGGCCCCTGGGTGGGCAGCCGTCGATTGCAGCGACGGCGGCCGCAGTGGTGTGACCGTCGATCCACAGCTCGGTCGGGAGACCCAGATTGCCGACGCAGGGCGCCAGCGAGTCGTCAGTAGCCCGGCTGGTAGCCACCCGCGGGCGGCTGCTGGTAGCCACCGGCCGGCGGCGGGCCCTGCTGACCTGGCTGCTGACCGTATCCACCCGGCTGCTGACCGTAGCCACCCTGCGGCTGCCCGGACGCCCCACCGTAGCCGGGAGCCTGTGGCTGACCGGGGTTCGGCGCCGGGGCCGGGGCCACGTTGGCCGGGTTCTTGGCCTGCTCGACCGACTGCTTCGTGTGACCCTGTTCGTCCTCGCCGATCGGGGTGGCGTAGACGGCGGTGCCGTACGCGCAGACCTCGCTGAACGCTTGGGCGATGTCGCCGGTGTCGAACCGCATGCCGATCACGGCGTTCGCGCCGCGCCGCTGCGCCTCGACGGTCATCCGGTTCATGACCTCCTGGCGGCTCTCGTAGACGAGGCGGGTGTACTCGGTGACCTCGCCTCCGCCGATCGAGCGGAAGGAGGCGACGAAGTTCTGCCCGATGTTCGCGGAGCGGACGGTCAGACCCATCACCTCACCCATGACGGCGTCGATGCGGTAGCCGGGGATCTCATTCGTGGTCACAACGATCATTGGCACATCTTGGCACCGATCCCTGGGATGCGGCACGTACAGACCGTGCGCGAGGGCCGTCGGCACCCAGCGGGAACAGGCGGCAACAGGCGGCAACAGATAGGGCACCCCCGGTGACCCGGCCTAGCCTCTGGGGAACGGCAGCGATGCCCCCACTCGAACGACTTCAGGAGACTCCAACGTGGTAGACAAGGTCAGACTTGGCATCATCGGGCTCGGTACCCAGGGCGGCATGTACGCCAAGATGATCGACGAGGGCCTGGTGCCCAACATGGTGATCGGTGCGATCACGGACCGTGACCCGGCCAAGCGCGAGTTCGCCCAGAGCACCTACGCGGGTGTGTCGGTCTACGAGGACTACGTCGAGATGCTGGAGAGCGGCGACGTCGACGCCGTCGTCACCACCGTGCCGCACTTCCTGCACCCGGAGATGGGCATCGCCGCCCTGTCCCGCGGCATCCACGCGCTCGTGGAGAAGCCGGCCGGGGTCTACACCAAGCAGGTCAAGGAGCTCAACGAGTTCGCCGCGACCAAGCCCGAACTGACCTTCGGGATCATGTTCAACCAGCGCAACAACCCGCTCTACCAGCGCATCAAGGAGATCGTCGAGTCCGGCGAGATCGGCAAGATCCGCCGCACGAACTGGCTGATCACCACCTGGTGGCGTCCGCAGGGCTACTACGACCAGAGCGCCTGGCGCGCCACCTGGGGTGGCGAGGGCGGCGGCGTCCTGGTCAACCAGGTGCCCCACCAGCTCGACCTGTTGCAGTGGATCTGCGGGGTGCCCGAGTCGGTCTTCGCGAAGGTCGCGTACGGTTTCCGGCGGAACATCGCCGTCGAGGACGAGGTGACCGTGGTGCTCGACTATGGCGACGGCGCCACCGGCGTGCTCGTCACCGCGACCCACGACATCATCGGAACCGACCGGTTCGAGATCCTCGGCGACAAGGGCAAGATCATCGTCGACGACTCCAAGACTGCCACCGTGCACCGCCTGGTCCGGGACGAGCGCGAGATCAGCGACACCATGTCCATGGAAGAGGTCAAGCAGCTGTTCATGGGCAAGCAGGACACGGAGGCGCTCTACACGACCGAGACGATCGAGTACACCCGGCCCTGGGGCGCCCAGCACTCGGGGGTCCTGGAGAACTTCGCCGCGAACATCATCGACGGGACCCCGCTCCTCGCGCCGGGCTCCGACGGCATCAACGGGGTCCGCCTCGCGAATGCGATCCACCTGTCCAGCTGGACGGGGCAGGAGGTCCCCCTCGACCTTGACGAGGACCTCTACCTCGAGGAGCTGAACACGCGGATCCGCTCGGAGGGCAAGTTCCCCGAGCGCGTCTGATCCCGACCGACCGCCTCGCCCCCGACCGGCATCCCCGCCGGTCGTGGGCGAGGCCCCGCCTGGCGAGGGTGTCCTCGTGCGGCGGACCAGGGTGACCGCGCCGCAGGTCCGCGCGCTCGCCCACGGGTGCCCGGGTAGATTTGCCCGCATGTGCCCGTGCCCCAGCCGCCGCCAGGTCCTGCTCGCCTCCGGAGGCGGGGTGACGATGGTGGGTCTGGCCGCCTGCAGTGCGCAGCCCGAGCCCGAGGAGCCGACAGCGGGGGAGACCCTGGTCGCACTCGCGGATGTTCCGGTGGGTGGTTCGCTCGTCGTCACCACGGCCAACGGCGTGGAGCTGGTCGTCGCGCAGCCGACCGAGGGCGAGGTGGTCGCGTTCAGCGCGATCTGCACCCATCAGGGCTGCAGCGTGCGGGTGCGTGAGGAACTCCTGTACTGCCCGTGCCACGGGTCGGAGTTCGAGCAGCTCACCGGCGAGGTCGTGTCCGGGCCGGCCGACGAGCCGCTGCCCGAGGTCGCGGTGCAGGTCCAGGAGGGCAACGTCGTCACGGCCTAGGTGGACCCGGTCCACCGGTGGCTCACTCGGTCAGAGCCGGCTCAGTCCTGGAACGCCGACCGCGGCACCAGCAGCAGACACAGTGCGGCCACGAACGCGGTGGCTGCGCACACGGCCCACACGGTGAGGTAGCCCGTCAGCGACGCGTGCCCGGCCGCCGGTCCCTCGAGGGACCCGGTCGAGGCAAGCGCGATCGCGAACACCGCGGACGCGATCGCGCCGCCCAGCGTCTTCGTCGCGTTCGTCATCCCGGTCGCGAACCCGGTGCGCTCGGGCGGTGCCGCGGCGGCCGCCGCGGCCGGGAGGGAGGCGACCAGGGCGCCGGAGCCGAGGCCGGCCACCATCATGTTCGCCATCGTCTGCCAGGTGGTGTCATGGAACGGCAGGAAGAGCGCGTAGCCCGCTCCGACGAGCAGCGCCGCGACCACCAGCGATCGGCGCGGCCCGACCAGCCTCGCGAGCACCGGCACGAGCAGGGCACCGCCGGCCATGGAGATCACGTACAGCCCCACGAGCGTGGAGACGAACCCGGCGCTCGCACCCAGGCCGAACCCCGCCGTCGCCGGGTCCGTGCGGGCGAACGTGGACAGCGGGATCTGTGCCCCCAGCACGGACATCCCGAACAGGAACGCCGTCAGCTGGACCGGCCACTGTGCCGGCTGCATCAGCACCCGCACGTCGATGAGCGGCTCGGCCCGAGCTCGCTCGATCCGCACGAACGGGACCACCAGCACGAGGCCGGCGAGGATCAGCGCCCACGCCGGGAGGCTCGCGGGTCCCTGCAGCCGGATCGTGATCAGCCCGGCCATAACGAGTCCGATGACTGCGGTGATCATGCCCAGCCCCGGCCAGTCGATGCCGCCGGTGGACGTCCCCGGGACGTTCTCGACGCCGAACCAGATGACGGCGAAGCAGGCGGTGACGGCGATGGCCGGCAGCATCAGGAGCACCGTCATCGAGGTCGCGGCGACCAGCGCCCCGGAGGTCAGTGCCCCGATGATCACCCCGATCTCCAGCCCAGCCACCAGGAAGCCGGAGGCACGCCGCGTGAGCCGGGCCTGCTGGCCGCTCGCCGCCGTGCGCCGATGGATGATCGCGACCTCCAGCGGCAGCCACACCACGTACGCGCCCTGCAGTGCCCAGCCGATCAGGAACGTGGAGAAGGTGGGGGAGAACGCGAGCATCCAGGACCCGAGCGCCGTGATCGCAGTCGCGAGCAGCAACACCCTGCGGTGCCCGATCACATCGCCGAGCCGGGCCAGCAGCGGCACGCAGAGCGCCGACACGATCAGCTGCGCTGCCTCGAACCAGTTGACGTCGGCGTCCTGGATACCCAGGTGCACGGCGATGTCGGAGAAGATCGGGGTATAGAAGCCCTGGAGGATCCCGGAGGCGATCTCCACGCAGATGAGGAAGCCGACGACGGCCCACAGGCCCTGCTTCAGGCCGACACCGGCCGCAGTCGACATGGTCACGGGTCCGGCGGAGGCGGTCGGCGTCGACGTGGTCCGGTCGTCCATCAGGCGACTCGTTCGATCAGCCGGGTGTAGAAACCGATGCCGTCGAGGAAGTCGCGCACGCCGATCCGCTCGTCATAGGCATGGACCGAGGCCCGCTGCTCCTTGCTCATCCGGAACGGGGCGAAGCGGTACACCCGCGGGCAGATCGTCGTGAAGAACCGGGCGTCGGTGCCACCCATCATCACGTACGGCGTGGGGACGGCGTCCGGGTGGGAGTCGGCGATCACCGCCTCGATCAGCCGGAACGCGTCGTTGTCCCACGGTGACACCGGCGATGGCTCGTTCGCGTCGCCGACGGTGATCTGCACGCGGTCGTCTCCGATCACCCGGCGGATCCGCTCGACCGTTCCGGTCACCGTGTCGCCGACCATGATCCGCAGGTTGACACCGGCGCGGGCGACCGAGGCGAGCACGTTGTGCCCGGGTGAGCCGGACAGGGTGGTGACCACCGCCGTCGTCCGGGTCATGGCGGCCGACTCCGGACCCGCCACCTGCAGCGCCTTGGTGATCGCCCCGCCGAACCGTCCGGTGCGGGACAGGACCGGGCGCATCGCGGGCGCCGCGTGCGGCGCCAGGCGGGTGAGCATCTCGATGGTGGGGGCGGGCAGCGACCCGGGGAACGTGTAGTTGTCCAGCCGCACGATCGCCCGGGCCAGACGGGCGACGGCGTCCCCGCGGGCCGGCGTGGACGAGTGGCCGCCGCGACCGGCCACGGTGAGCTCGACGGTGGTGGTGCCCTTCTCGGCGACCCCGATGACGGCGAGCGGCTTGGCGACGCCCGGGAACGCGCGGGCTGCGACGGCGCCACCCTCGTCGAGAACGAACCAGGGCCGCACGCCGGCGGTCCGCAGGTGCTCGACGGCGGCCGACGCGGCGGCACCGGATACCTCCTCGCCGTTGCCGAAGCTCAGCCAGATGTCCTGGGCCGGCGTGACGCCGCGCGCGAGCAGCCGCTCCACGGCGAGGCACAGCGCGGTCAGGGAGCCCTTGTCGTCGAGCGTCCCGCGGCCCCAGATCTCACCGTCGGCGATCTCCGCGGAGAACGCGGGGTGCCGCCACGGGTCGGCGGTCTCGACGCCGACGACGTCCAGGTGGGCCATCAGCACGACGGGTCGCTCGCTCGACGCGCCGCGCCAGTGGAACAGCATCGCCGTGCCCTCGAGCAGGGTCAGCTGCAGCCGTGCGTGCATCAACGGGAAACGGCGGGCGTGCTCGGCGAGGAACTCCGTGAAGGGTGCCCCGGTGGAGGGTTCGCCGGCCACCGAGACGGTCGGGATCCGGACCAGTGCCACCAGGGCCGCCACGGCGTCGTCGTCGGTGGGGGAGTCCGGGGCGACATCGTTGCTCACCCGCAGAGGGTACGCCGGTCAGGGACCCTCCGACGGTGCGTTCGCCTCGAGGAACGCGTACACCTCAGCATCGTCCACCCCCGGGAACGTGCCCGAGGGCAGCGGCGCGAGGATCTGCGTGTGCAGTGCCGCGCTCGGCCAGGAGTGCTCCTGCCACCGTCGGCCCAGGTCGGCTGCCGGACGCCGGCAGCAGGACTCGTCGGGGCAGCCGGAGGCCGCGCGGCGGGCGGTCTCACGGCCGCGGAACCACTTCGCATGGTTGAACGGCACCCCGACCGTGATCGAGAACTCCCCGGCGTCGGACCGTCCGGTCTGCGTCGAGCACCAGAACGTACCGGCCGGGGTGTCGGTGTATTGATGGAACTCGGTGGTGCGGGTGCGTCGTTCGAACGCGGCCCGGGCCGCCCAGTGCCGGCACACGTACTGGCCCTCGATGGCTCCGTGCACGTCCGCGGGCAGGCCCACCCCGTCGTTCTCGTAGCCCTTGTACAGGGCGCCGTCGTCGGACACCCGCAGGAAGTGCAGGGGCAGGTCCAGATGTGAGGTGGCGAGGTTCGTGAAGCGGAGCGCGGCCGCCTCGTGCGTCACCCCGAACGCGTCCCGGAAATCCTCGATCGCCAGGTCGCGGCTCCGCTTGCGTTCGGAGAGATAGTCGACGGCGGCGCTGCGGGGAATCAGGCAGGTGGCGGCGAAGTAGGTGATCTCCAGGCGCTGCCGGAGGAAGTCCGCGTAGCTCACCGGCCGGACATGCCCGAGCACCCGGTGGGCGATCGCCTGCAGGGCCAGGGACCGCAGGCCGTGCCCGCCGGGGATGGACGCCGGCGGTAGGTAGATCCGCCCGTTCGCGAGGTCCGTCACGGTGCGGGTCGAGTGGGGCAGGTCCGGCACATGGATGATCTCGAAGCCGAGGGTCCGGGCCATCTCCGAGACGGTGCTGTGGGTCAGGGCACCGGAGGTGTACCCGGCCCGGCGGATCAGGTCCTCGCCGAGTTCCTCGATCTCGGGCAGGTAGTTGTCCCGGGTCCGCATGATCATCCGGATCTCGGTGTTCGCCCGGCGGGCCTCCTCGGGGGTGGCGATCGCCTCGGCCGCCCGCCGGGCCAACTCGGTGTGGAGGGCGACCAGGGACTCGAGCACGTTCAGCGGCGTGTTCCGGCCGGGCCGGACCGGGGCGACGCCCAGCCCGGCGTACAGGGAGCTCCGTTGCGCCCGGTCGAGCGCGATCTCGAGCTCGGCCCGACGATCCGGTGGTGGCCCCGGTTCCAGGAGTTCCGCCACGCTGACCCCGAGCGCGGCCGCGATGGCGGTGATCAGCGACAGCCGAGGCTCCCGGTTGCCGTTCTCGACGTGGGAGAGCTGGCTCGTGGTGGAGTCCACCCGGCCCGCTAGTTCGGAGAGGGTGAGGCCCTGCCGGTTGCGGAAGTGCCGGATCCGGCGGCCGAGGGTGAGGCCGTCCGGGGCGGTCGAGGCGGCGTCGACCACCGGCTCTCCCGGGAGCGGGATCACCGGCACGGTGAGGGCCGGCCGAGGTGACTGCTCGCTCGTGTGGCGCATGAGTTGACCATAAGGCAACTTCGACGAAAGTTGCATGGAAATCCTCCCGAGAATCGCACACGAGTCGCGTCAGTGTGGAGTCACACCCCTCCCGGCAGCGACGAAAGGTCACCCCCGATGTTCCTCTCCGCGATCGATGAGCCCGAGGCAGACGTCCTCGACGTCCCGGTCCCGTTCGGCGCCGAACGGCCGACCCGCCGGCCCCCGGCGGGTAGCACCGTGCCCGCGAGCACCGTGCCCGCGACCACCGTGGCCGGGAGCACCGTGCCCGCGACGCGACCCGGACCGCTCGCCGAGGTGACCGCCTGGGTCGACCGGATCGCCGCGCTGACCCAGCCCGACGGCGTGCAGTGGTGTGACGGGTCCGACGCGGAGAGCGACCGGATCATCGAGACCCTGGTGCGAGCCGGCACGCTGATCCGGCTCAACCCGGAGCTACGCCCGAACTCCTACCTGGCCCGGTCCGCCCCCTCCGACGTGGCGCGCGTCGAGTCCGCGACCTACATCTGCTCCGAGCGGGAGGTCGACGCCGGCCCCACGAACAATTGGATGGCCCCCGCCCAGATGCGTGAGGTCCTCGACGGTGTGTTCGCCGGCAGCATGCGCGGACGCACGATGTACGTGGTGCCGTTCTCGATGGGGCCGGTCGGCGGTCCGATCTCGCAGGTCGGCATCGAGATCACGGACTCGCCGTACGTCGTTGCCAGCATGCGGATCATGACGCGGGTGGGTACGGCCGCACTGAACGAGATCGCGGCCGGGTCGTCCTGGGTGCCCGCGGTGCACTCGGTCGGCATGCCCCTCACGGGCACCGCTGGTGAGACGATCCCCGACGTGCCGTGGCCGTGCAGCGACACGAAGTACATCACCCACTTCCCCGAGACCCGGGAGATCTGGTCGTTCGGCTCCGGGTACGGCGGGAACGCTCTGCTCGGGAAGAAGTGCTACGCGCTGCGGATCGCGTCGGCGATCGCCCGCGACGAGGGCTGGCTCGCCGAGCACATGCTGTTGATCCGGCTCGCCGACGACTCGGGCCGTGCCTTCCACGTGGCCGCCGCGTTCCCGAGTGCCTGTGGCAAGACGAACCTGGCGATGCTGCGGCCGTCCATTCCCGGCTGGAAGGTGACCACCCTCGGCGACGACATCGTCTGGATGCGGCCCGGGCCGGACGGTCGCCTCCGGGCCATCAACCCGGAGGCGGGCTTCTTCGGCGTCGCCCCCGGCACCGGGATCACCACGAACCCGACGGCGATCGAGACCCTCACCCACGACGTCATCTTCACCAACGTCGCGCTGACCGACGAGGGCGACGTCTGGTGGGAGGGGCTCACGCCGGACGCTCCAGAGCACCTGATCGACTGGCAGGGCCGGGACTGGACCCCAGGCCTCGGCGCGGCGCACGGGCGGCCCGCCGCGCACCCGAACTCGCGGTTCACGGTGGCCGCGGACCAGTGCCCAGTGATCGACGAGCGCTGGGACGATCCGGACGGCGTCCCGGTCGACGCGATCCTGTTCGGCGGGCGTCGCGCCAGCAACGTGCCGCTGGTGATGCAGTCGCAGGACTGGGCACACGGGGTCTTCTACGGCGCCACGGTGTCCTCCGAGCAGACCGCGGCCGCAGAGGGCACGGTCGGGCAGTTGCGCCGGGACCCGTTCGCGATGCTTCCGTTCTGCGGCTACAACATGGCCGACCACTGGGGCCACTGGCTGCGGATGGGGGAGGTCCTCGGTGCGGACGCACCGAAGGTCTTCGCCGTGAACTGGTTCCGCAAGGGCGCCGACGGGACGTTCCTGTGGCCCGGGTTCTCGGAGAACTCCCGGGTCCTGGACTGGGTCCTGCGTCGAGTCGCCGGGGAGGTCTCCGGCCGGCCGAGCCAGTTGGGGACGCTGCCGGCCGCGGGCGAGCTGAACCTGGCCGGGCTCGACCTGCCCGACGGCGCACTGGCGGCACTGCTCGACGTCGACGCCCGAGCATGGCTCGCCGAGGCGGACCTCACCGAGGACTACTTCGAGCAGTTCGGAGACCGGCTACCGACGGCCATGTCGGCTCAGCTGGCCGCGTTGCGCGAGCGGCTCACCCGCTCGGCCGCGGGCTCCGTGCCCGCGCGGGCCGCCGCGACGTCCTGAGGAACGTGACACACGCCGTCGGGCCCGCACCAGCCGACCGCCCCGAGCTCCGGCAGCCCGGGGATCGCGGCGAGGCCGG
Source organism: Occultella kanbiaonis (assembly GCF_009708215.1). Classification (NCBI taxonomy): domain Bacteria; kingdom Bacillati; phylum Actinomycetota; class Actinomycetes; order Micrococcales; family Ruaniaceae; genus Occultella; species Occultella kanbiaonis. Next base: position 3,526,648 of record NZ_CP046175.1, on the reverse strand, counting down.
TCGGGCCCCCCGGCGTCACCGGACCAGATGCCGCGCTCGGACCGACCTCGATCGACGGGGCCGCGCCGAAGACTGCCTCACTCAACGCCGGCTCCCTCGCGGGCCTCGTCGGCGGCCACGTGCTCGAGCACCTGGGTGAACGTCTCCGGGCTCTGCGCCCCGGACACGCCGTACTTGCCGTCGATGACGAAGAAGGGCACGCCGGAGATCCCGAGGGCGAGGGCCCGGTCGAGGTCGGCCTGGACGTCGTCGGCGTAGGTCTGTGACTCGAGCGCGGCGAGCAGGGCGGCCCGGTCCAGGCCGACGTCGGCACCGAGGTCGGCCAGTTCCTCGGCGCGGCCGAGGTGACGACCCTGCTCGAAGTACGCGGCGAACAACCGCTCCAGGAGTTCGTGCTGCTTGCCGTTGGCCTTCGCGAAATGGAGGGCCTGGTGGGCGAGCAGGGTGTTGGTGTGGCGGAGCGTGTCGAAGTCGTAGCTCAGGCCGACCTCGGCCGCGATCGCGGTCACCCGGTCGAGCATCTGCTGCACCTGACCGGCCGGCATCCCCTTGTGGGTGGCGAGGAAGTCCACCTCGCTGCCCTCGAAGTCGACCGGGGTGTCCGGTGCGAGCTCGAACGAGTGGTAGCGGACCTCCACCTGGCCGTCGTAGGCGCGGCGCCCCTCCTCGAACTTCCGCTTGCCGATGTAGCACCACGGGCAGGCGATGTCGGACCAGATGTCCACGGTCAGGGTCGGCTTCGTCATATGGGTGGCAACAGGCCCACGCCGCGGAGCATTCCCGCCGTCAGTGCTCCTGGCCGATGCCCCAGTCCCGCCCGCCCAACGGCGTCGAGGTGACGGCGGTCAGCACGAACGCGGAGTCCTCCAGCGCGCGGACGCCGTGGCGGGCCTGGGGGATCGAGATGACGCCGCCGGCGGCCACCTCGTCCTCGGCGTCGGCGCTCCAGAGCACGATCCGCCCCGTGAGCACCTGCAGGCTCGCCGCGGGTGGGGCATTGTGCTCGGCGAGCCCGGAACCGGCGACGATCGCGACCATCGTCTGGCGCAGCGGCCCGTCGTGGACGAACAGGTGCGCGCTGCGTCCGTGCGGAGACGCTGCGGCAAGGGCAAGGTGTTCGCGGGCCAGACCTTCCAGGTCCGTGACTCCTGCGCGGACCTCGTGGCTGGTCATGGTCGCTCCTTCGCGTGACGGCGGTGTGTCGTTGTCCGACCCATCCTGCCTGACGGCGTCGCCCCGCGACAGTGGATCAGCCGAGTCCCGCGTAGTACGCACTCAAGGCCGGGAAGTAATCGGACCAGACGGGCATCGGCGCGCCGGTCCGGGACGCCACCAAGCGGTCCAGATAGAAGTCCCAGCCGGGGCCGATACTCGTGACGTCCTGGCCCTGGTCCAGCAGCTGGGAGAAATCGAGGGTGGTGACGCCGTCGACCTCGCGCAGGTCTGCCTCGAGGTGCCAGACGCCGGCCTCGCTGGCGAACTCCACCTGGAGCCGGGTCGGTGCCTGGCATTCGAGGATCGAGACGTCCTCCGGCTCGGCGCTCTCCTCGGCGGTCATCGTGAAGGAGACGGCGCCACCCTCGCGGGGGTCCCCGGTCCAGGTGCCGATCCAGGCGGCGGTGCCCTCGGAGGTGGTCAGCGTGGACCAGATCTCGGTGATCGGTGCCTCGAAGGTGCGCTCGAAGACGAGCTCGAGGCCGCTGGTGTCCTCTCGCAGGAAGCCGGTGGCGCTGACGTCGCTCACGGGTATCTCCTTCTTCGATCGTGCCGGGGTGCTCGATCGCACCCGACGGCGGGCGACCCGCCCCCGACGGTACTGAGCGGTGGTTGCCGGGCACAAGGCCGGACGGGCCAGGACCCGGCGGGTGACCCGGGATCGGATCGGGCGATCGGTGGGCCGACGGGCAGGACTGCCCACCCGCCTCCCGGGGGGCGGCTGCGTTTGGGCCTAGGGTGACTGATCGTGGGCGACGGATGCCCGCGACCGACCACGCACTCCCGAGGGGTTACCAGACACATGAGCCAGTACCAGCCACCGCAGTCGCCGCAGGGTGTCCCCGGCCAGTACGGCACACCGCAGAACCCGGCGGGCGAGTACGGGCAGGCGAGTCAGGCGCCGGGGTCCTATGGTCAGGCCAGCCAGGCGGCGTACGGCGAGGCCAGCCAGGCGGCGTACGGCGAGGCCAGCCAGGCGGCCTACGACGAGGCCAGCCAGGCGGCCTACGGCCAGGCGGCCTACGGCCAGGCGAGCCAGGCACCCGGTCAGGAGGATCAATACGGCCAGGCCGGCGGCTACGGCCAGCAGTCCGGTCAGCCGCAGCAGCCCGGTCAGGCCCAGCAGCCCGGCCAGTTCGGCCAGCCGGGCTTCGGCGGTCAGTACGGCGGCGCGCCCTACCCGACGGCGCCCGGTGGCCCGGGGCTCTTCGACACGGAGTTCGCCACGCCGTCGACGCTGAAGACCGCGAAGCTCGCCTACATCGCGATCATCGTGCTCGCCGCGGTGCTGGCCGTAGGCGGGCTGTTCAACGCGATCGCACAGTTCGCATACGTCGGCGCCTACGGAGGCGCGGGGGAACTGCTGCGCGGCCTGGCCATGCTCATTGGCGGCTTCGCCCTCGGGTTCGTGGTGCTGACCGTGGGGCGCCTGTTCGTCGACTACTTCGTGCAGCAGGCCAAGGCGCTCGAGTCCAAGGACTGAGTCCTCGACCGGCCCGCCCGGTCGCGACGACCAGCCTCAGCGCCGGGCGGGCGCCAGTGGATCCGCCCCGCTGCTCAGGATCGCCGCCGTCAGCGCGGCCACCGGTGCGACCGGAGCGCGGGGGTTCGCGACCAGCGTCAGGTCGACGTCGCCCAGCGGCGGCAGACCGGATCCGGCCGGCGGGATCGAGAGGTCGGCCGGGATCAGGCTCTGCGCGAGCGGGGTCACTCCGAGGCCGGCCCGCACCGCGGCGAGCACACCGTTGATCTCCCGCGTGGTGCAGGTCACCCGCCAGGTGCGTCCCGCGTCCTCGAGCGCGCGCACCGCGGTGAGCCGGCTCAGGCTCGGGTTCGGGTACGTGATCAGCGGCACCACGTCGCCGGGGTCGATCCGGGTGCTCGGCAGGCCCGCCCAGACCAACCGGTCGCGTCGGACCAGCTGGCCCTCGGTCTCGTCCGGGTTCTCCTTGATGAACACCAGGTCCAGGTGCCCGGCGAGCAGCCGGCGGTGGAGCAGGCCGGACTGGGCCACCGTCAGTTCGAGGCTGATCTGCGGGTGGAGCTGACGGAAGTCCCGCAGGATCCGGGGCAGCTGGGTCAGCGCCAGATCGTCGGCCGCGCCGAACCGGAGCCGCCCGCTCATCGCCGAACCTGTGAAGTACGCCACGGCCTGGTCATGGGCCGCGAGAATGGTGCGGGCAAAGCCGGCCATCGCCTCGCCGTTGTCCGTCAGGGTGACCGCCCGGGTGTCCCGCAGCACGAGCGAACGGCCCGCGGCCCGCTCCAGTCTGCCGACATGCTGGCTCACCGTCGGCTGGGAGATGCCCAGCCGCTCGGCCGTCCGGGTGAAGCTCAACGTGTCGCTCAGTACCAGGAAGGTACGCAGCAGGGTGGGATCGAACAAAGGCCGCACCTCGTCGTCGTAACGATTCGATCATGTCGTCGCAGTCATTGCGATTGGCAATGGCACTTATAGGATGTATGGCTTCGACTTATGGGTCAAGCCTGCCTAGGCTTGGCGGTACCGCCTCACTTCCGAGGTGTCGACCCGATGCTCGCAGCACCGCCTCGATGCCTCGGTGCTCGCCTCGAGATCCATCTCTCGGTCCGACTCCGACTCACTTACTCGCGCACTTCACTAAGGACCTCTGTGCCTTCGGCCCGCCTCACCAGGCTCCCGTCCCCGTTCGCCCTCAGACCCCTCCGCTCGCCGACCGCCGGCGCTGGCATCCTCGACGCCCTGCGCGTGCGGAACTACCGGTTCTACGTCTCCTCGCAGGTGCTCACCAGCACGTGCGGCTGGGCCGCCCGGGTCGCCCAGGACTGGCTGGTGCTGGAACTCAGCGGCTCCGCCGCCCTGGTCGGCCTGACCGTCGCGCTGCAGTTCGCGCCGATGCTGGTGTTCGGTCTGTTCGGCGGCGTCATCGCCGACCGGTACAACCGGCAGCGGATCCTCACCATCACCCAGACGCTGTTCGGCACGTTCACCCTCGTGGTCGGGATCCTGACGCTGCTCGGTGCGGTCGAGGTGTGGCACGTACTCGCCTCGGCGCTGCTCGGCGGCATGGCGATCGTGGTGGACAACCCGGCCCGGCAGGCGTTCATCCACGAGATCGCGGGCCCGAAACTGCTCCGCCGAGCGATCAGCCTGAACACCTCCGTGTTCCAGCTCGGTGCGCTGATCGGTCCGGCCTTCGCCGCCGCTCTGATCGCCCTGGTCGGCAACGGGTGGGCGTTCGTCGCGAACGCGATCGCCTGCTGGATCGCAGCGTTCCTGATCTTCCGGATGCGCCGGTCCGAGATGCACCTCGCACCCGTGGTGGCCCGCGCCAAGGGACAGTTGCGCGAGGGGCTGGCCCACGTGCGGAGCAAACCGGAGATCCTCTGGGCCTGCGTGCTGGTCGGGTTCGTCGCGATCACCGGGGTGAACATGGCCACGGTGCTCGCGCAGTACGCGAACGAGGTGGTCGGCGCCGGCGCCAGCGGCTACGGGCTGCTCACCTCGACGCTCGCCGCCGGCGCCTGCACCGGTGCGATCTTCGCCGGCCGCGCCCGGACGTTGCGACTGCGGACCCTCGTCGGAGGTGCCGCCGCGCTCGGGATCCTGCTCCTGGTGGCCTCGGTGCTGTCCGTGTTCTGGCTGTTCCTGGTGGCGCTCTTCGGCGTCGGGCTGAGCTGCCTGCTCTACCTGACCCGCAGCAACACCCTGGTGCAGACGAGCGCCGACCCGGCGATGCGCGGCCGGGTGCTGTCCCTGTACGTGCTCATCAACATGGGCGCGCAGGCCTTCTCCGGCCTGTTGATCGGTTGGGTGGCCGAGCACTACGGCGCCCACGCCGGCCTGGCGGCATGCGCCATCGGCCCGCTGCTCGGTGTGGCCGTGGTCGGCACGATCCTGGCCCGCCGCGGCGACCTCAAGCCCGTGCTGCGGCTGCGCAACCGGCCGGGCCGGGGCTTCGTCTACGTGGTGCCGCGGGTGCACGGCGCCAGCGCGGTATCGGCGGCGCCGGTGGCGCCCCTCGCCGCCGTCGCCGGGCCGGCCCCCGAGGCCGGGCTCGACGTCCCCGCACCGCTAGTGGCGGAGGTCGTCGAGGAGGTCGAGGCGCCCGTGGCAGCCGTTGCCACCGGGGCGACGGTGGAGCGTGCGTCGGTCGAGCGTGTCACTGGTCCGGAGCCGGCGACGGCGGAACGCGCGTCGGTCGAGCGCGTGACGGATCCGGAGCCGGTCGCCGAGTCCGAGCGTCTCGCCGGACCCGCTCCGGTCGTCGAACTCGGCGCGCTCGCCGGTGCCGAGTCGTTCGGCGAGGACTCGTCCATCGATGGTCGCCGGTCCGACGCCGACGCCGAGTCGCTCGAGGACCTCCGGCCGGTCGCCGGCACGGAGCCGTTCGTAGACAGCAAGCCGTTCGACGTGGGAGAGCCGCTGGACGGCCGGTCGCCGTTCGAGGATCTGGACCCGTTCGACGAGGCACCGCACGCCCACGGCGCTCGACGCCGTCGGGTCCCGGCCGGACTCTGACAGGCCAGCCGGTGCTCTGACGGGCCCGCCGGCGCTCTGACAGGCCAGCCGGTGCCCTGACCCGACGTCCGGTGCGGTCAGCCGTCGCGTCGTACGGCAGCCGGATCGATGTCCGGTCGCCAGCCGCGCCAGCGGGGGTGCCGCAACCGACCCGTCGGCGTCCACTCACCGAACGCCACCTCGCCCACCCGAGTGGGCTCCATCCAGTGTGCGTCCCGGGCGTCCAGGGCGGGCACGTCCTCGAACGGGCTCCGGGCCAGGGCCAGGGGCGCGAACTCACGCACCCAGGCCACCGTCTCTGCCGCGCTGAACCCCGATCCCACTCGGCCGACGTAGCGCAGGGTACCGTCGTCGTCGTGGACCCCGGCCAGGAGTGAACCGACCTGCCCGGTGCGGCCGCCCTGCCCGGGGCGCCAGCCCCCGATGACGACGTCCTGGGTGCGGGTGTGCTTGATCTTCACCCACCCGGACGCGCGCCGGCCGGGCAGGTAGCGCGAGTCGCGCCGCTTGGCCACGACGCCCTCCAGGTTCCAGGCAAGGGAGGCCGCGATGGCGGCGTCGAGGTCGCCGTCGAACACCGGGGGCACCTGCACGATGCCGCCGTCCGGGGCGTCGACGAGGGTCTCGAGTGCCCTCCGACGGTCGTCGTAGCGCTGCTCAAGGAGCTGGGTGCCGTCCAGCTCGAGGATGTCGAAGAGCATCAGGTGGACCGGCCGACGGGCCGCGGCCGCGGCGATCTCCCGCTCATTGGTGGCCTGCATCCGCGGCTGCAGCTCGGCGAAGTCCGGGCGACCGCCGGCGTCAAGGGCGACGATCTCGCCGTCGAGCACCACGCGTTCCACGCCGACACAGTCGGTCAGCACGGCCAGCTCGGGGAACGTCGCCGTGATGTCGCGTCCGCTCCGGGCCCACAGCCGCACCACCGGGTCCGCATCCCGGTCCACGACGGCGACCACCCTCATCCCGTCCCACTTCATCTCCAGCGCCCAGCCCGGTCCACCGGGCACGTCCGCGGGCGATCCGAGCGTGGCGAGCATCGGCCGAGGTGGTGGGAGGACCGGCCGCCGCCCGGCGGCGTCGGACCGTTCGGCCGGAGCAACTGGCCGGGCAAGGGCAACCGGCTCGGGCGGGGACGCGGACTCGGCCGGGGCAACCGGCTCGGCCGGGGAGGCGGGCTCGGCCGCGGCGGTGTCGGGCACGCCGTGAGGTGTCACGGCGGCGGTGCGATCTCGTCGGGGCGAGCGTGCGGGGGAGGCGGGCGCGCCGGTGCCGGCTGGCTTCATGAGGTGGATCAGCCAGTGGTTCTCGTCGCCGTCGCGCCTGCCGGTGCGGATCAGCGCGAAGCGGGCGCTGCGCCCGACCGACCCGGCCAGCCCACCGCCGTCGGCCCCGGTCAGGGTGACGATGACCTCCTTGCCCTCGCGCCACTTCTCCAGCTCGTAGGTCCCGGTGTCCCAGATCGTCATCTCGCCGGCGCCGTACTCGCCCCTCGGGATCGACCCGTGGAACGTCAGGTACTCCATCGGGTGGTCCTCGGTCTGCACGGCGAGGTGATTGCCGGCCGGGTCCGTCGGCACCCCCTTCGGCAGTGCCCAGCTCACCAGGACCCCGTCGTGGGCAAGCCGCAGGTCCCAGTGCAGCCGGCTCGCGTGGTGCTCCTGGATCACGAACACCGGTTCGGTGACGTCCGGCGGCGGCGCATGCGGCACCGGCTCCGGGGTCCTCGCCGCGTCCCGCTTGGCGCGGTAGGTGGTCAGCCGGTCCGGGCCGTGCCCGCCGGCGGTGTCCATGGCGTGGGCGAGGCCCTCCAGTGCAGCCATCGCGTCGCCGCGTTCGGCGACCAGGGCCGGCACCTCGGTCAGGTCCAGGTGCCGCAGCTCCGGGTCGGCCAGCTCGTCCCAGGTGCGGGGCACGGCGACGGTCGGGTGGGTGCGCCCGCGCAGGGAGTACGGGGCAACCGTCGTCTTGTTCGAGTGGTTCTGGCTCCAGTCGATGAACACCTTGCCGACGCGCTTGGCCTTCGCCATCTCCGAGACCACCAGGTCCGGGTGGTCGGCCTCCAGGCTCCGGGCGAGCTCCTTGGCGAGGTCGCTGATCTGCCGGGAGGGGTGTGCGCCGGGCAGGGCCGCGTAGACGTGGATCCCCTTGGAACCGCTGGTCACCGGGACCGCGTCCATGCCCATCCCGGCGAGCACCTCGCGCACGAGGCTCGCCACCTGCGCCACCTGCGGCAGGTCGATGCCGGGGCCGGGGTCGAGGTCGAAGACGATCCGGTCCGGGTTGCGTGGCTGCCCGGCGGAGTCGAACCGCCACTGCGGCACGTGGATCTCGAGGGCAGCCATCTGGGCGAGCCAGACCAGGGTGGCCCGGTCGCCCACGAGCGGGTAGACGTTCGTGTGGTCGCTGTGCGCCAGCTCGGCGCGGACCACCCAGTCCGGCGTGCCCGAGTCGAGGTTCTTCGTGAAGAACACCTGGCCGGGATCGTCCTCGGTGCCAACCCCGTTCACCCAGCGCTTGCGCGTGGCCGGCCGCCCCGAGCAGTGCGGCAGCATCACCGGGGCGATCTCGGAGTAGTAGGCGATCACCTCGGCCTTCGTGGTGCCGGTCGCGGGGTAGAGCACCTTGTCGAGGTTCGTCAGGCGCACCCGGCGGCCGTCCACCACCACGGACGTCTCGGAACTACGGGCCATCCCCATATGGTGACAGGCGGCCGACGGCGCGGGTACGAGACGGCCGTCACCTCATCGGCCGGCGGCGGCCCGTTCGGCCAGAACCGTGCCCGCGAGCTCGTTCAGCAGGAGGTTCTCGCCTCCGCGACCCCGGTCGACGGCGGCCGGTTGCCTGCTCGAGGACCAGCTGCGGCCGGCGAACCGACCGTCGCCACGCCGGGCATGCTCGAGCAGGTCCACGGCGTCGGAGGCGCGTGGGTCGCCGAGCCGCCCGACGGCGGCCAGCAGCCGCAGTCCGATCAGCACGTCGTAGTGCCAGTAGGACGGGTAGTGCGGCACGGTCCACGACGGGTGGATCGCCTCCTCGGTCGAGGTCGACCGGAACAGCCGGTGTTCGAGCAGCAGCTCCGCGGTGCGCTCGGCGGCACGACGGGCCGCCACCGCCCCGGTGGCCGCCGCGTAGGTCGCCAGGGCCAGCGCCGGGATGGCCGACTCGTGGAAGGACGAACGCCACGCCCCCGGGTGCCGGTCGCAGTTCCACCCACCGTCCGGCCACTGCCAGTCGAGCAGGGCGTCGACGAGCCGACCGGTCCGGTCATCGCCCCCGTACCCGAGCCGGGACAGGGCGTACACCGCGTTGCCCTCGATCGAGGCGTGCCGACGGGCTCGACCGCCCACCCGGAGCACCTGGTCGGGTGCCAGACCGGGCAGGAGCCAGGTCAGCTCCGACGCCACGCCCGGCTCGAGCCGGGAGCTCGGTACCGGAACCCCGCAGTCGGCGATCTCGACCAGCCGCCAGTGGGTTCCGTTCCACTTCGCATACGGATGACCCGGGGGGAAGGCGAGCAGCGCCGCGACGAGATCCTGCTTCGATCGCATCCCGTCATCCTGCGCCGTCCGGCGGTTCCGGACAACGGTTCGGGCGACCGGCGCGCAGGTCCCGGGCTCGACGGCGTTCCGCTCGTCCGGAGCCGTCGTGGACGGACCGGGGAGGTTGCGTGGGCGTGCTGGGCGAGTGTTGCGGATCGCGCGCCGTGGGCGCGCGGCTCGGCGGGCGCCGCTGGCACGCTCGTGCCCGTGACCCACGGAACGCTCGCCCTGGTAGCGGCTCCCTCGAGAAGGGCGGCAGCCGCCGTCGGGCAGTTGCTGCGGTTCGGCTGGCTCCAGGTGCAGTGCTGTCTGTTCGCCGCGGCGATCTTCGCCGGGCTCGCAGTGAGTTCCGTGGTGCCGCTGCCGATCGCCCGGTACGACGCGCTGCTGCTGTACGGCCTCGCCATCACGCTCGTGTTCTACCTCCTGCGCCTCGAGACCGGGCGTGAGGTGGCCGTTATCGGGGCGTTCCACCTGATCGGCCTCGCGCTCGAGCTGTACAAGGTGAACGCCGGATCGTGGTCCTACCCGGAGCAGGCGTGGGCGATGATCGGTGGCGTCCCGCTGTACTCCGGCTTCATGTACGCGGCGGTCGGGTCCTACCTGTGCCAGGCGTTCCGCCGGTTCGACCTGCGCGTGACGGACTTCCGCTGGGTGCCGGCCGTGCTCCTGGCCGCGGCCGCGTACGCGAACTTCTACACCCACCACGTGCTCCCCGACGTGCGGTGGCTGATCGCTGCCGGCTTCGTGGTGGCGCTGTGGCGCAGCCGGGTGTTCTACACGGTCGGCACCCGCCGGTACGCGATGCCGCTGACCGTCTCGTTCGTGCTGATCGGCTTCTTCCTGTGGGTCGCCGAGAACGCCGCGACGTTCCTCGGCGCCTGGCAGTACCCCGATCAGGCGGAGATCTGGCGGATGGTGCACGCCGGCAAATGGGGCTCGTGGGCTCTGCTGGTCTCGTTGAGCTTCGTGCTCGTCGCCGCGGTCAAGGCACGCGAGGGCCGCTTCTACGGTGAGGCAGGGGCGCGGCCGCAGGTGGAGCTCCGACGGCTGGACGAACGGGCCGGCTGACGGCGCGCCTGGACGCCGCGTACTCTGGCGCTCGGTCCACAGGACGTGTGTACTGGGAACCCCACAGTTGCAGGTGTCGAGGAGAGGCAGGGCCGATGCGGTCGATCTGGAAGGGCGCCATCACGTTCGGGCTCGTGAACGTGCCGGTCTCGGTCTACTCGGCCACGGAGAGCCACGACGTGAAGCTGCACCAGGTCCACGACGCCGATGGCGGCCGGATCCGGTACCAGCGCAAGTGCGAGGTGTGTGGCGAGGTGGTGCCGTACGAGCACATCGACAAGGCCTACTCCGACGGTGAGCAGACGGTGGTCCTGACCGACGAGGACCTGCAGACCCTGCCGGCCGAGCGCAGCCGGGAGATCGACGTGCTCGAGTTCGTACCGAGCGAGCAGGTGGAGCCGATCATGCTCGACTCCTCCTACTACCTCGCCCCGACGTCCGCCTCGACGAAGTCCTATGTGCTGCTGCGCCGCACCCTGGAGGAGTCCGAACGCACCGCGATCGTGTCCTTCACGCTCCGGCAGAAGACCCGGCTCGCGGCGCTGAGGGTGCGCGGTGACGTGCTGCTGCTGCAGACGCTGCTCTGGTCCGACGAGGTGCGCGAGGCGGACTTCCCGAGCCTGGCCGACGACGTGAAGGTCTCGGCGAAGGAACTCCAGATGTCCGCCGCGCTGGTGAGCAGCTACGAGTCCGATTTCGCGCCGGGGGAGTTCACGGACGACTACCAGGCGCAGATGAAGCGCCTGATCGAGGCCAAGCTCGAGAAGGGCGAGGCGTTCGAGAACGAGGCGCCCGAGGAGGCGGAGGAGGGCGGCGAGGTGCTCGACCTGATGGAGGCCCTGCGCCGCAGCGTCGAGGCATCCCGGGCGAAGCGTGACACGGCGAGCACCGGTGCGGCCGGATCGAGCGACGATTCCGACGACGACGGCGAGGCAAAGTCGAAGACGACGTCGACCCGCGCGAAGTCCGGCACGAAGTCCGCCGGCTCGAAGTCGAGTTCCACGAAATCGAGTTCCACGAAGGCCAAGACCGGGACGGACGACGCCGAGGACGACTCCGACGAGGACTCCGAAACCGCCAAGCGACCCACCCGGCGGCGGACCAAGAAGACCGCCTGACCCAGACCCCGGCACCGGCCGGGGGAGCCCAGGCACGCCAACGATCCGGGTGCGTGGACCACGGGGGTGAGCTCCGCCGTCGTCGTCCCACGTATCGAAATCAGCGTGGATCTGTGGCGACGATGAGAGTAGTGTTGAGGTAACCGCCGTATCTCGCGCCGACTGCGTCCGTCGGACAACCGATGCGGAAGTCACCAACGACCTGCACCCTCGGAGGTCAGAGCTCTGCCATGCCGTCACTGAAGGTTCGAACCCCCCAGACGCACTCGTGAAGTCCCGCCCAGCGACCTCCTCGGCGGACACGCCGATCGTCGCCACCCTCGCCCGGCTCTATCCGTTCGTCAAGCCGGCCCTACCTCGCCTCATCGCCGGGATGGTCTGTGCCCTCGGGGCCAGCCTCTGCGCGCTGGCGATCCCGCAGGTCCTCGAGTTCGCCGTCAACGGTCCGCTGCTCGGGTCCGTCGAGGACGGTGACACCTCCGGGGTCTGGTTCGCCGTGATGCTCGTCCTCGGTCTCGGGATCCTCGAGGCCGGCCTGATCGCCGCCCGGCGGGCATTCATCCTGATCCCGGGCACCCGCGTGGAGGCGGGCCTGCGGATGTCGCTGTTCCGGCACCTGCAGGACCTGCCGGTCTCCTTCCACGACCAGTGGCCGGGCGGACAGCTGCTGTCCCGGTCCATGAGCGACCTGTCCAGCCTGCGCCGCTGGCTCTCGTTCGGGATCGTGATGCTCGTGGTGAACTCCACCACGATCATCGTCGGGATCGTGCTGATGATCCGGATGTCCGGCCCGCTCGGGATCGCGTATCTGATCGGCGCCCTGCCCGTCGTGATCTTCTCCTACCGATTCTCGCGCCGGTTCCGCCGCATCTCCCGGCAGAGCCAGGACCAGGCCGGCGACCTCGCGACCACCGTCGAGGAGTCCGTGCACGGCATCCGGGTGCTCAAGGCGTACGGCCGGGGCCGCGAGGCCTACAAGAACTTCTCCACCCAGGCCGACGAGCTGCGCGGCACGGAACTGCGCAAGGCCCGCGCCCTGTCCGCGTTCTCGTTCGCGATCATGACGATCTCGGAGGTCGTGCTCGGACTGTGCGTGTTCCTCGGGATCTGGCTCGTCGTCGACGGGCAGATGACCGTCGGCGCCCTGGTGGCGTTCTTCGCCACCGCCGGGGTCGTCAACGGGCCGGTTGAGCGACTCGGCGAGCTCGTGTCCATGTCCCTGTACGCGAAGACCGCGGTGGACCGGTACTTCGAGGTGCTCGACAGCGAGAACGCCGTCACCGACCCGGACGAGCCGGTCCGGGTGACGGCGCCGCGCGGCGAGGTGAGCTTCGACGGCGTGCACTTCCACTACGCGGATGCCCCGCCGATCGACCTCATCCCGGCCGAGACCTCGATACCGAGCGAGGCGCCGCGCGAGGAGGTTCTTTCCGGGGTGGACCTGCACGTCCGCGCCGGCGAGACGATGGCCCTGGTCGGCCTGACCGGATCCGGCAAGACCACCATGGCCGCGCTGGTGCCGCGCCTGTTCGACGTCACCGCGGGTTCGCTGCGGATCGACGGCGTGGACGTGCGCGATATGACCCGCCGGGACCTACGCACGCTCGTCTCGATCGCGTTCGAGGACGCCACCCTGTTCTCGGCGTCCGTGCGCGAGAACGTGCTGTTCGGGGCACCACCCGGCCAGGACGACGAGGCGGATCTGGACCGAGCCATCACGGTCGCGCAGGCCCAGTTCGTCCACGACCTTCCCGACGGCGTGGAGACCCTGATCGGCGAGGAGGGGATGAGCCTGTCCGGCGGTCAGCGGCAGCGCCTCGCGCTCGCCCGGGCCGTCGCCGCCCGCCCGTACGTGCTCGTCCTGGACGACCCGTTGTCCGCGCTCGACGTGACCACCGAGGAGGCGGTCACCGCGCAGCTGCGCGCCGAGCTCGAGCGCACCACCACCCTGATCGTGGCCCACCGTCCCTCGACGGTGGCGCTCGCCGACCGGGTCGCCGTGCTCCAGGACGGCAGGGTGACCGGGGTGGGCACCCACTCCGAACTGCTGGTCAGCCATGACCACTACCGGTTCGTGATCTCGAGCCTGATCGAGGAAGAGGAGAGCGAGCTCGTGGGGAAGGTGCGCTCATGAGGGGAACCCCGGCGCCCACGTCCGTGCCCATCGGGGTGGCGGACGAGGAGAACAGCGTGCTCGACCGCGAGCACAGCAAGATCGTCCGACGGCGGTCGCTGCGGTTGCTCGCCTCGACGCTCGCTCCGCTGCGGGGCGTCTTCATCGTCACGGTGGCCCTCGTGGTGGTCGCGCAGGCCACCCGGGTGGCCGGGCCGGCGCTGATCGCGCTTGCCGTCGACACCGCGCTGCCGCAGGCGCAAGCGGGCAACTGGGGCCCGGCCATCTGGATCAGCGGCGGGTACGTGCTCGCCGCGATCGTCGCCGGTGCCACCACGGCCGCGTTCATCCGACTCGCCGCGCGGGTCAGTCAGACCGTGCTGCTGGACCTGCGCCAGCGGGTGTTCGGGCAGACGCAGCGACTCAGCCTGGAGTTCCACGAGTCGTACACCTCTGGCCGGATCATCTCGCGGCAGACCTCGGACCTGGAGGCGCTGCGCGAGCTCCTCGACTCGGGCGTGACGTCCCTCGCGTCCGGCTTCCTGTACATGGTGTTCACCGCCGTCTCGCTGTTCCTGCTGGACGTCCAGGCAGGCCTGGTGCTCCTCGTCGCGGCGATCCCGGTGTGGCTGATCACCCGGTGGTTCCAGAAGCGCTCCCAGGTGCTCTACCGGATCTCCCGGGTGGCCTCCGCGCGCCTGATCGTGAACTTCGTCGAGAACATGACGGGGATCCGAGCGGTGCAGGCGTTCCGCCGCGAGGACGCCAACAACCAGCGTTACGGCGACCTCACCGAGGACTACCGCGCCAACACCGCCCGGACCATGGGCCTGAACGGCATCTACGACCCGGCACTGCAACTCACCGGGAACGTCACGGTGGCCGTGGCGCTCGCGATCGGCGGGTTCCGGGTGCTCGACGGTTCGCTCGAGGTGGGTGTGCTCATCGCGACCCTGCTGTACACGAAGCGGTTCTTCCAGCCGGTCCAGCAGATGGCAATGTTCTACAACTCGTTCCAGTCCGCGTCGGCGGCGCTCGAGAAGATCTCCGGGCTGCTCGAAGAGGTCCCGACGGTCCGTCAGGCCGCCGAACCCGTGCCGCTGCCGCACGCCCGGGGCGCCCTGAAGTTCACCGACGTGACCTTCGGCTACGGCGCGGGCAAGGTGGTGCTGCCGGACCTGGACCTGGACATCCCGGCCGGGCAGACCATCGCACTCGTCGGGCAGACCGGTGCCGGCAAGTCGACCGTGGCCAAGCTCGTGGCCAGGTTCTACGACGTGACAGGTGGCTCGCTGACGCTCGACGGCGTCGACCTGCGGGACCTCTCCTCGAAGGACCTGCGTCGCGCCATCGTGATGGTCACGCAGGAGGCCTACCTGTTCTCCGGGACGGTGCGTGACAACATCGCCCTGGCCAAGCCGGAGGCGTCCGACGAGGAGGTCGAGGCCGCCGCCCGCGCGGTCGGGGCGCACGAGTTCATCCTGGCGCTGCCGGACGGCTACGACACGGACGTGAACAAGCGCGGTGGCCGGGTCTCCGCCGGCCAGCGGCAGCTGATCTCGTTCGCCCGGGCGTTCCTGGCCGATCCGGCGGTGCTCATCCTCGACGAGGCGACCAGCTCCCTGGACATCCCCGGGGAGCGGCTGGTCCAGCGCGGCCTGCAGACGCTGCTCGCCGACCGGACCGCGCTGATCATCGCGCACCGGCTGTCCACGGTCGCGATCGCCGACCGGGTGCTCGTGATGAGCCAGGGCCGCGTCGTCGAGGACGGCACCCCGGAGGAGCTGATCGCCGGGGACGGCCGGTTCGCTGCGCTGCACCACGCGTGGGAGGACTCGCTGGTCTGAGGTCGCAGCCCGGAGTGCCGCGGATGCGGCGCCGGCCGGGCCTGACAAGATGGCCGCATGAGCCCACGAACAGCCCGGGACGCGAACCCACCCGAGAACGAGGGTGGGGACGGGGGACGGGCCGCGAAGCCCGGCCGCGACGTCACGATCGGAACGAAGGCCGCCCTGCCGGCGTGGTTGCGGTGGCCGACGATCGTGCTCGCGGCCGTGGCCGTGCTGGTGGTGCTGTACCTGATCGGCAGCGCCGTGCTGCCCGGTTGGTGGGCGCGGCTCATCGGCGATCAGGTCGACGGCGTGAGCAGCGCCGGGATCCTCGTCGGCCTGCCCATCGGTTTCGTGTTCACGGCCATCCCGATCGCGCTCGGCGTGTGGGCCATCCGGGCCAGGTACACGGTCCGGACACGGCTGATCATCGGTGCGATCGCGGTCCTGCTCCTGGCGCCGAACGTGCTCACCCTCGCGGTGGCCGTCGGTGGGCTGGAGAGCACCGAGGTGGCCCGCACCGACATGCTCATCCGGGCGCCGTCGTTCCGGTTGGCGAGCCTGATAGGCGTGATCGTCGCCGTGCTGCTCGCGGTGGCGATCTGGTACCTGGTCTGGAGCTCTCGGCGCCGCAAGCGTGAGCTCGAGGAACTGCGCGGCAAGGTCGCCTCCGGGCAGATCTCGAAGACGGCGCCGGGCGAGGACGCCGATGCGAACGAGCGGGCCGCACGGAGGCGCAAGGGCTCCCGGAACAAGAAGCCGGGAGCCGACGCGGAGGCCGAACGAGACGCGGCCGGAGCCGGCACGCTCGGCGCCGGTACCGCGGGCCGGCTCGATGCCACCACCTCGCCGTCCTTCGATGACGGCTCTGCCGGATCCGCGCCGCCGTCGGAACAGGCCGCGACCGCCCCTGCGCCGCAGTCGGACCGGGGCGCCGCCACCCCGCCCGCGCCACCGCTCGCCGGCGGTGCCGCCGCGCCGGCGGACGCGGACCCGCCGGCGGACGCGGACCCGCCGGCGGACGCGGACCCGACGGCGGACGCGGACCCGACGGAGGTGCGGGACACCCCGCGCAGTGCCTCCCGGGCTCGTTCCCTCGAGTGGCCGGTGTCGCTCGACGAGCTCGACGGGCTCGAGTCGGACACCCCTCGCGAGGGCGGGACGACCGGCCGCTCCGATGGGGCGACCGACGCCGGGCCCGGTCCGGCCGGGTCGGGCACCGAACCCCCGCGGTGATGCCGGCCGGCGCGTCGCCGATGGAGTGGGCCGACGCGCCACTGCCGCGCTGGCGCGACCGACTCGCCGGGACCGTCGACTCCGGCGACCCGTTCGCGCACGTGCCCGGCTTCCTGCACCTCCTGCACGAGGCGGGCAGCCCGGTGCGTCTGTTGCAGCTGCGCCGGCTCGGCCGGATGGTCGCGTTCAGCCGACGCGACGCACTGCATCCCGGGTACCCGGCCGCCGTCGAGCTCGCCCGCGCGGCCGGCTTCCGGCCTGTCCTGAGACCGGTCGGCGGGGCCTTCGCGCCGCTGCATCCGGGCAGTCTCGTGGTGGAGCAGTACGGCGCCGACACCCAGGCGCGGATCGAGACCCGGGACCGCTTCGTCGCCCATGCCGACGCGCTGGTCGCGGTGTTCGCCGGGCTCGGCATCGACGCCCGGGTGGGACCGGTGCCCGCCGAGTACTGTCCGGGTGAGTTCAGCGTGAACGCCCGCGGGGCGGTCAAGATCAGCGGCACCGCGCAGCGCGTCTCCCGCAGTGCCTGGCAGGTCAGCTCGGTGATCCAGGTCGGCGACACCGCGCCACTCGCCGAGGTCACGGCCGCGTGCGCGGCCGCCCTCGGCCAGGATGTCGACCCCGCCGTGACCTCGTCGGTGGCCGCCGAGACCGGGGTCTCCGACCTCGCCACCGTGGCGCGAGCCGTCACGGCGACCTTCGTCGAGCGCGGCCTGGTCCTCGCCGACGGCGTGCTCGCACTCGCGGAGTAGGCGGCGGGTGAGCCCGGGGTTGCCAGGTGTGGGTAGATTACGCGTAATCGATTACCGGCACTGGAGGCGGCGTGACTCAGGCTGAGGAGTTCACCGGCATACCCGGGGTGGCCCCCCGCGCGGACCGTGGCGTGCCGCCCGACCGCGCCGCCCGCACGGGCGACGACGCCCACGGAACCACCCGCGGCGGTGCCGAACGTCCCGGTACTGCGCCCCCGCCGTCGGACTTCTTCGCGGTCGCCGCCCTCTCCTACGCGGCCACCGTCTCCTCACCGAGCGACGGAGACCTCTGGCCGAGCGCGTGGGCCGACGACGGTGGCCTGTATGCCGCGTGCGGGGACGGCCTCGGATTCTCCGACGGGCCGTGGTCGGACATCGTCATCAACCGCATCGACGGCGACCCGGCCTCCGGCCTGAGCGGGCAGCGGCTGGCGTCCGGGCGGGACGTCGCGCCGGTCTGGACCGACCCGGCCCGGTTCAACAGCAAGCCGACCGGCATGGTGGCCGTCGACGGCGACGGTGACGGGCACGACGAGCTGTACCTGGCCGTGCAGGACCTGCGC
The DNA here is from genome assembly GCF_009708215.1 of Occultella kanbiaonis. Lineage (NCBI taxonomy): Bacteria > Bacillati > Actinomycetota > Actinomycetes > Micrococcales > Ruaniaceae > Occultella > Occultella kanbiaonis. The sequence continues at coordinate 3,508,711 of NZ_CP046175.1, read as the reverse complement.
TGCGGCCCCTCGCCGGACACGTTCAACACGGCGCCCGCGGCCGGCATCGTCCGCTCCCGCGACTACGGTCGCACCTGGACCGCGCCCGAGCGCGCCATGTTCACCGACGAGTTCACCACGGTGATGTTCCTCGATTTCGGGCAGAGCAACACGGGCGCCGCCGTGCTGCGCGACGCCGTCGGGCCGGGCGAGGCGGACCCGGCCGGCTACGTGTACGCGTACGGCCTCGACCACAACTGGCGCACCTCGTACTCGGGCGTCGTACCGGACCCGCAGGACCTGTACCTGGCTCGCGTCCCGGCGGCCTCGGTCCTGGACCGCGCCGCCTGGGCGTTCTTCAGCGGACTCACGCCCGACGGCGTCCCCTCCTGGTCTCCTCGTCTCACCGATCGCGTGGCCGTCCTCACCGACACCCGTCGGGTCGGCACCGCGGCGCCGGTCCCGATGGCGCCGCCCCCGGTGCCCGGGTCGGTGCTCGCCCAGGGCGGGATCGTCTACAACCCGGGACTGGCCCGGTACCTGTACACGTCCTGGACCGAGTACACGTTCGAGTTCTACGAGGCGCCCGCACCGTGGGGACCGTGGCGGCCGTTCCTGAGCCACGACTTCGGCCCATTCCCGTGGGCCGGCCCGCGCTCCGCCGAACCCCGGCACGGCGGCTACGCCACAACCATCCCGAGCAAGTTCCTGAGCGCGGACGGCCGGGACGCGTGGGTCCAGTCCAACTGGTTCGTGGGCGCCTCGACCTACGGCGGCTCGAGCTACCACTTCTCGCTGCGGCCGCTGCGCCTGGACCCGATGCCTGAGCCGGGCACCGCCGGACCGGCACCGGTCGCGGAGCCTGCCGACGGCAACCTGGCCACCGCGCCCGGGACCCGTGCGATCGCCACCGCATGCCGGAGCGGGCGTATCGAGGTCCTCAACGACGGCCGTACCGACCGGGCCGAGGACTCCTGGAACGGGCTGGTCAAGGACACCGAGTACTGGGGCTACACGTGGCCCGGTCCGGTCCGCTTCGAACGACTGGAGTTCACCTCCGGTCCGCACGATTACGGGTCCGGATGGTTCGACGCGCCACCGCAGGTACAGGTCCGCCGCGGCGCGGACTGGACCGTCGTGCCGGCCACCGTGGATCCGCCCTACCCGGCGGACTGGACCGCCACGGGGACCCGGACCTACACCTTCACGGTGGAGCCACAGGTCGGCACCGGGGTCCGGCTGGTCGGTCGCGCCGGGGGCTGGGCCGGGTACACGTCGGTGTCCGAACTCGCCGTGTTCGGCGCATGGCCCGGAACCGGCGACGGCGGGAGGATGGCACCGTGAGTGGGCAGCAGCGAGCGGCACGGATCACGGACGTCGCCCGGGAGGCCGGGGTCTCGACGGCGACCGTGTCCCGGGTGCTGAACGGGCTCGGCACCGTCGACCCGGAGCTCGCCGTCCGGGTCCGCCGGGCCGCCGAGGTCACCCGGTACGTGCCGAACCCGAACGGCCGGGCGCTACGGCGCCAGCGCGCGGACGTCTGGGCCGCGATCGTCTCCGACGTGCAGAACCCGTTCTTCACGTCCCTGGTGACGGCGGTCGAGCACGTCGCGGTCCGCTCCGGCATCTCGGTGATGCTCTGCAACACCGACGAGCAGCTCGACCGTGAACGCTCCTACCTGTCCACGGCCGTGGCCCAGCGGATGGCGGGCGTGGTGGTCTCGGTGACCTCGGAGGCGGAGTCCGACCTGAGCGCGTTGCTGACCGCGCAGGTGCCCACCGTGGTCGTCGACCGGCGGGTCCACGACTTCACCGGGGACACGATCCTGCTGGACAACGTCGAGGCCGGACGGCTAGCCACCGAGCACCTGCTCATGCTCGGCCACCGCGACATCATGTGCCTGGCCGGGCCGTCCGGGGTGAGCACCACCGAGGACCGGCTCCAGGGCGTCCGGATGGCGCTCACCGACGCCGGGCTGAGCCTCGACCCGGCCAGGATGGTGCGGACCGACCTCAAGATCGACGACGCCGAGACCGCCGTGCGGGCGGCGCTCGCCAGCCGGCGGAACCACCCCGATGCGATCTTCGCGATGAACGGTCCGCTGACCACCGGGGCCTACCGCGGCGTGCAGGCCAGCGGGCTGCGGATGCCGGACGAGATCTCCCTCGTGGGTGTCGACGACGACCGGTGGACCCAGATGGTCAGTCCGGCCGTGACGCTCGTGGCGCAGCCCGTCGACGAGATGGGCACCCGGGCCGCCGAGCGCCTCGTGGCGCGGGCCGAGGACCCGGAGATCGAACCGATCCATCTGCTCCTGCCCCCGCGCCTGCTGATCCGCGGCACCACCGCCACCGTCTGACCCGCCCCACCGCTGCCGACACAGATTGAGACCCCATGTTCACCAATGACCTCGCCGCGCTCCGAGACGTACGGACCCGCTCGATCAGCCCGGAGAACCCCGACGGCGCCAAGGGCGGGGGAGGGCGGGCCACCACGGGCACCGGCGCCGAGGCCGCCCGGGACCTGGGCGTCGGCTGGAAGGTCTCCCCGAGCGTGCGCATCGAGCCCGGGCAGACCTACGACCTGGCCCGGATCCCCGGTGCCGGGCGGATCACCCACATCTGGCTGACCACGCACACCGACAACTGGCGCCGGCTGTTGCTGCGGGCGTACTGGGACTCCGCGAGCGAGCCGGCGATCGAGGTACCGGTCGGGGACTTCTTCGGTCAGGGCTGGGGTGCCTTCGCCCAGCTCAGCTCGGCGATGGTCGCCGTGAACCCCCACGGCGGCTTCAACTCCTACTGGCCGATGCCGTTCTCCGACGGCGCCCACCTGACCATCGAGAATCTCGGTGCCGAGCCCGTGGTCGTGTACTTCCAGGTCACCTACGAGGAGGGCGGGGACGTGGCCCGCACCGGCCGGCTGCACGCGCAGTGGCGACGCAGCAACCCGCTGCCGGACGCGACCACACACGTGCTGCTCGACGGCGTCCGTGGCCGCGGACAGTACGTCGGCACCTACGTCGCCTGGGGTGTGAACTCCACCGGCTGGTGGGGCGAGGGGGAGATCAAGTTCTACCTGGACGGTGACGCCTCGGCGGCCGAGCCGTACCCGACCATCTGTGGCACCGGCACCGAGGACTACTTCGGGGGTGCGTGGAACTTCGACGTGCCCGGCCAGGGCTACACGGAGTTCACGACGCCGTACCTGGGCCTGCACCAGGTGCTGCGTCCGGACGGGCTGTACGCCTCCCAGCAGCGCTTCGGCATGTACCGCTGGCACGTGCCGGACCCGATCCATTTCGATACCGACCTCTCCGTGGACCTCCAGGCCCTCGGCTGGCGCAGCGGCGGCCGCTACCTCCCGCTGCACGACGACATCGCCTCCACCGCGTTCTTCTACCTGGACGCGCCGGTCACCACCCGGCCGCCGGCCCCGGACGTCGATCGGCTCGAGATCCTCTGACCGGCCGGCCCGGGCCAGCCCCGGCAGGGTCACGGCCCAGCCCAGCCCGGCCTGGCGGCCCGTCGAACGCGACATCGTTGGCTCCTGATCGCCCGCGGAAGCCAACAACCTCGCGTTCGCCGGGGCGTGACGGTGGGCGAGCGGCGCGGGACGGCGGTTGGGTGGCGCGTGGCGCGTGGCGGCGGGCGGCGCGTGGCGGCGGCTGGGTGGCGCGTGGCGGCGGGCGGGGCGTGACGGCGGCGGGCGGCGCGTGAAGGTGGCGGGGGAGGTGACCGGGCTGGTCAGGTTGGCCATCGCAACCCGTCGGCCGTGGCCCGTTGACATCCGGGCGTACCGCACCTACTCTCAAGTAATCGATTTCTAGTAATCGATTACCAGCACGCAACGCTCATGCACCGACGCACTGAGAGGGGCACCGTGGCCACCCTTGCGGACGCGATCTCCGCCGCCCATGCCGCCATGCTCGTCGAGGCCCGCTCGATCGCCCGCACGGCGGACCGGGTCCAGCCCGCCCTGGCGGAGGCGATCACCCTGATCCATGGCTCCAGCGGCCGCGTCCTGGTCTCCGGGCTCGGCAAGTCCGGCCACATCGCTCAGAAGATCGCGGCCACCCTGACCAGCACCGGCACACCGGCCCAGTTCGTGCACGCCGGTGAGGCCCTGCACGGCGACTCCGGCGCGGCCACGCCGGCGGACGTCGCGATCCTGATCTCGAACTCCGGCGAGACCGCGGAGGTGTGTCAGTTCGCGCACATGCTCACCGGGTGGGGTGTGCCGATCATCGCGATGACCCGCAACCCGGACTCGCCGCTGGCCTTCTTCGCCCGTGTGGTGCTGGACATCTCCGTTGACGGAGAGGCCGATCCCCTCGGGCTCGCCCCGACGGCCTCGACGGCGTCGACCCTCGCGGTGGGGGACGCCCTCGCGATCGCACTGATGACGCTCTCCGGCTTCACCCCGGCACAGTTCGCCGAACGCCACCCGGGTGGGACGCTCGGCCACCAGCTGCTCGGGACCGCTCCGCGGCAGGTGTCCTCGACGCCGCGGCAGGTGACCCCATGAACGCCGCCCAACTCACGGGCCGCGGCGGTGTCTGCGTGCTGGCCTCCTTCATGTACGACCTGGTCGCCACTGCCCCCCGACGGCCCGGCCCGGGCGAGACCCTGATCGGATCCCACTTCGCGACCTTCGTGGGTGGCAAGGGTTTCAACCAGGCCGTCGCCGCGGCGCGGGCCGGGGCCGCCACCACCGTGATCGGCCGCCTCGGCGACGACCTCTTCGCCGCGGAGTTCCGGGAGTTCCTGGCGGGCGAGGGGATCGGTGCCGCGGACGTGCGCACCGATCCCGAGCACGGCACCGGGGTGGGTCTGCCGGTGCTGGACCAGGCCGGCCAGAACTCGATCATCGTGATCCCACGGGCGAACCTGGCCGTCACGGTGGCCGACGTCGAGGCGGCCCGCGACCGGATCGAGTCCGCGGCGGTGCTGCTCCTCCAGCTCGAGCTGCCGATGGACGCGACCGTGCACGCCGCCCGGATCGCCCGGGCCGCCGGCGTGCGCGTCCTGCTCAACCCCGCGCCCGCGGCGACCGTCCCCACGGAGCTCGGGGACGCTGTCGACGTGCTCATCCCCAACGAGGGCGAACTACGCCAGCTCGCCGGCGCCGACGCCGGCGAACCGGTCCTCGACGTGGCGCGCCGGGCCGTGGCGGGCCGGACCCACGCCCTGATCGTCACCCTCGGACCGGACGGCGCGCTCGTGCTCGAGCCGGGCCGCCCGGAGGTGCACGTGCCCGGGCACCGGGTGGAGGTGGTGGACACGATCGGCGCCGGGGACGCCTTCTGCGGCAGCCTCGGCGCCCGCCTGGCCGCCGGCGACGCCCTCACCGAGGCGGTGGCGTTCGCGAACGCCGCGGCCGCCGTCGCCGTGACCCGGCGTGGCGGCGCGCCGTCCGCGCCGACCCGTGCCGAGGTGCTCGAACTCGCCGGCGCGCCTGCCGGGACCTGAGCGAGGCAGACATGACCGCGGAGGAGATGGAGACGATCGAGATGGCAACCGCCCTTGGGGGCTACGGCCCGTACGGCAGCAGCCTGCGCGACCTGCCGCGGCTGCGCACGCACCGGCGCCTGCGCGCGTCCAGCTGGGACCGGTCCGGGGGCAACGAGGACCGGCTCACGCTGCACCCCGGCGAGACCGTCGAGCTCGCCGACCTGCGCGGCGCCGGTTCGATCAACCACATCTGGATGACCGTGGCCCCTCGGGACGCGCCGAGCCCGGACAGCGCCGATCGGGACTTCCTGCGCAAGCTGGTGCTGGCGGTCTACTGGGACGACTCGCCGCACCCCTCGGTGCTGGTGCCGCTCGGGGACTTCTTCGGGGTGGGCCACGGGCGCACCGTGAACTACGCGTCGGCGCCGCTGCAGATGAGCCCGCAGGACGGCAAGGCGCTGAACTCGTTCTTCCATATGCCCTTCGCGACCCGGGCCCGGTTCGAGATCATCAGCGAGTGCGCGGAGGAGGTGCTCTGGTTCTACTACTACATCGACTACGACGCCTTCGACGTCCTCGAGGACGGCCTCGGGCGGTTCCACGCGTCCTGGAACCGGGAGAACCCGACGGCCGGCCTGGACGAGACCACCGCGGCGGGCCTGACGAACTCCCAGCTGCTCTTCGAGGGCCCGAACCTCACCGGGGACGGCAACTACACGATCCTGGAGACCACCGGCCGCGGGCACTACGTCGGCTGCGTCCTGAACGTGACGAACCTGCGCCACACCGCCGAGTGGAACTGGTACGGCGAGGGCGACGACATGATCTTCGTCGACGGCGAGGCGTGGCCACCGAGCCTGCACGGCACCGGCACCGAGGACTACTTCAACACGGCCTGGTGCCCGTCGGAGAGCTACAGCGCGCCGTACCACGGCATCACGCTGCCGGGCGGTGAGAACTGGTCCGGGCAGGTCTCGACGTACCGGTTCCACATCGAGGACCCGGTGCCGTTCACCACGTCGATCCGGGTCACCATCGAGCACGGGCATGCGAACCGCCGCAGCGACGACCTCTCCTCCACCGCCTACTGGTACCAGGAGACCCCGGCCGAACACCTCACGCTGGCACCGGTGGGCCAGCGGCTGCCGAGGCTGGGATGAGGCGGGCGGCCATGGCGACGATCTCGGCGGCGGCCGCCGCCGCACTTGTCGCGTGCGGCTCGACCGGAGGAGGACCCGACGTGAACACCGACCCCGACCGCCCGTTCGTGCTCGACGGCGTCGCGAACGTCACCCGGATCGCTCAGCTCACCGGCCCGGACAGCACCCTCAACGACACCGCCGCGGTGGCCGTGGCAGGCACCGACCTCGGCTCGATGTTCAACGTCGGCGAGGTGACCTACCTCGTGTTCGGGGACACGTTCGGCACCCGAGACCCCGACGCCGTCGGCGGGCAGGGTGGCAACTGGCGCTCGAACGCGGTGGCCTACACCACCGACGACGACCCGGCCGACGGCCTCACCTTCGACGGCTGGCTGCTCGACGACATCGGGCTCGCCCTCGAGGTGGTGCCCGGCGAGCACGACGGCAACGACGCCGGGGGAGAGGTGACGAAGATCCCCACCCACGGCTTCGCCGTCGGGGAGACGCTCTACCTGCAGTACATGTCCGTGCTGCACTGGGGCGACCCGGGCCAGTGGGACGCCAACCACGCGGGCCTGGCCCGCAGCACGGACGACGGCGCCACCTGGGAGACCCTGCCCGCCCCGCAGTGGCCCGGCGACTCGAACTTCGTCCAGGTCTCGGTGGCCGAGGTGACCGAGGACGGGGAGGACTTCCTGTACTTCTGGTCCATCCCGTCCGGTCGGTTCGGCGGGGTGCAGCTGATGAAGGTCCCGGCCAGTACCGAAGCCGTCGAGGACCTGGGCGCGTACCGGTACTTCGCCGGGACCGACGACGACGGGGACCCGATCTGGTCGGAGTCGATGGCAGACGCGCAGACCATCCTGGACGGCACCATCGGCGAACTCTCCGTCGTCTACAGCCCCACCCTGGAACGCTGGCTGATGACTTACTCCACGGACGGGGACGCGGTGCTCGCCGAGGGCATCACCCCCTGGGGTCCGTGGAGCGAGCCGCACGTGCTGACCACCCAGGCGCAGACGCCCGGGCTGTACAGCCCGTACCTGAATCCCCGCTACGTCAGCGATGACGGCCTCACGATCTACTTCACGCTCTCGATCTGGGGTCCCTACAACGTGTTCTGGTACAGCGCCGACCTCGTGCCGGCGCCCGCGTGAAACCAACCGAGGCTCCACCGGAGCCGATCATCAAGGAGGATGAGATGCGTTCGACACGCAGATTGACCGGCGGCCTCGGTGTCGTGGCCGCCACCGCTCTGGTGCTTGCGGCCTGCAGCGGAACGCCCGACGGCGGCCCCGAAGGTTCCGCGAGTGGCGAGGAGGTTCCCGAGGGGGTCACCGAGGTGACGTTCTGGCAGCAGTCGTTCACCGACGAGGAGAACGAGTGGTACGAGTCCGTCGTGGACTCCTACAACGAGTCCCAGGACGAGGTGCACGTGACCCTCACCGCGGTGCCCGGCGACGCCTGGGAGCAACGGATGACGGCCGCGCAGGCCGCCGGGAACGCCCCGGACATCCGCACCATGAACTACGGCGGGGTCCGCAACGCAGCGCTCACCAGTCAGATCACGCCGCTCTCGGACCTGATCAGCGCCGAGGCCTGGGACGACCTGCAGGAGAACGTGCGCGGCTCGGTCACGGTCGACGGCGAGGAGTACGCGTACCCGATGCTCGTGGAGCCGTCCGCGATCCTCTGGTACCGCACCGACCTGTTCGAGGCGGCCGGGATCGACGGGCCACCCACCACCTGGGACGAACTGGTCGCCGACGCGGAACTGCTCACGAACGACGAGGTGTTCGGGATGCGGCTGGCCCAGAACGCGCCGGACATGTCCTGGTCCACCTGGGGCTACCAGTGGAACGTGGCCGGGCACCTGCCGATCAGTGACGACTGGTCCGAGGGCATGGCCACCGAGGACTACGCACCGCTGCTGCAGGCGTTCCAGGACCTGTTCGCCAGCGGGGCGCTGCCGCCCGCGGACGGCGTCGGCTACCCGGACGCGTCCACGTTCGGTGACGGGCAGTACGCCATGATGGCGAACGGCTCCTGGGCGGCCAGCCAGCTGCTCAGCGACTACCCCGACCTGGTCCCGAACGTCGCGGTCGCCCCGATGCCGTCCTTCGACGGGCAGAGCGGCCAGACCACGGCCACCCTCGGCGGCTGGACCTGGGCCGTCGACGGCAACACCGAGGTGGCCGAGGAGGCCGCCACCTTCATCGAGTGGGCGCTCGGTGGCGACACCGAGAACGTGGTCCCGTTCTTCGAGGCCACCCAGTTCTCCAAGGTCTCGCCGCGGGTGTCCGTGGCCGAGGCGATCAGCGCCCTACCGGACGTGGACACCGTGAACCCGTGGAACGCCGTCATCCAGGAGGAGATCGTGCCGTTCGCGCAGCCGGAGCCGGGCTACCCGTGGAACGTGAGCCTGGCGATGGGGGAGGCCATCGAGGCCGCCATGCAGGGCACCCCCGTCTCCGAGGCGCTGGCCGCGGCGAACGACAAGATCAACACCGAGATCGCGAACTCCCAACTGGCCGGTACGGGGAGCTGACACAGGACGGGTGGGTGCGGCCCCGCCGGGCGCACCCACCCGGCCTTGGACTCTTCCGACCGGGGAACTCTTCGAAGGTGATGAGATGACGACAATCCAGGCGCAGGCGCCGCCGGCCAAGGGCCGGGCGCGCCGCCGCCCCAAGCCGGCCCACCGCGACAACCGGATCGCGTTCCTGATGCTGGCCCCGGCGCTGGTCCTGCTCGGGATCTTCGTGCTGTGGCCGCTCGTCTACGCGTGGTACGTGAGCTTCTTCAACTGGAGCTTCTACACGGAGTCGGTGTTCGTGGGGCTCCGCAACTTCCGCCTGGTGCTCGCCGACCCGGTGTTCTGGGCCTCGATCGGCCGGGGCCTGCGGTTCTCAGTGATCGTGGTCCCGGCGATCCTGATCCTCGCGTTCGTGTTCGCGAACCTCGTCAAGGCGATGGGGCAGAGGATGGGGACTTTGCTCAAGGTGAGCATCTACATCCCGACGGTGATCTCGGGGGTGATCGCCTCGATCGTGTTCGTGCTCATCTACGAGTACCGGCAGGGGCTGCTGAACTGGCTCATCGGTCTGGTCGGGTTCGAGAACCAGCCGTGGCTGGGCAGCGCGAGCACCGCCCTCCTCGCGCTGACCGCGCCGGCGATCTGGCTCGGCCTCGGGCTCGCGTCCCTGATCATGCTCGCCGGGCTCCTGGACATCCCGGAGAGCTACTACGAGTCGGCCGAGCTGGACGGGGCGAACTGGTGGCAGCGGACCGTGTTCATCACGGTCCCGCTGATGCGCAACATCGGCCTGTACCTGCTCGTCACCTGCTTCGTGGCCACGATCCAGCAGTACGAGCTGCCGCTGATCATGACCTCCGGCGGCCCGGTTCAGTCCACCCTGCTGCCGAACCTGCACATCTTCCTACGCTTCACCAACGACGACACCGTCGGCTACTCGATCGCCGCGGCACTGCTGCTGTTCGTGGTGCTGGGCGGGCTGTCCGCGGTGATCTTCAGGGTGATCAACTCCGAGAAGGCGGTGGATGCCTGATGGCTGCGTCCGCACCGATCATCGTCACCGAACCCGACCCCGCCCGGTCGGCGGGGGCGCGCGATGCCGTGCACCGGCACCGACGGTCGGCCCGCGCCGGCGGCCCGGGCTGGGCCGTACTCCGGTACGTGTACTCGGCGGCCATCTTCCTCGCCGCACTGTTCCCGCTGGCGTGGATGGCGATCTCCGGGTTCAAGGCCCGCAACGAGGTGGTCAGCTCACCGTTCCAGTTCTTCCCGGACGTCTGGCAACCGCAGAACTACGTCGACATCGCCTCCGACCCGCAGTTCCTGCGGGCGGTCGGGGTGTCCTTCGGTGGGGCGCTGCTGTTCGCGGCCCTGAGCCTCGCCGTGAACTCGATGGCCGCGTACGCGTTCGCGCGGCTGGAGTTCGCGTTCAAGCGGACCATCTGGGTGGTCGTCCTGATGACGATGTTCATCCCGGGCATGGCGATCCTGCTCACCTCCTACATCGTCGTGACCCGGATGGGACTGCTGAACACGCTCGCGGTGCTGGTGGTCCCCGGCGCGGCCGCGGCGGTGCACATCTTCTTCATCCGGCAGTTCTACCTGGGCATCCCGACCTCGATCGAGGAGGCGGCCCTCATCGACGGCGCGGACCGGTGGCGGATCTTCACGGCGATCTTCCTGCCGATGTCCAAGCCGGTGTTCGTGGTGGTCGGGATCACCTCGTTCCTGGCATTCTGGAACGCGTACGTGTGGCCGATCATGACGATCACCGAACCGGACTCCGCGCTGACCCAGATCCAGCAGTACCTGGCCACGTTCCGGTCCGAACGACGCATCGAGTACGGGCTGCTGCTGGCCGGGTCCACGCTGGCCGCGACGCCGGTGATCGTGCTCTTCCTGATCTTCCAGCGCTACATCATCAGCGGCATCCGGATCTCCGGGATCAAATGACCCCCACGACGAACGGCACCGATGACTGACACCCGCCCGACCACGGAGGCGACCTCCGCCGTCGCCCGATCCATCGAGCACACGCAGGGCCGGCACGTGGCGATGCCGCTCGGCGGCATCGGCACCGGGAACCTCGCGATCGGCGCCGACGGTGGCCTGCGGCAGTGGCAACTGCACAACATCGGCAACCACCGCGGCGACCTGCCGTACTCCTTCTTCGCCGTCCGGATCGCGCAGTGGGAGCCGCCGTTCGACGCGGTTCGCGTGCTCCAGGCGCCGCCGGCGGACCCGGCCGCCACGCGGACCCCGATGGTCAGCGACGACGAGGTGCCGCAGTGGCAGCGGGACCTGCTCGCCGACGCCGACGGCGTCCACGGCACGACCTTCACGGGCACCTACCCGTTCGGTCGGGTCGACTATCACGACGAGGAACTGCCGGTCCGGATCAGCCTCGAGGCGTTCACCCCGATGGTGCCGCTGGACCTCGAGCGCAGCAGCCTGCCGACGGCGATGTTCACCTTCACGATCACGAACACCGACGTCACGCCGGTGCACGGGTGGCTGGGCGGGGCGGTGCAGAACGCCGTCGGCTCCGACGGGACGCTGGCGCCGGACGGCGTCCGGGCGCCCGGGTACGGGGGCAACACCAACCGGATCCGGCGCCGGGACGGGTGGACCGACCTGATCCTGGAGAACCACACGCGTGCTCCCGAGGACCCCGGCGCCGGGCAGATGGTGCTCACCGCGGACGCCCCGTACACCTCGGCCCTGCCCCAGTGGACCCACCCGCGGCAGTTCCTGGACTTCCTGCGCGCACGGCACCCGTTCGGGGCGCAGGACTGGGCGCACCTGCCGACGACGATGGCCGACCCGCAGCCGAGCGGGACCTGGGCCGCCTCCGGTGCGAGCCCCGAGGGCAGCACCTGGAACGGTGGCCTGGCCGCCCAGTTCTCCGTCGATCCGGGTGAGAGCGTCACCGTGCGGTTCGCGCTGACCTGGCACTTCCCGAACCGGTACATGAACTTCATCCAGTTCGGCGGGATCCGACCCGAGTGGGGGCCGACCCGGTTCTGGCTGGGCAACCACTACACGACCGTGTACCCCGACGCCGAGGCGGTCGCCGCCCGGGTCCGCAGCGACTGGGCGGAGCTGGAGGCCGACTCCCGGGCGTGGACCACGATGCTGCGCGGGACCGCACTGGCGAGCGACGCCGTCGAACATCTCGCGGCGCAGGCCGCGATCGTGCGCAGCCCGACGTTCTTCCGGACGGCCGACGGGCACTTCTTCGGGTTCGAGGGGGTGCAGGGCGCCTCGACCACGATGTGGGGTGGGTCGGTCGGCGGCTCCTGCCCGCTGAATTGCACCCACGTGTACAACTACGCCCAGGGGATCGCCCGGCTGTTCCCGCAGATCGAACGGGACATGCGCGAGTGCGAGTTCGACGTGATGCAGGCGCCGGAGGGTTTCATCCCGCACCGGGTGATCTCGCCGACGTACCTGCCACAGCTGTGGGACCGGCTGATCGGAGGGCCGGAGGAGCCCGCGCTGGACGGGATGCTCGGCACCGTTCTGAAGACGTACCGGGAGGTGCGCGGCGGCGCGGGGCAGGAGTGGCTGGACCGGTACTGGCCGAACGTGGAGCGGCTGGTCGAGTACGTGGCGGCGAGGTGGGACACCGGCGGGACCGGGATGCTGCACGGGATCCAGCCGTCCACCCACGACATCGACCTCGCCGGGCTCAACCCGTTCATGGGGACCCTGTGGCTCGCGGCGTTGCGGGCGGGGGAGGAACTGGCCCGGCTCGTCGGCCGCGAGGACGTGGCGCGGCGGTGGCGCGGGTGGTTCGAGAAGGGCAGCGCCGCCTACGACGAGGCGCTGTTCACCGGTGAGTACTACGTGCAGGTGCTCGAGGTCGGCGACCCGCGGGTGTTCCAGTGGGAGTCCGGGTGCCTGAGCGACCAGTTGATCGGGCAGTGGTGGGCGCACCTGCTCGGCCTCGGGCACATCCTGCCGGCCGAGCACGTGCGCACGGCGCTGCGGTCGGTGGTGCGCCACAACCTGCGCACCGGCTTCACCGACTTCGTCAACGGGTACCGCGTGTTCGCCGACGGCGACGAGACCGGACTCCTGATGTGCACCTGGCCCAGCGGTGGGCGACCCGAGGTGCCCACCAGGTACTGCGACGAGGTGTGGACGGGCTCCGAGGGGCAGCTCGCGGCGCACCTGATCATGGAGGGCCTGACCGCTGAGGCGGACGCCGTGCTGCGCGGGCTGCACGGCCGGTACGACGGACGTCGCCGGAACCCGTACAACCAGGTGGAGTGCGGTGACCACTACGTGCGTGCGCTCTCCGGGTGGAGCGTGCTGGACGCCGTCACCGGGCACCGCTGGGACGCGACCACCGGCACGCTCGCGCTGGACGCGCCGCCGGTCGGTGGGAGCTGGCCGGTACTGACCGACGAGGGTTGGGGCGACCTGCGTGAGTGCGACGGCGGCTTCGAGTTGCGTTGCCTGGGTGGGGAGCTCGTTGTGGCCACGTTGGTGCTCGGCGGCGAGCGGATGGACGCGGGGCTGCGACTGGGGGCAGGGCAGGCCCGGCGGGTCGGTGGATCCGGCGGGTAGCCCGGTCCGGCGGCCCGGCGGGTAGCCCGGTCAGGCGGGCACCCTGGCAGGAGGTCCCGCCGGACGCTCAGATCCATTGCGTACAGTGGTGCTGCCCCGGCTACCGGGGTTGTCAGTGAGTCGAGATCTGGGCGGGAGATCCCTTGCGTCATCGTTCGCGCGCGTTGTTCGCCGTTCTGGCGGCTGCGCTCCTGGTCCTGGCCGGCTGCGACGGGAACGTGAACCTCGATCCCGACCCGTCGGATCCGACGACGTCCGAGGGACCGCGGCCGGCCGCCGTCACACAGGCTCCGGCCGAACCGACGACGCTGTTCGCGTCCGGTGACGCGAGTGAACTGGCCATGATGGCCAGCCAGACATTCTTCGAGTCCGCGCAGGTCGCCGTGGTCGCGCCGGCGGCAGACGTGCACGCCAGCGCCCGGGCGGCCTCCATCGGTGCGGCGCTCGGCGCGCCCGTGCTGCTGACCGGCGTGGATGACCTGGGCGTGGAGCAGGAGTGGATCCGCCTGGGCGTCGGCACCGTGGTCACGGTCGGCGGGGTCGTCCTCGAGTCGATCGACATCACCGGGCTGAACATCCAGCCGGCACCCGGGGACGTGGGCGACCTCGGGGAGCTGCTCGGTCTCGATCTCACCGAGGCGGAGGTCCCGGCTGCGGGCGGCGAGGTCGCCGCACTTGCCGCGCTGGCGACCGATCAGGTGTTGCCGGAGGTCGCTGCGGACGATCCGGCCGAGACACCCTCCGCCACGGATCCGGCGACCACGGACCCGGCCGCCACGGATTCGGCCGACGGTGCGGCGGAGCCCAGCGCCTCCGACACGGGCGAGGCTGCCCCGACCGACGCCACCTCGGCGGCCGACGCGGGCGACGCCGACGCGACCGAGCCCGCGGAACCGACCGGCTCCGGCGACCCCGCGGAGCCCGACCCGAGCGACGCCGTCGACCCGGATCAGACACCGGATGCGGTCGGTGAGATGCCGGAGTTCGAACCCACGGAACGGCTGGAGGGGGTCGTCGCGCTCGCCGACGGTGACCCGGTCCAGGTGGCCGCGGTGGGCATCGTGCGCGCCGTCGGCGGGACCGTGCTGGCCATCCCGGGCGACCCGCGTGCCTCGGCGGAGGCGATGGCCGCGCTCGCCACTGCGACATCGGTGGTCGGCATCGGAACCACCTACGGTGACCTGACCCAGTTCACCTGGCAGAGCGAGACAGCGGCGACCGGGACTCAGTTGCCCGGCGGTGGACAACTCGTGTTCTCCGGGAAGCGGTATGTCGCCCTGTACGGAAGCCCGCACACGCCGTCGCTCGGCCTGCTCGGCGAGCAGGACACGCCCGCGACCGTGCAGCGGGCCGCCGATACTGCGGCCACGTACCAGCCGCTCACCACGGACACCGTGGTGCCGGCGCTCGAGATCATCGTGACGGTCGCGTCCGGCAGCGCCGGCGATGACGGGAACTACTCCAACGAGTGGGCCGCCGAGGGATTCGTGCCGTTGATCGAGGCCGCCCAGGCCGCCGGTCAGTACGTGGTGCTGGACTTCCAGCCCGGCCGGACGAGCTTCCTCGACCAGGTCCAGCAGTACGAGTCGCTGCTGCGGTACCCGAACGTGGGCATCGCGCTCGACCCGGAGTGGCGGCTCGAGCCGGATCAGGTGCACCTGCGTCAGATCGGGCATGTCGGGATCGACGAGGTCAACTCGGTGGTGAACTATCTGGCCGACTTCGTCCAGACGAACCGGTTGCCGCAGAAGCTGATCGTGCTGCACCAGTTCAGCCTCTCGATGATCGAGGGCCGCGAGAACCTCGACACGGCCCGTGCCGAGGTGGCCCTGCTCATCCACGCCGACGGACAGGGAACCCAGGCAGCGAAGGCCGGAACCTGGGCCACCCTCCACGTGAACGCCCCGGCCGGGGTCTACTGGGGCTGGAAGAACTTCATCGACGAGGATCTCCCGATGCTGACCCCGGCCGAGACCTACGCCGTGGCACCGGTGCCGGACTTCGTGAGCTACCAGTAGGCACCTGCGGCAGGTGCGGGGACCTGCGGGGTCGGCGGCGCCTCGGCGGGGAACCTGCCCAGCACCACGCGTCGAGTCGCAGGTCTCAGCCCCAGCGGGCGCGGAGCCTGGGACCCCGCGCCACGATCGATCCGGAACCGCGCGCACGCCCGCTCATCGGAGCGCGGGCCGAAGGCGCCTCCCGCCATCGGTAGCCTCGGTGACTTCCAGCCGCCGGACGGCGGCCTCGATGGGGAGAAGCAGATGGACACGAAACAGTGGGATCGTCGGAGCGTTCTTCGCCTAGGAGCAGTGAGCGGCCTAGCAACGGGACTTCTTGGCGCGGGCGCATGGCCGGCGTCGGCGGCATCGCCGTCCTTCGACCTCGGCGCTGAGGCCGTGCCGCTCTTCACCGGCGCATCCCTGTCGTCAGAGACCATCCAGCAGTCGTTCGCCTTCGAGCCCGACCATGGCAGGCTATTCGTCGCCCAGCTGCTTGCGGGCTCCGCCGGGAAGGCCGGCGACCTACGGATCACCGAGATGGATCGGCGCGGGCGGATCCGCGGTTGGATGACCCTCCTCGGGTACGGGCATGCGGTCTCCTTCGGGGTGCACCGAGGCCGCCGCGGGCTCGACCTGTGGATCGAAGGCCGCGTGAACGACAACGGGTACGGCACCGTGCTCAAACAGGTGCCCTGGCAGCACGGCGCAACCATGGAGCAGGACGATCCACGCACGATTGATCATCAGCCGGTGCCGGACGCGCAGGAGTACACCTGTGCAATCGACCACCGCGCGGGCCGGATGGCGATCTGCTATTGGAGCGGGGTCGACAAGCGGGTGGCGATCCTGCCGCTACGCGAAGTATTGCGCGGTCGGGTGCCGGACCCGGTCGCCGACTTTGCCCGGCCGGAGGGCCTGGGCACGTTCCAGGGCTACGCGCTCGACGGCGACTCCATGTACACAATCGACGGGAACAGCTACAGCGACACCAACCCTGTGCCCGGGAACACCCACTTGGGACGTATTGACTGGCGCACCGGCGAGCTGGTGGAGCGGCTTCACAACGTCACCGGGGCCGACCTGGACTTCCGCGAACCCGAAGGCCTCGCGATCGATTACCGTCAAGGACGGCCCCGGCTCTACCTCGGCTTCGCCTCCGGTGTCGTCGGCGATCGGCGCTCGAACATCTACTACTTGGAGCGGTGCTGACGGACCAGGTCGTTCGGAATGACCAGCCTGGAGCTCGCTCGTCGGCCGGGCCTGTCGCTCGCCGCCGAATCGCGCCTGGTCGACCGGTCATCATCTGCGTGCGAGCACCGTCGCTGCCAACAGCACTCACGACCTCGTCTATCCCGACAGCTGCAGCAGGTACGGTGCGCACGCGTTTCGCTGCGAGGAGGCCGCCGGTGTGATCGGCGTGCAGATGCCAGACGAGATCTCTTCGATGGGTTCCAGGCCCACCTCGGCGGCTGAACTGTTTGGTCATGCCGTCGGCGCCTTTCTTTGCCCGCTGCGGTCGTGGAGCCAGCAGTCAGACCTTGGCACTCATCGAACCGGTCAGTTCCAGGGCGGGTTGGTGGGGTGGATTTCGGTGCCGTCGGGTCGGTAGAAGTGCCATTTTCCGTTGTGTCGGGTCATGGTGATGTTGTGGGTGTGGATCCAGTGGTGGTGGTAGTAGCAGGCGAGGCCGGCGTCGTGGAGGTCGGTGTTGCCGCCGTCGGCCCAGTGTTTGGTGCCGTGGTGGGTTTCGCAGCGTTCGGGTGGGGCGGTGCAGTTGTGGTAGACGCAGTGGCGGTCGCGGGCGATGAGGGCGCGGCGTTGGGCGGCGGTGTAGAGGCGGTGGGCTCGGCCGTGGTTGAGGATTTCGTTGTCGGGTCCGAAGATGATGCGGTAGGTCTCGCCGGAGCAGCCGATGATGCGGTCGAGCAGGTCGCGGGGGACGGGTCCGGTGTTGTCGGTGAAGGTGGCAGGTCCCGCGGCGAGTAACGCGGCCCAGTCCCGCCCGCCACCGGGTACGGCGATGCTGGGCACGGCGATGCCGGGCACGGCGATGCCGGGCACGGCGATGCTGGGTACGGCGATGCCGGGCACGGCGATGCCGGGCACGGCGATGCTGGGCAGGGCCGTGCCGTTGGCGCCGGGCACGGCGGTGCTGTTGGTGCCGGGCAGGGCGGTGCTGTTGGTGCTGGGCGTAGCGGTGCCGTTGGGGTCGGTGGTGGGTTGGCCGAGTGCTCCGACGGTCCGCGATTGGCAGTCGGGCAGACCGGTGGCCTCCGACGTGGGCGAGGGGGCGGGTGCTTGCGCGGGAGTGCCGGGCTCGCCTGCCGGGGTGGCCGGGTCCGCTGGGGTGGGCGTCTTCGCCGGGGCGACGGGTTCGTTGGTCCCGGGCCCTGGCGCGGCTGGGCTCGATGGTGTGGGCGTTGGTGTCGGAGCGTCGGGCTCGTGCGCCGGGTCCTGGGAGGTGACGGGGTTCGTCGGGGTGGGCGCTTGCGCGGAAGCGCCGGGCCCGCCTGCCGGGGTGGCCGGGTTCGTCGGGGTGGGCGCCTCCGCGGAAGCGCCGGGCTCGCCTACCGGGGTGGCCGGCTTCGCCGGGGTGGGTGCTTCGGCGGGAGCAACGGGAGCGCCGGGCTCGCCTGCTGGAGTGGCTGGGTTCGCCGGGGTGGGTGCTTGCGCGGGCGTGCCGGGCTCGTTGGCCGGGGTGGCTGCCGTGTCCGTTGCGGTCGGGCCGGTCGGGTTGGCGTTGTTGCGCGGGCTGTGGTCGGCCGGGTCATCGGCTGGGTCGGTGGTGGTGTCTAGGCCGGGTAGGGGTTCGGTGATCGGTCGCGGGGGCGCCGTCGGGCTGGCTGCCTCGGCTGCGTCGGGCGCCTCGCCGGTCGCCGAGTCTTCGGCTCCGGCTGCTTCCTCGGTCCCGGGGGCTTCCTCGGTTCCGGCTCCAGTGGCGGTCTGGGTGGTTTCGGTGGTGGTGATGATGTCGAGGAATTCGGGGTAGTTGATGAGGACGCCGAGGTGGGGTCGGACGGATCCGGAGGTGCCGACTTTGCCGTGGTCCAGGGCGGTGTGGGCGAGGTCGCTGAGGGCTTGGGCGCGGCGTTGGGAGGAGGTGCGGGTCTCTCCGGCGGCGGGCTTGCCCATGATCGCTTCCAGTGCGGTGCGTACGTATTGGCCGTGTTCGAGGGTGAGGAACCCGGCGAGGTGGTAGCCGTCCATGGTGCGGTCGATGTTGAGGTATTCGCGGTCGGAGGCGGCGTGGTGGGCCTTGTCGGTGGCGTCGGGGTCAGCGATCGCGACGAAGTGATCGACCAACCTGCGCAGGTCCTCCGGCGAGCGGGTGGCGGCGTTGGCGAGGAGGAACTCCTCCACCGTCTGCACCCGACCAGCACCAGCAGCGGCGGCAGCGCCCGCGGCGTCGGGGGCGCCTGTGGCGTCAGCGTCGGGGGTCGCAGTGGGGTCGGCCTCGTCGCTGGCGTCGGCGCTGCCGGTGGGCGCCGCCGCGGTGTCGGTGGCCTCGGCGGCCTCGGACGTGCCGCTGTCCCCGGCGGCGTCGGTGTCGGGGGTGGCGGTGGGGTCGGTGCCCTCGGGAGCGCCGGTGTCGGCGCTGCCGGTGTCCCCGGTGCTGTCAGGATCGGTGGCCGCGGTGGCCGCGGTGGCCGTGGTGGGGTCGGTGCCCTCGGAGCTGTTGGGGGTGGCGGGGTACTGCAGGCCGTCGACGGCGGCTTGGGTGGTGGTGGCCTTGTGCAGGATCTGGGCCTGGTCGATGCCGATCTTTCCGGTCCGTAGCCAGGTCCGGGTCGCGGGCAGACTGTTGCGTAGCCCGGTGGCCAGGGTCGACATCCGGCGGGCGCTGGCACCGCTGATGCCGTAGGTCTTGGCCACGAAGTGCGGGTAGGTGCGGAATCCCTTGCTGGTGTCCCAGGTCCCGGCCTCGGACTCCAGGCCCATCCAGTCCAGCTGGGCACCGGTCAACGCCTGCGTGATCAGGTGCGTCCGCAACGCCGCGTGGCCCAGGAACCGGGACCCGTACCGGTCGGACTCGGTGACCGGATCCGCGGTCGCGATGCCCTGGGTGAGGGCCTCGATCGCGATCAGCTGATCCTCCAGCGACCCCGCCATCAGGTCCGCCAGAGACAGGTGCATCCGGGACGCGAGCGCCACACTCGCCCCCGACGCACCAGCACCGGTCGTGGTGGTGGTGTCGTCCATGTGTGCTCACCTCCCCATCGACGTCGAATGGTCCGAAACACTGACTGGCATTCGTACGTCTGTTTGACTGCTTGACCTCCACTCTAGGACGTCCCACCGACAGCGCAAGGACCCCGATTTCCGTTGTGGATACACGGACATCAGCCCATCCAACCGACCCCAGAACGGGCTCCGAAACACCCAAATGACCCCCCATCCACAGGATCCGGACCGACGGGGTCTGAATGTCGCTGGTGTGCGCATCCACTGCGTCTCGACGGCGGCCATGACGACGGGCATCGACGACCTAACCGCCAGGGGGTCGAACAGGTTCGATGGCTCGCTGTCGGACCGACTGGCGGGCCGAGTGCGCGGGGAGTCCCGGGTCAATGTGAAAATCGACGTATGAGCGACAAGCCCATTGAGCCTGACGACGAACGGAACCCGAGCGACGTCAACGAGCCCAACGCGGCTGCCGAGCCTGACGGTATCGGCGGACCCGACGTGGACTCGACCGGACCGGATGACGCCGGCACGGCGAACGGTGCTGATGGGGTCACTGTCGAGCCGCCGGAAGATGACGGCAGCGTGGCGGAGGCCTCGGACCGGTCCTCGGCGGGTCAAGCGGACCGTGACGCCGACCCGGAGGTAGAGGGGCACGTCGCCGCAGGACCGTCCGATGATGAGGCCAGCGCGGCCGATGGTGAGGTCTCCGGGACTGACGGGATCGACGATGAGGCCAGCGCGGCTGATGGTGACGTACCCGGGACTGACGGGATCGACGATGACGCCAGCGCGGCCGATGGTGACGTACCCGGGACTGACGGGAACGACGACCAGGCCAGCGCGGCGGCTGATGGCGACATCGCCGGGACCGACGCGACTGACGACGCGGCCATCGCGACTGGTGAAGCGGCCGGCGCGGGCGCACCGATGAAGGCCGACGGGGAGAGCGACTCGGACGCGTCAGCACCGCCTGCTCGGCACCGCTTCGAGTGGTGGCACCGCCAGCGCCCACGCACTCGCCGCACCATCCGGGCTGTGGTCGCGTTCGTGCTCACAGGTCTGTTGTCCCTCCTCGCCGGGGTCATGACAGCCGACTTCGAAGGCTCCCTCGGTCCACACCGGGCCGACTACAGCGTGCGCCTCAACGGGGAGGTCACGGTGGACATGGGCCCGCTGGGCGCCCTGATCGTCGACTCGCCGCTGCCGCTGAACCTCGGCGTGGACGTGCTGGTCAAGGAGATCCCGATCGAGCTGAGCACGCCTCAGACCGACCCGGTGGTGGGCCTCACGTCCGACCTCACCAGCTACAGCCAGTTCCTGGCCAACCCGGAGGCCGCGATCTCCGATGCCGCATACGGTCTCGTGCTGGACGTCGTCTCTCGGTGGATCCTGTACTGGACGGTGCTGCTGGTCGGCGTCGCCCTCGGCCGGCTGGCGGCGCACGGTGTGCTCCGCGAAGCGGTCAAGAGTGCGTGGGCGCGGCAGGGCGTGCCGGCCCTGAGCGTCGCGCTGGCGGTGGTACTCGTGGGGCTGCCACTCGTGGAGGCGACCCAGACCTCGGGCGGGGTGGGGCGGACCTCTCGCATCCTCGCCGACACACCGTTGGCCGAGGCGCGGATCACCGGCCGGCTGGCGACCCTCGTGGACCACTACGGCGGGTACGTCGTGGACGCGATCGATGACAACACCGAGTTCTACGCCGAGGTGCAGACGAACCTCGAGGCCGCATATGCCGCCGAGGCGGACCCGGTCGCCCCCGCCGAGGGTGAGACACCGCAGGAGAGTCCGTCGGGGGAGTCCGGGACCGAGCCGACCAATCCGGCAAGCGACGCGGGTGCGGCCGCGGCCGGCACCGACGACTCCGGCACCGACGACTCCGGCACCGACGACTCCGGCACCGACGACTCCGGCACCGACGACTCCGGCACCGACGACTCCGGCACCGACGACTCCGGCACCGACGACTCCGGCACCGACGACTCCGGCACCGACGACTCCGGCACCGACGACTCCGGCACCGACGACTCCGGCACCGACGACTCCGGCACCGACGACTCCGGCACCGACGACTCCGGCACCGACGACTCCGGCACCGACGACTCCGCCGTCGGCGACTCCGGCACCGACGCAGCCGACACCACCGAGAGCGACCCCGAGCTCGTCACGATGCTGCTCGTCAGCGACCTGCACTGCAACGTCGGGATGGCCCCGGTGGTCGGGGCCGCGGTCTCCGCCTCGGAGTCCTCGCTCGTGCTGAACGCGGGCGACACGGTGATGGGTGGCACGTCGGTCGAGTCCTACTGCGTGAACGCGTTCGCCCGGGGCATCCCCGACGGCGTCCCGGTCGTCGTCTCGGACGGCAACCACGACTCGGTCACCACGGCCGACCAGGAGGCGAACGCCGGCTGGACCGTGCTGCACGGCGAGCCGGTCGACGTGCAGGGCATCCGGATCCTCGGCGACACCGACCCCACCCTCACCTCGCTCGGGGCACCGACCCGTCCGGAGCGGGACGAGACGATCAACCAGATGGGCAACCGGATCAGCCAGCTCGCATGTCAGCTCCAGGAGGACGACGAGCCTGTGGACATCGTGCTCATCCACAGCCCGTTCGCCGGCCGGCAGTCCGTGGAGGCCGGTTGTGCGACGCTGAGCATCTCGGGGCACCTGCACCGTCAGGTGGGTCCGCGCCAGCTCGGTCTCGGGCTGCAGTACACGTCGGCGAGTACCGCCGGCGCGGGCAGCGGCACGCCGACGATCGGACCGCTGCAGAACCCGTCGGTGATGACCGTGATCCGCTGGGACCCGGAGGCCAGCCTGCCGGTGGACTACCGGCTGATCACGATCGACCCGGACGCGAGCGTTGACATCTCCGACTGGTTCGCATTCCCGGAGGTGCCCGAGACGTTCGTCACGGGGGACGCGGAGGGCAACCCGGCCGATGAGTGAGTGGCCGGCATGTCCCATACTGGTGTCAGGATTCCCGACGTGACGGAGCCGAAGACCTTGAGCCTCGATCAACCGACCAGCGCGAGCGCTGACCTGCCGGCCGGCGCGGACGACCTCGACGCACGCGCCGCCGAGGACCGCACCGATGCCGACGACTTCGCCGACGACGATCTCGACGACGAGTTGGAGCCGGTCCCGCCCGCGGGTGCGCGCAGTGTGCCGAACGAGCACGAGCGCCTCGGCGGCTCCCGTCGCGAGTACGCGATCCTCACGATCATCGCGGGCCTGGCCGGCCTGTGGGCATCCGTGCGACTGACCCTCGACTACTTCGAGGTCATCAAGGACCCCAACTTCACGCCCGCCTGCGACATCAACCCGCTGATCGGGTGCGGCGTGTTCCTGGCCAGCGAGCAGTCCAGCGCGTTCGGCTTCCCGAACGTGCTGATCGGGCTGATCGCGTTCCCGGTCGTCATCACCACCGGGGTCCTGCTGCTGGCCGGGTTGCGCCTGCCGCGCTGGTACTGGCGTGGGTTCTTCGCCGGCACGGTATTCGCGATCGCGTTCGTGACCTGGCTGCAGGTGCAGGCCCTCACCCAGATCGGCGCGCTGTGCCCGTACTGCCTGGTCATCTGGGCGGTGATCATCCCGCTCTTCGTGCACACCACGGCGCGCTCGGTGCAGAACGGCGCGCTGCCCGGTGGGCCGGGCCTGCGCTCGTTCCTGGTCGGGAACCGCTGGATCATCACGGCGCTCTGGTACCTGCTCGTCGTCGCGGCAGCGGTGCTCGCGTTCGGCGAGAAGTGGCTGCTGGTGTTCTGAGGTGGTCACCACGAACGAGCCGGCGACGGCGCAGCAACAGTTCTGCGCAGGCCTCACCCTGGCACCGGGGGTGCGTTGTGAACACCCGGACGCGGGTGTGGCCGGAGCGCTCGCCCCGTCTGGGGGCGACGTCGCCGCCGAGGCGGGCGCCGACGGCGGGTCGCTGCGTGTCGACGACGTCGAGCTGCCCACCTCCAATGTCACGCAGGACTACCTCAAGGCGATCTACAACATCGGCGAGTGGGGTCCCGACGGCGCCAGCACCTCCGAGCTCGCCGCCCGCCTCGGTGTGGGCGCGCCGACGGTCTCGGAGAACGTGCAGCGGCTGGCCGGCGCCGGGCTCGTCCACTACAAGCCGTACCGCCGCGTCAGGCTGACCGTGCAGGGACGCCGGGTGGCCCTGGCGATGGTGCGCCGGCACCGCCTGATGGAGACCTACCTCGCCCTGCAGCTCGGGTACGGGTGGGACGAGGTCCACGACGACGCCGAGCAGCTCGAGCACTCCGTCTCGGACCGGCTCCTCGGCCGGATGGACGACGTGCTCGGCCACCCGGCCCGGGATCCGCACGGGGACCCGATCCCGCAACCGGACGGCACTGTGGCGCTGCCGCGGGCGCACCGCCTGGATGACGTCACGCCCGGGCAGCCGGTGCGGATCGCCAGGATCAGCGATGCCGAACCGGAGCTGCTCCGGGAGATCTCCGAGGCCGACCTGGACCTCGACACCGAGATCGAAGCCGGCGCGGTCGACCTGAGCACCGAGGCGACCGCCGCCATCTGGGTGACCCGGGCCTGACGCCCGAGGCGACCCCGACCCGACTGCCGCCCGCGCGACGCGGGCGACCGGCCGCCGTCGGGCCCGTTCGGACTGAGGGCGACCGGCCGCCGTCGGGCCCGTTCGGACCTAGGGCGACCGGCCGCCGGCGGGTGCGTCAGCGCGCCGGCAACCGCCGCGAGTCGTCCCGGATCACGCCGACCAGCTCCTCGAGCACGTCCTCCAGCGTGACCACGCCGAGCGGGGCGCCATCGGTGTCCAGGACCTGGGCCAGGTGCGCCCCGCTGCCCTGCATCGCGGCGAGCACCGACCGCAGCGAGTCGGTGGCGCGCACGTCCGGCAGGGTCCGCACCACGTCGGCCGGCACGGGACGCTCCCGGCGCAACGGGTCGGTCTCGAGCAGATCCTTGATGTGCACGTAGCCACTCAGGGTGCCGTCCTGGCGGCGCAGCGGGAACCGGGAGAAGCCCTCCGCGGAGACCGACTCGGCCCCCGCCGGGCTGACCCCCTCGGGCAGCGTCCGCAGCGTCGCCATCGGCAGCAGCACCGACCGCACGTCCCGGTCCGAGAACTGCAGGGCGCCCATGAGCAGACGTTCGTCGTTCAGCTCGATCAGCCCGCCGGAACGGGACTCCGAGACCAGCGACGCGACCTCGTCCCGCGTGAACGTGCTCGCCACCTCGTCGCGGGGCTGCACCCGCATCATCCGCAGGATCAGGTTCGCGAGGGCGTTCAGGACCCACAGCAACGGGTACAGCACCCGCACGATCACGGTCAGCGGCGGCGCGAGCGCCATCGCCATCCGCTCCGGGCCGGCCAGGGCGATGTTCTTGGGCACCATCTCTCCGAGCACCACGTGCAGGTAGGTGACGAGCGAGAGCGCGATCACGAACGAGATCGGGTGCACCAGCGCGTCCGGAACCCCGATCGCTTCGAACGGCACCTCGAGCAGGTGCGCGATGACCGGCTCGCTGATCGACCCGAGCGCGAGCGAGGCGATGGTGATGCCCAGCTGCGCGCCGGCCATCATCATGGACACCCGCTCCATCGCTCCCAGGGTGATCCGGGCGCGACGGGAACCCTCGAGGGCGAGCGGTTCGATCTTGGTACGCCGAGCCGAGATGAGCGCGAACTCGGCGCCGACGAAGAACGCGTTCAGGGCCAGCAGGGCGAGGGTCAGCGGAATCCCGACGGCGGCGCTCACCGGTGGTCCTCCCGCTCGCTCGCATGGTCGCTCCGGTGGGTGGGCGGCGCGTGCTCGCCGTCCTCGGGCTCGACCGGCCCGAGCACGGCGATCCGCACGGACTCCACGCGGTGCCCGTCGAGGTCGAGCACGTCCAGCCGGAGCCGTTGCCGATCCTCACCGGGTACCTGCGCGCTGATCAGCTCGATGCTGTCGCCGACGACGGCCAGTCGGCCGAGCTCGTCGGCGACGAGCCCACCGAGGGTGTCGTAGGCCTCATCCTCGGGCAGTTCCACGCCGAGCAGTTCGCTCGCCTCGTCGACCCGCATCAGGCCCGGCAGGTGCCAGCTCCCGTCCGCACCCGCGGCAGGGACGAACTCGTCCGTGTCGTGCTCGTCGCGGACCTCGCCGACGATCTCCTCGACCAGGTCCTCGAGGGTGACCAGCCCGGCCAGGGAGCCGAACTCGTCGATGAGCAGCGCCATCTGCAGGCCGCCGGCGCGCAGGTCGTCGAGCAGCTCGTCCAGCTCCAGGGAGTCCGGCACCAGCGTCGCATCGGTGACCACGGTGGCGACCGCGGTCTGTGCGCGCTGCTCGAACGGCACCGCCAGGGCGCCGCGCACATGCGCGAGGCCGAGCACGTCGATCTCGGTGTGCCCGTTCTCCTGGACCACCTCGATCACGGGGAACCGGGAGTGCCCGGACTCCTTCGCGGTGGTGATGAGGTCGTCGAGGGTGTCCTGCGGGCGCAGGCTGACCATCTGGGAGCGGGGGGTCATCGCATCCCGGGCCCGCCGGTCGCCGAAGGCGAGGGATCGCTCGACGAGCTCGGCGGTGTCCTCGGCGAGGGTGCCGGAGTTCGCGGAGTGGCGCACCAGCGCGGAGAGCTCCTCGGCGGACCGGGCCGAGGCCAGTTCCTCCTGTGGCTCGATGCCGAGGCGGCGCAGGATCGCGTTCGCGGTGCCGTTGAAGAACCGGATCGGCCAGGCGGTCGCCTTCGTGAAGCCGCGCTGGAACCCGGCGACCGCGCGGGCGGTGGCCAGCGGGGCCGCGATCGCAAGGTTCTTCGGCACGAGCTCCCCGAAGATCATCGTGATCGCGGTGGCCAGCACGAGCGCGATCGTGAGCGCCACGGACGAGGCCGCAGACGCGCTCAGCCCGGCGTTCTCGAGCCCGGGGCCGACCAGGCGGGCGATGGCGGGCTCGGCAAGGAAGCCGATGCCCAGGTTCGTGACGGTGATCCCGAGCTGGGCGCCGGACAGTTGGGTGGACAGGGTCCGCAGGGAGGTCAGGACCCCCTGGGACTTGCGGTCACCGGCAGCGGCCTCGCGCTCGACGGTGGACCGGGGCACGGTGACGAGGGCGAACTCCGCGGCGACGAACGCGCCGCAGGCCGCCACCAGCACCATGGCGAGCAGGAGCAGTGCGACCTCCGTCATCGGATGGCCGCCTCGCGGTTGTGCGGGCCGCGGGGCCCGGGTTGATGGCCCTCCGGATCGTCATCGTCCGGTTGGGGCCAGGGTCTGTGACTCTCCGTATCGGAGGCTGGCGTCTCGGCGCCGGACCCTGTGTCGTCGGTACTGTCATAGTCGCCGGTGGCGCCCATGTTCTCCATCCTGGGTGTGCGTCAGCCCCCGCGGATCGCGAGGGCTGCGGATCATGTTACCGATCGTTCGGGCCGGAACTCACGTCCGGGGTCGCAGTGGCCGCGATCTGGGCGGCCAGGTGACCACCGCCGTACCCGTTGTCGATGTTCACGACGCCCACGCCCGGGGCGCACGCGTTCAGCATCGACAGCAGCGGGGCCAGGCCCGAGAACGCCGCGCCGTAGCCGACGGACGTGGGCACGGCCACCACCGGGGCGCTCACCAGGCCCGCGACGACGGCCGGCAGCGCGCCGTCCATGCCGGCCACCACCACGATCGCCGCGGCGGAGCGGAGCAGGTCGAGCCGGGCCAGGACGCGGTGCAGCCCGGCCACGCCGACGTCCATCACCAGTTCGGTGCGCCGGCCAAGGTAGCGCGCCGTGAGCTCGGCCTCACGCGCCACGGGCAGGTCGGAGGTGCCGGCCGCGGCCACGACGACCAGGCCGCCGGTGGGCTCGGGCGGCGTCGGCGGCCACGCGACCAGCCGCGCTTCGCGGTCGTCGACGGCGTCCGGCAGCTCGGCGAGGATCGCTGCGGCGTGCTCGGCGCTCGCCCGGGTGAACAGCACGGCCGACGGCGTCTGCTCGGCGGCGCGGGCGGCCTGCGGTTCGTCGCTGGGAGCCTCGCCCGAGGACGTCTGCTCGCCCGGGTGGGCGGAGACCGGCCCGCCGTCACCGCCCGCGGCGAGCGACGCCGTCGCCGACCGGTGCCGGGCCGCGTACGCGGCCGCGATCAGCGCGACCTGCGCGGTGCTCTTGCCCTCGCAGTAGACCGCCTCGGGGTAGCCGCGGCGGGCGCCCCGGTCGTGATCGAGGTCGACGAGCCGGCTCAGCTCGGGCGGGGGAGTCCAGCCGTCAGACACCGCGGCCCTCGACCAGTGCCATCGTGAACGCGCCGGACTGGATCCCCTTGAGGTCCACGGCGGCGAAGGCGAACCCGGCGCCGGTGACGAGGGTCTGGATCTGCTCGCGCAGCCCGGGCTCGGCCGCTCGTGGAATGTCCTCGGTGAGCAGCTCGATCCGGGCGATCTCGCCGTGATGGCGCACCCGGGAGTCGGCGAACCCGAGCCGGCGCAGGCCGGCCTCGACGGTCTCGATCTGCCCCAGCTTGGCCGGGGTGACCTCCTGGTGGTGTGGGATCCGCGAGGCCAGGCACGGGGCCGCGGGCTTGTCCGCGTTCGGCAGGCCGAGGGACCGGGCGATCGCCCGCACCATCGCCTTGTCGACGCCCGCCTCGGCGAGGGGGCGCAGCACCCGGTGGTTCGTCGCGGCCTTGGCGCCGGGCCGGTCCGGCCGCTTCGCGTCGTCGGCGTTCTCGCCGTACGCGACGCTCACCAGGCCGTGCTCGGCCACCACCTCGTCCGAGATCCGGTTGAACAGCTCGTCCTTGCAGAAGAAGCAACGGTCGACGTCGTTGCGCTGGTAGTCGGGGTTCTCACCCTCGTGCGTGTGCACCTCGACCACCCGCGCACCGATGACGTCCGCCACCTCGTGGGCCGCTGTCCGCTCGTCGGCCGCGAGGCTCGGCGAGATGCCGAGGATCGCGACCACGTCGTCGGCGCCGAGGGCCTGCACCGCCAGGGCGAGCAGCACCGTGGAGTCCACGCCGCCGGAGTAGGCGACCCCGAGCGGTCCGGTGCCTTCCATCAGGGCACGGACCCGCTGTGCGCCGGCCACGATCTGGCCCGGTGTGAGGATGCTCAGCGTGGGCCCGTGCCCCATCGGTCAGGCTTCCTTGGTCTCCGAGCGGTCCGCGGACCACTCGGTGTGGAACGTGCCCTCGACGTCGACGCGCTGGTAGGTGTGCGCACCGAAGAAGTCCCGCAGCCCCTGGATCAGGGAGGCGGGCAGTCGCTCCGCCCGGACCGAGTCGTAGTAGGACACGGCGCTCGCGAAGCCCGGCACCGGCACCCCGGCCAGCGTCGCGTCGGCGACCACCCGGCGCCAGCCCTTCTGGGCGTTCGCCAGGCCCTCGCTGATGCTCGGCGCGGCGAGCAGCGTCGGCAGGTTCCCGGCGGCGTACTCGGAGCGGATGCGCTCGAGCAGGCGGGCCCGGATGATACAGCCGGCGCGCCAGATCTTGGCGACCTCGGCCACGTCGATGTCCCAGCCGTACTGCAGGCTGCCGGTGCGGATGAGGTCAAGGCCCTGCGCGTACGCGATCACCTTGGACGCCCACAGCGCCTGGCGCACGTCCTCGATCAGGGTGGCGACGTCGTCGGGCGTGAACGTCTGGTCCGGACCGGACAGGTTGGCCTGGGCAGCGGCGCGCAGGTCCGTGTGCCCGGAGACGGACCGGGCGAACACGGACTCGGCGATCGTGTTCACCGGCACCCCGAGCTCGAGGGCGTTCTGCACGGTCCAGCGGCCGGTGCCCTTCTGCCCGGCGGCGTCCTTGATGACGTCGACGAGTGCCTTGCCGGTCTTGGCGTCCACCTGGTCGAGCACCTCGGAGGTGATCTCGATCAGGAACGAATCGAGGTCACCGGTGTTCCACTCGCGGAACGCGTCCGAGATCGCCTTCGTGTCCAGGCCCGCGGCCTTGAGCACGTCGTAGGCCTCGGCGATGAACTGCATGTCGGCGTACTCGATGCCGTTGTGCACCATCTTGACGAAGTGACCGGCGCCGTCCGGGCCGATGTAGGCGCAGCAGGGCTCGCCGTCGTACTTGGCGGAGATGTCCTCCAGGAGCGGCCCGATCTGGGCGTAGCCCTCCTTGGAGCCACCCGGCATGATCGAGGGGCCGTTCAGCGCGCCCTCCTCACCGCCGGAGATGCCGACTCCGAAGAAGTGCAGCCCGCGCGCACGCAGCTTCTCCTCGCGGACCCGGGTGTCCTCGTAGTTGGCGTTGCCGCCGTCGACGACGATGTCGCCCTCCTCGAGGTGGGGCAGCAGCGAGTCGATGGAGGCGTCGGTGCCGGCGCCGGCCTGGACCATCAGGATGATCCGGCGCGGGCGCTCGAGGCTGGCCACGAACTCCTCGACGGAGGTGGCGGGGACGAAGTTGCCGTCGCTGCCGTGGGCCGCGATCAGGTCGTCGGTGCGCGCCTGGGTTCGGTTGTACAGGGCCACGGTGTGCCCGTGGTTGGCGAAGTTGCGCGCCAGGTTGCGGCCCATGACCGCCAGTCCGACGACGCCGACCTGTGCGGTGGCGGTGGGGGACGAGCTCATCTTGGTGTCCTTCCGGATGGATGTGGTTGAGGTTCGGGCCGGCCCGGCGCGGCGGGCTCGGCGGATGGTCTAGATCGTGCCACGACGCCGGTGCCGGGGCGCGGCTGTCTCAGGTTCCGCACGGCTGCGCTCCGCCGGACGGGCCGACGGCGGGGCCGGCGGCTGGGCGGTCGGCGTCAGGTCCGGCGTGGAGTGGCGGTCGGCGTCAGCGCGCGCCCACGGGGAGCGCGACGGACTCGGCCGGCGCGCCGAGGTCAGGGGACTGCGCGTAGATGCTCTTCAGGATCGCCAGGGACTTCGCGGCCTCGGCCGGCGAGATCCAGAACGGCTCCGGGTCGTCGAGCGTGTCGTAGAAGTCGCCGATGAGCAGTTCGTGGGAGATGCCCCAGTAGGCGCGACCGCTCGAGGTGGCGATGCGCTCGGCGACATGCTCGGTGCGGCCGTCGGTGTACTGCACCCGCAGGTCGCCACGCATCGTCAGGGTCGCGCGCTCGGTGAGCACCTCGACGAACACCGGGGCGTTCACCGAGTGCGCGTTCGTGGCGAACATGACGGACCGGGCGCCGCCGGAGTGGTCCAGGATCAACTCGGCGGTGTCCTCGACCTCGATCGAGTCACCGAGCACGTGGGTGGCGGCGTGGCCGCGTACCTGCTCGACGTCGCCGAGCAGCCACTGGAGCAGGTCCACGGTGTGGATGGCCTGGTTGATCAGCAGGCCGCCGCCGCTGCGCGCCCAGGTGGCCCGCCACGGCTTGGCCTCGTAGTAGGCGGCATTGCGGTGCCAGTAGACACCCGCGGAGGCACCCTGCACGGCGCCGAGCTCACCGGAGTCGAGCAGTTCCTTCATGCGGGCGTTCGGGGCGTTGTACCGGTTCTGCAGGCAGACGGCCACCTTGACCGGTGCGCCCTCGGCGGCGGCGACGAGCCGCTCGCCCTCGGCGATCGTGTGCGCCAGCGGCTTCTCGGTGATCACGTGCACGCCAGCCTCGATCGCGTCGAGGGCGACGCTCACGTGCTGATCGTGCGGCGTGCACACGTGCACGACGTCCGGGCGGACCTCGGCCAGCAGCTGGCGGTGGTCGGTGAACGCCGGCACGCCGAGGCGGGCGCCGGTGGCCCGGGCCAGCTCGGGATCGGTGTCCGCGACGGCGACGAGGTCGGCACCGAGGGAGGAGATGGCTTCGAGATGGACGATCGAGATGTCACCACAGCCGATGACTGCCGCCGTTGGCACAGGGGTTCTCCTGACGAGAGTAGGTGGTACGCGGGCTCAGGCGAAGGGGATCTCTTCGGCCTTGAGCATGTCCGTGAAAGCCTGCCATGCCTCGGTGAAGAGTTCGGGACCCGAGAAGCCGCCGAGGCTGTGCGTCACGCTCAGGTGCGGCTCGAGGGAGAAGAACCCGTCGAAGCCGTCCCCCCGCAGCGCGCGGACGGTGTCGAGGAGCTCACCGTCGCCGCGGCCGGCCGGCACCACCTGCCCGTCGGCGAGGTGGGCGTCCTTGATCTGGATGTAGGCCAGGTGCGGGCGCAGCATCGCGTAGCCCTCGCTGAACGGGCGCACCCCCACCTGCACGAAGTTCGCCGAGTCCCAGGCCAGGCGGAGGTTCGGCGAGTCCACGGTCTCCACGATGTCGAGGCAGCGCTCGGGGATGTCCCCGTAGATCTCCTTCTCGTTCTCGTGCAGCAGCACCACGTCGGCCTCGGCGGCCACCTCGGCCAGGGCGCGCATCCGGTTGATGACCTCCTCACGCACTGCCGCGGGGTCGGTGTCCGGGCGCAGGAAGAACGAGAAGATCCGGATGTACGGCGCGCCGAAGTGCTTGGCGACGTCCGCCGCGTGGCGCATCCGGTCCAGGTGTGGCGCGAAGTCCTCGTCGATGAAGATCTTCCCGATCGGGGAGCCGATGCTGGAGACCTTGAGGCCGTGTGCGTCCAGGATCCGCTTCGCCTCGGCGAGCTGATCGGCGTCCAGATCGAGCACGTTCGTGTTCCACGCGCTGCGGAACTCGATGTGCGTCAGTCCGAGGCCGGTCGCAGTCGAGGCCTGCAGTTCGAGGTCGGGTGAGATCTCATCGGAGAATCCGGACAGGGTCCACATGGTCATCGCTCCTGGTCGAGGTGGCGGTACGGGCGGGGGACGTCGACGTCGGGGCGCGTCTGCATCCGATTGCTCAATTCAGTCAGCGGGGCCCTGGGACGGCAAGCGGTTGCCACTTGTTGCAGTTCCTCTTAGACTCGCCGCGTGGCAGCGCCGCCGGGAGGCAGATCCACCACGATCTATGACGTCGCCAAAGCCGCAGGGGTGGCGCCGTCCACCGTCTCACGCGCGTTCTCGCGACCCGGTCGCGTCAACGCCGAGACGGCCGAACGGATCCGCGCGGTCGCCGTCGAACTCGGGTACCGGGCGAACCCGCAGGCCCGCGCACTGTCCACCACCCGCACGTCGATGATCGCCGTGATCCTCGCGGACGTGACCAACCCGGTGTTCTTCGAGGTGGTCCGCGGCGCCGAGCTCGCCGCCTATGAGGCCGGCTACACGATGCTGCTCGCCGAGACGCAGGAGTCCGCGGAGCGGGAACGGGCCGTGCTGGAGCGGGCCCTGTCCACGGTGGACGGGATCGTGCTGACGAGCTCACGGATGTCGGACTCGGCGATCCGCCAGATCGCGAAGGTCAAGCCGGTGATCGTCCTGAACCGGGTGGTCACCGGGGTGCCCAGCGTGGTCACCGACAACCTGCGCGGGATGCGCCGCGCGGCCGAGCACCTCGGCGAGCTCGGCCACGAACAGATCTGCTACCTCGCCGGCCCGGAGGCGTCCTGGGCCGACGGGATGCGGTGGCGCAGCCTGCGCGAGGCCGCGATGGAGCTCGAGCTGCGGGTCCGGCGGGTCGGGCCGTTCGCGCCGACCGTCAACGGCGGCGTGGCGGCTGCGGCCGAGTGGGGCCGCCAGCGCACCACCGCGGTCGTCGCCTACAACGACCAGATGGCCATCGGCTTCATGCGCGGGGTGCGGGCCATGGGCGGGCAGGTGCCGCGGGACGTGAGTGTGATCGGCTTCGACAACTCCAACATGGCCGAGCTCGTCACCCCCGCGCTGACCACGGTCGCCGCGCCGCTGCACTCGCTCGGCGTGACCGCGGCCCGCAACGTGCTGGCGATCTCGCGCGGGGCCCAGGCCCGGGCAACCGAGGCCGTGGTGCTGCCCACCAAGCTCGTCGTGCGGGAGTCCACGATCGCTCCCGAGTGACGCCCTGCGGCAACACGTGGCAACGGGTTGCCAGCGCGGGCGGTCGGTCCGCGAGGATGGGGCCCATGTCAGCCACCGCCGCCCTTGACGTCCACCCCGATCGACTGCTGCCCGCGGACCCCTCGCTGCGGTCCGTCGCACGCCGGCTCTACGACTCGGTCAAGGACCTGTCGATCATCTCCCCGCACGGTCACGTGCCGCCGCAGTGGATCGCGCAGGACGTCCCGTTCCGGGACCCGACCTCGCTGCTGATCACACCGGACCACTACGTGAACCGGATGCTGCACGCGAACGGGGCGTCGCTGGCCGACCTCGGGGTCGGCCGTGGGCCGCTCTCGGACGAGGACGCCCGCGCCGCGTTCCGGATCCTCTGCACGAACTGGTCCGCCTTCCGAGGCACCCCGGTGCGGTACTGGTTCGAGGATGAGCTCGGTCCGATCTTCGGCATCACCGAGCGTCCGAGCGAGGCGAACGCCGACGCGATCTACGACCAGATCGCCGCGAAGATCGCGACCCCCGAGTTCCGCCCGCGGGCATTGATGGACGCCTTCGACATCGCGGTCATGGCCACCACGGACGACCCGTGCGACGACCTGTCCGCCCACACCCAGCTCGCCGAGGATGCCTCGTTCACGCGCCGAGTGGTCCCGACGTTCCGCCCGGACAAGTACCTGGACGCCTCGCTGGCCACCTGGAACGCCGACGTCGACCGACTCGGGGAGGTCTCCGGGATCGACACCGGCGACTACGCCGGCTACATCGCCGCACTCGAGGACCGCCGTCGGTACTTCGTCGCCCACGGTGCGGTCTCGGCCGACCACGGCGTCATCGACGCCCGCACCGACATCCTCAGCACCGAGGAGGCGACACGGATCTTCGCCGCCGCTCGCTCCGGCTCGGTCACCGACGACGAGGCCACGGCGCTGCGCCGGCACATGATCTCGGAGATGGCCCGGATGTCCTGCGAGGACGGCCTGGTCATGACGATCCACCCGGGCGTGCGGCGCAACCACCACACGCCGACGTTCGAGACCTACGGCGCCGACGTCGGCTGCGACATCCCGATCGCGGTCGAGTACACCGACGCGCTGCGGCCGCTGTTGAACGCCTACGGGACCCACCCGAACCTGCACCTGGTGTTGTTCACCATCGACGAGACCGTCTACTCGCGCGAGATCGCGCCGCTGGCCGGGTTCTACCCGTCCGTGTACGTGGGCGTGCCGTGGTGGTTCATCGACGCACCGGAGGCGATCCAGCGGTTCCGCGCCGCCGTGACCGAGACCGCCGGGTTCGCTCGCACGTCCGGCTTCATCGACGACACCCGCGCGTTCTGCTCCATCCCGGCCCGCCACGACATGAGCCGCCGCCTGGACGCCGGATACATCGCGAAGTTGGTCGTCGAGCACCGGCTGCCCGAGGATGAGGCGTTCGAGGCCATCACCGACCTGGTGGCGAACAACCCGCGAAAGGTGTTCAAGCTGTGACTGCGACCCCTCGGCTGTCCCGATCCCTGCCCGATACGCCGGCCGCCGCGCCGGTGCGCATCGTGCACCTGGGGGTGGGCAACTTCCACCGCGCGCACCAGGCCTGGTACACCCACCACGCGCCGGACGCCGCCGAGTGGGGGATCGCGGCCTTCACCGGTCGCCGTCCCGATCAGGCGGAGGCGCTCAGCCCACAGGACGGCCTGTACACGCTCGTCGTGCGTGGCCGCGAGGGCGACTCCTACGAACTGGTCGGCTCGCTGTCCGCCGTGCACGCCGCGTCCGAGCAGGACGCCTACCTCGGCTACCTGGCCGACCCGGAGCTGGCCATCGTCACGATGACTGTCACCGAGCACGGCTACGTGCGCGGCGAGCGCGACCACCTCGACGCCCGGCGCCCCGAGGTGCTCGCCGACGTCTCGGCGCTGCGCGAGGACCCACGCTCGCCCGTGACCACGATGCCGGCCAAGCTCGTCGCCGGGCTGCTCGCCCGCCGGGCCGCCGGGGCCGGTCCGCTGACGATCCTGTCCTGCGACAACCTGCCCGAGAACGGTTCGGTCACCCGCACCCTTGTCACCGAGCTCGCGGCGCTCGTCGACGAGTCCCTCGTGGACTGGACCGACGCGAACGTCGACTTCGCGACGTCCATGGTGGACCGGATCACCCCGGCCACGACCACCGACGACCGCGCGCACGTGGCCGCCGAGCGTGGCTATGACGACGCGTCCCCGGTTCCGACCGAGCCCTTCAGCGAATGGGTCATCTCGGGCGCGTTCCCGGCCGGCCGGCCCCGCTGGGAGGACGCCGGCGCGAAGGTCGTCGACGACGTCGCCCCGCACGAGCGGCGCAAGCTCTGGCTGCTCAACGGCTCGCACTCCCAGCTGGCCTATGTGGGCAGCGTGCGCGGACACACCACGATCGACCAGGCCATCGCGGACCCCAGCTGCCTGGCCTGGGTCGAGCAGTTCTGGGACGAGGCGCAGGCCAACCTCGGCCTGCCGGTCGGGGACGTGAGCGCCTACCGCGCCGCACTCCTGGACCGTTACCGCAACGAGCGGGTTCGGCACCTGCTCGCCCAGATCGCCAGCGACGGCTCGCAGAAGCTTCCCGTGCGCACGCTGCCCACCCTGAACGCCGAGCGGGCCGCCGGGCGGGTCCCGGTGGGTGCGGCCACCACCCTCGCCGGGTGGGTGCTGCACCTGCGTGGCGTCGGTGCCCCGGTCAAGGACCCCGGCGCCGGCCCGGCGCAGGACGCCGCGAACGCGGGCGAGCTTGACGACGTCGTGCCCGCGGTCCTGAACACGCTCCAGGCGGACCTGGGCGCGGACGCGGACCTGGTCGCGGCCGTCGTCGCCCAGGCTGCGGCGATCCAGGAGTAGCCCCGGTGGTTGGTGCTCTCCCGGTGCTGATCGGCCTCGACGTCGGCACCACGGCCGCGAAGGTGGCCGCCTTCGAGGTGGCCGACGCCGCCGGGGAGGGCCGCTCCACCACCGCCGTCGGGGCCTCGGTCGCGGCGGCACAGCGCGAATACCCGCTCGAGCAGCCCCGCCCGGGCTGGCAGGTGCAGGACCCCGCCGCGATCCTCACCGGGGTCGACGCGGCGCTCGCCGATGTCGTCGCCCAGCTGGGCGAGCGCCGGGTCCTCGGCCTGTCGGTGTCCGCCGCGATGCACGGGCTCATCGGGCTCGACGCCGACGGGGGGCCGCTCACCCCGCTGATCACGTGGGCCGACGCGCGTTCGGCAGCCCAGGCACGCGAACTGCGTGCGGCCGGCCGCGGCGCGGAACTGCTCCGGCTGACCGGCACGCCGGTCCACCCGATGAGCCCGCTGGTCAAGCTCATCTGGTTCGCCCGGCACGAGCCGGAGCTGGCCGCGCGGGTGCGTCGCTGGGTCGGCCTGAAGGACCTGGTCCTCGCCCACCTGACCGGACGCCTGGTCACCGAGCTCTCCAGCGCCTCCGCCACCGGGCTGCTCGACGTGCACACCCGGGCCTGGTCCCCGCTGGCCCTCGACCTGGCCGGCGTCAGCGCCGACCAGCTCCCCGAGGTGCTGCCCACCACCGCCACCCTGCCCCTGACCAACGGCGTGGCGGACGCGACGGGCTTGACCGCCGGGCTGCCCGTGGCCGTCGGCGCGGCGGACGGCCCGCTCGGCAACCTGGGCACCGGCGCGATCACGCCCGGGATCGCCGGCCTGTCCCTGGGCACCAGCGGCGCGGTCCGGATGGCCGTCAACGAGCCGGTGACCGACGACGCCGGCCGGCTGTTCTGCTACGCCCTCACCGAGGACCTGTGGGTCCTCGGCGGCGCCGTCAGCAACGGCGGGATCACGCTGCGCTGGGCGGGGGAGACGTTCACCCCGGACCTGCTCGCGCACGGCCACGCGGACACCGAGCTCCTCGCGCTCGCATCCCAGGTCCCGCCGGGCGCGGACGGACTCGTGATGCTCCCTTACGTGCTCTCGGAGCGGGCACCGCTGTGGGACCCGGACCTGACCGGCGCGTTCCTCGGGGTGCGCCACCACCACGGCCGGGCCCACTTCCTGCGGGCGGCGGTCGAGGGGGTCTGCCTGCAGGTCGCCACGATCGTGGACCTGTTGGACGCGGTGGCCCCCGTTCGGGCCGTGCGCGCCACCGGGGGCCCGTTCCGGGCTGAGTTGTGGCGCGAGGTCATGGCCGCCACGATCGGCCGGCCGTTCGCGATCGCCTCGGACGCCGGTGGCACCGCGCTCGGTGCCGCGGCGCTGGGCTGGTACGCCCTCGACGGCGCCGCCGACCTGGCCACGGCGCTGCGGGCGGTCGGTGGTCCCGGCGTCGACGGCGGGGTCGACGGCGGCACTGACGTCCCGGTGCCCGCCGACGTGGTCGCGGGTTACGACGCGCGCCGCAAGCGCCTGCCGGCGCTGATCCGCTCCCTCGCCGAGGTGGCCGACGTCCTCGAGGCCGCCCGCCCCTGACCGACCGGCCGACCGACCGGGGTCGCGCTTGAACGCGAGATTGTTGCCCCGTCTCGTCGGATCGGAGCCAACAGCCTCGCGTTCGAGCGGCGAGCCGACAGGCCGAGCCGACCCTCCGCCGTCGGCGGGACGTTGTGGCGCACGCCACGACCAAGGCGAGCGACCCGCCGGGAATACCTGACGCCGTCGTGCGTTGACACCCGTAGAATCATGCAAACGCATGAAGATCGAGGAGGAGTTCAGATGCAGTTCGGGATCTTCACCGTCGGGGACGTCACCACGGATCCGACCACCGGCAAGACGCCCACCGAGGGTGAGCGGATCAAGGCGATCCTGACGATCGCCAAGCACGCCGAGGACGTCGGTCTGGACGTGTTCGCGACGGGGGAGCACCACAACCCGCCGTTCATCCCCTCCTCGCCGACCACGATGCTCGGTTACATCGCCGCGCAGACGTCCAAGATCATCCTGTCCACCTCGACGACCCTGATCACGACGAGCGACCCGGTGAAGATCGCCGAGGACTTCGCGATGCTCCAGCACGTCTCCGACGGTCGGGCGGACGTGATGCTCGGCCGCGGCAACACCGGCCCGGTGTATCCCTGGTTCGGCAAGGACATCCGCCAGGCGATCCCGCTGACCGTCGAGAACTACCAGCTCCTGCGCCAGCTGTGGGATGAGGAGGTCGTGGACTGGGAGGGCCGCTTCCGGACTCCGTTGCAGGGCTTCACGTCCACCCCGCGTCCGCTCGACGGCGTCGCCCCGTTCGTGTGGCACGGCTCGATCCGCTCACCGCAGGTGGCCGAGCTCGCCGCGTTCTACGGCGACGGCTTCTTCGCGAACAACATCTTCTGGCCGAAGGAGCACTTCAAGCAGCTGATCGGCCTGTACCGCCAGCGCTTCGAGCACTACGGGCACGGCACCGCCGACCAGGCGATCGTCGGCCTCGGCGGGCAGGTGTTCATGCGCAAGAACTCCCAGGACGCGGTCCGCGAGTTCCGTCCGTACTTCGACAACGCGCCGGTCTACGGCGGTGGCCCCTCGCTCGAGGAGTTCACCGACGCGACCCCGCTGACCGTTGGCAGCCCGCAGGAGGTCATCGACTCCACCCTGGCCTTCCGCGACACCTTCGGCGACTACCAGCGCCAGCTGTTCCTGATGGACCACGCCGGCCTGCCCCTGAAGACCGTGCTCGAGCAGCTCGACCTGCTCGGCGGCGAGGTGGTGCCGGTGCTGCGCGCCGAGTTCGCGAAGAACCGGCCGGCGCACGTGCCGGACGGCCCCACGCACGCGGCGCTGGTCGCGGCCAAGGGCGCCGAGGTCGACCTCACCCCGCGTGAGGTCGTCAAGGACACCG
This sequence comes from Occultella kanbiaonis, assembly GCF_009708215.1. Classification (NCBI taxonomy): domain Bacteria; kingdom Bacillati; phylum Actinomycetota; class Actinomycetes; order Micrococcales; family Ruaniaceae; genus Occultella; species Occultella kanbiaonis. Next base: position 3,469,254 of record NZ_CP046175.1, on the reverse strand, counting down.
TCACCGGTCGCACCGCATCATGACCACCAGGACGGCCGCACTGGCCTGGGAGGCGTTGTTCCGCACGCAGGTCACGCTGATGCGGCGGTTCGAGGCCGCGCGCGACTTCGAACCGCTCAGCTCGCGTGAGTACGACGTGCTGTTCAACCTCTCCCGGATGCCCGACGGCGCGGCGCGGCTTCGCGACCTGAACGCCCAGTTGCTCATCTCGCAGCCGAGCCTGTCCCGGATGGTCGACCGCCTGGCCGCCGCCGGGCTGGTCGCCCGGCGCGAGGCCGATGACGACGGCCGCGGTGTGGTCGTCGCGCTCACCGACGCTGGAGCCGAGCAGCAGAAGCAGATCGGACGACGGCACGTGCGCCACATCTCGGCCCTCGTCGACGCCGGTCTGGACGAGGCCGACCAGCTCGCCCTGGCCCGGATCTGCCAGCGACTGCAGGCGGCCGTCACCGACACCCCGACCACCAACCGGATCCGCACCAGAACGGAGACCCCGAGCTCATGACCGAGCCACTGAAGATCGTCGCCCTCACCGGCGGCGTCGGCTTCCCTTCGACCACCCGCACGCTCACCGACGACCTGCTCTCCGCCGTCGCCGAGTCCGCGACTGCGGCCGGTGTCGAGGTCAGCCTGCGCACCGTCGAGGCGCGCGAGCACGCTGCGGACGTCGCGAACGCGACCGTGCTCGGGCTGCCGAGCCCCGCGCTCGACGAGGCCCTGCAGCTGGTCGAGGGCGCGGACCTGCTGATCGCGGCGAGCCCGGTGTTCCGTGGCTCCTACGCGGGCATCTTCAAGGCCTTCATGGACCTGGTGGACCCCGTCGCGATGCGCGGCAAGACGGTGCTCCTCGGCGCCACCGGCGGCTCGTCGCGACACCAGCTCGCCATCGACCAGGCGATGCGGCCGCTGTTCGCCTACTTCGGTGCACTGATCGCACCGACGGCCGTCTATGCCTCCGCCGACGACTTCGCCGTGGCGGGCCGGGCCATGCCCGCGCTGACCGAGCGCATCGCCCGCGCCGGCGACGAGGCGCTGCGTCTGGCCGTCGTCACCGCACGGGCACACGCCGGGGCCTGATCCGTCGACCCGAGCGAGCCCGTGCGAGCGGGCCCGCTCGGGTCAGTGGCGTCTGAAACGGCCGGCGGTCCAATCGCGCCGCCAGCGAGTACAGCGCTAGAAACTCATCTGGCGAATCTCTGGACTCGGACGTCTACAGCGCTGTAGATTTCTGACGCACCCGGCGAGGCCGCCGGACCCGCGAGAGGAAATCCCAGGCTCCATGACATCCACCGACCAGCCGAACATCGTGCTGCTGATGACCGACCAGCAGCGCGCCGGCTTCACCGCAGCCGAGGGCGGCCCGGACACGATGCCGCGCCTGGACCGGCTGTTCGCCGACGGAGCGCGGTTTCCCCGTGCCTACACCTCCAGCCCGGTCTGCGTACCGGCCCGCACCAGCCTGCTCACCGGCCGGTTCCCGAGCGCGCACGGCGTGCGCCAGAACAGCACGGCGGAGTTCGCCCGGTACGCCACCGACCTGCTGGACCTGCTCCGCGGCGCCGGGTACTCGCTGCACTTCAGCGGCAAGCCCCACATGCATCGTGGCCCGGCTGACTTCGACACCTTCAACGGCCCGTACCTGCACGACGGCGGACCGGGCACCGACAGTGAGCACGCCGAGTTCGACGCGTGGTTGCGCGGGCTCGACCACGGCGTGGCCGCCGAGCCCACGCCGTTCGGGGTCGAGGCCCAGCTGCCGTACCGGATCGTCGACGGCGGCATCGAAGCACTCGGGACCACGGCCGCCGAGCGGCCGTTCTTCCTCTGGCTGTCCTTCCCCGAGCCGCACAATCCCTACCAGGTGCCCGAGCCGTACTTCAGCATGTTCGCCGAGGCGGACGTGCCGGAGCGGGCCGTCGGACCCGAGGTCCTGGACCGGCTCGGGTGGCGCTACCGCTGGTTGCGCCGGCTCATCGAGGACAAGCGGCCCGGCTACGACGAGCATTGGCGACGCTACCGCGCGAACTACCTCGGGATGCTGCGCCTCATCGACGACCAGGTCGGGCGCCTCCTCGACCACCTCGGCGACCGGTGCGAGAACACCCTCTTCGTGTTCGTCACCGATCACGGGGACTTCCTCGGCGACTACGGCCTGCAGCGCAAGGGCGCCGGGATGTCGGACGCCCTGATGCGCATCCCGCTGGCGCTGCGCGGGCCGGGGATCGTGCCGCAGCGCCGCGACGAGCTCGTGTCCATGGTGGACCTGCTGCCGACGATCGCCGAGTGGCTCGGTGAACCGATCCCCGCCGGTGTGCAGGGCCGGTCGCTGGCTCCGCTGTTGCGCGGCGAGGGCGCTCCGGGTGCCGAGTTCGGCAGCATCCTCGGCGAATCCGGCTTCGGCGGCGTCTCCTACGCCGAGTCGGACCGGCCGCCACTGCACTTCCCCTACGACGGGCCTACCTTCGACGAGCTGAACAGCGTCACCATGAGCGGTGAGACGCGCATGCTCGTCTGCGGCCGGTACAAGCTCGTCGTCGACGACACCGGCGACGAGCTGCTCTACGACCTCGAGCGCGATCCCGCCGAGCTCGAGGACCTCAGCGACGACCCCGCCCATGGCGAGGTTCGCGCGGACCTGCACCGTCGGCTCGTGCAGTGGCTCCTGCGCGCCGCCGACGACCTGCCAGAAGGCCACTACCGGCCGAACCACCGTCCCCACAACTGGCGCTGGGCCTGACCCGGCCGGTGCCGCGACCAATGGAGGTCACCGTGTCACCCATCGATCGACGGACGTTCCTCGGTGCCGGCGGCGCCGCCCTCATCGCGGGTGCCCTCGCGAGCTGCCGTTCCGGAGGTGGCGCAGGTGGCGGCGCCGACGGTTCCGGCTCGGCGGACTCCCTGCGGGTTGCCTGGTACGGCGGTCAGCCCGCCCACGAGGGCATCGAGGGCGCCCTTGCCGCCTTCGGCGAGGACCACCCGGACTCCTCGATCACCACCGAGAAGGCCCCGTTCGGCGATTACTGGGACCGGCTGGCCACCCAGGTGGCCGGCGGTGACGGGCCCGACGTGCTGCGGATGTCCATGACGTTCCTCGCGGAGTACGCCGACCGCGGGGCGCTCCTGGACCTCAGCGACCACGTGGGCGACGTCATCGACACCGCAGCGCTGGACGAGGACGTCGCGACCAGCGGCTCCCTGAACGACGGCCTCTACGGGATAGGTCAGTCCTCGATCACGCACGCCACGTTCCGGAACACCGGTCTGGCTCAGGAGCACGGCGTGGCGCTGCCCGAGCAGTGGAGCTGGAGCGACTTCACCGAGTTCTGCTCCTCCTTCGCTGACGCCGCGGGACCGGGGAAGTACGGATCGACGGACGCCGGTGGCGACTTCCAGATGTTCGAGGTCTGGGCGCGCCAGCACGGCACGGACCTGTTCGACGAGCAGGGCCTGGCCGTCGGCGCCGACGTCGTCGAGGAGTGGCTGGTGATGTGGCAGACGCTGCGGGAGGCCGGGGCGGTGCCGCCGCCGGACGTCACGGCCGAGAGCGACTCGTTCGAGACGTCGCAGCTCTCACAGCTCAACGCCGCGGTCACCTTCGGGTGGGTGCAGCAGGTCACGTTCCTCCAGCCGTTGGTTCCCGAGTATCCGCTCGCGGTCGGCCCGGTGCCCGGCCTGACGGCCGGGTCCCTGGACGGGCAGTTCGTCAAGGCCCTCGACTTCTGGTGTGTCATGAACACGTCGGCGAACGCCGACGCCGCCGCGGAGCTGATCGACTTCCTCCTCAACGACGAGCGCGCGATCACGTCCATCGGGCTGACCCTCGGCGTGCCACCCTCGGCGAGCTCGCGGGAGCTGCTCGCCCTGGACCCGCAGACCCCGGAGGGACGTGCCGTGGCCTTCGTGGACCAGATCGCCGACCAGGTCGGACCGTCGCCGGACGCCTGGCCCACCGGCTACGGCGAGTTGCAGGGCAGCGTGTTCCCGCGGCTGAACGAGGACGTGGGTTTCGGGGCGGCCACGCCCGCCGCGGCAGCCGCGCAGTTCGTCGAGGAGGCCGCACGCGTGCTCGGGTAGGGTGACCGCCGTGGTCCAGGACCGGAGGTCTCCGCAGCCTCGCCTCACCGACGTCGCCGAGATCGCCGGGGTGTCGATGAAGACGGTCTCCAACGTGATCAACGGCTACGCGCACGTGAGCGAGAGCACCCGCACGCGGGTGCTCGCGGCCATCGAGGAGGTCGGCTACCGGCCGAACCTGTCCGCCCGCAACCTGGCCCGCGGACGCTCCGGCGTGATCGCGCTCGTGGTGCCCCGCCTGGAGATGCCGTACTTCGCGGCGCTCGCCGGCCGGGTGGTCGAGCGGGCCGAGGCCCGTGGCTGGTTCGTGCTCATCCACGAGAGTGGCGGTGACCTCGCGGCCGAGCGGGAGGCGCTCGAGGGCCGCTTCCCCCAGCGGATCGACGGACTCATCGTGAGTGTGCAGCACCTCGCGCCCGCGGACCTGGCCGCACGCACCGACCGGACCCCGCTGGTGCTGCTCGGCGAGCAGACGTTCGGCAGCGTGGCCCACCACGTGGCCATCGACAACACCGAGGCCGCACGCGCCGCCGTCGGGCACCTCCTGGAGCTCGGCCGGCGACGGATCGCGCTGGTGGGGGCGACGCCCGGGCCGCGCCAGCAGGGCTACGTCGAGGCGTTGGAGTCGGCGGGCCTGCCGGTGCTGCCCGAGCTGATGGTGCCGATCACGGCCAACTCGGGGGAGGAGGGCGAGCGTGCGACCCGGGCCCTGCTCGAGCTCGGCGCCGCCACCCCCGATGGGATCTTCGCCGTCACCGACTGGGTGGCGCTCGGCGCGATGCGCGCGCTGCACCTGCGCGGCCTGCACGTACCGGACGACGTCGCGGTGGTCGGGTTCGACGACATCCCGTATGCGCGGGCGGTCACGCCCTCGCTGACCACGGTCTCCCCGGACCGCTCGGCCCTGGCCGAGGCGGCGCTGCGGATGCTCGAGGCGCAGATCGCGGCGAACGGCGGCCCGGTGCCGCCTGTCGACGAACAGGTCCCGTTCAGTCTCGTGGTCCGAGAGAGCACCGCGGGCATCCATCCCTGACCCGGTGCGGCAGGTCCGTGCCCAGGCGAACCAAGGTCTGCCGTGCCGCCGGCCACAGGCACCGCGCAGATCGGGCTGCGGTAGGCTGATGGGATGTTCTCCACGGAGCTGTTGCTTACCCAGCCGCGCTGATCTGCAGCGGACGCCCACGCGGCGTCGCGTCAGCGCGGCCGACCTCCCACGTTCTGCGGGGGGTCGTTCTCATGTCAGCCTCCGTGACGCCGCCGCCTGCCGGTGGCCCTGCCCAAGGAAACGCACATGTCTGAGCCTCACGCCGCCGTCACCGATACGGCCGGCACCGACGTCGCCGTCCCGGCCCACCGCTACACCGCGGACCTGGCGGCTCACATAGAACTGTCCTGGCAGGAGCGGTGGGCCGCCGAGGGCACGTTCCACGCGCCGAACCCGACCGGTGACCTGGCCGGCGGCGGTGAGGTCCCGGCCGAGAAGTTCTACGTGCTGGACATGTTCCCCTACCCCTCGGGCAAGGGCCTGCACGTGGGACATCCGCTGGGTTACATCGCCACGGACGTGGTCGGCCGGTTCAAGCGGATGACCGGGGCGAACGTGCTGCACGCGCTGTCCTACGACGCGTTCGGGCTGCCGGCCGAGCAGTTCGCCGTGCAGACCGGCCAGCACCCGCGCATCACCACCGACGAGAACATCGACACGATGCGCCGCCAGCTGCTGCGGATGGGCCTGGCGCACGACGAGCGCCGCTCGTTCGCCACCACCGACGCCGGCTACGTGCGCTGGACGCAGTGGATCTTCCTGCAGATCTTCAACTCCTGGTACGACCACGACGCGCCACGGCCCGGCGGCGGCGTGGGTGCCGCGCGCCCGATCGCCGAGCTGGAGGCCGCCTTCGCGGCGGGGGAGCGGGCCGTTCCGGACGGGCAGGACTGGGCGGACCTGAGCGCGGCCGAGCGTGAGGACGTGCTGGGCACCTTCCGCCTCGCCTACGTGGCGGACGTGCCGGTGAACTGGTGCCCCGGTCTGGGTACGGTGCTGGCCAACGAGGAGGTCACCGCGGAGGGCCGCTCCGAGCGCGGCAACTTCCCGGTCTTCAAGCGCAACCTGCGCCAGTGGATGATGCGGATCACCGCCTACGGCGACCGGCTGGTGGACGACCTGGACCGGCTGGACTGGCCGGAGAAGGTCAAGACCATGCAGCGGAACTGGATCGGGCGCTCCGAGGGCGCCCGGGTCACCTTCGCGGTCGCGGGGGGCGACGGCGGCCCTTCCGCGGGTGCCGACGGCGCCAGTTCCGTGGGTGCCGATGGCGCCGCTGCCGAGATCGAGGTGTTCACGACCCGCCCGGACACCCTGTTCGGTGCGACGTTCATGGTGCTGGCCCCCGAGCACCCGCTGCTGGACGCGGGCGTGCCCGCCGAGTGGCCCGAGGGGACCCACTCCGCGTGGACCGGCGGGCACACGGCCCCCGCCGACGCCGTCGCCGCCTATCGCGCCGCGGCCGCGGCGAAGACGGACATCGAGCGCCAGGCCGAGGGCCGCGAGAAGTCCGGCGTGTTCACCGGCCTGTACGCGATCAACCCCGTCAACGCCGCCCGGCTGCCCGTGTTCATCGCGGACTACGTGCTGATCGGCTACGGCACCGGCGCGATCATGGCCGTGCCCGGCGGGGACGCGCGTGACCACGACTTCGCCACCACCTACCAGCTGCCGATCGTGCACACGGTAGCGCCGCCGTCGGGCTTCGAGGGCGGTGCCTACGGGGGCGACGGTGCCATCATCAACTCGGCGAACGACGAGGTCAGCCTGAACGGGCTGGACGTGGCGCAGGCCAAGCGAACGATCACCGCCTGGCTGGAGCGCAGGGGGCTGGGCGCCGCGACGGTCACCTACCGGCTGCGGGACTGGCTGTTCTCCCGGCAGCGGTACTGGGGCGAGCCGTTCCCGGTGGTCTACGACTCCGACGGCCGCGTGATCGCGCTGCCGGACGAGCTGCTGCCCGTCGAGCTGCCCGAGGTCCCGGACTTCTCGCCGCGCACGTACGCCGACGACGACGCCGAGTCCTCCCCGGAGCCCCCGCTGGCCCGGGGTGAGCAGTGGGTGAACGTCGAGCTGGACCTGGGCGACGGGCCGAAGGTCTACCGCCGGGACACGAACACGATGCCCAACTGGGCAGGCTCGTGCTGGTACGAGCTGCGCTACCTGGACCCGACGAACACGTCCGCGGCCGTGGACCCCGAGATCGAGAAGTACTGGATGGGGCCGCGCACCGGCCCGGACGGCAAGCCCACCACGGGGGGCGCCGACCTGTACGTCGGCGGCGTCGAGCACGCCGTGCTGCACCTGCTGTACGCACGGTTCTGGCACAAGGTGCTGTTCGACCTGGGCCACATCTCGAGCGTCGAGCCGTTCCACAAGCTGTTCAACCAGGGCTACATCCAGGCGTACGCCTACTCCGACGCCCGCGGCGTGCACGTGCCCGCCGAGGAGGTCACCGAGGAGGTCGGCTCCGACGGCGACCCGATCTGGACCTGGAACGGCCAGGTGGTCAACCGTGAGTACGGCAAGATGGGCAAGTCCCTGAAGAACATGGTCACCCCGGACGAGATGTACGCCGCCTACGGCGCGGACACGTTCCGGGTGTACGAGATGAGCATGGGGCCGCTGGACCTGTCCCGGCCGTGGGACACCCGCGCGGTCGTCGGGGCGCAACGGTTCCTGCAGCGGTTGTGGCGCAACGCGGTCGATGAGGAGACCGGAGAGCTGACCGTCACCGACGCCCCGGCCGACGACGAGACCCGCCGCGTGGTGGCCAGGACGATCGCGGACGTGCGCACCGAGATGTCCGCGATGCGCCCGAACACGGCCATCGCGAAGCTGATCGTGCTGAACAACCACCTGACCTCGCAGGCGCACGTCGCCCGCGAGGCCATCGAGCCGCTGGTGCTGATGACCGCACCCGTGGCCCCGCACATCGCCGAGGAGCTGTGGCAGCGGCTGGGCCACACCGAGTCGCTGACCTACCACGCGTTCCCGGAGGCCGACGAGGCGCTGCTGGTCGCCGAGACCGTGACCTGCGTGGTGCAGGTGCAGGGCAAGGTGCGGGACCGGCTGGAGGTAGCGCCGTCGATCGGCGAGGACGAGCTGCAGGAGCTGGCGCTGGCCGCCCCAGCCGTGCAGCGCGCGCTGGACGGCCGCGGTATCCGCAAGGTGATCGTGCGGGCACCGAAGCTGGTCAACATCGTTCCTGCCTGAGGCCGGGGCGCGCAGGTCTCGGGATATACACCGGCGGGACACCGGGGCAGGATGACTCCTGTGACGGCGCCGGCGGATCGGGACGGTCGCGTCTGGGTCGCCGCACTGGCCGGCCCGGATGTGCTGACCAGCCTTGCGCCGGACGGTGCCACGACCCTGCCGAGTGTCGCGGGCCGGTGGGTCTCCTCGACGGAGCTGCGGGCGGCGACCGGTGTCCCGGCGGCGCTACCGATCGCCCCGGCCCGGCTCGTCGGCGAGCGCGCCGTGGTGCACGTGCTCGACGTCACCGAGCCGATCGCCTGGCCCGCCGAGTACCGCGTCGCGTTCTCCGAGATCGATCGGCTCGCACTGCCTGCCAACGTGCGTGCCGCCGTCGAGCTCGCGGTCGCGGAACGGCGCGGAGCCGTTCCGACCCCGGCTCTGCGCCCCGACTGGTACCGGGCCGGCTGGCTCGACGAAGCCACGGCGTGGGTCGACGAGCAGGTCACCGCGCTCGGGCTGCGCCGCGAAGGACCGGGCGAGCCGATCAAGGTCTGGTGCCTGTCCGCCGTCATCCGGTTCGACTGCCGGGCCGACGGCGGTGCGAGCCGGCCGCTGTATCTCAAGGCCGCATGTGACTGGTTCCGGACAGAGCCGCCGATGACGGTCGCGATCGGCGCATTGGCACCCGAGCTCGCGCCAACGGTGCGGGCGGCTGAGCCGGCCCGCGGCTGGCTCCTTCTTGAACGCCTTCCCGGAACCCGCGCCGGTGCGCCCGCAGAAGCCGGTCCCGAGGACGTGGCGCTGCCGACGGCGAGGGCGATGGCCGAGGTGCAGCGTCGCTCGCTCAAGCACGTGGACGCGCTGAGGCGCGCGGGCTGTCCCGATCGCGGCACCGAGCCGACCCTGGCGGCATTCGCCGACGTCCTGGCGGCGAGCATCGAGCTGCCGCTGCTGAGCGCGGACGAACGCGCGCGCCTACTCCGGCTCGGCCGGCCCGTCGAAGCGCACCTGCGGGACCTGGCCGACTGCGGCATCCCGAACACGCTCACCCATGGCGACCTGCATGTTGGCAATGTCGCGGTGGATGCAGACCGCCTGGTCATCTACGACTGGACCGACGCTGCGATCGCGCACCCGTTCCTCGATGCCGCACTCCTCGCGCGCAGCCACCGGCAGGAGGACCCGGCGGCCGGCGACGCCGTGCTCGCGGAGTTCGCCGCGCCCTGGCGTGCCCACTCGCCCGGCGTGGATGTGGACCGCGCGCTGGCGCTCGCGCCGGTCGCGAACCTCGTCCACCAGTGCATCTCATACGAAGGGATCGCCCGGTCCCTGGAACCCGACGCTCGCTGGGAGTTGGCCGGGGTGGTCGCTGCGAACCTGCGCCGACTGCTCGAACAGTTCGGGTAGGCGGGGTCGCGGGCCTCCGGATCCCCAGTCCCGGCCGCCGTCACGAAGGCGACGTGACGTCCGCGGTGGTCAGGGCAACAACCGACAACCGCCGAACAACTCCCGGCAACCGACCGGCAACGGTTGGCAACCGCTGCCGGGCGGTGGCGTGCTCTGTCTCAATGGATCGATACCACCAACACCCATGGCCGTCGGTCCGTCCGGCGGCGGCAGAGAGGCAGATCATGAGTGTGCTCGACGAAGTGAAGGCCGCCGACCAGTCGGCGACCACGGCAGCCCCCGGCGATGTCGCCGCGGCAACCGGGGCTGGTTCGGCCACCGGTGGGGCCCAAGACACCAAGGGGCGCGGCAAGGCCGTCGGTGCCCTCGCCGTCGCGAGCGCGGTCGACAACTCCGAGAACTCGCTCATCAACACGTTCTTCCCGCTGATCAGGGACGCCTTCGGGCTCTCCCTCGGTGCCCTCGGTGTGCTGGCCAGCCTGTCCCGGTTCGCGCGGATGATCTTCGGCCCGGCCTGGGCGCTCGCCGCCGACCGGTTCGGCCGCAAGAGGGTCCTGTTCATCGTCACCGGAGTCTGGGGCCTGTGGACCGCGGCCGCCGGACTCGCGCCGGACTTCACCTGGCTCGTGATCCTGTACGGCATCGGCGTGATCGGCACCGTGGCCTCCGAGCCCATCGTGAACGGCCTGCTCGGCGACATGTTCGACGACAAGACCCGCGGCCGCGCGTTCGGCACGGTCCGCTCCGTCGCGGCCCTGCTCGGAATGGTCCTCGGCCCGGCGATCGCCCTGTTCGCGAACGACCCCAACGGCTGGCGCTACGGCATGTTCGCGATGGGCGGCCTCAGCGTGCTGTCCGGGGTGCTGATCCTGGCGTTCGTGCAGGAGCCGAAGCGCCGTTCCTCGATCTCCGACGATCCCGACGTGGGCCGGTTCAAGATCTCCGACGCCGCGAAGCTGTTCAAGATCCCCACGATCGGCCTGCTGGCCGGCATGCTTCCCCTGGTCACCTCGCTCGTCCTGTTCTCCTTCTTCGTCACCTTCATGGTCGACGTGCGCGGCTGGTCCGTTCCCTCCGCCGCCGTGCTGATGAGCGTCTTCTCCGCCGGTATGGCGCTGTCGGCCTTCCTCGGCGGACTCATCGGCGACCTCTTCGTCCGCAGGTTCGGCGCCAAGGGCCGCATCATCCTGATGCAGCTGTACCTGGTCGCGATGGCGGGCATGTCCTACGTGGCCCTGCAGATGGACTGGGGCAAGGGCGTGACCGCATACCTCATCGTGTTCGTCTTCGGACTGGTCGCCTCGGTCGGCTTCTCCGCGTGTGTGCTCCCGATGGTCTCCACCGTCGCGCCGAAGCAGCTCTCCGCGACGGCCTTCGCCGTGCTGTTCTCGCTGATCCAGGGCGCCATCAGCGCGCTGATGACCCTCGCCATGGGCTTCCTGTCCGACGTCCTCGGGCTGCAGCAGGTGATGCTCTACCTGGTCACGATCCCGTACCTGATCAACGCCGGCTACTGGTTCCTGTTCTACCGCGTGTACCCCAAGGACGCGGCCAAGCAGGCCGAGCGCACCGCCGCGATCGAGGCGGGCACCTTCTGAGCAGGACGCTGACGCTCCACCGGGTCCCTCGCCGAACCGCAGACCGCGGAACGGCGGGGGATCCTCAGCGTCTGCGGGTGCCGAAGATCGACCGGGTGATCTCCCGGCCCAGCACCGAGCCCGCGCTGCGCAGGAACGAGTCGAGTCCGGCGCGGCTGGTGCGGGCGGACGCGGCCTGCTGCTTCTCGGCCTCCCGCTGCGAGCGCTCGGCCTCCTTCGCTGCGTCCCGGCGCAGCTTCTCCTGCATCTTCTCCAGGTCCGCCTGCTCCTTGGCCCGGTCCTTCGACGCCTGCTTCTCGCTCTCCGACCGGGCCTTCGCCTCGGCCTCCGCCCGTGCCGCGGCCTCGGCGGCGGCCCGGTCGGAGTCGATCCGCCGGGTCAGCATCTCGTAGGCGGACTCGTTGTCGACGGCGGTGCCGTACTTCGCGTTCGACGGCGACGCGGTCACCATCGCGGTGAGCGTCGCCTCCGGTGCGGGGTCCATCGAGGCCTGCGGTGCTCGCAGCCGGGTCCACGCCACCGGCGTCGGCGCCCCCTTCTCGGTGAGGACCGTGACGACGGCCTCGCCGGTGCCGAGGGAGGTGAGCAGTTCCTCGAGGTCGTAGCCGGACTTCGGGAACGTGCGCACGGTGGCCCGCAGCGCCGTCTGGTCGTCCGGGGTGAACGCCCGCAGGGCGTGCTGCACGCGGTTGCCGAGCTGCGCCAGCACGTCGGCCGGCACGTCCTTCGGGGTCTGGGTGACGAAGAAGATCCCGACGCCCTTCGACCGGATCAGCCGCACCGTCTGGACCACCTGCGTGAGGAAGTCCTTGGACGCGCCGTTGAACAGCAGGTGCGCCTCGTCGAAGAAGAACACGAGCTTGGGCTTGTCCGCGTCACCGACCTCGGGCAGATCGGTGAACAGGTCCGCGAGCAGCCACATCAGGAACGTGGAGAACAGGGCGGGCCGGTCCTGCACGGACGGCAGCTCGAGGGCGGAGATCACACCGCGCCCGTCCGGCGCGAGCCGGATCAGGTCGGAGGTGACGAACGCCGGCTCACCGAAGAACACGTCCGCACCCTGCGCCTGGAGCGCGACGATCTCCCGCAGGATCACCCCGGCCGTCGCCGTCGAGATCCCGCCGATGCCCTTCAGCTCGCTCTTGCCGTCGTCCGACGTGAGGTAGGCGATGGTGGACTGCAGGTCCTTGAGATCGAGGAGTGCCAGGCCCTGGGAGTCGGCCCAGTGGAAGATCAGGCCGAGCGAGGACTCCTGGGTGTCGTTCAGCCCGAGGACCTTGGCCAGCAGCAGCGGCCCGAAGTCGGTCACGGTGGTCCGGATCGGCACGCCGTGGCCCATCCCGCCGAGGGAGTAGAACTCCACCGGGTAGGAGGCGCTGTGCCAGTCCTGGCCGAGGCTGGTGGTGCGCGCGAGGAGCTTCTCGTTGCCCTCTCCGGGCACCGCGAGGCCGGACAGGTCGCCCTTGATGTCGGCGAGGAACACCGCCACCCCGGCCTCCGAGAGGCCCTCCGCCATGCCCTGCAGGGTCCGCGTCTTGCCGGTGCCGGTGGCGCCGGCGACGAGCCCGTGCCGGTTCATCATCGACAGCGGGAGACCGATCTGGGCTCGGGCGATCGCCGCGTCGTCCTCGACCAACGCGCCAAGGGGCAGCATGCCGCCCTCGAACCGGTAGCCGGCCACGATGGCGGCCGCGGCCTCGGACAGGTCACTGCCCGACGGCGGGGCGGCGGGTTGGGTTGCCTCGGTCGCGACCGCGGGCGCTGCTTCGGTCGCCGGTGCGGGCGCTGCTTGGGTCGCGGGTGTGGGCGCTGTTTCGGTCGCGGGTGCGGGCGCTGCTTGGGTCGCGGGTGTGGGCGCTGTTTCGGTCGCGGGTGCTGCCGCTGTTTCGGGTGCCGGTTCGGGTTCAGGCGGTGGCGCTGGCGCGGCTTCGGCCTCGGGTTCCGGTTCTGGGGCGCGCTCCGGCTCGGGCACCGGCTCCGCCGCGTCGCCTCCCGGCCGCGACGATGCGGCCTGGGCGGCCTCGGCGGCCTCGAGGGCGGCCCGTGCGGCTGCCGCGCGGGCCTCGGCGGCCTCCGCCTCTGCCTGGGCGGCCGCGGCCCGGAGGGCGGCCAGGTCCGGTGTCGCGTTGTCGCTCATGGGAACACAGACTAGGGCGCACCCCACGGCGCCGACACCGCTCCCGACGTCCGGTCGGTGTCCTCGGTCCACAGCCCCGCCCGCGATGTCGGAGTCTCCCCAGGACGCCGGGCCGGCCCCGTGTCCCGGTCGGGCCGCAGTTAGCGTCCGGAGGTGTGGAGCGTCGAGGAACCGAACCGCGGGACCGGCTACGGCGCGTGCTTCGGGTGGCCTATGCCGTGCCGGACCCGGTGCCCGCCGACCGACCGGATCGCACCACCGCGCCGGGGGCTGGCTGGTCCGAGGGTCCGGCGGATCCCTGGGCCGAGGATCCTGCCGAGACCGGCGGTGGTGCGGTCGAGCCACGGCCTTCCGACGGGGCCCATGCGCCACGGCCTTACGACGAGGCCGGTGAGCCACTGCGGCCCGACAAGACCCGCACGCCACGGCGGCATGCCAACGGGTCCCGGCGCCGGTGGGGGATGCCCGCGTCGATGGCTGCCCGGGTCGGCATCGCGGTGGTCGTTCTGGCCGGGATCGCCCTCGCCATCGTCTGGCCCCGGGGTGAGCCGGAGCAGGTCCCCCAGCCACCCCTGTCCACCCCCGGTGCGCCCGTGGCGACCGACACGACCGGCCGGCCCGGTTCGCCCGAGCCTGGCCCGTCCACCTCGCCGGTGGCGTCCGGGCAGCCCACGGACGAGAACTCGGCTGCCGTCGTCCATGTGGCCGGTTCCGTCCTGATCCCCGGCGTCTACGAACTCCCCGCAGGTTCCAGGGTCGACGACGCGGTCCTGGCCGCTGGAGGTCCCACCGCCGACGCCGATCTCGACGCGGTGAACCTGGCCGGCTGGCTGCAGGACGGGCAGCAGGTCTACGTCCCGGCCGTCGGCGAGACCGCGCCACCCACCGCGGCCCCCGGTACGCAGTCCGGCACCGGCACCGGCACCGGCACGGACGCGGGCGGGGACGCCGGCGGGCCGATCGACCTGAACACGGCGACCGCCGCGGACCTCGAGGAACTGCCCGGAATCGGACCTGCGCTGTCAAGTCGTGTCCCATGACGGTTTATATATCGGTGCGCATCCGGCCATCTTGTCCCTGCGCCCGGTCGCTGCCGCGCCAGGGTGGCCACGCGCTCGGGCACCCAGCTCCTCGGTCGCGCGCCGGCCGGGCTCGCCTCGACCCCTGCCCCATGACCCCTCGGCCAGCTCGCTCGGCCGCCCGTACCGCAATGCGTCTGAGAGTGCGTGCAGGCTGAAACGTGCCTGAGGCTAGGGGGCGCCCGGCGGGTATGTGCTCTCAATGTCCACCACCATGAGGCTTACGAGACCGGACCGCAGATCGCCGACGCTGCCGAGAAGCGCTTCATCTCCTCCGCCTGGGAGCGACTGCAACCGCGCACGGACCGCGCGCGAAGCGACGAGCTGGGCTCGGTGGTTCGTGTCATGGAGCAGGGTCGCTAGGTCCGGTTGATCTGGGATGCCGAACTTCGTCACCCTTGCGTGCGCTGTGAGGTAGTCGCCGTACGCCGAGATCTTTCGCTCTCGCCGCTCGTCGTCGACTGCACGGCGCTCGGCTCGGCTAGCGGCATCCTCGGCACGCCTGCCACTCTCCTTGTTGGCTCTGTGGTTGAGCACCGTGGTGACGATCGCCGCGGCGACGCCGGAGAGCCCGACCAGGAGCGCGACCAGTAGTTGCCAGAGTTCGATCATGCTCCGAAGCATGGTGCTTCTGAACCCGTCACGTCATGGGATTGCGAACTCGACTCCCGTTCGCGAGACGGTGCCCTTTGCTCGCCCTAGCCTGGGCAGACCAGTGGACCTACAAAGGGGTGCTTCCAGGATGGCGACACGACTGGTCTACAAGCGGGCCGACGGCCGATGGGCGTGGAATCTCAAGGCCGACAATGGGCTCATCATCGCGACCGACGGCGGCCAGGGTTACGAAAATGAGGGCGACGCCCGGACAATCGCCGATGCGGTGGTGGGTGGCGCGTACAGGGATGCCGAGAAACTGGTCGGCCGCTGAGTCATAGTCGAGTGGTCTGCTCGGGCGTACCTGTCGGATGGCCAGCCTCCGGTGGGGTGATGGCGTAGCCGAGATCCTCGAGAGCGCCAGCAGCGGCTGCCGGGTTGTCTCGCACCGCGGCGCGCAACTGGATGTCCCGCCACCGCGCCCGCGCCTCACCGAGTTTCTGTCGCCACCCACCCTGAGCCTGCACTCCCAGTTCCTCGACCAGGATCTGGAGCACGTCCTCGAGGGTGGGCCGGAATCGGTCGCCGCCCAGCGGGAAGTGAAACTCGCTCTGGACTGGGTCTCGGCCGCGGTTGATGTCGTCCTGACGGTAGCGCCCTCGCTTGGTGCCGTCGCCGCCGATGTACATGAGGCCGGCGATGTTGGATGGGTGGCCGTGCACGTGGAAGTGAGCTCGTGGCAGTTTCGGCGAGATGCTGCGGTCGTACTCGTATCGGAACAGCGGCTCACCCTGCGCAACGCCGCCGTAGTAGACGGCGATAGAGGACTTGTTGATACGCAGATGCCGGCCGATTCCATCGAAGGCGCACTTGTAGTCCGCTGTCAGTGTCACGGGCTCGGCGCCCTGGGTTGGCAGCGGGATGCCGGTGGAGGGCGCCTGCCGAACGGTGAAGTTCTCCGAGCCCGGGCGGGTGAGCGCCCGGGCCACGAACGGCGCGCAGTTCGAGCCGATCACCGCATAGACGCTTGCCGTCAGTTCGTTCGCGAAAGCCCTCGCCTGCTCGGCGAGGCTACGCGGCGGCTGGGACAATCAGTCGACCTCCCCAAGTAGATAGTCGAGGTTGTCGACCTCGTCGAGGGTGGCCAACTCGTTGGCAGCGAGCTCGTAGCGTGCAGCGCGCTCGCGCAGTTCATGCTCGGTGATCGACAAGCGCCCGAGCAACTCGGCGCGTCGAGTCTTGGCGTCGTCGACGCTCAACGCTTGGAATATCGCCGTGGGTGCCATTGCCTGCTCCTGGGGTTGGTTGGTAGGCGTACGCGCATCCTCCTCCCGACCACCGACATACCGCCGCAGAACGGGTGGTGTGTCTTGCGACGTCTCACTATGCGATCGAGTCATCTCGAGGGCCAACGTCTGACCAGCTCGCGCAGGCACTGGCCGGCCGTTTCGGGCCCGTACTCGAACGCGGCGATCTCCTGGGTGCATGTGAGCGCCTCGGCCCACGGTGAGGTGTAGGGCACGTGGCTGGCCGCCCAGTCCTCGAGGGTGGCCAGCCACTCCTCTCGGGTGCGCGCGGCCTTGAGCTCGTCGGGCAGTGGCAGCAGGGTGTCGGACTTGGGCCGGCGGCGCCTCACACCGCGCCCCGGATGCCGTAGGCGCCCCTGGCGGATCCGCGGCGCTGGGGCCGTACGTCCTCATCGCCCGACGGCAGGCGCAGCGAGGCGATGAGCCGCGAGAGCACGATTGCTTGCTGGCGGGACTCGACCAGGTATGGCGAGGCGACCTCATCGCCCCGGGCGTTGCTCACGGTGAGCGGTGCGCCTCGCTGGGCGACGGCGAGAGCGTCGAGCCGGTCGGCGACTCGGCACGCCTCGAGCAACAGCAGCGCCTCGTGCTCCTCGATGTCGTACTCGTCGACGATGGACGCCCAGAGCGCCTTGCCGGACTTCTTGAGCCCTCGAGGGGCGGGTCGGTCGGTCATGGTGGTTCCCTTCGGTCGGTGGTTGGAGAGGCGGGGCCCGTGGTAGGCCCCGCCTCGCCCGTCAGAACAGGTCGATGTACTGCTCGGCTTCGGCCGACGTGCCGCCGCCGAGACCGGGCTGTGCCGGTCCCCGGGCGGTGGACACGTACGTGTCGTCGCGACGGTCGTTGGCTGGCGACCACTCGAGCGAGAACGCGGTCTTGGACCAGTTCTCGGAGCGCTCGATGTCCCGGAGCCGGCCGGAGTGCCGGGCAGCCAGCGCGTAGCGCTCCTCGAGCGGCGGGGTGAGCAGCTCCTCGCGTAGCACGGCCGAGAGTTGGGACTTGTGGTCGGCCAGCCAGGTGGCGACCTTCTCGAGGGCCGCGAGCTGGCCGGTCTCCGGCACGAACTTGACGCCGCGGCTCGGGTCGGACTGGCGGGCCGCGTCGGTGGCCAGGTCGTGAGCCCTCACCAGGGTCGCGAGCGCCTCCTGGGCGGCCGTGAGCGCCTCGGCGGCGCTGGCGTACGTCTGAGCCATGTTGTCAGCCAGCATGGCCGCCCAGGCGCCGCGCTCGGCCACGATGGTGCGATCGAGGTGGGCGCGTGCTGCGGTCGCCTTCGCCAGGGTCGCCTCGGCGATCGCGGTCGCCTTCTGGCGGGCGTCGGCGAAGTCCGGCGCCTTGATCGCCTTCGGGTCGCGGTCGCCGCTCACGGCCGCGTTTGCCTCGGCGCGGATCTTGCGGGCGTGGTCGGCCTCGGCCGTGTCGACGGTCTTCACGCCGGCCATCGCCCGGCCGTATTCGGTCACGGCGGTCTCGAGGTCGCGGGCGGCCTCCTGGGCGGCGTCGGTGAGGGGGATCTCCTCGAGCACGGCGAGGAGCTTGCTCGCGGTGCCCATCTCCCAGCGAGGATCGGCCTTCTGGATTCGTGCGCTCATGATGTGAGTCCTTTGGTTCGGTGATGATGGATGATGCGGTTCTTGAGCGAGCGGATGATGGCCCGCCGTTGTGCCTCGGCCAGCTCGACCGAGGAGAGTTGGGCAATGGCCCGGTAGTCGGGTCGGCCAGCCAGTGCGTCACTGACGCGTTGGGCGGACTTCGCCCACCGGGTGACGCGACGCTGGTGTGCCCCGGGATTGGTCCGTGTGCAGTCGACGCCCGGCTCGGCGTTGCACGTCGGGCAGAGAAACGCCTCCGGCACCATCTGGGTCGTCGAGTGGCCCGCTGGTCGGTAGTCCTGTTCTGAGTCGGTCATCGATTAACTCCTCGAGAGTGGTTCGGATCTTCGGCACGGTGGGCCAGGTGGTCCTCGGCTCGATCGCCGCGCCGGCCAGTCGCTCGTCGGTTTACGACTACGGATCGAGCAGTCCCGCCCGCTGTCCCCACCGCTGTCCCCCCTATAGGGAGGGGGACATCGGGGACAGGTGGCCGGTGGTGCCTGTCCCGACCTGTCCCCGCAGAATTGGGGACAGGTGAAACCCTTTGTTTGCAACGGATCTCGCGCCAAAGTCATCACCTGTCCCTCACCTGTCCCCAGTCGAGGGGGACAGGTCGGTGGAAGGCACCTGTCCCCGCGAATCGGGGACAGGTCCGCGGCGCTTATCGAGCGCCTTAGACAGCACGTCGTTGCGTACGCGATAGTCCTCGCCGAAGTGAACCGATAGGGCTACGCGCGCCTTGTCGCGCCCCAGTGACAGGTCGACGTCGGCGGCATCCAGCGCGCGGATCGCCTCGGCGACCTTCGCCTCGAAGGCGGCGTAGTTGCCGCCGACCTGCACGTCGTGACGTAGCGGCTCAGTCAGTCGGCGGATGGTGAGCACCTTCTCGGCCACGGGCATCCGGTTCGCCTCGCACGTGAGTCGGTATGTCTCGTCCTTGACCACCTCCGAGAGACGCCAGACGGCGTCGACGTCGCCGGACTTCGCCGAGCCACCTCGCTGGCCCTTCGTCTCGTCCTTGCCGGTGTGATCGAGTCGGATGCACGCGACCCGCGCCTGCTTCAACGCGAGGCCGGTGTGCCGGTAGAACGAGAGCCAGGTGTCGTTCTCGTTCTCCTCGCCACCAACCGCGCGCGAGACGGTGTCGATGACGACCACCTCGGCGCCGTAGTGCCGTACGTTCGCCATGAGTTGCTCGGCGCCGGCCGCCGAGTCGAGGTAGTTCATCGCCGGGAACGAGAGGTAGTGAAGCTGGCCCAGGGACTCCGGGGCGAAACCCATCGCTTGTAGTCGTGGGCGTACGTCCGACTTCGGATCGTTCTCGAAGTCGACGTAGAGCACAGGGCGAGGCCGGTCCGGCGTCGCTCCGAGCACGTACCGCCCGGCGGCTACGCTCGCGGCCAGTTCGAGCATGAGCAGCGACTTGCCCATCTTGGGCGGGGAGTAGAGGGCCACCAGCCGCCGTGCGGGCAGGATCGGCTCGACGATCCACTCCTCTTCGGTCCGGTCCGCCCAGAGGGCAGCCCAGTCCACCGCGGGCACCACGCCCGGCACACCCGCCGTCGGCTCCTGGGGCGCATCGCTGGTGGCGGTGAAGATCGAGCCGCCGACATTGGAGAGGTCTGCCGGGCCCTTGCGCGCAGCCGCCGAGCGCTGGCTGGCCCACTTCTCGGCCACGTCACGCTCGGTCCACGATGCGTCCCTGGGAGCGGCAGCGAGCAGCCTCGCCCTCCAAGCGGCGCCGTCGAGATCGGGTACGGCCGCGAGGATCCGCAGCGCGCGCAGGTAGGCGTCGGCGGTGAGTTTCTCCCAGCCGCGCCCGTAGTCGTCTCGCTGGCCCTCCGGCCATGACGCCGCGGCGCGCAGTTCGGACTCGAGGCCGGCCAGCGACGCCGATGCCCACGCCAGCGCGGCCACGCGTCGGCTCTCGTTCAGTGTCGCCCACTGGTCGGCCACGGGCGATGTCGCCTCGATCGAGGACGCCGCGAGCCGAGAGGCCCAGGCGGCGGGGAGCGTGGCCCTCTCGGCCGTGCGCTCAACTACGTACCCGGGCGAGCCCGGAGCGATGACGTAGCCTCCCTCGGCCCGAACGTCGATGCCGGGCGCGATCCGGCTGGCCGATGACCGACTCGCGCCGTCGTGGCGGAAGTACAGGTGGCGACCACCGGATCGCGTGCGAACCGCCATCGTGACGGGCAGCGGGCCCAGTTCGGCCTCGAGCGCCGCTAGCGAGGCCTCACCGTCGATGCCGTGCTTCACGTCGACGTCGAGCACGGCCAGGTCGGACGCCGAGCCCGTCGGCGTGGCCACCATCGCGTCGGCGTGCTGCGCCCACCAGTCCCGCACGACGGCGAGATCCGTGGTCGCGTCCTTGAATCCGTGCCGTGTGAGCGGCCGCTTGTCGGGCCCGCAGGGAAAGACCGGGATGCCCGATCGTGCGTAGCCGAGCGCCACGTTCATCGGGCTCGGTGTGCCTTTGGCGCTGTCGGCGGTGGCTAGTATGCTAGGGCGTGCCAGCTCGGCTCGTTGGATAGCGTTCGCCCCGGTCTCCTCGGTCCGGGGCGTTCGCGCGTTCACGCGTCGCTCGCGAGAAGGCCGGCGAGACGAGCCTTCTGGGACACGTCGAGTCGGGGCGCCCGATCGGCGATCTCAGCGACGGCCTTCTCGAGCCCGGCGGCGCGCACGGCGGCCAGGAGTTCGGCGACAGTGGCGCTCATCGTGCACCGCCGGCCTCGAGCAGGCTGACGAGTCGCTGCCGCTGGTGGGCGTCGAGCGTGTGGGCAGCGAGCACCTCGCGGGTGTGGGCCTCGAGTGAGAGCGTCGCCATCTCGGCCCGCAGGCCGGCGATCTCGTCCACCCTCTCGGGATGCCAGTGCACAAGCGATGCGAGCCTGGCGCGGAGCCGGGCCACGTCTGGGAGTGGGGCGCCGTACTTGGCGCGAACAGCGGCGTTGACCGTGGACACGTGAGTGATCCGGGGATCGGTGTGCAACGTGCCGCCTATGGCGGCCACGTCCGGATAGCGGAGCGAACTCGACGCGACCCCGAGTGCAGGCCCCAGGTCGGAGCCTTTCCTCTTGAACTACATGGACGAGATTAGCAGGCCCAACGCCCGTGCCTCAACAGTTGCACCAGGGGGCAGGGTGGCGAGATGGGCGTGCACTTCGACCTCGCGCAGCGGACGCTCGGCCGAGCACGTTGGGCACGTCAGTGTGACCACCCCACCAGCGAGCACGACGCCCCTCGAGGTGCGCCAGCCAATACGGCGTCCTCGTTTCGTCTGTTCATGGACGGCGAATCCGATTAGGCCGCCCATCGGCTCGACGGACGGCTCGGGCTCGTAGCGGTCTCCCAGGACGCGCGCAGCAAGTTCGTGGTGAGCCGCTTGGGTCGCGTTCGAGGCCGGCCACGGGGTGTTCCACGCGTCCGCGATGATGCCGAGCAACTTCGGCGAGTGCTGCTTTCCACCGCTGCCCTCGCATGTGATCCGCCAGTGCTTCACTGGATCTCCCTTCGTCCTGCATTCAACGTAGCCCGGGCACTAGCGCGACACGCCAGAGCGGTTCTCGACCCCGTCGGCATGGCGCCGATCGGCGGCGTGTCGTTCACGGCGTGTCGCTGCGCCAGGTGATGAGCACACGCTCTGGGTCGATCAGCGAGGGCCCGCCCTGCTTCCAACCGGGCTGGCGGCCACGCCGCGCACGCAGCACGACGACATCGACCAGCGCGGCCACGACGGCCCGTTGGAGATCCAGCGGCGCGGCCAGGAACGCCTCGGCTGGGTCCGGCGCGGTGGCCAGCCACCCGACGTTCAAGTGCCCGCTCGCGGCCGTCACGGCGTGCTCGGCCGCCTCCCGCTGGGTCCGGAGGAGCGCGCTCGCCGTGGTGAGTTGCTGGACCGAGATGGCGCCGGACGCGTACGCCTGCGCCAGCTCGTCCTCGCGGACCCGTAACGCTGCCGCCTTGTCCTGGGCGCGGCGTAGTTCGCCGTCGTCCCTCTCGGCGAGTAGGTCAGCCAGGTCATCCCGGCGCAGCCGTTCAACGATCACGCCACGCACGAGCAGGTCGAGCGGCTCGGCCGACCTCGAGACGTGGTTACGCGCAGACTTGCAGCCGTAGGACCGGCCACCCTTGCCGCTCTTCGTCATAACCAATACGGCGTCACAGATCCCGCACCGCCCGATCCCGGACAGCAGGTACCTCGGCATGGGGCCGACGTGGTTCGTGCGCCGGGCAGGATCGAGCAGAATCGATCGCCCCTGTCGCCAGAGATCCTCGGAGACGATGGCTGGCCAGACTGCCGGGCCAGCGGGCTCGTCGTTGACCTCGATGAGCCCGGCGTTACGTGGACGGACCAGGACGTCACGCACGCTCCGCACGTCGTGGTCGCGACCCGTGGAGGTGGTGAGCCCGGCTGCGTGCCACCGGCGCACGATCGAGGCGAGAGTGTGCCCGTCCACCACCGCACGTGTCGCCGCGGCGATGGCTGCCGCCTCATCCTCGCGCGGCGTCATGCCGTCGGCGGCGTAGCCGAAGGGGCGCGCACCGCCGCGCCACTGGCCCTTCTCGACAGCCTGTTGCTTCTGGCGCCGAATGCGCTCGGCCTTCTGTTCCGACTCGTACCGTGCCGCGGCGCCATGCACGCGGGCGGCCATGCGGCCTGACGGCGTCGCCAGGTCGATCGGTCCGGCAGTCACGGTGTGCGTGATGACGTCGTGCGCCTCGCAGAGCGTCACGAACTCCTCGAGCTCGCTCGGCGATCGGTGCAACCGGTCCGTGTGCCACGCGAGCACCGCGTCAACGTGCCCGCTGCTCATCTCCTCGAGCAGGGCTCGGTAGCCGGGGCGGCGCTTGCCGGAGTATGCCGAGATGTCGTTATCAACATGGACGGCCACCACCTCCCAACCGAGCCGCTCGGCGAGGGCTCGACAGTCCTGCTCCTGACGCTCGACGCCCAGGCCGGCTCCGGCGCGGTCCCTCGAGATGCGGGCGTAGATGGCTGCGCGACGGGTCATGGTCCGATTCTCCATTGGTTGGTGCGGGTGCGAGTGCGCGTGACGACGTAGGCGAGCCAGAGACCTGCCGCGACGGGCAGGGCTGGCAGGACCAAGAACGAGATCACGGCGCCGAGCAGGAACAGCGCGGCCGCCAGCCACCTGTCGGCCGCGAGCACGGGACGGTGGCTCGGTACCGGCAGCGGGGCCAGCGTGGCGCCGTGGTGGCGTCCCTTGGCGTAGGCGTGCTCGAGATCCTGGCGCG
The DNA here is from genome assembly GCF_009708215.1 of Occultella kanbiaonis. Taxonomy (NCBI): domain Bacteria; kingdom Bacillati; phylum Actinomycetota; class Actinomycetes; order Micrococcales; family Ruaniaceae; genus Occultella; species Occultella kanbiaonis. The sequence goes on along the minus strand of NZ_CP046175.1, from coordinate 3,445,964 downwards.
TGTAGGCCTCGGCGACAGGCGGCACCACGACGGGAGCGGGCGCCGCCGGCGTGTGCCGCGGCGCGATGACAGGCACGGGCACCACGGCGGGCTCGACCACGGCCGGCTCTGGCTCGTCGGCCACGGCCGTGACGGCGAGCTGTTCGGCCTCGGCGGCGTCGATCTCGGCTTGCCGGATCTCCTCGCGAGCAGCCTCGAGGGCGGCGTCGATCTCTGCTGCCTCGTCGGCCTCGGGGCCCTCGAGTATCCCGACGGCGTCGGCGTAGGTGGGTAGCGCGATGGCGGGCGGCTCGATGCGGGAGATCCCGGCGAGCAGGTCGTCTAGGTCGTCGGGGGAGACGTAGGGCCCTTGGATCCGCTCGGGCTGGCTGGCGCCCGACGGCCACCAGAGCGCATCGCCTGCGCCGAGCAACGCCTGCGCGCCCGTCTGGCCCAGGGCCACGCCGGAGTCGGTGTGCGACTGGACGGCGAACACCAGTCGGCTCGGAGTGTTCGCCTTGATGAGCCCGGTGACGACGTCGGCGCTCGGCCGTTGGGTGGCGAGGATGAGATGGATACCGGCGGCCCGGCCGACTTGCAGCAGGCGCACTATGGCGGTCTCGGCTCGCTTGCCGGTGCCCAACATCAGGTCGGCCAGCTCGTCGACGACGAGCACCAGATACGGCGGCGCGTCGGTCAGGTCGGCGACGTTGCGTACGCCGGCCGCCTGCATCCGGGCGTAGCGGCGCTCCATCTCCTCGAGGGCTCCGTCGAGCACCTCGAGGGCGGCCGGGACGTCGGTAGCCACTGGCGCGCCGAGATGCGGCACGCGAGCGAACGGCGCCAACTCGACCCGCTTAGGGTCGATGAGCAGCACCTGTACCTGCGCCGGGCTGGCGTGGGTGAGCAGGTGGGCGAGGATCGCCGTCGTCCATGACGACTTGCCCGAGCCCGTGGTGCCAGCCACGAGCAGGTGCGGCAGGCGATCGAGGCGCGCCGAGACGCCGGAGCCGTCGATGGCGAGCCCGACGGGCACCCGCAGCGGGTGATCGGCCGCGAGCCCATCTTGCAGGTCGAGCAGGCTCACCTCGACCCGCTCGCGGGCGGGGACCTCGACGCCCACTAAGTGCCCGGCCGTCGTCACGCGGACGTGGTCGGCGCCCAGGGCGAGCGCGATGTCCGGGCCCAGTTTCGTGACCTGCGCGACCCGTACGCCCGGGCTCAGCCGTAGGCAGTACCGGTCGACGGCGGCGCCGTGCTGGATCTCCTCGACGGTCGCCGAGATCCCGTGGTCCTTGAGCGCGCGGTCGAGCGCGTCCGCTACGGCGCTCATGACGCCCGCCGATCGGTGAGGGCCGACCACGCGGCCCGCATCGCCTCGAGGCTGCGTAGCGCTTCGCTGCGCGTGGTGCCCAGCGGGACCGAGACGCCCGGCACGAAGTAGTGGCCACCGGTGCGCGGGTCGCGGCCGATGATGCGCCAGAGACGCCCGTAGGTGCTCGAGCCCTCCTCGAGGACCCAGTCGGTCGGGTCGAGCCCGGCCGCGCGGGCTCCGGCGCAGGTACCGATGAAAGCGGCGCGCACGTCGCGCAGAGAGGTAGCCATGGTCACGCCACCTCCGCCAGCAGTCGGTAGGCGAGCGCCGGGCTCGGAGCCTCGCCGACGGGCTCGCCGTCGCGCCGCGCCTGCCACCTGCGGGCGCCGTAGTCGGGCACCACGCCATAGCGAGCGTCGAGCCCTTCCAGCCATCGGGCGTAGGCGTGCTCGATCTGCTCACGGTTGACGGCCCAGTTGGGCCCGTAGACCCACCAGCAGCCGTCGCGGATCTCGCGGGCGCGCCAGCCCAGGGCCGCCATCATGTCGGCAGGGCTGGGCCCGCTCTCGGCGATGAACAGCGGGTAGGCGGCGCGCTCGTCCATGCCTGCCTCGCGGGCTCGCCAGTAGGCGGCCCAGCGGCGCGCGTCGATGTCGGCGCGGGTGTGGTCGGCCGCCTCCTCATCGCTCAGCGCGTCGCACTGTGCGTAGGCCTCGGCGTCCCAGTGCGCCGCCATCTCCTCGCGCGCGGTCTCGATGGCGGCCGCCTCCTCGAGGTACTCGGCGTGCTGGCGGGCTCGCTCGGCGCGTGCCTGTGCGTCGCGCAGCATCCGCTCGGAGAGAGCCTCGGCCCGCTCGAGCGCAGCCCAGCGTGGCGCCGTCGCATTGGCGCGGGTGACAGCCTCGAGGCCTGCGTCCTTGGGCCGGGCGTAGACGAGCACGTGACCCTGTACGGCGTGCGCGCTCGACCCGTTCGCGGGCAGCACCCAGTAGGTACGCGCGGCTGGGCCCTCACTCCACGCGGTGCCCGTAGCGGGCCTGCCGTCGGCGTCGACGTACTCGACCTCTGAGCCCAGCAAGGATCCTCGGCGCGGGCTCATCGGTCCGCCTCGATCCAGCACCAGCCGTCGAGCGCGTACAGTGCCGCGCCCGTCGAGTCGACGCCGACGGCCTGCCACACGTCCGGGTCATCGTGCTCGCCGTCGTCATACGTGAGCGTCGAGCCCTCCTCGACCACGCCCGCCGGGCGCCATATCCCGTTCGGGTCGACGTGGGCCCATTCCGTGATGAATGCGGCCAGCGCGGCGCGCGTTGCTACCGGTACGGCCCAGCCGTTCCACCTGTTCGGCTCGACTCGCTCGGCGGCCAGGGCGGGCGCCGTGGTCGGCTCCTCGCAGTCAATCGTGATGATGCGCATGTCGTTGCTCCTCGGTCGGCGCGACCCTTTGCCGCGCTTCCCTTAAGCATGATGGAGCACGCCCCGCTCTCGCCGAGCGGATCCTCGACTGGCGCACCGAGAACGGCGGCTTCACCAGCGTCGAACAGCTCGATGACGTCTCCGGGATCGGACCGGCGACCATGGATCGGCTGCGCGACCTGGTGACGGTGTGAGGACGCCGCTCGACCTGCGCCTGCTGCCGGCCGCCGCGCTGGCCTGGGCCGGTAGCTGGCTGGTGCTGGTGGTGCCACCCGTCGTCGCGACAGCGGTCGTGCTCTGCCTGCTCGTGCTCACCGCGGTGTGCCTGCACCTGCTCGGACGCCGGCACCGGGCACGGCACCGGTTCGCGCCCCGGGATCGGGTCCTGGCCGCCCTGGCCCTCGGTGCCCTCGTCGGTGCGGCGGTCATCGCACTCGCGGCGCCCCGGGTCGCGGAACGATCCGCCGCAGTGGCGCCGCTCGCAGGAGAGCGCGCCGTCGCCACGCTCGTGATCGGCGGGGAGGCGCAGGCGCTCCCGGGCTGGTCGGGGGCGACACTGCGGATCCCCGCCACCCTCGTCGCGGCCGACGTCTCCGGAACCACGCACCGCCGCTCGGTCCCGGTGCTGGTCATCGCGGGGGAGGGCTGGGACGACCTACCCGTCGGCGGCCGGGTCCGCACCGATGCCCGGCTCGGTGCCACCGACCCAGGGGACAGCGCGGCCCTGTTGGTGATCGCCGACGGTGCCGTCGAGACCGAACGCGGGCCGCCCTGGTGGCAGGCCCGGGTGAGCGACCTGCGCGCGGGGCTCGTCGCAGCCAGCTCCGGCCTCGCCCCGCAGGCCCGCGGACTCGTGCCGGGCATCACCGTGGGTGACGTCCGGGCCCTCCCGGCGACCCTCGAGGAGGACCTGCGCACGGTCGCGCTCACCCACGTCACCGCGGTCTCCGGCGCGCACGTGGCGATCATCCTCGGTGCGGTGATGCTCGCCGTCTGGTGGGCACCGCGGTGGCTCCGGGTGGGCGTCGGAGCGGCGACGCTGCTCGCGTTCGTTGCCCTCGTCTACCCGAGCGGCAGCGTTCTGCGTGCGGCCACGATGGGCTCGGTGATGCTCCTCGGCCTCGCGCTGCGGCGACCCCGGGCCGCGCTCCCGGCGCTCTGGGTGGCGATCCTCGCGCTGCTGGTCGCCGACCCGTGGATCTCGCGCTCCTACGGGTTCGTCCTGTCCGCCGTGGCCACCGCCGGGCTGTTGCTCGGAGCCGGCCCGATCGCGCGCGTGCTCGGCCGGTATCTGCCAAGGCCGCTCGCCCTGGGCGTCGCGGTCCCCCTGGCCGCCCAGGCGGCCTGCGCCCCGATCATCGTGCTCCTGCAGCCCGGCGTGGCCATGTATGCGGTCCCGGCGAACCTGCTGGCGGCGCCGGCAGTCCCGCCGGCCACCGTGCTCGGCGTGTTGGCCACCCTGATCGCGCCGCTGAGCCCGGCCCTCGCCGCCGTGCTCGCGTCCTGGGCGGGCTGGTGCACCGCCTGGATCGCTGCCGTCGCAACCTCGACGGCGGCCCTTCCGCTGGCCACGGTGCCCTGGCCGGGTGGGCTGGGCGGAGCGCTCCTGCTCGCGGTGCTCACGGCCTCCGCGCTCGCCGTACTCGGCATGCTCGTCCGGCAGCTGCGCGGGCGCGCCACCCGGCGCCAATGAGCCCAGAGCCCTTGAGCCCGGACGGGACGGTGCTGGTCCGTCGCCGGCGTTCGGTGCGTGTCCGGCCCTCGTGGCAGGCTGGGTCCGTGCCTCCCGCTCGTCGTCGCCCCAGTTCCGCATCCGGCCCCACCTGGCAGGACGTGCCCCTGGCCCCCGTGGTGCTGGTGCGCGGCCAGGAGACGGTCCTGGCCGACCGTGCCGTCGCTCGCGTCGCGTCGCTCGTGCGCGAGTACGGAGGCGACTACGAGCAGACCGTCCTGGAGGCCGCCACCTACGAGCGCGGCCAGCTCGAGACCATCGCCAGCCCGTCACTGTTCGGGGAGCACCGGCACATCGTCGTGAACGGCGTCGAGGCGATGTCCGATGCGTTCCTCGACGACGCCCTCACGTTCGTCGGCACGGCCGGCACCGAGGTCACCGACGTCACGCTGGTGCTGCGTCACGAGAAAGGCGTCCGCGGCAAGAAGCTGCTGGATGCGATCGCCAAGGCCGGCTACCCGGTCGTCACCTGCGAGGTGATCAAGAGGGACGCGGACAAGGTCGCATTCGCGGCCGCGGAGTTCCGGACCGCGGGGCGCAAGGCGACGAACACCGCCGTCCAGGCCCTCGTCGAGGCACTCGGCTCCGACCTGCGCGAGCTGGCGTCCGCCTGCCAGCAGCTCATCGCGGACACCACCACGACCATCACCCCGGACGTGGTCCAGCAGTACTACGGCGGTCGCGTCGAGGCCACCGGGTTCCGAGTGGCCGACACTGCGATCGCCGGGCACAGCGCCGAGGCCGTCACCCTCCTGCGGCACGCGCTGGAGACCGGGGTCGACCCGGTTCCCCTGGTCGCGGCCCTGGCGGTCAAGCTCCGCACCCTCGCCAAGGTCGCCGCGATGCGCGGCCGTGGCGGGGCCAGTGCCGCGGACCTCGGCCTCGCCCCGTGGCAGGTGGACCGGGCCCGCCGGGAACTGAGCGGCTGGACCCCCGAAGGCCTCGCCACGGCGATCACCGCCGTGGCCGACGCCGACGCCGAGGTCAAGGGTGAGGGCCGGGACGCGCAGTTCTCCGTCGAGCGGGCCGTCCTGCGCGTGGCGGCGGCACGCGGGCACTGACGTCGTAACCCGCCCGCCCGGGAGTGCTGGAGTGACGGATCCACCTGGCGGCGCGGCACTCCGGTGGGCTGCGGCATCGGAACGCCGTCTCGAGAGTGCTGAAGTGGTTGCCGGCTTGGCACTGTCGGGGCTGTCGGGCCGAACGCGTCGTGCGCGGCGCGCTGGGTCGGCATCGGCGCGCCGACCTGCCTACGATGCGGCAATGTTTCCGTCCGGACTGTCCATGTTGTGGGAACGCGACCATCCGCCCGATGCCCTGCGGACCCGCTTCGGCTTCACCGACGTCGACGAGGCGACCGGCTGGCTGACGAGCGTCCTCGGCCGGGAGTGGGGCGTGTCCGTCGTGGACTGCGAACGCGTCCTGATCAGCGACCACAACGCGATCGCGTGGGTGCGCACCGACACGAGCCGGCTGGTGGTCAAGGTCGGCTCGAGAGCGTCCGCGTTCGAGCGTCTCGCCGCGATCGCCGATGTCCTCGGTGACCTCGACGCGGCCGGCCTGCCCGTGGCCGCGCCGCTGCCGTCGATCGGCGGCGCGCGGCGCGTCGTGGACCACACCGACCGGCCGCTGTCCGTGGTGGTGCAGCCGCTGGTCGAGGGCGCCCTCCTCGACACCTCCGATGCCGTGGCCGTGCGAGCCGCCGGGGCCGCGCTCGCGCACCTGCACGCGGCCGCCGCAGACCTGCCCACGGCAGGGGCCACGATCAACCGGAGCGTCCCGGACCCCGATTTGCGCCGCCGGCTCCTGACCGGGGTCGACGCAGCCAGGTCCGAACGGGCGCCGCGTGCCGGCGCACGGCTGGCTCAGCTGCTCGCGGAGCTTCCCGACATCGACACGGCGCCACACCTCATCCACAGCGACTACCGCGGCACGAACATCCTGATGTCCGGCCGGCGTGTGGTCGCGATCCTGGACTTCGACGAGATGACCGTGGACCACCGCGTCTACGACGTGGCGCGCGCGGTCGTCAACCTGGCCACCCGGTTCCGGAGCTGGCGCCCCACGACTCCCGAAGCACGGGCACACTTCCTGGCCGGCTACCGCTCGCGCGGCGTGCTCACGAAGCGCGAGGAGGGGTGGCTCGAGGCGTTCATCCTCTGGCTGGGCCTGGGTGCCGTGCCACCCGGAGACGACCCTGACGGGTGGGCGGCCGCCGTGGAGCACGGCCTCTGAGCACCGTCGCCACGTGGCCGGCGAGCGGACCGCGATCCGTGGCGACGCACGGTCAACCACGCCTGACGCGGCGGCCACGACCCTTCGACCGAGACTCCGATCCGCCACCTGCTCGTCACCTTCCGGCCGTGGCGTCTTGGGACGATCGTCACCCGTGCCGTGGACCGTGGAAGTCGTGAGAGTCGCAGTGGTCACGGAGTCCTTCCTGCCGAGCGTGAACGGCGTCACGACCAGCGTCCTACGGGTGCTGGATCATCTGGCTGCTCGCGGCCACCAGGCGGTGGTCGTCTGTCCCGGCCCCGCACCCTCCAGCTATTCCGGGTTCCAGGTTCGCGAGTGCGCGGGCGTGGACTTCCAGGGGTTCCGGGCGGCCGTGCCGAACCGACGCCTGGTCAAGGCCGTCATCGACCTGGCCCCGGACGTGCTGCACGCCGCGGCCCCGTTCGGGATCGGCGCCCAGGCGCTGACCCTGGCCAAGCGCCAGGGCATCCCCAGCGTCGCGGTGTTCCAGACCGACGTGGCCGGCTACACCCGCCGATACGGGCTGTCGCTGACCGCCCCGGCCGCCTGGCGGTGGCTTCGCCGCGTGCACAACACGGCCGACCTGACGCTCGCGCCGTCGAGTGACACGCTTGCCGACCTGGCTGCGGCCGGGGTCGAGCGCACCCGTTGGTGGGGGCGTGGCGTGGATGCCCGGAATTATCACCCGAACCGTCGCAACCTCGCCGAGGTCAGGGCGCTGCGCGACCGGCTCGCGCCGCAGGGCCAGGTGCTCGTCGGCTACGTGGGTCGGCTGGCCCCGGAGAAGCAGGTGGAGCGACTTGCCGCCGCGGCTCGGACGCCCGGTGTCCGGCTCGTCCTGGTCGGCGACGGGCCGAGCCGTCCGCTGGTCGAGCGCGCGCTCGCCGGCACCGACGCGGTGCTGCTCGGCCGCCTCGACGGCGCCGAGCTCGCAAACGCGTACGCCGCGATGGACGTGTTCGTGCACGCCGGCACCCAGGAGACGTTCGGGCAGACCCTGCAGGAGGCGGCGGCCGCGGGCCTACCCGTCGTGGCGCCCGCGAGCGGGGGGCCGAAGGACATCGTCAAGCACGGCCACACCGGCTTCCTCGTGCGGCCGGACGACGATCGCGCGATCGCCGACGCGGTCGCGCGGCTCGCCGCCGATCCGGGCCTGCGAGCCCGGATGGGCGAGGCCGGACGACGTGACGTACTGCCGCGGTCCTGGACGGCGCTGGGCGACGCCCTGCTCGGACACTACGAGGACGTCATCCACGCGCGCGAGCTGCAGCCCGCCTGACCGGGACGCCCACGGCGAGCGCCGGGCACGATCGGCGTGGGCTCGCGGCACCCGGCCCAACGACTGACGGCGCCACACCCCGGGAGGGGAGTGGCGCCGTCGGGCGTTGTCGCCCGCGTTGCGGGCGGTGCGACTCAGAGAGCCGCGACCTGCTTCGCCAGGGACGACTTGCGGTTCGCGGCCTGGTTCTGGTGGATGACACCCTTGCTGACGGCCTTGTCGAGCTTGCGGGAGGCGTTCTTCAGCGCGTCGCCGGCCGCCTCCTTGTCGCCTGCGTCGACGGCCTCACGAACTCGACGCACGTGCGTCTTGAGCTCGGACTTCACGGCCTTGTTGCGAAGGCGCGCCTTCTCGTTGGTGCCGATCCGCTTGATCTGGGACTTGATGTTTGCCACGTGGACTCTCTTGTGTATTCGCTCGCGCGATCTGACGTCGGTGAGGGCTCTGGCCTGACCGGGACTGAGGCGTGGGGATACCTGCGACGGTCAGAGGTGAATCGCATGCCGTGGGTGGCCGCAGACTCAACGAGCAAGTTTACACGGAAATGGCTGATCAGCGGCCATGGAGAACGTGGAGCGCGTCACTCACCTGGTCGTACGTGCGCCGATCGACCGCGGCGCCCTCGCGCCGCACGGCATCCGCGGGCAGGTACAGCACCCGGTCCAGGCGGACCTCGGAGGGGCGACCCTGGGAGTCCCAGTCGCCCGAACCGATGTCCAACCAGCGCCGGCCCCAGCGGGCCTCGTCCTCGGCGTCCCGGTCGTGGTCCTTCGACGTCAACTGGAGGCCGAGGAAGCCCTTGTTGTGCCGGGCCATGATCAGGACCGGGCGGTCCTTGCCCCGGCCGTCGTTCTCGTCGTAGGGCACCCAGGCCCAGACGACCTCGCCGGGATCGGCGTCGCCGTCGTCGCTGGGGGAGTAGGTCAGAGGGGGTAGGCCTCGGCCGAGCTCGAACTCGCGGGTCGTGCGCGGGTGCTCGGTCCGCTGGGCGCCACCGCCGGACGAGGGCCGGCCGGTGCCGGATTCCGACGAGGGCGGCCCCGCATCGGAGCCCGACGGTCCCCGGCCGCCCGAGCCCGGCCTGGACTTGGACCGGCCATCCGAGGGGCGGGAGCCGGAGTTCCGGCCGCTGTAGCGGAACAGGTCACGGGCGACGGTCCCGGCCACCCGGAGGGCGCGATCGAGCAGGCTCATGGTCGGTGAGCCTAACGTTCGGGCCGCTGATGAGGTCTCGGGTGGAGGAGGGTCAGGCACGCAGCAGCAGAGCCTCGCCCTGGCCACCTCCGCCGCAGAGCCCGACGGCGGCCCGTCCGCCGCCGCGACGGGCCAGCTCGTGGGCGGCGTGCACCACCAGTCGCGCGCCGGAGGATCCGATCGGGTGCCCGAGGGCGATCGCCCCACCGTGGATGTTGACCCGCTCGGGGTCGACGCCGAGCTCAACCTGCGAACGGCACACCACGGCCGCGAACGCCTCGTTGATCTCGACCAGGTCCAGATCGGCGGTGGTCCACCCGGCCCGGGTCAGCGCCGCAGCGATCGCACGGGCCGGCTGTGAGTGCAGCGAGTTGTCCGGGCCGGCCACCTGACCGGCCGCGTCCACGGCGGCGAGCACCGGTGCACCACGCCGCTGCGCCTCGGCGCGGGAGGTCAGCACCACCGCGGCGGCGCCGTCGGAGAGCTGGGAGGAGTTGCCGGCGGTGATGGTGCCGTCGGCGGCGAAGGCCGGCCGCAGCCCGGCCAGGGTCTCCGCGGTGGTGTCCGGGCGTACGCCCTCGTCCTCAGCCACGACCACGTCCCCCTTGCGAGAGCGCACCGTGACCGGGGCGATCTCGGCGGCGAGCACGCCGTCGTCTCGGGCCGCCGCGGCGAGTCGGTGCGAGCGTGCCGCGACGGCGTCCTGCTCGGCCCTGGTCAGCGCGAGTGCGGCGTTGCCGCGCTCGGTCAGCGCGCCCATGGCGTCCCCGTCGACGGCGTCCGTGAGGCCGTCGTAGGCGAGGTGGTCCAGGGCGGTCCGGTCGCCGTACACCCAACCGGCGCGCGTTCCGGTGAGCAGGTGTGGCGCCTGCGACATCGACTCCATGCCGCCGGCAACGACCACGGCTGCCTCCCCGGTGCGGATCAGCCGGGCCGCGTCGATCACGGCGGTGAGCCCGGACAGGCAGACCTTGTTCAACGCTATGGCGTGCGCACTCGGTGCGATGCCGGCCGCGAGGGCCGCCTGGCGGGCCGGGTTCTGACCGGCGCCGGCCTGCAGCACCTGGCCGAGCACCACCACCTCGACGTCCACGCCCGGGATGTCGGCCGCGGCCAGGGCCGCGGCGATGGCGTGCGCGCCGAGCGCGGTGCCGGGCAGGCTCGCGAGGCCGCCGTTGATCCGGCCGTACGGGGTGCGCGCGGCACCCACGATGACGACGTCGTCGGGGGAGGTGGGCATCTGTAGCTCCTTCGCCTGATTCCTGGCTTCCATTGTCACCCCACGACCGGGCCGGGGCCGATCGCTCGGCCGCTCGGCGCGAGTTCCGCGACATCCGATCCGCCGCGCCGGGGCCGATCGACTTGACGCCGAGGGCCCGTGTGACCCACCATACCTGCAACCTGAGGCACCTCTCAGGTTCGATATTCACGAAGAAGTGAAAGGTAGGCCCATGTACCTGGCGAAGAGGTACGTCGCCGCCTCGGCGATCGCGGCGTCACTGATGCTGGTCGGCGCGTGTGCACCGACGCAGGGGGCGGACCCCGGCAGCACGGCGGACGCCGATTCCGAGACCGGCGCCGAGGTCCAGACGATCGACGTCGGCGTCATCTACTCCCGCACCGGCCCACTGGCCGGCTACGGCGAGCAGTACCTGACCGCGTTCGAGGCGGGACTCGACTACGCCACCGACGGCACGAACATCGTCGGCGACTACGAGATCAACCTGGAGATCGTCGACGACGCCGGCGACCCGAACAAGGCCGTGAACGCGTTCAAGGACATGGTGGGCAGCGGGATCCCGCTGATCGTCGGCACGGCGGCGTCCGGCGTCGCCCTCCAGGTGGCCCCGCTGGCCGAGCAGAACCAGACCGTCTACATCGTCGGCCCGGCCGCCGTGGACACGGTCACCGGCATCAACGGGTACACGTTCCGCTCCGGCCGGCAGACCTATCAGGACGTCGCCACCGCCGGCACGTTCCTCGACAGCGTCGAGGGTGCGAACGTCGCCGTCTTCGCCCAGGACAACGCATTCGGGCAGGGCAACGCCGCCACCGTCGAGGCCGTCCTGGGCGGTTCGGGTGCGACGGTGACCCCGATCCTGGTGGGGGAGAGCGTCACCGACTTCACCGGTGAGGCGCTGAAGATCCTCGACGCCGAGCCCGACCTGCTCTTCGTCGCGTGGGCCGGCGAGACCACCGCCGCGATGTGGCAGGCACTGGAGCAGCAGGGCGTCATGGAGGCCACCACGGTGGTGACCGGACTCGCCGACACCGCGTCCTACCAGGCCTACGGCCCGGCCTCGGACCGGATCAACTTCCTCAACCACTACTTCGCCGGCGCGGCGGACAACGACGTGAACACCGCGATGATCGCCGGGATCGAGGCCGCCGGTGGCGTCCCCGACCTCTTCTCGCCGGACGGCTTCAACGCCGCCCTGATGGTGGTCCGTGCCATCGAGGAGGGTGGCGACGACCCGGACGCGATGGTCGCCGCGCTCGAGGGCTGGACCTTCGACGGACCCAAGGGCGAGATGACGATCCGTCCGGGCGACCACGCGCTCATCCAGCCGATGTTCCAGGTGCGGCTCGTGGACGAGGGCGGCACGTGGGTTCCCGAGCTGATCGAGACGGTCGCGCCGGACGCGGTCGCGCCACCCGAAGCGGGCTGACCGGCTGGGCCGGCGGCCCTCGCGCCGTCGGCCCTCCGGCTCGCGCTCGCCCGCGTTCACCGTTCCAGCTCCCGTCCCGGCCCGGAGGCCAGCACCCATGAGCACACCACCAGCCGTCGCCACGCGTGGCCTCGGACTCACGATCGGCGGCGCCCGGATCCTCATCGACGTCGACCTGGAGGTACCCGCAGGCGAGATGCTCGGCGTCATCGGCCCGAACGGCGCCGGCAAGACGACCCTGTTCAACCTGATCTCGGGCGTGCTTCGCCCCACAACCGGGTCCGTCGAGCTCGACGGGCAGGACGTGGGCGCCCTCAGCATCACCCGGCGGGCCCGCCTCGGCCTCGGCCGCACGTTCCAGACCTCGAACCTGTTCCCACAGCTGGACCTCGTGGAGAACGTGCGTCTCGCGGCGCAGACGAAGGAGGGCGGCTCGATGTCGATCCTCGCGTTCCCGCGCGCCTCGGACCGTGCCACCACGACCGCCCGGGACTGCCTGAGCCAGGTCGGGCTGAGCCACCTGGCGACCGTGGCCGCGGGCAACCTGTCCCACGGGGACAAGCGCAAGCTCGAGATCGCGGTGCTCCTCGCGACCGACCCGAGCGTGATCCTGCTCGACGAACCCATGGCCGGGGTCGGTTCGGGTGACGTCCCTGCTCTCACCGAGATCATCAGGCGGATGCACCGCGACCGAGGCTGCACCGTCCTCATGGTCGAACACCACATCGAGGTCGTGCTCGGCCTCGTCGACCGCGTCGCCGTGATGCACCACGGCGCCCTGCTGGCGTGCGACACCCCCGCGGTCGTCATGGCCGACCCCACCGTCCAGTCCGCGTACCTGGGGGAGAGCGCATGAGCTCCGAGCACATTCTGAGCGTCCGCAACCTGAGCGCGACCATCGCCGGGCAGCAGGTCGTCGAGGACGTCAGCCTCGACGTGCCCGCCACCGGGGTCACCGCCCTGCTCGGACGCAACGGCGTCGGCAAGACCTCCACGATCAAGGCGATCCTCGGCCTCATCCAGCGTCGCGGTGTGATCCTGCTCGACGACGTCCCGATCGAGCACGAACCGACCCACCGGATCGTGCAGCGCGGCGTCGGCTACGTGCCCGAGGACCGCGAAGTGTTCGCCGGCCTCACCGTCGCCGAGAACCTGAAGCTGGCCCAACGGGGCCCGGACGCGCACTGGGACATCGTCGAGACCCTCTTCCCCGATCTGGTGCAGCGCTCGGCCCAGCTCGCCGGAACCCTCTCCGGCGGGCAGCAGCAGATGGTGTCCCTGGCCAGGGCGCTGCTGAACCCGAACCGGCTGCTGCTCGTGGATGAGCCGACGAAGGGCCTCGCCCCGAAGATCGTCAACGAGGTCGCCGAAGCCCTCGTCCGGGCCGCCGAGCTCGCCCCGATCCTGCTCGTCGAGCAGAACCTCGCGGTGGTGCGCACCCTGGCCCGCGACGTCGTCGTGGTCTCCGGCGGACGGGTGGTGCACACCGGCCCGGCCGCCGACTTCCTCGATGACCCCGAGCTGGTGCGGCGACACCTCGGCGTGCACGGCGACCCACTGGAGGGTGCCCCCGCCGCAGCCTCGACCGCCGGCAGCGCCAACTCCGACCAGCCGACGGAGGCACCGGCATGAACAACGTCCTGCTGCTGGCGATCACCGGCCTCGGCCTCGGCGCCCTGTATTTCCTCGTCGCCTCCGGCCTCTCGCTGATCTACGGGCTGATGGGCGTCCTGAACTTCGCCCACGGCGCCTTCCTGATGTTCGGCGGGTACGCCGGTTACGAGGTGTCCCGGCTGATCGGGGCGAGCACCTGGCCCGGGTTCGCGGTTGGCGCGATCGCCGGCATCCTGACCGGCGCCGCCATCGCCGCGCTGACCGAGTTCCTCCTGGTCCGGCGGCTCTACGAACGTCACATCGAACAGGTCCTGGTCACCGTCGGGCTCGCGCTCGCGCTCGGCGCCCTGGCCTCCGGCATCTGGGGCACCGACGCGATCACCATCACCGGCCCGGGATGGATGAGCGAGGTCACCGTGGTCCTCGGGGCCCGGGTGCCGAATATCCGGTTCCTCACGATCGTCGCGGCGGTGGGCGTGCTGGTCGCGATCGTGGCGTTCCTCAGGTTCACGCGGTACGGACTCATCATCCGCGCCGGTGTCGAGAACCGGTCCATGGTCACGGCCCTCGGCATCGACGTCCGGAAGGCGTTCACGCTCGTGTTCGCGCTCGGCGGCGCGGCGGCCGGCCTCGGCGGCGTGCTGGCCTCGCAGTTCTACAGCATCGTCTCGCCGCACCTGGGGCCCTCGCTCCTGATCTTCGCCTTCATCGTCACGGTGATCGGCGGCCTCGGCTCCCTCACCGGTGCCGCGATCGCGTCCGTGCTCGTGGCCCTGCTGCAGCAGTTCGTCAACTTCTACGGCCAGGGCCTCGGCGACTTCGCCGTTGTGCTGGCTCTCGCCCTGGTGCTGCTGATCCGGCCGAAGGGCATCATGGGAAGGGTGGCGGCATGAACCGCGCATCGGTACTGCGGATCGGGCTCGGCGTCCTCGGTGTCATCGTCCTTGCCTGCCTGCCCCTGCTCAACATCCGGATCCCCGGCCTGCTCCCCGGCGCGACCTACGAGCCCGGCACCCTCCAGGTGCTGGCCCTGTGCCTGTTGATCGCCGGGCTCGCACTCAGCTATCACGTGCTGTTCGGCCTCGCCGGGCTCCTCTCGTTCGGCCATGCCCTCTACTTCGCGGCCGGGCTGTACGGGCTCGCGATCGCGCTACGGCACTGGCAGCTGTCCCTGGTCTCCGCCGTCCTGGTGGTGTTCGTCGGGGCCACCCTGCTGGCACTGGTGGTCGGCGCGGTCTCCCTGCGGGTCAGCGGGATCTCGTTCGCGATGGTGACGCTGGCGTTCGCCCAGGCCGGGTCCGTGCTCGTGGCCCGCAACCCCGGTGGCCTCACCGGCGGCGAGGAGGGGCTGGGCCTGGACATCACGAACATCCCGGAGGCGTTCGTCGGGGTGGCGAACACGAGGAACCTGTACTGGATGTCCCTGGTGATCGCGATCGCCGTGTTCGGGCTCGTGACGTGGTTCGAACGCTCCCGCGCCGGCCACGTCGCCGCCGCGACCCGGGAGAACGAGCTGCGGGTCAGAGTCATCGGAATGCAGCCCTACCTGGTCCGGCTGCTCGCGTTCACCACCGCGGGCAGCCTCGCCGGCATCGTCGGAATGGCCTACCTGCTCGTCCAGGCCGGCGCCCAGGCGCGAGCCACGACCGCGGACTTCACCCTCACCCTGCTCGTCATGGTGGTGCTCGGCGGCGTCGGCTCGCGGTGGGGCGCCGTGATCGGCGGCGTGATCTACACGCTCCTGGACCAGCGGCTGAGCGCCCTCGCCGGCGGCGAGTTCATCCAGTCGCTGCCGGCGGTCCTGCGGATCCCGCTCTCGGAGCCGCTGTTCCTGCTCGGCACCCTGTTCATCCTGGTCGTGCTGTTCCTGCCGGGTGGGATCACCGGAACCGTCGCCCGGCTGCGGTCCGGCGGTAGCGTGGCCCGCGCGCGAGCCACGCTCGAGCAGGCGGACAGCGCGGAGAACAAGACCATGGAGGTCGACGCCCGATGAGTCCAGCGAGCACCGGTCAGTGGCACACCCTCGGGCGGTGGACCACCGAACGCGCCCGCGAGACATCGGACCGGGTCGCCATCGACGACCGCGGCGTCCCGGTCGACTACGGCGAGCTGGACCGTCGGGCCACCGCCCTCGGGAGGAGCCTGCTCGCCGCCGGATGCGCCCCAGGGGACCGGATCGCCACGCTCACCGGCAACAGCGCCGACCACGTCGTGCTGTTCTTCGCCTGCGCCAAGGCCGCCCTCGTGCTCACCCCGCTCTCCTGGCGACTCGCCGCCCGGGAGGTCGCCGACCAGCTGGCCATCGCCGATCCCGTCCTGCTCCTGACCGACCAGGCCTTCGGCGCCCTGGCGCGCTCCGCCGTCGCCCGCCTGCGCCGGCCACCGACGATCGGCGAACTCGGCAGCACCGGGGTCGAGGCGGCCGTGCCAACGCCCTCCCGCAACCCGGCGGAGGTGCCGCCGCCGCCCCGGGAGGCCCAGGACGCAGACCCGCTGCTGCTCACGTTCACCTCCGGTACCAGTGCCCGGCCCAAGGGCGTGGTGCTGACCCACGCGAACTGCTTCTGGACGAACCTGTCCCTGTCCCGGACTGCGCCGGTCACCCCCGACGACGTGGTGCTCGCCGTGATGCCGCAGTTCCACGTGGGCGGCTGGAACGTGCAGCCGCTGCTGGCCTGGTGGACCGGCGCCACCGTCGTCCTGGAGCAGACCTTCGAACCGGCCCGGGTGCTGCACCTGATCGCCGAGCGGCGGGTGAGCACCATGATGGGCGTGCCCGCGCACTACCTGATGCTCGCCGAGCAGCCGTCGTTCGCCGACGCCGATCTCGCCGCGCTCCGGCTCGCGATCGTCGGCGGCGCCCCGATGCCCGAGCCACTGCTGCGCACCTGGCACGCACGCGGGGTGAAACTGGTGCAGGGCTACGGCCTCAGCGAGGCGTCACCGAACGTGCTCTGCGTGCCGGCCGCGCTCGCGCAGGACCGCCGCGGCTGGGCCGGTACGGCCTACCCGTACGTGGACGTCGCCGTCGCCGACCCGGTCACCGGGCAGGTGCTCGAGGGACCGGCCACCGGGGAGCTGCTGGTCCACGGCCCCGGTGTGTTCGCCGGGTACTTCCGCGACCAGGAGGCCACCGACCTCGCCCTGCGTGGCGGCTGGCTGCGCACCGGCGACCTCGTGGTCCGTGACGCGGAGGGCTTCTTCCGGATCGTCGACCGGCTCTCGGACATGTTCATCTCCGGGGGCGAGAACGTCGCCCCGGCCGAGGTGGAGGCCGTGCTGCTGGCCCACCCCGCTGTCGCGGACGCGGCCGTCGTCGGCGAGCCGGACGAGCGCTGGGGCGAGGTCGGCGTCGCGCACGTCGTGGTGCGCCGCGGTGTCGCCACCGACGCGAAGGAACTTCTCGACCACTGCCGCCGCGAACTCGCCTCGTACAAGGTGCCCGCGCGGATCTGGTTCGTCACCGAACTGCCGCACACGGCCTCCGGGAAGACCGTCCGGCGGGCCCTGCGTTCGCAGGGACCGGCCACGCGACAACCGGCCGCGAGGCATCCGGCCGAACCGCCTCCCGCCGAACGGGCCCCGACCGAAGGGCCCACGGACGCGGTCCACCCACCGCCCGGCCCGCACGCACCACAGCCGCCGAGCGCGCCCAGCCACAGCCACCGGGAGGTCCACCAGTGAGCAGCACCCCACGCACCGAACGGGGCACCCGGACCAGGGCGAAGATCCTCGCGGCCGCCGAGACCGTGTTCTCCGAACTCGGCTACGCGGAGGCGAGCATCGTCAAGATCACCGAGGCCGCCGGCGTCGGGCAGGGCACGTTCTACCTGTACTTCGAGACGAAGAAGCACGTCTTCGACGAACTCGTCGAGGACCTGAACCGGCGGGTCCGGCACGCCATGACCGAGGGGTCGCGGGGCGCCGCGACCCGGATGGAGGCCGAACGCGCCGGCTTCGCCGCGTTCTTCGCCTTCACCGCCGAGCACCCCGCCCTGTACCGGGTGATCCGCGAGGCGGAGTTCGTCTCCCCGGAGGCGCTGCGGCTGCACTACACCCGGATCGTCGAGGGCTATATCGAGGGCCTGTCCCAGGCTCGCGACGCCGGCGAGATCGGCAACGTCGACCCGACCGTGGCCGCCTGGGCGCTGATGGGCATCGGCGAGATGATCGGCATGCGGTGGGTCCTGTGGGGCTCCGGCGCCGACGCGGGCGCCGACTCCGACCCGACGGCGTCCGGCACCTCCGCGGTGCCGCCGGCGGTCTTCGACGAAATGATGCGACTCATCTCAGGTGCCCTGCGCGCCACCGACCCCCCGGAGGGATCATGACCCACGAGACCAGAGCGGACCTGGCCGGCCGGCGGGCCGCCGTCACCGGCGCGGGCAGCGGCATCGGGGCCGCGATCGCCGAGGCGTTCGCCGCCCGTGGGGCACACGTGATCGCCGTGGACGTCAACGCCGAGGCCGCGGCGGCCACCGCGGAGCGCACCGGGGGGCAGGCCTGGGTCGTCGACCTGAGCGACGTCGCCGCGCTGCGCGAGGTGGACCTTGACGTCGACATCCTCGTCAACAACGCCGGTATCCAGCATGTCAGCCCGATCGAGGAGTTCGACCCGGACCGGTTCCACCTCATCCTGATGCTGATGCTCGAGGCGCCGTTCCTGCTCGTCCGGGCCGCCCTGCCGCACATGTATGAGCGCGGTTTCGGCCGGGTCATCAACGTCTCCTCCGTGCACGGGCTGCGCGCCTCGGCCTTCAAGTCCGCCTACGTGAGCGCCAAGCACGGCCTGGAAGGGCTGTCCAAGGTGATCGCCCAGGAGGGCGCCGGCCGTGGGGTCACCAGCAACTGCATCAACCCCGGCTACGTCCGCACCCCGCTCGTCGAGGCCCAGATCGCGGACCAGGCCCGCGTGCACGGCATCGCGCCGGAGCGGGTGGTCAGCGAGATCCTTCTCGAGCGCTCCGCGATCAAGGAGCTCATCGAGCCCGCGGACGTCGCGGACCTGGCCTGCTGGCTGGCGTCCCCGGCCGCCGCGATGGTCACCGGCTCCTCCTACACGATGGATGGGGGGTGGACGGCGCGATGACCTACCGCAGCCATGACGTCGCGGTCCGCGGCGGCACGATGCACGTCGGCGAGTGGGGCGATCCGCAGGGCACGCCGGTGCTCGCGGTGCACGGCATCACGGCCTCGCATCGGTCCTGGGGCCAGGTCGCCCGGCGGCTGCCGCGGGTGCGCCTGATCGCGCCGGACCTGCGCGGCCGCGGCCGAAGCAGGGATCTGCCCGGCCCGTACGGGATGCCGGTCCACGCCGACGACCTGGCCGCCGTGCTCACCGCGCTCGACGTCCCCAGCGCGGTGGTCCTGGGGCACTCGATGGGCGCCTTCGCCTCGGTGGTGCTGTCCCGCCGGCACCCGGCCCGGGTCCGCGAGCTGGTCCTGGTCGACGGCGGGGTGCCCCTGGACCTGGACCCGGACCTGGACCCGGCGGACGTCGGCACGGTGGTGCTCGGCCCGGCCGCGCAGCGGCTCGCCATGACGTTCCCGACCCGGGAGGCCTACCGTGAGTTCTGGCGGGTGCACCCGGCATTCGCGGAGTGGAACGACGTCATCGAGGACTACGTGGACTACGACCTCTACGGCACCGAGCCCGATCTGCACCCGAGCACGACCATCGAGGCCGTGACCGAGGACTCCCTCGAGCTGGCCGGCGGCGACGCCCTCCTGGACGCCCTCGCGCATCTGACCCACCGAGTGGCCTGGCTCCGGGCGGAGCGCGGTCTGATGGACGAGGAACCGGGGCTGTACTCACCGTCCTACGCGCGGGCCAACGCCGACCGGCTCGGGCTCGACCTCACCGACGTACCCGGCACGAACCACTACACGATCACCCTCGGCCCCACCGGCGCGGACGCCGTCGCGGACGCCGTCCGCAGGGCCCTGACCGCTGCGGAGGCGACGGCATGAACGGACTGGACAAGGTGGTGCCCGACCCGGCCGAAGCGGTGGCGGACATCGGCGACCACGCCTCGCTCGCCGTCGGCGGCTTCGGCCTCAGCGGCAACCCGATGGTGCTGATCGAGGCGCTGCTGGCCCAGGGCGCGAGCGGGCTGTCGGTCGTCTCGAACAACTGTGGCGTCGACGACTGGGGCCTCGGCCTGCTGCTCGGCGCCGGGCGGCTGGCCAAGATGACCTCCTCCTACGTCGGGGAGAACAAGGAGTTCGAACGGCAGTTCCTCTCCGGTGAGCTCGAGGTGGAACTCACCCCGCAGGGCACGCTCGCCGAGAAGTTGCGCGCCGGGGGCTCCGGGATCGCCGCATTCTTCACCCAGACCGGGGTCGGCACCCAGGTGGCCGATGGCGGCCTGCCGCGCAGGTACCACCCCGACGGCACCGTGGCGGTCGCGTCGCCGGTCAAGGAGACCCGCACCTTCGACGGCGCCGAATATGTCCTCGAGGACGCGATCCGTACCGACTTCGCGCTCGTGCACGCCCTGCGTGGGGACCGCACCGGCAACCTCGTGTTCAACAAGAGCGCACGCAACTTCAACCCGCTCGCCGCCATGGCCGGACGGGTCTGCATCGCGCAGGTCGAGGAGCTCGTGGAGCCCGGCGAGCTGGACCCGGACCAGATCCACCTGCCCGGGGTGTTCGTGCACCGTGTGGTGGGCGTTGGCACGGGCATCGAGAAGCGCATCGAGCGTCGGACGACCCGGACGGAGGGCTGAGGCATGGCACTGACCCGGCAGGAGATGGCCGCGCGCGCCGCGCAGGAACTGCCCGACGGCGCGTACGTGAACCTGGGCATCGGGTTGCCGACCCTGGTCCCGAACTACGTCCCGGCTGGCCGCACCGTGGTGCTGCAGTCCGAGAACGGGATCCTCGGCGTCGGTCCCTACCCGCTCGAGCAGGACGTGGACCCGGACCTGATCAACGCCGGCAAGGAGACCGTGACGCTGCTTCCCGGTGCGTCGTTCTTCGACTCCGCGACGAGCTTCGCGATGATCCGGGGCGGCAAGATCGACGCAGCGATCCTCGGCGCCATGCAGGTCTCCGCGGCCGGGGACCTCGCGAACTGGATGATCCCGGGCAAGATGGTCAAGGGCCCCGGCGGCGCGATGGACCTCGTGCACGGGGCGAAGCGCCTGATCATCCTGATGGAGCACACCGCCAAGGACGGCAGCCCGAAGATCGTGAACGAGTGCAGCCTGCCGCTGACCGGCCGGGGCGTCGTGGACCGGATCATCACCGACCTGGGGGTCATCGACGTCACGCCCGAGGGTCTGGTGCTGGTGGAGCTCTCGCCAGGGGTCACGGTGGACGAGGTGGTCGCCGCGACCGAGCCGCCGGTGCGGGTGGCGCTGGCGGGCTGAGCGGTCCTCGGCGCGATCGGCGTCGGCCTCCTGGCCGGTCAGCTCGGCTACGCGAAGGCGTTCATCGCGGTGGGGGTCGTGATCGCGCTCTCTGCACCCTTCTCGCGCTCGTCTCGCGCCCGAGGAGTGTGCTCACGCCCGGTTGAGCTCGACCGCCTCGCGGACCAGGTCGACGAACGTGCTCGGCTCGATCCGGTCGCCCTCGCGCAGGTCGATCGCCCGACGCGTGCCGGCATCGAGGCTCGCGTTGAACAGGGAGCCGGGATCGGCGAGCGCGGCGCCCCTGGCGAAGGTGAGTTTCACCTTGTCCTTGTACGTCTCGACGGTGCAGATGAGCCCCGAGCAGGAGAACGTCGGCACGCCGGCCGGGTTCGACGGCTTCACCCACTTCGCCTCCTCCTCGACGTCCGGCTCGGCCTCGAGGATGAGGGCCCGGACCTCCTCGACGGTGTCCGATCGCCAGTCAGTAGCCATGCGACGGACTGTACTCGGGCACCTTCGCGCCCGGTCCGCCGGGGCGGGATGCTGCGGCCGGGCCCTCGTGGTGCTCGTCGCGCGCGGCCCGGGTGCGCGTCGACACGCGCCAGACACATCCAGCGGGTAGTTTCCGCACATGGCCGACCTGTTCGAGGGATACCCCGCCGGCGTCGCGTGGGACGAGATGATGGAGAGCGGCGCCGTCCGTGCGCCGTACCGGCACGTGCACCGAACGGTGGGCACCCTCAATGCCGACGAGCTGCGGCTGCGCGCGGACGCGCTGGCCCGCTCCTACCTGGCGCAGGGCGTCACGTTCGACGTCGGCGGGGAGGAGCGGCCGTTCCCGCTGGACTCGGTGCCGCGGGTCATCGACGCCGCCGAGTGGGATCTGCTCGCCCCGGGCGTCGCGCAGCGGGTGCGGGCCCTCGAGGCGCTGCTGGAGGACGTCTACGGCGGTCAGCGGGCGATCACCGACGGGGTGCTGCCACGCTCCCTGATCGTCTCCTCGGCGAACTTCGTGCGCGCAGCCCGCGGGATCAACCCACCGAACGGGGTGCGGGTGCACGTGGCCGGCATCGACGTGATCCGGGACAGCGCCGGCGGCTGGCGCGTCCTCGAGGACAACGTGCGGGTGCCCAGCGGCGTGAGCTACGTGCTCTCGAACCGGCGCGCGATGGCGCAGTCGTTCCCGGAACTGTTCTCCACGATGCGGATCCGGCCGGTCGCGGACTACCCACGCCGGCTGCTGGCCGCCCTCAGCGCGGCCGCGCCGCCCGGCGTCGACGAGCCCGTCGTGGTCGTGCTGACCCCGGGCGTCTACAACAGCGCCTACTTCGAGCACTCGCTGCTGGCCCGCCTGATGGGCGTGGAGCTGGTCGAGGGCCGGGACCTGATCTGCTCCGGCGGCAAGGTCTACATGCGGACGACCGAGGGCCGGCGCCGGGTGGACGTGATCTACCGGCGCGTCGACGACGACTTCGTCGACCCGGTGGTGTTCCGCCCCGACTCGCTGCTCGGCTGCCCGGGGCTGATCGGCGCGGCTCGCGCCGGGGCGGTGACGATCGCGAACGCCGTCGGCAACGGCGTCGCCGACGACAAGCTCGTCTACACCTACGTCCCGGATCTGATCCGCTACTACCTCGGCGAGGAGCCGATCCTGAAGAACGTGGACACGTGGCGGCTGGAGGAGCCGGACGCACTCGCGGAGGTGCTGGACCGGCTCGACGAGCTCGTGGTCAAGCCCGTGGACGGCTCCGGTGGCAAGGGCATCATCATCGGCCCCGCGGCGAGCCGGAACGAGCTCGACGAGGCCCGGGTCCGACTGGCGGCGGACCCGCGTGGCTGGATCGCGCAGCCGGTGGTGCAGCTGTCCACCGTGCCGACCCTCGCGGGCGACTCCCTGCGGCCACGGCACGTGGACCTGCGGCCGTTCGCCGTCAACGACGGCGAACAGGTCTGGGTGCTGCCCGGCGGGCTGACCAGGGTCGCGCTCGCCGAGGGCCAGCTGGTCGTGAACTCCTCCCAGGGTGGCGGGTCCAAGGACACCTGGGTGCTCGGTGCGGAGCGCAGGTCTCCCGAGCTGCATCCGCACCACGGGGCGACGGCGGCGCCCGGCTCGGGCGCTCATCCGCACCCGGTCCAGGGGGTCCGTCTGGACTTCAATCCCAGCGACGACGGCACGCTGAGCGAACAGACACAACAGCAGCAACAAGCCGATTCGGATGAGCCCACCGCGTCCGACCCGGACGGAGCGCTCGCATGCTGAGCCGGATCGCCGAGTCCCTGTTCTGGATCGGCCGGTACGTGGAACGGGCCGATGACACCGCCCGGATCCTCGACGCGCACCTGCAGCACCAGCTGGAGGACCCGTGGATGGAGGAGGACCAGGCCTGCCGCTCGCTGCTCGGGGTGATGGGGGCCGCGGCGCCGCCGCCCGGGGTGGAGGTGACCCGGCAGACGGTCCTGCAGACCCTCGCCTACGACAGGACCTCGCCCGGGGCGATCGCCGGGGCGCTCGCGGCTGCCCGGGAGAACGCCCGCCGGGCCCGGGAGACCCTCTCCTCGGAGATGTGGGAGTGCCTGAACACCACCCGGAACTCGCTGCCGGGCCAGATCAGCGCCTCGACCCCGCACGACTTCTTCGCGTGGGTGCGGGAGCGGGCCGCGATCGTGGCCGGCCTGGTGCAGTCCTCGACCCGCAGGGACGGCACGCAGCACTTCCTGCTCCTCGGGCGGGCGCTGGAGCGGGCGGACATGACCGCCCGGCTGATCGCGTCCCGCGCCGTGTCCGGGGCGAACGGCCCCGGCTGGACCACGATGCTGCGCTCGTGCGGCGCCCACGAGGCGTTCCTGCGCACCTACCGGGGCCGCGACTCGGACACCCTCGCCGCGGAGTTCCTGCTCATGGACCGGCTGTTCCCGCGGTCGGTGCTGTTCTCCCTCGAGGAGGCGGAGACGTGCCTGACCCGCCTGGAGCCGGCGGACCCGCGCGGACACTACCCGGGCGACGCGCGCATGATCATCGGCCGGATCCGGTCCGGGATCGAGTACCAGCCCCTGCTGACCCTGCTGGGCAACCTGGCCCCGGAGATGACCCGGCTCCAGCAGGGCTGCTCGGAGGCCAGTGACGCGATCCGGCTGCGGTACTTCCCCTCGGGCGCCACCGACGACTGGATCGGAGGCCGGATGTGAGCCGGCTGCACATCGTCCACACGACGCACTACACCTACGCCCGGACCGTCTCGGCGTCCTACAACGAGGCCAGGATGCGCCCGGCCAACCTGCCCGGCCAGACCGTCCTCGAGGCCCGCCTGACCGCCACCCCGAGCACCTTCAGCACCGAGTACCGGGACTACTGGGGCGCGACCGTGACGGCGTTCGAGACCCTGACCGCGCACGACGAGCTGGTCGTCGTGTCCGAGTCCCGGGTGGACGTGTCACCGGTGCTGCTCGGCGGGGCCACAGCCGGCTGGGACACGCTGCACGCCCCCGACCTGGTCGACCGGATGTCGGAGTTCCTCGCCGTCACCACGGCCACGGAACCGGACGAGGAGCTGCGTGAGCTGGCCCGCGCCCACGCCGACGGCGCGACACCGCAGGACGCGGCCCTCGCCGTCTGCGGGGCGTTGCGCGAGGCGGTGGAGTACGTCCCCGGCGTGACCGGGGTGCACACCCGCGCCGTCGAGGCCTGGCAGGCGCGCAAGGGGGTGTGCCAGGACCTCGCCCACCTCGCGGCCGGCACCCTGCGCAGTGTCGGCATCCCGACCCGGTACGTGTCCGGCTACCTGCACCCACGGACCACTTCCGCGGAGATCGGGGTGGCCGTGACCGGGGAGTCGCATGCCTGGATCGAGTACTGGTGCGGGGACTGGTTCGGCTACGACCCGACGAACCTGATCACGCCCGAGGGGCACCACGTGGTGGTGGGCCGCGGCCGCGAGTACGCCGACGTCACCCCGATCCGGGGCGTCTACGCCGGCGGCGGGGCCTCGACCCAGCAGGTCGAGGTGCGCATCACGCAGGAGACGTGACCCCCGGCCGAGCGAGCGCATCTCAGCCGACCGAGACCCGGGGGCGGGCGGCTCGCTCGCCGGGGACCGGCTCGCTCGACCCGGCGTCAGCGGGCGAGCAGCACCAGCGCGAGGATGATCGCCATCAGCGAGGCGATCGGGATGGCCACGAACACCCCGAGCGCCGCGGCGAGCGTGACCCGCAGGTCGTCCTTGAGGTACGGCGCCGCGACCGGCCCGCCGGCCGCGGCGAGCAGGGCGCGCTGAGCCTGGTCCACCCGGGCGAGCGCGCGCCCGATGATGCCGAGCCTGCCGACGCCGAGGATCCGGGTCAGGCGGGCGCCGGCGCCCTTGCTGGAGCCGGTCACGGCGGCCTCGGAGAACGCGTCGAACACGGCGTTGACGTCGTCCTCGCCGGCGCGCCCGCGCATGTCCTCCTCGACCCGCTCCACCAGGGCGTCACCGGTGCTCAGCCGTGCCCCGGGCTCGATCGAGACGACCCGGTGCTCACCGAGCGAGGAGACGGCACGCAACCACCGCCGTCGCCGGACCGCCAGGACCACCACCGGTACGGCGAGCAGAGCGGGCAGCGCGAGCAGCGCCACCGATCCGGCGACGCCGGGGCCACCCGGGGAGGTGAGGAGCACCACGTCCAGGATCAGCGCGAGGGTGAGCACCGCCGTCGCCACGATGATCAGGAACTTGCTCGGGCCGCCGAGCAGCCGGCCCGTGAAGGCGGCCAGGTTCCCCATCGAGTCGCCGAGTGAACTCATGTCCATGATTGTGCCGCACGTCCCGCGATTCTCGGCGATTGCGGGCCGAGACCTCCGGCGTGGGACCATGGGAGCAGTCCCGTCCAGCAGTTCCGCCAACCATCAGACGTCGAGGTTCCCTGCCGTGCCACCCATCGCCACCCCGGCCGCAAACGCCCGCATCCAGCCGGCGTCGACGCCACCGGAGTTGCTGCGCAACTTCTGCATCATCGCGCACATCGACCACGGCAAGTCGACGCTGGCGGACCGGATGCTCCAGCTGACCGGTGTCGTGGACGCACGGTCCATGCGCGCCCAGTACCTGGACCGGATGGACATCGAGCGTGAGCGCGGCATCACGATCAAGTCGCAGGCCGTGCGGATGCCGTGGCAGGTGGGTGAGACCGCCTTCGCGCTGAACATGATCGACACCCCCGGGCACGTCGACTTCACCTACGAGGTGTCCCGGTCCCTGGCCGCGTGCGAGGGTGCCGTGCTGCTCGTGGACGCCGCGCAGGGCATCGAGGCGCAGACCCTCGCGAACCTCTACCTCGCCATGGAGAACGACCTCGCGATCATCCCGGTCCTGAACAAGATCGACCTGCCCGCCGCCCAGCCGGAGAAGTTCGCCGAGGAGCTCGCGACGCTGATCGGCGGGGAGCCCGAGGACTGCCTGCAGGTCTCCGGGAAGACCGGCGTCGGCGTCGAGACGCTCCTGGACGCGATCGTCGCGCAGGTCCCGCCGCCCGTCGGGGACCCGGACGCACCGGCCCGGGCAATGATCTTCGACTCCGTCTACGACACCTACCGTGGCGTGGTCACCTACGTGCGAGTGGTCGACGGTCAGCTGTCCCCGCGCGAGCGGATCCGGATGCTGTCCACGAACGCGACCCACGAGCTCCTCGAGATCGGCGTGAGCTCGCCCGAGCCGCAGCCCACCCAGGGCCTCGGCGTCGGCGAGGTGGGCTACCTGATCACCGGGGTGAAGGACGTGCGCCAGTCCCGGGTCGGTGACACGGTCACGAACGCGGCCAAGCCGGCGACCGAGTCCCTCGGTGGCTACCGGGACCCACAGCCGATGGTGTACTCCGGCCTGTACCCGATCGACGGCTCCGACTACCCGGTGCTGCGCGACGCCCTCGACAAGCTCAAGCTCAACGATGCCGCCCTCGCGTACGAGCCGGAGACCTCCGTGGCGCTCGGGTTCGGGTTCCGGATCGGCTTCCTCGGGCTGCTGCACCTGGAGATCGTGCGCGAGCGACTCGAGCGCGAGTTCAACCTCGACCTGATCTCCACCGCCCCGAACGTGATCTACCAGGTCACCATGGAGGACGGCACCGAGGTGACCGTCCGGAACCCGAGCGAGTTCCCGACCGGCAAGGTCAAGACCGTCACCGAGCCGATCGTCAAGGCCACGCTGCTCGCGCCGAGCGAGTTCGTGGGCACGATCATGGAGCTCGCCCAGGGCCGTCGCGGCACCCTCCAGGGCATGGACTACCTCTCCGAGGAGCGCGTCGAGTTGCGCTACATCCTGCCGCTCGGGGAGATCATCTTCGACTTCTTCGACCAGCTGAAGTCCCGCACCCGCGGGTACGCGTCCCTGAACTACGAGATCAGCGGCGAGCAGGACGCGGACCTGGTCAAGGTCGACATCCTGCTCCAGGGCGAGCAGGTGGACGCGTTCTCCGCGATCGTGCACCGGGACAAGGCCTACGCCTACGGCGTGATGATGACCGGCAAGCTCAAGGAGCTGATCCCTCGGCAGCAGTTCGAGGTGCCGATCCAGGCGGCCATCGGCGCCCGGATCATCGCCCGCGAGACCATCCGCGCGATGCGCAAGGACGTCCTCGCCAAGTGCTACGGCGGAGACATCTCCCGTAAGCGCAAGCTCCTGGAGAAGCAGAAGGAGGGCAAGAAGCGGATGAAGAACATCGGCCGGGTGGAGGTCCCGCAGGAGGCGTTCGTGGCCGCGCTGTCCTCGGAGCCCCCCTCGGGCAAGTGAGCACGGGGCCGCTGCCCGGCTCGGTCGTCGACGGCTCGGGAGAGCGTGACTTCGGGGTGTACCTGCACGTGCCGTTCTGCTCGGTGCGGTGCGGGTATTGCGACTTCAACACCTACACGGCCACCGAGCTCGGTGGTGGCGCGTCCCAAGCGAACTACGCCACGACGGCGATCGGCGAGATCGAGCTGGCCGCGTCGGCCATGCGGGAGGTCGGCCTACCGGACCGGCACGTCGCGACCGTCTTCCTCGGTGGCGGGACGCCCACCCTGCTGCCCGCGGTCGACCTGACCAGGCTGCTGGACGCCGTCGGGCAGGCCTGGGGTCTGGCCGAGGACGCCGAGGTGACCACCGAGGCCAACCCGGACTCGGTCACGGCCGCGGACCTGGCGGAGCTGGCCGGGGCGGGGTTCACCCGGGTGTCCTTCGGGATGCAGTCCGCGGTGCCGTCCGTGCTGCGCACCCTCGAGCGCACCCACGACCCGCGGCGGATCCCGGACGTGGTCACCTGGGCGCGGGACGCCGGGCTGCGCGTCTCGCTCGACCTGATCTACGGCACGCCGGGGGAGACCCTCGACCACTGGCGCACCAGCCTTGACACGGTCCTGGCGCTCGAACCGGACCACGTCTCCGCGTACGCGCTGACCGTGGAGCCGGGCACGAAGATGGGCGCCCAGGTGCGCCGCGGGCTGCTGCCGATGCCGGATCCGGACGACGAGGCGACCAAGTACGAGATCGCCGCCGCAGCCCTCGCCGGCGCCGGCTACGACTGGTACGAGATCTCGAACTTCGCCCGCACCCCCGCCGACCGGTGCCGCCACAACATCGCCTACTGGCGCTCGCACGACTGGTGGGGCGTCGGACCCGGGGCGCACTCGCACATCGGCGGGCACCGGTGGTGGAACGTCAAGCACCCCCGCCCGTACGCGGAGCGGGTCGACGCCGGCCAGTTGCCCGTCGCCGAGAGCGAGACGCTCACCCTGGGCCAGCGTGAGGACGAGCGGGTCCTGCTCGGCGTGCGCCTGGCCGAAGGGCTCGACGTCGGCACAGACCTCCGGGGCAGGCTGCCGACCCTGGTCGAGGACGGCCTGATCGAGGCCGAACCCGCCGCCGCAGGGCTGGCCCTGCTGACGCTGCGTGGGCGCCTGCTCGCGGACACCGTGGTGCGTGCGCTGACCGGCTGAGCTCTGCGCGCATGTGACGAAATTCGGGAGAAACCGGGCACGCCTTGTGCACGAGCAGGCCAGGAGTCGCTACGGTTACGCCGTCATCCGTTTTTCTCATCCCAGGCAGGGAGAACCATGAGTCAGCTTCCCCCCGACCCGAACAACCCGAACGGGCAGGGCGGCGTGCCCCCCGTTCCGCCTCCTCCCGGTCAGGGTCAGCCCGGCCCGGGCTACGGCCAGGGTCAGCCTGGACCGAACCAGGGTCAGCCCGGCCAGCAGCCGCCGAACTACGGCCAGGGCCAGCCCGGTCAGAACCCGGCTCAGCCCCCCGGCGGGCAGCCGCCGAACTACGGCCAGGCACCGCAGCCCCCGGGTGCGTACCCGAGCCCGCAGCAGGGTGGCTTCCCGCAGGCCCCGCCCCCCGGACCGGACCAGTACGGCCAGTACGGCGCTCCCGGCGCCGGCTACGGCGGCCCGCCGCAGGGTCAGGCCTGGGGCGGCGACCCGTACGCCCAGCAGCTGCAGCAGCGTCCGTTCGCCGTCGGTGACGCGGTCGGCTACGCGTGGAAGACGGTGACTGGCAACCTCGGTGGCTGGGTGCTGCTCATGCTGATCCTGGTCGTCGGCTCGATCCTGCTGAGTCTGCTCAACCCGACCACCCGGGTGGTCACCGAGGGCGGGTTCGACTACTCGACGATGACCGGTGAGTTCACCGTGCTCGGACTGATCTCCGGGCTCTTGACCGCGCTCCTCGGTGCGTTCATCGGCGCGATGCTGTTCCAGGGCGCGTTGAAGGAGATCACGGGCCGCAAGCCCGCCGTCGGTGAGTTCTTCTCGGTGAACAACTTCGCGAACGTCGCGATCTTCGCCTTGGTCTGGGCGGTCGTCACCGGTGTGATCCAGGCACTGCTTCCGGCGCTGGGCATCCTGGTCGCCATCGCCTCGTTCCTGGTGGCGTTCACCTACGTGATCCTCATCGACCGCGGCATCGCCTGGATCGAGGGCATCAAGGGCTCGGTGCAGCTGATCACCCAGAACCTCGGCAGCAACCTGCTGCTGGCGCTGGCCATGATCGGCATCAACATCCTCGGCGCGATCCCGTGCTTGCTCGGCTGGTTCATCACGGTCCCGATGACGTATGTGGCGATCACCTACGCCTACAAGACGCAGAGCGGCCAGCCGGTCGCCCCCAAGTGACCCTGCCCTGACGAGCGTCGCCACGACAGAGCCGGAACGCTCCCAGGACACCGAGGGCCCGCGCATCACCCACGTGGTGCGCGGGCCCTCACGCATACCCCGGCGGGTCGCCGCGCCGCCGGTGACCCAGCACCCCGCGCCCGAGGAAGTCCGGTACCTCGTCCTTGCTCGGGCGCCAGGCACTGCCCGCGGGCGTGAGGGACTACCTCGGGCGGGTGGCCCCCTCGGTTGCTCAGGGGGCGGTCACGAAGTCCACGAGCTCCTCGACCCGGCCGAGCAGGCTCGGCTCGAGGTCGCGGTAGTCGCGCACCGTGCCGAGGATCCGCTTCCAGCCGCGGGCGACGTCCGCCTGGTCCTGCGCCGGCCAGCCGAGCGCGGCGAGGGTCCCGTACTTGATGTCGGTGCCCCGGGGAATGTGCGGCCACTCGTCCAGCCCGACGCGGGCCGGACGCACCGCCTGCCACACGTCGACGTACGGGTGGCCCACCACGAGCACGTGCTCGGCGCCGTGCGGGCGCACCGCCTCCGCCGCGATCCGGGACTCCTTGCTGCCGCGGACCAGGTGGTCCACGAGGACGCCGACGCGTCGTCCCGGCCCGGGCCCGAACTCGGCGAGCATCTCGACGAGGTGATCGACGCCGTCGAGCAGTTCGACGACCACGCCCTCCAGTCGCAGGTCCTCGCCCCACACCTTCTCGACCAGCTCGGCGTCGTGGCGGCCCTCCACCCAGATCCGGGACGCCCGGGCCACGCGGGCCCGGGCACCGGGAACGGCGAGGGACCCACTCGCGGTGCGCTGCGCCGTCGGCGGCGCCTGCGGCTTGCGGTAGGGGACCAGACGGATCGGCTTGCCGTCCACCCAGAACCCGGCCCCGAGGCTGAACGTGCGGGTGCGGCCCCGGTTGTCCTCGAGCACCACCACGTGGGTGCCGCCGCTCTTCTCGACCCGCGTCACGGCCCCGACCCAGCCGGTCTCGACGTCCTCGACCACGAGGCCGGGCTCGGCGGGGGTGTCGACGGTGCGGGGGGTGCGGCCGGCGTGCGGGTCGTTGGTCAGGACGTCTTGGCCATATCTGCCATACCGATCGGAACTCACCCGAGTGAGGTTACGCACGCGCCGCCGGGAGTTGTCGGACCGACGCGTAGAATTGGCACTCGTGGCACGCGAGTGCTGACGTCGGGGCCCAACGGCGCGCTGACGTAGGGTCGCGGACAATCGCGTGATCGGGAGGAGGACCCGGATGAGCTCGGAGCGGCAGCTGGATGTGCTGCGTGCGATCGTGCAGGACTTCGTGCGCAGCCGGGAGCCGGTCGGATCGCGCAACCTCGTGGAGCGCCACAACCTCGGCGTGTCCCCGGCAACGATCCGCAACGATATGGCCGCGCTGGAGGACAGCGGGTACATCGCGCAGCCGCACACGTCGGCGGGGCGGATCCCCACGGACAAGGGCTACCGGCTGTTCGTCGACCAGATCTCGGTGATGAAGCCGCTCTCTGCCGCGGAACGGCGCGCGATCACCGAGCTCCTCGAGGGCGCGGTGGACCTCGACGACGCCCTCGAGCGCACCGTGCGCCTGCTCGCCCAGCTCACCCAGCAGGTGGCCGTGGTGCAGTACCCGTCGCTGCGGCGCTCCACGCTGCGGCACGTGGAGCTCGTGCCGACCGGGCAGCGTCGCCTGATGGTCGTGATCATCACGGACAACGGCCGCGTCGAGCAGCGCACGGTCGAGTCGCTCACCGACCTGGACCCGACGTTCATCGCGGAGCTGCGCGCCCGCCTCAACGCCGCGGGCGCAGGGCGCCAGGCGGCCAGGCTGCCGAGGGTGCTCGGCGACCTGGCCGAGGTGTTCGGTCCCGAGGACCGTCCGCTCGTGGACGCCGTCACGAACGCGGTGGTCGAGGAGGTCTCCCAGGAGACCGAGGAGCGCATCGTGATGGCCGGGACCGCGAACCTGGCCCGGGCCGACCTGGACTTCACCCGCACCATCGGCCCCGTCCTGGAGGCCCTCGAGGAGCAGGTGGTGCTGCTCCGGCTGCTGTCCGAGATGGCCGAGGAGGACGGCGAGCGCCCGCTCTCGGTCCGGATCGGGCATGAGACACATCACGCCAACCTGGCCGAGACCTCCGTCATCACCAGCGGTTACGGTGGGGAGGGTCCCGACGCGATCGCGCAGATCGGGATCGTCGGCCCCACCCGGATGGACTACCCCACCACGATGGCCTCGGTGCGAGCCGTGGCCCGTTACCTCACCCGGCTGCTGTCCGGCTGATCTTCCGGTGGCCCCGTGCCGCCCTGCACGTCTCCGATCCCCAAGCGACGAAAGTGACCTGTGAGCGACTACTACGAGATCCTCGGCGTGTCCCGCGACGCGAGCACGGAGGAGATCAAGCGCGCGTACCGCAAGCTCGCCCGCCAGCATCACCCCGATGTGGCCGGCGTGGCGAGCGAGGAGAAGTTCAAGAACATCACTGCTGCCCACGACACGCTCTCCAACCCGGAGAAGCGCCGCGCGTATGACATGGGTGGCGGCATGCCCGGGATGGGCGGCGCCGGCGGGGCCGGGTTCGGCGGCTTCTCCGACATCTTCGAGACGTTCTTCCAGGCGGCGGCCGGCGGCACCGGTCAGCGCGGTCCGGCGCCCCGCTCGCGCCGCGGCCAGGACGCCCTGCTGCGGGTGAGCATCGACCTGTCCGAGGCGGCGTTCGGCGTGGCCCGGGACCTCGAGGTGGAGACCGCGGTCGTCTGCACCACCTGCCAGGGCACCTGCTGCCAGCCGGGCACCCACCCGAAGACCTGCGACACCTGCCAGGGCCGCGGCTCCGTGCAGCGGGTGGCGCGTTCCTTCCTCGGCCAGGTGATGACCACGGCCGCCTGCGCCGTCTGCGGGGGTTACGGCACGATCATCACCGACCCGTGCACCGAGTGCTCCGGCGAGGGCCGCGTCCGGACCCGCCGCACCGTGCGCGTGAACATCCCGGCCGGTGTGGACGAGGGCACCCGGATCAAGCTGAGCGGGCAGAGCGAGGTCGGCCCGGCCGGTGGTCCCCCCGGGGACCTGTACGTGGAGATCCGGGAGAAGCCACATCCCGTCTTCACCCGCCGCGGCGATGACATCCACTGCTCCACCGCGCTGCCCATGACGGCGGCCGCGCTGGGCACCATGCTCAACCTGGACACGCTCGACGGCCCGCAGGAGGTGGACATCCGTCCCGGCACCCAGCCGGAGGAGGTCGTCACCCTGCGCGGCCTCGGCGTCGGGCACCTGAACGGCAACGGCCGCGGCGATCTGCACGTGCACGTGGACGTGGAGGTCCCCACGAAGCTCGACGAGGCGCAGGAGCAGTTGCTGCGCCAGCTCGCGACGGCCCGGGGCGAGGAGCGCCCCGAGGCCCGGCTCGCCGCCGCGAACCCGGGCATGCTGCACCGACTGCGCGAGAAGTTCGGCGGCCGCTGAGGTGTCCGCGGCGGTGTTCCTGGCCCCGGCCGGTGAACTCGACGCGCTCACCCCGGGCGCCAGGTACACGCTCGTCGGCCCCGAGGCACGCCACGCCGCCACGGTCCGCCGGCTGCGCGCTGGGGAGGAGATCGACCTGGTCGACGGCCTGGGCGTGCGCGCCCGCGGCACCGTCACCGACCTCCGCGGCGGGTCGGACGCCGCGGTCGTGCTCGACGTGAGCGCCGTGGTCCGCGAGGACGAGCCGGTCCCGGCGATCGTGCTGGTGCAGGCGCTGGCCAAGGGCTCCCGGGACGAGCTCGCCATCGAGGCGGGCACCGAGGTGGGGCTCGACGGCGTGATCCCCTGGCAGTCGGAGCGATCCGTCTCGCAGTGGCGTGGGGACAAGGCGGCCAAGGGCCGCGCACGCTGGCAGCAGATCGTGCTCGCCGCCGCGAAGCAGTCCCGGCGGGCGCGGGTGCCCGTGGTGGTGGAGCTCGTCGTCGGCGCGGCGCTTGTGCGGCGGGTCGAGCAGGCGGTCGCCGACGGCGGCGCGGTGCTCGTCCTGCACGAGGGGGCCACCGTTCCTGTGGCCGGCGCGGCCGTCGGTGCGGATGCGCTCGAGGTGCTCCTCGTGGTGGGCCCGGAGGGCGGCCTCTCGGACGCCGAGATCGCGGCCCTCGAGGGGGCCGGTGCGCAGCCGGTCCGGCTCGGCCCGCACGTGCTGCGCACCTCCACGGCCGGGCCCATCGCGGTCGCGGTCCTGGCGCAGCGGCTCGGTCGCTGGGACGCGGCCGCGGACTGATCCCGCCGCCTCGACCGTGCCTGCTGCGAGAGTGCGGTTCTGCGGGCGATAGGGGCCGATTCGCCGCACGACCGCACCTTTGGCTGAGCCCTGCCTGCTGCGGGTGTGCGTTTCTGCGACGCACGGTGCCGATTCGCCGCACGAACGCACCCTCGGACTCAGTTCGGGAAGCCGGTGCCGCGCAGGTCACGATTCAGAGTCGCCCGCCGTGCACCGGCGAGCAGCAGTCCCGTGAGTCCGCCGGCGACGGCGAGCACGGCCAGGTCCACCGGGTCGAAGTTCGCACCGAGGAGCAGCCGGGCCGCCGGGAACGCTTCGGAGATCGCGCCCGGCAGCGGCGTCAGCTGCGCGACCTCCACCGCGCACACCGCGCCGGTGCCAGCGGCCGCGACGGCCCAGGCCGGGCAGCGTGGCCGCACGAGGGTGACGGCGAGCACGGCGGCGACGGCGTAGGCCGCCGTGCCCGCGACGTCCGCGCCCGGCAGGTGTCGCACGAGCTGCAGGGCGAGCCCCGCGGCGATCACGGCGACGAGCCCCACCGCTACGGCCGCCCGCCGCCGCGGCGCTCGCACGGGGGACTCGGGTGGGTGTTCCATGGGCACGATCGAACCCCAGGTGCCCCGCCCTGGTGCGGCCGCCGGGCGAACTTCACCAGATCCGCCCAGCACCGGACCATCACCCGCGTCGGCCGTGCACCTTCCGGCCCGCTGCCTCGGCGGTGGGACGGACGTGGGCAGAACTCACCTGCCGAGTGTCGGCCGGGTCGGCCCGATTGCGGCATCATCGCTTCGGTGAGCAACCCACCCGTTGTCCTGATCATCGTCCTCGCCGTGCTCGTCGTCGGGGGCGGCATCGGCATCTTCTTCTGGCGCCGCCGGGTGGGCTACATCAAGTCGCTCACCGACCGCGGCTGGGTGTTCGACTCCACGCCGGCGCTCGCGATCGCCGCCGGGCTGACGGTGCCCCCGTTCGGGCTCGGGTTCGACCGGAGCACCGACGAGCACATCTCCGGGGCGCGCGAAGGGGTCCCGTTCCAGGTGTTCGAGTACAAGTGCCGGGTCGGCAGGTTCCGCGTCGCGGCGATGCGCCTGCAACTGCCGCTGCCGGAACTGTTCCTGACCACCGTCGGAGCCCGCCCCGGCACCCAGGCTGCCCAGCAGCCGTCGACCGGACAGTGGCACGTGCTCAGCGACGACGCCGAGTTCGCCCGGGCGGTCCAGGCCGGCGCCGGGGCGGCGGTGACCGCGTTCGCGCAGGCCAACGCCGGCATCGACCTCTCCATCGACGGTGATCAGCTCGTGGTGCTCGGTGCGCCGAAGGAGGCCGCGGAGCTCGACCGGTTCCTCGACGCCATGGTGGCCATCGCACGCTCTCTCGACCCCCGCGCACTCGACGCGTTCCGCCGCCCGGCACCGGAGCAGTGGGTCGGCTTCTACCGGCGGCCGCACTGGCAGTTCCGCGACAGGGACGACCGCTTGATGAACGTCGTCGACGTGACCCGCGGCGGTCAGAACCACCGGATCGTCAACGTGGTGAGCTGCGAGGTCGGCCCGCTGCCGTTCGTCGCCTTCAAGCACCACTGGCAGACCACCCGGACCGTGACCAGCACGGACTCCAACGGCAACACGACCACGCGCACCGAGACCGACAACCACGAGGAATCCATCTTCGACATGAGCCTCGGTGTCCCCACTCCGTACCTGGAGGTGACCGGCAACCGTGCCCTGGGCAAGTGGTTCGGGCGCGGGGACCGGGTGGAGTCCGAACTGGCCGCGTTCAACGAGCGCTTCGACGTGCGCTCGGACGTGCCGAAGTTCGCCTCCGACGTGATCCACCCCCGTCAGATCGAGTACCTCATGCAGGTCCAGCCGGTCCCGTTCTCGATGGGGGGCGGGCGGATCCGCGTAGCGGTCCCGCAACACGACCTGGCCGTGATCGACCAGACCGTCGCGTTCATGTACGGGTTCCTCTCGCGGATCCCCGAGTTCGTCTGGCAGGACCTCGGCGCGGCCGTGCCCGACTTCGACGGAGACGGGCGCCCCGGCCCGACGACCTACTCCAGCGCCACCTGAGTCAGAGCAGCTCGAGCAGCGCGTGCGCAGCGTTGTGCCCGCCGATCCCGCTGACCGCGCCGCCCCGCACGGCGCCGCTGCCCGCGATCAGGACCCTCGTGTGGTCCGTCGCCACGCCCCACCGGTGCGCCGGCGAGCCCGGCTCGCCCGCTCGGCCCGGTTCGAGCCAGGGCCAGCTCAGATCCCCGTGGAAGATGTTCCCGCCGGGCATGCCCAGTTCCGCCTCGATCTGCCCGGGGCCACGGAGCTCCACGCACTCACGGCCGGCGGAGTCGCGCAGCAGCAGCGGCTCCAGGGGTTCGGCAAGGTGCGGGGTGATGCTGCCGAGGAACCGGCGCCAGGCTCGTTCGCGCAGCTCCTCGTCCGCGAGTCCCTCCTCGAGCTGATGCAGCCCGAAGTAGGTGAGCGTGTGCGCGCCGGATGCGGCCAGCTCGGCACCGAGGATCGAGGGGTCGGTCAGGGTGTGGCAGTAGATCTCGCCCGGGCACGGGGTGCCGTCATCGCCGACGGCGGCGCGTGCGTCCGCGGCCATCGCCGCGTGGGCGGACTCCAGCTCGGTCATCGACTCGGCCAGGTGCAGCGTGCCGGCGAAGGCGACCTCCGGGTCGATGCCCGACCGCAGCCGCGGCAGCCGGGAGAGCACCAGGTTGATCTTCACCTGCGCCCCCTGCGGGCGCGGTCCGGGCTCGTCGCCGAGCAGACCGGCGAGCGTGTACGGGGCGACCCCGCCGAGCACCCAGTCCACCTCGAGAACCCCCGCGTCCGACGTCACCCGGGCTCCGCCGTCGTCGGCCTCGACGGACCGGACCGACGCCCCGGTGACGATCGTTGCCCCGGCGGCCCGTGCGACGCGCTCCAGCTCGCCGGTGACGGCGCCCATGCCGCCCACCGGCACCCGCCACTCACCGCCGATCACGTGATAGAGCCAGCACCGGTTCTGCGGCAGCGAGGGCGAGTGCAGCGAGGCGAACGTCCCGATCAGCGCGTCGGTCGCGACCACGCCGCGGACCAGATCGTCGGTGAACCGTCGCTCCAGGGTTGACCCGATCGGCGCCTGGGTCAGGTCCGACCACCACTGCGGCCCGATCGACGCCCGGACGTGGTCCGCCGTCGGCAGCGGTTGCAGGAGCGTCGGCGCCAGCGCCGCGGCCAGATCGTCGGCGCCGGCGTAGAACGCCCGCCATGCGTCGTACTCGGCGTCGGAGCCTGTCCGGGCCCGGAACGAGGCGGCGGTGGCCACGCCGGGGTGCGTCTCGACGAGCAGTCCACCGGAGCCGTCCGCGGTCGCGTACGGGGTGTACGACGCCGTCGGGCGCGACCGCAGGTCGAGGTCCAGTCCGAGGTCACCTGCCAGGGCCGGCGGCAGCAGGCTGACCAGGTAGGAGAACCGGGACAGCCGGGCGTCCACGCCCGGGAACGGGCGGGCACTGACCGCGGCCCCGCCGACGTGGTCGCTGCGCTCGAGGATGGTGACCTCGACACCCTCGCGGGCCAGGTATGCGGCCGCCACCAGGGCGTTGTGGCCGCCGCCGACGATCGCCACCCGGGTTGCCATGACGGCAGCCTAGTGCGGCGCCGGACGGCACGGATCCGAAGCGAGCGACGGCTGTTCCGGGCTACTCGGGCCGGCCGTTCCTGCGCCACTCGTACGGCGTCGTCGTGGACACCTTCACGAGGCCGGCCCGTTCCAGGATCGGCCGCGAGAACTCCGTGGAGTCGCTGTGGGCCAGCCGCTTGCCGCGGCTGAGCGCCGAGCGCGCCCGTGCGGCCGTGAGGGCTCGGTAGATCCCACGGCCCCGCCACCGGGGCCGGGTCGCGCCACCCCAGATACCCGCGAACTCGGTGTCCGCCACGGGCTCGAGCCGTCCGGCGCTGACGATCACGCCGTCGACCTCGGCCACCCAGAGCTCCATGCCGTCGTCGAGGGCGAGGCGGCGCAGAATGGCGACGGCGTTCTTGTCCGACGGCGGGTCGCCGAAGACCTCGTTCTGCATGGCGCACATGGCGCGGACGTCCGCCTCGGCGCTCACCCGGCGCAGCGTGACCCCGGCCGGAAGCGGCACGTCGGCGACCAGGTCGCGCAGTTCGCCGAGCATGATCGACTCCGGGTCGCCGGGAACGAACCCGTGCCCGACCAGCGCCTCGTGCAGTCCGGGCGCGTGGTCGTGGCCCCGGGTCTTCCACTCGACCCGGGTGATCGCCGGATCCGCCCGGTAGTGGTCGAGGACCTCGCCGACGACGTCACCGATCGCAGCGGGGCCGATGCCGTCGAGGTCGCGGTAGGACACGAAGCCCCGACCGCCGACGAAGGTGGCAAGTCGCAGTGGGCCGCGCCGCTCGACCGTGACCGCACTGGGGGTCTCGGCCTCGGTGCGCAGCTGGTCGTCGTAGGCGGTGAGGAGTTCGGTGGGTGTCACCCTGGACATCCTGCCGTGGCACGGGGTCGGCTGGCGACGTGAATACCGGATCGCCCGAGGTGAGCCCCATCGGCAGGGGAACCGGCCTCGCGCGGGTCCCGTTCTCCACGTCCGTGGCCGACCCGGCCCGGCTAGGATCGGGATCGACGTGTGCGCGCCGCGCACCGCGACCGGAAGGAAGCACGGGCTCCGAGCCCCGCTCATGGATCAGACCAGCGCAGCAGAACCCTCCGAAGCCGCCGACGGCCCGGGCGCGGCCGGAGCGCAGGGAGCAGGGGCCCAGGTCCAGCACCAGATCACGATCCCCGACTCGATCCCCATGGTGGCGCTGCTCGGTCAACGCGACGAGGTGCTGCGTGCGATCGAGTCCGGCTTCCCGACCGTGGACGTGCACGTGCGCGGCAACCTGGTGACCCTCACCGGAAGGCCCGGCGAGGTGGCGCTCGCGGAGCGACTCGTGGACGAGCTCAGCGAGATCGCCGCGTCCGCGCAGCCGCTGTCCGCGGACGCCGTCGAGCGTGCCATCGCGATCCTGACCGCGTCCACGAACGCGCGGCCCGCCCAGGTGCTCACGATGAACATCCTGTCCAACCGGGGCAAGACCATCCGGCCCAAGACGGTGGGGCAGAAGGAGTACGTCGAGGCGATCGACCGGAACACTGTGGTGTTCGGGATCGGGCCTGCCGGTACCGGGAAGACCTACCTGGCGATGGCCAAGGCGGTGCAGGCCCTGCAGTCCAAGCAGGTGAACCGGATCGTGCTGACCCGGCCGGCCGTGGAGGCCGGGGAGCGGCTCGGGTTCCTGCCCGGCACCCTGAACGACAAGATCGACCCGTACGTGC
This sequence comes from Occultella kanbiaonis, assembly GCF_009708215.1. NCBI lineage: Bacteria > Bacillati > Actinomycetota > Actinomycetes > Micrococcales > Ruaniaceae > Occultella > Occultella kanbiaonis. The sequence continues at coordinate 3,406,464 of NZ_CP046175.1, read as the reverse complement.
GCCCGCTCTACGACGCACTGCACGACATGGTCGATCCGGAGTCGATCCCGCGGCTGCTGGCTGCCGGCACCATCGAGGTGGCCCCGCTGGCGTACATGCGGGGAAGGACGCTCAACGACGCGTTCATCATCCTCGACGAGGCCCAGAACACCTCCGCCGAGCAGATGAAGATGTTCCTGACCCGCCTCGGTTTCGGCTCCAAGGTGGTGGTCACCGGTGACGTCACGCAGATCGACCTGCCCGGCGGCACCCGGTCCGGCCTGAAGGTGGTGCAGGAGATCCTCGACGAGATCGACGACGTGGTCTTCTGCGAGCTCACCAGCGCGGACGTGGTGCGCCACCGCCTCGTCGCGGAGATCGTCGACGCGTACTCGCGGTTCGAGACCCGCTCGCCCGCGCCGCGGGAGGGGTGGAGCCGATGAGCACGGAGGTCACCAACGAGTCCGGGTACGACCTGGACGAGGCGGAGTTCGCGGCGCTGTCCCGGTTCGTCATCGACGAGATGCACGTGCACCCGCAGGCGGAGCTCGAGATCCGGTTCGTGCCGACCGACGTCATGGCCGAGCTGCACGTGCGCTGGATGGAGGAGGAGGGCCCCACCGACGTGCTCTCGTTCCCGATGGACGAACTGCGCCCCGGGACCGACACGGAGCTCAGCGAGGAGGGCATGCTCGGTTCGATCGTGGTGTGCCCGGACGTCGCCGTCGAGCAGGCCCGCGTCGCTGGGCACTCGGCCGAGGAGGAGATGCTCCTGCTCACCACCCACGGCATCCTGCACCTGCTCGGGTACGACCACGCCGAGCCCGAGGAGGAGAAGGAGATGTTCGACCTGCAGCGCCGGCTGCTGCTGACGTTCCTGGCGCGCAGGTGAGCGACGCGGGGCCGTTGCCGCTCCTGATCCTGCTGACGCTGGCCGGCATCGGCCTCGCAGCGCTGCTGTCCGCCGGGGAGGCCGCCGCCGGGCGGATCACCCGCGCGGCCGCGCACGAGGCCGAGCAGTCCGGCGCCCGCGGCGCTGCCCGGGTGGTCCGGATCGCCGAGAACCACGGCGGCGTGATCCGGGCGGCGACCTTCACCCGGGTGCTCGCCGAGATGACGGCGGCCGTGTGCCTGACCCTGATCCTCGCCGGAGTGCTGCGCCAGTGGTGGCTGGTGCTGCTGTGCTCCGTGGTGGCCTCCGCGGTGCTCATGGTGATCGTGGTGGGGATCAGCCCGCGCACCATCGGCAGGCGCGACCCGGTCCGGGTCCTGGCCTGGGTGGGTCCGCTGCTGCTCGGCCTGGAGACCATCTACGCCCCGCTGGTGCGGCTGACCGACTCGCTCAGTACGCGAGCCGGACGAACCACGCTGGAGGAACGCGAGGCCGACGAGGACGATCTGCGTGACATGGTCGACCGGGTCAGCGAGAGCCACCAGATCGACGACGACGAACGCGAGATGCTGCACTCGGTGTTCGAGCTCGGCCGCACCATGGTCCGGGAGGTCATGGTGCCACGCACCGACATGGTCACGGTCGCCTCCGGTACCCCGCTGCAGAAGGCCATCACGCTGTTCGTGCGGTCCGGATACTCCCGGGTGCCCGTGGTGGGGGAGTCCGTCGACGACCTGCTCGGCGTGCTCTACCTCAAGGACGCGCTGCGGTACCTCACGAAGAAGCCCGAACGGGCGACGGCGCCCGTCGACCGGATCATGCGCGAGGCCGTCTTCGTGCCCGAGACGAAGCCCGTGGACGACCTCCTCGACGAGATGCGGGACGCCGTCGTCCATATTGCGATCGTGTTCGACGAGTACGGCGGCATCGCCGGCCTGATCACGATCGAGGACATCCTCGAGGAACTCGTCGGCGAGCTCGTGGACGAGCACGACGCCAGCGAGATGGAGGTCGTGGACGAGGGGAACGGGGTGTTCGTGGTGCCCGCGCGGCTGCCTCTGGACGAGCTCGGTGACCTGTTCGACCTCGATGTGACCGATGATGAGGTGGACACCGTCGGTGGTCTGCTCGCCAAGGCACTCGGCAAGGTCCCGATCGCAGGTGCCCGCGCGGTGACCCACGGCGTCCAGATCCGGGCGCTGGACGCCACCGGCCGGCGCAAGCAGATCACCACCCTCCGGGTCCGAGCCGCGGAACCCGACCCCTCCGAACCCTCAGCCACCGACGTACCCGGCCGCAACGGCCGGACCCACCAGCTTCCAGACGAAGGACACCGACCATGACCGCCACCCCCGAGTACCGAGCGGGCTTCGTCTGCATCGTCGGCCGTCCCAACGCCGGCAAGTCCACGCTCACCAACGCCCTCGTCGGCCAGAAGGTGGCGATCACCTCCGGCCGCCCGCAGACCACCCGGCACACCGTCCGTGGCATCGTGCACCGTCCCGACGGTCAGCTCGTCCTCGTCGACACCCCCGGGCTGCACCGGCCCCGCACCCTGCTCGGCGAACGCCTCAACGAACTGGTCATCGGCACCCTCGCCGAGGTGGACGTGATCGCGTTCTGCATGCCGGCCGATCAGGAGGTCGGCCCGGGGGACCGGTTCATCGCCCGGCAGCTCGCCGAGGCCCGGACCCCGGTGGTCGCCATCGCGACGAAGGCGGACAAGGTCGCCCCGGAGCGGCTCGCCCAGCACCTGCTGGACATCTCCGAGCTCGGCGAGTGGGCCGACATCGTCCCGGTCTCGGCCACGAAGGACTACCAGCTGGACGTGCTCGTCCAGGTGCTGCTCGGTCACCTGCCCGAGTCCCCGCCGCTCTACCCGGACGGCGAACTGACCGACGAGCCCGACGCCGTGATGGTCGCCGAACTGGTGCGCGAGGCCGCCCTGGAGGGGGTCCGGGACGAGCTGCCGCACTCGCTGGCGGTGGTGGTCGAGGAGATCGTGGAGCGGGACACCCCGCACCGGGACGGTCGGCGCATGCTCGACGTCCGCGTCGAGCTGTACGTGGAGCGCGACTCCCAGAAGGCCATCGTGATCGGGGCGAAGGGCGCGCGGTTGCGGGACGTCGGCACGAAGGCACGCCGGGGCATCGAGGCACTGCTCGGCGCGGCCGTGTACCTGGATCTTCACGTCCGGGTCGCCAAGGACTGGCAGCGGGACCCGAAGTACCTGCACCGGCTCGGCTTCTGAGCGGCACTCGAACGGCACGGCTGGGGCGCGCGTGGGCGACGGGGCAGTCGGTGGGACGAACTACCCTGGTTCGGTGATCTACCGGAAACTGGCTGCCGTCCTCGGGCTGGTCCTCATCTTCGGTCTGATCGGATCCCTCTCCGGGCCGGGCTGGAGCCCCCAGCCGATGACCGAGGTCGTGGTGCCGGAGACGGCGGACGTGGCCATCGGCTCGGATGCCGTCACGGACCCGGTCGGCACGTACGAGACCGCCCAGGAGACGATCGAGGTCGAGCTCGACGGCGCACAGGTGCTCGCCACGATCACCTACCCGGTGGGCGCGCCGGACGGGCGTCCCGGCATGCTGTTCATGCACGGCGCGGGCACCGCCACCAACCTGAACTTCGCCGATCAGGCCGAGGCCCTCGCGAGCGCCGGGGTGTACGCGATGGTCCCCGAGAAGCGGATGGACACCTACACCACCACCGACCGGGACTATGTCCAGATGGCCCAGGACTACCTGGTCTCGTGGCGCATCCTGACCGAGTGGCCGGGCGTGGACCCGGCGGCCGTCGGCCTCTACGGCGAGAGCGAGGGCGCCTGGATCGCGCCGGTCGCCGCCGCGCAGGAACCGGACGTGGCGTTCGTCGTGTTCGTCTCGGCGCCGGTGGTGCCGCCCCGGGAGCAGTTCGCGTTCGCCGCAGACTCCTACCTGCGCTCGGTCGGGGTGCCGGCCGCGCTGCTGCGCGCCATCCCGCGCGGCCTCGGTGCGAACATGCCCGGCGGTGGCTTCGAGTACGCCGACTTCGACGCGAGCCCGTACCAGCAGCAGATGGAGCAGCCGGTGCTGCTCATGTACGGCACCGCGGACTCCTCGATGCCGACGGTGCAGGGCCCGCTGCAGCTCATCGACGACATCGCCCAGACCGGGAACACCCAATACACGCTGCGCTACTTCGAGGGCGCGAACCACGGCATCCGGATCGACGACGCGCTCGCGCCCGGCTTCAACGACGCCCTGGCCCGGTGGACGCTCGGGCTGCCGGACACGGCGACGGCGGAACCCCGGATCGCCGGTGCCCAACCGGTCCAGCTGTTCCGCGCCGCGCCGGTCAGTCACCCGCGCTGGTACGCCGACGGCGACATGCTGGTCTGGTCCATCGCCGGCGCCTTCGCGCTGCTGCTGATCGGCCCCGTGGCCTGGGTGGGCAGCCGCCTGGTGCGCCGGCCGAGCCGCCGCCTGCCGCCGCCGCTGGCCCGGTACAGCGCGGCCACCGCGCTGGCCGCGACCGCGGTACTGGTGGTGTTCGCCGCCTACATCGTGCAGGTGGCGAACCTGGCGCTGAACTACCGCACCGACGACCTGGCCGTCCAGGGCGGCTGGGTGCTGTTGCAGGCGGTCGGGATCTTCGCCGTCGCCGTCGGGGTCCGCTCGGTCTCGGCGGGCATCAACGCGCACCGCACGCTCGGTGCGGACGTGACCGGCGCCGTCGGGCGGATCACCTGGTGGGGGGTGCACGTGGGCGCAGGAGTGCTGTTGCTGATCGCGGCGTACTGGGGCGTATTCCCGAGCGTGCTGTGACGGCGCCGGACCGCCGCGACGGGCCGATCTCGGCGGCCCGGGCGGGTGGCTGAACGGCCGTAGGTGTGACGGGCCCCGGTGGGCTGCATAGGATCATGCTCAGATTTCCCTCCCAGGACGGATCGAGGAGTTGCGGGTGCAAGCTGTATGGGGCGTGGCCACCGATGCCGGTGGACGTCGCAAGGCGAACGAGGATTCCGTGCTGGCGACGCCGTCGGTGTTCCTCGTCGCCGACGGCATGGGCGGGCACGTGCACGGCGCCATGGCCTCGGGGGCGGTGGTGGCGGAGTTCTCCCGCTACGCCGATACCGTCCGGCCGGACGTCGAGGTGCAGCCCACGGACATCCAGGCCGTGGTGCGCGCCGCCCAGCAGCGGATCCGGTCCTCCCTTGCCGACGTCCAGGACTCCGTCGGTGATCATCCGGTCACCGCCGGGAGCACCGCCGCGGGCGTCATCCTCACCCGGCACGAGGACTCCCCGTACTGGCTGGTCTTCAACGTCGGCGACTCCCGGGTGTACCGGTTCGCCGAAGGGGCGCTGACCCGGATCAGCGTGGACCATTCCGTGGTCCAGGAACTGGTGGACTCCGGCGCCATCACCGACGAGCAGGCCCGCAGCCACCCGCAGCGGAACGTGATCACACGGGCCGTCGGCAGCGGGATCGACGTGGAGCCCGACTTCTGGATGCTCTACGCGGGCGCCACCGAGCGGCTCCTGCTCTGCTCCGACGGCCTCATCAACGAGCTCACCGAGGACCGGATCGCCGGCGTGCTCGGCGCGGGCCTCGGCCCGCAGGACGCGGCGTCGGCACTGCTCGCGGAGGCCATCGCCGACGGCGCCCGGGACAACGTCTCGGTGATCGTCATCGATCTCATGCCCGATCACGAGGCACTGGCGACCACGGCGCCACGCGAGGGTGTCGGTGAGCCAGGCGGCGCCGAGGACACCGTGCCCCGCGAGCAGGGCGCGGGCGCGGACCGGAACTGGTGGTGGGCGTGAGCCTCGAGTACGTGCCGGGGGAGTGGACCGGTCTCGCCACCGGGACCGGCGTGGTGCTCCTGGCCCCGACGGTGCCGCCGGCGACGGTGCGTGCGGTCTGGGAGGCGCTCGCGGCCGGACGGCCGATCACGCACTGGTTGGAGATCATCGCCGGTGGCGGGATCTCGTCGCTTCCCGCGTTCGGGCTCGTCGAACGCACGCCCGACGGCGTCCGGGTGCTTCTGCGCGGCGACGTGGTCGTCGACGTGGATGGCACCGAGGTGGCCGCCCGTGGCATGAGTACGTGGCGCGAGGTGCTGGTCGATGCGGCCACGGACATCGTGGTGCGCACCCCTGGCACGAGCGGCGCGAGCGGCACCAGCAGCACGGGCGGCCCGGTGGGCTCGGTCGGCGAGTCCTGGCCCTTGCTCGGCGGCGTGGTGCGGGCCGCACGGATCCGCGTTGACCTCGCCGACGCGGCGCCGGTTGCGGCTGTCGTGGCGGTCGCCGGGGCGGGCGCTTCCGCGGAAGCGCCCGTGGCAGTCATCGAGGAGTCCGCGCCTCCGGTGGCTGCGCCCGTGGCAGCGGGGACGGCGCCAGCGCTGCCCACCGACCTGCCCACGGTGGTGGCTGACGTCGAACTGTCCCCGCCCGCGGCTGAGACCTTTGACAAGCCGGTGGCCGACGTTCCGGAACACCGTGATGACGAGTCGGTGTCCCTGGCCGAGCCGGTCGACGTCTTCGAGGAGGCCGGCTTCGGCCCGGCGGCCGACGGGGCCGACGACGGCGTGGACGAGCACGTGGACGTGGAGCCCGATCGTGACGCCGCCTCCGCTGTATCGGCGGAGCCGCATGCTGAGGGCGAGACCGCTTCCGCGGAAGCGCCTGAAGCGGGACCCGAGGCCGAAGACGCTTCCGCGGAAGCGCTCGAAACAGGACTCGGGGCCGAAGGCGCTTCCGCGGAAGAGCGGGAGTCGGCGTTCGGTGTGGACGTTTCCGCCGGAGCGCTGGAGCCGCCGGCCGAGGCCGAGGACGAGGACGCTTCCGCGGAAGCGCTCGAAAGAGGACTCGGGGCCGAAGGCGCTTCCGCGGAAGAGCGGGAGTCGGCGTTCGGTGTGGACGTTTCCGCCGGAGCGCTGGAGCCGCCGGCCGAAGCCGAGGCCGAGGACGCTTCCGCGGAAGCGCCGGTGCCCGCGTTCGGCGTGGCTGCCTCGGCGGAGGAACCGGTGCCGGGGTCCGGCGTCCGTAAGCATGCCGCGGGTGAACCGAACGAAGCTGCTCCCGACGACGACGCCGCCGACGACGCAGGCGCTTCCGCGGAAGCGCCATCGCTCTCCGACGGTGACGCCGACGACCAGGCTCATCACGAGACCTACGTCGGTCCGCTGCCTGACATCGCTCCTGGCGGCGCCGTCGAGCCCGAGCTGCCTGAAGGGGGCGAGCCCGGGGACGTGCAGGAGCCTCCGGACGAGCCGGCCGCCTCCGAGGCACCGGAGTCCGGGACCGTCATCCCCACGACGTCCGGGAGGTACGACCCGGCCGAGGATCCAGGGGTCGACGCTGCGCACGCCGATTCCGACGCCCGCGGTGTCGACGCCGAGGCCGATGCCGCCGACGCCAGCGGGGCCGACGCCGACGCCGATGCCGCCGACGCCAACAGGGCCGACGCCTACGCGGCCGGCGACCAGGGCGAGGGCGAGTCCCCGGTCCCGCCGCGCCCGCCCGAGGGCACCTCGACCGCCGAGTACGAGCAGGTCGGCCCGGTCAGCAGCGGCCTGATCGACTCCCTCCCGTGGAACATGCCGAACGCACGCGCGGCGGACGCGCGGCCCGCGGCGCCCAGCCCGGTGCCGGCCTTCGACCCGCCGACCCTGCACACGTCCGTCCCACCGGCGGCCGGCGGTGGCGACGCGGAGATCGAGGGCGATCACGACGGCGAGACGATCCTCGTCTCCCACCTGCGCTCCGCCTACGCGCAGGACGCCGCCGACGCCGTACCCAACCAGCCGCCGTCGGCCACGATCGTTCCCGGCGTCGCCGACGACGCCCTGTACGACGAGCCCGGCCCGGTGATCATGCTTGCCGTCTCCAGCGGCCCCCGGGTGCCGCTGGACCGCGTCGTGCTGATCGGCCGCGCGCCCGAGTCGTCCCGGTTCGCGGGCGCCCTGATGCCGCGCCTGGTCACCGTGCCGAGCCCGCAGCAGGACATCTCCCGCACGCACGTCGAGGTCCGCCTCGAGGGTGACCACGTGGTGGTCACGGACCTGCGTTCCACGAACGGCACGATGGTCGCCGTGCCCGGCAACGACCCGCGCCGCCTCCACCCGGGCGAGGGGGTTCCGGTCCCGGTGGGCTCCCTGATCGACCTCGGCGACGGCATCACCATCGGTGTGGAGAGCTCCGGGCCGCCGCACGGGCAGGGCCACTAGGTGGCGGGCCGCCGGCCGCCGTCGCCACCCCCCGAGATCGCCGGCTACACCCACGAACGCCTGCTCGGCTCGGGTGGCTTCGCCGACGTCTTCCTCTACACCCAGCAGCTGCCGCGCCGGTCCGTCGCGGTGAAGGTGATGCTCTCGCACGCCACCAGCCCGCAGGCACGCGAGCAATTCGTGGCCGAGGCGAACGTGATGGCGCAACTGTCCACGCACCCGTCGATCGTGACGATCTACCACGCCGACACCGCCTCGGATGCGCGCCCGTTCCTGGTGATGGAGTACTGCCCGCGCCCGAACCTGTCCGTGCGGTACCGCACCGAGCGGATCGGGGTCGCCGAGGCGCTGCGGATCGGGGTCCGGCTCGCCGGTGCGATCGAGACCGCGCACCGCGCCGGGATCCTGCACCGGGACATCAAGCCCGCGAACGTCCTCACCACCGACTACGGCTGGCCCGCCCTCACCGACTTCGGCATCTCCGTCGCCACGGACGCGGTCGAGGAGACGGACACCATCGGCCTGTCGATCCCGTGGGCGGCGCCCGAGTTCTTCTCCGAGGGGGCCGAGCGCGGCCCCGCGGGCGACATCTACTCGCTCACCGCCACCATCTACACCCTGCTCGCCGGGCGGTCGCCGTTCGAGCGTGAGGGCGGTCCCAACGGTGCCCTGGACCTGATCACCCGGATCGAGCGGGACCCGGTGCCGGCGATCGGCCGCGACGACGTGCCGGAGTCCCTCGGCCAGGTGCTCGCGCGCGGGATGGCCAAGTCCGCTCGGGACCGGTTCGCCACCGCGGCGGACCTCGCCCGGGCGATCCAGCGCGTCGAGCAGGAACTGCGCCTGTCGCAGACCACGCTGGACGTGCCGGACACGTCCTGGATCCACGTCCCGGACAACGTCGGCGAGGACCTGCGCACCCGGGCCCGCTCGGTCGTCACGGTGAACCCGCAGGCCCCGGCCACCACCGGCGACCCGCTCGCGGGGGAGCGCACCGTGTTGCGTCCGCAAGTGGTGCCGCAGACCCCGCCCGACGGCGGAACGAGCCGCCCGCAGGCTCCGCACCAGGGCGCGGGGCCCGGTGGGTACGCCCTGCCGGGCGCGGGCCAGGCGGCTGGGCCCGGTCAGCCCGGAACCGGGCCGCAGCAGTCCGCGCGAAGCGACGGCGCCCCGGCTACCCCGGGCGGACCGGGCGCCGCGAACCCACCCAGCACCCGCCGTCGTTGGCCGGTCTGGGCGGCGGTGGGCGGCGTCATCGCCATCGTGGCCACAGGCGTCATCATCGGCGCGCTCAACGCCCCGGATGCGCCGGAGCCGACCCCCACGGTGACGCAGACCCCGTCTTCGGACGAACCGAGCGCCGCGGCTCACCCGCCGGCGCCGGCGGACGTGGAGGGGACCCGCGAAGCGGATGGGACCGTCACGTTCAGCTGGGCACCCGTCGAGGACGACGCGGAGATCACCTACGCCTGGATGTTCACCCGTGGCGGCCCCGCGGACGACGGCGGTGAGACACGTGACACGTTCGGCGCGACGTCGGTGAGCGTGCCCGGAACCGCGGACTATGTTTGTATCAGTGTGATCTCGATATACACCGAGACCCGAACCGTTTCGAACGAGAGTGTTGAGGGATGCGCGTAGTGCGGCGCAACGATGGGGGCCCCAGATGAGCATGCAGGTCGAATTCTGCGGCGAATGGTTCGGCGTCGAGGAGGATGACACCTTCCAGATCGGCCGCGAGGGCAACCTCGAGATCGACGACAACCCGTACCTGCACCGCCGGTTCCTGACGATCTCCCACCACGACGACCTGTGGTGGCTGGAGAACGTCGGCAGCCGGCTCTCGGCGACCGTGTCCGACTCCGACGGCAACATGCAGGCCTGGCTCGCGCCAGGTGCGCGCCTGCCGCTGGTGTTCGCGCACACGACGGTGCTGTTCACGGCCGGACCGACCACCTACGAGCTCGGCATCGTCGGCGACTCGCCCACGTTCGAGTCCTCCACGCCCGAGCGGACGCAGGTCGGCGAGACCACGATCGGGCCGGTCACGCTCACCGAGTCGCAGAAGCTCCTCATCATCGCGCTCGCCGAACCGGTGCTGCGCGGACGCGGCTCGACGGCGTCCATCCCCACCTCCGCGCAGGCGGCAGCCCGGCTCGGCTGGGTCATCACCCGGTTCAACCGCAAGCTCGACAACGTCTGCGAGAAACTGTCCAGGCACGGCGTGCGCGGGCTGCGCGGCGGGCAGCAGCAGCTGGCCGTGAACCGCCGGGCCCGGCTCGTCGAGCACGCCGTCGCGTCCCGGATCGTGGTGGCCGCGGACCTGGACCTCCTCGAGGCGAACGCCGAGGCGCACGCCGCCGAGCAGGCCGAGAAGGCGGAACAGGCCGAGAAGGAGAAGGCCGCGAGCGCGGCCAGCGCCACGAGCGCCACCTGAGCCTTCGCGACCGCCGGGACGGGTCGATGCGGGACCGGTTCGACCCGGTGTGACCGAGATCGCGTCCGATGGGGAGTCCCACCCCTGGGCGCACTCAGCAGCGGCAGGTACCCTATGCCCCGGAGACTCGGCCAGTCTCCGACGAATCCGGTACCTGTGGGGGGACAACCTTGAGACTGACGTCACGTCTGGCGCGCAACAAGCGCCAGATCGCGAGCGCCACCGTGATCTCCCTCGTGGTGGGCACCGTCGTCGCACTCAGCCTCAACTACGAGGGTGTCGCCACGGCCGACGTCGAGCTCAACGACGGCGGGGTCTGGGTCTCGAACAACAACAGCATCCTCGTCGGCCGGCTGAACTACCCGATCGAGGCGATCGACGCGAGCCTCGCGGCACCGGGTTCCAACATCGACGTGCTGCAGCGCGAGGACGTCGTGTTCCTGCGCGACCTGAACTCGAACACCCTGCAGCGGGTGTCGACCGCGAACGTGGCGGTCGGCGGTGGCGTGGTCCAGCTGCCGTCCGGCTCGACCATCGGCCTTGGTGACGACACGCTCGGCGTGCTCATCGAGGAGACCGGGGAGTACCGGGTCCTCGGCCTGGACCAGCTCGGGGTGCTCGAGGAGTCGACCGAGGATCCGACCGCCGTGCTCGGTGAGGGCGCCGTGCAGGCCGTGGCCGACGACGGCACCGCGTTCGGCCTGGACGTCCTCGACGGCACCCTGCACACGTTCACGCCGCAGGGCCGGGCCGCCGGTGACGAACCCGAGGTCGCCGAGATCGACCCCGAACTCCTCAGCGGCGCGGACGTGCAGATGACCGCGGTCGGCACCGACCCGGTGATCCTCGCCTACGCCGAGGACGACGACAGCCTGACCCTCCTGCAGCCCGGACGGGACGCCGTCGACCTGTCCGGCCTGGACATCGACGCGGCCTCCGCGACGCTGCAGAGCGTCAGCCCGAGCGGGGACTCGGTGGCCCTGGCCACCTCGAACGCACTCGTGCGGGTTCCGTTGCGCGGCGGCGACCCCGTGGTGCTGCCGGTCGAGACCCCGGGAGAGCCCGCCGCGCCGATGCAGATCGCCGGCTGCACGCACGGCGCCTGGGCCGGAGGCGCGGGCACCTACCTGCGCACCTGTGGCGACGCGGCACCCGTCGAACTCCCCATCGAGGGTGCGACGGGCGGCGAGCTGAAGTTCCGCACCAACCGCGGCCACGTGGTCCTCAACGAGCTCAGCACCGGCAACTCCTGGATGATCGAGGACGCCCTCATCCTCGTGGACAACTGGGAGGACGTCACCCCTCCGCAGGACCAGGAGGAGGAAGAGGAGGAGTCCCAGGACCTCGAGCAGCAGGAGGTGCCACTGGACCGGGAGGCCGAGAACCGGCCGCCGTCGGCCGAGCCGGACTCGTTCGGGGTGCGCGCCGGCGCGACGGTCGTGCTGCCGGTCCTGGAGAACGACTCCGACCCCGACGGTGACCTGCTGATCGCGGCGGCGTTCGACGCCGTCCCGGAGACGTTCGGCACCGTCGAGGCGATCCTCGGTGGGCGGGCCCTGCAGATCCGGGTGGCCGACGATGCCAGCGGCTCCGCGAGCTTCCAGTACACGGCCGACGACGGCCGCACCGGAGGGACCGACACCGCCACGGTCGAGCTGACCGTGCAGCCGAACTCGGTGAACAGCGCGCCCGAGCAGCAGAAGGAGATCACGGCCAGGGTGGCCGCCGGTCAGAGCGTCACCGTGAACGTCATGAACGACGTGCGCGATCCCGAGGGCGACTCGATGTTCGTCGAGGGCACGCGGGAGGCCGCCGGACTCGTGGTGCTGGCCAACCCGAACGGTTCGGTCACGATCACCGATCCGGGTCTGGCCACCGGGATCAAGCAGGTCGTCGTGCTGGTCAGCGATGGCCGGGACACCGCCGAGGTGACCATCGACGTCGAGGTGCTTCCGGACGCGCCGGCGCCACCGCAGGCGGTCTTCGACTTCGCCACGGCGTTCGTCGGCGAGACCATCACGGTCAAGCCGCTGGTGAACGACCTCGACCCGAACAACCGGCCGCTGCGGATGTCGAACGTGACCGCGGACAACGGCGGCCCCGTCATCGTCCCGGACATGGACGGCGGGACGTTCACGTTCACCGCGGAGGCAGCGGGGGACTACTACCTGACCTACATCCTCGCCGACGACGACGGCCAACAGTCCACCGGCCTGATCCGTGTGAAGGTGCGGGCACCGGAGGAGACACCGCCGATCGCGGTGGCGGACACCGCCCTGCTGCCGCCACTGGGTTCCGTGCTCGTGGACGTCCTGCAGAACGACTCCGACCCCAACGGCGGGGTGCTCGCCGTCCAGCAGATCGACGTCCCGAACATCCCGGGCCTGCAGGTCGCCGTGCTCGAGCACCGGATCCTGCGGGTCACCGCGACCCGGACCGTGAGCGCGCCGTTCACCATCGGCTACACGGTCTCGAACGGTCTCGCGAGCTCGCCCGGCCAGGTGCAGGTGCTCCCGATGACGGGTACCGACGTCTCCCAGCCGCCGGTGGCCGAGGAGGACGTCGCCCGGGTCCGCGCCGGGGACCACGTGACCATCCCGGTGCTGGCCAACGACACCCACCCGAACGGACTCACCTTCGAACTCGTCCCCGAGCTCGAGGAGGCCCCGGCCGAGGGCCAGGGCCTGATGTTCGTGGCCGGTGACGTGGTCCGGTTCCAGGCCCCCGCCGAGGCCGGCACCGTGACCGCCGTCTACACGATCGTGGACGAGGCCGGCCGGGTCGGCTCGGCCCGGATCACCATCTACGTGCAGGCACGTTCCGACGACGCGAACGGCCCGCCGGTGCCCGAGCCGGTGGAGACCCGGGCGTTCTCCGGGGAGCGGATCCGGATCCCGATCAACACCTACGGGATCGACCCGGACGGCGACTCCGTGCAGCTGCTCGGCGTCAACGAGGGACCCCAGCTGGGCCGGATCGTGGCGACCGGACCGACCTACCTCGACTATCAGCCGTACACGGACTCCGCCGGCACGGACACCTTCAGCTACACGGTCCGGGACCGGCTCGGCCTCGTCGCGACCGCGCCGATCACGGTCGGGGTGATCCCGCCGCCGGACTCCAACCGGGACCCGGTGGCCGTGCCGGACGAGATCACGGTGCGACCCGGGCGTGCGATCCAGGCCGACCCGCTCGCCAACGACACCGACCCCGACGGCGACCAGCTGTACTTCGACGACCCCGCGTTCGCCGACATGGGCGGGCTCGAACTGTCCCTCGTGGACGGCCGTGTCGCGTTCGACTCACCCACGGAGCCCGGAACCTACATCGTCACCTACAACGTGACCGACCGGCACGGCGGTGCCGACACCGGCGCGCTCACCGTGATCGTCGACCCCGACCACGCCCCGCAGCCCCCGGTGGCGGTCGACGACGTGGTCCCGCCCAGCGCGATCCTCGGCGAGACCGTCGTGGACGTGATCGTGCTGGAGAACGACACCGACCCGGACGGGTCCGTCGAGGGCCTGGACGTCTCGGTCCCGGCCGGCAACGACTCCGCCCAGGCCGTCGGGAACAACGTCCGGATCCAGCTCGCGGACAACCGTCAGGTGGTCACCTACCAGGTGACCGACGAGGACGGACTGAGCTCCTACGCGTTCATCGACGTACCCGGGCTGCTCGACACCGGCCCGGTGCTGCGGCCGGACGCGCCGCCGATCGAGGTGCTGGCCGGCGAGCGCATCGACCTGCCGCTCGAGGACTACGTGGTCGCGCTCAGTGGTGACCCGGTGCAGCTCGCGGACACCACCAACGCGCGGGCCACGAACTCCGACGGGTCCAACCCGGTCGTGGACGCGACCACCCTGCAGTACACGTCGGACCCGAACTACGTGGGCGCCGCGTCCCTGACCTTCGAGGTCACCGACGCCGCGGACATCAACGCCGACGGCATCCTGACCTCGGTGCTCACCCTGGACATCACCGTCACCTCCGACGAGAACAAGCCGCCGCGGATGCGGGCCGGCTCCCTGTCCGCCGAGGTCGGCGGCGAGGAGGTCTCGCTGGACCTGTCCCGGCTGGCGGAGGACCCCGACGGCGACTCCGGGCTCCTCGAGTACACGATCGTCGATCAGGTCGACGGGTTCGACGCCGAGATCACCGACGACGTGATCCTCACCGTGAGCGCCCACGACGACACCGCCAAGGGCGCGGTCGTCGACCTGATCATCAGCGTCACCGACGGCGAGAGTGAGCCGGTGACCGGCACCGTCACCCTGACGGCGACCGGGAGCACCCGCGAGCTGATCGTCGCCAACGACGACGACGCCGGGCAGATCCACCAGGGCGAAGCCACCGGCGTGGACGTCCTGGCGAACGACTCCAACCCGTTCCCGGATCAGGAGCGCACCATCCAGAGCGCGCAGGTCATCCAGGGCAACGGGACGGCTACGGTCTCGGGCAACCAGGTGATCATCACGCCGGCCCCCGAGTACAACGGGCGGCTGCTCGCCAGCTACACCGTGGTGGACGTGACGGGCGACCCCGACCGGGTCGTCGAGGCTCAGATCAGCGCCGCGGTGCTCGGCCGGCCGGACCCGCCGTACGTCCCCCTGGTGGAGTCCGAGGGCAACCGTGAGGTGGTGCTGTCCTGGACCGCACCGAACGACAACGGTGCGCCGATCACCGGCTACACCGTCTCCGGTGGCGGGGTGAGCCAGACCTGCGCGACCACCACCTGCACCATCGGTGGCCTGACGAACGGCAACGTGTACTCGTTCACCGTGGTGGCGACGAACGAGGTGGGGGACTCCGACGAGAGCGCCGCCTCGCGGGAGGCCATCCCCGACGTGAAGCCGGAGCAGCCGGCACCGCCGGCCCTTGTGTACGGCGACGGCGAGCTCGTCGTGAACTGGACCCCGCCGGTCAACGAGGGCACCCCGATCACCAGCTACGACGTGCAGATCTCCCCGGCCACGGGTGGCACCAGCCAGCAGTCCGTGACCGGCACCTCGATGACCTGGACCGGGCTGACGAACGGCCAGACCTACACGTTCCGGGTGCGTGCCATCAACGACGCACCCGATCCCGGCGACTACTCCGGCTGGTCCCAGGGCGAGTACCCCTCCGGCCCGCCGCTGCAGGCGGCAGCGCCTCAGGCGAACCGGGTCGACGACCCCGACGGGCGCCGACTGACCGTGAGCTGGACGCCGCCGAACAACAACGGTGACGCGATCAGCGCGTACTACCTGACCGTGATCCAGGACGGGAACCCCGGCGCCCCGATCAGCCTGTCCGGTTCCGTCACCTCCCGCGAGGTGCAGGTGGACAACGGCCATGACTACACGTTCACCGTGGTCGCGGAGAACCGGTCCGGCCAGTCACCCGCGTCCGCGCCGTCGAACCGGGTGACCTCCTTCGGGCAGCCCGGTCAGGTCACCGGCGTCAGCGCGGCGCCCACGGGTCAGGATCAGCGGGCCACCGTGAGCCATGGGGTGCCGGCGGACAACGGGCAGGCGATCGGCCGGTACGAGTACAGCCTCTCGGGTGGCGGTGCTCAATCACTGCCGGGCGGCGGCGTCATCACCGTGCCGGCCGACGGCACGTCGTACACGGTGCGGGTGCGCGCCTGCAACGCCTACTGCGGTCCGTGGAGCGCGGCGTCGGGATCGTTCTCGACGTACGGGCCGCCGAGTGCCAGCGGCGTGGACATCACCTCGTCCGCGAACGGGCAACGGGTCAACTTCTCCTGGACGGCACCCGCCTCCGATAACGGCGCACAGATCACCGCGACTCGGTGGCGGTGGGGAACGTCGGGTGCCTGGACCACCGTGAGCGGCCGCACCGGTTCCGCCACCAGGACGGGCAACTGGGAGCAGGAACACATCCTGCAGGTTGAGGTCCAGAACGAACACCAGCAGTGGAGCACGAACACGGCCCAGAAGACCCAACGGGCCGGTGCGGACCCGACGCCGCCGGTGTCGATCAACGTCGTGCATGGCAATCCGATCACCTGTGAACAAGGTGGCGGCAGCTGCTACGAGATCCGCATCAATTACCAGAACCTGCCCTCCGACAACTATGCGATCTCGTTCTACTCCAGCGGTGCTTCCGGGTGCTCCATCGATCGCAACTACGCGGGGCGGTCACTGAGCGGCACCGGCAACGTGGTGCCGGGTGCGCATTACGGGCAGGGTTGTGGTGGGCAGATCCACTGGACCCTGAACGGGAACAGCCACGACTACAACGGCACGAGCAACTGGTAGCTGGGTCAGGCCCGACCCCGCTCCGACCAACCGATCACTCAGAAGGACCCATGACCGCAACTGATACCCGCGCCGCCCTGACCGCCGAACAGGCGGGGTGGTTCGCGGAGACCTTCGAACGGCTGGTCGGCAACGTCTCCCAGGCGGTGCTCGGCAAGCCGCACGTGGTGCGCCTGGCGTTCACGTGCCTGCTCAGCGGTGGGCACCTGCTGCTGGAGGACTACCCGGGCACCGGCAAGACGTCCCTGGCCCGCGCCCTCGCGGCGACCGTGCAGGCCTCGCACAGCCGGATCCAGTTCACCCCGGACCTGCTGCCCTCCGACGTCACCGGCGTGACGATCTTCGACCAGGAGTCCCACCAGTTCCAGTTCCACAAGGGGCCGATCTTCGCCTCCGTGGTCCTCGCGGACGAGATCAACCGGGCCTCCCCGAAGACGCAGTCCGCGCTCCTGGAGGTCATGGAGGAGGGCCGGGTCACGGTCGACGGCATCCCGCACGAGGTGGGCCGCCCGTTCATTGTCCTGGCCACCCAGAACCCGATCGAGCAGGCCGGTACCTACCGGCTGCCCGAGGCCCAGCTGGACCGCTTCCTGATGCGCTCCTCGATCGGCTACCCGGACTCCGACGCCACGATCGCGATCCTGGCCGGGAGCGCGATCCGGGACCGTTCGGCCACCCTGAGCCCGGTGATCACCGGTTCGGCCGTGGTGGACATGTCCGACCTCGCCGCGTCCGTGTACGTCGACCCGGCCGTGCTCTCCTACGTCACGCAGATCGCCGAGGCCACCCGCCGCGCCCCGGAGATCGCGCTCGGGGTGTCCGTTCGTGGGGCGCTCTCCCTGGTCCGCGCCGCCAAGACCTGGGCCGCCTCGCAGGGCCGGCACTACGTGATCCCGGACGACGTCAAGACCCTCGCGGAGCCCGTGCTCGCGCACCGGCTCGTTCTGGACGCCGAGGCCGAGTTCGAGGGTGCCCAGGCCGGGACCTCGCTGACCCGCATCCTCGCCGAGGTGGCACCGCCGGCGCAGCGGGCATCGGTGACCTCCTGACGTGAGCGGATTCGGTACCGAGGGCGCCCCGCGCTCGATCAACTCCACCACCAGCTCAGTCACCCGCGTGGTGGCCGGTCTGGTGACCCAGGTCCGGCGGACCTCGAGTGTCCTCACCTGGATCACCCGGGCCGCATGGGTGGTGCTCGGCGCCGGCGTCGTCGCATTGGTGGCGGGGTTCTCGCTGAACTGGATCGAGCTGATCGTCCTCGGCGCCGGGTTCGTCTTCGCACTGGTGGGAGCCGCGATCTTCGCGATCGGTCGGCACCCGTACGCGATCAGCCTGCGCCTGCGCGAGGGGCGCGTGGTGGTCGGCGAACGGGCCATGGGCGGCATCGACATCCGCAACACGTCCACCTCGGCGGTGCTGCCGGCGCGCATCGAGCTGCCGGTCGGGACCACCCGCGCGAGCTTCGCCCTGCCCGGACTGCCGCCAGGGGGTGAGCACGACGAGCTGTTCGCGATCCCGACCACCCGCCGTGGCGTCATCGTCGTGGGACCGGTCTCCTCGGTACGCGGCGACCCGCTCGGGCTGATCCGCCGCTCGGTGCTGTGGACCGAGCCGGAGGAGCTCTACGTCCACCCGCGCACGATCCGGATGGGTGGCTCCGCGGCCGGGTTCCTGCACGACCTCGAGGGCCGTGAGACCCGGGAGATCACGAACGCGGACCTGTCCTTCCACGCGCTGCGCGAGTACGTCCCCGGCGACGACCGCCGCTACGTGCACTGGCGGTCCTCGGCCCGTACCGGGACGCTCATGGTGCGCCAGTTCGAGGAGACCCGCCGCTCCCATCTGGTCCTCGCGATCTCGGCCCAGGAGCGTGACTACGCGGACCCGGACGAGTTCGAGCTGGCGATCTCCGCCGTCGGGTCCCTCGGCCTGCAGGCCCTCAACAGCGAGAAGCAGCTCACCGCGATGACCTCCCACGAGGTGCTCCGCACGTCCGCGCCGCGGCTGTTCCTCGACGAGCTGACCCGGCTCGAGACCGTGAAGTCGCCGACAACCGTCGTGGAGATGGCCCGGACCATCACCCGCGACGTGCTCCGCGCCACGGTCGCCGTGCTGATCTGCGGCTCCAGCGTGTCCGCCCGGGACATCCGCGCCGCCGGCGCCGTGCTGCCCGTCGGGGTGCGCGCGCTGGCGATCCAGGCCCGCCTCGGCGCCGAGCCGTCCGTGCACCGGCTCGGCTCGGTCACCGTGCTCGAGCTGGGCGCCCTGGAGGACCTGCCCCGCGGCTTCCGGAAGCTCGAACGATGAGCGCCCCCGTGATGGACATGGACCCGGTCCAGGTGGCCGAGCCCGAGCCGAGCAGCGCACCCGGACCATTTTCCTGGTTCACCCGAGCCCGGGTGATCAACGCCGTCGTCCCGGTGGTGCTGCTCGCGATGGCGCTGGCGCCGCTGCAGCAGGTCTACCTGACCGGCCACCTCTTCATCACCGTCATCGGCGCACTGGTGCTCGGTGGTGGCATCGCGGTCCTCGGTGCGATGCGCCGGCTCAGCACGCTGACCGTGCTGGCCGTGGCCCTGGTCGTGTTCTTCCTGTGCGGCGCGCTCGCCGCCCCGACCACGGCGATCGCCGGAATCCTGCCGACGCCCACCACCTGGCGGGTGATGGGCCTGGGCATGGTCACCGTCTGGAAGTCCGTGCTCACGCTGGACCCGCCGCTGGGTACCGGGGGAGGGCTGCTCCTGCTGCCCTACGTGCTCGCCTTCTTCGGGGCCCTGATCTCGGTCACCATCTCGCTGCGCGCCAAGCACTACAGCCTCTCGCTGATCCCGCCGGCCCTGGTGCTGATCGCCTCGATCCTGTTCGGCACCCGCCTCTCCGTGCTGGCCGGGGTGCTCGGCGTGGCCGGGGTGCTGATCTCGTTGACCTGGGTCGCCTGGCGGGCGGACCGCCTCGAGCCGAACCGGGTCCTCGCGGCCTCCATCGTGCTCGGCCTGGCTGCCCTCGGTGGCACCAGCGCGTCGGTGTTCGCGGCCCCGAGCACCCCCCGCGTGGTGCTGCGTGACTTCGTGGACCCGCCGCCGGACCCGCAGGACTACTCCAGCCCGTTGGCCGGGTTCCGCAACTTCGTCGACGACCAGGCCGAGGACACCGTGTTCACGGTGGACGGCCTGCCCGGCGGCACCGAGCGGATCCGGCTGGCCACCCTGGACGCCTACAACGGCACCGTCTGGAACGTCGCAGGCGGGGACAGCGCGGGCACCGGCGCGTTCATGCGCACCGGCGAGCGGATCGCCGTCGACGTGCCGGAGAACGCGGCGAGCACCTCGGTGGCCGTCGGCGACTACCGGGGCGTGTGGCTGCCGAACGTGGGCAACACCCTGGACGTCGACTTCACCGCCGGCGACACCGACGCGCTCACCGACTCCTTCTACTACAACTCCGCCACGGACACCGGCCTGGTCACCGCCGGGCTGACCGAGGGCGACGCCTACGACCTGCTCTCCACCCCCGCGGGCGCCGAGCCCGAGGACGTCACCCAGCTCGTGGCGTCCCGGATCGCCCAGCCCGCGCCGCGCAACGTGCCGGACATCATCGGGTCCCTCGCCGGTCAGTGGGCCGCGGACGCGAACTCCGACTACGCCAAGGTCGAGGCGATCGCCAGTGCGCTGAGCACGCAGGGCTTCTTCTCGCACGGGCTCGTCGGGGAGGTGCCGTCCCGTCCCGGGCACGGTGCCGCCCGGCTGCTCAGCATGTTCGAGGGTGAGCAGATGGTCGGCGACGACGAGCAGTACGCCGCCGTGATGGCCCTGATGATCCGCGAGCTCGGCTACCCGGCTCGGGTGGTCATGGGCTTCGAGGTCCCCACCGGGTCCGACTCGGGTTCCGTGGCGATCACCGGTGACGACGTGGCGGCCTGGGTTGAGGTGCCGTTCGACGGCGCCGGCTGGCTGCCGTTCTTCCCGACACCGGACGAGGACCAGATCCCGCAGAGCGAGGACCCGGATCCGGTGGACCGGCCGCAGCCGCAGGTGCTCCAGCCGCCGCCGCCCCCGCAGGAGCCGCCGGACGTGCCCCCGCAGGACCGGGACGACGCCGACGTCGAGGACCAGCAGATGAAGGATGAGCAGTCCTTCGTGCGCTGGCTGCTCATCGGCGCCGCCGTGGGCGTTCCGATCCTGGTGCTGCTCAGCCCGTTCATCGTGATCGCCGCTCTCAAGGCCCGACGGCGTAAGCGCCGTCGGGTGCGCGGCGCACCCGTGCAGCGCATCGCCGGAGGCTGGTCCGAGGTCGAGGACCAGGCGGTCGACCTCGGCGTCACGCACGGGCCCGGGTCGACCCGGCGCGAGGCCGCGGCGAGCTTCGACGAGGCCTTCCCGGCCGCGGCGACGGTGGCGCTCGCGCGGCGCGCGGACGCGAGCGTGTTCGCGCCGGAAACCGCCGAGGACTCCGACGCCGTGGCGTACTGGCAGGACGTCGGCACGGCCACCGACCGGCTCCGGCACGGAGTGAACCGCCGCCAGCGCCTGCGGGCACGTTTCTCGGTACGTTCGCTGCGCCGTCGAACCTGAAAGGTCTCCGTCGGGACTGGCCCCGCCCGTCCGACTAAGGTGCTGCCATGGTGTGGTTCGAACTTCAGAAGCGGTGGATCTCCCGTCCCGAGATCGAGTCCCTCTGCGACAAGCTCCTGGCGGAGGCGAAGCCGCGGCTCGGCATCGATTCCTACCAGCGGGTCCTGCTGCTGCCGCCGGACATCACCCGCGCGCACGCGGGCGTCGGCTGGATGACCGAGTACCTCTATCACCGCCTCGACGAGGCCGGTGCCGAGGTCCATGTGATCCCCACGCTCGGCCAGCACGTGCCGCACACGCCACAGGACAACACCTGGATGTTCGGGTCGATCCCCGAGGAGCGCATCCACGCCCACGACTGGAAGAACGGCGTCACCAACGTCGGCACCGTACCCGCGGAGTTCGTCGCCGAGCGCACCGGCGGTGCCGTGGACTGGGAGATCCCGGTCGACCTGAACACGATGACGGTCACCGAGAAGTGGGACCTGATCATCAACATCGGGCACGTGGTGCCGCACGAGGTGCTCGGCTTCGCGAACCACAACAAGAACTACTTCATCGGGCTCGGCGGCAAACGCACCCTTGGCGCCTCGCACATGGCCTCGGCCGTGTACGGGATCGAGAACAACCTCGGCAACCTGCTCACCCCGGTGCGGGCGTGCTTCAACTACGCGGAGGAGAACTTCCTCCAGGACCTGCCGGACGTGTACCTGCAGGTCGTCATGGACTACGCCGAGGACGGCACGCTCGCACACTCAGGCGTGTTCGTCGGCGACGACGTCGAGACCTATTACGCGGCCGCGCGCTCCAGCCTTGGCCAGAACATCACTCAGTTCGACGAGCCCGTGGACAAGATCGTGGCCGTCATGCAGGAGGACGAGTTCCGGGCCACCTGGGTCGCGAACAAGGCCGTGTACCGCACCCGGATGGCGATGGCCGACGGCGGTGAGCTGCTGGTGATCGCGCCCGGTGTCGAGCGGTTCGGGGAACAGCCCGAGGTCGATGCGCTGATCCGCAAGTACGGCTACCTCAGCAAGAGCGAGGTGCTCGAGCTGTACAAGACCGAGGCGGACATGCAGGACATCCCGCACGGCACCGCGCACCTCGTGCACGGCTCCTCCGAGGGCCGGTTCACGATCACCTACGCACCCGGGCACCTGACCCGGGAGGACATCGAGTCGGTCGGCTACGGCTACCTCGACCTGTCCGAGGCGCTGGCCCGCTACGACCCGGCGGTGATGCAGGACGGCTGGAACACGATGCCGGACGGCGAGCGGGTCTTCTACATCTCGACGCCGTCGGCGGGCCTGTGGGCCACGCGGGAGAAGCTGTCCCAGCGCGCCGAACACGAGCAGCACTCCTGAACGGCGGGCCGACCCTGCAACCCGCACCCGGAACCCCGCGCGCTCGCCTCAGCCTGACCGCTGGGGCGGCCGAGTACCTCGCCGCGCCCGCGGACCGCAGCCTCTGGCCGGACACCTGGACCCTGCAGCGGATCCGCCGGGACGCGCTCGGTGCGCTCGCGCGTGTGTACTGCGGTTGGCCCCGCACCGTGGCCGCGGCGGTGGCCGTCCTGCTCGGGGCCGGTGGCGGGTTCTTCCTGATCCGTGGACACGACGCCATCACCATGGGCGGGTTGGCCGAACGGATCATCGGGTTCGTGCTCGTCGTCGCGGCGATGGCCGCCGGCGGGTACGTGCTGTTCACCGGCTTGCGGCTGGTCGCGGCCATGTCCGCGTGGGGCAGGATCCGGCCCCAGGACCGGGTCCTCACGCCCGGCACCCTGTTCACTCCGGCGTTCGCCGTGCGGGTGGTCGGTGCCGTGCTCGCCCTCGCCGGTGCGGTCGTCCTGATCGTGCGGCAGACCAATCCCGACACGAGCCTGCCGACCGTCGGCGCCGTCGCCGTGATCGTGACCGGGCTGATCGCCGGGCTCGGTGTGCTCGGCTCCCTGCTCGCGGTCGTGCTCGGCCAGCGCGCCCCGGCGGCTCCGGTTGCGGCCGCGCCCGGGCCCGGCCAGTTCGCGCCGGGTGGGTACGCCCCGGCGGGCCCGCCTGCCGTGGCCGACCCACAGCAGTGGCAACCCGAGCCGGGGCAGCCCGCAGGTCAGCCGGGCACGGCAGACGCGCCCGGGGCCGGCGCCTGGCCGCAGCAGCCGGGTCAGTCGCCGCAGCAGGGCCCTTCGGATCCGCAGCCGTGGGCGCAGCAGCCGCACGCGGGGCAGCCGGACGCGCAGCCGTGGGCGCAGCAGCCGCACGCGGGGCAGCCGGACGCGCAGCCGTGGGCGCAGCAGCCGCAGCCCGGACCACCTGAGCCGGGCGTGTGGGCAGCACCACCGGCACAGCAGGGGACGGCCGATCAGCAGTGGGCGCAGCAGCCGCAACCAGGGCAGGTGCCCCAGCCGGGTCAGACCGACCCGCAGCCGTGGGCCCAGCCCGCTACCCATCCCGAGCAACCAGGCGTCGCAGCCTGGGCGCAGCCGCCCGCCGGGGCCGCGGCCCCGCCCGCGGCGGCGCCCGCGCAACCCGCTGCGGACGGCGACGGTCCGGGCGCACCGGTGCCCCCGCCGTCAGCGGCCGTTCCGCCCGCCGGACCGACCACGGAGGACGACTTCGACGACGTCGAGCACACCCGCCTGGTGCACCGCAACGTGCCCGCCCCGGTCCGGGAGGACGCGACCCGGGCCGTGCGCGCCGCGCAGATCCAGGTGCTCCTGTCCGACGGGCGGCACCTGCCGCTGAACGCGACCACGCTGCTCGGCCGCGCACCGCAGGCACGCTCGAGCGAGGAGGTGGAAGGGCTCCTCGAGGTCGACGATCCCGCCGTCTCCAAGACCCACCTGGCTGTGCGGGTCGAGGGCAACAAGGTCTGGGTCACCGACCGGGCATCCACGAACGGGACCTCCGTCAAGGGGCCGGGGGGCGAGGAGTCCGATCTGGAGCCGTGGGAGGAGACGCTCGTGCCCGTCGGCGGCGAGGTGCAGTTCGGCCACGTGGTGCTCTCGGTGCTGCTGGATGAGACGGCGGGTTGAGACGTCCGGACGGCCCGCGCACCGGGTGGGTTACACTGCCGAACATGCGCGCAGTTGTCCGCTTGCTCCTTCCCTGCCGCGGCGAGGCCCTCTAGGCCGATCCTCGTCGCGGAGTTGTGGTGCCCGGCCCCCACAGCCGAACGAGCGACAAGGACCATCATGAGCAAGCGCACCACCTACGGAATGCCCGTAGCGAAGTACATCCCGTTCCACGACACGAACGCTGTGGACCTGCCGGACCGCACCTGGCCCGGCAAGCGGATCCAGGTGGCCCCGCGGTGGCTGTCCACCGACCTGCGGGACGGCAACCAGGCACTCATCGAGCCGATGGACCCCGAGCGCAAGCGGAAGATGTTCGACCTCCTGGTCCGGATGGGCTACAAGGAGATCGAGGTCGGGTTCCCGTCGGCCTCACAGACGGACTTCGACTTCGTCCGGTCGATCATCGACGACGACGCGATCCCCGAGGACGTGACGATCTCCGTCCTGACCCAGGCCCGGCAGGAGCTGATCGAGCGGACCGTGCAGTCCGTGATCGGCGCCCACCATGCCACCGTGCACCTGTACAACGCCACCGCGCCGGTGTTCCGGGAGATCGTGTTCCGCAACGACAAGGACGCCACGAAGGAGCTCGCCACGGCGGGTACCCAGCACGTCATGGACTACGCGGAGAAGCTGCTCGACCCGGGCACCGAGTTCGGGTACGAGTACTCCCCGGAGATCTTCATCGACACCGAGATCGAGTACGCGCTCGAGGTGTGCGAGGCCGTCATGGACGTGTGGGGACCGGAGGACGGGCGGGAGATCATCCTGAACCTGCCGGCCACGGTGGAGCGCGCCACGCCGAACGTGTACGCCGACCAGATCGAGTGGATGAGCCGGCAGCTGAGCCGCCGCGAGAACGTGTCCCTGTCCGTGCACCCGCACAACGACCGGGGCACCGCTGTGGCCGCCGCCGAACTGGCCGTCATGGCGGGCGCGGACCGGATCGAGGGCTGCCTGTTCGGCCAGGGCGAGCGCACCGGGAACGTGGACCTGGTCACCCTCGGCCTGAACCTGTACTCCCAGGGCGTGGACCCGCTCATCGACTTCTCCGACATCGACGAGATCCGCCGCACCGTCGAGTACTGCACCCGGATGGACGTCCACCCGCGCCACCCCTACGGCGGCGACCTCGTCTACACGGCGTTCTCCGGCTCCCACCAGGACGCGATCAAGAAGGGCTTCGCGGTCCGGGAGCAGGTGATCGAGAAGGCCGGCGGGGACGACGCGGACGTCGTCTGGACCGTGCCGTACCTGCCCGTGGACCCCCAGGACGTCGGCCGCAGCTACGAGGCCGTGATCCGGGTGAACTCCCAGTCCGGCAAGGGTGGCGTCGCGTACCTGCTGCAGAGCTCGCGGAACCTCGACCTGCCGCGCCGGCTCCAGATCGAGTTCTCCCGGACCGTGCAGCGGCACACCGACGCCTACGGCGGCGAGATGAGCGCCGAGCGGCTCTGGGAGATCTTCTCCGACGAGTACCTGCCGGCCACCGAGGAGAACGGCCTGACGGCGTGGGGCCGGTTCGCGCTGCACGCGACTCAGGTCTCCTCCGCCGGCGACGGCAGCGACGACGTGCTCACCGCCACCCTGCGCGACGGCGAGGACGAGGTCACCGTCCAGGCCCGCGGCAACGGTCCGGTCGCCGCGTTCGTCGCGGCCCTCGCGCAGCGCTCCGTGGAGCTCTCCGTGCTGGACTACGCCGAGCACGCGCTCTCCGAGGGCGGTGACGCCGCCGCAGCCGCGTACGTCGAGTGCGAGGTCGACGGACAGGTGATCTGGGGCGTCGGCATCGACCCCTCGATCACGACGGCGTCTTTCAAGGCGATCATCTCGGCGGTCAACCGCGCCGTGCGCTGAGCGCGCCTGAGCGCGCACGCGGGGCACGCGTGGTGACCGGCTCACGTCGGTCATCGTGACCACGCGCCGACCTCCACCTTCAGGCCGGCGTCACCAACCACCGGCACCCGCCGCACCGAGGCGGGTGACCGGTGCGGGTTCGGCGCGCGGCGGTCCACGACCCCAGGACCGCGCGCGATCAACCCGCGTGAGAGCGCCGTCCCGGCCCATCCGGCCACGGGGCGGCGCTCTCGCCATGGCTCGGGGTGGGCGCTGTGGGAGCGGCACGCAGCACGAGTTCACGCGTACGCGCTGCGCCAACCCGGACCAGATCGAGCACAGGAGATCGTTGCTGAGACGTTTCTCGTTGCGTGGCAGCGGCTCGCACATGCTCCCGGTCACGGCCTGCCGGGGCTGCTCGTCGTTGCTCGAAACACCATCCGACACAGCGATCGGTCTCGGTACCGGGATCACCTTCTCACGGCAGAGCTCGGCCGACTCATAGAGCTGACCGACGAGCGGGCAAATGCCGGGGCAGTCGTCGGTGAGCGGGATCTCTTGCTGCGTGAGTTAGCTGCACTGCCGCGTCAGCAGCGTGAGGCTCTGCTGCTGGTGAGCTGGGATGGGCTGTCGGTCACCGACGCTGCCAGGTCGCTGGATGCTCGACCGGCACCTTCAAGGTCCGGCTGCACAGAGCGCGGCGGCGCCTGCAGTGGGCTGGAGGTCAGTGTCCCGTCGGCCGCGGTCTTCTTGCCCGTCCCGTACGCCTCGAGCCAATGGCGCAGCGTGCCTCGCACGATGCCCAGGTCCTCAGCGATGCCGCAGACCGTGGTCCCGGCGTGGACTCATACGAGTCGACGGCCTGACGCCGGAACTCCTCGGAGTAGTTCTTCCTGGCCATGATCCTTGGATCATCTCCCTCACTCCCTGCCCATTACGGGTGCGGGATTCGGCGTGTCCATGAACCGGGGTCAGTCCCCGCGCTCCGGGGCACAACGGCGCCACGCGCCCCCAGGACGCTCGGTCTCTCCTGATCGGGGTGCCACACGGGGAAGAAGCGTGGTTGCGATCCTGGTCGAGGATGCGTCGCAGGATGGCTCGGACCACGTGCGGATCTGCATCGAGGCGTTGGAACCGGGGCACGACGCTCGACACCAGCCAACGCCACCGGTCGTCGTAGTTGGTAATGCGCGGCCACACCCGTCCGCCGAGGCCACGCGGGTTCGTACGGCCGAGGGTGTGGAAGTAGAACGATGTGAAGGACTCGATCGCCTGGCACGGTCCACGTGTCTCGAACGTCGTTGCCGACCCGATCGAGACGACCCGGGCGTACCCGTCGGAGAGGCGATCGAAGTTGGGTTGCACTACGACGCGCTGCTCGTGCTCGAGAAGGAGGAGATTGCCTTTCCAGACAAGATCCCGTGCTCTTTCTCGGGCCGCTGGCGACGTGTTCGCGTCCTCCAGTACCCGGCGGCCCTGGTCGAGTGCTTCGAATCCGGCCAGCACGGGTGCATAGCGACGCTCGTTTCGCAGGAGGGCGCGGAGCAGTTTGATCCCGTCTTCTGAGGTGACGTAAGCGAGGTGGACCCAGAACAGATCGTCGAAGATGTCGTTGTTCGTCGCCCGGATCGTGTTCGCGTCCTCCGTGAGCACCCGCCACCTCCTCGGTCTGTGAATTTGACCAGAGGAACCCCTGAAAGCGGTCTCGATGTGGAGTGGAAGGAGGGCAACGCGGACGTGGTGCGACGCGATCGCCGCCATCCCGGCCCACTTGAAGTACGTGGGCAGAGCCATGTAGGCCCAGGCATAGGACGACGAGATCTCCCGGTTGCGGTGGACGGCGCAGCGTTCGTCCACCAAGATCTCTTCGGCCAGGGCTTTCCAGCCGGCGATCGTGCGAGGAGGGCCCTGCTGCTGGATTTGATCAAGTGCAAGAAGAAGCCGTTCGCCGCCGAAGTCTCCCTCGGCCAACACTCTAGGAGCCCGCACAGGCATGGCCCGCGCCGGGTTGAGGCTGCGCGCCCTGCTCAGCGACCCTTGGCGGTGCTCGCGCCGGGGCAGGCGGGACGAGGGGCGTACCCCCACCGATTGAGCGGCGTTGGTCCCGGTCATTGCCGGGTTCCTCGGACCATGCTGCGGCGGTCGCACGGCGTCGAACCGCGCTCTACCCAAACTCGTCATGTGTGCCTCCTGGATGATGTGAGGGTGAACCCCCTCATGCATATGACCGTTGTCGGACATGGATCGTGAGGCTGTCAGCCGCATCGCGGCCGTGGTGAGAGTGTTTCCACAGCGTGAGCTTGTGCGGATTCATGACCGTGCGGATCTCCGAGATGAGGCCGTCCGCCACTTCGAGGGTGACCACACCGATGACACGTCCTTCGTCCCACATCACGAATCCGAGGCCATCCGACGTTTCCTGATCGTGGTCCACGCATCGGCGCCGATGCTCGTGATGGCCAGCTTGACGGCTGGGCCCATCCGGGCGGTGATCGAGACGTTCGCGCCGGCGCCCAGGACCGCCGAGACGAGGGTGGGGGAGTAGAACGCCTAGTCGCCACGCACCAGCACCGTGAGGCGACCGCGTCGCTCTGGCGGACGTGCCCGAACGGTGATCAGAGGTGCAGCGGTGGTCGCGTGAGTGTCTCGACGCGTGAAGCGGGCCGACCGAGCACGGCGGAGCAAGGCGCTCTAGCGCCGGGGTGCCTCGCGCTTCGGGAGATGGGCGGCCCCGATGGCTACCGAGACGATCCAAGGGACGAGCCGGAGCGGGTCGAACCGGTGGTCGGCTATGGGCCAGTAGACCACCGCAGCAAAGGTCAGGACGATCATGAGCAACAAAGCGACAGCCGCTGCCCGTACTGGCTCTGAAGTGACGAGAGGCCGTGACCCGTGCCGGCACGCCGGTTCGAGTGGCGCGAACGGCTCGACATCACGATGGCTCGACGCCGCACACCTTGGGCTTGCTCGCGAGATGTCGAGATCGGGGTCGTGCAGCACCTCGACCGCCTTGGCCGGTCGCGCAGGCACTCTCGGGTCGCACCTGGGGAACGCGACCCCGACCCCGAGCCCCCACCCGTGCATCGCAGACTCCTGCGTATGCGTTCCGGAACTTGACTTCTCCGCGACCCGGCTTTGGCTCGAGGGACGTCCTCGGTTCGGAGGTCTTCTCTGCCGTGGAGCTTAGCTGTCTTCATGATGCGATTCCTTTTCTCGACGGTCGCGCTTCCCTCCTTCGACCAGTACCGGTCACGCGGCGTGATGCGGCTGATCTCACTGCCTCTCGGGCACCGAGGCGCGCGGACGGGGTGGACATCTCCCCGCCCACACATCACATCCGGCCGCGCAGAGGTGTCTAGGCAGTGAGACCCCGTTCGGGATCGAAATCAGTCAGGAGAAGCATTCATGTTCCGTACTCCACACATCCTCATCGTCGGTGGCGGCTATGCCGGCTTCTACGCCGCGTGGCACCTCGAGAGGCGCCTCAAGCAGTCCGAGGCATCCGTGGCCATCCTCGATCCCCGTCCGTACATGACCTACCAGCCGTTCTTGCCGGAGGTAGTTGCGGGTTCGATCGAGGCACGGCATGTGGCCGTGTCGCTGCGCAGGCACCTGCGGCGAACCACCGTGCTGAGCGGACGCGCCACGTCTATCGACCATGTGAGCAAGTCCGTGCACGCGCGGATGAACGACGGGCGGGAGGTAGAGCTCGCGTACGACACCATCGTGGTCACGGCTGGGGCCGTCACTCGGACGCTGCCCGTGCCGGGCATCGCGGAGTCAGCCTTCGGCCTCAAGCACGTCGAGGAAGCCGTCGCGATCCGTGATGCGTTCCTCACAGCGCTCGACCGAGCCGCGGACATGCCGAAGGGACCGGCGCGCACCAGAGCACTGACCGTCACGTTCATCGGGGGTGGCTTCGCCGGTGTCGAAGGGTTCGGGGAACTGTTGAGCCTGTCGCGCGCCGCCCTGAAAAGGTATCCGGAAATCTCCCCGGACGAGCTCAACTTCCACCTGGTGGAGGCGAGCGAGCGCATCCTGCCCGAGGTTTCCGCCAAGACCGGCGCGTGGGTGGTGCGGTCATTTGAG
Source organism: Occultella kanbiaonis (assembly GCF_009708215.1). Lineage (NCBI taxonomy): Bacteria > Bacillati > Actinomycetota > Actinomycetes > Micrococcales > Ruaniaceae > Occultella > Occultella kanbiaonis. The sequence continues at coordinate 3,376,104 of NZ_CP046175.1, read as the reverse complement.
CATAGAGGTGCCCGTGTGCACCTGAGGACAACCGTCACCTCGGCTTTAGGAGGCGAGGTCATCCTGTCCTCGGGCGAGCGCTTCGAGTCCGATCTGATCGTGTGGACAGCCGGGATTGCCGCCAACCCGACAATCTCCAAGCACACCGACCTGCCCATCAATCAGCGCGGCCTGCTCATCGTGCGCCCCGACCTCCGCATCGGCACGGACGACCACCCGGTGGTCGACGCGTGGGCGACGGGCCCCGCGTGCACGACGGGCGACGCGTGGGCGGCGGGCGACAACGCCGCAGTGCCGGACCTGACACGCACCGCGTCCCCGCCATACGCCTACACCGTGCCCAACGCACAGCACGCTGTTCGTCAGGGCAAACGACTTGCCCGCAACATCACGAAGACGCTGCGCGGCGGGGTGACCCGGCCGTACCGACACCGCAGCCTCGGAACCGTCGCGACGCTGGGACTTGGGACCGGAGTGTTCGAGGCCGGGCCCGTGGTCATCAAGGGATTTCTCGGGTGGCTGATCCATCGCGGTTACCAAGTCCTGGCCATCCCTACCTGGGAACGCAAGATTCGAGTCGCCTCCGTCTGGGTCACCGCACTCTTCCTGGGACGCGACGTCGTGTCGCTGGCCTCGGTCCAACGACCCCGACATGAGTTTGTCAGCGGCGGCCGTCTCGAGCTTCGCACCACGTCGGAGGAGGGTCTAGCGGATGCTGCTTGAGCGGTGGGCAACGCAGTGACGCCGACGAGTCGTTCCCCACCGCTGGTCGCACACGTTCGGCGTCATCTCCATGCGGCGATGGTGGTCCTCCTGGTGAGGGGGGCGCCTGTGTCCTTGCCACCCGACACTCGTTGCTCCGGCGAGCTGATGCCCGTCATTGCAGGCTTTCCCGAACTACCCGGACCCTCGCTGCGCGTGTACGCGTCACGCGTGCCTCCTCCGGTGAAGTGGGGGCGGATCCCTCATCACCTACGGCCGCGCGAGAGCGCGGGCTGTGAGGCTGGTTGATGGGGCAGCGCAGCGCAGGGGGCTCAGTTCCACAGCGTGAGCTTGTGCGGGTTCATGACCGTGCGGATCTCGGAGATGAGGCCGTCCACGACTTCGAGGGTGACCACACCGATGACACGTCCTTCGTCCCACATCACGAAGCCGAGTCCGTCCGGTGTCTCCTGCGGCTGAACCGTCCCGTACCGGTTGGTCGCCAGCACGTTCATGATGAAGGTTGCCACCTGACGTGCTCCGATCACGGGCTTGCGTGCGGCCGTGACGACACCGCCTCCGTCGGACCTCCAGGTGACCTCCGGATCCAGCACGGCGACCAGGCCGGCGATGTCCCCGCTTCGGACGGCCGCCGCGAAGGCGGTCACGACCTCGTCGTGCTCTGCACGAGTCACCTGACGTCCGCGCCCGTTCTGCACCCGCCGTCGGGCGGAGGTGGCGAGCTGTCGGCAGGCCGCTGGCGTCCGTCCGACGATATCTGCGATCTCGTTGAAGGGCATCGCGAAGATGTCGTGCAGCACGAACGAGACTCGTTCTGCGGGGGTCATGGATTCGAGGACGAGGAGCAGGGCCGTGCTCACTGTGTCGTCCAGCGTGACCTGCTCGAGCGGGTTGGTGGCCGCTACCGGCAAGCCGTTGGCTGCGTGAGCCGGTATGGGCTCCGGCAGCCACGGTCCGACGTAGGTCTCTCGCCTCCACCGCGCAGACTTGAGGACGTTGAGGCAGACACGGCTGGCCACGCGCGTCAGCCATGCCGCAGGGACCTCGATCACGTCCCGCTCCTCCTGGCTCAACCGGTACCAGCGGACGTAGGTCTCCTGGACCGCGTCCTCTGCTTCGGCCATGGTCCCGAGCATCCTGAACGCCAACGAGATGAGGTGCCGTCGCTCGGCGAGGACCTCGGCCCCCGGCTCCGCCTTGTCCGCTGTCTGCGCCTCAGGGCCCACTCCGCCTGCTGTGTCGTCCACCTGTGTACCTCCTCTGACCTTCTCGACCGGGTGAGGGACTGATATGTGAGGCGGCCCCCTCACATTCTCAGATCTTGGCAGGTCATACCTGTGACCCACCGAAACACGCTGCGGTCGCCGTCGTCATCGACGGCGCCGAGAACGGAGACCCATGCGCATCTTCCTCGCTGGCGGCACTGGGGTCATCGGCAGGAGACTTGTTCCCGCACTGATCGCCGCGGGGCACGAGGTCGTTGCCACGACTCGCCGGCTCGAGAACGTCGATCAGATCAACCGTTCGGGTGGGAAGGGCGTCGTCGTCGACGTCTACGACGCCGCGCGCCTCACCGAGCTGATCTGGACTGCGGCACCGGACCTGGTCATGCACCAGTTGTCCGACCTCCGCCATTTCGACACCGAGGCCACCGCGCGGATCAGGAGAGTGGGTACGAGGAATCTCGTGGCGGCCGCCCAGCAAGCCGGCGTCGGGCGAATCGTGGTGCAGAGCATCGCTTGGGCCTACGAAGACGGCTACGGGCTGGCCAGCGAGGACGAACCGATCGAGGAGGGGTCCGCCGTGGCAGCGATGGAGGAGCTCGTGGGACGCCTGGCCACTGCGACCATCCTCCGCTACGGCTGGTGGTACGGCCCAGGCACCTGGTACGCCGAGGGCGGTCGGGTTGCCGACGCGGTGGCAGAAGGCCTCCTTCCCGCGACTCGCACCGTCAACTCCCTCGTGCACGTCGATGACGCCGTCTCGGCGACCGTCCAGGCGATCGACTGGCCCGCGGGCGTCTACAACATCGCCGACGACGAGCCCGCGCCGGGCACGCAGTGGTTGCCCGTGTACGCGAATGCAATCGGTGCGCCCGCACCGACGTCACCGATTTGGACCAACCGGTCCCCGGGTGGCCGGGGCGCGTCGAACGCCAAGGCAAGAGCTGCAGGCTGGAAGCCCAGCCACCCCACGTGGCGGTCGGGGTTCGCTGCGGCAGCGCTGGGAGACGAGTGAAACGTCCTGCTGCCGCGCCCTATGGGAATGCGACAGATGCCCGGTCCGCCGCGACGTCTCCCTGAGCCGTTCGCGAAGGCCCGGCAGACGGCCAGATCAGCGCTCCCAGGGGATGACAGTCCAGATCGGCGCCAGGTCCAGGTGCCAGTCGAGCAGGTCGTCGCTGGTGAGAGGCGGCAAAGCCGGGGCAACGTCGGCGGCAGGCAAAGACGGCTCGCTGAGAAACAGCGGCTCGATCCCGGCGAACAGCAGCATGACGACGATGTCTCCGACGATCCGCCACGAAATGGGCAGCTCGCACGACGGGCACGAGCACAGCAACTCAGCCTCGGCACGCGGTCTGACATCCATCCGCACGACGGCCGACGCCATGTCCACGCTGATCTCGGCATCGCACCGTGGGCAAGTCATCGGTAACTCGATCACGACTACCTCCTCCACTGGTCCGGATGTACCTCTCCGACCGAGCAGTACCCAGACTTGTGAGGCGACCGGTGCTGCGCCCCACGATGCGTTCTGGCGTACAAGGCGGATCAAGCCCCACTGGCCCTGGCAGAACGGCAAAGTCGAGCGGCTGAACCGCACCCTGACCACAGAGTGGGCCTACCGACAGGCCTTCACCAACAACGACGAGCGAGCCCCCAGCCCTTGCGCCCTGATGGCCGGGTACAACTAGTGCGGGGTGGTGCGGCCGTGAGAGTGCTCTTGTGGTTGCCACCAGTGCACTCTCACCGCACCAGAGCGGGTGGTGCGGCCGGGCCCGGTGGGCCGGTCCGGCGCCGCGGGGGACCGCGGCTGCGCGTCGGGACCGTTCGTTGTCGGTCAGATGAGGGACAATGTTCGGGTGAAGCTCTACCGGGACGAGGCCGTGGTGCTGCGTACCCGCAAGCTCGGGGAAGCGGACCGGATCCTCACGCTGCTCACCCGCACGCACGGGCAGGTCCACGCCGTCGCGAAGGGGGTGCGCCGCACCTCCTCGAAGTTCGGTGCCCGCCTCGAGCCGTTCAGCGTGATCGACCTGCAGTTGTACAACGGGCGCAACCTGGATGTCGTGACGCAGGTGGATACGCTCGCCCCGCACGGGCGCGCGATCAGCGGGGACTACGGCCTGTTCACCACGGCGACGGCGATGGTCGAGACCGCGGAACGGCTCACCGAGATCGAGCGGGAGCCGGCCACCCAGCAGTACCTGCTGCTCGTCGGGGCGTTGCGCTCCCTGGCCGAGAAGGTGCACCCCTCCAGCCTGGTGCTCGACTCCTACCTGCTGCGCGCCCTCGCGATCGCCGGGTGGGCACCCACGTTCACCGAGTGCGCCCGCTGCGACGCCGCCGGCCCGCACCGGTCCTTCTCCGCGCCGCTGGGCGGCATCATCTGCACGAACTGCCGCCCGCCCGGTGCCGCGGCGCCCGCCCCGGAGACGGTGGGGCTGCTCGGTGCACTGCTCGCGGGGGACTGGGGCCACGCCGACGTCAGCCACGAGCGGCACCGCAAGGAGGCTTCCGGGCTGGTCGCGGTGTACACCCAATGGCACCTGGAGCGTCAGCTGAAGTCGTTGCGGCACGTGGAGCGCGCGTGAGGGCCGAGCCCGTCGCTCCACCGGCGCACCTCACCGGTGCTCGTCCGCCGGAGGTGCCCGCCGCTCTCGTCCCCAAGCACGTGGCCATCGTGATGGACGGCAACGGCCGGTGGGCCAACGCCCGCGGGCTGACCCGCAACGAGGGCCACGCCGCGGGGGAGGCGGTCCTGCTGGACGTCGTCGCCGGAGCGATCGAGATGGGCGTCACCCACATCAGCGCGTACGCGTTCTCCACCGAGAACTGGAAGCGGTCACCGTCCGAGGTCCGCTTCCTGATGGGCTTCAACCGGGACGTGCTGCGCCGGCGCCGGGACCTGATGAACTCCTGGGGCGTGCGGGTGCGCTGGGCGGGCCGCCGGCCGCGGCTGTGGCGGTCCGTCATCAACGAGCTCGAGGAGGCCGAGCGGCTCACAGACGGGAACTCCACCTGCACACTGACCATGTGCGTGAACTACGGCGGCCGGGCCGAGATCACCGACGCAGTGCGGGCCATCGGCCGCGAGGTGGCCGCCGGCCGGCTCGACCCCGAGCGGATCACCGAGCGCACCGTGGCCCGTCACCTGGACGAACCGGACATGCCGGACGTGGACCTGTTCCTGCGCACCTCGGGGGAGCAGCGGGCCTCGAACTTCCTGATCTGGCAGTCCGCCTACGCCGAGATGGTGTTCATCGACAAGCCCTGGCCGGACTGTGACCGCCGTGATCTCTGGGACGCCGTGGTGACCTACGCCCGCCGGGACCGGCGCTACGGCGGGGCCGTCGACAAGCCGGGTGCAGAGGGCGGATCGGACGAGCGCAGGGGCTGACGGCGGGCGGAAGGTTGCGTGCATCACCGCACGGATGCCGCCGACCGACGTTCCGGTCGCGCCGCCGGCCGTCAGGCGCGGTCCGCGGCGCTCTTCTCCGCGACCTACCCAGCGGGTCCTGCCGGCGCAGCCGGCGCCTGCGTCTCGGACTCGACCACCTCGGCGAAGGTATCGATGACGCCGTCGCCGGTTCCGCCGTCGGGAGCTTCGACGTGCGCCACCGGACCGGTGCCGCGCTGCGACCGGTGCCGGCGCCGCAGAACCACGGCCACCACGACGGCGACCACCAGCGCCGCGATCACGGCGAGCCCGAGCGGGCTACCCGCGGCGGCGGCGAGCGCCGCCTCCCAGACCGCGAAGCCGATCGTCGCGTAGATGGCCCCCCACGCGATCGCGCCGGGGATCTGCGCCAGCGTGTACTTCCACCACGTGATCCGCAGCACGCCGGCGCCGGCCTGCACCATCGACTGGAACCCGACGGTCAGGTAGCACACGGGTACCGCGAACAGGCCCCAGCGGCGGATCGCGCGGATGCCGGCGTCCGCGCCGCCACCCTGCAGCCAGGCATGCGCCCTGAGGGTCCAGCCCTGCGTCGGGTGGGTGCGCCGCAACGCCTGTTCCGTGACGATCCGGCCGGCCCAGTACATGCCCTGCCCACGCAACATCGCGCCGCAACTGAGCAGCAGCATGGTGAGCCAGAACGGCAGCTCAGCCAGGAAGTCAGGCATCCCGGGTGTCCACCGCCCCCGCAGCCATGCACTCGGCGCAGGTGCCGAACAGTTCGGCGGTGTGCTCGACGTCGACGAAGCCGTGCGACTGCCCGACGTCGGCGGCCCAGTGCTCCACGACGCCGGCGTCCAGCTCGACGGTCCGGCCGCAGATCCGGCAGACCAGGTGGTGGTGGTGCACCTGCTTGCGGCAACGGCGGAACAGCGACTCGCCCTCGGCGTTGCGCAGGACGTCCACGTCGCCGTTCTCGGCGAGGGTCTGCATGGTGCGGTAGACGGTCGCCAGGCCGACCGAGTGGCCGGCCTCGCGCAGCATGTCGTGCAGCTGCTGCGCGCTGCGGAAGTCCTCGGTGTCGGCGAGGACCTCGCTCACGGCCGCGCGCTGGCGGGTCATGCGTTGCATCGTCACTCCTGAGCACCGGCCTTGCTGACGTTGACGTCGTCATCCATGTCCGGATGAGGATCGGCGGCGCGCCCCCGCCCGGCGCCCAGCAGGGGGCGGACGGCCGCTATCACAGCGTAGACGCAGATCGCCAGGACAACGATCGTGGCGCCCGGCGCGAGGCGGTGGAAGAAGGTGATGACGAGGCCGATGACGCAGACGGCGGCGCCGACTCCCATCGCCGTGAACATGGTGCGCCGGAACGAGGACGTGACCAGTTGCGCGATGGCGACCGGCACGATCATCAGCGCGCTCACCAGCAGCAGCCCGACCACGCGCATCGAGACCGTCACGGTCAGCGCGGCGACCACCGCGATCAGGATGTTCAGCACCTGCACCGGCAGACCGGTGGAGCGGGCGAACTCCTCGTCCTGGGAGACCGCGAACAGGGCGGTCCGGAGCCCGATACCGACGGCCATGATGACGGCGGCCATGATGACCGTCATGACCAGGTCGCCGGTGGTGATGGTGGCGAGGGACCCGAACAGGTAGGCGGTCAGGTTCGCGTTCGTGCCCCCGGCGAGGCTGATGATCACGACACCGCCGGCGATGCCGCCGTAGAAGAGCAGCGCGAGCGCCACGTCACCGCTGGTGCGTCCGCGCGAGCGGACCACCTCGATGAGGATGGCGCCGATCACGGCGGCGATGACGGCACCCAGGACCGCGTAGGCGTCGTTCGGTTCGGCGCCGGTCCACGAGCCGACGAGCCAACCCATGGCGACGCCCGTGAGCGCGACGTGACCCACGCCGTCGCCCAGCAGGGAGAGCCGCCGCTGCACCAGGTACGTACCGATCACGGGTGCGGCGAGACCGACCACCAGGGCGGCGATCAGGGACCGCTGCAGCATCGGGCTGGAGACGACGGAGATCAGGCTGTCGAGGAGGCTCATGGTAGGGACCTCGGGGTGACGGCCTCGCGCACGTCGGTCGGCTCGTGGCGGCCGTGGTCGAGGTGGACGTGCTCATGATCCGCGGCGCCGTGGCCGGGTGCGGGGGCCGGGGCGCCACCGTCGTGGGCGACGACGCCGTGGCGGAGCACTACGCACCGCTGGATCAGCGGGCGGATCGGGCCGAGCTCGTGGAGCACGATGCCTACGGTGGTGCCCTCGGACTGGAGCGTGGTCAGCAGCCTGGCGAACGTGGCCTGGGTGGGGCGGTCCACGCCCGCCATCGGCTCGTCGAGCAGGAGTAGCTCCGGCGCTCGCACGAGCGCGCGGGCGATCGCGACCCGTTGCTGCTGCCCGCCGGAGAGCTGGTGCAACGGGCTGTGCGCGCGGTCGGCCAGGTCCACCGACGCCAGGGCGTCGAGGGCCCGGGTGCGCCCGCCGCGGGGGACGTGCCAGCGGCGGTCGTGGAGCAGCCCGGTCAGGACCACCTCGAGGGCGGTGGCGGGGATGCCGGAACCGACCGAGGCGCGTTGCGGCACGTAGCCGATCCGCGGCCAGGGGACCTGCCGCCGCTGGTTGCGCACGGAGATCCCGAACAGGCTGGCGTCGCCGCCCGAGATCGGGACCAGGCCGAGCATGGCGCGCATCAGCGTGGACTTGCCGGACCCGTTCGCACCGAGGAGGGCGACGACCTCTCCCTCGCCGACAGTCAGGTCGATGCCGCGCAGGATGGTCGCCGAGCCCAGGTCGACCCGCAGATCGGTCACACTGATGAGATCGCTCATGCGCAGCCGAGCGCCCCCGTGAGTTCGTCCAGGTTGGTCCGCATCACCGAAAGATAGTCCTGTTCGGGGTCGGTCAGGCCCTCGATCGGGTCCAGGACGCCGACGTCGATGCCGAGGTCCTCGGCCAGGACCTCCGCGACCTTCGGGCTGACCAGGGTCTCGGTGAAGATGGTGGTGACGCCGGACTCCTCGACGATGTGGCCGATCTCGGTCAGCCGGGCGGGGGCGGGCTCACTCTCGGGGTCCAGGCCGGAGATGCCCACCTGGGTCAGGCCGTACCGGTCGGTGAGGTAGCCGAACGCGGCGTGGGAGACCACGATCACGTCGCGCTCGCAGGTGCCGAGCGCCGCGGTGTACTCCTCGTCCAGGCCGGTCAGTTCGGCGGTCAGGGCCCGCGCGTTCGCGGAGTAGGTGTCGGCGTTGTCCGGGTCGGCCTCGGTGAAGGTGTCCGCGACGACGGCGGCGACGGCCGCGACGCGGGTCGGGTCGAGCCAGAAGTGCGGGTCCTCACCCTCGAGGCCGTGGTCGTGACCGTCGTCCTCGGCGTGACCGTCCTCGGCCTCGTCGTGGTCGGCCTCGTCGTGCTCATCGCCGGCGGCCTCCGACTCGGCGCCCCCATGGATCACGAGGTCGGCGGCGTCGGCGGTGTCCAGGATCAGCGGCCCGGAGGTGCTGGCCAACGCATCGTCGACGGCGGGTTGGAAGCCGGACAGGTACACCACGACGTCCGCGTCCTCGAGGGTCAGCACGTCGACGGGGGAGAGCTCCAGGTCATGCGGTTCGGCGCCCGCCGGTGTCAGGTTGGACACCTCGACCAGGTCGCCACCGACCTGCTCCGCCACGAACTGCAGCGGGTAGAACGTGGTCAGCACCGTCAGGCCACCGCCCGCCGAGCCCTCGTTCGCGTCCGACGAACCGGCACACCCGGCCAGTGCGAGGGCGGTCACGGCGGTCAGAGCAGGCAGGACGTATCCGCGGCGGAGTCTGTGCATGGGAACCATTCTCACTTGCGGGTGCGATGGTGTCAAAGAGGCACCACGTGATCTGCCGCACGCGGCTCACGCCGGCACTCGCTCGGTCACGCAGTCCCCGCGAGCTCACGCAGCAACCCGCGAGTTCACGCAGTCCCGCGCTCACGCAGCAACCCGCGAGCTCACGCAGTACCTGGCGCCTGAGGTAGCACCTTGCGCCGTCACGCAGTTCCTCGCGCCTGAGGAAGTGCGTTGTAACGGACTGCCTCAGGCGTGGGGCACTGCGTCACCATCAGTGCGGCCGCTCGGTCGCGCACGGTTCTGAGTGTCGGGGCGCTGGACCGGCACTCCCGCCGGCAACTCGAGACCTGATACCTCACACCTGAAAGCGCCAGACCCAAGTGCTCCACATCCGAACGGCGACGCTCCTCTGTCCCCAGCCGACCGCGCCGGCCTGCGGAGTTGGCGTCGGAGCCCGAGTCTGTCCGGATGAACGACTCCCTCACCCTGCCCGTGCCGCCGAACATCCTCCTCGCGCGCGACTACGGAGCCAAGGATCTTGCTGCCCTGCGCCGAACGGGGGACTACACGAACGTGCGGCGAGGGGCGATCGTCCGCGCCAGCGAAGCCAAACAGACATGGGCACGGGCCGACCACCTCTCGCTTGCGCGCTGCGTCGCCGTCGCGGCCGAACTGACGTGCTCCTTCGCATTCAGTCATGAGAGCGCCGTACTGATCCATGGTGGTTGGATCGATCACCCCACGGACGTCGTGCATATCTCCCAGACCAACACGCCCAGGGTCCTGCGCCACTCCGATATCCGTCGGCACCACGCGAGTGACCTGACCCCGGCGGACGTCGTCGAGGTCAACGGGCTACCAGTGACCAGTCTCGAGCGAACGGCGCTCGACTGCGCGCTCTCGCTCCGCCCGAGACGTGCACTCGTCGCCGTGGACAGTCTCTTGCGGCTCCGGATCAAGCCGAGCCGCGAGCGGAAGGACGACTTCCGTGACGGGATCGCCCGCGCGATCCGTGACCTCCTCGCCGAACTCGAGAACCGGCCGGTCCGACGGGGGCTGAAAGGCGCACGAGAGATCATCCGTCACGCGGATCCGCTCAGCGAGTCGGCCGGGGAGTCGTGGCTGCGCTGGATCGCACTTGCCTTCGGCCTGCCGCGGCCGCAGACGCAGTTGCGCGTCGTCACAGATGCGGGGCCGAAGTGGGTGGACATGGGCTGGATGGTCGAGGGAGACGACGTCGATTTCGTCAGACTCGGTGCTGAGTACGACGGCCGGTCCAAGTACGCTCAACAGCCTCAAGGCGGTGGCCGAGCCAAGTACAGCCGTAGATCCGGCGATGGTGCGCGATCCGAGGAGATCGCCTCCGGGGACGCGCTGTTCCACGAGAAGGTCCGTGAGGACAGTCTGCGCCGAGCGGGTGTGCATACCGAACGATTCGTTCACCAGCAGTTGCGGGATCCGGGGGCCGCCTTCGCTCGGCTGTATGCGGCATTCCCCGAGTCGGCACGTCCGATGCTGCGACCACGGCCTGCGCTGCGGACGTTCACGGGTCGACGCTGAGCCTTCACTGGGCCGTGTTGATCGAGCCATCGTCGTGTGGCAGGAAGCCAGGCGTCGTCACGCGCGTGCCGCAGTCCGTGATGCAGAACCTTGTGCCTGAAGTAGTCCGATACGACGGTCTGCCTCAGGCACGAGGCTCTACCTCGCGCGGGGAGGTTCTGGCTCAGGCGTGAGGTTCTGGCTCACGCGGGGAGGGTGTGCCTCGGACGGGTCTCGGCTCGGGGTCTGGGCGCGTCTCCTGGCTGCAGGGATCTCGCCCGGGGTCGCACCGCGCCGCCCGGGCCACCCGGACCAGACACTCGCCCACCGGCAGGTAGCCTGTCGGATGGGTCTCGCCCGGGCCAGCCAGGCTCGGGCCCGCACGTCCGGAACCAGCCAGGTCCGGACACACATCCAGGAGTGAGTCAGTTGGCCAAGGAGCCGTCCCGTCTCGATGCCGTCGTCAATCTCGCGAAGCGCCGCGGGTTCGTGTTCCCGTCCGGTGAGATCTACGGCGGTACCCGGTCCGCTTGGGACTACGGGCCGCTCGGCGTCGAGCTGAAGGAGAACATCAAGCGGCAGTGGTGGCAGAACATGGTCCGCGGCCGCGATGACGTCGTCGGCCTCGACTCCATGGTGATCCTGCCCAGGCAGGTCTGGGTCGCCTCCGGCCACGTCGGCGTGTTCACCGACCCGCTCACCGAGTGCATGTCCTGTCACCGCCGGTTCCGCGCGGATCACCTCGAGGAGGAGTTCGAGGAGAAGAAGGGGCGCGCCCCGGAGAACGGCCTCGCGGACATCGCCTGCCCGAACTGCGGCACGCGCGGGCAGTGGACCGAGCCGCGCGACTTCAACATGATGCTCAAGACCTACCTCGGCCCCGTCGAGGAGGAGTCCGGGCTGCACTACCTGCGCCCGGAGACCGCCCAGGGCATCTTCGTGAACTTCGCGACCGTGATGGGCGCCGCCCGGAAGAAGCCGCCGTTCGGCATCGGCCAGATCGGCAAGTCGTTCCGCAACGAGATCACCCCCGGGAACTTCATCTTCCGCACCCGCGAGTTCGAGCAGATGGAGATGGAGTTCTTCGTCGCCCCCGGCACGGACGAGGAGTGGCATCAGTACTGGATCGACGCCCGCACCGACTGGTACACCGACCTGGGCATCGCCCGGGAGAACCTGCGCCACTTCGAGCACCCGAAGGAGAAACTCTCCCACTATGCCAAGCGGACCGTGGACATCGAGTACCGGTTCGGGTTCACCGGCAGCGAGTGGGGCGAGCTCGAGGGCATCGCGAACCGCACGGACTTCGACCTGACCACACACACCGAGCACTCCGGCCAGGACCTGTCCTACTTCGACCAGACCACCGGTGAGCGCTGGGTGCCGTACGTGATCGAGCCCGCGGCGGGCCTGACCCGCTCGCTGATGGCCTTCCTGGTCGAGTCCTACCACGAGGACGAGGCCCCGAACGCGAAGGGCGGCGTGGACAAGCGCACGGTCCTGCGCCTGGACCCGCGCCTGGCGCCGGTCAAGGCCGCGGTGCTGCCGCTGTCCCGTAACGAGCAACTGACCCCGGCCGCCAAGGATCTGGCGGCCGAACTGCGCAAGAACTGGAACGTCGACTTCGACGACGCCGGTGCGATCGGTCGCCGCTACCGCCGCCAGGACGAGGTCGGCACCCCGTTCTGCATCACGGTGGACTTCGACACCGCGGACGACCAGGCCGTGACCATCCGCGAGCGCGACTCGATGACGCAGGAGCGGGTCGCACTCGACCAGGTCTCCGGCTACCTCGCAGCGCGCCTCGTCGGCGCCTGAGCGCCCGGGCCCGATGAGCCACCAGCACACCGAACTCGATCCTGATCGCGACCTCGGCGTCGTCGGTGCTCGTCGGGCCCGCCGCATCCTCGCGGCGTGCGTCCTACCCCTGCTCATCGCCACGATCGTCGGCCTGATCGCGCTGTGGCCCGGCGGCGACACCCCGATCGGCTCGCTCGAGAACCCCGTCGAGGGCCCCAACTTCACCACGGCCACCGTGGTGGAGGTGACCGGGGTCATCGGCGAGGAGGTCCGCGCCGAGTTGCATGACGGCACCGGCAGGATCGTCCCGGTCCAGGTGCCGCCGGAGATCGTCGAGTCCGGCATCGAGGTCGGCTCGCAGATGCGGGTCTTCTTCACCGCCAGTGCGCTCGGCTCGGGCAGTCCGTACGTCTTCGTCGACTTCGTGCGTGATGTGCCGCTGATCATCCTGGGCATCGTCTATGCGCTCGTGGTGCTCGCCGTCGCCCGGTTGCGTGGGTTCATGGCGATCGTCGGGTTGCTCGCCAGCCTGGGCGTGGTCGGGGTGTTCCTGATCCCGGCCCTGATGGGCGGCGGCCCGCCGTTGCTGGTGACGATCGTGGGCGCCAGCGCGATGATGTTCTTCGCCGTGTATCTCGCGCACGGGATCTCGATCCGGACCACGACGGCGCTGCTCGGCACCTTCATCGGCCTCGCCGCCACCACGGCCCTGGCGGCGTGGGCCACCGGCGCGGCCAGCCTCACCGGCGCGAACTCCGACTCCTCGCTCGTGTTGAGCTCGGTGCTGCCCGGGGTGAACCTGAGCGACATCCTGCTCTGCGGGATCGTGATCGCCGGCCTCGGCGCCCTCAACGACGTCACGATCACGCAGGCGTCGGCCGTCTGGGAGCTGCGCGCCGCCTCCCCGAACGCTCCGCTGCGGCAGGTGTTCGGCCGCGCGATGCGGATCGGTCGCGATCACATCGCCTCCACGGTCTACACGCTCGCGTTCGCCTACGTCGGCACGGCGCTGCCGGTCCTGATGATCGTCATGCTCTACGACCGCTCGCTCGGCAGCACGCTCACCGCGGGCGAGATCGCCGAGGAGGTCGTGCGCACGCTCGTCTCCTCGATCGGCCTGGTGCTCGCCATCCCCGCCACGACGGCGATCGCGACCCTCCTGGTCGCCTCGTCCAGGGCGCGCGACCGGTTCGCGGTCCTCGCAACGCCCGACGGCGGTGGTGCGGTTCCGGCAGAGCTCGCCGACGGCGGTGGTGCGGTTCGCGAGACGCTCGCCGACGGCGGTGGCGCGGTTCGTGAACGGCGTCGCGACGGCGGTGGTGCGGACCGCGAGCGGCGTCGCGACGGCGGTGGTGCGCACCGCGCCGAACCGACCGACGACGATGGTGCGGCCACAGGCCCACCCGGACCAGACGCCGTCGACCGGTAGTTCGCGATTGGGACGAGCCACCGCGGTCGGATCCGAACGACGCGGTCGCTCGTGGCTGTGAGCAGACCCGACGGGTGCGGCGAGCGAATGTGGAGCGCGCGAGCCGGGGATCGTCGAACGAATCCGTCAAACTCCCATCGTCAAACCGGTTGACCTCTCATCGTCAAACCGGTTAACCTGGGGCTCTCAGGTCGAGCTCAGAGTCGAGGGAATCCAGATGGCGAAGCCGACGATCGGCGATGTGGCACGTGTCGCGGGGGTCACCCGTGCCACGGTCTCGCACGCCTACAGCGGCAAGCGCTCGATCTCGGCTCCGACGAAGGCCCGGGTCTTCGAGGCGGCCGAGTCGCTCGGCTGGGTGCCCAGTCACAGTGCTCGCGCTCTCGCGACCCGGCGCGCGAACGCCGTTGCCATGGTGATCGCCCGCGATCCCGGCGTGATCGCCTCGGACTCCTTCTTCCCGGCCTTCATCGCCGGCCTCGAGTCCGGCCTCGCCGATGCCGAGGTGGCCCTGCTGCTGCAGGTGGCGGGCTCCCGGTCCGCGGAGGAGCGGGCCTACCGGTCGATGGCGCACGGCAAGGCGGACGGCGTGATCGTCATCGACCTGCACCGCTCGGACTGGCGGGTGGCCTTCCTCGCCGAACTCGGGCTCACCGCGGTCCTCCTGGGCGCCTATGAGCAGGAGAGCCCGTTCTCCTGCGTGCGCAGCGACGACGCCGTCCAGATGCGAGACCTCATCACGCACCTGCGTGGCCTCGGGCACGAGCGCATCGCCCACGTCTCCGGCCCGCTCGGCTACGTGCATTCGCACGCCCGCGCTCGCGCCTACGTCGAGGAGATCGGATCGGAGGAGCTGCTCCGCGAGGGTGACTTCGGGGCGGCCAGCGGGCGCGACCTCACCGCGGAACTGCTCGACGTGACGGATCGGCCGACCGCGGTGCTGTACGCCAACGACACGATGGCGATCGCGGGCCTGTCCCTCGCCCGCAGCCGCGACTTCAAGGTGCCCGACGACCTCGCCCTCGCGGGCTTCGACGACGACCACCTCTCCGCGCACCTGTCCCCGGCCCTGACCTCCGTCGCGACCGACCCGTTCCGGCGCGGTCGGATCACGGCGGAGGTGCTCCTGGCCGACATCGACGGGGCCACCCCCCGGTCCGTCGAGATCGACTGCAACGAACTGCGACTGCGCGCCAGCACAGCCGCACCAGCACCATCAATCGCTCAAGGAGGAGACCGATGAAGACCACCACACGTACCCTCGCGGTGATCGGGGCCGTGGCCCTGTTCGCGGCTGGATGCTCCGGAGGCGGCGACGGCGACGGCGACGGTGGCGGAGGTGGCGACGGCGCCGCCGGCGCCACCGGCCCGATCGACATCTGGACGTCGAACAACGAGGCCGAGCTCGCCTGGGCCACGGCAGTCGTGGACGCTTGGAACGCCGAGCATCCGGACGAACAGGTCACCGCCCAGGAGATCCCCGCCGGGGCCTCCTCGGAGGAGGCCATCACCGCCGCCATCACGGCCGGAACCGCGCCCTGCCTCGTGTACAACATCGCGAACGCCGCGGTGTCGGGCTGGGTCCGCCAGGGCGGCCTGGTCAACCTGTCCGAGTTCGAGGACGGCGCCTCCTACATCGAGGACCGTGGCGGCGAGAACGTCGCGAGCTACCAGACCGATGGCTCGTACTACCAGCTCCCGTGGAAGTCCAACCCGGTCATGGTGATGTACAACAAGACGGTCTTCGCTGCGGCCGGGCTCGACCCGGAGAACCCAGGGATGGCCACCTTCGACGAGTTCCTCGACGGCTCGCGGCAGATCGTCTCCTCCGGTGCGGCGGCCAGCGCGATCTGGCCCTCGCCGACGAGCGAGTTCTACCAGCCGTGGTTCGACTTCTACCCGCTCTACCTGGCCGAGACCGGCGGCACGATGCTCGTCGAGGACGGCGCGTCGACCTTCAACACCGACGAGGGCCGGGCGGTCGGGGAGTTCTGGGCGACGATGTACTCCGAGGGCCTCTCGCCGCAGGAGGCGTCCACGGACGACGCGATGTCCGCGGGCACCACCGCGATGCAGCTCGCCGGCCCGTGGGCGATCGCCTCCTACGCGGACAGTGTCGATGTCGGCTTCATGCCGGTGCCGACCTCCGGCGGCGCCGACGAGGTCTTCACGTTCGCCGACTCCAAGAACATCTCCATGTTCACCTCGTGCGAGAACCAGGGCACGGCCTGGGAGTTCCTGAAGTTCACCACGAGCGAGGAGAACGACGGCCTGCTCCTGGAGAACACCGGGCAGATGCCGATCCGCACCGACCTGGCCACCACGTTCAGCGACTACTTCGCGGCCAACCCGATGTACGAGGCGTTCGCCAGCCAGACCGAACGGGTGGCCGACGTGCCCAGCATCGACAACTCGGTCGAGGTCTGGCAGGTGTTCCGCGACGAGTACTCCTCGGCTGTGATCTTCGGGAGCCAGTCCGTCGACGACTTCCTCACGAACGCCGAGACCGAGATCAACGGCCTCGTCGGGGACTGACGTGACCACGACCCAGCTGCGCACCCCACGCCGTCCGTGGTGGGGTGTGCAGCCGATCGGAACCGTGTTCGCGCTGCCGTACCTGGTGTTCGTGGCGGTGGTGTTCGTCTACCCGCTCTGCTTCGCGGTGTACATCGCCTTCCACGACTACATCTTCACCGCTCCGGGCGTCTCGGTGCCCACGCCGTTCGTCGGGTTCGACAACTTCGCCGACGTCCTGACCGACCCGAAGGTCCTCCAGTCGTTCCGCAACACCGGGGTGTTCCTCGTCATCTTCGTGCCGCTCACGGTGGTGCTCTCGCTGATCCTCGCGACGGCGCTGAACGCGGGGATCCGGTTCGTCTCGGCCTTTCGGGTCGCGTTCTACGTCCCGTACCTGACCGCGAGCGTGTCCCTGGTCGGCGTCTGGATGCTGCTGTTCGCTCAGAACGGGCTGATCAACACGATCCTCGGGCCACTCGCTCCGAGCCCGTCCTGGCTCATCAACTCGGGCCTGGCGATGCCCACGATCGCGCTCTACGTCACCTGGAAGCAGCTCGGCTTCTACATCCTGCTCTACCTGGCTGCGCTGCAGAACATCCCGAAGGAGCTGTACGAGTCCGCGGCCACCGACGGCGCGAACCTGCGCCAGCGGTTCCTGAACGTGACAGTGCCCGGGGTTCGTGCCACGACCACCCTGGTGCTGATCCTGGCGATCATCCTCGGCGCGAACCTGTTCACCGAGCCCTACCTGCTCACCAACGGCGGCGGCCCGGACGGCGCCAGCGCCACGCCGGTGCTGCTCATCTACCAGAAGGGCATCCAGCAGCAGAACCCGGACACCGCATCGGCGATCGGGATGCTCCTGGTGATCGTCGTCGGACTGCTGTCCATGGCCGCGAGCCGACTGAACCGGGAGAAGTGAGATGAGGACGAAGATCCGCTGGTGGCGCTACCTGCCGCTCACCCTTGCCGCACTGGTGTTCGCGTTCCCGTTCTACTTCATGGTGGTCGGCGCGTTCCAGGTCAACCCGACGAACTCGCCGTCCTCGCTGTTCCCGACGGACGGCTGGACCACCCAGAACTTCTCGGCCATCGACAGCCGGCTGGATCTGGGCGGCTCCCTGTTGAACTCCCTGATCTTCACCACCGGGGTGCTGCTCGGCACGGTCGTGTTCGGGCTGCTGGCCGGCTACGCCCTGGCCCGCCTCGACTTCCGGGGCAAGGCGGCCACCTGGGTGCTGATGCTGCTCATCCAGATGGTGCCGTTCCAGCTGCTGATGATCCCGTTGTACGTGCAGGTGACCCGGACCTACGGGCTCGGGGACAGCTACCTCGGGATGATCCTGCCGTTCGCGATCAACACCACGGCCGTGTTCATCTTCACGCAGTTCTTCCGCGCCCTCCCGCAGGAGGTGTTCGAGGCGGCCCGCATCGACGGCGCCAGCGAACTGCGGATCCTGCGTTCGGTCGCCGTCCCGCTCGTGCGCCCCGCCCTGGTCACCGTGCTTCTGGTGACGTTCATCGGGCCGTGGAACGAGTTCCTGTGGCCGTTCCTGATCACCAAGGACGTGACGATGCAGCCGTTGGCGGTCTCGCTCGCGAACTACATCAGCAACGTCGCCCAGTCGACGGCGAACCCGAACGGAGCGATCCTCGCCGGCGCCACCACCCTGGCGTTCCCGGTGGTCGTCCTGTTCTGCATCTTCCAGCGTTACTTCACCGCGTCCGAGATCGGCTCCGCCGTCAAGGGCTGAGAGGAACCCATGTTTACCGATGCCACCTTCCCGCTGGGACCGTTCGTCCCGTACGAGGGCAACCCGATCCTGCGTCCGAAGGGCAACAGCTGGGAGTCGTCCAACCTGTACAACCCCGCCGCACTCGTGGACGGCGACGAGGTCGTGCTCCTGTACCGGGCGCACGCCGAGGACATCGTGTCCCACATCGGCCTCGCCCGGAGCTCGGACGGCTACACCTTCGAACGCGAGGACGCCCCGGTGTTCTCCCCGCAGGAGGACTACGAGCGGTTCGGAGCGGAGGACCCACGGATCGTCCTGATCGATGGCGTCTACTACCTGACCTACACCGGTTGGGACCGCCACAGCGCGCAGCTGTGCCTGGCCACCTCGACCGACCTGCACACCTGGACCCGGCACGGCCCGCTCTTCGACGACTTCGACACGTTCGCGACCGTAGACCCACGTGGCCACAACTGGTCCAAGGCCGGCGTCATCGTCCCGGTGCAGATGCAGGGCAAGTGGTGGATGTACTTCGGCGAGGGCGCGATCTACTGGGCGACCAGTGACGACCTGATCCACTGGACGCCCGGCACGCCCGACACCGAGCCGATGTACTCGCCCACCCCCGGTTCCTTCGACGCCGACCTCGTCGAGATCGGCACCTCCCCGGTCCTCTCGTCCAACGGGCTGCTGGTCTTCCTCACCAACGGGGCGACCCGAACGGTGCACTCCGACGGCCGCGTCGACGTGGACTACCGCTGCGGGCAGATCGCCATCGACCCCGAGGACCCGACCACCGTGATCGCCCGGATGCAGGTGCCGTGGCTGCGGCCGCAGACCTTCGAGGACCGCCATGGCCTCGTCTCGAACGTGACCTTCGTCGAGGGCCTGGTCTCCTTCCGCGGCAAGTGGTTCGCCTACTACGGGCAGTCCGACACCACCCTCGCCGTCGCCGTGCACGACCCCGCCCAGCCCTGGGGCGCGCAGGTGCGCGCCGCTCTCGAGTCGAAGGAGACCCGAAGATGAGAACCTCCCGCCGCGCCTTCCTGGGCGCGCTCGCCGCTGCCGGCGCCGCCGTGGCCACGGCCCCGACCGCCGTCGCCGGCCCGGTCGCCCGAGCCGGCGGCAACGCCCGGCTCGCCAACCTCGACCACCTGCGGTTCCTCCTCGGTGACGTGCCGCTCACGCCGTCGACGGCGCACACCACCTACCGCATCGACTCCGAGCCGGTCGCGTTGGCGCCCTGGACGTACGCCGATGCCGACGGCGGATCGTTCCGTCGGGTGGGTGGCGGCACCTTCGATCCGGCGACCGGGTACTACGGCCAGGGTGCGTTCAACGCCGACGACATCGCCCGCGCCGTCGTGGTGTTCCTGCGGGACTGGCAGGCCACGGGTGACGCTCGCAGCCGCGGCCACGCCTACGAGAACCTGCGGGCGCTGGCCTACCTGCAGACCGTCGACGGGCCGAACACCGGCCGGGTGGTGCTCTGGCAGCAGTTCGACGGCTCGCTGAACCCGAGCGCGGAGCCGGTCGAGCTGCCCGACCCATCGGATTCGGCGGAGTCCTACTGGCTGGCTCGCACCGTCTGGGCGCTCGGCGAGGGCCACGCGGCGTTCAGCGGCGAGGATGACGAGTTCGCCGCGTTCCTGTACGAACGCCTGCACCTGGCGCTGGACGCCCTCGATCAGGAGTCGCTCTCGCGGTACGGCCAGTTCGTCACCAGCGACGGCGTCGACCTGCCCGCCTGGCTCATCGGCGGCGGTGCCGACGCCACGGCCGAGGCCGTGCTCGGCCTGGCCGCGGCGCATTCCGCGGCACCCGACGACCGGGTCGGCAGCGCCCTCGAGCGCTACGCCGAGGGGATCGCCGCGATGGGTACCGCAGCCGGCGGGTGGCCGTTCGGGGCCGTGCTGCCGTGGACCGGGTCGCTCGGCTTCTGGCACGCGTGGGGTGGCGCCGCCCCGGAGGCCCTCGCCCGGGCGGGCGAGACCCTGGGCCGCGACGACCTGATCGAGGTCGCGATCACGGACGCCGGCACGTTCACCCCGCTGGTGCTCGCCTGCGGCGGACCGAACAACGCCTGGGCGCCCCTGCCCGCCGAGGCCCAGATCGCCTATGGCGCGCACGGGCGGGTGGCCGCCGCCCTGGCCGCGGCCGATGCGGGTGGTGGACCGGGGCTCCGTGAGCTCGCCGGGTTGGCCGCCGGGTGGTTCTTCGGGGCGAACACGGCGGGCACCGCCGTCTACGACCCGGCGACCGGAATCACCTTCGACGGTGTCGAGACGGACGGGCGGATCAACCGCAACTCCGGCGCGGAGTCCACGATCCACGGGCAGCTCACCATGCTCGCCCTGGACACCCGGCCCGACGTCGCCGCACTGGCCCGCTCGATCACGTCCCTGCACGCGTTCGAAGGACTGAGCGCCGTCGACGCCGAGACCGCACGGTTCAGTGCCGGCTGCACGGTGGTGACCCCCAGCGGCGGTGCCTGGATGGGCGAGGGCAACCTCTCCGGTGGCGCCTACCTGCACGTCCCGGCGGGGGAGTGGGTCGAGTTCGACCTCGACGCCGAGCAGGCCGCGCTGGCGTATCCGATCGTGTGGCGCACGGACGCCGAGGCGGGCACCGCCCGGTGGAGCCTCGTCGGCGGTGCGGCACTGGGCGTCACCGCCAACGGCGGCACCGGAGCGGCGGGCATGACCGAGGTTCCGGGCAGTCTCGTCCCACAGGACCTGGACGAGGTCGTCCCTGCCGGTGTCGTGACCGTCCGCTGCGAGAGCGACGGGGACCTGCGCTTGGACGCGCTGCTGCTGCGCCCCCTCGTGACGACCGCGCACTACGCCACCACGGGCAGCGACGCGGTGCTCTACGTCAACGCCGGCGACCGGGTCACCCTGACTCCCGCGCTCGCGGGTGGCACCGCCCGCGCGTACACCCGCGCCGGGAAGCAGCGCGGCCAGATGCGAGCGGGTCGAAAGGTTCGGGTGGTCGAGGGCGGATTCACGATCAGCCGCTGAGACCTGCCGGCGCGGTGACGGGCCGCGCCGGGCGCAGCGCGCTCGCGTCGAGCCGTGCCCGGCCCCGGCCGCGCCGCGGCGTCGGGGTGACCGACCGCCTTGGCGAACATCACAGCGGGAGCGAGCGTCCGCCGTCGGGCATCGGCCGCGGCACCTGAGACAATCGTGACGTGACATCCCTACGGATCGGGCCCATCGAGGTGGGCACCCCGGTGATCCTCGCGCCCATGGCGGGGGTCACGAACGCGCCGTTCCGGACCCTGTGCCGGGACGCCGCGGCCGGCGCGCTGCCGTCGGAGCGGGCGGCCGAGCTGGAGGGCAACCCCGCGCCGGTGGGCCTGTACGTCGCCGAGATGGTGACCTCGCGCGCGCTCGTGGAGCGGACCCCGGAGTCGATGCGGATCATCTCCCACGACGAGGGCGAGGGCGTGCGCAGCGTGCAGCTGTACGGCGTGGACCCGGCGACCGTGCGTGCGGCCACCCGGATGCTGGTCGCCGAGGACCGCGCCGACCACATCGACCTGAACTTCGGCTGCCCGGTGCCCAAGGTGACCCGCAAGGGCGGGGGAGCGGTGCTGCCCTGGAAGAGCGAGTTGTTCACGGCGATCGTCAGCGCCGCCGTGGAGGCGACCGCGGGCTCCGACGTGCCGGTCACCATCAAGATGCGGATGGGCATCGACGCGGATCACCTCACCTATCTCGACGCCGGCAGGCGCGCCCAGGACGCGGGCGTGGCCGCCGTCGCGCTGCACGCGCGCACCGCCGCGGACTACTACTCCGGCACCGCCCACTGGGACGCGATCGCCGCGCTCAAGGAGGCCGTCACGGACGTGCCGGTGCTCGGCAACGGGGACATCTGGTCCGCCGAGGACGCCCTCGCGATGGTCGCCCACACCGGCTGCGACGGCGTCGTGGTCGGGCGTGGCTGCCAGGGGCGGCCGTGGCTGTTCGCGGACCTCGTTTCCGCGTTCGCGGGCTCGGACGCGCGGATCCAGCCGGGCCTCGGCGAGGTCGCGTCGGTGATCCGCCGGCACGCCGACCTGATGGTGGCGCACTTCGGCGAGGAGCTGAAGGCGCTGCGGGAACTGCGCAAGCACATGTCCTGGTACCTCAAGGGCTACGTGGTGGGCGGCGAGGCCCGAGCCGCGCTCGGCATGGTCTCCACCCTCGACGAGCTCGACGAGCGGCTCGGTGCGCTCGAGCTCGCGCAGCCGTACCCGGGCGAGGGCGCCGAGGGGCCGCGCGGGCGTGCCGGCACCGCGAAGGTGCCGCACGTGCCGGAGGGCTGGCTGGACTCGCGCGCCATCGACGCCGGTCTGCGCGCGATGCTCGCCGAGGCCGAACTCAGCGTCTCCGGCGGCTGAGGACGGGCGCCGAGGCTCCCAGACCTCAGACCTCAGCCGAGAGAGTCATCGTGCGCCCATCGGCTCCATCGGCCGCATGATCGCTCGTCCGGCAGGTGCGACCGGCCCAGGGTTCGGCCGAGGGTGTCCTTGTGCGGCGGATCAGGGCCGTCCGCCGCAGGATCGCACCCTCGCATGGGTCGAGCGGGGGCGGGTCAGCGGGGCGGCCGAGCCGTGCGTCAGGACGGGCGCGGGCAGGCGGCCGTGGAGTCCCGGACGATCAGTTCCGGGCTGAACAGCAGCTCCGTCCGGGGCGGGTTCGCGCCGGCGATCTCGGCGAGCATGGTGTTCACCACGGCCATCGACATCGCGTCCACGCTCTGGCGGATCGTGGTCAGCGGCGGGTCCGTGAACGCCATCAGCGGGGAGTCGTCGTAGCCGACCACGGAGACATCCTCCGGCACGGACAGGCCTCGCGAACGCACCGCCCGGATCGCGCCGAGCGCCATCAGGTCCGAGCCGCAGACGATCGCGGTGTGACCGCTCTCGAGCAACTCGGTGGCCGCGGCCTGGCCGCCCTCCACGCTGAACAGGCTGGTCGCGATGTGCGGTGCGGCGTCGGTGATGCCGAGCCGCTCGGACAGGGCGCGGCTGAACCCCTCCATCTTCCGGGTCGCGGGCAGGAACCGCTGCGGACCGATCGCCAGGCCGATCTTGGCGTGCCCCTGGGAGATCAGGTGCCGGACCGCGAGGTCCATGCTCCCGACATCGTCGGAGGAGATCGAGGGCGCGTCCAGCTCCGCCACGAACCCGTTCACGAGTACCAACGGGGTGCCGAGACTGCGCAGCCGTTGGTAGCGGTCCGGCGCCGCCTGGGTGTCGGCGTGCAGTCCGGATACGAAGATGATCCCGTCCACCCCGTGGTCGAGGAGCATCTGGACGTACTCGTCCTCGGTGGTGCCGCCGGGGGACTGCGTGCACAGCAGCGGGGTGTACCCGGCGTGCGCGAGCGCGGACTCGATCTTCTGCGCGAAGTTCGGGAACACCGGGTTCGTCAGTTCCGGGACGACCAGCCCGATCAGTCCGGCGGATCGGCGCCGCAGCTTCTCCGGCCGCTCGTAGCCGAGCACGTCCAGTGCCGCGAGCACGGCCTGGCGGGTGTCCGCGGAGACGCCTGCCTTGCCGTTCAGCACCCGGGACACGGTGGCGGTGCTGACGCCGGCCTGTTCGGCCAGATCGGTGAGCGTGGTACGCGTGGGCACTGGACCTCCTTGTCCTGGGCAGCGGTCCGTCCCGCAGGGTACTTGGCCGGGGGGCCGCCGTGACAACGGTTCTGTAACGACGGTCTGAAAGTTACAGCAAGGACTTGCAAGATCCAAGCCGGAGCGGTTACGGTCTCGTCATCCGGGCGACGCTGTGGTCACAAACTGCCCCGCGTCGCCACATACGTGGACACATTTCAGGAGAGTCGGATGCGACGGAGCATTGTCATCACCGCGGCGGTGGGCCTCACCATGGCCCTGGCCGCCTGCGGTGGCGGAACGGGTAGTGGCGAGGAAGAGACCACCGCCGGTGCCGAAGAGACCACCGAGGATGGCGGCTCGGCCGGCACCCTCACCATCTGGGCGGACGAGTTCCGTGCGGCAGCCCTCACCGACATCGTGGCCCAGTTCGAGGAGGACAAGGGCGTCACGGTCGAGATCGTCGAGAAGAACTTCGACGACATCAAGGACGAGTTCATCGCCCAGGCGCCCACCGGGGAGGGCCCGGACATCATCGTCGGCGCCCACGACTGGTCCGGCGAGCTCGTCACCAACGGTCTGGTCAGCCCGGTCGAGCTCGGCGACGCGGCGGCCGACTTCTCCGAGGTCGCGGTCAACGCCTTCACCTACGAGGGCTCCGTGTACGGCGTCCCGTACGGCATCGAGAACATCGCGCTGGTGCGCAACAACGCGCTCGCCTCGGACACCCCGGCCACCTTCGACGAGCTGATCGCGCAGGGTCAGGCCACCGGTGCCGAGTACCCGGTGCTGATCCAGATGGGCGAGGAGGGTGACGCCTTCCACATGTACCCGCTCCAGACCTCGTTCGGTGCCCCGGTGTTCGCCACCGACGACACCGGCTCCTACATCCCCGAGCTCGCGCTCGGTGGCGACGCCGGCACCGCCTTCGCCGACTACCTCGCCTCGATCGGCCAGGCCGGCTCGGGCGTGCTCGACACCGCGATCACTGCCGACATCGCTCGTGAGGCGTTCGCCAACGGCGAGTCCCCGTACATCCTCACCGGGCCGTGGAACATCGCTCCGTTCACCGAGGCCGGCATCGACGTCACCGTCCTGCCCATCCCGAGCGCCGGCGGCGAGCCCGCCGCGCCGTTCGTCGGCGTGCAGGGCTTCTACGTGAACTCATACTCCGAGAACGCGATCCTCGCGAACGAGTTCCTCATCAACTACGCCGCGACCGAGGACGTCCAGGTCGCGATGTACGAGACCGGTGGCCGGATCCCGGCGCTGACCTCGGCCGCGGAGGCCGTCTCGGACGACCCGATCGCGGCCGGCTTCGTCGCCGCCGGCGAGATCGGTGTGCCGATGCCGTCGCTGCCGCAGATGAACTCGGTCTGGGCCTTCTGGGGTGTCACGGAGGCGAACCTGGTCTCCGGTGTCGCCACTGACCCGGCCGCAGCCTGGGCCACGATGGTGGACAACATCCAGGGCGCGATCGACGCGGCCTAATCGCACGCGGGTGGGCCGGCCGTGACGGGCGGCCGGTCCACCCCCACTCGCTCCGCTCCGTCGCGCCGGGATGTCCCGAGGCGACGGGGCGCTGCTGGTCCTACTGTTCAGATCGAAGGCACGTGACGTCGCGTGCCACCGCCCGGGAGGCTCCTCTTGGCACGCACGAACGGCCGCGACGCGGCGGATTCCACCAGAACGCCGGGCTACGTCTCGAAGGACCTCACGGCTGCCGAGCACGCGACCGCCGGGCGCGGCACCACCTCGCACGCCCGCGAGATGGGGCCGTTCTTCCTGGTCAAACTCTCCGTCCTGGCCCTGATCAACGCCTTCGGTCTGTTCGTGATCTACTCCGCCTGGCAGGTCAGCCACTGGGGCATCCTCGGCTCGATGGTCGCGATCCTGATCGTGGCCAACTGGGTCTACTTCTCCAAGCGGATGATCGCCGCGAAGTACCTCTTCCCGGGTCTGGTCTTCCTGCTCGTCTACCAATTGTTCACGATGGGCTACACCGCCTACATCAGCTTCACGAACTACGGGACCGGTCACAACGCCACCCGCGAGGACGCGATCGCCGCCAACCTCGCTCAGAACGAGAACCGCGTGCCGGACTCGCCGAGTTACCCGCTCACCGTGGTCACCGGCGCGGACGGAGAACTCGGCTTCGCGATCATCGACGGCGATGACGGGGTGCTGGTCGGCACCGAGGAGCAGACCTTCGAGGCGGCGCCGGACGCCACGGTCACCGACGGCGACGTCACCGAGGTCCCCGGCTACAGCGTCCTCACCTTCGGCGAGGTCCTCGAGCAGCAGAACGAGATCACCTCCCTGCGGGTCGGGTTCGACGACGTCGACGAGGGCAGCATCCGCACCCAGGACGGTTCCACCGGGTACCTGTACCGCTCCGTCCTCACCTATGACGAGGCCACCGGAGCCATCACGAACACCGACACCGGCGTCGTCTACTCCGACAACGGTGAGGGGTCCTTCGAGGCGGAGGACGGTTCGACCCTGGTGGTCGGCTGGCGCGTGGCGGTCGGGTTCGACAACTTCACGAAGATGTTCACCGACTCCCGACTCAGCGGGCCGTTCCTGTCCGTGCTGGTGTGGACGTTCGTGTTCGCGTTCCTGTCCGTGGCGACCACGTTCTTCCTCGGCCTGTTCTTCGCGATCGTGTTCAACCACCCGGCCGTGCGCGGTCGCAAGATCATCAGGTCGCTGCTGATCCTCCCGTACGCGTTCCCCGGATTCCTCTCCGGGCTCGTCTGGGCGGGCCTGCTCAACCGAAGATTCGGGTTCATCAACCAGGTGCTGCTCGGCGGCGCGGAGATCCCGTGGCTGACCGACCCCTGGCTGGCCAAGCTGTCCGTGATCGGCGCGAACCTCTGGCTCGGCTTCCCGTACATGTTCCTGATCACCACCGGCGCCCTGCAGGCCATCTCGTCGGAGGTGTACGAGGCGGCGAAGATCGACGGCGCCCGGGCCGGCCGGGTGTTCCGGTCCATCACGCTGCCGCTGCTGATGATCTCCGTGGCGCCACTGCTGATCGCCTCGTTCGCCTTCAACTTCAACAACTTCAACCTGATCTACTTCGTCACCGAGGGCGGCCCGAACTTCCCAGGCTCGCCGATCGCCGTCGGCGCCACGGACATCCTGATCTCGATGGTCTACTCCGTGGCCATCGAGTCGGGCACCCAGCAGTACGGCCTGGCCTCCGCGATGTCGATCCTGATCTTCGTCATGGTCGGGCTGATCTCCTGGCTGGGCTTCAGACAGACCCGCAAGCTCGAGGAGGTGATCTGACATGGCCGCCGAGGCGTACGTGCAGATGAAGGACCGCCGCTGGTGGCGCGAGGTCAGCTGGCGCTACCTGGTGGCCGTCGCCGCCGTCGTGTACGCGGCGTTCCCGATCGTCTACATCCTGTCCGCGTCGCTGTCCCCGCGGGGCACGCTGACCGGCTCGAACGAACTCTTCGCGGACATCACCACGGCCCAGTACGAGGCACTGTTCCAGACGCACTTCCCGCAGTGGATCGTCAACACGCTCGTGATCGGCGGCGTGACGGCCATCGCCACCGTGCTGATGGCCTCCGCCGCGGCCTACGCGTTCTCCCGGTTCCGGTTCGCCGGCCGCAACGGTGGCCTCACGTTCCTGCTCCTGGTGCAGATGTTCCCGCAGATCCTCGCGTTCGTCGCGATCTTCCTGCTGCTGCTGAGCCTGCGGGACGTGATCCCGATCCTCGGGCTGAACTCCCAACTCGGCCTCATCTGCGTCTACCTCGGCGGAGCGCTCGGGGCGAACACGTTCCTGATGTTCGGGTTCTTCAACTCCATCCCGAAGGAGCTGGACGAGGCCGCGAAGATCGACGGGGCCGGTCACGCCCGGATCTTCTTCACGATCATCCTGCGGCTGGTCGCGCCGGTGCTCGCGGTCGTGGCGCTGCTGTCCTTCGTTGGCACCTTCTCCGACTACATCATCGCCGGGATCGTCCTGCAGGATCAGGACAAGCTCACGATCGCCGTGGGTCTCTACCAGTTCATCTCCGGCCAGTTCGACGCCCGCTGGGGCATCTTCGCGGCCGGCGCCGTGATCAGCGCACTGCCCGTGCTGCTGCTGTTCCTGTTCCTGCAGCGCTACATCGTCGGCGGCCTGACGGCGGGCTCGGTCAAGGGCTGAGCCGCCCGGCGGCACGTCGGCTGCTACCGACCGAGGACGGTCTCCCGGACGGCGTGGACGATCGCGTCGACCTCGCCCTGGGTCAACAGGCCGCCTCGGGGTGCGGGCACCTTGGCCATCGCCGCACCGGTGCGTAGTTCGAGGTCCGTACCGGTCACACCCTCGGGCAGGAGGATCTCGCACGCGGTCACGGGAGCGGCAGCGATGCCGGCCTCGGCGAGGTACTCGGCGATCGACTCGTGGACGATCCGTTCTCCGGCAGAGCCACCCAGTTGCCGGGACGGCCCGGGTCGTCGACCATCGCCTGCCACCGGTCCGGCTGCCGGCTCGCTGGGGTGCTGCTCATCGCAAGGACGTTACAGTTCCGCGACCGTGGCCCGCACGCGATGCCCGACGGCGGCCGGTCGCCTCAGCCTTCGAGCACGGCCCACACGGCGGTGTCGGCGGGCAGGGCCTGGTGCCCCAGTTCGCCGCGGAGCTCACCGCTGGCGAGGATCACGTCGAGCCCGTCCGGCAGTGGGATCGGGCCGTCGCTGATGTTGACCGCCACGATGACCTGGCGGTTCGTGAACACCAGCAGGCCCTGCTCAGGCCCCCACGAGCCCTCCACCCAGGCCAGCGACCCGGTGCCGAGGTCGAACTCACGGCGCAGCCGCAGTGCCTTGCGGAACAGCTCGTAGCTCGAGCCGGCCACGCCCTTCTGTGCGTCGAGCGCGAACGCGGCCCACGCCGTCGGCTGCGGCAACCAGGAGGCGCCCGTGGGGGAGAACCCGAACGCCGGGGCGTCGGCCTCCCACGGCAGCGGCACGCGACAGCCGTCCCGGCCCTTCTCGGTGTACCCCGACCGCCAGTACGCCGGGTCCTGGCGGGCGTCGTCCGGCAGGGCGGTGTGCTCGGGCAGGCCGAGCTCCTCGCCCTGGTAGATGTAGGCCGAGCCCGGCAGAGCGAGCATCAGCAGGGCGGCGGCGCGGGCCCGGCGGGCGCCCAGCTCGGCGTCCGGTTGCGGGTCGTCGGCGCCGATCCCGTTCGGACCCTTGCCCGTGGTCGGCAGGCCGAGCCGGGTGGTGGCTCGCACGACGTCGTGGTTGGAGAGCACCCAGGTGGTCGGCGCGCCGACCGAGTCGCACGCCGCCAGGCCCTCGGTGATGGAGTGCTTCAGGGCGGGCGCGGACCACTGCGTGCACAGGAAGTCGAAGTTGAACGCCTGGTGCATCTCGTCCGGGCGGATGTAGCGGGCCATCGCCTCGTCGGTGTCCGCCCACGCCTCGGCCACCAGCGCGCGGTCACCGTCGTAGGAGGCGAGCACCTGGTGCCAGCGCCGGTAGATCTCGTGCACCCCCGGCTGGTCCCACATCGGGGCCGGGCCGACGCCCTCTGCACCCGCGTCGTCGCCGGCGATCATCTCGGCGTGCCCGGCCCAGTCCTCGAAGCCCTGGTCCTTGACCAGCCCGTGCGCCACGTCGACGCGGAAGCCGTCCACGCCCCGGTCGAGCCAGAACCGCAGGATCGCCTCGAACTCCGCCCGGACCTCCTCGTTCTCCCAGTTCAGATCCGGCTGGTGGACGTCGAACAGGTGCAGGTACCACTGCCCGGGGGTGCCGTCGGCATCGGTGACGCGAGTCCAGGCCGGTCCGCCGAACACGCTGCGCCAGTTGTTCGGTGCCTCGGCACCGTCGGGCCCGCGGCCGTCGCGGAAGATGTAGCGCGCCCGCTCCCCGGACCCGGCCGGTGCGGGCAGCGCCGCCCGGAACCACGCGTGCTCGTCCGAGGTGTGGTTCGGCACCAGGTCCACGAGCACCCGCAGGCCGAGGGTCCGCGCCCGCGCGAGGAGGGCGTCCGCGTCCTCGAGGGTCCCGAACAGCGGGTCCACCTGCCGGTAGTCGGCGACGTCGTAGCCCGCGTCGTGCTGGGGGGAGGTGTAGAAGGGCGAGAGCCAGACGGCGTCGACGCCGAGCCTGCTGAGGTGGCCCAGGCGCGCGGTGACGCCGGGCAGGTCGCCGATCCCGTCGCCGCCCGAGTCCGCGAACGACCGCGGATACACCTGGTAGATCACCGCGCTGCGCCACCACTGGCCGCCCGGGGAGTCGGCCCGATGGATGAGGGTGGTACGAACGTCGGGCGTGTCCTCGATCAACATCCGGCCATTGTCATCCCGGCCGCGCCCGGAGGGAAATCGGCGCGATCTCCCCAGCCGTTGCGGGCCCGATCGCCGTTCGCAAGTAGTCTGAGGCCGTGCCGGTCCAACCCCAGCGCCTCGTCGGAGGCTACGACGCCGCGGACACCGACCGCTGGCTCGCCGAGCCGGGCAAATCCGCCGCCCGCACCCCCTTCGAGCGGGACCGCGCGCGGGTGGTGCACTCCTCCGCGCTGCGCCGGCTCGGAGCCAAGACGCAGGTCCTCGGGCCCGGCACGGACGACTTCGCTCGGACCCGCCTGACGCACTCGCTCGAGGTGGCGCAGGTGGGACGGGAACTCGGGAAGTCCCTCGGCTGCGACCCGGACGTGGTGGACACCGCGTGCCTCGCGCACGACCTCGGGCACCCGCCGTTCGGGCACAACGGCGAGGTCGCCCTGGCACAGGTCGCTGCCGGCATCGGCGGGTTCGAGGGCAACGCGCAGACCCTGCGGTTGCTCACCCGGCTCGAGCCGAAGGTGTTCACGCCCGACGGCGTGGGCGTGGGTCTGAACCTGACCCGCGCCAGCCTCGACGCGGCCACGAAGTACCCCTGGTCGGCGGCTGACGCACCACCGAGGGCGGACGGGACGCCGTCGGGCAAGTTCGGCGTCTACGTCGATGACGCCCCCGTCTTCGCCTGGCTGCGGGAGGGCGCCCCTGATGGGGTCCGCTGCATCGAGTCGCAGGTCATGGACCTCGCCGACGACATCTCCTACTCCGTGCACGACGTCGAGGACGCGGTGTTCTCCGGCCGGGTGGACCTGCGCCGGGTGGCCGAGGACGAGGCACGCGAGCGGATCATCGCCCAGATCCGGGACTGGTACGCCCCGGCGCTGTCCGACGAGGTCCTGGTCACGGCGATGGACGAGCTCAGTGCGCTGGACTACTGGGTGCACCGGTACGACGGCACACGCCGCGGGCTGGCCGCGCTTAAGGACATGACCAGCCAGCTCATCGGCCGGTTCTGCGACTCCTCCGCCCGGGCCACCCGGGCCACCTACGGCGATGGTCCGCTGATCCGCTACGACGGCAACCTCATCGTGCCCGATCACGTCCTCGCCGAGATCACCGTGCTCAAGGGCGTCGCGGCCGCGTTCGTGATGGCACCCCGCGAGGACGACCCGGTGTTCCGCCGGCAGCGGCTCATCCTCACCGACCTGGTCGCCGTGCTCTACGACCGCGCCGAGCTCGCCCTCGCCGAGATCTTCGCCGAGGACTGGTCCGAGGCCACCGATGACGACATCCGGCTGCGGGTGGTCATCGACCAGGTCGCCTCGCTCACGGACCTGTCCGCCCTGCAGTGGCACGCGCAGTTGTGCGGCCCGGATGCGGGCACCGAGATCTGAGCCTCCGTCGCCGCGCCGGTTCCGGCTCGGATCCGGCTTACACTCGGCCCATGGCAGGCCTGATCCGACGCGAGGACATCGCCGCCGTCCGCGAACGGGCCCGGATCGAGGAGATCGTCGGCCAGCACGTGACGCTTCGCGGCGCCGGCGTCGGGTCGATGAAGGGCCTGTGCCCGTTCCACGATGAGCGAACCCCCTCGTTCCACGTGCGCCCGCAGCTGGGCCTGTGGCACTGCTTCGGCTGCGACGAGGGCGGGGACGTCATCTCGTTCGTGCAGAAGATCGACCACCTGACGTTCACCGAGGCCGTCGAGCACCTCGCCGGCCGGGTCGGGCTGCAACTGCGGTACGAGGACGACGGCGGCGCGAACCGTCCACGGGAACAGCCGGGTCGGCGCCAGCGACTGATCGAGGCGCACCGCGTCGCGGCGGAGTACTTCGTCGAGCAGTTGGCGACGCCGGAGGCGGACATGGGCCGTGCGTTCCTGGCCGAGCGTGGGTTCGACAGGACCGCCGCGGCCACGTTCGGGGTCGGCTATGCCCCAAAGGGCTGGGACAACCTGACCCGGCACCTGCGCGGCAAGCACTTCACCGAGGCGGAACTGACCGCGTCGGGTCTGCTGTCCCAGGGCAACCGCGGCTCCTACGACCGGTTCCGGGGCCGCCTCATGTGGCCGATCCGGGACCTGTCCGGGGACGTCGTCGGGTTCGGCGCCCGGAAGCTCTATGAGGACGACCCCGGCCCGAAGTACCTGAACACCCCCGAGACCACCATCTACAAGAAGTCCCAGGTGTTGTACGGGATCGACCTGGCGAAGCGGGAGATCGCCAAGTCCAAGCAGGTGGTCGTCGTCGAGGGCTACACCGACGTGATGGCGATGCACCTGGCGGGCGTGCCGACGGCGGTGGCCACCTGTGGTACCGCGTTCGGCACCGACCACATCCGGATCGTGCGTCGCCTGCTCGGGGACACCGCGGACGCCGCGGCCGGCGTGATGCTCGCGACCGGCGGTGCGCGCGGCGGTGAGGTGATCTTCACCTTCGACGGCGACGCCGCCGGACAGAAGGCGGCACTGCGGGCGTTCTCCGAGGACCAGCAGTTCGCATCCCAGACGTTCGTGGCCGTGGAACCGAACGGGATGGACCCCTGCGACCTGCGGCAACAGCGTGGCGACGCGGCGGTCCGGGAACTGGTCGGCGGACGCGAGCCGCTGTTCGAGTTCGCGATCCGGTCCGTGCTGCGCCAGGTCGACCTGGACACCGCCGAGGGCCGCGTCGCCGGGCTGCGCGCCGGGGTTCCGGTGGTCGCCCGGATCCGCGACCACGCCCTGCGCGGCGAGTACGCCCGCGAGCTCGCCGGCTGGCTCGGCATGGACGAGGCCTCGGTGCGTCGCGACGTGACCAGGACGGCCCGAAACCCTCCACCGGCACCGTCGACACCTGGGCGGCCCGGGGTGGACGGCGCCGCGGGCGGGCGCGGTGGCCAGGGCGGGCCGGTCGGCGGTCGTGGCGGTCAGAACGGCCGCGACGGGTATGGCAGCTCCCAGAGCGGTCGCAACGGCTACGGCGGCAGCTCCTCGAACGGGCAGCGGGACTCGGGCGGTCAGCGGGGCCAGGACACCTCAGGTGGGTACGGCGGCTCGGATTCCGGGTTCGGTGCCTCCCACCGGGACGACCCGGTGGCCCGCCTGGAGCGGCAGGTCCTCGAGGTCGTCCTCCAGCTCCCGCAGTTCGCGCTGGCCACGTCCTTCGACGACCTCGGCGCGGACACCTTCGTGGTGCCCGCCCACCGTGCGGTGCACGACGCGATCCGTGCTGCCGGGGGAGTGCGCGCGTTCGGTGAGCTCGCCGGGGACGCCTCGGCGCGTGGTGCCGGCGGCGAGGCCAACTCCCGGGCGGCGGCGGCGTGGAACGAGCAGGTCCGCGAGGCCGCGATCGGCCCCGTCGGAGTGCTCGTCACCGAGCTCGCGGTCGCCCCGCTGCCCGAGGACCGACCCGAGGCCCTCGGCGGCTACGCGCGTGGGGTCCTGGTGGCGCTGCTGCGCCTGGGCGTCACCCGGGAGATCGCCGATGCGAAGGGCCGGCTGCAGCGGATGGACCCGGCGGACGAGGCGTACGCGGCGACCTTCGGCCGACTGCTCGAACTGGAGGAACGCCGTCGTTCCCTGCTCACCGACGCCTGACGGCGGTCGACGCCGTAGGCGGCGGCCCCGGCCGGACGGGTAGGTCTGCCCGTGCGCTGTACTGCGGCTCCCAGGCAGGTGGCCTAGGGTTCTGAGCCATGAGTGAGAACCCGCCGCAGGGACAGGGCGGCTCCACCGACCCGGCAGGGAACGGTGAACCGCCGACGGAGTCGATCGGTGGAACGTCACCGGGGGACGCGCAGTCGTCACTCCCGCCGGAGGCGTTCGAGGAGACCACGCTGTACAACCCGAGTTCGTACGGCGCCGGCTCCCAGCCCGGTCACGGGCAGCAGACGCCACCGGGCCAGCCCGGATACGGGCAACCGACACCCCCGCCGGACCAAGCCGGCGCAGGGCCGCAACAAGCGATGGGAGCACAGGCGATGGGCCAACCGGATTACGGGCAGCAGCCCGGCTACGGACAGCAACCCGGCGGGCAGCAGCCTGGCTATGGACAGCAGCCGGGCGGACAGCAGCCGGGCTACGGGCAGCAGCCGGGCGCGCAGCAACCGGGCTACGGGCAGCCGGGGTACGGTCAGCAGCCCGACGCGGGTGCGGGCGGCTACGGCCAGTCCAGCGGCGGCTACGGCCAGCAGCAACCCGGCTACGGACAGCAGCCGGGGTACGGTCAGCAGCCGGGCTATGGTCCCGGCGGCGGTGGCTACGGGGGTGGCCAACCCCCGCAGGGCCCCAAGCCCTGGTACGCCCAGTGGTACACCTGGGTGGCCGCGGTCGTGATCATCGCCCTGATCGCCGTCGGCGTGTACGTCGCGACCCGCGGGGATGGCGGCGAGGACCCGACCGGATCTCCCACGACCACCAGCGAGGCCCCAACGACCGAGGAGCCGACGACCGACGCACCGACGGACGACCCCACCACGGACGAGCCGACCGAGGACCCGACGGACATGCCGTCGGCCTCCGGTGACATCGTCCCGTTCGGGGAGACCGGCACGCTCGGTGACTGGTCGCTCTCGCTGAGCGACTTCGTCCCGGACGCGAACGACCTGGTCGCCGGTGAGGGCTCGGACCCAGCGCCGGACGGCTTCCGTTACGCGATGATCCGGGTGACCGGGATGAACAACGGCGCCGCGGCGCTGAACCTGTACAACAGCATCGGGATCGGCTACCTGGCCACCGACGGCGAGATCTACGAGAGCACGCTCGCGGTCGTGCCCGATGACGCCTTCCAGC
Source organism: Occultella kanbiaonis (assembly GCF_009708215.1). Lineage (NCBI taxonomy): Bacteria > Bacillati > Actinomycetota > Actinomycetes > Micrococcales > Ruaniaceae > Occultella > Occultella kanbiaonis. Next base: position 3,341,235 of record NZ_CP046175.1, on the reverse strand, counting down.
TCGACGACGTGGCACCGGGCGCATCCGCTTCGGGCAACTGGGGTCTGGAGATCCCGGCTGACGACGACGGCCAGGGCCAGTGGGGCTTCATCGACGAGGCGGGTAACACCCTCTATTTCGAGGCGGCTCCGTGATCGGAGCAGGCGCCGCGAGGTAGGCCTGCCTCGACCGAACCACGCAGGGCGTGACTCCCACCCGGGGGTCACGCCCTGCGGCGTGTCCGAGGCACGCGATCACGAGCGGCTCGGTCGGTATGTGGCGAGGATCACGCTCGTTCCCGCCCCCTGCGCACCCCAGCTCGGCAACACCGGACACCGGCCGCGCGACCGGATCGTGCGAAGCCCGGTCGCGGGACAGGGCTCCGGTTCGGGCCGGTCGTGCCGCGGTGCCGGCCCCAATGAGAGAAGGCCCGGAATCTCGTGGATTCCGGGCCTTGCGCTGGCTCCCTCGACTGGACTCGAACCAGTAACCGTCCGATTAACAGTCGGATGCTCTGCCAATTGAGCTACGAGGGATCGCGCTGAGAATACTAACAGTCCCGGCGGGGTGCTCCGGCCCGCCGGTCGCCGTGCGTGACCTCAGGGCTGGAGCCCGACGTCGGAGCGGATCCGCCGCTCGAGGTCGGCGATCTGAGCCTCCAGGGCCGGCCCGCCGCGCACCTTGCCGGACGCGGTCACCTGGGAGAACAACTCGCCGTCCGGCCCACGCCTGACGGCGGCCCGCAGCTGGCCGCCACCGGGCGCCTTCTCGGTGATGACCTGGACCAGGGAGTGCTCCACCTGCTCGCGGATCAGCAGCGGGAACCTCGCCGGTGCCCCCTCGGTCAGGGTCAGCTCGGTCGGCGCGGCGCCATCCACCCAGGTGAGCGTCATCGTCAGGGTCTCGCCGTCCCAGTCGCCGTGGTCCACCTCGGACCAGGGCCGGTTCAGCACCAGGTCGTCCTCGGTGACCACGAACACGCTTCCGCGCGCGAGCACGGCCCAACCTCCGCCGTCGAGCGTCTGGACCAGCAGGGGGCGCACCCCGGGGGGCAGCTTCTCGGCGGCCGCAGTGGGCAAGGATTCGCGTGATCGAGCCATACCCCTGACGCTAACCCACCGCGCGGGCCGATAGGCTGGTGCGCCGTCGGCCCCAGTAGCTCAGCCGGTCAGAGCAGCGGACTCATAATCCGTCGGTCGTGGGTTCAAGCCCCACCTGGGGCACTCGTCATCTGTGACTTCGGTTGATGCTTGACGGTTGCTTCGGTTGATCCCTGACAGGACGTCCTGGTCACCGACGAGGTCCTGTAGTTCCACGACGGCGACCACCCTCCTGCGCACGGACAGACGCACCACCACCGGACCGCCGCGTTGCGCCGCACAAATGACTCGTTCGCATGGTCCGGCGACGCTCGCGCGGGCGGGAGGGGACGACGAGCGGGTCCAGTCGCTCTCTGCTTCCGGCATGGCGGCCTCACGCCCGCCCCGGTGAAACCCGGTGGTTCTCGTCCCTACCTGCGACTCGGCCCCTGCTCCGGCCCACGCATCAGCAAGGACCGGACACCGGCTGCGGATGTGACAGCTCCCCCTGTCCGATCGTCATGACCGGGCAGGGGGAGCGAGGCGGCGGCGCGGTCACCGGGACCACGATCGGGGCGCAGCGCAGTCCTCGGACCGCCGACGCCGTCGCCGATACGACCGGCTAGCGGATGCCTGCCTGCTGGTCGTACCAGGTCCGGGAGGAGTTCACGATCGCGAGGGCGGACGCCGCGATGACCCAGATGACGCCGAGCCCGAGCTGGGCGCCACCGTCGCCGGTCGCGACCGAGGCGATGCTGAGCACGACGTAGAGCCCGCCCATCACGGCCAGGCCGATCGCCGCGCCCTTCTTCCCGCGCGACATCAGGACGGCGAGGACGATCACAGCAATGCACCACACGACGACGAGCAGACCGAGTCCCACGATGAATCCGGTGGCGCTGCCCGGCAGCATGTCGGCGAACTCCGGGTCGTTGGCCAGGGCCCCACCGGCGATCGCGATGAGCAGGCCGAGCAGGACCCCGAGGCCGCCGCCGATCCAGCTCATGATCGCGGCCGCCTTCACGGACCCGGGCTTCTCGGGCGGGAGCCCGTAGGGGGTCTGCCCGAACGGCGTGCCGTACTGGTTCGCGCCGAACTGGTTCCCGCCGACCTGGTTCGCGCCGTACTGGCCCGGTCCCGGCGGTACGGCCGGGGCGCCGCTCGGTTGTCCGTAGCCCCCGGGCTGCTGTCCGTAGCCGGGCTGGCCGTAGCCGCCACCCTGGCCGTAATCGCCTGCGCCACCGGGCTGGCCGTAGCCGCCACCCGGCTGTTGTCCGTAGCCGGGCTGTTGGCCGTAGCCGCCCTGCTGGCCGTAGCCGCCCTGCTGACCGTAGCCGCCCTGCTGCGGGTCGGGCGGTCCGTACGGGCTGGCAGGTGGGTTGGTCACGGTCGATTCCCCTTTTGGTCTCCGGCGAGTGCTGGTGGCCATTGTGTCGCATCGGCGCGTCCGCGTCCCGCCCTGTGGCGACCGAGTTGGCGGGTTACGATCACAAGATCCGCCCGGCGTCGTGTGGAGGGAGCCAGATGAGCGTGTCGACCGACCGTGTCCGCGGGGAAACGGGCGCGGGTGCCGCGAGCCCGCTCCGGTTCGTCACCGCCGCCAGCCTCTTCGACGGCCACGATGCCGCGATCAACATCATGCGTCGCCTGATCCAGGCCAGCGGCGCCGAGGTGGTCCACCTGGGCCACAACCGATCGGTCGATGACGTGGTCCGCGCCGCGCTCGCCGAGGACGCGGACGCGATCGCGATCTCCTCCTACCAGGGCGGGCACCTGGAGTACTTCCGCTACCTCGTCGACCGCCTCCGGGAGGCCGGCGCCGGCCACGTGCGCGTCTTCGGTGGGGGCGGCGGCACCATCACCCCGGCGGAGATCGCCGAGCTCGAGGCGTACGGCGTCGAGCGGATCTACCACCCCGACGACGGCATGCAGCTGGGTCTGCAGGGCATGATCGACGACGTCATCGCCCGCGCCGGCGCCGCGCGCCGCCCCTCGTCGATGCCCGACGGCGTCCCGTCCGTCGGCGACGACGTCTCCCTCGCGCGCACGATCAGCGCCATCGAGGACGGGGTGCTCGCGGAGGCGGACCTGGCAGCCGCCCGCGCCGAGTGGGCCGCGGCCGCGGCCGGTCGCGCCGTGCCCGTCGTCGGCGTCACAGGAACCGGCGGCGCCGGCAAGTCCTCCGTGATCGACGAGCTCCTGATCCGCTTCCTCGCCGCCTTCGAAGACATCCATATCGCGGTGCTCTCGGTCGATCCCACCCGCCGCCGCACCGGCGGCGCGCTGCTCGGCGACCGGATCCGGATGAACGCCCTGCGCAGCAGGTCGATCCACCTGCGCTCGATCGCCACCCGCAGCCAGCACACCTCGATCGCCGCGATGCTCGGGGACTGCATCGCACTGCTCAAGGCCGCGGGCTTCGACCTCGTCATCGTCGAGACCGCGGGCATCGGGCAGTCCGACTCGGCGATCGTGGAACTCGTGGACCTCCCTGTCTACGTGATGACCAGCGACTACGGCGCCGCCAGCCAGCTCGAGAAGATCGACATGGTCGACTACGCGGACCTGATCGTGCTGAACAAGTACGACCGCCGCGGCGCCCCGGACGCGCTGCGCGACATCCGCAAGCAGTGGCGGCGCAACCGCGTCGCGTTCGACGTCCCGGCCGAGCAGGTCCCGGTGCTGCCCACGATCGCGAGCCAGTTCAACGATCCCGGGGTCACCGCGGTCTTCGAGCGGCTGCGGGCGATGCTCGCCGCGCAGGTCGAGGCCGCCGACGGCGCAGCCCGCCTCGAGTGGGACGCTCACCCCGGCGGTGCGAGCGCGGGCGCCGAGCCCCGCTCCGCGGCGCTCATCCCGGGGGCGCGGGTGCGCTACCTGGCCGAGATCGCCGAGGCCGGCCGCGGCCTGCGGGACCGGGTCGCGGCCGACGTGGAGACCGCTGACGCGGCGCAGTCCTACTGGCGCACCCTGCGTGACCTCGGCGACCCGGCGCTGCCGGAGGCCCTCGCGCCCTACCGCAGCGTCGACCTCGGCGAGGCCGCCACGGGAGGCGGCACCGCCGTCGGGCGGGCGCCGCAACCACGGACCGACGCGACCATCGCCGCGGACGGCGTGGACGCCGTCGGGCATGCGCCGCAGCCACGGGCCGACGCGACCCTCGCGACGGAGGGCGGGGACGCCGTCGGGCACTCGCCCGACCCGACCCTGCTCGCGCTGCGCCGGGCCTACACCTCCGCCGTCGGGCGGCTCGGCGAGGACTCCCGCGAACTCCTGCGCGGCTGGCCGGGGCGGCTTGCCGCGATCACCGGGGACGCCGGCACCTACCGCGTCCGCGGCAAGGATCTCGAGGTGGCGAACCACTCGACGTCGCTGTCCGGCACCCGGATCCCGAAGGTGGCCGCGCCGACCTACCGCGGCTGGGGGGACCTGCTCGCGTTCCTGCACCACGAGAACCTGCCCGGCGCGTTCCCGTACACCGGCGGCGTGTACCCGTACCGCCGCACCGGCGAGGACCCGACCCGGATGTTCGCGGGGGAGGGCACCCCGGAGCGCACGAACCGGCGGTTCCACTACCTCAGTGCGGGGCAGGAGGTCGCGCGGCTGTCCACGGCGTTCGACTCGGTGACCCTGTACGGGGAGGACCCGGCCACCCGCCCTGACATCTACGGCAAGGTCGGCAACTCCGGCGTGAACGTGCCGACCCTGGACGACATGAAGAAGCTCTACTCCGGCTTCGACCTGTGCGCGCCGACGACGTCGGTCTCGATGACGATCAACGGGCCCGCGCCGATCATCCTCGCCATGTTCTTCAACGCGGCGATCGATCAGCAGGTGGAGACCTACCTGAGGGCCGACGGCGATCGCTGGGCGGGTGCACAGGCTCGCCTCGAGCAGCTGCGGGCAGAGTCGGCGGAGGGGGCCGTGCCGTCATACGCCGGCGACCTTCCGCCCGGGCACGACGGTCTCGGTCTCGCGCTGCTCGGGGTGACCGGCGACCAGCTCGTCGACGCCGACACCTACGCGCGGATCCGCAGCCGGACGCTCGCGGCGGTGCGTGGCACCGTGCAGGCGGACATCCTCAAGGAGGACCAGGCCCAGAACACGTGCATCTTCAGCACGGAGTTCGGCCTGCGGATGATGGGGGACATCCAGCAGTACTTCATCGACTCCGGGGTGCGGAACTTCTACTCGGTCTCGATCTCCGGCTATCACATCGCCGAGGCCGGGGCGAACCCGATCACGCAGCTCGCGTTCACGCTCGCGAACGGGTTCACGATCGTCGAGTACTACCTGGCCCGCGGGATGAGCATCGACGAGGTCGCGCCGCACCTGTCGTTCTTCTTCTCCAACGGGATGGACCCCGAGTACGCGGTGATCGGGCGGGTGGCGCGGCGGATCTGGGCGCGGGCGATGCGGGACAACTACGGTGCCGGCCCGCGTAGCCAGATGCTGAAGTACCACGTGCAGACGTCGGGCCGGTCGCTGCACGCCCAGGAGGTGCAGTTCAACGACATCCGCACCACCCTGCAGGCGCTCTACGCGATCTTCGACAACTGCAACAGCCTGCACACGAACGCCTACGACGAGGCCGTCACCACCCCCACCGAGGAGAGCGTGCGCCGGGCCGTGGCGATCCAGATGATCATCAACGCCGAGCTCGGGCTGAACCGGACCGAGAACCCGTGGCAGGGAAGCTTCATCATCGGTGAGCTCACCGACCTCGTGGAGGAGGCCGTGTACGCCGAGTTCGAGGCGATCAGCGACCGTGGCGGGGTGCTCGGCGCGATGGAGACGATGTACCAGCGGGGCCGGATCCAGGACGAGTCGTTGCTGTACGAGACGCGCAAGCATGACGGGTCGCTGCCGATCGTCGGGGTGAACACCTTCCTGCCCCGGGACGATCCGGGCCGGATCGCCACGAAGATCGACCTGATCCGCAGCACCACCGACGAGAAGGATCAGCAGATCGCCGAGGTCGCGCGCTGGTGCGCGGAGCGGAACGGGCTCGCACCGGCTGCGCTCGCGGACCTGCAGGCTGTCGCGCGCGACGGTGGGAACCTGTTCGAGGCGCTCATGTCCGCCGTCAGGACGCACTCGCTGGGGCAGATCACCCACGCGCTGTACCTGGTCGGCGGGGAGTACCGACGCAACATGTGAGGGGCAGACGTGCCCATCGCGTTGTCCCGGCGCCACCTGGGCCGATACCCCTAGACTGGGCCGGAAAATCGAATCGACCGAGGCGCTGGGGCGTGCTCGGACTCTGAGGGGAACGGCATGGCATATCGCTACAACTCGCCTCCTGGCTGGCCGACGCCGCCGGAGGGCTGGACCCCTCCGCCGGGATGGCAGCCGGACGCGTCCTGGGGGCCGGCGCCCGAGGGTTGGCAGTTCTGGTTGGACGAGGCCACCGGTGCTCCGCCCGCCGCCGCTGCGACGGATGCTGCAGCCGTGAGCGATGCCGCCGCCACGTCCGGGTCGGACGCGGTGTCCGGCTCGGATGCCATGGGCGGCTCGGGTTCGATGGGCTCGGATTCGACGGGCTCGGACTCCGGTTCGGACGCGATGACAGCGGACTCCGGTGCTGGTTCGGACGCCATGGGCGGTTTCCCGGACTCCGACGCGACCGTCGTGCGGTCCGCGATGCCGACCGGCGACGCGATCTCCGGCTCGGACACCACGAGCGGCGTCGGCTCGGACTCGACGGCGGGCTCCGACTCGCTGGCAGGCTCGGGCTCGTTGGCGGGCTCCGACTCGGCGGCGGGCTCGGACTCGATGGGGTCCGCGGCGGCCATGGGGTCGGCCGACTCCGCGTCGCAGGGGGTGGCTGCCTCAGGTTCGGACGAGGCGCCGCGTTTCGGCGGAGACGCGACACCGCGCTTCGGCGAGGCAGGCGCCGGGGCCGGCCCGCTGCCCGCCAGCGACGAGCCGACCACGTTGTTCACCCCGGGTGCGCACGCCGCGAGCCCCGCACAACCCGAGCAGCCGGTTCAGCCAGCTGACGGGTTCGGCGCCGCGAGCGGTGCGCCGACCTACGGTGGCGCGAGCGGTGCGCCGACCTACGGTGGCGCGAGCGGCGGCCAGGGCGAGCAACAGCAGGATCCCTCCTACGGTGGCGCTGCCGCCGCGGGTGCCGTCGGTGGCGCGGCCGCGTCCCAGTTCGGCCCGCCGCAGCCGTCCTACGGTGACCCACAGACGCAGGCGTTCGGCCAGTCGCCCACGCAGGAGTTCGGCCAGTCGCAGGATCAGTACGGTCCGGGTGGTGGCCAGCAGCCGGGGCAGTACGGCCAGGCATCCGCGCCGGGTTATGACCAGTCGGCCGGTCAGTACGGTCAGGGTTCGGCTCCGCAGGGTTATGACCAGGCGGCGGGCCAGTACGGTCAGGGTTCGGCTCCGCAGGGTTATGACCAGTCGGCCGGTCAGTACGGCCAGGGTTCGGCTCCGCAGGGTTATGACCAGTCGGCGGGCCAGTACGGTCAGGGTTCGGCTCCGCAGGGTTATGACCAGTCGGCCGGTCAGTACGGTCAGGGTTCGGCTCCGCAGGGTTATGACCAGTCGGCCGGTCAGTACGGCCAGGCCTCGGCTCCGCAGGGCTACGACCAGTACGGCCAGGCGGCCGGGGCCGCGGGCTACGGCGGCCAGACCGGCGGCCAACCGCCGTCGAACAGCATGTACAACTACGCGCCCACGACCGGCCTCGACCAGGGCGGCAACTCGCCCTACGGCATGGCCGGGGGCTACGGCGGCCCGGCCGGACCCGGCGCCCCGGGCGGTGGCGGGAGCAACAAGACGCCGCTGATCATCGGGATCATCGTGGCCGTCGTCGTGATCGCACTGGTCGCATTCTTCGCGATCCGCGCCATCACCGGCGATGGCGGGAGCACCGGTGGCACGCCGACGCCGACCGTCACCACTGCGCCGCCAACGGACGAGCCGACGGACGACGCCACCACGGACGAGCCGACCGACGAGCCGACGGATGAGCCGACGGACACCACCACGGTGGCCCCGCCGACCGGCGACTACGTGAACCTCACCGGCTCCGACCCCGCCATCGTGGCGGAGAATGGTGTCCCGGTCGTCGAGGTGCGGCTGCTGCAGGCGCAGACGGGCTGGCAGCCGGGTGGGAGTTCGGTCCTGTGCTCCGAGCCTGAGGCCGGGCAGTACCTCGGCCTGGAGTTCGAGTTCACGACGTTGCCGGCTCTGGCCGACACCGAGGACGGCTTCTACTCATTCATCGGGTTCGAGCTCGGGGCGCAGACCGCCTCCGGCGCCGACCTGGAGGCCAATGCCTTCTCCGGCCTCTTCTGCCTCGACTCGAGCCAGCAGGCGCCGTCGGAGATGGAGCCGGGTCAGACCTACACCGGCTGGGCCGTCCTGGACGTGCCCACCGACGTCGCGGCCGTGACGTGGTCGGACTGGCTCGACTTCACCGGCAGCTCCCAGGACTATCGCTGGGTCCTGGCAGAGCAGTAGAGACCGCAGTCGCAGGGGCGCTGGGGATCACCCGGCGCCCCTTGCGCGTGGAAGGATCGAGGCATGGCATTCCGTGACATCCGCACGATCGGCGACCCCGTGCTGCGGACAGTGTGTGAGCAGATCACCACTATCGACGACCGGGTCCGAGCCCTGGTCGTGGACCTGGTGGAGACGGTGGACGCCGAGGGCCGTGCCGGCCTGGCCGCGAACCAGATCGGTGTCAGCCTGCGGGCGTTCTCCTGGAATCTCGACGGCGAGGTCGGCTACGTGCTGAACCCGCGGCTGGTGGAGGTCTCCGAGGAGGCCCAGGACGGTGACGAGGGCTGCCTCTCGGTACCGGGCCTGTGGTTCCCGGCGAGGCGCGCCGCGTACGCGAAGGTCGAGGGGATCGACCTCGACGGCGCCCCGGTGACCGTCGAGGGCGAGGGCATCATGGCCCGCTGCCTGCAGCACGAGGTGGACCACCTGGACGGCAAGTTGTACCTCGACCGGCTGGACCGGGACGTGCGCAAGAGCGCGATGCGGAAGGTCCGGGAATTGATGTGAGGTGCACAAACGCCCTCTCTTAGGGCATCATGGGCGTGGAAGCCGTGTGCATTCCTTGAATGTGACTGACCGAGATCGTTGGGGAAGACGTATCTCGAACAGAACAGGAAGGGGATGGCAATGACTGGTGCAAGCACCCGCGGCGTCATTTTCGTGCACTCCGCACCCCGGGCTCTGTGCCCGCACGTGGAGTGGGCAGCGGGCTCCGTCCTGGACGCGCGCGCGTCCTTCGACTGGACTCCACAGCCGGCCGCGCCCGACCTGTTCCGCGCCGAGTTGTCCTGGACCGGACCGGCGGGCACCGGCGCCCGCCTGGCCTCCGCCCTGCGTGGGTGGACCCACCTGCGCTACGAGGTCACCGAGGAGCCCTGCCTGGGCACCGACGGGGGCCGCTGGAGCCACACCCCGGACCTGGGCATCTTCCACGCCCAGGTGGATGTGCACGGCAACGTCGTGGTCCCCGAGGACCGCATCCGGGCCGCCATGACGCACGCGGACGAACCGGCACGGATGAAGCACGAGCTCGACCTGGCCCTCGGCCAGGCCTGGGACGACGAGCTCGAGCCGTTCCGCTACGCCGGCGCCGGTGTCCCGGTGCGCTGGCTGCACCGCGTCGGCTGAGGCAGGCGGCCCGCGTCAGCACTGACCTCACCCACCTGGGCGTTGAGATCGCACCCGTCGCGCTGAGATGGCACCTGCGGAGGGCGTCTGTTCCACTGACGCGAGATGCGGGTCGCGCGCCGGTTGACCCACATTTCAGGTCAGGGGAGCTCGGAGGGTGTCTGTTCCACTGACGCGAGGTGCGGGTTGCGCGCGGGCTGACCCACATTTCAGGTCAGGGGAACCCGGGCGGTCGTTCCACGGACGCGAAGTGCGGGTTGGGCGCGGGCTGATCCACACTTCAGGTCAGGGGAACCTGCGGGGAAGGCGCCCGTCAGGCGTCTCTCAGGCGCTCGTGAACACCAGGGTGGCGTTGTGGCCGCCGAAGCCGAAACCGTTGTTGACGGCGGCGATGTCACCGTCGCGCAGCGGTCGCGGCACGTCCCGGACCAGGTCGATGGGCAGGTCCGGCTCGGGGTCGGAGACGTTGATCGTGGGCGGCGCCTGGCGGTCCGCGATCGCCATGATCGTGAAGATCGACTCCAGCGCGCCGGCGCCACCGAGCAGGTGCCCGGTCATGGACTTCGTCGCCGAGATCGCCACGTGGTCCGCGTCGTCGCCGAGCGCACGGCGCATCGCCGCGGCCTCGACGCCGTCACCGGCGGGGGTGGACGTCGCGTGCGCGTTGACGTGCACCACGTCGGAGGAGCGCACCCCGGCGTTCTCCAGGGCGAGCCGGAAGGCCCGCTCCTGACCGGCGCCGGTGGGGTCGGGGGGCGCGACGGCGTACGCGTCGGACGTCATCCCGAGCCCGGCCACGCGGGCGTAGATCCGAGCGCCGCGGGCGATGGCGTGGTCCTCACGCTCGAGCACGAGGACGCCGGCTCCCTCGCCGAGCACGAACCCGTCCCGGTTCACGTCGTAGGGGCGCGAGGCGCCGGCCGGGTCGTCGTTGCGGGTGGACAGGGCCTGCATCTTCGCGAACGACGCGATCGGCAGCGGGTGGATGGCGGCCTCGGTGCCGCCGGCGACCACCACGTCCGCGCGGCCGGTGCGGATCATCTCCAGGCCGTAGCCGATGGCCTCGGCGCCGGAGGCGCACGCGGAGACTGGCGTGTGGGCGCCCGCCTTGGCGCCGACCTCGATGGAGACGTAGGCGGCGGGCGAGTTCGGCATCAGCATCGGGACGGTCAGCGGGAGAACCCGCCGCACGCCCTGGTCCCTGATGGTGTCCCAGGCGTTGACGAGGGTGATGACCCCGCCGATGCCGGAGGCGATCACGGCGCCGATCCGTTCACCCGGCAGCTCGGGGGAGCCGGCGTCCGCCCATGCCTCGCGCGCCGCGATCATCGCGAACTGCGCGCTGGGGTCCATCCGGCGGGTCTCGGGCCGGGACAGGACGTCCTCGGCCGGTACGGCCAGCTGGCCGGCGAACGTCACGGGCAGCTCGTACTGGCTCACCCAGTCCTGTTCGAGGGTACGCACGCCGGACTTGCCGGCGAGGGCGGCGGCCCAGGTCGTGGGGACGTCACCACCGAGCGGTGAGGTCGTTCCGAGGCCGGTCACAACTACGTTCGGTTGATCGCTCATCTGCGTACTCCAAGACTGTGAAGCAGGGGGTGGCCGCGCCGGGCGTGCGGATCACGCACGCCCGGCGGCAACCGGGGTCGGGACGAGGCTCAGGCCTGGGCCTGGGCGATGAAGCTCACGGCGTCACCGACGGTGTTGAGGTTCTTCACCTCTTCGTCGGGAATGCGGACCTCGAACTTCTCCTCGGCCAGGGTGACGATCGTCATCATCGACAGCGAGTCGATGTCGAGGTCATCGGTGAACGACTTGTCCTTCTGGACCGCGTCGGTGGGCAGGCCCGTCTCGTCGTTCACGATCTCGGCCAGACCGGCCAGGATGTCCTCTTCGCTGTGCGCCATGCTTGCTCCATTCTCAGGGTTTCATTCGGGGTGGGAACAGTGTCCCCGACGCCGTGGTGACGGTGCCACCGCGGCGCGCTGGGCGGCCGGAGGAAAGGTTCGGGCGGCCCGAGCAGGTCTCAGGGTAGGACCACGACCTGTGCGGCGTAGGCGAGCCCGGCTCCGAAGCCGATCTGCAGGGCGATGTCGCCGCTCTTCGCCTGCCCCTCGCGGAGCAGGCGTTCGGTGGCCAGCGGGATCGACGCCGCGGAGGTGTTGCCGGTGTCGGCGATGTCGCGGCCGACCACGATGTCCTCGCGGAACTTGATCAGCTTCAGGAGCTGGTCGGTGATCCGCATGTTCGCCTGGTGCGGGATGAACACGTCGATGTCCTCGAGCTGCAGCCCGGCGGCGTCCACGGCTCGGCGGGCGATGTTCGGCATCGAAGAGATCACCCACTTGAACACGGTCGGCCCGAGCTGACGCAGCGTCGGGGTGGTCATCTGGGAGACCTCCTCGGCGGTCTCCGGGGTCTCCGGGACCGGCTCGCCGAGCTCCTCGCGGCGGTAGTCCAGCCAGGAGTGGGTCTGGTAGATCACCGACGCCTGCGAGCCGTCGCTGCCCCACACGGTCGGCCCGATCCCGGGCGTGTCCGAGCGGCCGACGATCGTGGCGCCGGCGCCGTCACCGAGGAGGAAGGAGATGGTGCGGTCGGTCGGGTCGATGAAGTCGCTCATCTTCTCGACGCCGATGACGAGCACGTTCTCGGCCGTCCCGGCCCGCACCAGCGCGTCCGCCTGGGCGATCCCGTAGCAGTAGCCCGCGCAGGCTGCGGAGACGTCATACGCAGGCGCCGGGGTGGCCCCGATGGCGTCGGTGACGATGGTGGCCAGCGACGGCGTCTGCTCGAAGTGGGTCACCGTGGAGACCAGCACCGCGTCCAGGTCCGTCCCGGTCAGGCCGGCCTTGGCGAGCGCGTCCTGCGCGGCGTCGACGGCGAGATCCTTGACCGTCACGCCCTTCGCGGCGCGTGCCCGGGTCTTGATGCCGGTGCGCTGCTGGATCCACTCGTCCGAGGAGTTGATCGGGCCGACGATGTCGTCGTTCGGGACGAGTTCACTGCCACGCGAACCCCCGACGGCGAGGATGCGGGAGCCGAGGACGGGCGTGGGCTGCGCGAGGGTCGGCTTGGTCATCGGGGCTCCTGGGTGGGTCGAGTGGTCCGGGCGGGTTCGGGCCGGTCCGGTCGGGTGGCCGCGTCGCGGGTGGGTCGCGGCCGGCGCGTGGTGGGTCGGCGGGTCATCCGCGGTGGCGGGCGATCAGGTCTGCCGCCGCGTCGAGGTCGGCGGGGGACTTCAGCGCGAGGGTCTCGACACCGCGCATCGTCCGGCGGGCGAGACCGGTCAGGACCCCGCCGGGAGCCAGTTCGATGACCGCCTGCACCCCGGATTCGAGCAGGGTGTTCTGGCAGAGGTCCCAACGCACCGGCGAGGAGATCTGCCGGACCAGCGCGGTCAGGGCGGCTGCCCCCGAGGCGACGGCGGCGCCGTCGGCGTTCGAGAGCAGGGTCAGTCGGGGGTCGGCCGGGGTGAGCGCGGCCGCCGCCGCGGCGACGGCCTCGACGGCGGGTGCCATGTACGCGGTGTGGAATGCGCCGGCGACGGCCAGCGGGATCACACGGGCCTTCGCCGGGGGATCGTCGGCCAGGGCGGCGAGCCCGGGCAGCGCACCGGCGGCGACGATCTGCCCGCCACCGTTGACGTTCGCGGCGACCAGGTCATGGGCGGCGAGTGCGGCCAGCACCTCGTCCGGGTCGCCCCCGACGACGGCGGACATCCCGGTGGCCTCCGCGGCGGCGGCCTTCGCCATCGCGGCGCCGCGCACGGCGACCAGTCGGAGCGCGTCGGTGGCGGGCAGGACCCCGGCTGCGGCGACGGCCGAGAACTCGCCGACGGAGTGGCCGGCGGCGGCGCTTGCCCAGCCGGTGACGTCACCCGTGCGGGCCTGCAGCGCACTGAGCGCGAGCAGTGAGGTCGCCACGATCAGGGGTTGGGCGACGGCGGTGTCCTTGATGGTGTCCGCGTCGGCCGTCGTGCCCAGCGTGCGCAGGTCCACCCCGATCGCGTCGGCGTAACCGTCGAGCTCGTCGGACAACGAGCCGGCGACACCGTCGAGCTCGAGCCATGGGGCGAGCATGCCGGGGGACTGGGCGCCCTGACCAGGGCTGAGGACTGCGATCACCGTTCCACTCTTCCTGTGCGGTCCTGCCGGTGCGGGCGACGGATCGCACGAAGCTCCGTCGGGGGGATTGTGCGATTCCTACAATGGCACGGTTTCGGCGAGGCGCCCGACGGCGATCGCGATCTGGAGCACGAAGCCCTCCCGGGCCTGCGCCGGGTCCCAGCCGGTGATGGTCGCGATCCGCTTGAGCCGGTACCGCACGGTGTTCGGGTGTACATACAGCAGCCGTGCCGTGGCCTCGAGCGAGCGACCCTCGTTCAGGTACACCGAGAGGGTCTCCAGGAGCGGTCCGCCCACCCCGAGCAGCGGGCCGTAGACGTCCGCGAGCAGGGTCCGGTGCGCGTCCGGGTCCCCGAGCAGCATCCGCTCGGGGAGCAACTCGTCGGCCAGCACCGGGCGCGGTGCGGACGGCCAGGCGGGCACCGCCTGCAGCGCGGACAGGGCCGCCCGCGCGGACCGGCCGGCGTCGGCCAGCTCGCGCACCTGGGGGCCGATGACCACCGGGCCCGGGCCGAACCGCGGCAGCAGTTCCTCGGCCTGCAGGCGTAGGTTCCCGGTGCCCCCGAGGACCACGATCAGCCGGTTGCCCTGAATGCCCACGAGCGCGTCCTGGGCGGTGCGCCGGGCGGCCCTGCGCAGTTCCGCGGTGCCCACGTCGTCGAGCTCCCCCTCGGTGGTGCCGACCATGACGAGCGTGTTCCCGCGGCCCGCCCAACCAAGCGCCGCCACGCGCGAGTGCAGCGAGTCGTCGCCGTCGCCGCGGAGCAGCGAGTCCACCACCAGAGCCTCCAGGCGCGCGTCCCAGGCGCCGCGGGTCTCGGCCGCGCGGGCGTAGACCTCGGCGGCCGAGAACGCCACCTCGCGCGAGTACAGCAGCACCGACTCGCGCAGCTTGGAGTGATGGCCGGGCGCCGCCAGCTGCTCGGTGTTCTCCTCGACGATCTCCACGACGATCCGCACGAGTTGGAGCGTGTGCTGCAGGGAGATCGACCGGGTCAGCTCCGGCGGCGCGGCCCGGAAGATCTCGGCCGCGTTGTAGGAGCCGTGCTCGGGATTCTCGTACCAGGCGATGAAGTTCGCGATCCCGGACTGGGCGACGAGGCCGATCCAGGAGCGGTCCTCGGCCGGAAGGGCCCGGTACCAGGGCAGCTCGTCGTCCAGGCGGCGCATGGCGGCCGCGGTGAGCAGGTCCGTGCCGTGCCGCAGCCGGCGGACCATCTCCTGCGTGGCCGGTCGCTCGGCGTCGGCGGCGGCGTCGGTGTCGCTCTTGGTCCGCGCTGGCGCCGGTCCGCGAGTCGCCTTCCCTCGCTCGGATGCCGCGCTGTTCATGAGGTGAGGATACGGCCCGGATTGTGGAAAGCCCACAAACGACGGTCCGCGAGTCAGCGCGCCGGGGGCATCCCACCGGTGGACGGCGCTCCGCCCGGCCGGCGCAGCGCCATGGCCATCGCGCTGCGCGCGACGGACGGGACGAGTGAACCGATCGCGATCCCGATGATGGCGTTGATGGCTGCGGTCGCGATCTTCGCGTCGAGGCCGGCGTCGGGGACGAAGGGCATCACGACGGCGATCACGGTGGCGAGGCCGATCACCCAGCCGAAGAACCGCTGTGGTTGCGGTGTGGTCAGGATCAGCACGTGGATGAGGGCCGTGGCGAGCAGGGCCGCGAGGGCGGCCGCGCCGGCGTACCAGAAGGTGCTCGCGTTGCCCCAGGCTCCGTCGCCCTCGGGTGCGAGGATCGCGATCCCGAACACGCCGCGGCAGATCACGATCCCGGCGACCGCGATGAGGGCGGCCACGAGCGCGGTGGCGGCTCCTCCGGCCCAGAGTCTGCCCGCGTCGACGGGCGGGTGGCTCGGTGGGCTCGGATGCTGCTGCGTCATGGCGGGTTCCTTCCGATCGATGTTCGTGCTGCCGTCCGCCGGCGTCGGCGCCCCGCCGGAACGTGCAACCCGGGTGGGTGTCGGAGCCGCCGTTGCGCCTCACCGGGTCAGTGGAGCGCCCGGACGATATCCTCGCGGTATGTCATTCCTCACGCGACTCAGGGAGCTCTTCGCCCGGCCGGCCCCGGCCCCGACGCCGGGATCGCGACGTCCCAGCCACGCCCCGCTGCCTGCCGACGCCGGCCAGGAGGACCGCCTGCGTGAGCAGCTCGCCGCGGACCCCAACGACGTCGTCGCGTTCAACGAACTGGCCGAACTCGTCCGGCGCCGGGCCAGCGACGTGGAGCAGCCGGACCCGCTCAGCGCGGACACCGGACCGATCGAGGCCTCCTCGGCGGACACCGCGCACTGGGCCCTCGCCGAGGAACTGGCCGGCCGGCCGCGCGCCTGGTATCCGCTCATCGAACTCGCCCGGCTGTCCCTGCTCGATGACAAGGAGGGGGCGATGCGCCGCCTCGGGGCCGCCTGCGAACGTGACCCCAGCGGGAAGGCGCTCGCGTCCGGGATCAGCATGCTCCGGGAGGCGCACATGCCCGCGGACGCGCTCGGCCTCGGCGTGGGCCACTGGTCCCCGGCCGATCAGGACGCCGAGGCAGGCCGCCAGGTGATCCGGGCCGCGCTGGACGCCGGCCGGCCGGCGGAGGCCCGCCAGCATCTGAGCGCCCTCGCCGAGTACGGGGCCGACCGGCCGGGCACCGCGGGCGTGGTCGCCGAGCTCGAACCCTTCGTCGCCGCCGCCGAGGCGAGTGCGAAGACCTCCTGAGCGACCGCCGTCGGCGGCTTCGAACTCAGCCGGCCCGCACACCGAACCGGACCACCTCGACCGTGGCGGTCGGCGTCAGGTCGGGGTAGTGCCCGCGGAGCCCGTCCCGCAGGCGCACAAGCGCCTCGGGGGAGTCGACCCCGGCCTGCTCCGGCCGGAGCAGGTCGAGCCGGTAGGAGGCCACCGAGTGCACCTCGCCCGGCAGCGTCCGCGGTGGGTCGTCCTCGAAGACGAGGAGCGCGGGCCCGACGGCGATCGGGTCGTCGTGTCTGACGGTGACGGTCTTGCGGCCGGTCACCACGTCGTCGTAGTGCCGCTTGTTGAAGCGCACCAAGCGGGCGGGGCGGGCGTCCCGGTGGTTGTAGGTCTCGGGCAGCAACGTGTTGAGCGTGCGTAGCTGCGGCCCGTTCGCGCCGGGCACGGCCACCAGGATGTCCGGGTGGAGCTCGACGAGCACCTGCCGGCAGCGGCCGCACGGCTCGATCACGCCCCGACCGCCGTCGCCCGCGGCGGCTATGGTCAGCAGCGGGCCGGCGTCGGCCGCGGCCGCGACCCCGAGCGCGACCAGTTCGGCGCACGGGCCACCGGTGAAATGGTAGACGTTCACACCGGTGTGGATCCGCCCCCGGGTGTCCATCACGGCGGCCGCCACGGTGTGGTTCGGGTCGGCGCCGAGCCGCCCGGCCAGGGCCACGGCCGCGTCGACCACCCGGCGTTCGGAGTCGAGGAGGTCCATGCGGCCATCCTGCCGCATCGGGCCCGGACGCCCCTCGTCCGGCGAAGCACCACCGACCAGCGTGCCGATGACGACGAACGCCGACCCCCGCCGTCGTGCGGCAGTGATCGGCGTCCGAACGCCAGGCCCTCAGGCGGTCAGGAGTCGCCCCCGGCGGTGCCGGTGGTGCCGGCGTTGACGTCGAGGAGGCGGTAGCGCTCCACGGCCTGGGCCGGCGCGGAGGCGTCGATCTCGCCGCGCTTGGCCAGGGCCTGCAGCGCCCGGGTGACGATCGAGTGGGTGTCGATCAGGAAGTGACGACGCACCGCGGGCCGGGTGTCGGAGAAGCCGAAGCCGTCCGCACCGAGCGTCCAGTAGTCGCCCGGGACCCACGCCCGGATCTGGTCCGGCAGCTGGAAGTCGTAGTCCGTCGAGGCGATGTACGGGCCTCCGGCGTCCTTCAGCTTCGCGGTCACGTAGGGCTCGCGCTGCTCCCCGGTCGGGTCGATGAACGCCTGCCGGTCCGCGGCGAGACCGTCGCGGCGCAGTTCGGTCCAGCTGGTCACCGACCAGACGTCCGCCTGCACACCCCACTCGTTGGCGAGGATCTCCTTGGCCTCCAGCGCCCACGGCACCGAGACCCCGGAGGCGAGCAGCTGGGCCCGGGGGCCCTCGCCGTCGGCCGTGGCGATCTTGTGGATCCCGCGCAGGATGCCGTCGACGTCCACGTCCTCCGGCTCGGCCGGCTGGATCATCGGCTCGTTGTAGACCGTGAGGTAGTACATGACGTTCGGGTCGCGGTGATCACCCTCGCCGTACATCCGCTGCAGACCGTCCTTGACGATGTGCCGGATCTCGTACCCGTAGGCCGGGTCGTAGGAGACCACCGCGGTGTTCGTCGAGGCGAGGATCGGGGAGTGCCCGTCGGCGTGCTGCAGGCCCTCACCGGTCAGCGTGGTCCGGCCGGCCGTGGCGGCGATCAGGAAGCCACGGGTGAGCTGGTCACCGGCGGCCCAGAACTGGTCACCGGTGCGCTGGAAGCCGAACATCGAGTAGTAGAAGTAGAACGGCACCAGCACTTCGCCGTGGGTGGCGTAGGACGTCCCCACGGACTGGAACGCGGCCGCCGAACCGGCCTCGTTGATCCCGGTGTGCAGCAGGCCGCCGGCCTCGGACTCCTTGTAGGAGAGCAGCAGGTCGCGGTCCACGGACAGGTAGTGCTGACCGTTGGTGTTGAAGATCTTCAGCGACGGGAAGATCGCGTCGAGGCCGAACGTGCGGGCCTCGTCGGGGATGATCGGCACGATCCGCTTGCCGAAGTCCTTGTCACGGAGCAGGTCCTTGAACAGCTGGACGAGCGCCATCGTGGTGGCGACCTCCTGCTGCCCGGAGCCCTTCGCGAGCCGCTCGTAGGACTTGTCCGCGGGCAGCGTCACCGCGGTGTACTTGCTGCGCCGCTCGGGCAGGTACCCGCCGAGCTGACGGCGCCGGTCGATCATGTACTCGATCTCCGGGGCGTCCGCGCCCGGGTGGTAGTACGGCGGCAGGTAGGGGTCTTCCTCGATCTGGGCGTCCGTGATCGGGATCCGCAGCGAGTCGCGCAGGAGCTTGAGGTCGTTCTCCTTGAGCTTCTTCATCTGGTGCGTGGCGTTGCGCGCCGCGAACGAGGAGCCCAGGCCGTAACCCTTGATGGTGTGCGCCAGGATGACGGTCGGCTGACCGGTGTGGTTCACCGCCGCGTTGTAGGCCGCGTAGAGCTTGCGGTAGTCGTGACCGCCGCGCTTGAGCGCCCAGATGTCGTCGTCCGTCATCTTGGACACCAGGGCCTTGGTGCGTGGGTCGCGCCCGAAGAAGTGCTCGCGGATGAACGCGCCGTTCTCGGCGCGATACGTCTGGTAGTCGCCGTCGGGGGTGTTGTTCATCAGGTTCACCAGGGCGCGGTCCTTGTCCGCCTCCAGCAGCGGGTCCCACTCGCGACCCCAGATGGTCTTGATGACGTTCCAGCCGGCGCCCCGGAAGAAGCCCTCGAGCTCCTGGATGATCTTGCCGTTGCCGCGCACCGGACCGTCGAGGCGCTGCAGGTTGCAGTTGATCACGAAGGTGAGGTTGTCCAGGTTCTGCTGCGCGGCGAGCTGCAGCATGCCGCGGGACTCCGGCTCGTCCATCTCACCGTCGCCGAGGAACGCCCAGACGTGCTGCTGCGAGGTGTCCTTGATGCCGCGGTACTGCATGAACCGGTTGACCCACGCCTGGTAGATCGCCGACGCCGGGCCGAGGCCCATCGAGACGGTCGGGAACTCCCAGAAGTCGGGCATGTTGCGCGGGTGCGGGTAGGAGGAGAGGCCGCCACCGTTGTGCGAGAGCTCCTGGCGGAACCCGTCGAGCTGGTGCTCGGACAGGCGCCCCTCGAGGAACGCGCGGGCGTACATGCCGGGGGCCGCGTGGCCCTGGAAGTAGATCTGGTCGCCGCCGCCGGGGTGGTCCTTGCCGCGGAAGAAGTGGTTCAGGCCGACCTCGTACAGGGTGGCCACGGAGGCGTAGGAGGAGATGTGACCGCCGACGGCGATGCCCGGGCGCTGTGCCCGCGTCACCATCACCGCGGAGTTCCACCGCAGGTAGGAGCGGTAGCGGCGCTCGACGGCCTCGTCACCGGGGAAGTAGGGCTCGTCGTGCACGCCGATCGTGTTCACGTACGGGGTGGTGATCGAGGACGGGACGGTCACGTCCCGCTCCCGCGCCCGCTTGAGCATGTTCAGCAGCACGTAGCGCGCCCGCGGGCCACCGCGTTCGTCGATGAGTCCGTCGAGGGACTCCAACCACTCGTCGGTCTCCTCGGGGTCGATGTCGGGGACCTGGCTGAGTAGGCCGTTGATCAGCGGTCCGGCCTCGTTGCGTGACGTCACGACTCTCTTCTCTCCGGCGCCTGGGTCGGCGCCACAGTTACATCTGCCCAGTCTCAGGCGGGCACGTGTGGTGCGGTACTGACGATCCTATGGGCCGCACTTGGCTAAGTGGAGTCTGAACCAACAGATGTGACGCGACCGACAGTGATCCCGCCATAGGATCGGGTCACCGCCCGGCCTTGCGCCGAGACCTACTGTGCGGTGGGGTAGGACATCAACCCCGCAGCGGCGGGACAGATCAGCAGTCGATAGCAAGGAGTAACAGACGTGGAAGCGACCGCGGGTTCCGTGGCCAGTCCGTCCGGCGACCAGCCCACCTCGCGGTTCGGGGTGGACAGGGGGCAGGTCATCCAGGAGTTCGGTTATGACGATGACGTCGACGAGGAACTCCGGGCGGAACTCGAGAAGGCCGCCGGGCAGGAACTGGTCGACGAGTACTACGACGACGTGACCGACGCGGCCATCCTGTGGTGGCGCGAGGACGACGGCGACGTCCAGGACCTCACCGACGTCATGGTCGACGCCCAGGAGATGCTCGAGGACGGCGGCCTGATCTGGGTGTTCACGCCGAAGTCAGGTCGCGACGGGCACGTGCGGCCCGCCGACTTCGAGGAGGCCGCCAGCACCGCGGGCCTGCACGCCACCAGCGCCATCTCGGCGGCACAGCACTGGTCCGGGATCCGCCTGACCGCCCGCGGTCGCGGCAAGTGAGCGCGCTGCCGGCGCCGGGGGAGCCCGCGCCGGACTTCACCGCCGAGGACACCCACGGCACCCCGGTGACGCTCTCCGCGCTGCGCGGCACGCCCGTGGCACTGGTGTTCTTCCCGTTCGCGTTCTCCGGGATCTGCACGGGCGAGTTCTGCGAACTGCGGGACAACCTCGGTGCGTTCGAGCGCGCCGGGGTGCGCCTGCTCGGCATCAGCTGCGACTCGAAGTTCGCCCTGCGGGCCTGGGGCGAGCAGGAGCAGCTCGGCTTCGACCTGCTCAGCGACTTCTGGCCGCACGGGCAGATCGCCCGCTCCTACGGCGTGTTCGACTCCGAGTCCGGACTCGCCCTGCGCGGCAGCCTGCTGCTCGACGCGGACGGCGTGGTGCGCTGGTCCGTGCTGAACCCGCGCGGGCAGGCACGGCCGCTGGACGGCTACCTGCGCGCCCTCGACGCCCTGGTCGTGTGAGCACCCGGCGGCAGCGACAGGTCGCCGCCGGTGCGGGTGGGGCCTACCTGCACCCCGGGCCGCTGGCGTTGGCGCACCGGGGCGGCGCGGGGTACGAGCTGAACGAGGGGATCGAGAACTCCCTGCGCGCGGTGCGCAACGCCGTCGACCTCGGCTTCACGTACGTCGAGACCGACGTGCGCGCAAGCGCCGACGGCGTCCCTTTCGTCTTCCACGACCCGGACCTGTCCCGGGTGGTGGGTTCCGCCGTCGACGTGCATGCGCTGACGGCCGCCGACCTGCGCGCGGCCACCCTCGCCGGTGGCGAGTCCATCCCGACGCTCGCCGAGTTGCTCGAGGAGTTCCCGGCCACTCGGTTCAACATCGACGTGAAGTCGGACGACGTGGCCGGGCCGGCGCTCGCCGTGATCGAGGCGCAGCGTGCGTTCGACAGGGTCCTGATCGCGGCGTTCGACCACCGCCGGTTGCAGCGGGTCCGGCGCACGCACCCGGAGGCGGCCACCTCCGGCTCGCCGCTGGAGACGGCGTCCCTGCGGTGGGGCGTGGGCGCCGCCCGGTCCCTGGCCGCCCGCAACGGCGTGGTGTGCCTGCAGGTGCCGACGACGTTCCGCGGGCGGGCGCTGGTGACCGAGTCCTTCGTGGCGACCGCGCACCGGTACGGGCTCCAGGTGCACGTGTGGACCATCGACGACGCGGACACGATGAACGCCCTGTTCGACCTCGGCGTGGACGGCATCGTCGCCGACCGCATCGACGTGCTCCGGGATGTGCTGATCGCCCGCGGCGCCTGGCCGCAGCCGTGACCGCCGGGGCCGGGTGCGCTTGCTAGTCTTGGTACCCGCCAGGGCCTATAGCTCAGTTGGTTAGAGCGTCGCGTTTACACCGCGGATGTCGGGGGTTCGAGTCCCTCTGGGCCCACTGCTGGACGTAGTGGAACTGCATCACCGGAACTGATCACGGGGGCGAGATGATTGATTCCTACGACGTCGTGTCACGGGTCGCTGCCGGACTGGGTGTGACCGCGGTGCCCGCGCCCATGACACGCGCGAGCGGGGACGGCGCCAAGAAGATCGGCATGGTCGAGGTACCCGACTGCCCACAGACGGGGGTGACGGCCTGGGCGACCGTGGCCGCGAGCTTCTTCCCGTCCGGGTACCGGACGCGGGACGGGCGACCGATCGGTGTCGAGTTCGTGGCGGGCGTCGACTCACGATGGACGCTCCTCGGCGACGCGGTGGCCGCGTGTGCGTTCCAGATCGGCGAACCGAACGCAGTGCGGCCGGGGACCGTGTACCGGAGCGCGATCGGCAACTGCTACCCCCAGGCGAGCACCCCGCACCTGATGTCGGTGCCGCCGTTCCTCTGGAACTCGTTCGAGTCCTACAGCGACGCCGACGTCCACGTCACCTGGCTGCAGTTGGTGCCGGTCACGGAGGAGGAAGCCGCGCACTGCCTGGCGCACGGCTTCGACGCCCTCGGCGACGTGTTCGCGAGGGAGCAGCCGGACCTGTACTCCATCGAGCGGCAGAGCGTTCGGCTGACTCCTCGACCGCGGACCTGAGCCCCGGGCGTCGTCGAGGGCCGGCGCTCGGATCGTTGCCGACGTACCACCAGACCTCATGAAAGGGTCCCTTCGTGCGCATCTTCCTCGCCGGCGGCACCGGTGTGGTCGGAAGCAGACTGATCCCGGCCCTGCACGCGGCGGGTCATGACGTCACCGCGACGACCCGACGCGCGGAGGGGATCGACGTCCTGCGTGAGCGTGGCGCGCGCGGGGTCGTGGTCGACGTCTTCGACGCACCGCGCCTGGCGGACGCCGTGGCCGCCGCCGCGCCGGATCTGGTCATGCACCAGCTGACCGACCTGGGCGAGTACGACACCGACGCCAACGCCCGCCTGCGCCGGGACGGGACGGCGAACCTCGTGGCCGCCGCCGAGGCCGCCGGGGTGGGCCGCATGATCGCGCAGAGCATCGCGTTCGCGTACGCCCCGGGCGACACCACGGCAACGGAGGACGACCCACTCGAGCCGGGCTCCGCCGTCGGGGTCTTGGAAGCACTGGTCCAGCGGCTCCCACGTGCCACGGTCCTGCGCTACGGCATGTTCTACGGCGCCGGGACCTGGTACGCGCCCGGCGGCCGGACCGGCGTCGCGGTGGTCGCCGGGCAACTACCGGCCACCCCGGCGATCACGCCGTTCGTCCACATCGACGACGTGGTCTCAGCCACGGTGCAGGCACTCCACTGGCCCGACGGGACGTACAACATCGTCGACGACGAGCCGGCACCCGGGACCGTGTGGCTCCCGGTGTACGCGGCCGGGCTCGGCGCGCCGGTGCCGAGGGTCGCCGGGCTGCCCGACGGGGCGCCACGGCGCCGGGCCGTCTCCAATGCCAGGGCGCGGGCAGCCGGCTGGCGTCCTCGATACCCGTCCTGGCGGGACGGATTCCCGACGGTGTGAGACGGACCCGGGACATCGCAGCGCTCCACCGTTGCTAGTGTCGACGTCACTGCACGAGTCGGCGGAGAGGCCAGGCGATGACGGCGCCACGACAGGGGGAGCCGGGTGGCGAGCGATCACACGCGCCGCTGGACGTCGAGATGCGGCAGGCGGTCCCGGCCGACGCCGGCGACATCGCTCGCATCTGGCGGCAGGGGTGGGCCGATGCCCATCTCGGTCATGTCCCCGCCGCGCTGGTCGCGGCTCGGACCCCGGCCTCGTTCGCCGAACGCGCGCGCGAACAGGTCGCGGACACGATCGTCGCGGTGCGAGGCGAGGCGGTCCTCGGATTCGCGATGATCGACGGCGACCAGGTGGATCAGCTGTACCTGGACCGCGCCGCGCGCGGCGGCGGCATCGGGTCGGCGCTGCTCAAGGCGGCGGAGGAAGCCGTGATCGCGGCGGGCCACGAGCGGGCCTGGCTGGTGGTGGCGACGGGGAACGTTGCCGCCCGTCGGTTCTACGAACGGCAAGGATGGGACGACGGCGGCCCGATCGTCCACCGTGCGCCCGTCCCCGGCGGGTCGGTCGCCGTCGACTGCCACCGGTTCGTCAGCCCTGGCAGGTAGCCAGACGACCCTCAAGCCGCCCGTTCGGTGCGAGGGCCGATCGCGTAGCGCAGGTGCAGTGCGACGCCCTGCCGTACCTGGACGAGGTCCAGGTCGATCGGTGCACCACCGGGCGGGTCGAAGAGCCGGCGGCCGTCGCGCAGGAGCAGCGGGACCACGTGCAGCTGGATCTCGTCCAGGAGCCCGGCCGTGAGGGCGGCCTGGCCCGTCCCCGCGCCCTGGACGACCACGTAGGCGTCGCCCGCGGCCTCCTTGGCCGCACCGATCGCCTCCTCGATGGTCTGGACGTAGGTGAACTTCGGCCAGCGCAGGTCGCCGGGCGCCGGCGGTCGGCGCGCATAGATGAACACCGGCGGCCCGCCGTAGGCCTCGCCGCCCCAGCCGCCGGCCGGGTCGACGGTGCCGCGGCCGCAGACCGAAGCGCCCACCGACTCGTAGGCCGCCATCATCTCGGCGTCGACGTCGCCGAGCCCGTCCTCCAGGTAGGCGCCGTTGGCGTCCCGAGGCATCCCCCAGTCGTGGAGGCGTTGGCCGCCGTCGCCGAGGCCGTGGTCGACCGTCTCATGGGGTCCGGCGATGAATCCGTCGAGGGAGATGGACATGTCGAGGATCGTCCTGGACATCGGGTGCTCCTTTGCGGTTTGCGGCTGGGCGTCCGGCCTCAATCCTGAACAGAATCGTACGGATCGCTGCTCGACGCATCGCGGGAGGAAGCATCCGACGTTCGGCCGGGGTCGAGGCGCTGCCCAGTGAGGAGATCCACGAGGGCACGCACGATCTGCTGCTCTCCGGCGAGTGAGGGGTGGACGCCGTCCGCACCCTGGAGGTCGGACCGGGCGGGCACGCCGAACGAACGCACGAGGTCGACGACCGGCTCATCGAACGACCGCATGGCATCGGCCAGCGCCGTGATGTCGGAGTTGCGCCAGCTGCTCGCCCCGTACTGGAACGGCCTGTGCTGACCGGCCCGCGTCTCGTCGACGGGCACCGGGGTCAGCCAGACCCACCGGGCCCGGGTCCGTTCCACGGCCACGCGGTGCAGCTCCCGGAGATTGGCCACGCTCTCGGCCAGGGAGACCTGAGTCTTTCCGCCGGCGATCCGGGTGACGTCGTTGCCGCCGAGCCCACAGATGATCCAGTCGGGAACGGGATGCAGCATCGAGGGCCAGCGCCGCAGGATCATCGCCGACGTGTGCGCCGAGAGGCCCGCGTTGACCACGGTGAGCTGGCCGTCCGGCCGCCCGAGTGCAAGCACGTGTCGCAGGATCTCGGCCCAGGACTGCAGATCGTCGGTGATGCTGTCGCCCACGGCAAGGACACGCGCGCCGGGCTCGAACGGGAGCAGCGCGACCCGGTCGGCGAAGGCCGCATCGGCCAGGAGGCTCTCGGCGGCGGCGCGGGCCCGGGCATCGAACCGGCCGAGGATCGCGGCGTACTCCTCGGGCTGCACGCCGAAGATCGTCGGTAGCGACTCGGTGAGGCCGGGCAGGTACCCGTAGAGCTTCTCGAGGTGGACGTACTGCAACTGCGCCTCGGCGGGCGGGGCGTAGGGAGTCTGCTCGGTCATGATCGTGCTCCTTTCGCAGACAGCAACCTACGAACCACGCGGACCGGTCGGGAGGTCCGGGCCGCTCTGACTGGCCTCCTGTCCTGCCTGCAGGTGTTCCCCGACGGCAATCACTGGCCCGGACGTCCGCCCCGAGGTCGCGATCGACCTGTGAATCGACCCGTGACCGGGCCGCGGGACGGGTTCGATAGGATCCGGCAATGCCCGAGACCCCCACGTGGCCGTACCTGCTCGAGACCCTCGTCGAAGGCTCCGACCTCTCGGTGGGCGAGGCCACCTGGGCGATGCGTGAGGTGGTGACCGGTCAGGCGGCGCCCACGCAGATCGCCGCGCTGTTGACCGCGCTGCGGATCAAGGGGGAGTCGGTCGACGAGATCGTCGGCTTCCGGGATGCGGCGCTGGAGGCCGCCCTGCCGCTCGAGGTCGATCCGATGGCGCTCGACATCGTCGGCACCGGCGGCGACCCGTACGGCGCGGTGTTCAACATCTCCTCGGTCGCGTCGATCATCTGTGCCGCAACCGGCGTGCCGGTGATCAAGCACGGCAACCGCGGCGCGTCCTCGAGGTCGGGTGCCTCGGACGTGCTGACGAGCCTCGGCGTCGACATCACGATCGCCCCCGAACGCGTCGCCGAGGTACTGAACGAGGTCGGGATCAGTTTCGCGTTCGCGGGCCAGTTCCACCCGGGCTTCCGTCATGCGGGCCCGGTGCGCGCCGAACTCGGCATCTCGACGCTCTTCAACATCCTCGGCCCGCTCTGCAACCCCGCCCGCCCGGAGGCGTCCGCCGTCGGGGTCTCGTCGCTGCCGCGCGTGCCGCTGCTGGTCGGCGTGTTCCGCACCCGCGGCGCGACGGCGCTCGTCTACCGCGGCGACGACGGCATCGACAAGCTGACGACGACGGGGCACAGCCACATCTGGGAGGTCTCCCGAGGTGCGGTGACCGAGCATGACCTCGACCCGCGCGACCTCGGTATCCCGCGGGCGCGCATCGAGGACCTGCTGGGCGGCGAGCCCGACGAGAATGCCGCCGTGATCCGGGGGGTGCTCGCCGGCGACGCGGGTCCGCTTCGCGACATCGTGCTCCTCAACGCCGCGGCCGGGCTCGTCTCCTTCGAGCTCGCCGGTGACTCCGCTCGGATCTCGACGCCGATCGTGGAGCGGCTGGGCGACAAGCTCGACGTCGCCGCCGGTGCCGTGGACTCGGGTGCGGCGGCCGCGAAGCTCGAGCAGTGGGCGGCCGCGACCCACGCGTGAGCGCGCGGGACCCGATGCCTCCGACGTCCCGCCCGCGCGTTCACGCGACCGCGCGCTCCGCTGGCGCGAAGTGTGGATGGTTGCGGGTCTGACCCGCGTTTCGGGGTCAGTGGAGCACGCACGCGTTCGGGTTGTGGAACCGGCCCGGGACGAGGAGCATTTGTCTCCTCTGATCGGAACCGCAGGAAGAGGTGTGCCATGGCCCGGCTGAACCCGTACCTCAACTTCTCCGACAACGCTCGCGCGGCGCTGGAGTTCTACCACTCGGTGTTCGGGGGCGAACTGACGACGAGCACGTTCGCCGAGTTCGGCGCGGCCGAGGATCCGGCCGACGCCGAGAAGATCATGCACGGCCAGCTCGAGGGGGACGGCGGCATCCTGCTGATGGCCGCGGACACCCCGAGTTCGCTCGAGTTCCCCGGCACGAACAGCAACATCTCGGTCTCCCTGTCCGGCGGACCCGAGGACGACGCGACCCTGCGCGGCTACTGGGACAAGCTCTCCGGGAGCGGGACGGTCACGGAGCCACTCGCGGTCGCGCCGTGGGGTGACGCGTTCGGGATGTGTGTGGACGGGTTCGGCATCAGGTGGCTGTTCAACATCTCCGGCAACCAGCCGACCTGACACGTCCGGTCACTCCTCGCGCAGCGGTCACCGCTCGGGTGACACCCGCGAGACGGAGCACTCGTAGGGCGCCATCGTCGCCCTCCGTGCCGTCCCGGTGGAGGCGAGCACCACCCGCGCGCGCGGCAGGCCACGCGGGCGCCTGATGGTGCGGTCGGTGAGGTTGACCTCGATGAGCCAGTCCGACCCGGTGCCGGGCGCCGTCCGCACCCACCCGAAGTACGTGCGGGAGCCGGGGGCCAGGGCGCGGAACCCGCCGTCGGTCAGCGCCGGTTCGGCGCGGCGCAGGCCGATCAGGTCTCGATGGAAGTTCAGCACCGAGCCCGGGTCCGTGGACTGTTCGGCGACCGTGAAGCCGGCCGAGTCCTCCCGGCCGACCTGCCACGGCGTGCCCGTGCTGAACCCCGTGTGGGGTCCCGGTTCCCAGCGCATCGGCACCCGGGCGTGATCGCGCGCCCCGGGCAGCACCCGGGCCAGCGCCTCGGCCTCGCTCGCCCCCTCCGCACACAGCTCGGCGAACCGGTTCAGGGACTCGACGTCGCGCAGGTCGGCCACCGAGGTGAAGTCCTGGTCGACGGCGCCGATCTCCTGGCCCTGGAACAGGAATGGGGTACCGGGCAGCATCAGCTGGATCGTCGCGAGCGCCTTGGCGAGCGCGGCTCGCAGGACCGGGTCCGCGTCGCGCGCGCCGAGCACCTTGGAGAGCATCCGGGGGTTGTCGTGGTTGTCCAGGAACAGGGCGATCGCGTCGTCCGGCCCGACGCGGTCCAGATAGTCCAGGTAGAACCCCTTGAGGTAGCCGAGGTCGTACCGGTAGTCGTCCCAGCGAACCTTGCCGGGGCCGTCGAGCACGTCGAAGTTGAACACCAGGTCGAGCTCGCCCCGCCGGGCCCCGCTGAGCAGCCGGGACATCTCCACGCCGACCCCGGGCGTCTCGCCGACCATGACACCGACCGGGTCCGGGGGAGCCGGGTCGCCGAGGGTGCCGTCCGGGCGGCGCGAGCGCACCGTCGACGGCGGCGCCGGATCGCCGGGGGACCGGGTGAAGCCGACCGTGCGCAACTCGCGCAGGTAGGAGTGCAGCCGCGGCCCGAAGAAGTAGTGCTCGATCCCTGGGAAGCCCATGAGGGCACCGATGGCCTCGTTGCCGTCCGGAAGGCCGCCTCGTTTGGAGATGTAGTTGATGACGTCGAGCCGGAACCCGTCGATGCCGCGCCCGCGCCACCACCGCACGATCTCGGCGACCTCGGCCCGCACCCGCGGGTTGTCCCAGTTGAGGTCCATCTGCCCGGGCGCGAACAGGTGCAGCGCCCAGCGGTGCGCCTGCGGGATCCAACGCCACGCGCTGCCCCCGAAGAACGAGGCCCAGTTGTTCGGGGGCCTCCCGCTGCCGTCCTCGCCCGGGGCGCCGGGCCGCAGGTGGTAGTAGTCGCCGTAGGGGCCGTCCGGGTCGGCGACGGCGGCCCGGAACCACGGGTGCTGCGCGGACGTGTGGTTGACGACGAGGTCGAGGATGATCCGCATCCCGCGCTCGTGAGCGCCGGCGATGAGCGCGTCGAGGTCGGCCAGGGTGCCCATCTCGGCCATGACCGCCCGGTAGTCGCGCACGTCGTAGCCCATGTCCTCGTTCGGCGAGTCGAAGATCGGGGACAGCCACACGCAGTCGACGCCGAGGTCGGCGAGGTGATCGAGGCGGGAGGTGACGCCGCGCAGATCACCGATGCCGTCGCCGTCGGAATCCGCGAAGGAGCGCGGGTAGACCTGGTAGAACACCGCCCGGCGCCACCACGGCGGCTGCGCCGCTGCATGGCCCGACGGCGCAGGGCCGGGTGTGGTCTCGTCGTCCGGTCCGTGGTCGGCCAGTACGGTCACGAGCGACTGCGCGAACTCCTCGCCGAGAAGGGGCCGGGCGAGCCGCGCGACGGTACCGAGGCGCAGGTTCGCCACCACCGGGTTGCGGACCCACCGGTTCGAGCGGCCCAGTTGCAGCAGTACCTTGTCGATCGCGTCCCGCCCGACCGGGTGGCCGTAGATCTCCTTCAGCCGGGTGCGCGCCTCAACGCGGGTCATCGGGGCCTCCGGCGGCTCCGAGGGGTCCGGCGGTCGGGTCCGGCCCGACGTTCGACGCGAGCGCCGCCTCACGGTCCGCGAGGTCGGTCACGATTCCGGCGTAGGTGGCCTCGTCGAGGCGGTAGCGGCGCGAGAGCACCAGCCAACTGACGATCACCAGGAGCATCGGCAGGCCCATCATCGCGACCTTGAACAGGGCCGCACCACCCGCGGGGACGTCGGCCGGCGTGTCTGCCTCGTTGACCCCGGAGAGGATGAGGGTGAGCCCCACGACACCCGCGCCGAGTGCACTGGAGGCCTTGTAGATGAACGGCTGCAGGGAGAACGTGACCGACTCGTTGCGACGGCCCAGCTTCCACTGCCCGTACTCCACGGAGTCCGCGATGAACATCATCATGAGCAACTGGATGAACGCCTGCCCTCCGAACAGCAGCACGCCGGCGACGCCGATCCCCACCATCGTGGAGTCCGCGAGCAGGAACACGGCGTAGCCGGCCACACAGAGGGAGGTGGCCACCAGGTGGACCCGGCGCCGGGACAGCCGCGCCGAGACCAGCGGGAAGACGAGGAGCCCGAGGATCTGCGTGACGCCGAGGATCGCCGCGAACACCGAGTACATCCCGGCGTCGCCGAAGATGTAGGTGAAGTAGTACAGCCCGAGGCTGGTGGTGACCGTGTACCCGGTCATGAACACCACCATCGCCAGGGTGACCCAGAGGAGCTGGTCGTTGCGGGCGATCACGCCGAGCAGCTCCCGCAGCGGGGTGGGCGAGATCGTCTCGACGGCGACCCGCTGCCGGGTCGCGACGAGCGTGATCGCCTGGAACGCGAGCATCACCACGACCAGGACGACGGCGAGCACGAACCAGGCGCGCTGCGCCGAGCCGAGCGCGCCCTCGAGCGCTGCCGTCACCGGTACCAGGGCCACCACCAGGGCGAACAGACCGACGTTCGCGCAGACCCGGGCCACGACCCCGATCCGCTCCCGCTCGCCCTGATCCCGCGACAGTGACGGCAGCATCCCGTAGTAGGAGATGTCGTTGACCGTGTAGGCGACCTCCCAGACGAGGTAGACACCCACGAACACGACGACGAACGCCGTGCCCTCGACGCCCCAGTCGGAGAACATGAGCACCGTGGCAGCCGCCCAGGCCAGTGCGCCGATCGCGATCCACGGCTTGAACTTGCCCCACCGGGACCGGGTGTTGTCGACGATGAACCCCATCACCGGGTCGTTCACGGCGTCGAACAGGCGCATGAGCACGAGCACCACGGTGATGGCGCCCAGGGTCTGGTTCGGCACCTGGACCACCTCGGTGAGGTAGACGAGCAGGAACAGGGTCACCATCGCGGCGACCATGTCCCGCCCGAGGGTGCCGAGGCCGAAGCCCCAGACGTTGCGACGACGGAGGGGCTCCGGTGCGGCCGCATCGCCGGCTGAGGTGCTCACGCCAGAAGTGTGCCAGCACCGCCTGCGTGGAACGTGTGCGTCGGACTGTCGAAAACCCGAGAACGGCTCCGACCTACGGTCATGACACCGAACACGCAGCACCGGGACCCCGTCACCATCGAACTGCTCGACTGGATCCAGCACACCACCGAGCACATCCGCGGCTCCGCGCAGGGACTCACGGAGGACCAGGTGCGCGCACCGGCGGCCCCGTCCGGCTGGAGCATCGCCGGCCTGGTCGGGCACGTGCGCGACTCGACCGGCTTCTGGCTGCACAACGTCGTCGCCGGGCATCCCATGGACTTCCAGGAGGACACCGCCTGGGACAACGACCCGGACGTCCCCTTCGCGACCCTCCTGGAGGACCTGCGCCGCACCACCGGCGCCGAGGCGCGTGCCGCCGTCGAGCACATCGCCAGCGGGTCCGCGCCGCTGTGGTGGCCGGAGGGAGCCTGGGGCGGCTACCGGCAGAGCACCGTCCGGGGCGTGCTCCTACATGTGTTCAACGACAACGCCGCCCACACCGGACAGCTCGACATCGCCCGTGAGCAGATCGACGGCGGTGTCTGGGACTTCGGCCGCAACGGCGTGCGCGTTCGGCGAGCGGGACCTGAGGCCTGAGGGTCACAGGTCGGCTCCTTCTGCGCGGCGCTGGAGGTAGCGGCGTTCGATGTCGTTCGTGGTCAGGTTCGCTGCGGCACGGAACTCCGCCCGGGCGCGCTCGACCTCGCCGAGTTGCTCGAGCAGGTGCGCCCGCACCGCGTGGGCACGGTGGGTGACGAGCGGGTCGTCGCCGAGCGCGTGCTCCCGGTGGAGCTCGTCGAGCAGTGCGAGGCCGCGGCGCGGCCCGAACGCCTGCCCGACGGCGACCACGCGGCTCAGGCGCACGGGTGCGGTGGGCTGGAGGTGCTCGAGCCAGAGGTAGAGCGCGGCGATCTGGGGCCAGTCCGTCTCCGTGGCACTCGGTGACTGCACGTGGACGGCCGCGATCGCGGCCTGCAGCTGGTAGGGACCGACCCGACTCAGCGCCCAGGCACCCTCGATCAGGTCCCGTCCTTCGGCGATCTGCCGGACGTCCCATCGCGAGCGGTCCTGATCGGCGAGCAGGACGAGTTCTGCCTCGGGGTCGGTCCGTGCCTGGCGGCGGGCCTCGGTCAGGAGCATCAGCGCGAGGAGCCCGGTCGCCTCGGGATCGGCGGGCAGGAGGGCGCGCAGCATCCGGGCCAACCGGATCGCCTCGGAGCTCAGATCGGTGCGGGTGAGGTGCTCACCCGACGTGGCCGTGTAGCCCTCGTTGTAGATCAGGTAGAGCACCCGCATCACGGCCGTGGTCCGGGCCAGGGCGTCGTCGGCGTCGCGGATCTCGAAGCGGGCGCCGGCGCGCCGCAGTGCCTGCTTGGCGCGGCTGATCCGGGTGCCCATCGTGGTCTCGGTGGTGCCGTAGGCATGCGCGATCTCGGCCGTCGTGAGGCCGCCGACCGCGCGGAGGGTGAGCGCGACCTGGGAGGCCTCGCTCAGGGCCGGGTGGCAGCACAGCAGCAGCAGGTCGAGGCTGTCGTCGTGGCCGACGACGGCGGGCCCGGGCTGGGTCGGGTCGACCAGCACGGGGTCGGCACGGGCCGAATCGGCCTCCCGGCGCCGCGCGGCCTGCTCGGAGCGGAGCTGGTCGATCATCTTGCGGTAGCCGACCCGGATGAGCCAACTGCGGGGCTCGTCCGGGATCCGGTCCTGCGTCCAGCGCCGGTGCGCGACCAGGAGCGCCTCCTGGACGGCGTCCTCGGCGAGCTCGAAGCGGCCGAACCGTCGCACCAGCGCACCGAGCACGTGCGGCGTCTCGGTCCGCAGCACGTGCTCGATGCTCGAACGCTCGGAGCCTGGGTCGGCCGCGTCGGCGTCGTCGTCGACCATCAGGCGAAGTCGTCACCCATGATCGGCCGGATCTCGATCGGCTCACCGAGGACGTCGACCATGCGGGCGACGATGTCACGGGCGCGCTCGAGGCTCGAGCACTCGATGACCGCGAAGCTGGCCAGGACCTCCTTCAACTCGGCGAACGGGCCGTCGGTGGCGATCACGCCGGCGTCGGTCTTGCGGACGGTGGTGGTGACGGCGGGGTGGCCGAGCCCCTCGGTGTGCACGAGCTCCCCGGACTCGCGCAGCTCGGCCTCGAACGCGGAGTAGACGGCGAACGCGGCGAGTGCCTCCTCGCTCGGGGTGTCGGCGGTCTCGGCATCCCACGATTCGGCGGGTGTGTAGCCCAGCAGCAGGAACTTCATCGTCGTCCTCCCGGAACGGATCGGTCCATCAGGCAGATCAGGCAGATCCGGCATCGTGTCACACGCCCTTCCGCAGACGCAGGGCGGTCAGGCTCACCCAGGTGAACGCGATCACGCTCGTGATGGCGAGTTGCACGGTCCACCAGGTCGGCTGGGCGGGCACGAGCAGCACGACCGCGACGAGACCGTGACCGATCCAGGCTGGGACCCGGCGATGCCGGACGGACCGGACCAGCGCGGCGATGCAGGCACCGGCGAGGGCCGTGAAGGACACGGCGGCCGCCGCCGAGTGCACGATCGAGTGCCACGACATCGCCACCGGGCCGTCCGGCGCGCCGATCGGAAACCCGTTCTCCGGATCCATCGGGAACAGTCCTGCCACGACGAACGCACCGGCGAACACGGCGAGGAAGATCGGGATGATCCGCGACCCGGCACCCGATCTGACCAGTCGCCGGTGGGCGACGGCGAGGCCCACCGCGCCGAGGCCGGTCAGAACGAAGGTGACCGCCTGGATCCATCCGAGATCGCCTGTGGCGAGTTGGCTGAGTGGGTGGATCCGGATGTCGAAGCCGTCCCGCGCCAGTGCCTGGACGGCCGATGACGCGAAGAAGAAGGGGCCGGCGAGAGCCGCCGTGGTGGTCAGGACGCGAGTCGATACGCGAACGGTGGGCGCAGGCCGGCCGTCCCGTCCGGACCGGGCCAGTGCTGCGGTGGTGGTGGTGCTCATGATGTCCTCCGGGCTTTCGGATCTGGGCCGCCCCGGTCGGGCGACGCACACCGCTACCACGGAGCCGGACCCGCGGTCTCGACATCCGCCGTCGGAAATCTCCTCACGAATGTCTCGCGGCGCATGTCGAGAAGCTTGGGACGGCTCCGAGGTACCGGGTGAGAGCGGCCACCGAGGACGCTCCGGACGAAGGGAACACCTCATGAACACCGACATCAACGACCAGGCGACGGGCACCGAGGCGTCCGAGCAGGAGGCGCTGCCACAGCCGAGCGAGGCCGTCCGCGCGCTCGACCGGCTCGTCGGCACCTGGGCCGTGACCGGCGGAGCCGAGGGCACCGTCCGCTACGAGTGGATGCTCGGCGGACATTTCCTCATCCAGCACGTCGAACTGGAGCAGTACGGGCAGGCGGTCACCGGCTTCGAGGTGATCGGACATCTGCACCCGTTCGGGGAGCCGGTCGGCGAGGACGTGTCCTCCCGGTTCTACGACTCGATGGGGAACACGTTCGACTACGTGTACGACCTGGCCGGCGACACCCTGACCATCTGGGCCGGCGCCAAGGGCAGCCCCGCCTACTTCCGGGGCACGTTCACGGCGGGCGACTCGGAGATGGCCGGCGACTGGGTCTACCCCGGGGGCGGCGGCTACCAGAGCACCATAACGCGGACGTAGGCCACCGACTCGTCGGTGTGGCGCCGGTCCGCCGGATCGGCGCCACACCGGGCGAACCGGCCCACTCTCCTACAATCGCGAACAGCCGAGCAGGAAGGTCGAGGCCCGCCCATGGGCCGTGGTGCGCCGATGACGGAGAAGACCGACTTCAAGAAGACCCTCGACGCCTACCGGGCCAAGCGCGGGCAGTTCCGGATCCTCGACGTGCCGGACCTGCAGTACCTGATGATCGACGGGCACGGGGACCCGAACACCTCGCCGCAGTTCGTCGGCGCGCTCGAGGCGCTGTACCCGGTTGCCTACAAGCTCAAGTTCGCGAGCAAGACCGGCCTCGGCCGGGACTATGTCGTGATGCCGCTTGAGGGACTGTGGTGGGCACGTGACATGGACGCGTTCACGGCCGCCCGGGACAAGTCGCAGTGGGACTGGACGCTCATGATCATGGTCCCGGACTGGATCGACGCGAACATGTTCGCGGCCGCCGTGGCGCAGGTCGGCACGAAGGGGCCGCCGACCCGGCTCGGTGAGGTGCGCCTGGAGACCCTCGGCGAGGGCCGGTGCGTGCAGACCCTGCACCTCGGGCCGTTCGACGAGGAGGCTGCCGTGCTGCGTGAGCTGCACCACGAGTTCATCCCCGCGAGCGGGCTGCGCATGGCCGGCACCCACCACGAGATCTACCTCACCGACAACCGCCGGACACCGCCGGAGAAGCAGCGCACGATCCTGCGCCAGCCGGTCGCCGACGCGTAGGCGGCCTCAGGCGAGACCCTGCCGACGCCGTTCCAGCCCGGCGAGCATCAGATCGATCGAGAACGCGAACTCCTCGTCGTCGTCGCAGCCGCCGAGACCACCCTCGTGCGTGGCCGCGACGGCCAGTTCGGCGAGCCGAGGCAACTCCCGCGTGAAGAACGCCAGCTGCGCCGCGGCGACCTCCGGTGCCGGCTGCTCTGCTGCGGCATCGTCGAACAGATCGTCGCTGAAGCCCAGCACCCGGCTGCCCAGGACGTGCAGCGCATGGTGGGTCAGGGCCACGTCCAGGCCACCGGTGCGCAGGATCTCGAGCAGCGCGTTCAGGTGGCGCAGGGTCGCGGGGGTGGGCTCGCGCCGGTCCTTGATCGCGGCGGCAGTCCACGGGTGGGCGAGCATGGTGCCTCGCGCGGAGAGCATCAGTGCGCGCGCGTCCGCGACCCAGTCGCCCGACGGCGTCGCCACGGGGTCGATGTCGCTCACCACGGCGTCGGTCATCAGGTCGAGGAGCCCGTGCTTGGTGCCGACGTGCCGGTAGAGCGACATCGGGTCCACCCCGAGTTCCTGCGCGACCCGGCGCATGCTGACGGCTGCCAGCCCGTCGGCGTCCGCGACGCCGATGGCGACGGTGACGATGCCGTCCGGGGTGAGTCCGGCCGGGGCGGTCCGGGGCTGCTGACTGGTCATTGCCGGACAGTCTAGGCCAGGAGCATTGACGTGACTACACCGTAGGCCTACGCTGTAGGTCTACGGTGTAGAGACCGCGAACTCCAGTGAGAAGGCGATGACATGTCGATCCAGAACCCGGCACCCCCGCTGCCGCCACGATGGTTCATCCGGTCCGCGTGGGCCGGGCACCGGCTCCTGTACCGGACCACGCGGCTCGGCCTGGCCCGCCCCGCGCCCGGGCGCAAAGCCGGCATCCTGCGGCTGCGCACCGTCGGTCGCCGCACCGGCGAGCCGCGCGCCGTCATGCTGTGTTACTTCCTCGACGGCGAGGACTTCGTCACCCTGGCGATGAACGGCTGGGCACCGAGCCACCCGGCGTGGTGGCTGAACCTGCAGGCACGGCCCGACGTCGAGGTGGACACCGCGGACGGCGCCGTGGGCGTGCGGGGCCGGGAGGTCACCGGGGCCGAGCGGGACCGGCTCCTGGCCCGGTTCGACGACTACCGCGGCTGGGGCGACGTCCGCACCTACGCCGCGGCGCGACCGCACACTCCCGTCGTCGTCCTCACGCGCACCTGACGTCTCACTCGGGGCCGCCGCCGTGGCTCGCCAGGGCGGTCAGGGCGGCCACGTGGCCGTGGAACGCCCGCCGTCCGGCCGGCGTGAGCTGCACCCAGACGCGGCTCCGCCCGCCCCGGGCGGCGCGGCGCTGGGAGGCGTAGCCGGCCTCGGTGAGGGCCGAGAGCTGCTTGCTGAGAGCCGAGTCGCTCGTCTCGAGCAGATCGCGGAGCGCGGCGAACTCCTCCTCCGTGACCGGGTCGAGCAGGGCGCAGATCCGCAGGCGCTGGATCGGGTGGATCACCGGGTCGAGGGCGGCGAGCACGGTGCCGTCACTCCTCGTTGCGGCTCGCTCGGCGCGCCCAGGAGCGATCCATTCGCGGCCCGACCGTGGCGACGAAGGCGAACAGGAGCACCGCCGCGACCAGGGGCGCCCACCACCAGCCTTGCTCGAGGTGGACCGCTCGGCTGACCGCAACCACGACGCCCGCGAGGATCGCGAACCCGAGGAGCTGGAGCCCCATCCGCCCGGACAGCCGGAGCCTGCGCACCGCGGTCGGTTGCTTCCGCCCGAGGGCGACCGCGATGAGCGCGATCAGTACCGGCGGAACGAGGATCTGCAGCAGCGGTGGCCAGCCGGCCGCGTACGGCAGGAGCGCGAACACGGAGAGCATCAGCCCGATCATGATCCAGTACCGACTCGGGCGCCGGAGCCGCTCGGCGTTGAGCTCCCTGGTCGTGTTCACGGCATCGAGCGCCTCACGTGCGGCGGCGGCATCACTCTCCATGGAAGAAACTCTAACCCTGACTTTCCGTACGGGAAAGTCAGCGCGGCGCTCGTGCGGCCGAGCCGGCGCCGACCAGGCCGTGCTCGTACGCGGCGATGACGAGCTGGGCGCGGTCCCGGGCGTGCAGCTTGGACAGCAGGCTGCCGATGTGCGTCTTGACCGTGCCCATCGAGATCGTGAGGGCCTGGGTGATCTCGGTGTTGGACAGCCCGCGGCCGACGAGGGTGAGCACCTGCGCCTCCCGGCCGGTGAGCGATGCGGGCGCGCTCGCGGGTGCGGACCGGCTCAGGTAGTTCTCGACGAGCCGGGCCAGGACGCTCGGCGCGAAGAGTGACTCGCCGGCGTGGGTGCGCCGGATCGCGTCGACGAGCCGGGCCGGTTCGGCGTCCTTGAGGAGGAACCCGCTCGCGCCGGCGCCCAGGGCCGCATGGACGTACTCGTCGAGCTCGAACATGGTCAGGACCAGCACCCGGGTGCGGTCGAGCGCGGGGTCGGCGGCGATGCGGCGGGTCGCCTCGATGCCGTCGCCGCCGGGCATCCGGAGGTCCATGAGCACGATGTCCGGCCGCAGCTCGCGAGTCTGCTCGAGGGCACCGGCGCCGGTGCCCGCCTCGCCGACGACGGTCAGGTCCGGGGCGCCGTCGACGATGAGCCGCAGGCTGTGCCGGATCAGCGGCTGGTCGTCGACGACGAGAACCCGCACCGGCCCGGTCACGGTGTGCCTGCCGGCCCGAGACGCTCGGGCAGCCGGGCGGTCAGCCGGTAGCCGTCACCGACGCGCTCACCGAGCAGCGTGCCACCGAGGGCGTCGACGCGCTCGCGTAGACCCGCGATCCCCGCGCCCGCGCCGGGATGCGGCGCCCACCCGGCTGCCGGGCCGTCATCGGTGACCGTGGCGAGCACCTCGTCGCCGGCGCGCACGACCAGGACGCGCGCCGCCGTCGGGCCGGCGTGCCGGACGGTGTTCGTCAGGCCCTCGCGCACGATCGCGCACACGGTGAGCTGGGTCCCGGCCGAGACCTCGCCGAGGTCGGCGACCTCGAGCACGGCCTCGACCCCGCCGGCCCGGGCCGCGGCCACGATCCGCGGCAGGTCGGCGAGGGTCTCCGCAGGCCGTAGCGGGGCGCCCTCTCCGGGCGTGCGCAGCACCGAGAGCATCCGGCGCAGCTCGGTCGTGGCACCGCGGGCGGTCCGTTCGATGTCCGCCAGGGCCGCGGCCCGTTCGGTCGCCATGGTCGGACCGGTGACGGTGCGGGCCGCGGCGGCGCGGACGGTGATCAGGCCGAGCCCATGGGAGGCCAGATCGTGCAGGTCGCGGGCGATTCGCAGGCGCTCGGCCTGGGCGGCGCGTTCGGCGGCCCACGCGGTCAGTTCGTCCTCGAAGGCGCGTCGCTCCTGCCGGGCTCGCCACAGGGCCCAGGCGAGCACGGCGGCGGCGAACACGGCGGCGCCGAGCAGGACCGCCATCGCGCCGAACGGCGGATCGACGCCGACCGTCGAGAGCACGAGCACCAGCGCCACGATCACGCCACCGGCGACCAGCCAGACGCGCGAGCGCAGCACGGGGCGGTCGGTCTGGGGCACCCGGCCGAGTCTAGGTTCCCCGTCGCGCTCGCACATCGGACCCGGGTCTGACGGACCGGGGTCCGAGGCGGGCCGGCCACGTCCGGACCACGGGCCGATGCCGGCCGGGAGCGCCCGCGATCGGATGGTGGGCATGCTCCTCATCGATCAACTCGTCAAACGTCACGGCACCAGGACCGTGCTCGATCACGTCGGCTTCGAGGCCCGCCCGGGCCGCGTCACCGCGTTCCTGGGCGCGAACGGCGCCGGCAAGTCCTCCACCCTGCGGATCCTGCTCGGGCTCGACCGGCCCGACGGCGGATCCGCCCTGGTCGGCGGCCGTCCGTACCGGAGCCTGCGCGACCCGCTCCGCACGGTCGGGTCGATGCTCGACGGCTCCGGGGCGCACCGCGCCCGGACGGCGCGCGACCATCTGGCCTGGCTGGCCCGCAGCAACGGCATCGACCGCCGCCGGGTCGGTGAGGTGCTGGACCAGGTCGGGCTCGCGTCCTCCGCCAGGGTCCGGGTCGGGCGGCTCTCGCTGGGCATGGGACAGCGGCTCGGGCTCGCGGCGGCTCTGCTCGGTGAGCCGCGAGCACTCGTCCTGGACGAGCCTGTCAACGGGCTGGATCCGGAGGGCATCCGTTGGATGCGCGCTCTGCTGCGTGACCAGGCCGCCGCGGGTGGCACCGTGCTGCTCTCCAGCCACCTGATGGCCGAGGTCGCCGACGTCGCGGACGACCTCGTGGTCATCGCGGGCGGGCGGATCGCGGCGACCGGGACCCTCGCCGAGCTCACCGCCGGGTACGACCGGCTCGAGGACGCGTTCTTCGCCCTCACCGGTGGCGACGGGGGAGCGCACCGATGAGGGTGGCCGGCCTGCTCGCGGCGGAACTGCGCAAGACCGTGACGCTGCCCGCAGCCTGGGCGGGTATCGGCGTCGCGGTGCTCGGCTCGATCGCTATCACGGTGCTCAATGCCGTGACGACCCGGTCCGCGATCGACGCCGGCACGCCGGAGCGGGTGGCGAACACGTCGGCGTTCGAGGCCGCGTTCGCCGCGATGCCGCTCGGCACCGTCGGTGCGGTCGTCCTCGGCGTCGTCATGATCAGCAGCGAGTACGCCGCGAACGCCGCCGACGCCGGCGCCGGGCGGCAGATCACGGCCACCCTGACCGCGATGCCACGCCGGG
This sequence comes from Occultella kanbiaonis, assembly GCF_009708215.1. Classification (NCBI taxonomy): domain Bacteria; kingdom Bacillati; phylum Actinomycetota; class Actinomycetes; order Micrococcales; family Ruaniaceae; genus Occultella; species Occultella kanbiaonis. Next base: position 3,300,671 of record NZ_CP046175.1, on the reverse strand, counting down.
TGAGCCTGCTCGCCGCGAAGGTGACGGTGCTCGTCCTGCTCGTGATCGCCGTCGCCGCCGTCACGCTGCCCACCACCGTGGGGATCGCGAACGCGGTCATCGGCAGCGCCGCGACCGAGACGGTGACGCCCGAGCAGGCGCTGCTGCGCGGCCTCGGCGGCGCCCTCTACTGGACGCTCACCGGGCTCATCGCCGTTGCCGTCACCCTGCTGACCCGCAGCGGGCTGATCGCGCCGATCGTGCTGATCGCGAACAGCTCGGTGGTGTCGGTCTCCCTGCTGCTGACCAACCTCACCCCACTGGCGCACTGGCTGCCCGACCTCGCCGGCCGACGACTGTTCGCCGGTGTGGACACCGTCGACGGTGGGTTGGCCGCCGGCCCCGGTGCGCTCGTCATGGCCGCGTGGACCGTGCTGCTCCTGGCGGTCGCGGCCATCGTCTTCCGCCGCCGCGACGCGTGATGGGCGCACGGGTCCTGGCCGCGGAACTGGACAAGCTCCGGACGCTGCCGGTCATCGCGGTCACACTCATCGGCACGGTCGTCACCGGGGTCGTCATCGCCGCCGCGCTCGCCGCGTCCGCGGCGGCCCAGGGCACGCCGTCGTCCGTCGTCGAGCTCGTCCTGGCCGCGGTCCCGTTCGTGCAGGTCGGGATCATCCTGCTCGGTGTGCTGCCGGCCGGCCATGAGTACGACGGGCGCCAGATCGCCACGACGCTCGTCGCGGTACCCGACCGTGCGCGCGCCCTGGCCGGCAAGACCATGGCCGCTGCCGCCATCGTCGGCATCGGTGCGGCGCTGAGCATCGGCGCGGCGCTCGCTACCGCCGCGATCGCGGCAACCGCCACCGACGTGACCCTGACGGCGGAGCGCGCCCCGTGGCGCCTGGCCGGTGCGATCGCTTACCTCGCCGTGATCGGCCTGCTCGCCCACGCCGTCGCCGTGGCGTTGCGGCACCTCGTGCCCGCGCTGGTCGCGATGATCGCCCTGCTGGTGATCATCTCGCCCGTGGCAGCCGGTCTCACCGAGCATGCGCGCTGGCTCCCGGACCGGGCCGCGTCGCAGTTGTACGCCGACACGGACACGTTGCTGACGGCGGCGACCGGCCCGCTCGTGGCCCTCGCCTGGCTCGTCGCGATCGGGACCCTAGGTGCCGTCCGATTCATCCGCCGCGACCCCTGACCCCCGTGGGCCGGCTCGCGGGGCCGGGTGCCATGTGGGACGACCGGCGCGACCGTGGCGCTCCGGGCCGGCGATGGGGGAGGATCGGCCCATGCGGGTCACCCAGTTGCGCGTCTACCCGGTGAAGTCCCTCGGCGGCCAGACGGTGTCCGAGGCCCGGGTCGAGCCGTGGGGCCTGGCGGGAGATCGGCGCTGGGGCATCGTCGACGAGGCCGGGAAGAAGGTCACGGCCCGCGAGCTGCGCGCCCTGCTCGGACTGCGCGCCGAGGCGATCGGGGCGGACGCGATCCGGATCCACGCGGACTACGGGAGCATCGCCGTGCAGAGCCCACGCGGCGCCACACCGGTACCGGTCAGCCACGCCAGGCAGGGACTCGCCGTACCGGCGAAGGCCTGCGCGAGCGACTGGATCAGCGCCCGGGTGGGCCGGCCGGTGCGACTCGTCTGGCAAGAAGACCCGACGGTGCGCTCGATCGACGACGAGCACGGCGGGCGCCCCGGGGACTCGCTCACCCTGGCCGACGCCGGCCCGCTGCTGCTGACGTCGGAGGCTTCGCTGGCGCAGCTGCAGGACTGGATCGACGCCGAGGTCGGGGAGCCGGATCCCGCCGGACTCGACCCCGACGACGTCAGTGGGCCGGGAGTCCTCGCCACGCTCACGCGCACGGTCGCCGCGCCGCTGAGCATGCTGCGGTTCCGGCCGAACGTCGTCATCGACGGCGAGGAGCCGTTCGCCGAGGACGATTGGCCGACGGTGCGGATCGGTGACGTCGAGTTCCGGACCTCGGAGATCTGTGACAGGTGCGTGATGACGACGATCGACCCGGTGACCCTCGCCGGTGGCAAGGAGCCGATCCGGACCCTGGCCCGGCACCGCCGGTGGGACCGTGCGACCTGGTTCGGCACCCGGCTGGTCCCGCTCGGCGGCGGGCGGCTGCGGGTGGGGGACACCGTGGTGGCGGAGCCGGGCCGATGACCCGGCTGGAACTCTCGGAGGGCGCGGCCACGCCCGCGCAGCGGCGCCTGGTCGCGGTCGGTACCGCGCTGCTGCACCGGGTGTGGCCCGGGATCGCGTTGCGGACGTTCGCGTTGACCGATGAAGACGCCGTCCTGCTGGTCCAGCCCGTGCGCGGTGGGGTCTCGCTGTTCGTGGCTGCCGACGAGTCGGTCATGTTCTATGCGTCGTCGGTCGAACCGGGCGCCGCCCTTGAGCTGTTCCGCTCCGGCGAGCGCACCGACCCGGCGAAGTTCGACCCGACCGGGCCCGGAGGGCGTTGACGCGGCATCCTAGGTACGGATGGTCGTTGTGCGACGCGGCACGGCGCCGAAGTCGAGTCGGAGGAGAACCGTGAGTGATTCGCCCCAGTCAGAGCTGATCGACCGCCTCCGCGACCTGCTCGCCGGTGAGCCGTCGACCCGCGAGGTCGCCATGTTCGGGGGCCGGTCGTTCATGGTGAACGACGCGATGGTCGTCAGCGCCCTGAAACCGGGTGACCTGCTGGTCCGCGTCCCCGCGGAGCGGCACGACGAGCTGCTCGCCAGGCCGGGCGCGGAGCAGGCGGAGATGGGCGCCGGACGCACGATGGGACCGGGCTGGATCTCGGTCTCCGCGTCGCACCTCGACACCGCGGCCGCGCTGTCCGAGTGGCTCGAGGTCGCGCTCGCGCACAACCGGGCCCGCTGACGGCGCGACGTACTTCCTTACATCGGGTTCGATGCCCGACGGCGGGGCGTGGGTCGGTCAGCCGCGTGGGGGCTGCTGCCGCGGCGGTCCGGGCTGCTGGCTCGTGGCCATCGCCCGACGGTTGCGACCCATCTGCCCACGCGTCGCGAGGACGGTCAGCAGGATGCTGCCGGCGTTCATGACGATCGCGATCACGCCGATCCCGGTCGCCGTGGCGCCCTGCATGAAGGCGAACACGAGCAGGATCACGCAGACCAGCGTCACCGCCCCGTGGGTTCCGGCCACCAGGATGACCACGCCGCTGTTGCTCGGCTTGGCCCCGGCACCGAGGACCAGCAACAGCACCACCGCGGCCACCGCCGCCGAGACGGCGATGACCGCGACGATGATGCTGATGAGCTGGTCCGCGTCGTTGCTTCGCGGGGTGGGGAACGTCCGCAGCCAGAGTGACGCGGCTGCAATCGTGAGGGCGAGGACGGCGTAGGCGATCCCGGCCGCCCGGAGCGAGATCACGTCAGACCACGAACTCCGGCCAACTGGTCACCTTGGCGCTCGTGATCGCCGAGCGCATCTCGCCGGCCCGCTGATCGGCGGTCCCGCTGAAGACCATGCCGGCCACGACGATCGCACCGATCGCGATGGCACCGGCTCCGATGATGATCACGATCCCGGCGGGGATCCCGACGATTGTCGCCGACGAGGCGAGGCCGCCGATGATCGCACCGATCAGTGCGAGGATCGCCGCGATCAGGGCGCCGTAGAACACGAACATCGCGAGCTTCATGCCGTCCAGCGCGGCGACCACCTTCGTCGCCACCTCGTCGCGGATCGCGGAGATCGTGGCCTGCTGCTCACCGGCCCGGGTTCGGTACTTGGTGGCGGCGTCGCCGGACCAGGCGTCGTCGTCCGCGGACAGCTGTCCGGTGGTCACCGTTGCGGCGACCTCGCCGGCCGGCTGCGAGACCATGCTGGTCCAGCCCGCGCTGGCCGTCGCGACCGCGCCCGGGTCCCCGAACCGGCTCAGGAAGTCGCTCACGCCCTCCCAGAAGTCGTTCCACATCTGCACGACCTGCTCCCACAACCGGTTGACGCTGTCGATCACCCACTGGAGGAACACCGGCACGGAGGACAGGGCGCCGTTGACGAGGTTGACGAAGCGTTGCCACGTGTTCTGGATCTCTTGGACCAGGTTCAGGATTTCATCGATGAGATTCATGGGGAGTGCCTTTCTGAAGTGTGCGGAGTGGCTACGGGGCCGGTCGGGTCAGCCGTCGTAGGTCCACATGCCGTTGTACCTGGCGGTTGCGGCCGCCTCGTTGTCCGCGTAGTCGGCGTGGATCTTGCGCAGTGTGCTCACCGTGTCGTTCAGTTCGGTCCCGCCGTCGGAGGTGAGGCTCTCCATATGTGCCCGAACCTCCTCGTACGCCACACCCGCCGCGTAGCCCCTGCCCGTGAAGACGAACTCACCGAGGGTGAGGCCACCGAGCGAGGACGACATCGTGGTGATCGTGTCCGCTGCCGACGCCCACGTGTCCGTGTCCGCGGCGAGGTTCTCCAGTGCGACCTCGAGAGTCATGGTTCGTGCTCCTTCAGCTGTAGGTGTCGGGCTTGAGGATGGCTGCCATGCCCCGCGGGTCGTTGAGCTTGGCGACCATGGCGTTCAGATCGTCCACCGGCGCCAGAGCGACGGCCGACTGTGCGGCGGACGCGGCGAGGGCGTTCTTGATCGCCTCCGTGACCGCTCGCGAGATGTTGAAGGCGTGCGAGTCCTCCGCGAAGTCCGGATCGATGTTCACCTCGGCGATGCCGCCGGCGCCATCCACGACGACCTCGACCCGCCGCTGGCCGTCGTGGCCGACGATCCGCTCCTGGGACCGCGCCTCGATCGCGGTCACCGCGGAGCTCAGGATGCCCTGGAACTCCTGGAGGTGGGCGATCAGACCCCGGGTGGCCGCCGTGGCGTCGATGTCGGACTCGCCACCGACGAGCTCGTCGAGCTGGGCGGCGAGCTCCTCGTGCCGCGGTCGCATCGGGCGGGTGCGTGGCTCCGGTTGTTCGTCCTGCTCGTCGATCCCGGTGGACCACTGCTCGATCCGTCCCAGGGTCGCGGCCACATAGGCGGAGACGACGGCGGCGCCCAGCTGGTCGGCCTCGTACTCGTCCGACCAGGCCTCGAGCACGGCCACGTCGAGGAACATTCCGTCGTCGTTCAGGCGAACCGTGACGACACCGGCCTGGTCCTGGCCCCGAGAGGCGCCGAGGTTGCCCTGGGTCGCCTCGATCCGTTGACTCATCCGATCCATCGAGTCGCGCAGATCCGCGACTCGATCCAGGTCCTCATTGGGCATTCGGTTGGCTCCCCTGTTCCAGCGGCGGCGGGCGTGACGTCATAGAGGCTACGAGAATGGCCGACCGGGCGCTATGGGGCGACCTCCCCATCGGCGACCGGCTACTGGATCGCGGACCGCCCGGGGATCAGTGCGGTGAACCGGCGTCCGCCGCCGGCGCGCTTGCGGGCCAGCACGCTGTCGAGGCGTTGGGCGAGCCGGGAAATGATGATGTTCACGATGACGTAGATGACCGTGATGACCAGGTACGTCTGGATCAGGTCACCGGTGTTCGCGACCAGCACCCGCCCGCTCTGCATCAGCTCGCTGTAGCTGACCACGTACCCGAACGCGGTGTCCTTGACGACGATCACGGCCTGCGCCACCAGCGCCGGGATGACCACCCGCAGCGCCTGCGGGAAGATCACCAGCCGGAACGCCTGCGGCCCGGTCATCCCGACGGCGGCCGCGGCCTCGCCCTGCCCCCGCGGCAGCGCGAGCACGCCGGCCCGGAACACCTCGGCGAGGGTGGCCGCCGCGCACAGCCCGATCGGGATCACGAGCTTCCAATACACGTCCGGGTTGATGCCGTACTGGGGCAGGGCGAACATGAAGATGTAGATGATGAGCAGCACCGGCACGGCCCGGAACGCCTCGATCACCGCGGTCGCCGGCCAACGGAACCACGCCCGGTGGGAGAGCCGCCCGACGGCGAGGAGCAACCCGAGCGGCAGTCCGATGGCGGCCGCGCCCAGGGCGGCCAGGCCGGTGTTGCCCAGGGCTCGGGCGAGGTAGCGCATCGTGGCCGGCTGCAGGAGCTCACGCCACTTCGACGGCGCCAGCTGGCCGCTGGCATAGAACTGGTAGTAGGCGAGGCCGAGCAGGCCGGCGATGGCCACCAGGGAGATCACGGTGACGACGGCGACCCGGCGGCGCGCCCTCGGCCCGACCGTGTCGAACAGCGCGTGCTGCATGCTCATCGCAGCACCCGCAACCGTGTCTCCATGCGGGCACCGAAGGCCGCCGCGCCCAGGGAGATGGCCGCGTACAGCACGGCCGCGACGAGGAACGTGGTGATCCCCAGCGCCTCCCTGTTGTTGATGTAGGAGACGGTGCCGGTCAGGTCACGCACGCCCACCACGGTGGCCAGCGACGAGCTGAGCATGATCCCGATGAACAGGGTCACGGTCGGCCCGATCACGGTGCGGGTGGCCTGCGGCAGGATCAGCTCGCGGACGATGCCGCCGAACGTCAGCCCGATCGAGCGGGCCGCCTCGATCTGCCCGGCGCCGATCGCGTTGATGCCGGTGCGGAACGTCTCGCAGGCGAACGCGGTGCCGACCAGCGTCATCGCGATGATCACCCCGGGCACGAAACCGGGGTTCAGGTTGATCTCCGGCAGCCCGTAGACCACCACGATCAGCAGGCTCACCAGCGGCACGTTGCGGAAGATCTCCACGTACACCGCACCCGCCACCCGCAGCGGCGGGATCGGGCTGATCCGGAACGTGGCCATCAGTAGGCCACCCGCGACGGAGGCGACGAACGCGACGACGGTGAGCACCGCCGTCGTCCCCAGACCACGCAACAGCGTGCCAAGGTACTCGGTCAGGATGATCTGCACCCGCGCCTCCTCGCTGCGCACCCGCCCGGCGCCCGCTCGCCGGGCGCCGGCCGAGCGAGTCGTGGTCGGTCAGGACCCTTCGACGGAACCGATCACCGGGGGCTCGGGGGCGGTGTCGATGTCGGCGCGGTCACCGATGGTGATCTGCCACAGCTCGGCCCAGGTGCCGTCGTCGATGACCTGCTGCAGCCATTCGTTGACGAAGTCCTGCGCATCGGAGTCCTTGGGCAGGCCGATGCCGTAGTTGTCGCCGGGGCCGAAGGGCTCTCCGACGATCTGCACGTCGTCGTTGGTGACGACGGCGTTGAGCAGCAGGCTCTGGTCGATCACGTAGGCGTCGGCGTTGCCCTGCTGCACGGCGGCGAGCGCCTGGGCGTGGTCGGGCAGTTCCAGCACGGTCGCGCCGGGCGCGAACTCCTCGAGCACGGTCACGCCGGTGGAGGCGGCCTGCGTGGCGACCGTGGCGCCGTCGAGGTCGTCCAGGCCGGTGATGTCGGAGTCGATCGGGACCAGGATGCCGCTCTGCGAGGAGTAGTACGGGCCCGCGAACGCGACCCGCGCGGCGCGCTCGGGGGTGATCGAGTACGTCGCGAAGATGGTGTCCACCGCGCCGGTCTCGAGTAGGTCCTCACGGGTGTCCACGGTGACCTGCTGCAGGTCGGTGTTCACCTCGCCGAGGATGTACCGGGACAGCAGCTGGGACAGCGCGGCGTCGAAGCCGGTGGCCACGCCGGTGGTCGGGTCGAGCAACGAGAACAGTTCCGAGGTCTCGGTGCCGCCCACGGTCAGCACGCCGGCCTCGCGCACGCCGCTGGCCCACTCGTTGGCCTCGACGGTGGCGTCGTCGGCGACGATGCCGCCGTCCAGCAGCTCCTGGTAGGCGGACGACTCGTCGCCGGAACCGTCGCCGTCGGTGCCCTCCTCCTCCGGGCTGCAGGCGACCAGGGCGACGGCGGCCAGGGAGAGGGCGGCGACGGCGGTCAGGCCTCGTCGGGTGGTCGTGCGGGTTCTCATGATGCCTCCGGAGAAGGGGTTCGCCACGGATATGCGTAGGAAGGCTACACAGGGCGCGGTCGCCAGCATCCCACCGGACCGGTGCCTGGGCGAGTGGCGACGACGGTGCCGCTCACCACGTGAGATGGCGGCGCCTGCCAGCCAGGACGGCTGCTGCGGCAACCACCACGGCGCTCTCAAGGGGGCGGGTAGGTTCGGGGCATGGATCTCGCACTTCTCGACGTGGTCGCGGCCCTGGAACGGCGGTACCCACCGGGGACCGCGGAGGACTGGGACGCCGTCGGTCTGGTGGTCGGTGAGCCCGATGCCCGGGTGGCTGCGGTGCTGTTCGCGATCGACCCGGTCGAGACCGTGGTGGACGAGGCGATCGAGCGCGGCGTGGACCTGCTCGTCACCCATCACCCGCTGTACCTGCGCGGCGTCACCTCGGTAGCCGCGACCGGCGCCAAGGGTCGCCTGGTGCACCGGCTGATCCGGGCCGGGATCGCCCTGTACGTGGCGCACACGAATGCCGACATCGCCGCCGGTGGCGTCAACGACGCCCTCGCCGCGGCCCTCGGCCTGACCGGCACCCGCCCGCTCGTGCCGGCCCCCGCTCCCGCGCACGACCTGCTCGTCACCTACGCGCCCGTGGCGTCGGCGGAGCCGGTCCGGCGCGCGCTCGCGGCCGCCGGCGCGGGCGCGATCGGCGACTACGAGGGCTGCGCCTGGTCGGTGACCGGCGCCGGGGAGTTCACGCCGAAGCCCGGGGCGAGCCCCGCCGTCGGGCAGGTCGGCGCCCACGAACGACTGGCCGAGACCCGCCTCGAGATGGTGGTGCCCACGCCGGCACGCGAGCGCGTGCTGGCCGCGCTGCGGGCGGCGCACCCCTACGAGGAGCCGGCGTTCTCCTTCCTGCCCACGCGGACGCCGTCGGGCCCCACCGGCAGCGGCCGGATCGGCGAGCTCAGCGCGCCGGCCACGCTCGCGGACTTCGCGCAGGCGGTGGCCCGGGCACTGCCGGCGACGGCGCACGGCGTCCGGGTGGCCGGCGCACCCGGGTCGGTGGTGCGGACGGTCGCCGTCAGCGGCGGCAGCGGCGACGCCTACCTCGACGCGGCCGCGGTCGCCGGTGCCGACGTCTACGTGACCGCGGACCTGCGCCACCACCGCGCGAGCGAGGCGCTCGCCGAGTCGGGCGCGCCCGCCCTGATCGACGTGGCGCACTGGGCCAGCGAGTGGCCGTGGCTGCCGGTCGCGGCCGCGGACCTGGCCGCCGACACCGGCCTCGTGACGGGAGTCAGCACGCGCGTCACCGACCCGTGGACCGATCGGCTCGCCTCCGCCGGGGACACTGATGGACGCACGGGCGCCACGGGTGTTTGATGGCCCCACCTGTCGATGAGGAGAGGTGGAGCCGATGTCCGACCGGACCCTGATCGTCCTGCGGCACGCGAAGTCCGCGTGGGACACCGGCGAGCCGGACCACCTGCGCCCGCTGGCGCCGCGCGGGCTGCGTGACGGCGTCGCCGCCGGCCGGGTGCTCGCCGGGCACGACCTCGACGTGGTGCTCTGCTCGACGGCCACCCGCGCCCGGATGACCTGGTTGCGGGCCGAACGAGCCGGGGCCCGGTGCGCGGACGTGCGCTACGCCGGTGCCCTGTACGGCGCGGATCCCGACGACGTGATCCGGCTCGTCCGCGACCTCCCGGCGACCGCGAGCACGGCCCTGGTGATCGGGCACGAGCCGACGCTCGCCGAGTTCATCCTCGACGTCGCGCAGCCGTCGGAGGTCACCGAGCACATCGCCGAGAAGTTCCCGACGGCGGCCCTTGCGGTGCTGCGGTTCGGCGGCGGCTGGGAGCAGGTCGCCGCGGGCGACGTGCGGCTGGAGAGCTTCGAGGTTCCCCGTGGTCACGCCGGCGCCGACGACGATTAGGCTGAGCGTCACTCGATACCCCGGAGGACATCTGTGAGCACTGCCCCCGTCGCCGATCAGCAACGCCTGCTGGACGTGCAGGCCATCGACACCCGCCTGGCCCAGCTGGCCCACCAGCGCCGATCCCACCCGAGCCTGGCGACGCTCGGCGAGTTCTCCAAGCGTGCCCAGGACCTGGAGCGGGTCCGGGCGGAGACGGCCGTGGTGGTCAGCGACACCCGCCGTGAGCTGGCAAAGGCCGAGACCGACGTGGAGCAGGTCGCCAACCGGGCCGCCCGGGACCAGCAGCGGCTGGACAGCGGCGCCGGGTCGGCGAAGGACCTGCAGGCCATGACGCACGAGCTCGAGTCCCTCGGCCGCCGCAAGGCCGCGCTGGAGGAGGTCGAGCTCGAGGTGATGGAGCGGCTCGAGGCCGCCGAGGGGGAGGTCACGGCGGTCACCGCGCAGGCGGAGGCACTGCGGGCCGACGCCGAGCGGCTCGAGGCCGAGCGGGACGCCGCGTTCGGCCAGCTCGACGAGGCCATCGCGCAGGCGCAGGCCGAACGGGCCGCCGCCGTCGAGGGGATCGACGCCAATCTGCTCGCGCTGTACGAGCGGGTCCGGTCCCAGACCGGCGGGCTCGCGGCGGTGGCGCTGCGCGGCGAGACCACCGAGGGCGTGAACCTCACGCTCAGCCTCACCGAGCGCGCCGCCATCCGCGACGCCCCGCCGGAGGACGTCATCCAGTCCGAGGAGTACGGCTACATCCTGGTGCGGGTGTGAAGACGAAGGGTCGTTCATGAGCATGCACGCGGACGTCGCGGGCCGGGGCGTCACCGGGGTGGGGGAGCCCGTCACGGTGGCGCTGGTCCGCCACGGCGAGACACCCATGACGCCCACCGGCGCCTACTCCGGGTCCGGGGTGCCCGGCCCGCCGCTGAGCGAGGCGGGCCGCGTGGAGGCGGCGCGGGCCGCGACGATCCTTGGCCGGCTCGGGTCCGACCTGTTCGACGACGTCCCGCCGCCGACGACGCTGATCACCTCTCCGATGGTGCGCACCCGTGAGACCGCGGAGGTGATCGCGGCCCACTTCGGGCTCTCCGCGCTCGTGGACGACCGCGCGAAGGAGTGCAACTTCGGCGAGTGGGAGGGCCTCAAGGAGGACGAGATCGACGCCCGGTGGCCCGGGGAGCTCGACGCCTGGCACACCACCGGCACCACGCTTCCCCCGGGTGGGGAGTCCATCGCCCAGGTCGGCGAACGGACCCACGCCCTGCTGCTCGACCTGCTCGCCGAGCACGCCGGGTCCACCGTGGTGGTGGTGGCGCACGCGGTGACGATCCGTAGCGTCATCGGGCAGTGCCTGCTCGCGCCGCCCGGCGGCTGGTGGCGGCTGCGGTTGCAGTCGGGCTCGGTGAGCGTGATCCAGGTGTACCCGGATGGGCTCGCGAAGGTGCTCGTGGCCGGGTTGCTCGACTAGCGGGCAGTTTCGAGCACGTCGGCCGCGGTGGCCTCGACGACGGTGCCGGCGATCCGGTCGTGGACCGTGCGGCCCCGGCCGATCAGGACCCCGGCGACCATCACGCCGATGACCGGGTACGTCAGGGCCGTCGCGGCGATCGTGACGGGGTCGGCGTCGGCGTAGCCTCCGAACGCGGCACCGACGGCGACCGCGTGCCCGAGCTGCCACGGGATCGCGATCTTCAGCGTGTTGCGCAGCAGCGCCCGCCCGAACGGAACACCGGCGCCGTCGGCGGCGCTCACCCGGAGGCCGAATCGTCGCTTGCCCCAGGTGGCCGCGTCGGGGCCGGACTCACGGCGGGCGGCGAGCAGGGTCGCGAGGACCGGGGGAACCGCGCTCATGGCGAACACCAGGGTCGGCTCCTGGCCCCAGCCGGCGTTCCGGGCGAGCAGGCCGAACGGCACGGTCGCGGCGGCGATACCCAGGTAGCCCACGCAGTCCAGGACGTAGGCCTTGCCGCGTCTGCCCGCCAGTGGGTTCATGACAGCCCACGGTAACAAGGGCGCGTCGTCGCCCGGCTCATCCGGAAGGAGGATTCCCGGCGTCGGGGTCCTGCACCGGTGGCCACCTAGAGACTCACCCGCGCGCCGTAGCGGGCCACCATCGTCCGAGCCGCCTCGTCCACCACGTGGAGGGTCTCCTCGTCGGTGAGCGACCAGTTCCCGTGGACCAGGCGGGGCCAGAAGACGACGGTCGAGATCATCCCGAGGAACTGCGGTGCCGCCACGTCCGGGTCATCGACGTGGGCGTCTCCCGACCCGGTCTCCGCCAGTAGGTAGCGCTTGAGTGCCGCGAGCACGGGCAGCGTGCCGAAGTCGAAGGTCCGCGCGCGCAGGTCCGGGAACCTCGGTGCCTCGGCGATCAAGGTCCGCATCAGGTCCTCGACCCGAGGACGGGACAGCAGGTCCGCGTACGCGAGACCCAAGGCAACCAGTCCCGCGTGGAAGTCTCCGGGCGGCGGGTCCGCGAGCTCGCGGTCGGGTGTGCCACCCGCCGCGAGCACCGTTGCTTCGAAGAGTTCCGCCTTGGTCGGGAACTGTTTGAACAGCGTCGCCTTGGAGACCCCGGCGCTCTCGGCGACGCGCGCCAGCGGGGTCCGGTCGTAGCCGAGTTCGAGGAACAGGTCTGCGGCCGCGTCAAGGATCGCGACACGGTTGGTTGCCGCGACCTGTCGGTGGTAGGCGGAGAGTTCACGGGGCATGCTCCCAGTATGCCAGCAAGGTGAGTTGCTTGACTCACCTCTACCGAGAAGGTACGTTCACTTGTGGTGAGTCGCTCGACTCACCACAACTCGAAGGAGTGGACATGGCCAAGCTCATCTACTCGATGATCACCTCGCTCGACGGCTATGCCGAGGCGGCGGAGGGCACGCTCGGCACCGGGGCCGAGGACGAGGAGGTGCACACCTTCATCGGCGACACCTTCCGCGACGTGGGCACGTTCCTCTACGGCCGGCGGATGTACGAGACGATGGTCTTCTGGGAGACGGCGCACGAGTTGCCCGAGGTGCCGCCGCACATCCTGCAGTACGCCCGCGACTGGCAGGCCGCGGAGAAGGTCGTGTACTCCACGACGCTGGAGTCGGTCTCCAGCGAGAGGACCAGGATCGAGCGGAGCTTCGATCCGGACGCGGTGCGCACGCTCAAGGCCGAGTCCGATCACGACCTCAGCGTCGACGGTCCGAACCTCGCGGCCCAGGCGATCGCGGCGGGCCTGGTGGATGAGTATCACCTGTTCATCACCACGAGCGTGGTCGGCGGCGGCAAGCGGTTCTTCCCCGACGGCGTACGCCTTGATCTCGACCTGGTCGAGGAGCGCGCGTTCGCCAGCGGGCTGATCTACGCGCACTACCGGACCCGCTGACCTGCCCGATCACGATCGCCGGCGGGTCACGCCAGGACGAGCTCCAGGGTGTCCGGGCCGGTCCGGCCGGCGCGGGGGAGCAGGCTCGCCTCACGCAGCACGGTCGGGATCAGTTCCTGCGCCGCGGCGAGCACCTGCGCCGGGGTGCGCGGCGGGGCGCCGGGCCGGGTGAGCAGGTGGTGGGTGAGCACGCCGCGGGTGTGCTTGGCGAAGTGGGAGACCACGGACGGCTTGCCGTCGCGGATCTGCACCACCCGCACCGTGAGCCACGGCAGGCCCGACGGCGGCCGCCAGGTGGGCAGGTAGCTGGAGGACCGGGAGTCGATCACCACGCCCCAGTCCTCCCCGAGGGTCTGCTTGAGTGCGGGCGCCCAGTACTGGGTCAGCTCGCCGATGCCGGGCAGTTTCGCACAGATGGAGGTGCGATACGCCGGGATCCGGTCAGTCGGCGCCAGCACCCCCCACAGTCCGGACACGATCCGTACGGAACGGTTCGCCCGCCGTCGGGCGGTCCCGGTCAGGGCGTCCAGACCGGCGGCCGCATAGAGAACGCCCGTGTAGACCTTCGCCGCGGGCGCCGCCGGCGCCGACCGCAGCGTCGTGTTGTGCTCGATCTCGGCGGTCAGGGTCGGCGGGATGTCGAGGACCCGGGCGGCATCCGGGCGGGCGCTGGCATCGATCACCAGGTCGAGCAGCCGCTCGCGGTGCTCGGACAGCTCGGGGTGGCTGAGGGACGTGAGATCCACGGGCGTGCCGCGTGCGGGTGAGGTCTTGCCCTCGGACGGGGGAAGCAGGATGAGCACGGACCCAGGGTAGGCGCGCCGCGGGCTAGACTCGCACACGGATGAGTCGGCCAGGCGGTCGCGTCACGGAGTGATCCGTGCCGAGGAACGTCCGGGCTCCACAGGGCAGGGTGGTGGGTAACGCCCACCCGGGGTGACCCGCGGGACAGTGCCACAGAAAGTAGACCGCCGCCCCGGTTCGCCGGAGCGGTAAGGGTGAAACGGTGGTGTAAGAGACCACCAGCGCATCGGGTGACCGAAGCGGCTAGGTAAACCCCACCCGGAGCAAGACCAGACAGGAAGCGTTCGAGGGCTGCTCGCCCGAGCTTCCGGGTAGGTCGCTGGAGGCGTGCGGCAACGTACGTCGTAGATGGATGGCCGCCCCCGGATCGCACGCGGTCCGGGACAGAACCCGGCGTATCGGCCGGCTCATCCACCACCCGGGCCGGTGCCGACCTGACGCTCCGGTGGCACCGTGGCGTCAGAGGACCTTCGACAGGAAGGTCTGGGTGCGCGGCTCGCGCGGGCTGGTGAGCACCTCGCGGGGGTCGCCCTCCTCGACGATCATGCCGTCGTCCATGAAGATCAGTCGGTTGCCGACCTCGCGGGCGAAGCCCATCTCGTGGGTCACGACCATCATCGTCATCCCCTCGTCCGCCAGCGTCCGCATCACCGCGAGCACGTCACCCACCAGTTCGGGGTCCAGCGCCGAGGTCGGCTCGTCGAAGAGCATCATGTCCGGGTTCATCGACAGCGACCGCGCGATCGCGACCCGCTGCTGCTGGCCGCCGGACAGGTGCGCCGGGTAGGCATCCTCGCGGTCGGCGAGGCCGACCTTCGCGAGGTTCTCGCGCGCAACCGACTCGGCCTCGGCCCGCTTGCGGCCGAGCACCCGCTGCTGGGCCAGGCACAGGTTGCCGAGCACCGTCATGTGCGGGAACAGGTTGAACTGCTGGAACACCATCCCGATCCGGGTGCGGACCCTGTCGACGTCCACCTCGGGATCGAGGATGGGGATGCCCTCGATGAGGATCTGCCCGTCCGTGGGCGCCTCGAGCAGGTTGACCGACCGCAGCAGTGTGGACTTCCCGGACCCCGATGGCCCGATCACGCAGACGACCTCGCCCGGTCGGACCGTCAGCGAGATGCCCTTGAGCACCTCGTTGTCGCCGAAGGACTTGTGCAGGTCGATGATCTCGATCGCCGGTGCGTCGGGCCGCACCGGCAGCATCGGTTCGCTGCCCGACGGCGTGGCTGAGCCGGTCATCGTGCCCTCGCCATCCGTCGCTCGAGGTAGGCGACGACCCGGGTCAGCGGGATCGTCACCAGCAGGTAGAGCATGGCTGCCATCACGAGCACCGTGCCGTTGCTGTTGGTCGTGGTGGCGTCGCGCGCGAACGTGGTCAGCTCCTTCGTGAAGATCGTGGAGCCCGCGATGAACAACAGCGACGTGTCCTTCAGCAGCAGGACGAACTCGTTGGTCAGCGGCGGGATGATGATCCGCAACCCTTGCGGCAGGATCACGAAGAACGTCGTCTTCAGCGGGGACATGCCCAGCGAGCGCGACGCCTCGGTCTGCCCCTTCGGCACCGCCTGGATGCCCGCCCGGATCACCTCGGCCATGTAGGCGCCCGCCACGACGATCAGACCGAGCAGGCCGGCGCCGACCGGTGCGAACGGCAGTTTGACACCGAACGCGATCGGCAGCATGTACGCGAACGCGAAGATCGTCAGCAGCGCCGGCAGCCCTCGGAACAACTCGATGTAGGCCGTCGCGAACCAGCGGTAGGGGCGGATGCTCGACAGTTTCATCAGCGCCATCAGGGTGCCCACGAGCAGCCCCCCGACGAACGACACGACTGTGAACACCAGCGTGTTCTTGAGGGCGATCGTGATGATCTCGGGGAACTGTTCCCGCGCGATGTCCCACTGGAGGAAGTACTGCGCGAACCGTTGCCAGTCCGCCGCGAGAACGACCACGATGAGGGCGGCGACGAACGCTGCGTACAGTGCGCCGCGCACCAACCTGCGGCGCGTGGTGCGACGCAGCCTCACGTGAGGTCTCCCGCCCGGCCTCGGCTCAGCCCTCGGTGGAGAAGTAGCGGTCGTAGATCGTCTCGTAGGTGCCGTCGTCGCGCATGGCCTGCAGGTGCTCGTTGACGGCGGCCAGCAGGTTCGGCCGCTCCCCCTTGGCGAACGCGAAGCCGTAGCTCTCGTCGGTTTGGAACTCCTCGACGACGACGTAGCTGGAGTCGGTCCGTACGTGTTCGACGTTCACCGGGAGGTCCTGCAGGATGCCCTGGATCGTGTCGCCCTGCAGTGCCGGCCACAGTTCGCCGTCGGAGGGGAACTCGACGAGTTGGACACCGTCGGGGGCGTTCTCCTCCGCGAACGCCTGGCCGGTTGTGCCCTGCTGCACGCCGAGGGCGCCGGTGAAGGTCGCGAGGCTGGTGACGCCACTTGCGGCAGGCACCAGCAGCGACTGCAGCGAGTCGTAGTAGGGGTCTGAGAAGTCGAGGTTCTCGGCGCGCTCCGGGGTGATCGTCATCGCCGACGCGCCGAGGTCGCACTGACCGGCCCCGAGCACCGCACCGGACTGCAGCGCGTCGAACGAGACGTCCTGGACGCTCAGGGTGAGTTCGAGCCGGTCGGCGATCTCCTGCATGATGTCCATGTCGAAACCGCTGTAGCCGCTCTCGGCCGACGCGTCCTCGACCTCGAACGGGGGATAGGGGATGTCGGAGCACACGGTCAGGGTGCCCTCGGTGACGAGTTCGAGACCGGCCGCCTCGCCGTCGGTCTCATCCTCCCCTCCGGAGCCGCCGCAGGCCGCGAGCAGGGCCGTCGTCGCCGCCAGTGCAACGATCGAGGCAAGCCTGCCGGGCCAGGGGGTGCGAGTCGTCCTGCGGTTCATGGCGTTCCTCCTGATGCAGGTGGTGCGCGCCCGGACGACGGTTTGCCGGGACGAGGAAATCGTATGGCGGTTCGTCGGCGCCCACCCCTCGGATCGGCCGACCGAGACCGGGTTGTGACCTGCGACATCGGCCGGCTCATCCACACCCCAGCCAGCCGCATGCATGAGGGTCCTACGACCAGGTCTCTATCGGCGTTGTCTGCGCCGGGGCTCGTGCGAACTTCCTGTCGTCGGTGAGCAACGGCATTCCCAACGATTCGGCCAACGCCAGATAGAAGGCTTCGTAGGCGGTGAAGGTGTCCCGCAGCGCCAGCGCCCGCCGCTGGTAGGGCTGCATCGGATAGCGGATGAGCGGCAGATCCGCGAAGTCGTCGAGCATCTGTTCCGCTCGGTAGGGGCTGATCCGGATCGAGGGCTTCGACGTCAGCAACAGCCCGCGGATCGCCGACGTCACCTCGGCATCGACAAGCGTTGGTGCATAGACGTGCCGTTGACGGCCGAACTGATCCCGGAGTGCGGAATCGCCTCGCCGGTTCTGCAGGAGTCGCACGACGATCGAGGCATCGACGACGGTCACGTCAACGCTGGTCTTCGGTCATGAGTGCCCTGACCTCGTCGCCGCTCGCCTCGACACTCTCGCGTGAGGCGATCCGCGCCAGGACCTCGCTCATCGCCGGGCTCGAGGCATCCTCGTGCATCAGTTCCCGCAGGTAACTCGACAGCGACATGTTTCGGGCCGCGGCGCGTGCGCGCAGGACCTGCGCATCCTCCGAAGGGACGTCGCGGACCTGCAGGATCTCGGTGCTCATGCAGCCATACTAGCCGCACTTCATGAACTATGCATGCATCGGGCGGGGCCAGGTCGGGCGACGTCGGGTGTCCACTCAAGGGAGCTCGCGAGTATTCCTTGGCCAGGGGAAGAATCCACACGTAGCGTTCGTTGCACAGAGCGACACCCACCCGCCCAAGGAGCATCATGTCTGCGCGCCTCATCACGACCAAGAGGGCCACCGCCTTCGACGTCGTCGTGCTGCGCGGACTCGGCTCGGCGAGTGCGACGGCGGCGGAACGACTGCGACCGACCCGATCCATGCGGGCTCGGTCGAAGCAGTTTGATTCCGAGCCCATCGGCCACCACTATCTGTGGCCCAGCCCCGTGGGGACAGCGAGCCCGGCTCGCGCCACCTGATGAGGACACCAGCCCACCCGAGCAGCGGATAACCGCGGCAGGGTCGGGCCAGGGTCCGAACCTCCACGGGGTCACCAGTCAGGTGGCCCCGTTTCCGTTGTGCGGTGGGACGACCTGCGGGTCGCCGGCCACGGCACGGCGAGCAAGGGCCCACCCGCAGGTGGAGCCCTCGAGCCCTCAGGGGCACCTTGAAACCTCAACAGTGGACAGCAACACCGGGCGGGGTAGCATCCCCGCCCGAGTTCGGGCGACCCCCACCGAGACGTCGACACCCAGCGGCCGAAGTACCGCCGGGTCGAGCAGGCGAAGGGATGCCCGATCTCGCGAGCGTCGTCCAGTGGCCCAGGACCACTGCCTTCCAAGCAGTCGACGCCGGTTCGAATCCGGCCGCTCGCTCTCAGCACGACCACGCTGCCGGAGCTCATCCGGCACTCGCCCTCGTAGCTCAACGGACAGAGCACCTGACTACGAATCAGGAGGTTGCAGGTTCGAGTCCTGCCGAAGGCACCAACCGTGCCGGTCGCACACGGTGAGCACCCTCGGGTGCCGCGACCACCTTGGCCTTCTGGCGGAACTGGTAGACGCGCGCGGCTCAGAGCCGCGTTCCCGATGGGTGTGAGGGTTCGAGTCCCTCGGAGGCCACGACGGCGGACCGAACCGGTCCGCGCGGGTTCACCTCCCGTCGGACACCCATGGAGGACTGGCAGAGCGGCCATTGCACCTGTCCAGAAAACAGCGGTCGGGGTCATACCCGCGGGGGGTCGAATCCCTCGTCCTCCGCCTCGCAGAGTCAACCGGACCGGCGTGACCGGATTGGGGGCGCAGGCCTTCGTAGCGCAGTGGACAGCGCGTCCGCCTCCGAAGCGGAAGGTCGCCGGTTCGAGTCCGGCCGAAGGCACCACCGCGCCGCGGCCGCGCGGCCCGGCCATCGGCCAGACGTTCAGGAATGCTGCAGGCACCGGGACGCGATCGGACGTGCTGCGAGACGCTCCGCACCGATCGGCTCCCCGCACACCTCGCAGATCCCGTAGGTGCCGGCGGTGAGGCGTTCCAAGGCTGCGTCGGCATCGGCGATCCGTGCTCGCGCGCTTGCTGCCAGCGCTTCCAGCAGCGCACGTTCGTAGGCGATGGTCGAGCCCTCCGGGTCGTGCTCGTCGTCGATGTTGGCGCCCTGGGAGGCCTGGACGACGTCGTCGCGGCTGATGCCGAGGTCCGCCAGCCGCGTCAGCGCCTCCGCACGCAGCGCGAGCAGCCCGACCCGTGCGGCGTCCTCATCCATCCCCGAAGTCGACCATGCCGACGGACCGGACACAACGCCGTCGGGCATCAGCCCTCACCCAGTTACCAGACCTACCCTCAGCACCTCCCGGAAGGAGGCCAGCATGAACACCCAGTACCCCGTTCCGCTCACCGGTGCCATGGCGCCCACCCTCATGTGGGCGCATGAGGACGAGGTCGAGGCGCAGGCACTGCAGCAGCTCCGCAACATCGCAGCACTGCCCTGGGTCGCCGGGGTGCGCGTGATGCCGGACGTCCACCTCGGCAAGGGCGCGACCGTCGGATCGGTCATCGCGATGCGGGACGCGGTCTCCCCGAACGCCGTGGGCGTGGACATCGGCTGCGGGATGATCGGCGTCAGGACGTCGCTGACCGCATCCGACCTGCCGGACGACCTGTCCGGCCTGCGCGCGGCGATCGAGGCGACCATCCCGGTCGGGTTCCACTCCCACGACGAGCAGGTGGACCTGCGTCGGATCCGGCCGATCACCGGCACCGGGGGAGCGGACCGGCTGCGCGGCGACGGGGCGTTCTGGGACCGCTTCGGTGGGTTGCACGACGACGTCCAGCGGCTTGAGGGTCGAGCGCGCAAGCAGCTCGGCACCCTCGGCGGTGGGAACCACTTCCTCGAGCTCTGCGTCGACACCGACGGTGCCGTCTGGCTCCAGCTGCACTCCGGTTCCCGGAACATCGGCAAGGAGCTGGCCGAGCGTCACGTCGCGATCGCCAAGGACCTGGACCACAACCAGGGTCTGGTTGACCGTGACCTCGCGGTGTTCCTCATGGGCACCCCGCAGATGGACGCCTACCTGCGCGACCTGCACTGGGCACAGGAGTACGCCGCCCGGTCCCGTGCGGTGATGATGACCCTGATGGTCGACGTCGTGCGCAGGCACTTCACCGACCGGGACGTCAGTTTCACCGAAGTCGCCAACGTGCACCACAACTACGTGGCACACGAGCAGATCGACGGCGAGGACCTGGTCGTGACCCGCAAGGGGGCGATCCGGGCCGGATCCGGCGAACTGGGACTGATCCCGGGATCGATGGGCACCGGGTCGTACATCGTGCGCGGCCTGGGCAACCCGGAGTCGTTCTACTCCGCATCCCACGGGGCAGGGCGACGCATGTCCCGGAACCAGGCGAGGAAGACGTTCACCGTCGACGATCTGGCCGCCCAGACCGCGGGCGTCGAGTGCCGCAAGGACGCCGGGGTGGTCGACGAGATCCCCGGCGCCTACAAGGACCTCGAGTCCGTGATCGCGGCGCAGTCGGACCTGGTCGAGGTGGTCGCCCGCCTGCGCACGGTCCTGTGCGTGAAGGGCTGACCGCCCTCGGATGGCCCGGCCGGCGAGCAGCTGCTCGTTGGCCGGGCCACAAGCCTGCATCAACCAACCATGCTCGAGAAGGGAGCACACGATGTCGAACACCAACATGACCCGAGAGATCGCAGTGGCCGTGCTGCCCGGCCAGCTCGCCACGACGAACTCGGCCCGCCTGCTCGTCGCGGCCACGCTGCGCCGAGCCGGAGCGAGGCGCCCGGACACCCTCGTGCTGCACGGGGGACCCGAGTCGAACGCCACGCCGGCCGCCATCTCGGCCCTGGTGACCTCCGCCGGCAACGCCGGCGTGACCCGGCTCGTCGCGGTGAACGTCACGGACCGGCTGCACCGGACCCTTGGCGCCATCACTCGGGACGCCGACCTCGCCTACGAGCGGCGCGAGGTGTCCGAGGACGCCCTGCTCCGCGCGTGAGGTCCGTGTTGCTGTCCACTGCTGAGCCATCCCCACCGCCCTAGGCCTTGGGCAGCACGGCCGCCGCGATGACCACGTTGTTGACGATCACCGCGGTGACGGTGCGGGCCACTGCCTCGGCGGCTGCTTCGGCTCCCCAGTTGCCCTGCTCGAGCTCCTTGGCCCTGGTGATCACGGGGGAGGTCCAGGGGATGTCCCGGTGGAACTGCGGAAGCGTCCCGCTGCCCGAGATCAGTGCGGCGAGCGCGGCGACCCGGGGCTGCGGCTCGACGCCGTCGACGAGGACCGCACGCACGTCCGCGAGGAGGGCGGCCCGGCGCTCGCCGCCGGTGCCCTCCAGGACCTTCGTGTCGAACAGGCCGAGGGTCCTGCGGGTACCCCGCTGGATGTCGCCGCGCTCGATCAGCCGGTCCAGCAGCGGTTCGCGCAGTCTCGGGCCGACCGCCGCGAGGACCGTCTGGATGCCCCTGGGCTTCTCGGCGACGTAGTCCCACGCCGAGCGCAGGATCTCGTCGGCGGGCGGGTTGTTCTCGACCGCCTCCACGATGGTGCCACCGAGCCGGCCGGTGGCGGTGCGCACGTGCTCGCCGAGGCCGAGATCGGCGAGCACGGCACCGGCGAGGACGTAGAACAGGGTGTTCTCCCCGGCGATGGACCCGGTGCGCTGGAAGCCGGAGTTCGGCTGGAACAGCAGGAGCAGAAGGTCTTCGGCGAGGTTGGGTCGCTGTGGTGTGGTCACATCAGCACCGTGTTCAGCCCGACCCAGATCAGCGTCGTGGTCAGGGTGGTCCAACCGACGATCGCCACGGCCTGCCAGAGCAGGACCCAGCCGCGTGGCGCCCCGGACGCGACGAACATGGCGGCGGTGAAGTGCGTCGGGATCGCGACCGGCGCGAGCAGGCTCGCTCCGGGGACACCGAACCGGACCAGCCACCTCTGGACGCGCTGGCGTCCCTTCGACTGGGGCTTGGGCTCCTCGAGGGTCTGGACCCCTCCGCCCGAGCGGCTGGCGACGACCGCGGTGCGGGCTCGCGAACTGACGAACACGACGGCGGTGACGGCGAGGAAGTTCCCGGTCGCCGCGGCCACTCCGGCCACGATCGGGTTGATGCCGCCAAGCACGCCGATGATGCCGCCGGCGTCCCCCTCGATGAAGGGGACCATGCCGCCGAGCAGGACGATGAACGGTTGCAGGAACTCCGGGACCTGGGCGACCAGCTCCTGGAAGGTGCGGATCAGATCCGCGATGGGATTCAC
Organism: Occultella kanbiaonis; assembly: GCF_009708215.1. Taxonomy (NCBI): domain Bacteria; kingdom Bacillati; phylum Actinomycetota; class Actinomycetes; order Micrococcales; family Ruaniaceae; genus Occultella; species Occultella kanbiaonis. Next base: position 3,278,385 of record NZ_CP046175.1, on the reverse strand, counting down.
GGTAGGACTCCTCGTGTCAGGGATTCCGAGCCCGTTCTGGGCCAGGACCGTCAGTAGAGTCCGTGTTCTAGGAACAGGGTCAAGCCGGTGTGACGCGACTCTCAGTCCGCGTCGACGCCCGCCTCCCGCTCGGCGCTCAGCAGTTCCTGCGCGAGGAGGCCCGCACGGCCGAGGACGTCGCGCTGCGCGGGGTTGTAAAGCTCGACGATCGCCTCGATGAACGTCGTCTGCGTGACCCGCGAGCTCTTCGACAGATGGCCCACCGGATCACTCAGCCAGGGGTAGTCCCGCAGGTTCTGCGCGAGGGTCAGCGCGAGCGACTCCGCGAGCCGCTGCCGGGTGGCCTCGTCCGCGTCCGCAGGCAGCGAGTTGAGCTCGTCGCCGAGGTCCTCGGGGTCGGCCTCGACCATGCGGCGCAGGTCCGCCATCGCGCCCTCGTCGAAGAGCTTGCGGTAGATGTGCAGGATCGAGCTGTCGGCCTCGGACAGGCGGGCAGCGACGGACTCGAAGCCCGGTGGGACGTCGGCCGGTGCCTGGTCGCGCAGGATGGCCGCGATGTCCGCCCGGGCCCGGTGCAGCTGTTCGATCTGCGCCGCGAGCTGCGCGTCGACCTCGCGCAGTGCCTCGGGGGTGGCGTCGCCGGCCGCCTCGACCTCGCCGATCTGCGACAGCGGCACGCCGAGCTCGGTGAGGCGCCGGATCCGCAGCAGGCGGACCAGGTCGGGCACCGTGTACTGCTTGTATCCGTTGTAGCCGCGATCGGGCTCGTCGATCAGGCCGAGCCGGTGGTAGTGCCGCACCGTGTTCACGGTCGTCCCCGCGAGGTCGGCGAGCTCACGCGTACTCCACGCCATGGCGTGCTCCTAGGTGCGATGGTGGGTCGGTTCCCTCACGTGCCGAACATACCCCGGCACCGGGGTCGCACCTCGGCCGCGGGGTCGCGCCCACCGCACGCCGCGCAGAGGCGGGCCCGGCAGACCGGGCCCGCCTGCGCCGTCGGGCGCTATCGCGAAAGGAACGTCTCCAGAGCGGCGAGGTCGTCGGTGTTGATGTGATCCACTCCGGCGGCGACCAGTTCGGCCCAGACGGCGTCGCGCTCGGGACCCGCCACGTCCGGGGTGGCCCAGAACCGGACCCGGTAGCCGGCCGCGTGCGCGGTCGCGACGTACGCGTGCAGTTCGGCGCGTTCGTCCGCCGGCATCTCGCCGACACCGCTCCAGGAGAACAACTGGGTCCAGTTGTGGCTGACCAACGGCATCAGGGCGGCGGGCAGGCCCGAGGTGAGGTCGGTGGCCCGGCCGTCGTAGAAGCTGAACCGGTGCTCGGCCGCGGCCATCGTCTCCAGCGGCCGGTTCCCGCTGATCACGGCGGTGACCGGGCCGGGCAGGACCCGACCGCGCACATACCGGGTCACGAGCTGTCGGTGCTCGGCGAGCGCGGCCTCGATGGCGGCCCAGGTGGACTCCGACTCGGACTTGATGTCGATCAGCAGCTGCAGGCTGCCGTCCCAGTCCGGGTAGACCGACCGGCCCTGGCCGCTGCGGATCAGGTCCGTGAGCGGGTCGAGGTAGAGGCTCTCCAGCGTGCGGTCGGAGTCGACGTCCGCCAGGTCGTGGGCGACGAGCAGCTCACCGTCGACCAGCCACACGTCCGCCTCGACGCTGGTGCAGCCGTGGGAGAGTGCGTCGAACAGGGGCCGCTCGTGCTCGTAGTCGTTGTGCGCGTGGGCGGCGTCGAGCGGGTCGCCCAGGTCCACCGGCGCGGGTGGTGCGGCGCTGGCGGCGGTACTGGCGCCGATGAGGCCGATCGTTGCGAGCAGGGCTGTGGCGGTCGTGCGCTTCACGGTTCCTCCAGGGTGGGTGGGCACCAGCCAACGGCGGCGGCGCACCGCGGGCAACCGGAGCGAGGCGAACAGCGCGTCAATTGCCGGTGAACGATGCCCGCCCGGACGCGGTGGGTGCTCGGCGTGGGCACCGGCGTCAGGGAGGCGTCCGGATCCACCGGCCGGGCGTCCGGGTTCCGTCAGGAACGCCCTCCGGGCCGATTTCCGGGTGCTGAATGGATCACGGCGGTCGTCCGGACCGCTCGACGTGCCTGCCGGCATGTCGCATTCCGACCTGGAGTTCGCTGTGGCTGATCTCGCCTTCGTGGCCCTGACCTGTGCGGGGTTCCTCCTGCTGGCGTTGCTGGCGCGGGGGGTGTCGAAGCCGTGAGCGTGGAGTCTGTCGTCGCACTGGTGCTCGCACTCGCGCTCGCCGGCTACCTGCTGTGGGCCCTGCTGCACCCGGAGAAATTCTGATGTCCCTCGCGCTGGCCGCCGTGCTGCAGGTCGGGTTCCTCGTCCTGCTCCTCGCCGCGGTCCACGTTCCGCTCGGCAACTACATGGCGGGCGTCTACTCGGGCACCCGCCACCTGCGGGCCGAACGGGCCGTCTACCGGATCGGCGGGATCGACCCGGACTCCGACCAGCACTGGTCGGTCTACACCCGGTCGCTGCTCGCGTTCTCCGCCGTCAGCATCCTCGTGCTCTACCTGCTCCTGCGCCTGCAGGCGTACCTGCCGCTCTCGCTCGGCATGACCGGCCTCGCCCCGGACGGAGCCTGGAACACCGCCGTCTCGTTCGTCACGAACACGAACTGGCAGTGGTACTCCGGTGAGTCCGCCATGGGCCACCTCGCCCAGATGGGTGGCCTGGCCGTGCAGAACTTCCTCTCCGCCGCGGTGGGGATCGCCGTCGCGATCGCGCTGGTGCGCGGCTTCGCCCGGCAGGGCACCGACCGCATCGGCAACTTCTGGGTCGACCTGGTCCGGGGCACCGTGCGGATCCTGCTGCCGATCGCCTTCCTCGCCGCGATCGTGCTCGTCATCGGTGGTGTCGTCCAGAACTTCGACGGCGCCCGCGAGATCACCACGATCACCGGCGACGACCAGAGCATCATCGGCGGCCCGATCGCGTCCCAGGAGGCGATCAAGAACCTCGGCACCAACGGTGGCGGGTTCTTCAACGCCAACAGTGCGCACCCGTTCGAGAACCCGACGGCGTGGACCAACCTGGTCGAGATCTTCCTGCTGCTGGTCATCCCGTTCAGCCTGCCGCGCACCTTCGGGCGGATGGCCGGCAACCAGCGGCAGGGCACGGCGATCGTCTCCGTGATGGCCACGCTCTGGCTCGCCGCCGTCACCATCACCACGTGGGCTGAGATGCGCGGGTTCGGCACCGTGCCCGGCGCCGCCGGCGGCGCCATGGAGGGCAAGGAACTCCGGTTCGGGCCTGCGGCATCCGCGCTGTTCGGCGCTTCGACGACCGGGACCTCGACCGGATCGGTGAACAGCTTCCACGACTCCTACACCGGCCTCGGCGGCGGCGTCACGCTGCTGAACATGATGCTCGGCGAGGTGGCGCCCGGTGGTGTCGGCGCCGGCCTGTACGGGATGCTCGTGATGGCCGTGCTCGCGGTGTTCCTGGCCGGACTGATGGTCGGCCGCACGCCCGAGTACCTCGGCAAGAAGATCGGCCGGAAGCAGGTCACACTGGTGGCCCTCTACATCCTCACCATGCCGACCCTGCTGCTCGCCGGCGCCGCCATCACCGCCGCGAGCCCCGCTCTCGTCGACGCCTCCGTGCAGGAGAGCGGACCGCACGGGCTCTCCGAGATCCTCTACGCCTACGCCTCGACCGTGAACAACAACGGCTCGGCGTTCGCCGGCTTCGGTGCCAACACGCCGTACCAGAACACCGCCCTCGGTCTGGCCATGCTGTTCGGCCGGTTCGTCCCGATCGTCCTGGTGCTGGCTCTGGCGGGATCGCTCGCCAGCCAGCGGAAGGTCTCCGAGACCACCGGAACCCTGCCCACCCACGGGCCCGTCTTCGTCGGTCTGCTCGGCTTCGTGGTGCTGATCGTCGCCGGACTGACCTTCTTCCCCGCTCTTGCTCTCGCTCCTCTTTCGGAGGCTCTGCTGTGACCACCCTGACCACCACCACCCCCGAGACCGACCACGCTCCTGCCACACGGGTCCGGGCCGGCGCGTTCCACCCGCGGCAGCTGCTGCGGTCCCTTCCGGACGCCCTGCGCAAGCTCGATCCGCGGCACCAGATCCGCTATCCGGTGATGTTCGTCGTCTGGGTCGGCGCGGTGGCCACGACCGTCCTGGCCGTCGTGCACCCGTCCCTGTTCGCCTGGTCGATCACCGTGTGGCTCTGGGCCACGGTCGTGTTCGCCAACCTCGCCGAGTCCGTCGCCGAGGGCCGCGGCAAGGCCCAGGCCGACTCGCTGCGCAAGGCGCGCACCACCGCGATGGCCCGCCGCCTCCGCGGTGACGACACCGAGGAATCGGTGCCGGGCACGGCACTCGAGGTCGGAGACCTCGTCGTCGTCGAGGCCGGTGAGGTGATCCCCAGCGACGGAGACGTGGTCGACGGCGTCGCTTCCGTCGACGAGTCGGCCGTCACCGGGGAGTCGGCGCCCGTCATCCGGGAGTCGGGCGGTGACCGCTCGTCGGTCACCGGCGGCACCAAGGTCCTCTCGGACCGCATCGTGGTGCGCATCACCGCCAAGGCCGGCGAGACGTTCCTGGACCGGATGATCTCGCTGGTCGAGGGCTCCGCACGGCAGAAGACGCCCAACGAGATCGCGCTGAACCTGCTGCTGGCCAGCCTCACGCTGATCTTCCTGCTCGCCGTGGTGACCCTGCAGCCGTTCGCGGTCTACTCCGGGCAGGCCCAGCCGCTGATCGTGCTCGTCGCCCTGCTCGTCTGCCTGATCCCGACCACGATCGGCGCGCTGCTGTCCGCGATCGGTATCGCGGGCATGGACCGGCTGATCCAGCGCAACGTGATGGCGCTGTCCGGCCGCGCCGTCGAGGCCGCCGGTGACGTCGACGTGCTGCTGCTGGACAAGACCGGCACGATCACGCTCGGCAACCGGCAGGCCGTCGAGGTCCTCCCCGCCGGGCAGGTGACCGAGGTCGAGCTCGCCGAGGCCGCGCAGATGTCCAGCCTCGCGGACGAGACCCCCGAGGGGCGCTCCGTCGTGGTGCTCGCCAAGGAGCGCTACGACATGCGCCTGCTGTTCCACGACCAGCTCCCGACCGCGACGTTCGTCCCGTTCACCGCCCAGACCCGGATGAGCGGTGTGGACGTGCAGACGCACTCCGGCATCCGGCGGATCCGCAAGGGCGCCGCGTCGGCGGTGATGGCCTGGGTGCGCGAGAACGGCGGTCACCCGACCGCGGACGTCGGCGAGAGCGTCGACTCGATCAGCGCATCGGGCGGGACCCCGCTGGTGGTGGCCGAGCAGCGCGGTGACGCCCCGGCCCGCGCGCTCGGCGTCATCCACCTCAAGGACGTCGTCAAGTCCGGTCTGCGGGAGCGGTTCGACGAGCTCCGCAGGATGGGGATCCGCACGGTGATGATCACCGGCGACAACGCGCTCACCGCGCGCGCCATCGCGGCCGAGGCCGGCGTCGACGACTACCTCGCCGAGGCCAAGCCCGAGGACAAGATGGCGCTCATCAAGTCCGAGCAGGCCGCCGGGCGGATGGTTGCCATGACCGGCGACGGCACGAACGACGCCCCTGCCCTGGCCCAGGCGGACGTCGGCGTCGCGATGAACACCGGGACCTCGGCCGCGAAGGAGGCCGGAAACATGGTGGACCTGGACTCCAACCCCACGAAGCTCATCGAGGTCGTCGCGATCGGCAAGCAACTGCTGATCACCCGCGGCGCGCTCACCACGTTCTCGATCGCGAACGACGTCGCGAAGTACTTCGCGATCATCCCGGCCATGTTCGCGGGCCTGTACCCGCAGCTCGACCGTATCAACCTGATGGGGCTGTCCTCACCGGAGTCGGCGATGCTGTCCGCGGTCATCTTCAACGCGCTGATCATCGTCGCCCTCATCCCGGTCGCGTTGCGCGGCGTGCGGTACCGCCCCCGCGGAGCCTCCGCGATGCTGCGCGGCAACCTGCTCGTCTACGGCCTCGGGGGACTGATCGCCCCGTTCGTCGGCATCAAGCTCATCGACCTCGTCGTCTCCCTGCTACCGGGCTTCTGAACCCTCGACTGGAGCACTGCACCATGTCCGCATTCCTCAAACAGTCCCTCGCCGGCCTGCGGGTCCTGCTCGTGATGACCGTCATCCTCGGACTCGGCTACCCCCTCGCCGTCTTCGGCGTCGGCGCCCTGATGCCCGCCCGGGCGAACGGGTCCTTGGTCGTCGTCGACGGCGAGACCGTCGGGTCGAGCCTGATCGGCCAGACCTTCGACGGCGACGAGTGGTTCCGGTCCCGGCCGTCGGTCGCCGGGGACGGGTACGACCCGCTCGCCTCTGGTGCCTCGAACCTCGGCCCGGAGAACCCCGAGCTGCTCGCAGGCGTGCAGGCACGGCGCGCCGAGGTCGCCGAGCGCGAGGGTGTCGACCCTGATCTGGTTCCCGTCGATGCCGTCACCGCCTCCGGCTCCGGCCTCGACCCGCACATCTCACCCGAGTACGCCGACCTGCAGGTCGCGAGGGTGGCCCGGGAGCGTGGCCTCAGCGACGCCGTCGTCCGCGAACTCCTCGCCCAGGCGACCACCACCCCCGAGCTCGGCTTCCTCGGCGCCCCCCGCGTGAACGTCGTCGAACTGAACGCGGCGCTCCTCGCGCTGGAGCAGTGACAGGCTGAGCGCATGACGGAGCACGACAAGCCCGACGGCGCCGGTCACCGTGGGCGCCTGCGGGTCTACCTCGGCGCCTCGGCGGGCGTCGGGAAGACCTACGCGATGCTCGACGAGGGGCGCCGCCGGATCGGTCGCGGCGTCGACGTCGTCGTCGGGCTCGTCGAGACGCACGGCCGCGCCCACACGGCGGCGCTCCTGGACGGCCTCGAGATCGTCCCGCGACGCGAGCTGGGGCACCGCGGCGCCGACTTCACCGAGATGGACCTGGACGCCGTCCTGGCCCGAGCGCCGCAGGTCGCCCTGGTCGACGAGCTCGCCCACACCAACGTCCCGGGCAGCCGCAACGCCAAGCGCTGGGAGGACGTCGAGGAACTGCTCGACGCCGGCATCGACGTCGTCACGACCGTCAACATCCAGCACCTGGAGAGCCTGAACGACGTCGTGGCGTCGATCACCGGGGTCCGGCAGCAGGAGACGATCCCGGACGAGATCGTCCGGCGAGCCGACCAGATCGAACTCGTCGACATGAGCCCGGAGTCGCTGCGCCGTCGGCTCTCCCACGGCAACGTCTACCCGGCCGAGAAGATCGACGCCGCCATGTCGAACTACTTCCGGGTCGGGAACCTGACCGCGCTGCGTGAGCTCGCGCTGCTGTGGACCGCGGACCGGGTCGACGAGGCGCTGGAGGCCTACCGCAGGGACCACGACATCGCCGAGCCATGGCCGGCTAGGGAGCGCCTGGTCGTCGCCGTCACCGGCGGCACCGAGACCGAGACCCTGGTGCGGCGGGCCGCCCGGATCGCCCAGCGCGGCAGCCGCGCCGAGTTCCTGGCCATCCACGTGCTCCGCAGCGACGGCCTCACCGGGGTCGCACCGGACTCGCTCGGGAAGCACCGCACCCTGGTCGAGTCACTCGGCGGCAGTTGGCACACCGTGCTCAGCGACGACGTGCCCGGCGCCGTCCTCGACTTCGCCCGCGGCGTCAACGCCAACCAGATCCTGCTCGGCGTCACCCGCAGGAGTCGCGTCGCCGGCGCCCTCGCGCCCGGGGTGGCGGCGCGGGTGATCGACGGATCCGGTGACATCGACGTGCTCGTGGTCCCGCACGAGGGGGCCAGGGGCGGTACCCGCCGCCGACCGCCACGGGGCGTGCTGACCCGGCGCCGCACCGTCCTGGCGTGGTCCATGGCACTGGCCGGCCCACCGGTGCTGTCCTGGATCTGCACCGTGGCGGGCGATCTGGACTCCCTCCCGACGGCCCTGATGCTGTTCCTCAGCCTCACCGTCGGGGTTGCGCTGGTCGGCGGGCTGCGCCCCGCGCTGTTCAGCGCGGTGCTCGGCGGCCTGCTCAGCAACTTCCTGTTCGCGCCACCGGTGCGCACCCTGACGATCGCGCAGCCGCAGCACGCGCTCGCCATCGGGATCCTGCTGGCGGTGGCGGTGGGCGTCTCGACGGTCGTCGACCTCGCCGCCCGCCGCACCCTGGAGGCCGCGCGGGCCCGGGCCGAGGCCGACGCGTTGACCTCGATCGCCGGTGCCGTGGTCCGGGCCACCGACGCCGTGCCCGCCGTGCTCGAGCAACTGCGGGAGACGCTGGGCGTCGGCGGGGTGGCGCTGGTCCGCACGGGCGCCGGGTCGGCGTGGCAGATCCTGGAGACCTCGTCCGGTGAGCCGCCGAGCACGCCGGAGCAGGCGTCCTCGACCATCCAGATCGACGAGGACCTCTCGCTCGCGTTGCGTGGCGGCACCCTCTCGCCCGGGCAGGTCCGGTTCGTGGGCGCCGTCGGGCAGTACCTGAACTCGCTGCTGGAGCGGGAGCACCTGCGCGCCCAGGCGCGTTCGGCCCGCATCGCACGCGAACGCGACGCGACCCGCACCGCGCTCCTCGCCGCGGTCTCGCACGACCTGCGCACGCCGCTGACCTCGATCAAGGCGGCGATCACCGCGCTGCGCTCGTCCACGCAGATCGCGCCCGAGGACCGGCGGACCCTCCTGGCCGACGTCGAGGAACAGACCGACCGGCTGCAGTCCCTGATCGACAACCTGCTCGATATGAGCCGCATCGACGCCGGCGTGGTGACCCCCCACCTGGACCCCGTGGCACTCGATGAGGTCGTGCCCCTCGCGGCCGGCGCCGTCGGCGTCTCGGCGATCGAGATCGACGTGCCGGAGAACCTGCCGCTGCTGCGCGCGGACGCGGGCCTGCTCGAGCGGGCGCTCGCGAACGTCATCGAGAACGCGGTCCGTCACACCGCTCCAGGAACGCGGGTCCGGGTGGTCGCGGAGCAGGTCGGCGGCTCGCTGATGATCCGCGTCGTCGACCGCGGTCCCGGGGTGCCGGACGAGCGCAAGGAGCAGATGTTCGCGGCGTTCCAGCGCCTCGGCGACGTGCCCCAGGGACACGGCCTCGGCCTCGGACTCGCCGTCGCGCGGGGTTTCATCGAGGCCAACGGCGGCACCCTGGAGGCCGAGGACACCCCGGGCGGCGGCCTTACGATGATCGCGACCCTGCCCCTGCCAGCGGATGCACCATGACGCGCGTACTGATCGTTGACGACGAGCCCGCCCTGGCCCGGGCACTCGCGGTCGTGTTCCGGGCGAACCGGTACGAGGCCCAGGTGGCCACGACCGGCGCGGCGGCCGTCCAGGCGGTCACCGACTGGCACCCGGACGTCGTCGTCCTGGACCTGGGGCTGCCCGACCTGGACGGCATGGACGTGCTGCGCGCGATCCGCAGCTGGTCGACCCTTCCGATCGTGGTGCTCTCCGCGCGCCAGACCAGCGACGACAAGGTCGAAGCGCTGGACGCCGGCGCGGACGACTACGTGACCAAGCCGTTCGGGACGGACGAGCTGCTCGCCCGGATCAGGGCCGCCGTCCGGCGCCGCCCGGCGGAGGAGGACCCACCCGTGGTGCGCGCCGGGGCGTTCACGGTTGACCTGGCCCTTCGGCGCGTGGTGCTCGCGTCGGGGGAGACCGTGCGGCTGACGCCGACCGAGTGGCACCTGCTCGAGCTGCTCACCCGCAACGTCGGCAAGATCGTCGGGCGGCGCGAGCTGCTCCAGGAGCTGCGCGGCCCGAACCTTGATGTCGAGACGCACTACCTGCGGGTGTACATGGCGCAACTGCGTCGAAAGCTCGAGCCCGATCCCGCGCGACCCCGGCACCTGATCACCGAGGCGGGCGTCGGCTACCGGCTGCAATTGTGACCGAGCGCGCGCCGTCCGGTCGCCGCACGATCCCTCGCTCGGGGGAGAGCCTCGGCCCGTCCGGGGGAGTGCGGCCATGTCGCGGCACCGGCAGCATGGGGTGTAGGGATCGCCGGACGGCGGGCCTCGCCCGATGTCAGTAGGAGAACAGTGACGATGCAGACCTCGCCCATCCTCAAGACCGCAGAAGTGGACGGCCCGGCAGCGCCACGGACCCGGCTCGCCGGCGCGGCGATGATGGCCGGCGCGGCCGTGTTCGCAGCCGCCGGATACCTCGCCGGCGAGCCGTCCGGCACCGCGGCCTACACGGTCTCGAACGTGGCGGGCCTGATCGCCATCGCATTCGTCCTGGCCGGGTTCGGCGCGTTCCACCGCCGCTACCGGGCGGTCCTGGGCAGGCTGGGCGCCTGGGGCATCGGCCTGATCCGGTTCGGCCTGCTGGCCACGGTCCTGGGCTACCTCGTGAACCTGGTCGGCCCGCTGCTGCCCGGCGACGCCGCCGCGGCGGTGGCCGTGATCGGCATCCCGGCCTGGTCGCTGGCGCACCTGATGTACCTCGGAGCGACCGTGCTCGGCATCGCCTGCCTGAGGCCCGGCGCCCTGCCGCGCCTCGTCTCGGTGCCGCTGGTCTGCGGACTGCCGCTGCTACTGGCCGGGGTCGGGCTCGGCCTGGCCGTGGGAGGCACGGCCGCGACCGTCATCACCTGGATCGCCACCGAGGGGCAGGCCGGGCTCGCCTGGTTCCTGGTCGGCCTGCACCTGCGCCGGCGCGCCGGGGACTAGCGGTCCCGCGCCGCCAGCGCCGCGGCACCGACGATGCCGGCGGTGTTGCGCAGCTTCGCGGGCACGATCGGCGCGCGCAGCTCCAGCAGCGGCAGGAACTTCTCGTGGTCCTTGGACACCCCGCCGCCGACGATGAACAGGTCGGGGGAGAACAGGAACTCCACGTGCGCGAAGTACCGCTGCAGCCGCTCGGCCCACTTGGCGTAGCTGAGGCCCTCCTTGTCCTTGACGGAGGAGGCGGCGCGCGTCTCGGCGTCGTGGCCGTCGAGCTCGAGGTGCCCGAGCTCGAGGTTCGGCACCAGGACGCCGTCGTGGATGAGGGCGCTGCCGATGCCGGTGCCGAGCGTCATCACGAGCACCGTGCCGTCCTGCCCGAGGCCGGCGCCGTAGCGGGCCTCGGCGTAGCCGGCGGCGTCGGCGTCGTTGACCACGTGCGCGTCATGCCCGGTGAACCGGCGGGCCACCTCGCCGACGTCGGTGCCGATCCAGCGCTTGTCCATGTTCGCCGAGGTGATCGTCACGTCGTTGAGGATGACACCCGGGAACGTGAGCCCGACCGGGGTCGAGTCCGGCAGGTCCCCGAAGTGCGCGACCACCTTGCCGAGCACCTCGCCGACGGCCTCCGGGCTGGACTCCTCGGGAGTGTCCAGCCGGAACCGCTTGCCCAGGAGCTCGCCGGTGCGCAGGTGCACCGGGGCTGCCTTGATGCCGGAGCCACCGATGTCGATGCCGAACCCGACGTCGTTCTCGTGCACGTCGGCGAGGGTCAGATCACTCACGTTCTTGGCCATGGCTGTCGGAATCTCCGCTTCGAGGTGTGTCGGCGCCTGGCCCCGCGCGTGCGGAGCGACGGCATCGGGAAGAGTCTAGAGGCCGACACTGCGCCCGGTGCGACGTGCCACAATCGAGGAGTCAGCGAAAGGAACCGACAATGTCTGAGACCTCCCCGCAGCCAAAGTCCTTCTACTACAATCTCGAAACCGGAGCGGTCGAGGAAGGTCTCGTCAGCGACTGGACGTCCCGGATGGGCCCCTACGCCACCCGCGAGGAAGCTGCGAAGGCGCTGGAGACGGCGCGGAACCGGAACGCGAAGTGGGAGGACGAGGATCGGGCCTGGAACGAGAGCGACGATCCCGGCAGCCGCAAGGACGAGGACTGAGCAGGCACCACAGCAGAACACAGGACGAAACGAGAAGGACCGGTTGGGCAGGCCGGTCCGCAACGTCAGCCGCGCGCGAGCGGGGCGGTGACACGACACATCGGAAGAGGCGAGATGGCCAAGCGATCACCCCGACGACGGGGGACCCTGGCCGGCGCCGCCCTGGTGACGGCCCTCGCCCTGGTGATCCCCGCCGTCGGCCCCGCGGCCGCAGGCCCGGCCCCGACTTCCGCCGTCCCCCGCGACGATGAGGACGACGTCGCCGCCAAGGTCAAGGCGCACACCACCAGCCAGCCCCTGGCCGGGTGGACGATCGGCCTCGACCCCGGTCACAACGGCGGCAACGCCACCAATGTGATCGCAATCAATCAGCAGGTCGCGGACGGCCGTGGCGGCTGGAAGCAGTGCAACACCACCGGCACCACGGCGCTCACCGGCTACCCGGAGCACGAGTTCACCCTGGACGTCTCGCTGCGCACGCGGGAGGCACTCGAGGCCCTCGGCGCCACCGTGGTGATGACGCGCGAGAACAACGACGGCGTCGGCCCGTGCGTGGACGTGCGCGGCACGTTCGCCGAGGATAGCGACGTGGACCTGATGCTCTCGATCCACGCGAACGGCTCCACCGACCCCGCGATCGCCGGGTTCTTCGCGATCATCGCGGACCCGCCGCTCTCGGAGTCCCAGGGGCTGCCGAGCCTCGAGCTCGCCGAGACGATGATCACCGCGCTCACCGACGGTGGTTTCACCCCGAGCACGATCTACGAGGAGGCGCTGTCCCAGCGCGCCGACCTCGCCACCCTGAACTTCTCGCGCCGGCCGACGGTGATGCTGGAGCTGGGGGAGATGCGCAACCCGGCCGAGTCCGAGCTGATGAGCAGCGAGGCGGGCCGGCAGCAGTACGCGGACGCGCTCGTGGACGGCGTGCTCGACTGGTCCGGGCCGCACAGCCCGCAGTCGTAGTGCGAATGCCCGACGGCGGGGCTGCTCCGGGCGCATCGGGTTGGCTCCGCACCCTTGCCAAGGTCGGTAGGCATCCTCGATAGTGGGCCCGCGAGGACCACGGAGGAGCAAGGGAGCATTTCGTGCGTGCGAAGCGTGTCCTGGGTGCGGCGCTTGTGACGGTGCTGTGCGCCCTGGGAGTCACGTTCGCGACGCCGACAGCGCAGGAAGCGTTCGCGGACCCGCCGACCACCGGCACGACGATCGTCAGCGAGACGTTCACGGGCGCCTCGGTGACGGACGCGGCGTGGCAGCCACTCGGGGACGGTTGCCTCACGGGTCGGCCCGCCACCGGCGGAACGGGCGTCATCCCTAGCTGTGCCGCCCATCGCAGCGGCCCGGTGCCCGCCATGGGTGTCACACCGGGCTATCTCCAGCTCACGGACACCGCCGGGAACAGGGCCGGCAGCCTGCTCTACAACCGGCCGATCCCGGCGACCGCCGGCGTCTCGATCACGTTCGACCAGTACCAGTACGGCGGCAACGGCGCCGACGGCATCGGGTTCTTCCTGGTCGACGGCTCGACCAACCTCAACGCGACGGGCGGGCTCGGCGGCAGCCTCGGGTACGCCCAGCGGGATGCGGAGCCGGGGGTCGAGGGCGGCTACGTCGGTGTCGGGCTGGACGCGTTCGGCAACTTCTACGGTGACGGGGAGAGCCGGGGCTCCGGGTGCCCGGCCGACCAGCAGTCGCCGCAGCGCGCGTCGGGAGCGAACGCTCCGAACATCATCACGGTGCGCGGTCCGGGTGTCGGGCTGCGGGGTTACTGCTGGCAGGGCGCGACCGTCGTGTCCGTGGTGGCGCAGCCGGTGTCCACCCTGGACGGACAGCTCCGCGTGAACACGCAGAACCCGGCGACTGCGGTGCGCAGGGTCAACGTCCAGGTCACGCCGGCCCCGAACCCGCGCATCATCGTCCAGGTCCGGTACTCCGCCACCGGGCCGTGGATCACCGAACTGGACGTCGCGGCGCCTCCGGGCACGCCGAGCACCTACAAGTTCGGGCTGTCCGCGTCGACCGGTGGCAGCAACGACGTGCACCTGGTTCGCAACGTCACCGACACGATCGTCCCGCTGGCCGCGCTCCAGCTCGAGAAGCAGATCGATCGCGCCGGCGCGCCGCTGCCCCCGGTGATCACCGCCGGCACGCCGATCCCGTACCTGTACACCGTGACGAACGCCGGCGAGGAGGTGGTCTCCGCGCTCGAGATCGCCGATGACACCATCACCGGTCCGATCACCTGCGAGGCGACGACGTTGCAACCGGCGCCGGCGCCCGGGTCGACCACCGTCTGCCGTGCCACATACACCGTGACCGCCGACGACGTCGCGGCGGAGGCCATCACCAACGTCGCCACGGCGTCGGGCACCACGCCGATCGCCGGTGACGTCGTGTCCAACGAGGCGACGGTCACGGTTCCGCTCGTCTCCGAGCTCGCGCTCACCAAGACCGTGACGACACCCGGGCCCTATGCCGTGGGCCAGCAGGTGACCTACGGGTACACGGTCACCAACACCGGCGGCACGACGCTGAGCACCGTGAACGTCATCGACAACCGGGTCCCGACCGTGGTCTGCGCGACGGACGTCCTCGCACCGGACGAATCGACCACCTGCACCGCCCAGTACACCGTGCAGTCTGGCCACGTCGATCCGGATGGGTACGTCCGCAACGTCGCGACCGCGCGCGGCACCACGCCGATCGGGCAGACCGTGGTCTCGAACCAGGCGCAGGCGCAGATCCCGGTGTTCACGGACGTCGGCGTGACGAAGACGGTGAACGACCAGGCCCCGCTCGTCGGCCAGAACGTCACGTTCACGGTGACCGCGACCAACAACGGCCCGAGCCTCGCGACGAACGTCGTCCTCTCCGACCGGCTCCCCGCCGGCCGCCTGACGTTCGTGAGTGCCGCCACCACCTCGGGCACCTACACGCAGGAGGACGGGCTGTGGCGGATCCCGGAGCTCGCCGTCGGCAGTTCCGCGACACTCACCCTGGTCGCTACCGTGGACACGAACAGCGAGGTGGCGAACAGCGCCACCCGGACGACCATGACGCAGACGGACATCAACGCCGCGAACGACAGCGCGTCCGTCACGCTCAACCCGATCACGCCGTCCACGGACATCGCCGTACAGAAGTCGGCGGCCGACGCCGACGTCCCGCTCGGGTCCACGACCTCCTACACGGTGACCGCGACGAACAACGGGCCGTATCCGGCGACCGGACTGACACTGCGGGACACCCTACCCACGAGCGTCACGCTGGTCTCGGCCACACCGAGCCAGGGAACCTTCGACGCCGCGACCGGGATCTGGACCATCGGGGCGCTGCCGGTCGATGGCGTCGTCACCCTCGAGATGCTTGTGCAGCCGCAGGAACTCGGGCGCTACACCAACATCGCCTCACTCGACACGGTCAGCCCAGGTGACACGAACCCGGGCAACAACCAGGCCGATGCCACCGTGACGGTGCGTGCCCCGATCGCCGACCTGGCGATCGCCAAGGGTGTGCTCCCCGAGGAGGCGTTCGTCGGTGACACGGTGACGTACAGCGCAACCGTGACGAACCTCGGACCCGAGACGGTGCACGACGTCTTCGTGACCGACTCCGGCCCGGACGGCATCACCGTCGTGGACGCGGAGGCAGATCAGGGCACGATCGATGCCGGGGCCACCCGGTGGGACATCGGGACCCTGGCCCCGGGCGCCACTGCGATCGCCATCATCACCGCGACCGTTGACGCCCCGGGCACGCACGTCAATACCGCCACGGTCGACTCGCCGAGCCTCCTCGATCCGACGCCCGAGAACAACGTCGACTCCGCGACCGTCGTCACCGATGTCGCACCGCTGGACATCGGTGTGGAGAAGAGCGTCGTCGTGGACAGCGGCGAGCCCGATGACGCCGTCCCGCTCGGGGAGACCGTGACGTTCACGCTCTCCGCGACGAACTTCGACGATCCTGCGGCCCCCGGTGCGCTCGCGACCAACGTCATCCTGACCGACATCCTGCCGACCGGACTCACCTGGGTGAGCACGGGAGCTTGCGACGGCAGCTTCGACGAGGCGACCGGTCGCTGGACGGTGCCGGAGATCGTGGCCCTCGCCACCGTGACGTGCGAGATCCAGGCGCGCGCCGACGCCGTCGGGCTCCAGACCAACAGCGTTTCCCTGGTATCCCTCGACCAGCGCGACTCCAACCCGACGAACAACAACGCGACCGCGAGCATCACCGTCGTCGAGGAAGCGGACCTCGAGGTCACGAAGGTCGTCGACCAGCCAGTCGCCCAGCCCGGTGACACGGTGACCTACACGATCACGATCACGAACCTCGGGCCGAACGACGACGAGAACATCGAAGTCGTGGATCCGTTGCCGATCACGGCGAACATCACCGGATCGACCGCGTCCGGGGCCACCACGTTCGACGTCGAGGCCCGTCGTTGGACGGTCGGGCAACTGGCCGAGGGGCAGGTGGAGACGCTCACGGTCGAGGTGCTGGTCAGCGACGCCGGTGGCACGTTCCGCAACGAAGTACTCATCTCCCAGGCGCGCCTGCCGGACCCGAACCTCGACAACAACCGTGCGTTCGCCACCCTGTTCGTCCCGGTCGCGGACATCGTCGTCGAGAAGGCGGTGAGCGACGGCGCCCCGTACGTGGGCGACGAGGTCACCTTCACGGTCGCGGTCACCAACGACGGCCCCGACCTCGCCACCGACGTGACGGTGGACGACCTGCTTCCGGCCGGATTGACGTACGTCTCGTCCGTGGCGTCCATCGGCACCTACGACGCGGTCACCGGGGTGTGGACGGTCGGTGATCTGGTGCCCCATGACCGACAGCCGAGGACGGTCGGAGCGCAGGCGACGCTGACGATCGTGGCGCTCGTCGCGGAGGCCGGCACCTGGGAGAACACCGCCGCATCCGACCGCGCGGAGTCGTTCCCGTTCGACCCCGATCCGACCAACAACGCCGCCACCGCGGTCGTGGTGGCCCAGTTCCCCCCGACGGACGTGGCCGTGACCAAGGAGGCGACGCCGTCGTCCGTGCCGGTCGGCGGTGAGTTCGTTTTCACGATCGTCGTTACGGTCGGTGGACCGGGCGACGCTGACGGCGTGGTTCTCACCGACGCGTTCCCCGACGGCGTCCGGCCGGTCTCCGCGTCGGCGTCGCCCGACCTGGGCGACGGCTGCACTCTCGGCGGGCAGGACCTGACGTGTGACCTCGGCGATCTCGTGGTCGGCGACGAGGTCGTCGTGCAGGTGAGCGCCGTGGGTGAGGTGCCGGGTCCGCACACGAACGTCGCGACCGTGTCCACGACGTCCCCCGAGGAGATCGTGGAGAACAACACGGCGTCGGTCGAGGTCACGGTGCAGCAGGAGCCACCCGGACCGGGGCCGGGTCCGGGACCTGCGCCCGGGCCCGCACCGGGACCTGGCCCCGGGCCCGGTGCCGGTCCGGACCTGCCGGCAACCGGCGCGCAGCCGCTGGGTGTGCTGGTCCTCGGGGCCGTGCTCGCCCTCGTCGGCGCGGTCCTGCTCGCGGCCTCACGTCGCCGTCCTGCCTAGCCGGCGGCGCGGGATCAGCAACCCGTCCGGCGATCCTGCCTAGGATTGGGCGTGTCTCCCTAGTGACTGGCTTCGCCGCGAGTGCGTGCTTGCTCGCGCAGGTGCGCGATTCGCGCTGCGTGGTCGTTGGCGCTCAGTGATGCGAGGACTGAGCGTTGCCAGCGGAGCTCGTCCTGAACGGTTTCGTGCGCCGTGTCATCGGCAAGCGGTGGGAAGAAGTCGTCGCTGCCGTCTCTGGGAATGCGTTCATAGGCGTCGGCGAGAAGGCGGCGGGCGCCCCATGCCGCGGCGTCGTGGGATCCGCGAAGGGTCTCGACCGCATGAAGAAGGGCGGCCAGTTCATCATGGTCGTCGATGTCTGGGCGCTGATCGAGGGCCTCGGCGATCGTCGACAGCTTCGAACGGTCTGCGCCGATCGCGTCCCAGATGGCGTGGAGATATTCCTGGCCCGCGGCACCTCGTGCCGGGCGCATCGACAAGATGCTCTCGACGCAGACGAGGATGAAGATTGCCTGGTCCTCGAGCGGTAGAGCTGCGCGCTGTGCCTCCAGTGTTCTCCAAGGCGCGAGCGGATCATCGACCGAGTCCATGAGGGAAAGGTACTCGCGTCAGTTCTCGACCCAGTGGAGGAGAGCGGCGAGCACCACCGGCAACTCCCGTCCACGATCCACACCCGCACGCTGCAACATCGCGGCCGTGCGACTAAGGAGACACGCCCTGGGGCTGCGAGGCCCTTGTGCGGCAACGCCCGACAGCGGGGGTGGCTTCGAGCGCGTGCCGCCCGCGCGCTCGCGGCGCCGGCTCGAACCGTCAGCGTTCCGTTGACGACCTTCTCGCGCGGGTCTACTGTCGCGAATAGCGCGAGCGGGATCGCGCCGAGACTCGCCGGAAGGCTCGAAGCCACCCCGATGCCGTGGGTGAACTGTTTGCGGACACCTACCGATGCTCAGCCCGTGCGAGTCCGGGCCACGAGCGAGGTGTTTCCGACATGAAGATCCTTCCCGACTCCCCGAACCTCGACCACCTGCGCCGCCAGGCGAAGGACCTGCTGGCGGGTCTGCGCGATGGCGAACCGACGACGTCGCTCGCCGACGCCCAGGCCGCGCTCGCGCAGCAGTACGGGTTCCGCACCTGGCCGGCCCTGAAGGCGGAGGTCGAGGCCCGCCGCGGCGCGGAGGACGTCGCACCGTCCTCCCTGGCGGCGGCGATCGCGCAGCGCTACGACCTCGGCGCCGTGACCGGGCAGTTGCGTTCGGTGCAACGATCCGACGACCTCGGGCGCCGCTGGTTGCTCGACACCGACCGAGGACGCTGGTCGGCGAGCTCGGTCGAGAACTGGTGGCCGATCGTCGAGGCCGACCGCGATGTCGAGCTCCAGGAGGCCGCCGCGGCGGCCGGCGTGCAGCTCCCGCGCCCGGTGCGGAGCCGGACCGGCGCCGTCGTCGAGGAGATCGACGGCGCGCCGTGGCGGGTGACCCAGTGGCGGCACTCCGGTCCGCCGCTCGCCGCGCCGGTGGCGGCGCGGATCACGGCCAAGGTCGGCGCCATCCTGGCGACGGTCCACGGCCTCCGCTTCGAGGTCGACCGCATCAGCCCGTGGCACGCGGCCCGGTTCTCGGACGAACCGTGGGCGCAGGTCGCCGTTCGGGCCCGCGAGGCCGGCGTGCCGTGGGCGGATGCCTTCGACGCCGCCGTCGGCGAACTCGAGCGGCTCGCGGACCTCGGCTCGGCACCGGTCGACGCCTCGACCGCGGTCCTCACGCACAACTCGATGGGCCCGGCGAAGGTGCGGCGCGAGCGCGACGGGAGCCTCGTCGTCGTCGGCTGGGAGCATGCCGGTGGGCAGCCGCCTGCGTGGGAGCTGGCCGACGTGCTCGCGAACTGGACGATCGACCCGAGCGGTGCGGTCAACGTTGCGGGTGCGCGGGCGCTGGTCGAGGGGTACGCCGCGGTGGCCGACGGCGTCCCGAACCTCGACGAGGCCGCGTTCCGCGGGTTCGCGATGAGCATGTGCAACTACGTGGGCGGTCAGGTGGACGCCGCCCTCGACGCCCACAGTGCGGCGATGACGACGGCGGGGCGCACCGAAGCGGCGGAGCGCGACTTCACCGCGCGCAGCGTCACGCACCTCCTGACCCATCTGCCCCGCCGGGCGGCGTTCGCGCAGCTGCTCGAGGCGATCACGCTGGTGCGCTGAACCTGGTTCCCGGCCCGGGTCCGCGTCGGGCTGGGGCGACCTAGCCTGGAGTCACCCGCGCGCGTGGGGATTGAGAATCCGGAGGGTCCGACATGGCAACTGGTGAGCAGGGGCAGGTCCGGGGAGCGAGCGGCGGGGGAGGGCCCGTCGTCGACGCCGGGTGGACGCTGCGTGGAGGTACCGATCCGGACACCGCCGCGCTGGCCAACGTGCTCGCGCACCGCGGGGTCGTCGGCCCGGACGGGCCGCTGACCGAGCCGCTGTTGCTCGTCGTCGGCGGCGGACTCGGTGCCGGCTACATCCTGTGGGAGTTCACGCACGACGACAGCCGCGTCGTCACCCTCGGCTTCACGCACTCCTGGCAGTACTTCGACCGGCGGCTGGCCGCGACGGTCGACCGGCTCGGGCTGGACGTGAGGTGGTCCCGGACCGGTGGGTCCGTCGCCGCGGCCCGGGCGCTGGCCTCGACGCTGGAGGCGGGCGACCCGGCCATCGTCTGGCCGGACCGCTACCAGGTCGGCTACTGGAACCTGCCCGAGTTCCTCGACGGCCAGGGCGGCCACCCCGTCGTCGCCTATGCCGGCTCGGACGACCGCGTGCACGTCGACGACCGCACGCTGGCACCGCTGACTGTGCCCACCGCCGTGTTGGACCGGGCGCGCGCCCGGGTGGGCAGTTACAAGAACACGATGCTCGTCGTGCAGTCCTCGGACACCGTGGTTCCGGCCGACCGGCTGCGCGCCGCCGTGCGGGACGGGCTGGCCGCGACGGGCGACCACCTGGCCGGCTCGTCGACGTCGTTCGCTCTGCCCGCGTGGCGCAAGTGGTCGCGGATGCTGGTCGACCAGCGTGCGGCGAAGGGCTGGCCGACCGTGTTCGCCGACCGGCGTGGTCTGCTGCGGGCACTGGCCGGAGTGTGGGAGGCGGTCGAGCCCGCCGGGATGGACGGTGGGCACCTTCGCGGCCTGTTCGCGGACGGACTCGCGCAGGCCGCTGCCGTCCTCGATGAGCCGGCGCTCGCGGACGAGGCGCAGCGGTGGCGGGAGATCGGGCAGCGGTGGCATCTGCTCGCCGAGACCGCGCTGCCGGACGACGTGCCGGCGATCGTCCGGCTCCGGGAGCTGACCGCGACGGTGACCGGCGCCGTCGCCGCGGGGGACGCCGCATCCGCGGAGCGGGAAGCGGCCGCCGATCGGCTGTGGCGACTGCGGGCCGAGCACGCGGACGCGTCGCCGCTGGACGAGGAGCGGCTGGCCTCGATCCGCACCACGATGAGCACGCAGCTGGCCGCGATCCACGACGCCGAGACGGGCGCGGTCGCGTCGCTGCGGGCGGTGCTCAGCCGCTGAGGGCGGGCGCGCGTTGGCGGCCACGGTGGGTGCATGCGACCCCGGAGCAGCGACAGGCACTCCTGGATGCGGCGCTGCTTCGACAGCCATCTGCACCGGTTCCGGGCCGTGATCGGCCCGGGCAAGCACCTGAACAGGCGGGCGGAGCTTCCGCGGAAGCGCCTGCCGCGGTCTGTCACGAGTCTGTTCCAGGGGTGAGCGGACGGCGCTTCCGCGGAAGCACCCGGGCACGGCTTCAGGAGGATTCGGCGTAACGCGCGGCAACGGCTGCGGCGCGCTCGCGCAGTGACGTGCGCAACGACGCCGGGCCAAGGGCTTCCGCGTCCGTGCCGAGCTGCCACAGCGCCCACTCCGCGTGCCACTGGTCCTGGTAGGTGACCTCGAGCCGCAGCCAGCCGTCCGGCTCGGGTTCCTCAGCCCGGACGGCGACTGCGGTCGTCAGCAGGTCCTCCCGCCTGGCCGGCCTCACGCGGACCAGCACGCTGAGGTGGCCGTCGGACAGGAACTGCGCGCAGCGCTCCCGCCAGATCCGGTCGAGATCGACCTGATCTTGTCGCTGCGCCCGCTCGGGAAGTTCCTCGACGGCCAGCATCCGCGACAGCCGGTAGGTGCGGTCCGCTCCCGATCTCGTGGCCAGCAGGTACGCCCGGTCGCGCACCGTGACCAGGCCGACGGGGTCCACCGTGCGCCAGGTCGGTGCATGGCCGGTGGCCGCATAGTGGATCCGGAGCTTGTGCCCGGCGAGCACGGCCCGCCGAACCTCGCTCATCGTGGCATCGGGCACGTCCTCGGTGACCTGCCGCCGGGAGAGAAGGTCCGTCTGCGGCTCGACGAGGAATCGCTGGGTCGCGTCGCTCACGGTGGCCCGATGGCCCTCGGGCAGCGCGTCGACCACCTTGCGCATGGCCGAGGCAAGGGCCGAGCCGAGGCCGAAGACCTGCTCGGCATGACCCGTACCGGCGGTCAGCAACGCCAGCGCCTCGTCGTGGTTCAGCCCGGTGAGCTCGGTGCGGAACCCCGGCAGCAGAGCGAACCCGCCGTGCCGGCCACGTTCGGCGTAGACCGGGACCCCGGCCGCGGACAGCGCCTCGATGTCCCGTAGCACGGTGCGGGTGGAGACCTCCAGCTCGCGGGCGAGCGTGTCCGCCGTCAGCCGCCCGCGCTGGCGCAGCAGCAGCACCAGCGAGACCAACCGGTCGGCGCGCATGCGTGAACCGTATCCGAATACATGACCAAGGATGTCGTGATTAGTCGCCAGGCTCGTCTCACCGCGTCAGAGCAGGCAGTTCTGGCCCGATGGACGCACGCACCCAACGATCGGATGGAGCAGATATGGCAATCGAACGAACGGCAGTCAACCCGGTGACGTGGTCGCTGGAGCTGGGGTTCAACCAGGGCGAGGTCGTCTCCGGGCACACCCGGACCCTGTACATCTCGGGGCAGACGGCGATGAGTGCCGACGGCCGGCCCCAGCATGATGGTGATGTGGCGGCGCAGCTGGCGCTGAGCCTGGACAACCTCGAGGCCGTGCTCGGCGAGGCCGGCATGACCCTCGCGAACCTCGTCCGGCTCAACGTCTACACCACCGACGTCGACGCGCTGTTCCCGCACTACGGCGTCCTGGCGGCACGGTTGGGCGCCGCCCGGGTGGCACCCACCACGACGATGCTCGGTGTCACGAGGTTGGCGATCCCCGGCCAGGTGGTCGAGCTCGAGGGAACCGCCGTCGGCTGATCCGAGGCGACCCGCCTTCATAGGATGAGCGGGTGAGCATCCGTACCCCGTCCGTACTGGTGCTCAGAGTCGTGCAGGGCGTGTGGATCGTCGGATTCCTGATCGGCACCGGCACCCACGTGGCGGACCTCGTGGCCGGCGGGACGGGCGCCTACGAGGGCTTTCCGACCGGGGTCCGCCTGTTCTGGACGTCCCTGACGGTGCTGGATGCGGTCACCGCCGTTCTGATCGTGCTGCGGCTGCGCGCCGGCATCGTTCTCGGCGCTGCGGTGATCCTCGCCGCCATCGCGGTGAACTGGACCGTGTTCGCCACCGTTGGCGGCCTTGCCCTCTTCGGAGTCGTGAGCCAGACCGCGTTCGCCGCGTTCATCCTCGTCACGATGCGCGTCCTGTGGCTCTGGTTCGGACGGCCGACGGGTTGTGACGCGTCGGGACGTCGTGGACAGTAGGACGCCGGTACCCGCCTTCCGTCACCAGGAGTGATCACCCATGCGAAGTCCCTCCCGCGCGCTGCGCCCGGGCCAGCACGCCGAGCTGTACATCGTCGATGTCGACACCGGCGAACGGACACTCGTGCACGAGAGCCCCACGGTGCTGTTCGAGGCACCGAACTGGACACCCGATGGCATGCACCTGCTCGTCAACGGAGACGGTTGGCTGTACCGGATCCCGGTCGAGGGCGGCGACCTCGCGGAGGTCCCGCTCGGCGAGATCCCGCCGATCAACAACGACCACGTGCTCAGCCCCGACGGCGAGACCGTGTACGTCTCGGCCAACGACGGCCACCTCTACGCGATCCCGTTCGCGACCGGTCTGCCACGCCGGGTCTCCAACGACCACGGCACCGACTTCCGCCACTACCTGCATGGCGTATCCCCGGACGGTTCGACCCTCGCGTACATCGGCATGCTCGTCGCGGAGGACGGCGCCGTCACCACGAACGTGTTCACGCTGCCGGCCGCGGGTGGCGAGGACACCCAGCTGACCGACGACCCGTTCCCCAACGACGGGTCCGAGTACAGCCCGGATGGTCAGTGGATCTACTTCAACTCCGAACGGGCCTCTGCCACCCCGGGGCACGCGCAACTGTTCCGGATGGCGCCGGACGGTACCGGCGTCGAGCAGCTGAGCCACGACGAGCGGGTCAACTGGTTCCCGCACGTGTCCCCGGACGGCCGACGCATCGTGTACGTCAGTTTCCCGCCCGGCACGATCGGCCATCCGGCCGACCATGACGTCATCATCCGTGTCATCGAACCGGATGGCGCCGTGCGAGACCTCGCATCCCTCTTCGGCGGCCAGGGCACGATGAACGTGGCGAGCTGGGCACCCGACAGCACGCGGGTTGCCTTCGTCGCGTACCCCGTACGGTCGTAGTTCGGCGCCGGTTCGCAGGGCGGAGCCGGGCCTGCTTCGAAGGTATACCGATTGGTATCCCGGTGGGTAGATTGGTGTCATGGCCACCACGATCAAAGTGAGTGCGGAGCTTCGCGATCGGATCAACCGTGACGCGCGGGCGCGCGGTTTGACTGCGTCGGGCCTGATCGAGCGCCTGCTCGACGCCCATGAGCGGCGTCAGCGCATGGAGGAGTTCGGGCGTTCGTTCAGAGGGGCAGACTCGTCCTACTGGGATGAGTTCCGGTCCTGGGACGTGACGCTCGACGACGGCCGGCCAGGTGACTGAACTGCGTCGCGGGGACGTCGTCTGGGCGGAGCTCGATCCGGCGGGCGGTCGTGAGCAACCCGGGCGCCGGCCTGCGCTCGTGGTGGCCAGCGACCTGTACCTCGAGCAGGCGGACACACTCGCGATCGTCCTGCCTGCGACGACGACCGATCGAGGGTGGCCGAATCATGTACTACTACGGGGTCCGCGACTCGGCCTGTCGACGCCGACGTTCGTCATGACGGAGCAGCCGCGCACCGTCACCCGTGATCGGTTCGTCGGCGACATCGGGGTGGTCGACGCCGCGACGATGCGTGAGGTGGACGGCTGGTTGCGGGACTTCCTCGCGTTGCACTGAGGGGCCAGTCGACCGTGAGTCAGTACCTCCGTCCGTGACGCAGTGCCTGCGGCCCGACGCAGACTGTTCTACGGCACTTCTTCGGGCAGGGCGTTCTTCCTCACGGCGTCAGGGCACTGGTCGACAGGACGACCCGCGACTCCCACGGGCGCAGAAGGATGTCCCCGGCGTCGTCGGGGGCCGGCGGGTGGGTGGCCAGCAGCACCTGCCCATTGGTTATCCCGAGGTCGGTGCGATCCAGTGATGCCGGTGCGCTCGACATGTTCGCGACCACCGTGAGCAGCTGCGTCCCGAGGGTGCGGCGGTAGGCCATCAGTTGCTCATGGTCGGGCAGCACGAGTTCGAAGTCCCCGTCGACCACTACGGGCAGGGTGTGTCGCAACTCGATGAGCCGCCGGTAGTGATGCAGCACCGAGCCGGGATCGGCCCACGCGGCGGCGGCGTTCAGTTCCGGGTAGGCGGGGTTGGCGGGGAGCCAGGGCGTGCCCGCGGTGAAGCCGCCGTGCGGGGCGTCCGACCATGGCATCGGTGTGCGCGCGTTGTCCCGGCCCATGGCGGACACGGCGGCGAGGACGTCGGCCGGGTCGGCCCCGGCCCGGACCGCCTGCCGGTAGTGGTTGAGGGTCTCGAGGTCCCGGTAGTCCTCGATGCCGGTCCACGAGACGTTCGTGAGCCCGAGTTCCTCACCCTGGTAGACGAACGGGGTGCCGCGCATCAGGTGCAGCACGGTGCCGAGGGTCTTCGCGGACGCGACACGGTGCTCCGGCGAGTCGTCACCCCACCGGGAGACGATCCGCGGCTGGTCGTGGTTGTTCCAGTAGAGCGCGTTCCATCCGTCACCGAGACCGGTCTGCCAGGCGGCCAGGTTCGCCTTGAGCGCGGGCAGCGTCAGCGGACGGGGATCCCACTTGCCGCCGGGACCATGGTCGAGGGAGACGTGCTCGAACGTGAACACCATGTCGAGCTGGGGCGTGCCCGGGTCCGTGACCGAGCGCGCCAGCGGCAGCGTCACGCCGGGCATCTCCCCGACGGTGACGAGCACGTCGCCGCGGGCGGTGGGTGCCGCGAACACCTCGCGGTGCAGCTCGCCGAGGAACTCCTCCAGCCGGGGGCCGTTCGTGTAGTGCGCGGAGCCGTCCGCGAGCCCGGTGCCCACCAGGGCGGGGGAGTCCACGCCGTCGGGCAGGGTCCCGTCGGGGCGCACCGCCTTGGAGATCAGGTTGATCACGTCGAGCCGGAAGCCGTCGACGCCGCGGTCCGCCCACCAGCGCAGCATCTCCTGGACGGCGGCCCGCACCTGCGGGTTCTCCCAGTTCAGGTCCGGCTGCTTGGCGGAGAACAGGTGCAGGTAGTACTCGCCGGACGCCTCGTCCCACTCCCAGACCGGCCCCGAGAAGAAGCCGTGCCAGTCCGTCGGCTCCGCGCCGGGCTCTCCGCCGACGTGCCCGGGGCGAGGTGGCCGCCACCAGTACCAGTCCCGTTTCACCGACTCGCGCGAGGCCCGCGAGTCGGCGAACCAGGGGTGCTCGTCGGAGGTGTGGTTGACCACCACGTCGAGCATGAGCCGCATCCCGCGCGCGTGCACCGCCTCGATCAGCTCGTCGAGGTCAGCCAGGGTGCCGAACACCGGATCCACGTCCCGGTAGTCGGAGATGTCATAGCCGTTGTCGTCCTGGGGAGAGGGGTAGACCGGCGAGAGCCACAGCACGTCGACGCCGAGCCGTTCGAGGTGGTCCAGGCGGCCGATGAGACCGCGCAGGTCGCCGATGCCGTCGCCGTCGGAGTCCGCGAACGATCGCGGGTACACCTGGTACACCACGGCCGAGCGCCACCATGGCTGCGACTCGGTCACGGCGCCGCCCGGTCGAACACGGGCGCGAGGCCGGGCCACGCGCTCGCGCGCACGTAAACCGGCACGACGGCGGGGGGAACCTCGCGCGTGATGGTCGCCCTACCGTGGTGTGCTTCGCCCGTCCAGGCGTCGACCCAGTCGCCCGCAGGCAGGTACGTCCGCCAGGTGGTGGCGCCGGGTTCGGTCACGGGGTGCACGAGCAGGTCGTCGCCGAGCCCGAACTGCAGCGGCCACCGCCAGATCTCCGGGTCGTCGGCGTGGTCGAAGAACAGCCCGCGCATGAGAGGGCGACCGGTCTCGATCGCGACGCGGGCCTGGGTGGTCAGGTAGGGGACGAGGCGCTCGCGCAGGTGCGCGAGCCGGCGGAACTCCTCGACCAGGTCGGGGTCGTCGTTCACCTCGGCCACGTACCAGGGGGTGCGGTCGCGCAGCGGCCGGCGATGGTGGTTGAACTCCGAGTGGTACTGCATGATCGGCATGAACGCCGACGCGGCGGCGGCCCGCAGATACAGCTCGCTCTCCGGCGGGGGACCGGAGAAGCCCGCCAGGTCCCAGCCCCAGTAGACGATCCCGCAGGCCGAGGCCGTGATCCCGGCCGTGACCGACGCCCGGAACGCCTCCCAGGTGGAGTCCTCGTCGCCGGCCCAGTGGACGCCGTGTGCCTGGGAGCCGGTGAACCCCGCCCGGGAGAACGTGACCGGTGCCTTGCCGTGCCGGCGCAGCAGGTCGCCGAAGGCCCGCGCGTAGTGCACCGGGTAGCGGTTGTTCCCCTCGTCGCCGCGGGTGCCGTCGCCGTAGCGCAGATCGTGGCCCCAGGCGTGCTCGCCGCCGTCGGTCTTGAAGCCGTCGACGTCGAGGTCCGCGAGCAGGTAGTCCCGCTTCGCGGTCCACGCGTCGCGGGTGCGCTGCGTGGACAGGTCGGGCATGAGCGACTGCGGGAACCACCAGCCCCGGTTGTGGTACGGCGTGCCGTCCGCCTCGAGGACGGCGTGGCCACCGTCGATCAGGGCGCGCCCATCCGCGTACACCTGGGCGTCCGCAGGGACGTCCGGGCCGAGGTCATGGCTCGTCTTCAGCAGCGGGATCTGCCACAGGATCACCTTGACGCCGCGCTCGTGGAGCTCGGCGACCATGGCCTTCGGATCCGGCCAGGCGCCGCCGGCGGGGTAGTTGATCTCGGCGCCGGCGTGTGGCGCGCCGTCGGTGTGCAACGGGTACTCGGCGTCGCGGACGAGCATGATGCCCTGCTCGTCGCTCCACGCCTCGATCACCACCACGCCCACCGGGATGTCGAGGTCGGCGTGGGTGTCCATCCGGTCCATCACGACGTCCTGGGTGTTCCACTCGTTCCCGGACGCCCACAGCCGGAACACCCACTCGGGCAGTTCCTCCGCGCGACCCACCTCGGCGGTGAACGCGGCGACGACGGCGGCCGGGTCGCCGGTGTAGACGCCCACGTCGAGGTGCTCGTGCGCCTCGCCGCCGAGGGCCACCTCGACCACCAGCCGGTCCGCCGTGGACGCGCCCACGTCGAACCAGGACCGCCGCGACGTGCGCAGGTGGAAGCCCCACGAGTTGGACGGCGAGACCACGTGCGCGAACGGCATCGGCAGGTACGTGCGTCCGGCCGCGGCCTGGCCCTTGTACTGCTCGAACACGACGGCGTCCAGGGTGCGACCGCGCTGGTCGACGGCGTCGAACCGCTCCCCGAACCCGACCACGTGCTCGTCCGGGCCGAGGGTCAGGGCGAACCGGACCCGGTGCACCCCGGTTTCGTCACGCAGCCACTGGACCGACCCGGGCACGAGCCGGTCGGTGCCCCCCGGGTCGCCGGCGCCGTCGAACGTGAGCTCGCCGCCGTCGGCCACCCAGGTGACCGGACGCAGCTCGAACCACTCGGTCTCGGCCTGAGCGCCGCCGTCGGCCTCCGCCCGGAACCGGTACCGGACGCCCTCGGTGACGGGCGGGCTCATGACCGCCCACGCACCGTCGTCGGCGAGGGCCGCCGCCTGAGCGGCGGCGAGGTGCCCCTCGCCACCGGCGAGGGCGGCAGCGTCCGCGGCGTCCACCACCACAGGGGCGAGGGACAGGGAGACCGGTGCTCCGCCGTCGGGCATCCACTCGCAGGCGATGGCCCGCACCTCGGGCGCGGCGATGACGCCGAGGCGTACCGCCGTACCGACCTCGGGTCGGACCGGGACGCGCTGGTCGGCCGAGGTCGCGTACGGGTGCTCGATGCCGAACGGCCGGTGGGTGAGCAGGGTCATGACTCTCCTGTGCTGAGGCGTGGTGCGGGTCGGGGTCAGAGCAGCGCGGTGACGCGTTCCTGGGCGCTGGTGAGCGCCTCCTCGACCGTCTTGCGGCCGGCGGCGGCCTCGGTGAGCTCCTCGGTGACGATGTCCTGCATCTCCGTCTGGCTCTCGATCGCCGGGGGCAGCACGATCGCGTCGAGGGAGTCGAACACGGCCTGCCGGTTCGCCGGGGGCGTCTGCTCGAGGTACGGGGCGAGCAGGGACTCGTCGGCGACCGGCGGGAGCTCCCACCCGGTGTCCAGGCGCATCTGGACCATCGCCTCGGACGAGGTGAGGTACTCGGCCCAGGCCTGCGCGGCCTCGGTGTTCGCCGACCGTGCGGAGACCACCGCAGTGTTGGAGAACATCGCCGACGCGTTCTCGGTGTTGCCCGGCTCGACCGCGATGTCCCAGGCGAAGTCGACGTCGGCGAGGGGGCCGAACATCCAGATGCCGGTGTGCCACATGGCGAGCTGGCCGGAGGTGAACAGGTTCGTGTCGAAGTCCGGGGTTCCGGCGCCGTCGGCGGTCGTCGGCATCACGGTGCCGGACTTCTCGACGAGCCACTCGGCGGCCTCGACGCCCTCGGGCGAGGCGAACGTGGCCTCGGTGCGGTCCTCGCTGAGGAACTCGCCACCGTTCTGGGCGAGCACCTTGTAGAACTCGTGGAAGGAGATCGGCTGGTAGTCGCCCCAGGTGCCGGAGGCGGTGTCGGTCAGGGCCTGCGCGGCGGCTCGCTCGTCCTCCCAGGTCCAGTCGGCGGTCGGCGGCTCCACCCCGGCGGCCTCGAACAGGTCGGCGTTGTAGAACAGCACCACGTTCGAGAACGACTCCGGCAGCCCGAACTGGGTGCCGTCCACCTGGAACGCCTCGAGCAGCGACGGCTTGTACGCCGCCTCGTCGACGCCCTCGAGCGGGGCGAGCGAGCCGTTCAGGGCGTAGGTGACGAAGTTCTCGTAGTTCAGCTCGAACACGTCCGCCTCGGTGCCGCCGGCGACGGCGGTCTGCAGCACGGTGAAGTAGTCGTCGTAGGGGAAGGTCTCGACGTCAACCGTGATGCCGGGGTTGTCCGCCTCGAAGGCGTCGACCACGAGCGCGAGGTTCTCCTCGTTGCCGCCGTTCGAGGAGAAGTTCATGTACGTGATTGTCGTCTGCGCGTCACCTGAGCCCTCGGCCTCGGTGGGGTCGTCGGTGCTGGCGGAGCCCTGTGAGCAGGCGGTCGCGGCGAGGGCGACGACGGCGCTCGTGGCCAGGAGCCGGGCGGCTCGGCGGCGGTGCTGAGTCATGATGGGGCCTTTCGTGGGGCGGCGACGTCGCCGCGGATGGGTGGGTTACTTGAGCCCGCTGTGGGCGAAGCCGGCGATGATGTATCGCTGGGCGAAGATGTAGACGATCGCGATGGGCAGGACCGAGACGACCGACCCCGCCATCACGACGTTCCACTGGGTGGTGAACTGGCCCTGGAGCGTGGCCAGGCCGAGCGGGAGCGTCATCAGCTCGGGGGAGCGGATGACCACGAGCGGCCACAGGTAGCTGTTCCAGCTCCCCATGAACGCGAACACCGCCACCGTGGCCAGGGCCGGCCGGGTGAGGGGGAGCACGACCTGCGCGAAGATCCGCAGGTGGTGGGCGCCGTCGAGGGTGGCGGCCTCGTCCAACTCGCGTGGCACACCCTCCATCGCCTGCTTCAACAGGAAGATGCCGAAGGCCGACGCGATCGACGGCGCGAGGAGGGCGAAGTAGGTGTCGGAGAGTTGGGCCCGGGTCATCTGGATGAACAGCGGCACCACGAGCACCTGCAACGGCACCATGAGCGTGGCCAGGTACACGGCGAACACTGCCTGGCGGCCGGGGAACGCGATCCGGGTGAACGCGTACGCGGCCATCGCGCCGGTGATGAGCTGGAACAGGGTCGAGGCGATCGCGATCCAGAACGAGTTCGCCACGATGCGCCACATGGGCATCGCGTCGAACAGTTGCCGGTAGGCGTCCAGGGTGGGGTCCTCGACGACCAGCGTGGGGCCCGAGGCGAGAGTCCCGTCCGGGGTGATCGAGGTGATGACGGTCCACAGGAACGGGAACAGCATGACGGCCGCGCCGAGCGTGAGCGCGACGCCCCAGAACAGGTTCTGGACAAGGCCCCGACGGCGGCCGGTGCCATTCGCAGGGCGGGTGGCGGTGAGCTCAGGCATAGGTCACCCACCGGCGCTGGCCGCGGATCTGGATCGCGGTGATGACGAGCACGAGGGCGAACAGCAGCCAGGACAGGGCGGAGGCGTCACCCGCGCGCCCGTACCGGAAGGTGAGGTCATAGATCTGGCCGACCACCACCTGGCTCGCGCCGGCCGGTCCGCCTCCCGTCATGACGTTCACCTGGTCGAACACCTGGAAGCCATTGATCAGCGAGATCACCACCACGAAGAACGTCGAGGGTGAGAGCAGCGGCAAAGTGATGTGCCAGAACCGGCGCCAGGCGCCGGCGCCGTCGACGCGGGCGGCCTCGAGGACCTCCTGCGGGAGGGCTTGCAAGCCGGCGAGCAGGATCACCATGACGAAGCCCAGGTCCTTCCAGACCGAGGCCAGGATGATCGACGGCATCGCCCACGCGGGGTCGGTCCACCAGCCGGGCTCCGGTAGCCCGATGGCGCCGAGCACGGTGTTGACGAGGCCGTTGGACGGGCTGAGCAGCCACTGCCAGACGAGGGCTACGACCACCCAACTCGTCACGACCGGCAGGAAGTATGCGCCGCGCAGGAACGCGATGCCGGCCATCGTCCGGTTGAGCGCGAGCGCCAGGCCGAGGCCGCCGATGTAGACCAGCGGGAGGTAGCCGAGGATGTAGGTCGCGGTGTTGGCGAAGACGTCGCGGGTGCGCGGGTCCGCGAGCAGGTCGCGGTAGTTCTCCAGGCCCACCCACTCCATCGGGGAGATGAGGTTCCAGTCGTGCAGGCTCACCCAGGCCGAGGAGATCATCGGCACGAGCGTGAACGCGGTGAGCGGGATCGCACTGGGCAGCAGGAACAGCAGCGCCCAGCCGAGGGTGCGCAGCCCGCGCCGGCGCGTGTTCGCGCGCTTGGTACTTGATGGGTCTGGCTCGGTGATCGGTCGGCGGAGCGCCGGCGCCGGTGCGGTGCTCATCGCATCGCCGCCGCACTGCCGGTGTGCAGCCGGGCCCGGATGAGCCGGCCCTGGTCGCCGCTCGCACCGGCCGCGTCGAACGGGGTGTGCAGCACCAGGGCCGCGGCGCCGGCCGCCCAGCGTTCGTCCGACCAGGACTCGACGGCGAACGGGAGGCTGCGGCGGCCCGGCAGCAGGTGCCGGCGGAACGCCCGCTCGAACGACTCCTCCCAGTGCGGCCAGCAGTCCGTGCCTTCACCGAGGACCACCACGATCTCGGGCGCCACGGTGTGCACCACTCCGGCGAGTGTGCGCCCGAGCAGGGCGCCCGCGTCGGCGAACACGCTCCGGGCGGCGGCATCGCCTTCGTCGGCAGCCCGGCGCAGGGCGGCTTTGCCGGACCGCGGGCCGATGGCGCCGGTCTCCCGTGCCGTGCGCACGAGGGCCTCGTCCCCGATGAAGGCCTCGAGGCAGCCGGTGTTGCCGCAGCCGCAGACCGGCCCGTCCGCCGCGACCGGGAAGTGGCCGATCTCGCCGGCGCCGCCGGCGGCGCCGCGGTGCAGGTTCCCGTCCACGACGATGCCGCACCCGATACCCCGGCCGATGGTGACGATGAGTGCGGAGTCATGCGAACCCGCGGTGCCGTAGAGGCGCTCGGCCACGGCGAGGGTGTTCACGTCGTTGTCGACGAGCACCGGCAGGTCTAGCTCGCGGCGCAGGAACGTCCCGACCGGGACCTCGCGCCAGCCGAGCGTCGGTGCCTGCACCACGCCGCTGGCCTGGTCGTCCACGGTGCCCGGTACGCCGACGCCGATGCCGAGCAGCAGGCCGTCGTAGCGCTCGATCGACGCGGCGAGCAGGCGGGCCAGCACGTCCAGCGCGTCGGGAGTTGAGGGGTCGAACGGTTCGTTGAGGATGTCCCGGACCGCGCCGTCGAGACCGACCTGGACCATCGTCACGTGATCCGCGGTGACCTTCGCGCCAATCGCCCCGACTCCGGCGCCATCCACGAGGCCGAGCAGTTGCGCCGGCCGCCCGCCACCCGAGGACACGACGTCGAGTTCGGTGATCACGCCCAGACTCAGCAGTGACTTGGTGACCTGGGTGATGGTCGCGGGGCTGACCCGTAGTGCGCGGGCGAGCTGCGCCCGGGACATCGGTCCCTTGGCGCCCAGCGCGGCGATGACGCTCGCGGGCCCGAGTTCTCCCCGGTCCGGCAGTGACGTCCGTGTCCCAGTCATGACACCTCTTCGTTCGTGACTTAATTTAGGCACATACTAAGAGGGTAGATCGAGCGGCGTCAACGGTCGATATCCATCGGCCACGAACGGGTCGCGGTTCGGCCAGACCCTCCCAGGGCGCTCTGGCGAACCGATGCGTGCGAGGCTCGGTACGTGCGCGACGACCAATCAACGCCGTTCCTCGGCGCGCCGGCTACCGATCCGGCGCTGCTGAGGACGCTGGCGGCGGCTGGTCTGCCAGCAACCGGGCGATTTCTCCCCAAGGCCGGCTGGGTCAGCCGCGTGTGGGTCGGCGACGAACACGTCATACGACTGAACACCAACGAACAGTTCCGCGACGCGTATCGCCACGAAGCCGCAGTCGTCACCCTGCTCGCAGGCAGCGAGGTTCCACACGCCCGGATCCTCGCCCACGGCGACGGCCCGGACGGGCCGTGGTACGTCTCCGAACGCCTGCCCGGCCGAACCCTGTCCGACGCATGGCCGGCGGCGGACTCGCCCACGCGGCAAGCAATGATCGAAAGCCTCGGCGTTGCGTTGCGCGCCCTTCACCGCGTTCCTGTCCCGGCCGGCCTAATGCCGCCCTGGCTGGCCGGCGCGCTCACCGGCAAGCCGTGGCCGGCGTACCACCCACCCGTCGTGAACGCGGCGCTCCAGCAGGTCGAGGCTGCCCGGCGACTGCCTGGTCATGACTCGCCCCTGCTCGCGGACGTCGCTGACTGGATCCAGGAGCGACTGGCGTTGTTCGCCAACGACGCAACGGTCCTCGTCCACGGTGATCTGCATGGCTCCAACGTGATGGTCGACCAAGGTCGCGTCACCGGTCTGATCGACTTCGCGGAGGCGTTGGCTCAGCCGGCGGATGCCGAGCTCGACACCATCCTGCGCTGGTGCGCGAGGGCGCGAGAGTACCCACCCACACCCGACGAACAGGGGCTCGACGAGACCACCCTCACGGAGGTCCCGGGGTGGCTGCACGGCGCGTATCCGGAGCTGTTCGAGCGCGAGCACCTGCGCGAGCGGTTGAACTTCTATGACATGTACATGGAGCTCGCGCTCTACGCACACCACCCCCAGGCTGACATCCGCGAAGTGGCGCAGGTCCGCATCGCTCGCCTGCTCTCCGGCCACAACCATCTCGATGGACTCGTCTGGTAGGTCGTCGTCCTCGCGCCGACTCGGTTTGGTGCGCGTGCTCCCGCGCACTCTCCGGTGGCCAACGCCCGCGGCTGCCGCCACAGTGGCACTCGTAGGCCAGGACCCTCGAGGTGATGCGGAGGTGCGTGATGGCGCGGTCGATCTGGACCGGTGCGTTGGCGTTCGGGTTGGTGAACGTGCCCGTTGGCCTGTACTCGGCCACCGAGGACAAGACGATCCACTTCCGCCAGTTCGCGAAGGGCACCTCGTCGCGGGTCCGGTACAAACGGGTCAACGAGGACACCGGCAAGGAGGTCGACTACGACGACATCGTCAAGGGCTACGAGCTGGACAGCGGCGAGTACGTACTCCTCGACCCGGACGAGCTCGACGAGATCGCACCCGGCCGCTCCCGCACGATCGACATCACCGACTTCGTCGATGCCGAGGACATCGATCCCATCCACTACCAGAAGACCTACTACCTGGCGCCGGCGAACGAGGCGGCCGAGCGGGCCTACCGGCTGCTCACGGCCGCCATGGAGAAGACCGACCGGATCGCGGTCGCGAACTTCGTGATGCGTTCCAAGCAGTACCTGGCCGCCGTGCGCCCGCACAACGGGGTTCTGACGCTGGAGACGATGTTCTTCGCCGACGAGATCCGCGACCCCAAGTCCGAGCTGCCGCGCGTGCCCGCGGCGCGCAAGCCCGGCGACAAGGACCTGAAGATGGCGACGTCGCTGATCGAGTCCATGACCTCGCAGTGGGACCCGGCGAACTACGTCGACACCTACCGCGAGAAGGTCCTCGACCTGGTGCAGGCCAAGGCCAAGGGTGAGGGCATCGTCACCGCGAGCGACGCCGAGGACGATGAGGGTGGCGGTGTCGTCGACCTGATGGAGGCGCTGCGCAAATCGGTCGAGGCCTCCCGTCAGCACAAGGCCGGCAACCGCCACCAGGCCGGCGGGCTCGAACGCAAGAGCAACGAGTCCGGCGACGCGCCGGACGTGTCGGCGAAGTCGAAGAAGGAGCTGTACGACCTGGCGAAGGACTACGGCGTCGACGGCCGTTCCCAGATGACCAAGGACGAGCTCGCCGAGGCGATCACCCAGGCGGCCAGGACCCAGAAGAAGAAGGCCTCATGACCAGCCCGTCCACCACGGCCGCTCGCCCCTGTTGTGGTTCGCTGCACCTGCGCCACTGCCACGACACCTGGATCGTGCACACCGACGAGACCCAGGCCTGTTCCGATCCCGGATGTGACACCCCCGGTGAGGGCCACGCGCTCATCATGGTGTGCGCCGACCTGGAGCCGGCGTGCCGATGCCTGGCGCCGGCCGAGTCCGGGCCGCAGGTCCCCTGACCGCCGGCGCCGTCGGGCACTCGGCGCGCGCTGCGGCCGCGGTGCTGGCAGCCTCGGTACAGAGTCGGACGGCCCGCCGAAGCACATCACACGTGCCAGCCGCCGGCGTGTGAGGGAGGTCGGTCGAATGCCACGCGGAGACGTCGAGACGTTCCACGAGGACGGGCAGTGGAAGAACCGCCGCGAGGGAATCGAGCAGGCGTTCAGCACGCACGAGGACAGGGACGAGGCCATTGCGGTCGGGCGTGAGGAAGCGCGCACCGGCGGCGTCGACCACGTCGTCAGAAACGTCGACGGCACGATCGGCGAACGGCCCAGCTACGGACCCGATCCCCGCGACGGACAGGGTCCCCGCGACGTCCAGGACTGACCCGGTTCCCGCGACGTCAGGCGTCCGGCTCAGTGGTGGGCGTGACTCCAGGCTGCCCCCCCACTGTGGCGCTTCCGCGGAAGCGCCCTCACTCCCAGTACGCGTGCTCCCGCCCCGGGAACGTCCCGCCCCGCACCTCGGCCGCATACTCCGAGGCGGCCTTCTCCAGCTCCGCCCCGATCTGCGCGAACTGCTTCGCGAACCTGGGCGCCCAGCCACCCATGCCGGCCATGTCCAGCCACACCAGCACCTGCCCGTCGCAGGAGGACCCGGCGCCGATCCCGATCGTCGGGATGGCGAGGATCTCGGTGGCCCGGGCCGCGACCGGCGCGGGCACCATCTCCAGCACCACGGCGAACGCTCCGGCCTCCTGCAACGCCAGGGCGTCCTCGCAGAGGCGCTCGGCGGCGTCCTCGCCGCGGCCCTGCACGCGCTTGCCGCCGAGGACGTTCTCCGACTGGGGGGTGAAGCCGAGGTGGCCCATCACGGGGATCCCGGCGGAGGTGAGCAGCCGCACGTGTTCCGCCACCCGCAGGCCGCCCTCGAACTTCACGGCGTGGGCGCCGCCCTCCTTGAGCATCCGCACCGCGGAGGCGTGCGCCTGCGCGGGGCTGGCCTCGTAGGACCCGAACGGCAGGTCCGCCACCACCATGGTCCGCTTCGTGGCCCGGGTCACGGCGCGCACGGCCGGGATGAGCTCGTCCATCGTGACCGGGATGGTGTTCGCGTGCCCGAGCATGTTGTCGCCCATCGAGTCGCCGACGAGCAGCATGTCGATCCCGGCGGCGTCGAAGATCCGCGCGGTCGGCGCGTCGTAGGCGGTCAGCATCGTCAGCCGTTCACCGGCGTCCTTCGCGGCCTGCACGTGTTGCACGCGCACCCGCCTGGGCTTGTCCCCTCCCACCGGGGGCAGAACGGACGTGGCCGGGGCAGGGGTCTCCTGTGACATGCCAACCAGCCTAGTCCGCGTCGGACTCCCGGAATGCGCTCGTGATCGGCAGCCGACGGTCGCGCCCGAACGCCATCGCGGTCACCTTCGGCCCGATCGGGTACTGGCGCCGCTTCCACTCGGCGCGGTCCACGAGGCTGACCACCGTCTCGACCGTCTCCTCGTCGAACCCGGACGCGAGCAGGTCCTCGCGGCCGAGCGCGTTCTCCACGTACGCGTCGAGCACGTTGTCCAGCAGCTCGTAGTCCGGCAGCGACTGGTCGTCGCGCTGCCCGGGCCGCAGCTCGGCCGACGGTGGCTTCGTGATCGAGTTCTCCGGGATCGGCTCCACCTCGCCGCGGTCCAGCGCCCGGGCGTTGCGGAACCGCGACAGTTCCCACACCCGCGTCTTGGACACGTCCTTCAGCGGCGCATACCCCCCGACGGCGTCCCCGTAGATCGTGGAGTAGCCCACCGCGAGCTCGCTCTTGTTGCCCGTCGCGAGCACCAGGTGCCCCTCGGTGTTGGACAGCGCCATCAGGATCACCCCGCGCACCCGCGCCTGCAGGTTCTCCTCCGCCGTCCCGGACAGCCCCAGCGCACCCTGGAACGCGTCCACCATCGGCGCGATCTCCTGCACGCGATAGTCCAGCCCGATCCGCTCCGCGCTGTCCTCCGCGTCGGTGCGGGAGTGCGACGAGGAGTACACCGACGGCATCGACACCCCCACGACGTTCGATGCCCCGACGGCGTCCGCCGCGATCGCCGCCACCAGCGCCGAGTCGATCCCGCCGGACAGCCCCAGCACCACCGATCCGAACCCGTTCTTCAAGGCGTAGTCCCGCAGCCCGAGCACCACCGCGTCGTACATCTGCTCGGTGTCGTCGGAGCGCCGCGTGAACGCGGCATCGCGCACCACGGTCTGCCCGGGCGCGTCGATATCGAGCACCAGCAGGTGCTCGACGAACGTCGGCCCCGACGCGAGCAACTCGCCGTCGACATCCACAACGAAAGATCCGCCGTCGAACACCAGATCGTCCTGACCACCGATCAGGTTCACGTACGCGACCGGGGCGCCCACCTCCCGGGCCCGCTGCGCACCCAGGCGCACCCGCAGGGGCGCCTTGCCCCGCTCGTAGGGGGAGCCGTTGATGACCAGCAGCAGGTCGAGGGAGTCGTCGGTGAGCTGCTCCACGGTGCCGCCGTCCTGCCAGATGTCCTCGCAGATCGCCAGGCCGACTCGCTTACCCGCGACGTCCACCACCACCGGGTCGTTCCCGGAGGCGAAGATCCGGAACTCGTCGAACACCCCGTAATTGGGCAGGTGGTGCTTCGTGTAGCGCGTCACGATGCGCCCCTGGTGCAGCACCACCGCGGTGTTCGTGGGTCGCCCGTCCGCCGCGGTCCCGAGCGCACCGACCACCACGACGGCGTCTCCCGCACCCGCCGAGACCAGGTCACCCGCCAGCGCCTCCAGTCGCGCGGCGGCGGCCCGCTGGAACGAGCCGCGCACCGCGAGGTCCTCGATCGGGTACCCGGTCAGCATCATCTCCCCGAACGCGATCAGGTCCGCGCCCTCGGCTGCGGCGGCGGACGCGACCCGCAACACCGTGGCGGCATTGCCGTCCAGATCGCCCACCGTTGAATTCGTCTGCGCGAGTGCCACGCGAAGCGTCGTCATGGCACGGAAGCCTACGACTCACCTGACATGATGGTCCCGGCACCGGCGAGCACCGGAAACTATGACGGGAGCAGTGCATGGACAGGCAGCAGGAGTACGTCCTTCGCGCGATCGAGGAGCGTGACGTCCGGTTCATCCGGCTGTGGTTCACCGACGTGCTCGGCGTGCTGAAGTCGGTGGCCATCGCCCCGGCCGAACTCGAGGGCGCGTTCAGCGAGGGCATCGGCTTCGACGGCTCATCGATCGAGGGCCTGGCCCGCGTCTCCGAGTCCGACCTCGTCGCGAAGCCGGACCCGTCCACGTTCCAGGTGCTGCCCTGGCGCGGCGGCAAGCACGGCACCGCGCGGATGTTCTGCGACATCCTCACCCCGGATGGTGAGCCCGCCGCCGCGGACCCGCGCAACGTGCTCAAGCGCGCCCTCGCGAAGGCCGCGGACGCCGGGTTCACCTTCTACACCCACCCGGAGATCGAGTTCTACCTGTTCCAGCCGCAGGAGAACGAGACCGACCCGCTGGTCCCGATCGACAACGCCGGCTACTTCGACCACGTCGCCCGCGGTCAGGGTCACGACTTCCGCCGCGCCGCGATCACCCTGCTGGAGTCGATGGGCATCTCGGTGGAGTTCTCCCACCACGAGGCCGGCCCCGGGCAGAACGAGATCGACCTGCGCTACGCCGACGCCCTGTCCACCGCGGACAACATCATGACGTTCCGCTCGGTGGTCAAGGAGGTCTCGATCGAGCAGGGCTTCGTCGCCTCGTTCATGCCGAAGCCGATGGCCGGCCAGCCCGGCTCGGGCATGCACACGCACCTGTCGCTGTTCGAGGGGGACACCAACGTCTTCCACGCGCCGGGCTCCAAGTACGGGCTGTCCACCACGGCCCGCCAGTTCATGGCCGGGCTGCTGGTGCACTCGGGTGAGATCACCGCCGTCGCCAATCAGTTCGTGAACTCCTACAAGCGGCTCTGGGGCGGGCAGGAGGCCCCGAGCTACAAGACCTGGGGTCACAACAACCGGTCCGCGCTGCTGCGGGTGCCGATGTACAAGCCGAACAAGGGCCAGTCCGCGCGGATCGAGTACCGCGGCATGGACTCCGCCGCGAACCCCTACCTCGCGCTCGCGGTGCTGCTGCGGGCCGGGCTGAAGGGCATCGAGGAGGGCTACGAGCTGCCCGAGGAGGCCGAGGACGTCGTCTGGGAGCTCTCCGACGGCGAGCGTCGCG
Organism: Occultella kanbiaonis; assembly: GCF_009708215.1. Taxonomy (NCBI): domain Bacteria; kingdom Bacillati; phylum Actinomycetota; class Actinomycetes; order Micrococcales; family Ruaniaceae; genus Occultella; species Occultella kanbiaonis. The sequence goes on along the minus strand of NZ_CP046175.1, from coordinate 3,238,498 downwards.
CCCTGGGCATCGAGCCGCTGCCGGGCAGCCTGGAGGCGGCCGTGGAGACCATGGAACGCTCCGAGCTGGTCGCGGACACGCTCGGGGAGAACGTGTTCAACTTCTTCCTCGCGAACAAGCGGCAGGAGTGGACCGACTACCGGGCGCAGGTCACCCCCTACGAGCTGGCCCGCGTCGGCCTGATCTGAGCATGGCTGGTTCGGCAAGCCAATGCCCGACGGCGCAGGTGGCGGCCGCGTGAGCCGCGCACCTTCGCTGCGGGCCCGGTTGGCGCGCACCGGCTTCGCCGATGCCTCCCGCGCGGCGGACCTGTGGGAGTCGGGTTTCCTGGCCGGGGTGCTCGCCGCGTGCGAGGCCGCCGAGCTCGACGGCGGAAGTCGTGACGGCGGGTTGGGCGCGGCGTCGACGGCGCTGATCGCCGACGTCGCCCGCGCCGCCGACCCCGACCTCGCGCTCCTCGCGCTGGCCCGGCTCGGTGAGGCCGACCCCGACCGGGCCGAGCGCCTGACCGAGGTGCTCGCCGACCCAGCCGGCGCCCGGGGCAACCTGATCGCGGTCCTCGGGGCGTCGGTGGCGACGGGGGACTGGCTGGTCGCCCACCCCGGCGACGTCGAGTACGTACTGCGCCCCCGCAACGGCGTGGCCGCAGACCCGGCGAACGTGCGCACCCAACTGTTGGAATCGGTCGGCGCCGACCCCGACGCGGCGATGCCGGTCGCGTCCGTGCGGGCCAGCGACGGCGCCCTCGACGAGATGCGCCGCGCCTACCGCCGCGCGCTCCTGACGATCGCCACCGAGGACCTCACCGCCACCGACCCCGAGGCGTTCCTGCCCGAGGTCGGCGCCGCCCTGGCCAACCTCGCCGCCGCCGCGCTCGAGGCGGCCCTGGCCCTGGCCCGGGCGGAACTGTCCGACCACGGCAAGGACGTACGCCTCGCCGTCCTCGGCATGGGCAAGACCGGCGGCCGGGAGCTCAACTACATCTCCGACGTCGACGTCATCTACGTGGCCGAACCGGTCGACGGTGCCGACGAGGCCGTCGCCCTGCGGGTCGGCACGAAGCTCGCTGCCACCCTGGCCCGGATGTGCTCGATGCCCGCCCGCGAGCCCGCCCTGTGGGAGGTGGACGCCGCGCTGCGCCCGGAGGGCAAGAACGGCCCGCTGGTGCGCACCCTCGCCTCGCACGTGTCCTACTACGAGCGGTGGGCCAAGACCTGGGAGTTCCAGGCCCTGCTCAAGGCCCGGCACGTGGCCGGGGACGTGGACCTGTCCGCCGCCTACCTGGCCGCGACCCGCCCGATGGTGTGGGAGGCCGCCGGCCGGGAGAACTTCGTCGAGGACTCCCAGGCGATGCGCCGCCGGGTCGAGGACAACGTGCCGCCCGCGGAGGCGGACCGGCAGATCAAGCTCGGCCGCGGCGGCCTGCGCGACGTCGAGTTCACCGTGCAGTTGCTGCAGCTCGTGCACGGCCGCACCGACCCCTCGATCCGGTCCGCGAACACCCTCCGCGCCCTGCAGTCCCTGGCCGCGGGCGGCTATGTCGGCCGCGACCACGCCGCCGAACTGGGCGCCTGCTACCGGTTCCTGCGCGTGCTCGAGCACCGCGTCCAGCTGTACCGGATGCGCCGCACCCACCTGCTGCCCACGGCCGACGATGACCTGCGCCGCCTGGCCCGGTCGATGGGCCGCTCACCCGAGGGGGAGGTGGCCGGCGCCAAGGACCTGGTGGCGCGTTGGCAGGCGATCCGCCGGCGGGTCCGCCGCCTGCACGAGGAGCTGTACTACCGCCCGCTGCTGCCCGCCACAGCACGGCTCTCCGCGGACGACGTCTCCCTCGACCCCGAGGCTGCGAAGGCCCGGCTGCAGGCCATCGGCTACCGGGATCCGGCCGGGGCGCTGCGACACATCAAGATCCTCACCGAGGGCATCTCCCGCCGCGCCGCCATCCAGCGCCAATTGCTGCCGGTGATGCTCGGCTGGTTCGGCGAGGGGCCCGACCCCGACGGCGGCCTGCTCGCGTTCCGCAAGCTCTCCGAGGAGCTCGGCGGCACCCACTGGTACCTGAAGATGCTCCGCGACTCCGGCGCCGCCGCCGAACGCCTGGCCACGCTGCTGTCCTCCTCGAAGTACGTGGCCGACTCGCTGCTGCGCACCCCCGAGGCCGTCGCCTGGCTCGGCGACGACCGCGAACTCACCCCGCGTACTGCCGAGGCGTTGGCGGCCGCGATGAACGCCATGCTGCTGCGCCGCGACGACCCCACTGACGCCGCCCAGGCGGTTAGGTTCCTGCGCCGCCGCGAGCTCACCCGCGGCGCCATCGGCGACGTGCTCGCCGACGTGCCGGTGACCACGTGCGCGCAGGTGGTCACCCCGGCCGCGGACATGGCACTGGCCGGCGCCGTGCGGATCGCCACCCAGACCGCGACGGCGGAACTGGGCCTGGGCGCCGACCCGTCGGTGTTCCTCGTGGTCGCCATGGGCCGCCTCGGCGGCGCCGAGATCGGCTACGCCTCCGATGCGGACGTGCTGTTCGTGCACGACCCGCACGAGAGTGCTGACGCGAAGGCCGCCCAGGACTGGGCGGTCCTGGTCGCCACCACGATCGCGTCCCTGCTCGGCAAGACCGGCCCCGAGCCCGTGCTTTCGGTGGACTCCCAACTGCGCCCCGAGGGCCGGCAGGGCCCGGTGGTGCGGACCATCGACTCCTACGCCGAGTACTACCAGCGGTGGGCGCAGGGCTGGGAGCGTCAGGCCCTGCTGCGGGCGCGTTCGGTGGCGGGGGATGTCGGCCTGGGGGAGCGGTTCACCGCCCTGATCGACCCGCTGCGCTACCCCGCCACCGGGATCGACCTTGCCGAGATCCGCGAGCTGCGCCGGATCAAGGCGCGGGTGGAGTCCGAGCGGTTGCCCCGCGGTGTGCCGGCGACACACCACCTGAAGCTCGGCCGCGGCGGACTGAGCGACGTGGAGTGGACGGCCCAATACCTCCAGTTGTGCCACGCGGGCGAGTTCGAGGCCCTGCGGACAACGTCGACGCTGGGTGCGTTGGCCGCCGCCCGCGACGCGCACCTGATCTCGGAGTCCGACGCCGAACAGCTCACCGCTGCGTGGGAGCTGGCCACCCGGTTGCGGAACGCGATCGTGCTCAGCACCGGACGGGTGAGCGGCCAGAAGGTGGACGTGCTGCCATCGGAGCGGGGCGAGCTCGGAGGGGTGTCGAGGTTGCTCGGCTACCAGGCCGGGCATGCCCGGGACCTGGAGGAGGACTGGCTGCGCACGGCTCGGCAGGCGCGGGTTGTGATGGAGCGAGTGTTCTTCGGCTGAGCATCCGGGCGCCGATTGACCCTCCTGCGCGCCCTCGTCGTGGCACGCTGAATGGCACGCCCGCAAGCTGCGGTACCGATCTCTGTTATTGGCCACGGTGTAGTTGGGTTCTCGCAGCACGCGCTTGAGAGCGGCAAAGCCGGCCGGCTAGCCGACGTCCACGGCTGATGAATCCGATTGGGGTTGAAGGTCTGTATGGCTGACGCCGAAGTGAAGTACGAAGCGAAGACCGTTCGCTCGATCCGCGGCATGGAGGCCAGGACGATCGCGAAGTGGCAGAAGGAGGGCTGGGAACTCGTGTCCCAAAGCCCGGGAAAGGTTCAGGCGGAACTCACGTTGCGCCGCGCCAAACCCAAGATGCAGCGGCGGATGGTGGCCGTTCTAGCGGCCGGAGCGGTCGTCGCACTGATCGCTGTCATCGCCATCATCATCGGCGCGAGCCAAGGCGGAGATGCTCCTGAGTCGTCCGCGCCTCCGACCGAGGGGCTGGGCATCACGAGTGAACAGCCTTCGGAAGAGGTGACCGAGACGTCAAGTCCGAGCGGGACCCCTGATGAAGAGATGCTGACTGCGGAGAACAACGAGGATCTCGCGGCGCTCTTGACAGGGTCGGCAGATGGGCCGGCAGTTGAGGAGTTCGCACAGAACTACGGCGGCAGCCTCATTGAGTTCGATGGCAGCATCTGCGCCATGAACGCTCATGGAGACTACGACACGCGCTATGACATTCTAGTTGCATATGGCGACTATAGCGAGACTCAGTCGTCGGGAGGGCCCAATTTCCAATTCCGTGACGTCAATACGACTTACGACTTGCACCTGGTGGGGCAGGACATCCCAGATGACATAGGCGTCGGGGACAATCTCCATATTGTCGCTCGAGTCGGAGCGTTCGAACCGGACACGACTCTCTTCCTTCTCGAGCCTGTCTCCACCGAGTTCCGATAGATGGTCGCCACGTTGCTGCCGCGTACGGGCGCGCACCCGCGAACAAGGACGCGATGTCGGGCGATGAGTGGTATCGGTCTACCATGATTGGTTGACCAGGGTCGCCACGTCGTGGGTTTGTTCAGCTAGACCCCTTCGAGGTGAGATCCGCGGTGCCGAGCAAAACTTGGTGCCCGCACGCCATTGAACGCGAGACATGTCCTTCCGATGAGGGCGTTGATCTCGTAGAGCAGTGCTTCGGCCGCCGCTGGTCGCCCTCGCGCGATGCGCCCGTCGTCGTCGATGACGATGTAGCCGCACTCGAAGAGGGAGTCGCATCCGAGAGCGCATGCGAGCATCGCTGCGGACGCGAAATCGAGCCGCTCTTCGTGGGTGAGGTCGCGACGCGGCACGATGTGGGCTGCGACGAGGAAAGTGGCTGGCAGTTCCCGACCGCAGACGTCACATGGCGCCGTGGCGCGAGCGCGGAGCAGGCTTGCCCGGAGGTGCCCCTGCTCTCGGCGGATCTGTGTGATGGCCTCGGAGTCGGTCCCGTCGAGACCCCAGTTGCGCAGGAGACCGCCAATCAAGCCGGCGTCGGGTGGTGAGGGCAATTGGGCCTCCGCGGCATCGATGAGCCGCGTGGCCTCATCTTCGGTCAGGCGTGCGATGAAGTTCCGCCGCGGTGTGCCGTTCTTGTCTAGTGGTCCAGGAGGTCCGGGTGAGATGAGTTCTTGGATCTCGCGGAACGATAAGTGCAGTGTGGTGTCGTCGACGTTCACCTCGACGAGCCACCCGTCGTCACCCTGGCCAGGCCGTCGCGGGTATCCGACAGGGCGAGGTGCCGGCCTTGGATCTGTCGTGACCGTGCTGATCGTGCGCAGGAGCCTGTCGCCGTAGTGCAGCACCACGTCGCCGACCTGCATCTCGCTCAGCAGCGGCCGACGTCGATTGGGATCCGCGTACGTCCAGAGTGTCTGCTCTTCGAGGGCTATCGCGTGGTTCTCGCCTTGACTTGCCCACCAGTAGCGTCGCGCAGGGACGAGGCCGCGGACCCCGTCGGCAGGATCGCCTCGCTGTTCTGCGCGGCGCTGACAGTCGGCACACGGGACGAGATCGAGCATCTCCGCATCTGTGGCCCGTCGCGGCGCACCGCCGATCAGATCTCCGGCCTCGTCGTGGTACCAGTGGTCGCAGTCATGCAGATGCCGCATGCGGATCCGTTGGCCGGACGGTCGGCCGGATTCGAGCGTGATCGGCGCCTTGACCCATTCGACGGTTGGGTATGTAAACGTAGGGGCGGAGCTAACCATTCGACCTTCCAGATGCAGAGGGTTCGCGCGGCTCGAGATCAATGATGTACCGGAGAGCGGCAGTGAACTGTGCGAGGTCAAGGCGCTTGTACCCGTTCTGAAGCGCTTTGGGAGTCGCACCAAGTTCAGCCAGTGGTATCGCCTCTGCTTCGGGGATGTTGAGACGCGGTTTGACATTGCTCACCCACGGCCATCGGTGCGCTTCGTAGCTGGACGCGCCCGAGCGCTCCATGTACGGCGGGTCGTTTCGGCTCTCTTCAAGGACCTCGACGATGGCGTTGCAGGCACGTAGATCCTTGGCGTACATCAGAACGAGGTCTCCGACGCGGAACCGTGGTTGGCCTCTTGACGAGTTTGAGAACCAGAAACCCCGCTTCCACGGCTCGCTGTGGTCCACCGCCTTCACCCACAACCCGCGATCACGGGCCTCGGCCATAAGAGTGTTCGCCAGAACGCTGCCAGTCTTACTGGCTCGACCCCGCGTGCGCTCCCGCACGGGCTTGGGTAGAAGCCGTGCCGCTGCCTCGGCGTCCTTGATGGCTCGTTGGTCGACCCCGACGGCGTCATCCCACCACGTGTCGAACACTGTTCTGGCTGACGTTCGCTGGTCGGCGCTGAGGAGGACTCCGATTTCGAAATTCGATGGCGACGCGACGCCGAGCCCAGGGCTCGTCAGGTTTGCAGAACCGATGAGACCGAAGCCGCCGTCGCAGAGGGTGACCTTCGCATGGAGCCGCCTTAGACTCCGCACCTTGACTCCACTCCGGAGCAGCGCCAGGAGACCCTCCGTATTCAGTGATCCGTATGCAATGGCGATGGGCGAGAGATCCGTCAGGAGACGCCAACTCGCAGCGGAAGACTTGGCAATCACGGCAAGGTCTCCCGCGACCCTGCCGCCGAGGTAAGGGCTGGCAAGTAGCACGGACTCGCGTGCCGCGCCGACCGCCGACATGAGCGTCTCGTGAGCTCGGGGTACCAACCCAAGCGGAGCGACACGATCCATATGCTCAACGTAGCGAATGCCGCCGTCGATGTGGTCGTCTCGAGAAGTTGCGCGTGCGTGGGGCCGGTCTCGGTGAGTGTCACCCGCGCCCATCACCTGCATCGACACCGTGATGACTACCAGGCACGTCAGTCCGGTCAGGACGAGCGTCCGCGCCGGTAGTATTCGGCGCAGGTCCCCAGTGGGACTAGGCATCGAGCCGATTTGGAGCAGATCACGGTTGATCACTGTCTGCTCCGCTAGGGGTCGCCTTCGCGAGTTGGTTGCCCGCGTGAAGCACATTTTGCCTGGACTCGAAGCCGCTGCTGGGGCTGAGCGCACCGCTCAGCCCCAGCACCCTCTCCACGACGAAGGAGGCGCTGGTGTGGTGGGAACTTGACCAGAGGGTCCAGCAGACGTCCACTCGGCTCATCGTGGAGCACGAGACCTACGCCAAGTCTGTCCACGACGAGAACGACCGACGCCGCCGGCGTAGCATCGGAATCCCGGAAGTCCTCCAAGTTCGGCGCCCTGAGACGTGGGATCTCGATCCGGGCTTCAACCCATACATCGTCCGGTCTCGTCATCAACGCATCGCCCACGCGATCACGGAGAGCCTTAGAGATCGCAGCTATGCGCCCCGCCATCCCGCAGGCTTCAGCGTGCCTAAACCTTCCGGCGGCGAACGGATCATTAGCACATTCCAGATCGCGGACGAGGTGATCTCCAACCGCCTACTGCGGTCCCTAACGCGGAAGAATCTTCCACGGATGAGCGCTCGCGCGTACGCTTACCGCCCCGACCTGAGTCCGCACGACGCAATCTCGTACGTCTCGACCGAGTTCGCACGTGAACACCGACTGTTTGTTGCCGAGTACGACTTCAGCAAGTTCTTTGACACGGTCGACCACGATTTCCTGTTGGAAACACTCGACACGATGGGCATCACAAGGACGCCATTGGAGCAGTACGTGATCGAGCGCTTCCTCGAATCGCCCGAGCCATATCTCTCGCCCGCGCAAAAGCTCGCTAGCAAGCCCGCGCGCAAGCGAGGCGTCCCGCAAGGGACCTCCATAAGTCTCTTTCTCGCCAACGTTGCCGCATCGGAACTTGATCGCGCACTAGAGAGGCTCGGGGTCGGTTTCGTCCGCTACGCAGACGACACGCTCATCTGGAGCACAGACTACGGGCGCATCGGCGAAGCTGCGTCCATCCTTCATGAAGCGTCAAGCCATATCGGTTCGCCGATCAACTCCGAGAAGAGCTTGGGAATACGCCTGCTCGCAAAAGAAGAGACCGTGCACGTCGAGATGTCCTCGACAAAGTACGTCGACTACCTCGGGCACCGGCTCGGGCTCCGCGACGTCCGCATGAAGGATGCTTCGGTCAACCGAATAAAGGCCCGAATAGGCGAGTTGATCTTCACCAACCTACTTCTGGAGCCACTCAACGGAACCCAGGAACCGAGTCGACTCAGTGATGTCGATCGCGACTATGCAACTCTGATCTGGCAATTGCGCCGATATTTATACGGCCCTTTGACCGAGAAGGGCATCAGAAAGTTTCAAGCAGGGGCGATACCACCAATGTCCTTCGAGGGAGTCATGTCCTTCTTTCCCCTGATAAATGACGAACGCGGACTAAGAGAGCTTGACGAGTGGATCGCAGCACGAATCTGGCTTGCGATGCGTAAACGTGCGCGCATCCTCCGCGCCGCGGGTCTCGCTCTTCCGTTGCCTCATACGCTTCAAAAGGCTAAACTTATCGGCTTCACCTCACGATCCTCGCGCTCTGGCGATGTCGTGGACTTGAGGATGCCCAGCGTTCGCAAGATTGCGAAGGTCATTCGGCTGGCAGTGTCCACCCACGGCCTCGGCGTCGTGTCCGGACGGGCACCGCTGTACCTGTATGCCGACGAGTGAACTGGCTCTTCTCAGCGGAGGGTGTAGTACGGGCTGGCGCGTCGGCCCGGGTAGGTGTCGAGGTCTACCGAGGATGGCAAGTCTCACACTCGGTACTGCTCAGGTGACGAAGACGGCTGCCGCTCGACGCCTTGCGACGGGAGGAAGGTGTGGGCCGCGGGTTTCCTTGCGAGACGTGTTGCGATGTCTTAGCCGGTCCAAGCACTGGCCCGTACTGGAGTGCGAGCCAGGCGCTCTACCGGTGGAGTCGCTCGTCGGTGCAGAGTCCTGTCGTGAGGTCTGTCTGGCTGCCTCAGGTGAGCGTGACGATTGGTACGCAGGGCAGTTCGCACCTTCGCTAGCATTGGTCGAACCCGCGGTACCGACGGACTTCTGCTCGCAGACATGCCCCCTCCGCACGACTTCGTGCTGCTTGAGGGGGCCCCGTGCTCGATCCCGTCACCTTGCCGGCGACGGCGCTCGACGTGGGACGCGGAGGCGACTTCTCGCCGATCGAGGAAGCGCTCGAGAATGCACTCGTGCTGCGTGGACACGGTGCGCCGAGCCTGGCGGAGCGGAAGTCGTGGCGGTCGAGCCTTCCGATCCTCGGTCGCGAGCTCATAGCGGCCGGCCTCGGCGAGGTCGACGTCATCCTCGAGTACCCGCTGCCGTTGTCGAGCAAGCGCGCCGACGTGATTCTTGCCGGGCAAGATCCCGGGACCGGCGGCGCCAGCTATGTGGTCGTCGAACTCAAGCAGTGGAGTTCAGCGACGGCCTGGGGCACCTCGAACACCCTGGTCGAGGTGGACGGGGCGCCATACCGGCCCTCGCTACACCCGCTGCTTCAGGTTCAGGGCTATCGCGAGTACCTGCAGGACTTCGTGTCGGTGGTCGCGGGGGAGCCAGGCTCAGTCTCGAGCGTGGCGTACCTGCACAACGCGACGGATACGACTGTCGCGGACTTGTGGCGGCTCGACGGCACCGATACCCACCGCATGTTCACCGGGCAGGGTCGAGATGCGCTTCGCGACTACCTCAGGACACGGATCGCGTCAGTGCCACGCCCCGAATCCGCACGGGAGTTGCTGGCCTCGAAGATCGCCCCATCAAAGCAACTGCTCTCGGTCGCGGCCGCCGAGATCCAGGACCGCGAGCAGTTCGTGTTGCTGGACGAACAGCGGGTCGCCTACGAGTTGGTGCTGAACGCCGTCGAGCAAACTCGCGCCAAGAACCGGCGCGCCGTAGTCGTGGTCACTGGCTCGGCCGGCAGCGGGAAGAGCGTCATCGCGTTGTCGCTCCTCGGCGAACTCGCGCGGCGCGGCGTCAGCGTCGTGCATGCGACGGGTTCGAAGTCCTTCACGGAGACGATGCGCCAGGTCGCCGGGCGCGGCTCATCCCGGACGAAGACTCTCTTCAAGTACTTCAACTCCTTCATGGCGGCGGAGCCCGGCTCGCTCGAGGTCGTCATCCTCGATGAGGCTCACCGGATCCGCGCGAAGTCGGTCAATCGCTACACACCGAAGGCGCTGCGGGAGAACGCCCGAGACCAGGTCGAGGAGCTCCTCGCCGTCGCGAAGGTGCCGGTCTTCCTGCTCGACGAGCACCAGGTGGTGCGTCCGGGGGAGATGGGCACCGTCCAGCAGATCATTGAACATGCGCGAGGACGCGGCATGGACGTGCACGCCGTGGATCTGAACGCGCAGTTCCGCTCGGGTGGCAGCACCACCTACCTCAACTGGGTGCACTCGCTGCTGGGCCTCGCCGCAGAGGAGGGCTCTACGGAAGTGCCCACTTGGCACGACGAGCCGACGTTCGCCGTCGACGTCGTTGCGTCAGTCGAGGAACTCGAAGGAAGACTCCGAACCTACCTCCAGAGCGGTCTGAACGCCCGGATGACGGCGGGCTACTGCTGGCCGTGGAGTGACCCGCGCAAGGACGGGTCCCTGGTTCCGGATGTGCGGATCGGCGCCTGGTCCCGGCCGTGGAACCTCAAGAGCGACCGCGCCGTAGGCGGCGCGCCGCCATCGTCGCTCTGGGCGTCCGATCCGGCTGGCTTCGACCAGGTCGGCTGCGTCTACACGGCACAAGGCTTCGAGTACGCCTGGAACGGGGTGATCTTCGGCCCGGACCTTGTGTGGCGATCGGATCGATGGGTCGCCCGGCGTGAGTTCAACAAGGATCCCGAGTTCCGATCGCGGACCAGCGTCGAGGCCGCGACTTTCGACCGCCTCGTCCGACACGTCTACAAGGTGCTGCTCACCCGCGGCTTGGTGGGCACATTGCTCTACTCCGTCGACGAGGAGACGCAGGCGATGCTCCGCAGCCGCGTGAACCCGCGACGAAGAACCTGACCTTCGCGCGGGAGACCGCGCGGACGCGACGGCAACGCTGTCGCAACTACAACCACAGAAATAGCAAGCGGCCCGACAGGCTTCCGAACCGGACATGCCTCCACCCGCCACAAACGGGGACGAGGTATGTCGTGGCAAGTTGGGTGCTGAGCATTGCCAAGGAGTATGTGCACCACTGGGAGATCGCCAAGAAGCAGGCGTTGTGGGACATGACAACCAGCCGGCCGATCCATGAGGGCGACGTCGTGTACTTCTGGGCGGCGAAGACAGGGTTCGTGGGTAGGGCTGAAGTCGCAACCGACGCGCGCCCGCTGGATAGCACTGACGGACTGCCTTGGACGGACGCGGGGGTGCGGAGCTATGTTCAGCGATTCGAGTTCGCGCGTACCGATGAGCTTGTCGGGAAGTCCCCGAGTTGGTCGGAGGTGAAGTCGCAGACCGGCTTCACCCAGAGCCCGTCGTGGGCTCCGCACTCGAAGGACGGAGCGGTCGAGCGGGCGCTGCGGCAGTGGTTCACGGATACCGCTGTGGACGAGGTCGCCGCGGCCTTTGCGACGGGGACCGAAGCTGCGAGGCAGTTGAGTGATCTCGGCGAAGATCGCCGCGAGCGGACGCTCGCCGAGATCGCGATCCGGCGAGGCCAGGGCAAGTTCCGAGACTCGTTGCTCGCGGCATACGACCGCCGATGCGCGGTGACCGGCTGTACGACCGTGGCGGTCCTTGAGGCGGCGCACATCTCGCCGTACCGGGGCGCCCACACCAACGCGGTCGCCAACGGGCTCCTGCTCCGTGCCGACATTCACACGCTCTTCGACCTCAACCTGCTCACGGTTGTGCAGACGCAGGGTGCGTACGTGGTCCGCGTCGAACCATCCGTGGCCGATGATGCATACCAAGCAATTGAAGGCGCCGCGCTCGCGCTACCGGGAGCACGTGCGGCCCATCCTGATGCGGCGATCCTCGATGCCCGAAACCGAGCGCTTCCTTGGCTGACGGATCAAGGCCCTGGTGCGGACATCGACCTGCAGCGTCGACCGCAAGCGAAAGCTGCTGACACCCGGGATCGCGAAAGACTCTTCTGAAGGCGGCTATCCGGGAGGCGTGGCTACGGAGCGGCTAACGGGGATCCGTGAGGAGATGGCCAAGGTGGTCGATCCGGGTGGCTTGGTGCTATTTGAAACTCCGATAGGACGAGAGTTCTGGAGTTGGGCTGGGATGCGTGCAAACGAGACACTGGTCTCGTCCCTTGAGGCTGGGGACGGTGTGGACAACCACCGGTTTACGTTGGATGAGGCGACAGGGTTGTCGGACCTGCGCGCCGCATCTGTTGAAACTGCACTGCCAGCAATCAATTCCCAGGCAGTTGCTGGCCTGAAGTTCTCCGTCGCACTCAGTCAGGGTGCCGCCCGTGCGACTCTCGCTGAGCGACTTGTGGATCGTGGAGGGGCAGGGGAGTGCGGATTGATGCCAGTCGTCCTTCGCTTCACGTGATATGCGACGACGGTTGCACAGCAGTGCCTAAAACCTCACCATTGCCCAACCTGTCCCCGCACACTGCAACGAAGGACCGTGAAAGGGGGAGCCAATACAGGAATTTGCACGCCATTTCCTCAGGTCGACCCACGGTCAACCTTGCGTCGTGCACCAAACAAGTTTGATTCCTCGCTTGCAAAGCGTCGGGACTACGCGTGTCGGTCCTACCTTCGCATTATCCATTGGCGGACGCCGATCCATTGTGCCTGTACCCCTTGATGCGGATCTCGGAAATGGTGACGGACCTCAACGCTTCCATCATCCCCAGTACCTTCTTGTGGAGGTCGAGCACGTCGTCGCAACTTGGAAAACTCGCACGGCCATGCGCAATTTCATTGCGGCGGTCGCACAGAAGAATATCGATGAGGTTCTGCTTTGTCTCAAATTCGATTCGAGGGATTCCGAGAGTCGTCATGATCTCCTCGAGAACCTTAGAACGAAGATTCGATTTCGTGTCGACTACCCGCGCACTTGTGATGCGGAGCCTACCTGTCGCCTTCCCCCGGGCCATATCGATCAGCTCGACCTTTGCCGATTCGTCTCCGCTTTCCATCCGACGAACAAGTTGAATTGTGTGTGCACGAAGCAGTCCGTCTGCCACATCGGAGACCAGTGGTTTTCGCTTCATAATGAGACGAAGATACGCGTCGAATACGGCTTTACCGTAACCCTCCCAGTGTGCATAAAGAAGAGTCGTCATTCCGCGCGAAAGGGCGCGGCTCGTCGGTGAATCGCTATTTCTTCCTGCCGCCGTCTCGAGTTGAGTTGAGAATGCTGACAACTCGATTCGTCGCCATGCGAGTTCTTCGTCCAAGAAAGCTTCGAAGTCCTCGTCGGTCACGATCGCCACGGCTACTCCCCGAAATACTTGCGGCTTTCCGACATGAGCCGAGGCACGCGTCGGCGAGGGCTAACCCCGGTCCCCGAGTTGGACCTGAAAACGTCTGCGGACCAGATGCTCTCGACGCGGCTCTTTAGGTCGGTAGACGGGCGAGTCCTCCATCGATCCAAATTGGATGCCACACCGGATGTGACGAACTCGTAACTTGAAATCGAGAACGGGCCGAGGTGGCGACCATTCTCATGGCGGCGAAAAGTATCCTCACCGAGTGCGCGATTGAGTAGCTCGAATGTCTCGTTGAATGTTGCCGTATCGAGCGAGTATGTGGACTCCGGGTCGGCGGCGTTGCGCATCCAGCCGGTAAGGTATTCGCCGTACTCCTTTTTGAGTTCGGTGGGCCCGCCTGTCAGATCCACTTGGCAGAAAAACCTAAGGACCAATTCCTCACGGTAAGCTTGCTCTTCTTGACGATCCGAAAGGAGGACCGAGGCTTGGAAGTTTGCGTTTTGACTCAGTTCCACCACTCTCTGGTAGAACGAACGATCGATCATCACCATTAGACAATTTCTAGCCTCTTGAGGCGACAGAACGGATCCGGAGTTCAGTCTCTGGAACAGGTCGTATTTCGCGTTCGGATCGGATTCTTTCGTGATGATCCTAAAGTCGAGTTTCGCTCTCTTAAAGTCGCGCCTAAGTGCTTCATTGAAGGCAGTGGTGCCCGGCTCGGAAGGTTTGGAGTACACGTATCCATCGAGTTCTGTGAGATATTCTCCTCCTCGAAGAACAAGTTCGGGCTGCGGCATGTCAGACTCGTTCTTGTATTCTCCAGCGAACTGGAGGATGGTGGAGAGTCTCTGCACCCCGTCGATTACATCCCACACGCCGTCGGCGCGTTGTGAAACGAAGATTGGTGGAATCGGAATGCCGAGCAATACCGACTCGATGAGCCTCGACTTCTGGTCGTCGTCCCATCGAAAGATCCTCTGGAACTCCGGGTGAATGTCAATGTCGCCATCACGGTAAAGGGAGAGGACCTCACCTATTGACATGCTATAACCGTCGGTCCGAATTTCCCGGGCGCGCTGGGCGATCTGATCTACGAGGCTCAAGATACTCCTAATTGTGCTTTGGTCTGGTGCGCGCTATTGGTGATTCGAGGACGGGTTCTGTCTGGACCTGTGTCGAACGGATGGGTTGTTCTGGTTTGTCGTGCCACTCAGGACGTCGGAGTGGCGCGTTCAACCATCTTGTGGATTCTCGATGAGTTGAGTCTCTCAAAGATAAGGGTTCTGTCATTTGGGCCGACAATCGAGGGTGTCGGGAGAAGTTGGCGGTGGCCGGTTGGTTAGCAACCATTTGTCGATTCCCTCCTCGCCGTCGTGAACTGGTGGTCCCGTCGGGATGACGGTACTCGCTGAGTTCGCGTCTGTCAGGCGCATCTCCGGCAACGCGCCGGTCGCCTCCCGTCAGCCAGTTCGTGGTGCACCCACGGCTGTGACGCCCGCAACGAGCTCGCCGGGCAGACCCAACAGACCGTCATCGACGAGGGCTACGACATCCCCCTGGTGGAGCAGTTCCAGGTGTTCGCGTTCAGCTCCGACGTGCAGGGCATCACTCTCGAGGCGTCCACCTGCCTCAGCTTCTACGACACGTGGCTGGAGAACCGAACATGACGCTGACCCTGCAGGAGATCTCCGACCGGGTCGAGATCACCGACACCATCACCCGCTACTCCTACGGCCTGGACCAGCGCATCTGGCCGGAGTGGGCCGCACCTTCACCCCGGATGCGGTCCTGGACTTCAGCGCCGTCGGGATGACGGAACACAGCCCAGCCGAGCTGCGGGCCATCTTCACGCAAGGTGACGCGACCCGGATCCCGGTGGGCCATCACCTGCTCCACAACACCGTGATCGAGGTGGACGGGGACCGCGCCACGGCCCGCTCGAAGTACACCATGACCACGCACTCACGCACCGAGACCGAGGGCAAGGCTCGCCGCGTCCAGGGCGGCGGCTGGTGCGCCGACGAGCTGCTCCGCACGGACGCCGGCTGGTGGATCACCCGCCGTACCGCCAACTCCAAGTGGATCGACGTGGTCGAGGTGGCCTGTGCCGCACCGCTGCCGAACTGATGGGCTTCTACCTGCTGCGCCGCCTCGGGCAAGCGGCGGTCGTGCTGTCGGCGGCGCTCACGGTCAGCTCCGTGATCCTGTACATACTGCCCGGGGACCCAGTCGCGATCATGGTGAACCCGGGCGGCCAGACCACCTACGTCGACCCCGAGGCCGAGGCGGCGCTGCGCGCGGAACTGGGCTTCGACACACCACTCATCGAGCAGACTTCACCTGGTTCGTCACCGCCGTGCGAGGGGACTTCGGCTTGGTGTCCGACCGGACGGCATCTCCGCGACTGATAATCCTCATGCACCTGTTGACCTTGACCAGGTTGGCGAGGACACCCGTCAGCTGACGCACATCAAAGTCCCGCGTCGTCACGCGAGAATGTGCCGGTCGATCACCTTCAGCGATCGGGTGGGTCTATGGTCGCTTCGGTTCACCTCTGCGCTTCATCGAGACCAGCCGCGACGCGCAGGGCAGCGTACGTGGCGAGCGTCGGCAGCCAGTCCTGGCCCAGGTACAATGCCGCGCTTCGGGCTGCTTCCGTGAGCCCACGACCCACCAACTCCATGAGGCTCGTCGGCAATCCTGCGGTCAGATGCCCCATTGTGTCGTTTGTCCACTCGTCGGGGTTGCTTCCTCTAAGCGAACCCGACTCGGTCAGGTAGTCGCCAGCGTGTGCCAATCGCGACAACTGCTGATACAACGCGATCTTGGCGCTGACACCCGCCGACTCCATCACCTGGGCGACGAGCGTCGAATTCGACGGCTTCTCCGTCCCTACGTAGGCGCCGCGGCGGCCTCTCTGAACCTCGATCCCTGCATTCCTGCACGCTTCGGCTGTGAGCCCGCGGGAGTGGCTCTCACGTGCCGCACCGAAAGAGCCCAGGAGGCGGTCGTCCTCGTGCTCTTCGGCCAGGTAGAACGTCAACGTGCGGTTCAGCCGATCGACTGGGTCCAGGTCGGGCCTGTACAGCCAGTGCATCTCCGCGGCGCACTCAAGGACCGACCGGGCTGAGACGATCGATGCCCGTCGAGTCATGTGGCGGCCTGCCACCGCAGCTGCAGCCTCAGCGAACCCGCGGATGGCCGACCCGTAGAAGGTTCGCCGCATTACTGCTCTTGCGAGCACGAACCGGGGGTCGGTAAGCGGCTCGTCCCAGGTGTGCCACATCACGACTTCGGCAGACGCTAGGTCGCTGAGATCGCTCGCGAGCATGTGGTCCACAGCGACTGCAAGTCGGGCGAACGCTTGTGCAGTCTCGCTGAAGCGGTCATGGTCGGGTGCGTCGCTCACGCTGCTCCATTGAGTCGCGGTGGGATGGTCTGTGGGCGGGCACGCTGAGCCTATCCGTGCTGTGTACCTGACCTGGGTCGGCGCGAGCGCGAGTTCCTCGGCATCGCCCCGCTAGAGTCGCCCACCATCCCCAACTGGAGGCCAGGTCCTCCGCGCGCCGGCGCCGCCTACGGTCGGGTCCCAAGTGGAGGTGAAGCTCGGACGGCATCAGCGTCAAGGACGCCGAGACGCTCACTCCGAGCTTGCTCGTCGGGGGCTGGTGTCCACCCTGGTGTAGCAGCAGCTGGTCGGCGTCGGCATTGACCTGCAAGGCCCGGTTGGCGCCGCCCAGCACGTCGGGTCCGGTGCGGAGCGGTGGGCGCGGGTGGCCGAACTGCTGGACGTGGAGGCGCTGCCGTCGTCGATGGCCCCGTGCGGGCCCGCTGAGCTCCCGGGCGGGTAGCGGCAGCGGGTAGCGATCACGGGCGCTGGCGTTGGACATGTCGGTGCAGCGGCAGGTCCTGGAACTGCTGGTCGGCCTGCAGACCTCGCTCGGACTGAGCTGCCGGTTCATCTCCCACGACCTGGCGGTGGTGCGGCAGGTCTGGAACACCGTCGGGGTAATGTGGAAGGCGTGCATCGTGGAGGCCGGCGCGACGCAGCCGCTGTTCGATGATCCGCAGCACGAGTACACGCGGGCGTTGCTGGAGGCTATCCGTAGGCGGGGTCGGAGCGTCCCTGTAGGAGGATCGTGGAGCGAGTGACCAGGGGGCGGCAGGTGCGCTTTCCGCGGAGCCACGAGAATCAGTGCTTTGGATACTCCAGGAACGGCAGCGCACCCTCGATCCACGGGTCGTACTCGGGGTACCCGCACTCGTGGCTCTCGGTGGCGCGCACGAACCTCGTCGTCTCGAGCCGACGGCCGAGCGCGGAGTCGAGCAGGTGCGCGGGCACGCTCGCGCTGTGCTCGCTCTCGCTGAGGTCGTCGACGCTGGTGACGGCGAGTTCGCTGGTAGGCGCGAGCCCGTCGAGGGTGATGCTTGTGCCGGCGGTCTCGGCGACGCGGCGCCACGGGTGGGCGCTGTTGTCGCGGCGATAGACGCGGGTGGAGCTGGCCCCCAGAACCGTGCCCCAGGACGCGGAGACCTGGCCGTCGCGACGGGTCAGGGTGAGGCCGTCCGGTGGTGGGAGTACGCCGTCGCCGGGTGGCAGCGGGTGGGCGGGTGAAGGGTTGCTGAGGGCGTCGCCGTTGCGGGCCCGGCAGCCGATCGCTTGGACATGGCCGGTGCGGGGGAGGTGGACGGTGGGGGTGGCCGACGTGGCGAGGACGCGGGTGGGGTCCGCTGCGTCGACGAGGAGGTAGTCGGTGGCGGCCGGGACCGGTTCCACGTGGACGTCGGCACCGGTGCGTCGGCGCACCACCCGGGTGATTCGGGGTGCGGGCGGGGTCGCGTCGGTCCGGGTGCGTTCCCACAGGAACTGGCCACGGGGGAGGACGAGCACCGTCACCTCAGCGTCGGCAGTGGTCGAACTGGGCTGCGGGACGCCGTCGACGTGGAGCCGCCCGGACCCGGACGGGAATCGGAAGGTGAGCGTGGCGGCATCTCCGGTGACCGCGATGGTGCCGTGCGGCGCTTGGCCCGGCGACTGCACAAGGTCCAGGCCGGCCGGGCCCTCGATGTGCACGTCGAGCGCCTCGGTGCTTAGGCGGTTGCCGCGCAGCAGGGCTGCCTCGACGCGATCGGAGTAGGTGCGGATCACGGCCGCCTCCGCGGTGACGCTCACCCCGGCGGCGGTGTGCTGCACAGGGTCGGGGGAGCGGACCACGTCATCGGTGCCGTCGGGGCGTTGCACGCTTGCGCCCCACGGGGTGGCGATGCTGGTCAGGTCCGGCCGGCGGGAGACCAGGGTCAGGAACGTGCCGGCGCCGTCGTAGTAGCGACCGCGGGTGCGCGGGTAGCGGCCGCGTTGCTCGTGCGTGGGCGGGTCGGGGACCACGTCGGTCCAGCCCACGCCCGGGCGGAGTTGGTCGATGTGCGGGAACGGGCCGTCGGCGTCGGCGAACCAGGAGAACCGGCCCGGGGTACTCGGGTCGGGGACGTCGTCGAGCACCACGAGGTAGTCGTGCCCGACCATGACCACGCTGCGCGAGCGGTAGCGGGGGGCGATGTCCGGGGCGGCGTCCGCCTGGGCGAACTGGGCCACGGACAGCGCGACGAGCGGGTTGACCAGGTCGCCGCGCCCGATCGAGCGGTACTCGCCGAGGTCGCGGTAGCCGCCCGGTGCCTTGACGCCGAAGTTCGAGCACGCCTCGACGTCGCCGTAGTAGCCGTCGCCGACGTGCTCGGAGCCGATGTGGGACCAGCGCTCGCCGGCGGCGGCGTAGTAGAGCACCCCGTTCCCACCCCGGGCGGCGCGCCCCCACCGGTAGTTTGGGCCCTCGTCGATCTGCTGCAGGATCACCACCATCTCGTCCGGCGTGTGGGCGGCCGCGCGCAGGACCACGCCGTAGCCTGTGAACGCGCGGGACCGCAGGTCCGGGGCCTGCCCGGGCCGGTCGAGGCTGCCGCGGCGCAGCAGCGCGGCGTGGTCGAACGTGCCCGGGTCCGCGCTCTCCCACTCGTCCTCGGTCGCCGGGGTGCACCACCAGAGGTTCTCGGCGAGCACCGGGTCGATCCGTTCGAGTTCTTCGGCGAGGACCCGGATGAACCGCGGCATCGGCCCGGCGTAGGAGTGCGCCCCCTGCGGCGGGTGCACCCGGCGGCCCTCGTACCGGTCCAGCGGCACCGACAGGGTGTTGATCAGCCAGTCTGCGAGCTGGCGGAGCTCGGCCGGCGCGAGCCGGTTTCGGCCGTCGAAGTGGCGCCGCAGCAGCGCGGACTGGGTCACCGTGACGGCCAGGTGCGCCATCGCGTAGGTGCCGAGGTTCTCGGTCCAGCGGCCCGCGTCGGTGCCGCGCACCGGCACCGCCGGGCGGGTGTGCAGCCGCAGGTTCAGGGCGATCACCTGCTCGACGTGCTCGGCCATTGCCCGGGCGTCCGGATGCGTCGGGAACAGCACCGGCACGAGCGCGACCTGGCTGAGGATGTCGGCGAGGAAGTTCGGGTGGCCGGCGAGCATGGTGCGGGTGGGCATGAGCATCTCGTCCAGGCACAGGTAGCCGAGGAACTGCAGCGACGCGCTCGCGAGGGCGAACGTGTCCTCGTCGAGGTCCGGCGCGAGCTGATCGAACAACGGCGCCACCAGGCCGAGAATGGCGCGGGCCTCGACCGGAGACGGTCCCGGCGACGAGCGGGGGCCGCCGACCGGCGTCTCGACCAGGGTCCGCTGCTGCCGCAACAGCCGGTCCCGCAGCATCGCGACGCGGTCGCCGGGCACGTCGTGGTCGGCGGCGTGGAACACCCGTGAGTAGGTCTCGCGTGGTTCGCGGTGGTTCAGCACCCACCTCGAGACGGTGTCCAGGGGCAGCCAGGACCGCCAGCGCAGCCGGTCGGCAAGAGCCAGGGCGACGGCGGAGCCCCGGTCCGCGGCGCCGTCGCCGAGGTCCGTGGTCAGGACCGCGAAACTCAGCTGACGCTCGCCGGTGCGCACCGGCAGCCCGATCACGAGCCGGTCGTCCTCGACGTGGAATCGGACGGCCAGCCGTTCGCTCGAGCCCCAGACTGCGTAGCTGCCGTCGCGCCAGCGTCGGATGTCATCGAGGTAGACGCCGAGCGCCGGCGCCTCGGAGTCCTCGCTCCAGAAGCCCGCCCACGGCAGCCGCCACCAGGTGCTCCACGCGTGGAACGGCCGAAGTTGGAACGGCAGCTCGCCGTCGGGGCGCAGCGTCGCGCCGATCGGTTCCCACTCGTCGGTGGTCGAGTGGACGGCCGGGTCGAGCGGCCCGGCGTGGCGAAGGGCCGCGGCGCGCCAATCGGGGTCGGTCGTGGGCCGGTTCGGCGCGACCCGGTGCGTCAAGCCCTGGCGGGCCGTGATGCGGACCTGGGCGACGCCGTCGGCCGCTTCAAGCCGTTCGTGCACCCGCACGCTGTCCTCGCCCGCGACCAGCCGGAACCTGACGTCGAGTCGCGCCCCGGACGCGAGCAGGGTCTGCTGGCGCGCCTCGACGAACACCGGACCGTCGGCGGTGATCGCCGCGGACCTGCTCACCACGGCATCCCCGGTGACGTCGGCGACAGCCTGCTCGGCGCCGCCGGCGTCGGTCAGCCGGAAGTGCCGGGCGGCCGGGTCAGCGCCGACCTCCACCCGCAGGTGCTCGTTCGACAGGACGATCCGGCGCTGGGCGAGGTCCACGCGGGCTGGTGCCGGCCCCGGCGCGGCGGGTGCGCCGACCTCCCGTCCGGTCAGCAGCCAGGTCTGCCGGCTGCCGCTGGGCAGCTCGGCCAGGAACCACAGGTCGTGTTCATGCCGCTGGCACGGGATCCGGCCGACGACGCGTCCGTCACCGTCGAGGACCAGGAGGTGGTCGGCGACCGGCGCGCCGTCAGCCAGGGGCACGTGCACGGCCGATCGCGGCCAGGCGTAGGCGGGATGCCCGAGGTCGTCGGACAGGCTGATCAGCACGTCGCCATTGGCCCGCCGGGTCGCGGTCAGCATCCGCTCAGTCCCGCATCCGCACGTGCAGCGTCGGCTCGCCGCGCAGGTCCGCGACCCGGATCGGCTCGCCGGCGTCGAGGGTACGCCCGTCCATGTCGACGGCGGCGACCCGGTTGCCCACGCCGGTCACGCGGATGGTCACTCGCGCCGCGCCCACGCTCAGCCCGCGGAGTTCGCACGTGCCCAGGCCCTCGGGAACCGTCGGGGCCAGCCGCAGCTCACCGTCAGCGAGCCTGATCCCGAACAGGCCCTCATGGACCATCCGCAGGAACGCCGTCGCACTCCAGGTCTGATCCGGCACGGAGTCCCAGGTGCGCCCGACCTGCCAGCCGCCGTCGACCGTGCCGTCGCTGGGGCGGTACACCTCGAAGAACCCGGCGTCCGGATCGATCAGCCGGCACAGGTCGCGCCAGGAGTCGGCGAACGCCGCCGCCTGCCCGCGGCGGGCGGCGGCCACACCCCACTGGCCCGTCGCCATCGGCCAGAGCATCACGTTGTGCCGGCCGGGCCGCTCGCTCGAATACCTCGGGAAGTGGGGAGTGACCAGCGGGACACCGAAGGGCTCCCGGCGCACCGAGGCGACGACGGCGCGGACCCGATTCTCGTCGATCGGGGCGTGCTCGAGGAGCAGGGCCAGGCCGAGGAGTTCCTGGTAGTCGGCCACGGTGCCGTCCGCGTGGACGAGATAGCCGTAGTGGTCGCCCAGCCAGAGTGTGGCCTCGATCGCCTCCCACACCGCGGCGGCCCGGGACCTGAGCCGAGCCACGGCCGGGGCGCCGGCAAGATCGGCGAGGTCGGCGAGCCGTTCGTGCGCCGCCGCGTAGACGACGTTCGTCGACGGGCACATGATCTCCTCCGACCAGGGGTGATCGAGGACGAACGACGTCACCTCGGCGGCACCGGTCGGCAACGGGTACCCCGAGACGCCGTCCTGCATCACGGCCGGCCCGCGGTACAGGTTCCAGCGGGGGTCGAAGCGGGCCTCCAGAGCGTCGAGGGTGTGCCGGCCGACCTCGTGGGCCCACCGGGCGAACTCGGCATCCTGGCTGAGCTCGACGTGCCGGTGCGCGCCGAGGATCCAGATCGCCTGGTCCCACCACTGATCGTCCTGGGCCACGATCGGGCCGTGGTCGGTCGACTCGGTGACCGCCCGCAGGGTCGACTCGGCCAGGTCCGGCGCGAGCAGCGACACCGCGCTCCAGGAGTTGATGGCCGCGTCGCGGGTCCACGGCGTGGGGTAGTCACCGCCGGCCCGGACGAACCGGCCGCCGCCGGCATCGCTCACCGTGTTGAGCTCGAACACATTGCGCAGGGCGGCCGCGTAGAGCCGGTCGACCGTCGGATCGGTGCACGTCAGCGTGGGGAGCGGACGAATGCCCGACGGCGTCGGTACTGTCACCATTCCACGCTCGCCAGGCGTGGGGTGTCGCCGTGCCCGATCGCGTCCTTCAGCCAGGTCTCCACCGTGGTCACATGCATCAGTGACGCCGCCCGGGCCAACTGGGTGTCGCGGGCGGCGATGGCGTTGACGACGGCTCGCAGTTCCCGGACGGTCTGTTCGGTGGTGCCACCAGCAGAGGTGCCGTACCAGACCCGGGCGCGGAACGTCAGGCCGGAGACGGCGGTGACCAGGCTGGCCAGGTAGGAGTTCTGCCCGGCGTCGGCGATGATCCGGTGGAGTTCGATGTCCGCGGTGACCAGGTCCTCGACGGGGCCGCCGGCATCCATGGCATCCACGACGCGCCGCATCTGCTGCAGGTGCTCCTCGGAGGCACGGCCCGCCGCCATCGCGGCCGCCGTGGGGTCCAGGACGCGCCGGACCTCCAGGACCTCGAGGATCGAGTCGTGCTGGGTCAGATCGACCGCGAACGACATCGCCTGCATCAGCAGGTCCGACCGCAGCGACGTGACGTACGTGCCGTCGCCGCGCCGGGCGTCGAGCACCTTGACCAGTTCCAGGGCCTTGACGGCTTCCCGCAGCGAGTTGCGGGACAGCCCGAGGCGGTCGCTGAGTTCCTTCTCCGGCGGAAGCCGGTCGCCCGGCTTGAGTTCGCCGTCGACGATCATGGCTTTGATCTTGGCGATCGCCTCATCAGTGAGGGACATGGTCTTCCGTTCTTGTTGACGACCGGTTCGGCGGCGAACCGGATCGGGTGGGGCGACGAGCGCGCGGACGGGCGCGGGCCGGCTAGAGACCATGGTGCTCCAGCCAGCGTAGGCACAGGGACTTCCACGCGCTGGCTTCGACACCATCGGCCACCCCGAGGGCGTGGCCACCGGACGCGAACAGGTGCAACGCCACCGGGCGAGAGCCGGCCAGGAGGGCCTGCGCGAGCTGGACCGAGTCATCGGCGGGCACGCTCGGATCCGTACTGGTGTGCCAGATGAAGAACGGGGGAGTCGTGGCGTCGACACGGGACTCCAGGCTCATGGCGGCCAGGTCCTCGGGCGCCGGGTCCGATCCCAGCAGCGACGCGGCCATCGACCGCATCGGTCGGCGGTGGAAGGCGGTCACCGGGTAGGCGAGGACGGCAAGGTCGGGCCGGGTCACCCCGCCGGGTCCCCAGGACTCCCGCAGCTGCCGTTCGGAGGCGGTGGCGGTGGCGGCGAGGCCGGCCAGGTGGCCACCGGCCGAGAAGCCCATGACTGCGATCGGCCCGTCGACCTGCTCCCGGAGCCGGTGCACCGCATCGAGCACCTGGACCAAGGGCTCGGGGTGGCGCGCCGGGTCCACGGAGTAGCGCAGCAGCCCGTTCGGGATCCCGGCCGCGGTCAGCCACGCACACACCGGCTCGGCCTCCGCGGGCGACAGCGACGTGTAGCCGCCGCCCGGGAGCACCAGCACGAACCCGCGGCCGGGAGTGCCCTGGAGGCGCACCTCGACCGGTGGCAGGACTTGGGACACCGCTGACCTCCTCGTCTCGTAAAGACCCGATCTTTCGACGCGATCCTGACATGAACTCGACGGATCGGGCAACACAAGACCCTTGACATCCGATGTTTTGTCCAACACTCTTGCTCACAGGTTGCCCGCTGGAGGCCGTGCTCAGACCCGGTCAGAGGTGACTGAATGTCGATCCGGCGGGCCTGATGACAAGGGAGTCCTCCTATGGCAGTGCTCGGTTGCAGCGGGCGGACGGCGTTGCGCCGCGCCAGCGGAGAGGTCGCGCCGGCTCGATGAGTACCCTCACCGGTGCGGCCGCCCAGCGGCGTCGCAGGAGCCCCTACCGGCGCTACCTGCCGCTGATCCTGATCTTCCTGCCCGGCTTCATCATCTTCATGGTGTTCGCCTACGGCCCGTTGCCGGGGATCATCATCGCGTTCAAGAACTTCTCGGTGATCGAGGGCATCTGGGGCAGCGACTGGGCCGGGCTGGACAACTTCCGCCGCCTGTTCGCCGGAGCCGACTTCGGGCAGGCGATCCGCAACACCCTCGTCCTGGCCGGGCTGGATCTGATCATCGTGTTCCCGGCGCCGATCGTGCTGGCGCTGCTGCTGAACGAGCTGCGCTGGAACCCGTTCAAGCGGCTCGTGCAGACCCTGTCCTATCTGCCGCACTTCATCTCGTGGGTGGTC
The DNA here is from genome assembly GCF_009708215.1 of Occultella kanbiaonis. Taxonomy (NCBI): domain Bacteria; kingdom Bacillati; phylum Actinomycetota; class Actinomycetes; order Micrococcales; family Ruaniaceae; genus Occultella; species Occultella kanbiaonis. The sequence continues at coordinate 3,213,760 of NZ_CP046175.1, read as the reverse complement.
CTGGCGAGCATCCTGTTCCAGTTCCTCGGCTCGGCCGGCCCGGTCAACGCGTTCCTGGGGCTGTTCGGGATCGACGGACAGCCATGGCTGCTGCAGTCCCAGTGGTTCTACGTGATCTACGTGGTCTCGAAGATCTGGGCGACCGTTGGCTGGGGCGCGATCATCTACATCGCGGCCCTGGCCGGTATCGACCCGACGCTGCACGAGGCCGCCCGGATGGACGGGGCGAACCGGTGGCAGCAGATCCGGCACGTCACCCTGCCCGGGATCGCCCCCACTGTGGCGATCATGTTCCTGCTCTCGCTCTCGAGCTTCCTGGCCGTCGGGTTCGATCAGGTCTACAACCTCACCACCCCGTCCACCCAGCAGGTCGCGGACATCATCGACACCTACGTGCTGCGCCAGTTGCTGTCCTTCGACTTCTCCCTGTCGATGGCCGCGTCGGTGTTCCAGGCGGTGGTCGGGCTGACCCTCGTGCTGCTCGGCAACTGGGTGACCCGACGAATCGACCCCGAGCGGAGCCTGTTCTGATGATCGACCACCAACCGGCGGCCGTCGCCGTCGCCCCTCAGCGCCCGGCGACGCAGCCGCACCAGGGCCGCCGGACGAACGGAACCAGGATCCGCCGCACCGCGGGGGACCGGGTCGCGGACGTGATCATCGCCGTCGTCCTGGTGCTGCTCGCCCTCGCCACCGTCTACCCGTTCCTGTACCAGTTCACGATCTCGCTGAGCACGCCGGCGCAGGCGATGCAGACCGGCTGGCACCTGTTCCCCACCGAGATCACATTCGAGTCCTACCGGACGGTCCTCTCGGACTCGGGGATCTTCACCGCCTACCGGAACACGATCATCCGGACTGTGCTGGCGACCGTGCTGGCCGTGCTGCTGACGGCGTCGGTCGCCTATCCGCTCGCGCAACCGGAGTTCCCGCACCGCCGGTTGCTCAACTTCGTGCTCGTGTTCTCGTTGCTCGTCTCCGGTGGCTTCCTCGCGATGTACCTGCTCGTGCGCAGCCTCGGCCTGCTCGACACGGTCTGGGCGCTCGCACTCCCGGGGTCGGTGACCGCGTTCAACGTGATCATCATGCGCAACTTCTTCCAGGCGATCCCGCGGGAGCTGACGGACTCCGGCCGGATCGACGGGGCCTCCGAACTCCAGATCATGTTCCGGATCGTGCTGCCGTTGTCGAAGCCGGTCCTGGCCGTGGTGGCGCTGTGGGTGGCGCTGGCGAACTGGAACGCCTGGTTCGACGCCCTCCTGTACATCACCGACCCGGACAAGCAGGTGCTGCAGATGTTCGTCCGCAACGCCGTGCTCTCCCGGTCGACCCCACTGGTCGAGGGCTCGCTCGACACCACCCAGCAGGCCTTCGCGAACGTCCAGACCCTCTCCGCGGCCGCCCTCATGGTCGCGACGATCCCGATCATCTGCCTCTATCCATTCCTCCAGAAGTACTTCGCCCGCGGGATCCTTCTCGGTTCCGTCAAGGGCTGACCGACCACCACCTCCCACCCCAACCCATCAACGGAGATGCTCATGTCCAGCTACCCCCGACTCACCCGCCGCGGCTTCCTCGCCACGACCGGCGCCGTCGGCATGGCCGCGCTCGCGGCCTGCTCGAACGACACGCCACAGAGCGGCTCCAGCGGTTCCTCCGGACCCACCGAGCTGTTCTGGGCCGGCCGCCCGCTCGTCCTCGGCGACGACCCCTTCGGGATCCGACGCGTGGAGGAGGAGTTCGAGGTCACCCTGCGCACGATCTCGGTCAGCCAGGGCGACTACCTGACCCGGTTGCAGGCACTGCTGGCCGGCGGAGACATCCCCGACTCGATCTTCGTCCTCGACCCCGACCAGGTGCAGCGGTTCGCTGCGCAGGGCGTGCTCGGCGAAGTGCCCCGGGAGACCATCACCGAACACGCTCCGACCCTGTCCGCGGCGATCGACGCGGAATGGCCGCAGGGCTGGTTCTACCAGAACGTCGACGGCCGCAACTACGGTCTGCCGACGTACTACAACGGCCGCTGGTCCTCTGCGAGCATCTGGCGCACCGACCTGCTCGCCTCGGTCGGGATCGACGGGACACCGTCGACGTTGGCGGACGCCGAGGCGGCGTTCGCGGCGCTGAAGGAGGCCGGGATCGTCGGCATGTCCACGTCCGGGGCGAGCGACTTCGCCGCATTCCACACCATCTTCGGTGCCCACGGTGCGATGCCGACGGCGTGGCAGGAGATCGACGGCAACCTGGTCAACGGGGCGGTCACCGAGGGCGCCCGCGAGGCGTTGGCCCTGCTCGCCGACTGGTACCAGGCCGGCTACATCGACCCGGAGTTCGCCACCACCGAGTCCGGTGCCCAGTGGCAGCGCGTGGTCGAGGGCAGCGTCGCGTTCCACGACTACACCGCGTTCAACATGCTCAACACCGACAACCCGACCAGCGGCATCAACCTGGCCCGCTCCACCAACCCGAACGCGGAGATGGGCTTCACGCGTCCGCTCGAGGGCCCTGGCGGACGTGGCGCCTGGGCGTGGGGCACCGCCGGCAACAGCCTGACCTTCAACGTCGCGACGTCCGAGGACCCGGAGCGGCTCGCGCTGATCCTGGGCGTGCTGGAGCGGATCTACGCCGACGAGGATCTCGCCACCGAACTGGTCTTCGGCGAGGAGGGCACGCACTATGAGCTCACCGATGCAGCGGCCGGCCTTGAGGGTGGGGTCACCTACCTCGGCGACTTCGTCGATGGGGCCCGCAGGGAGGAGGACGGGCTCGGCCCCTACCCCTACGTGGGGATCGTGCCGAGCCGGCTCTCGGACATCGCCGCCGTCCCCGACCCGGCCCTGCGCGACCTGCAGGACGAGTACGGCTCCGACACGATCGTCGATTATTTCGGCAAGGCCTCCGCGGTCCCGGGCGCCGGCACCAGCTGGGCGAACCTGAAGAACCTCAAGATCACCAGCTACACGGAGTTCATCAACGGAAGCCGGCCGATCTCGCAATTCGACGACTTCGTCGACGAGTGGAACGCCAACGGTGGCGCCGACCTGCAGGCGGCGGCCGAGGAGCTGGCCGCCCAGAATGGCTGACGGCGACCGGCCGGGCGCGGCCCGCCGCAACCACGCGGAAAGCCGGGCCGGCCTACCCGGGCGAGCACCCGCTGTCGGGCATCGTGAGAGCGCCCCATGACGCCGGTACGGATGGTGATCATCGGTCTGAACTTCGGTGAGCAGATCGTGGGCGAGTTGCAGGCGAACAGCACGATCGCCGTCGTCGGCGTCTGCGACCTCGACGAAGCCAAGGCGAGCGAGGTCGGCCACCAGTACGGGCTGCGCCGGTACCGGGACGTCTCCGAGGTGTTCGGCGACCCGGCGGTCGAGGCAGTCGGGCTGTTCGTCTCGCCCGACGTACGACCGGCGCTGATCGGCCGGGCCGCGGCCGCTGGCAAGCATGTCGTGACAACGAAACCGTTCGCGCACGACGGTGCGGCCGCCGACCTCAGCCTCGATGCGGTCCGTCGGGCGGGGACGGTGCTCGTGGCGAACTCACCGCGGTTGCTGCCGGGCGCCGACCTCGACCAGGTCTGGACCTGGCGGCAGCGGCACGACCTCGGGCGCCTCATCGCCCTCGAGGGCCGCTGCTGGGCGTCCTACGACGAGGTGCCCGACGGCACCTGGTACGACGATCCCGACCTGTGCCCGGTGGCACCGGTGACCCGGCTCGGCATCTACCTGCTCAGCGACATGGTGGATCTGGCGGGCCCACCCGTGCGGGCAACCGCGGTCCAGTCGCGGGTGCGCACCCGGCGGCCCACCAGCGACACCGCCCTGATCTCGCTCGAGTTCGGCGACGGCGTCCTCGGCTCGGTGCTCTGTTCGTTCTGCGTGGACGACGGACACCCGTATGCGAACGAGCTCGATGTGGTCTTCGAGCGGGGACGAGTCCGGCTCGCCACCCGCGAGGGGGTGCTCACCGCGCGCCTGGACGCGGTGGGGCCCGGCTCGACGCGGATCACCGAGGAATCGTCCTGGACCGGTGGGCCCTACGACTACCCCTGGGCGGAGGTGGCCCGGATGGTGCGAGCCGGCGAACCGACGCCCCCGCAGTACGCCCGACGGCTCCGGGAGAGCGCCGCGCTGGTCGAGACGCTGCGCACGCTCGAGCGCGGAGCACGATCGAGCGAACCCGCACCGATCGCCTGACCCAGCGCATTTCCGGCCCATGACCTCGGTCGCCCGCGGTGATGCCGACCGCGCACGTGTCGCCGTTGTCCATCCACCCGCACGACGAAGGAGTCCGCAGTGATGTTCGACCTACCCGATGTGACCGCCCGGAGCGGGCGGGGACACTTGTCCGCCCGGGCGCCATGACAACCGCGGCGCTGGCCGCCATCTGATCGCAAGAGATCCTAGCTTTACGGCTTGGCCCAACCAGCGTTGGCGCAGCATCGCGCAACGCTCGCGACAATCAACCCTAAACATTGGATGTTTGCTCACTCTAGCGTCCGACGACGCAGCAGCCCGCTGTTGCATTCCCACATACCCGCGCACGTTCTGCGCACCACGGTGGCGCCAGCGCCACCCCGGCAAAGGAGCCTCCGTGAACGATCAACTCAGCAATCGCCCCGGGCTTGCGATCAGCAGGAGGCACCTCCTGATCGCAAGCGGCGGCATGGCAGCTGCGCTCGCTCTGGCAGCGCGAGGGGCTGCACCGGCACTCGGCGCCCCCACCCGATCAGCAGCGGGGGCGGTCGGTGCCAGCGAAGCGTCAGGTGGCGTCGGCCCGATCGCCTTCAAAGGCTCACGTCAGGCGGTGGCCGGGCAGGTGCTCGGGCTGTACGGCGACCAGCTCTCCTCGACCAGGCTCGTGGCTCAGTCGCTCACGGGAGCGACAGAGGCCGATCGGGACGCTGCATCGATCCAGCTCGATCATGTGAGTTCGTCGGAGAGGTCGTCGTACGGGCTCGTTCCCGTGGGCACCCCGAGGGACGCGTACGCCGTGTGGGCTGTCGATGGCGTCCAGGCGGCCGGGCCTGTCTACGTCAATCGGGCGGAACCGCTCTGGTTATCAGAGACACGAGCCGCCAGAGGTCAGAGTGTGCGGCTGTTCGGCAGGAACTTCCTCAACCCCGCATCGGGAACCGTCCAGGGTCTTGCCGTGCGTCTCGTCGCCATCGACGGTCAAGTGAGGATCCCGGTCTCGATCACCGCCGCCGACGAATTCACCGTGGACTTCGTGCTGCCGGCACGTGCCCGGCACGGGAAGAGCTACGTGGCTGAGGTCACGAACGGCGCCGGTGGAGACCTCGGCTGGGTGCGCATGAACTCCGAGCGCCCGCTCACCGTGCTCAAGTCGGACGCACGGCGGCGCTACATCGAGGAGCTCACCGGCGTCACGGCCTGGTGGTTCGATCGGATCGGCCGCTCGGAGATCTCTGCGCGGGACTACGGTGCGACCGGTGACGGCCGAACCGATGACACCGCTGCCGTTCAAGCTGCACTGGACGCCGCACGAGCACGAGGCGGCGCGATCGTACGTCTGGGTAGTGGAACCTTCTCTGTCTCGAGCCTGTGGGTTCCGGGAAAGACGCTCCTGCTGGGCGAAGGGCGGGAGCAAACCACCCTGAAGTACAACGGGATGCCGACTCCGGACTACCCACGCACCGTCATCCGGCGCTCGGCACTGCCTTCGCCCTGGGGAACCTCACCGACGAGCGGCTACGGCGAGACGTCGAAGCTCGTGTACGCCGACGAGGGCGCGATCGCTCTTGCCCACCTGTCGATCGTCTCCGAGGCGATCCGGCCCGATTCCGATCAACACCGTCACATCTACGGGATCCTGACCCCATTCACCCTGCTCGGCTACGACATCAATCTCGACGACCCACGAGATCCCGTGCCCGCCCCAGCGGTCGGATATGCGATCTCCGACGTCAAGATCTCGGTCGCCGATGGCGGAAGCTCAGTGATCTGGGCCGAGTCGGACATCGTGGTCGAGAACTGCGACTTCGCAGGAACCCATGAGGGCATCGAGTACCGCGCCAACGACAACACGCGGATCCGATTCAACTCGATCTGGAACACGATGCGGCCGGCCCTCGGGATCCAGCTGCCGAACCCGCGCAGTCGCGGTAGGGGATGGATCGAGGGCAACCATCTGACGGGGAGCAACTTCCGCGCGGTGGAGGGCACGCCGCATCCATGGAACGAGGCGACCGGGACGCTCGAGCACCGCATCATGGATCTGTCCGGCCCGACCTCGTACTACGTCGGGAAGAACACCGTCACGGGCCACTACGGATCGGTACTCGACAACGACGGTGAGGGGATCCTCTGGCAGTCGCAGGTGCGCATCCGGCTGGCGCCCGTGACCTCGGCGAACGCTGACGAGCTGGCCGATGCCGCCGCGGCCTTCACCGAGTCCGAGCTGGTAGATGCATGGGTGGCGATCGTCGACGGCAAGGGCACAGGACAGCTGCGCCGCATCACCGCGAACAGCACGACGTCGTTCACGGTCGATCGTCCATGGGATGTGATCCCCGACTCCACGAGCCAGTACACGATCGACTTGGCGGTGAACGTCGACAACCTCGTGGTGGGCAACACCGTCACGGCCGGAACCAACAAGGGCGGCATCGTGCTGTACACCAAGCACTACGACAGCACCGTGGCCGGTAACACGCTGGCCGGCACCGGCGGCATCTGGCTCGGAGCAACGCTCGGGGATACCGCGGCAAATCGCGCCGACTTCGCCTACTTCTCCGATGTCAGAGACAACACATCGACCGGAGCGTCGAACGCCGACAACAACAAGTTCTGCAATGTCATCGGTCCGGCAAGTGATGGTGGCTGCCGGCTTGGCTACTCGACCAACTCCGTGCTGGCGATCACCTATTTCGGGGCCGAGGTCCGGCGCAACACTCTGACCGGGATCGGTACATCGCTGCCGCCGGCCCAGCTCAACAGCTGGTCGCGAGGGTCAGGGATCATGGTCGCCAGCGCGACCAGCCCGGTCGTCGACCGACCGATCGCGCAAGCGGTCCTCGTCGAGGGCAACACGGTCACCAACACCCTCGCCGGCGTCCACCTCGCGTCAGCGGCGTACGACACCGTGCTTCATGGCAACACCCTCGAAGGCAACGGCATCGCCATCGACGACGCGGGGAGCGTGAATACGACCCAGCTTCCCTGACGGGTGGTCCGTCGCTGTCCTCGCCAGCGGCACGCTGTTCACGGCGGCGGACTACCTGGTGCCTGGTGACCAGCCACCAGCTGCTCGCCCGCCGGCTCGGGACCGGCGATGCTGTGGTCGTCGGGCTGAGCGCGATAATCATCGGTGCCGGGCTCTTCTCGAGGTGGGGGCCAGCGGGCGCCGCCGCAGGTGATGCCTTGCTGATGACGTTCGCGATCGCAGCGGTCATTGCTCTGTGCAACGCGACGTCCGCGGCGCAGCTCGCTGCCCACCACCCGGTCTCGGGCGGCACCTAGGCGTTCGGGAACCGGGTGCTTGGCCTCGGTGGGGCTTCATCGCGGGCTCGAGTTTCGTCATCGGTACGACTGCCTCCTGCGCGGTGATGGCGTTGACGTTCGGCGCCTGCGTTGGTGCCTGGTCGGCCGGCGGTGCAGCGCGCGGTCGCGGCGGCCGCCGTCCCTCACCCGCGCGGCTGTCCGCCGCATCACCCGGCCACGCCGCCTTCGAGTGGCTACTCCGAGGCACCTCACAGGTCTACGACGGCGGCGCGTCCGCCGTGCCTGCCGGTCAGCTCTGTGCGGGCGCCGTGGCGTACGACCTTTAACCCACGCGAAACACGACCCTGTCATGCTGCATTCGCAGCGTGAGCCGTTGCGGGCACCCAGGGGCCACAAGAACTCCGGGTGGATGGAGAGTCGGTTGCTCCCCTCTGCGGCGCACGCAACCTGCTTCTCCCAATTTCTGGCACTCGGCAGACGGAGAGAAGTGGATGTCCTTGAAAATCACAGTCGTCGTTGGCAACCCCAAGCCGCGCTCACGCACCCGACGTGTGGCTGAGCTGCTCGCAGAGCAACTCATCCCCTCGGAACGGCAGATCGAGGTCATCGACCTCGCCGACCACACCGACGAGGTCTTCGCCTGGCCGTCCGAACGGATGGCGCAGCTCAACGCGACGGTCGCAGCCTCCGACCTGGCGATCTTCGCGTCGCCCACCTACAAGGCCACGTACACCGGTCTGCTGAAGGCGTTCCTGGACCGCTACCCGGCGAACGGGCTCGCAGGGGTGACCGCGATCCCGGTCCACACGGGCGCGGACTTCGGTCACGCCATGGGACCGACCGTCAACCTGGCGCCACTGCTGGCAGAACTCGGCGCGATCGTTCCGGGGCGAGGCTTCTACGTGGCCCTCAGCCAGATGGACCAGCTGACGGAGGTCGTCGCGGACGCGGCCAGCACCTACGCGGCGAACCTGCAGCGGCTGGCTCGCATCGCCGAGCACACTCCAGTCCTCGCTGCCCGTTGACCTGCGCCGACCTCCGAGGACCCATCATGCGATCCATTGACATGACAACCGACAGCTTCGGCGCACGCCGCTTCCGCGATGCGCTCGGCCACTACGCCTCCGGCATCACCGTGGTGACCGGGCATGACAGCCGGGAGCCGCTGGGATTCACCTGCCAGTCCTTCTCGAGCGTCTCCCTTGACCCGCCGCTGGTCTCGTTCAGCGTCATGAAGACCTCGACGACCTATCCGCGAATCGCACCGACCGGACGTTTTGCCGTCAACGTCCTGGCTCGTGACCAGATGGACATCTCGGCGCAGTTCGCGCGGAGCGCCACGAACAAATGGGACGGCGTCGAATGGAAGCCGTCCGCGGCGGGTGATCCGCTACTGGGTGGAGCCTTGCTGTGGATCGACTGCGAGCTCTGGGCCGAACACGACGCCGGGGACCACCTCATCGTGCTCGGGAGAGTCGTCGAGCTCGTCGAACACGAAGGTCCCGCGCAGGACCCGCTCGTCTACTTCAGGGGTCGATATCGGCACCTGGGGGACGCTGCAGACCTCGCGAGCTGAGAGGAGCAGCCACGCGAACGACCCGGTGAAGGGCGGGCGCGAGTTCGTCACAGGCCCCGGTGCGGCGCCGACGTCAAGCGCGCGCTGCGCCCGGGGATCCCGCCAGCCGAAGCCGTAACAGCGCGGTAATGCGCGGTCACCGCGACGAAACGGCGGGTCATTACTGTCCACTGTCAGTGGACGATCGTCCACTGACAGTGGACAGCAGAGCAAAACCGATCGTTGCAGGATGAGAGGTCTACCGTGAGTTCGTACTCCTTCCACCTCGGGTGGTTCCAGGCAGGCTTCCGCGCACCGGCGTGGAATCGCGAGTGGTCCGGCCACTCGACGCGCGACTGGGCCAAGGGTGGCTTCTTCGTCGACCTCGCTCGCGACCTCGAACGCGGATGCTTCGACTTCATGCTCATCGAGGACTCGAACTACATCCCCGACGACTACGGCAATTCCTACGCCAGTCCGCTCAAGCACGGGCACCGAGCGCCGAAGCACGATCCGCTCGCGCTCGCGGCCGTGCTCAGCCAGCACACGTCCAGGCTCGGCATCATCCCCACCGTCGCGACGACGGAGATCAGTCCGTTCCGGCTCGCGCGTGCCATGAGCACGCTCGACCACCTCTCGGCCGGCCGGATCGGTTGGAACATCGTGACCGGCAGCAACGACAGCGCCGCCCAGAACTTCGGCCTCGACGCGCAGCCGCCCCACGACGAGCGCTACGAGCGCGCGGACGAGTTCGTCGCCACGGTGCGATCGTTGTGGCAGTCCTGGGAGCGCGACGCCGTCGTGCTGGATCAGGACAGCGGTGTCTACGTCGATGCCACGAAGGTCCACACGGTCAACCACGAGGGCGCCTACTTCAAGAGCCGCGGACCGCTCAACACGTTGCCGAGTCCGCAGTACGAACCCGTGCTGGCGCAGGCCGGGAACTCGCCACGTGGACAGCTCTTCGCTGCCCAGCACGCCGAGGTCGTGCTCGCCGGAGGGTCCGACCACGCCAAGATGAAGGCACTCCGCGACAACGTCCGATCCCAGGCGCAGCGACTCGGCCGGGACCCGGACGGGGTGAAGGTGTTCTTCCTGATCGATCCGGTCCTCGGGGAGACCGACCACGAGGCCAAGGAGAAGGCCAAGCGCATCCGCGAGGAGAATGCGAACGACCTCGAGTACGTGCTCTCGAACTGGTCGAGCACCACGACCACGGACCTGTCGCAGTTCGACCCCGACCAGCCCCTGCCCGCGGACCTGACGACCAACGGACACCAGAGCCAGCTCGACGGGATGGTCAGCTCCGGGAAGACCCTTCGGCAGCTGGTCCGGGACTCCTACGCGCACGAGGAGAACGGCTTCGTCGGCCGCCCGGACACGGTGGCCGCCCGAATGCAGGATGCCGCAGCCGAGATCGGCGCCGACGGCTTCCTGCTCTCCACACGCATGCCGACGCGGCGCTATCTGAGCGAGGTCGTCGACGGCTTGGTTCCGGCGTTGCAGCGACGTGGTGCCGTGCGCACCAGCTATCAGCAGGAGACCTTCCGCGCGAACCTGCTCAGCGGGATCAGCTGACCATGCCTGCCGTTGGACTGAAGGCTGCCAACGCCGTCGAGGTCGAGGACCTCAGCGTGCGGTACCGCACCGCAGACGGGTGGTTCACGGCGGTCTCGGACTTCTCGCTGACCGTGGCCTCCGGTCAGCGGGTCGCGATCGTGGGCGAGTCCGGCTCGGGCAAGAGCAGCGTCTGCATGGCGCTGGCCGGCCTGCTCCCGCTCGGAGCTTCCGTCGAGGCGACACGGCCCGCATCGTCGAGACCGACCTGACGGCGCGTCCGACGCGCGCCATCCCTTATCAGGTGCCCGGAGTGAGCGTCGTCTTCCAGAACGCGATGAACGCCCTCGACCCGGTCTGGACGGTCGGGAACCAGCTCGGCACCGCCATCCGCGGTCGGGGCGCCACGTCCAGGGCGCGCGCACGGGCGCTCGCCGCGGACTGGTTGGAGCGGGTCGGCATCCGTGACCCGTCCCGCGTGCTGCGCGCCCGACCGTACGAGCTCTCCGGCGGGATGCGCCAGCGGGTGATGATCGCCATCGCGCTGTGCTCCCAGCCCGAGCTGTTAATCGCTGACGAACCGACCAGCGCACTGGACGTCACGCTCTCCGTCGACCTCCTGGAGCTCATCACCTCGCTGACAGCCGACCTCGGAACCACGCTGCTCATGATCACGCACGACATCGGACTGTGCCGGGCCTACTCGGACCAGGTGGTCGTCATGAATCGCGGCCGCGTCGTCGAGCGGGGAGCCACGGCGCAGGTCCTCGCGGCCCCGAGCGCGGACTACACCGCGGCGCTGCTCGCGTGCGCACCGTCGCTGGCACAGCTCAACGATGATCGGCTCACCACGATGGTCGGGGTCTCGTGATCGCGGCCGTGGCAGCGGCCAAGCAGTACCGCGGCCGCGACAACACCGTCGTCAATGCCCTCAACCCGTTGGACCTGGTGATCGAGCCCGGCGACCGGGTCGGCATCATCGGCGAGTCCGGGTCGGGCAAGTCGACCCTGGTGCGCCTCCTGCTCGGGCTCGAGATGCCGTCGGCCGGCTCCATCCGCTACCAGGACATCGAGGTGTCGCAACTGAGCGGCGACCGGCTGCGCCAGTTCCGCCGCGACGTCCAACTCGTCGGGCAGGACACGACGTCGTCGTTCGATCCGTTGCGCAGTCTGCGCGACGCTGTGCGGCGTCCGGCCCTGGAGATCCTCGGCCTCACCGTCACCGAGGCGGACAAGGCGGTCGACGAGGTGCTCTCATCGCTCGCCGTCGACCCAGCGCTCGCATCGCGTCGACCCTCCCAGGTCTCCGGAGGACAGCGCCAGCGGTTCGCGATTGCGCGAGCGCTGATCGTCTCGCCGCGGATCCTCATCTGCGACGAGTCGGTCTCCGCCCTGGATGTCTCGGTGCAGGGAGCCGTGCTCAACGAGTTCAAGGACTTCGCCGAACGATCGGGAGCCGGGATCGTCTTCGTGTCCCACGGGGTACCGGCAACCGCGTTCATCAGCGATCGTCTTGTGGTCATGCACGGCGGCGACGTCGTCGAGCAGGGCGAGGTCGGCCAGGTCGTCAACCGGCCGGAGCATCCGTACACGGCTCGGCTGATGGCCGCCTACCGCAAGCTCTCCGCCGACGAATCGAGCGCCGCATGATCGCGCGGTTCTGGCGCTCCCAGCGGTGGTGGATCCAGCGCGTGGCGCTGCTGCCGGTCCACCTCTTCCTGTTCGCGATCGCGGTGTTCTTCCTGGTGCGGTTGATCCCGGGGGACCCGGTCCTGATCATCGCCGGCAGCGACGACCTGTCCGCGGACCAGTACGAACGGATCCAGGAACTGCTGGGCCTCAGCGGTTCGCTGTGGCACCAACTCATGGTGTTCCTGCGCCGGGTCGTCACGCTCGACCTCGGTCGTTCCCTCATCGACGGACAGGACGTCCAGGAGCAGATCGCGTGGCGGCTGCCCGCCACCATCGAGATCGCACTCATCGCCATGGTCCTGGCGATCGCGGTGACACTCCTGCTGTCCATCTTCGCGATGCTGCGCCCGCGCAACCCCGTCGCCAGATTCTCAGCGTTCTACGCACGATCCGCCGGAGCGATCCCTGACTTCGTGCTCGGGGTGGCAGGCATCCTGGTCTTCTACACCGTGCTCGGCTGGGCCGCGGCACCGATCGGACGCTACGACGCGGGACTGCGGCCGGCACCCCGGTCCACCGGGTTCCCCCTTCTGGATGCGCTGCTGTCCGCGGACACGGTCCTGCTCAGTTCGATGCTGGCGCACCTGTGGCTACCCGTGCTGGTCCTCGTGGTCGGCAGCGCGCCCACCATCATGAAGGTCCTGCAACGCTCGATCGAACGCGCCGTCGACGACGAGGCCACCCTGTTCCGCATCGCGTCCGGGGTACCGCGCCACGTCGTCATCGTCAGCGTCCTGCGCCGGGCCAGCCCCACCATGGTGACGATGTGCGGCCAGCTCTTCGGCTTCCTCCTCGGCGGCGCCGTCATCATCGAGCAGCTCTTCGCGATCCCAGGCATGGGGCAGTACGCCGTCCAGGCGGTGGGGCGTGCCGACTTCCTGGCCCTGCAGGCGTTCCTGCTCACGGTCGCAGCGTGTGTGCTCGTCGTGTTCCTGATCGTCGACCTCGTCAACATGACCCTGGATCCGCGCCGTCGCCCCGGCGTGGTAGCGGAGGGAACCTCATGAGCGCATCCACGACCACCTCCGCCGTGGCGTCCGAAAGGCGGCCGAAGTTCCGCGGGCGGGCCGCGATGGTGCCCGTTGTCGCACCCCTGGTCCTCCTGGTACTTGTCGCCGTCCTCGGGCCGTTGCTGGTGCCCTACAGCCCGATCGATGTCGTGGCCGCCCCCGATCAGCCGCCATCGGCGCAGCATTGGTTCGGTACCGACATCTACGGCCTGGACGTGTTCTCGCGGGTCATCGCGGCCACACGCAACGATCTGGTGGTCGGCCTCGTCGCTGCGCTGCTCGCGACTGTGCTCGGCGTCGGCGTGGGACTCTTCACCGGGACGAACGAGGCACGCGGCGGCGTCCCCGGCAGTGTGGCCCGAGGTCTGACCCGCGGTCTGGACCTGTTCGACGCGCTCCCGCAGATCGTGGTCGGGCTGGTGCTGCTCGCGTTCTTCGGGCGGAACCTGCTCACCCTCTCGGTGGTGTGCGGCCTCCTCATGGTGCCCACCCAAGCACGCGTGGTCCGGACCGAGGTGCTCCGGGTGCGCCGCGAGGCCTACCTGGAGTCGGCGCGCCTGTCGGGGGAGTCGGAGCGTGGACTGCTGCTGCGGCACATGCTCCCGAACTCGACGTGGCCGGCCCTGGAGAACGCCTCCTACATCTTCGGCGTGGCCGTCACCGTCGCCGCGGGCCTCGGCTTCCTCGGCGTCGGTCTGCCGCCGCCGACCCCCGAGTGGGGAGCAATGATCGCCGACGGCGCCACGGCGGCGTCTGCCGGGCGGTGGTGGTCCTCGCTGTTTCCCTGCCTCGCGCTGGCCGTGACCGTGATCGCGTTCAGCAACCTTGCCCACCAGTACCTGCGACGGCGGTGACCTCGCCCGAGCGCGCCCTGATCTGACCCTCCACCCGGACTGCCCACCTCTCCGGGATCGCCCGCCCCTCGAAAGGAAGTCTTGTGCGCCCAGATTCCACGCTTCGCCGCATCGCGAAGCCTCTGACCGCAGCCATAGCGGCCGCGCTCCTCGTCTCCGCGTGTGCGGAGTCGGCGAACACCGCCGACGCGGCCACCGACGAGGAGACCAGCATCACCATCCTCCAGGCCGACATCGGCATGGGCCTGATCAAGGAGGCCGGTGCCAACAACACCGAGTTCCTCGGCGCGACCCAGGCCACCCTCGTCCGCAAGCCCTACGCCGAGTCCGCCCAGGACGGCGTCTTCGAGCAGGACCCGTTCACCTATGAGGGGTACCTGGCGGAGAGCTATGAGGTCTCCGATGACGGGCTCGTCTATACCTTCCACCTCTCCGACGCCGTGAGCGCGGCCGGGAACGAACTCACCGCGGACGACGTGCTGTGGTCCTTCGAGCTCAAGTTCGGAGCCGAGACCTCGACCGCGCCCGGGGCGATGTCCCCGGTGATCACCGACCCGGCCACCCAGTTCACGAAGATCGACGACAAGACGGTCAGCATCACGATTGCGAGCCCGGGCCTCGGCACCACGCTGCTGTCCATGCTGGCGGACGCACTGGCGTTCGTCTACGACAGCAGCGAGATGCAGGCCAACGTGAGCGATGACGATCCCTATGCGATCGCCTGGGCGCAGGAGAACCCGAACTATGGCTTCGGGCCGTACGAGATCACCGACTGGGAGGTGGGCTCGTTCGCCCGCTTCGAGGCGCGGGACAACTGGATCCTCGGCACCCCGGGCGTCGACGTCGTCAATGTTCAGGTCGTTCCCGACGCAGGAAGCCGCGCGAGCACCATCCGAGCCGGAGACGCGGACATCGTCGAGGGGCTGTCGCCCACGGATGCGGCCGACCTGGCCTCCGTCGACACGCTGATCGTGCCTACCGTGAGCTCACCGAACACCTCGCAGGTGCTCTCGTTGGTGACGAACAAGGCGCCGTTCGACAACCTGCTGGTGCGTCAAGCCATCTCGCAGACGGTCCCGTTCGACGACATCATCGCGAACGTCTACCAGAACCGTGCAGTGCGCAACGGCTCGGGAATCGTCTTCACCAACACGCCCGGGTACGACGCGACCGGCCTACCGGAGTACGACTACGACCCGGAGTCCGCCAGGGAGCTGCTCGCCGAGGCTGGCTACCCCGACGGGTTGAGCTTCACCCTCACGGTGAGCGCCGCCGACGCCGAGTCGCAGGCCACGGCTGTGCAGATCCAGACGGCCGCGCGCCCGGCGGGCTTCGACATCGTGATCGAGACGGTTCCCGGTGCCGACTTCCACACCGGCCGGTACGCGAAGATCTGGCAGGCGCTCCTGTCCGTGCAGGCACCCTGGGCGCTCACTCCGATCTACACCCTGAACCTGCTGACCGGCGTCGACTCGCAGAACAACATGTCGGACTGGGAGGACCCGGAGTTCTACGAGGCGTTGGCGGCCAGTGCCGAGGTGATCGACCAGAGCTCGGCCGAGGCCGGCGCGGCCTGGAACGTTGCTGAGACCCGGCTGCTGGAAGAGGTTCCGTTCATTCAGATCGCCCAGGTGCAGCCCGGGATCGCGATCTCGGAGCGGATCGCCGGCTACGCGTGGCGCACCGACAACACGGTCGACTACGCACACCTGTCCATCAACGAGTGACACCGCGGCCGGCGCAGAGCTCCCGTCGCGCTCCGCGCCGGCCCACCTCACCCCAAAGGAGAAACACCATGACGTTCAGCATCGTCGCCACCGATCCCACCACGAACGCCGTCGGGGTCTGCCAGGGCACCGGCTCGATCGCCCTCGCTTCCCGTTGCCCCCAGGTGGCAGGCGGTGTCGCCGTGACGAGCCAGTGGCACAGCGATTGGCGACTGGGACTGCGTGCCCTGGATCTGACCACGAGTGGACTGGATCCACAGGTGGTGCTCGCGGCACTGGAGCAGACGGACCCCCTGTTCGCCTACCGTCAGGTCGGCATCGTGACCGATGACGGCCGGGTCGGTGCCCACACGGGGTCGTTCACCGGCGGCCGTTCCTTTTCGGGGCATCACACCGGCGCGGGCTACGCGGTGCTCGGCAACGGAGTGGTGGGACCCGAGGTTCTCGCAGCGGTTGCCCAGACGTTCGAGGCCGGCGCCGACCTGGCGTTCGAGGAGCGACTGCTGCGCAGCCTCGAGGCCGGGCTGGAGGCAGGCGGAGAGGGTCGCCGGCACCTGTCCTCCTCGCTGATCACCACGCTGCGCGGTGAGCGGCGCCCACGGATCGACATTCGTGTCGACATCGCCCCCGTCGGTGCGGACTCCATCCGGGAACTGCGCCGGATCTTCGACGAGTACGGGCCTCTGATCGACTACTACGGTGACTACTGGCTCGATCACCCCGAGGTGCTCGGGGAGGAGTGGCTGGACCTGGGACAGCCCGGCACCGCGAACCGCCAGCGCGTCAGTTGACGGTCCGGGCGGGCGTGACCTGCGACCTAGGATCGCAACAGGGCGATCACCGAGGAGCCCGAGGGGAGGCGGCAGGTGAGCAAGGGTGAAGAACGCACCGCGACCGAGCGGGAGAACCTCGGCCGTCGGGTCCGCACCTTCCGCAAGAGCCGAGGCATGTCGATCAGGGACCTGGCCGCGGCGACCGGCAGGAGCTCGAGCTACATCCACCAGATCGAGAGCGGGACGGCGAACGCCGCCTTCGCCGTGCTGCGCAGCCTCGCCGACGCGCTGTCCATCAAACTGATCGACCTCTTCGAGGAGCCGGCGGCCTCCGGCAAGGTCCTGCGCCGGCGGGAGCGGCCCTCGATACTGCACGGCGACGGGGTCCGCACGTTCGCGATCACCCCGCCGCCGCTGCTGGACGTCGAAGTGACCTCTACCGAGTACCCACCGGGCGGCACCGTTGGCGGTCCGGACTACACCCACGGTGACGTCCGGGAGATCTTCATCGTCATCCGTGGCACGTTCCTGTTCACCCTCGGGGAGAGCACCTTCGAGTTGGCGGAGGGCGACAGCCTGGACTTCCGCTCCTCGATACCGCACCAGATCACCAACGTCGGGAACGAGGTCGCCGAGGCGATCTGGGTGTCGTCACCCCCGGCGAGCCTGCCCGCGGCGGCGAACGGGGTCGACCACTCCTGACTCCCGACGAGCACCGGCATCGCCCGGCTGCGTCAATCCCACCACAGGTGCAGCACCGGTCCGTGTGGTCCACGAACGACGTCGATCTCGTCGGGTCCCCGCCCGGCGTCGCGGAGGTCGTACCGGTGCCGGGCCGCGTACCAGCGCTGCCGGTACAAGCTGCTCGACAAGCAGGATGCCCGGTGGTGGTAGTACTCAGATTGAAGCTCGGGATCCAGGTCGGCGACCCAGGGCGGCACCGGGCCGACCGCGATGTCGGGTGTGAAGCCGAGCAGTTCGGGGTCGTCGATGAGCACCCCGCTGAGCCCGAAGTGCTCGCTCGGTTCGCCGCGCGGTGCCGGCGAGTTTCCCCTCACCTGGGGGTGCTTAGCGATGCTTCGCAGCAGCGTCCCGAGAGTAGGGGAGTAGTTCCATCTCTGCGACAGGGTCATTTCCGGGATAGCACTCAGAATCCGGGCTGCCTCGTCACGGTCGACGCCGTCTGCTGAATAGTACGGCCGCTGCGAATCGTAGGCGGTGAGCTCGTGCCAGTCGTCGAGGTCTGCCGCCGACAACCCCTTCTCCAGCAGTGGATCCGGCGGCCACCCGTCCCCGCCGAGCCAGCCGTCGGCGTCGCGGTTCACCATCCGAACCAGACCCCGCGGGTGCCGGTCTCGTCGTCGGTGACGATGCGCATGTACGGAAAGCGACGCGCCCCCGTGACGCCGTAGCGGCCGACGGCCAGGATCCACGCCTGCCTCGTGATGCCATGCTCCAGGCAGTCTGCTCGGGCGTCGAGGTAGGCCGCGTAGTCGTCCGCAGGGAGTTCCTCGATCCACGCCGGCAGCTCGGCGGGCGTGACATCGGGCGCCATGTCCACCAGGGTCGGGTCGAGGATGGTGAGTTCGCGCACCTGGATCGCTTCCCCGGGGAGCTCCGGGCTCAGGAGCCACCCACCGGCGAGGACCGTCCCGGGGTGGTCGGCGACCACCCGCAACACGATGGCCGCCGGTGGCGCGTAGCCGCTCAGATCGAGTTTGAGAGCCGGCTTCGGAAGCGCGGCGAGCAGCGACTCTGCCGCCGGGGCGTCCAGCCGCGAGAAAGCGAGGATGCGTGTACCGAGCTCCTCGAACTCCGGATCCCACCTGGCGTTGATGTACGGCTCCAGGGTCTCCGGGATGTCGTCGCCCAGCAGGAAGCCGCGTTCGGCTCCGTTGTGCGCCGGACCGGGCCAGCGCTTATTCGCCATGACCTCCGCCCAGGCCGTACGCAGCCACCCCGGCTCCGTTCTATCGATCGTGCCGACGTCATGAACCGTTGCCATGGAGCGAGCGTCGCGCCTCTGGAGCCCCGCATTCCACCGGGTGGCACAGATCTGTGGACAATGCGGTCGAGCGGGCAGGCTGTGGACGGAGCCCGCCCGCGGCGGTGCTGCTCCAGTCAGTGCTGCACGGTCGCATCCTGGGACCATCGGCGCGCATCGATCCCGGACGGCCGGTAGTCGTCGTGCGCGGGCGCCACCGGTCCACTCGACGACCTGCTTCGCCTGGGCGGGCTCGATGTAGGCGAGGTCGCGCATCTCGTCAAGAGACTGGGGGTCGTCACTCCAGAAGTCGCCACGGTCCGTTGGGGGTCCCGGGCACCTGGTTGCGCGTCCACCACGTCGCCTCGTAGCGGTGCCCTTGGTGTTCCACCACATCGCCGGCGATGAAGATCCTCGTCGGCGTCCAGAGCGCGGTGCCGTCGCTCGTCGTCGCAACCTCCTGCCATGGGCCGTACGCGTCGCCCGGCACCTGGTTCTGCGTCCACCAGGACGCCACCCATGTGCTGTCGCTGTAAGCGACCAGGTCGCCCACTGTGTACGGCGTCCGTTGGTCCCAAGCCGGCGGCGCCGGCACGGCATCGGAAACCTCGGAGTCGCAGGACTGTTCGACGGTGAGGTTCTCGAAGGTGCTCGCGGTGGAGGCGTACAAGCCGACCCCACCGCTGCGGACCACGGTGTCCCGAGCTTCCGCGATCTCGACCCCGTTCAGGGTCGCGACGATGTGATCACCCTGGATCGTTGCCCCCAGTCGGACCGGCCCGGTCAAGGGATCGGTCAGGGGAACCGACGCGAGCGTGACCGGACCGGACCTCTGCGCCTCGCGAACGATGCCGACGTACCGGGATCCACTGCTCGTTCTGCCGATGTGGATCCGGTAGCCGTAGGTATCGGACGTGTCTCTCAGCGAGATGCCCGCGTTTCCGACGCCATTGATCGTGACGGTGGCCGTCGCGGCGTAGTCGCATTGCAGTGAGAAGCGCGGGGGCAGCGTCGAGGCGGCCAGCACGTGCGCCCAGCCATCGACGGGCGTGAGGTTCAACTGGCCGGAGTTCACGGACACCTCGCCCGCGAGTCCCTGCCAGTTGGCTTGATCGAGCCCTTCGCTGATCGTGATGTTGTCGAAGGTGGCGGCCCGCCGGTGGGTGTAGGCGGCGGCGCCGCCCGTCGGGAGCTGGGAATCGGTCGCGGCGATCGACGTGTCGCCGACGGTGGCGACCAGGTGGCGTCCGATGGCGGACACGGTCATCGTGTACGGGTCTGCGGAACCGAGCGGCAGGTCGGACTCCGCGAGCGTTGTGGATGTCCCGTTGTAGACCTTGACGAGCTGGAGGGTCACGCCGGCCGATGAGGTGAGGACATTCGCCCGGTAGTAGTTGCTGGCGTCGTGGTAGCGGAAGGTGAAACCGGTCCGGGTGGTTCGCTGACCACTCGTCCCTGGGGTGATCTCGGCCGTGATGATCGCGTCATTCGGGACGCCCTGCTGGGCCGCGAAGGACTGCATGTCCGCAGTCGAGGACTGTGTCAGCGCGCCGGACTGCGCCGCCCAGTCGCCCAGCACCGGCGTCCAGCCCTCGAGCGAGCCGTCGAAGGCATAGACGGTGCTGTCGAGACTGGTGTCGGCGAACTCCTCCGTCAGGACCGGGTTCAGGGCTGAGGTCTCCTCGGTGGTGACGGTGACCTGGTCGCCACTCCGGGTGAACGCGGCCGGGCTGCCATTGACCATCACCACGTTCGCGTCCGGGGCGTTGATCGTGATCGTGCCGGTGAACGGGTCGCCGATCGAGATCTCCGCGGTGGCGCCGACGAGGTCCACGCTCACGTCGGAGACCACCCCCGAGGCGCTGAGAACCGGCTCTCCGTCGTCGAGCAACTGGGATCCCCGGGTCAGCGAGTACCGGGTGAGCCCGCCGTCCTGGGAGCGCTCGAGATAGGCCGTCTCGGCGTCGGTCTCGGCCTCACCGAAGACCCGCTGCGACGGCACATCCTCGCGTGAGAGGTAGAAGCGCCCGACGGCGTCCGGTAGGTCGATCTGCATGGCGGTAGCCGTCGAGTGGGTCACGCCGGGCAGCTCGATGCGGGTCGCCGTCGTCGTGGGCGCCGGACCGGCTGCACCGGGGACCACGACTGTGTCGAGCCCGGTGGCGCCGCTGGTGGACCAGTCGTAGGAGAGGAAGTCGACGTCCGTGAGCACGTCCTCACCCACGCGCACGGCGCCGTCGTCGTGCACGGTCGGGGCGAGTTCGACGCCCTCGGGCGTCACCGGCACGAGTTGCACGCCGGTAACAGGCTCGGCACCCGGCACGGTGTCGAAGCCGATCGTGGCGACGTTCGTGCTCGGGTCGACCGTGACCGGGTCACCGGGGAAGTGCCACAACTGCCGATAGTCGTGCGCGGCGGTGTCCCCGGTCAGGGAGTCGGAGACCACCCAGAACCCGGGCTTGACGAAGTAGACGACCCGATCGTGGACGACCGGCTGGTAGCCGAACGCCTCACCCTGATAGATGTCGAGGCCTTCGTTCGTGCGCCACAGGGACATCCTGCGGGTGACGCCGGGGGCTTGCGGGGCGCCGTCGACCTCGACCGTGTTGTGCGCCTCGGTCGTGTATCGCATCCATTGGTTCGTTGGTGTCGGGCTGTAGTCGCCGACTCCTGGATCGACGATCAGCGGGCGACCGTACGCCGCCATCACCAGGCTGAGGTCATCCGGATGCCGGTGCGAGGCGGTGTAGCTGGAGTTCTGGTTGTTGATCAGCATGTACTGGGCGTCGGCGTCCCAGCCGGAGCGCTGTACTGCGAAGCTGATCGGGAACAGCGTGGATGGCAGCGTCGGGACGGTCCCCTCGGTCCGACCGGAGGCGACCCAAGCGAAGTCGGACCAGGAGTTGCGCTCGGCGGCCCTGCGGATCGTGCCGATACCGGCGTCGATGTTCGGGGAGTCACCGATCAGGGCGGGCTCGAGATTCGGTTGCCGGGTCGCGAACAAGGAGTCCGCGATCCAGTCCGACCACCGCGGGATCGGATCTGGAAGCGTTCGCCCGTTGGCATGCGCCACCTCGAGCAGGGTGTTGAGCAGGTCCGCGACGTACGCCTGGTAGTTGAATGCCGGTTCCCGGTATACGCCGTCGCCCTTGATGTAGGCACGCATGAACCGCTCGACGGAGCGTACGGCGAACCACTCCCACGAATACGATGCCGAGAATTCGGGAAGATAGATCGCCGTCAGGTAGATGGAGCGGGCCATCGACAGGTACCAGTTGTTTCCGACGTGGCGCTGCAGAGCGCCCACGAGATGATCCGTCGTGGCGTGCACACCAATGAGGTACGCGGTGAGATCGCTCGCCTCGATGGTCGGCTCCGCCCGGAACACCGCGAATGCCGCGACGAGTTGTGACAGCCGCTTCGCGCCCGAGAGGTTCCGGTTGGTCGCCCAGGTCGGATTGTCGGCGAAGAAGTCCAGTGAGATGTCCATCCAGGCGGCCGCATACGTCGCCCGGAGCTGCGGGTCATCCTCGTTCTGGTAGGCGCGCGTCAGCTTCCCCATGAACGAGAGATCGCTCATCAGGACCTGCGCGCCGCCCGGGGCTTCCGCGGTCCCACCCCAGGGGTCCTGCCAGTCGACGTCGATCCGCTGCTCCGCGTCGTTGTAGAAGTCTCGGGTCTCGGCACCGAACCGGAAGGTCCCCGCCGCGAGTTCGTCGGCGGTTGCGTCGCCGATTCCCGACCCTGAGACCGGAAGCTCGATGCCGGTGCGGTTCGCAAAGTGCGCCTGGAGCTCATCGGCAGCCCCTGCCTCATCCCCGGCGGCGAGGCGTGCCGCCACCGGCGCGAGCTCCGGGCGGGCAAGGTCGAGCAGTCCGCCTAGATCCGACATCTCATCCGCGGCGACCGGCACCGACGGTAGGCCCGTCACGACGAGAGCCAGCGCGACTGCGCCCGCGGCCATCGCGTGGAACCGACGGGACGCGGTCCTTGAGGAGGCACTTCGTCGGTCCGTTCGGCTGTAGGTGGAGGTCAACGGTGATCCTTCCGATATGCGACGGGCTGCGGAGCCCCTTCGTCAACCATGACGTGTCGTTGCGTCAACGTAGGCGACAGCGCTGTCGCGGGTCAAGGCCTGCGGCGAACGGTGTGCTTCGAACTGGGCGCGGTCGAGGGTTCGGCCGGTCAGCGCGAGGGCGGCGCGGTGGATGCGCGGACGATGAGCTTGGGCCGCTCCTCGGTGGTGACGCCGAGGGCCGTGGGCACGCCCTCAAGCAGCGCCGCGACCTGCTCGACCGCATGGGCGCCGAGCGCGCGCATCGGCAACCGCACGGTCGTCAGCCGCGGCCTCACGATGTCGGCGATCTCGGCGTCGTGGATGCCCACCACGGATAGTTGGCTCGGCACATCGACCCCGTCGTCCGCCGCCGCCGCCAACAGACCGGCCGCGGACATCACGTTGTTGACGACGACACCGGTGGGGAATGTGCCACCGGATCGGATCGCACCGAAGCCGAGCGTGCCCGCCTCGATACCGAACCCGGTGAAAAGGCCCGCCCGAGGTCGCCGCCGGGCCTGCTTCATCGCCGTGACATAGCCCTCGTACCGTGCGGAGGAGGTCTGGCTCTCGTCGCGGCCGCCCACGAATCGCACGTCGGTGTGACCAGCCTGAAGCAGGAACTCGGTCGCCATCCGGCCGGCCAGCAGATCATCGACGGCGACCCAGGGGTAGTGCGGGTCGGACTGCTGTTCCAGCAGCACCACGGGCGTCGGGTGTGCGCGCAGGTGGCCCAGCACTTCCCCGTCGATCAGGCCCTCATGGCGCAGCAGGATCGCGTCGATCGATCCCTGGCCGAGTAGACGAGCGAGGAAGTGGCTGCCGGAGCGCATCCAGGCCGCGTCGCCGAGCACCACGGCCCAACCGCGAGCTTCGGCCGCCTCGTAGATGCCGAGGAGTAACTCCTTGTAGACCGGGTTCTCGAGCCCTTCGACGACCACCGCGATGGTGCCCGCCCGCTGCCGCCGTAGCGCCCGCGCCGCATCGTTGGGCACGTACCCGACCTCGGCGATCACCGCCTCGATACGCGCACGAGTCCCAGCGCTCACTCGGGTGTGTGTTGTCCCGTTGACCACGGCGGAGACCGCAGAGGCCGAGACCCCAGCCCGGCGTGCGATCTCTTTGAGCGTGGCCATCCGGCTGATGATAGGGCGTCACCACCGACCCCGCCGCTCACCCGACGGAGATCCGCCCTCGGGCATCGAGACGACGGCTCCGCGGTGAGCCGCAGGATTAGGTCACCGCGTGCTCGTGCCCGTCCACAGTGCAGCCGACGGTGTTCAGCGACCCTTCGAGAACGGTCGAGGTACCGTCGGGAAGTTCGACGGTGGCGCGCACCTGCGGAGGCGTCCTGACCGTCATGGTGAACTGGGCGCCGTCCAGCGTCCAGGCGACCGAGATCTCGCCGGCCGGCGTCCAATGCGACGCCTCGGCCGAGGTCACTCCAGGCACCGGTTGCGGCCGGATCGCCAGCTCGCGGTAGCCCACTGAGCGCGCCGACTGCTGGATGCCGACCAGGTGCGCGAAGAACCAGTGGTCGATGACGCCGTTCATGAAGTGGTTCTGGCTGAACCCGAACGTAGGCCCGTCCCACGTCTCGGTGAGAGAGGTGGCGCCGTGGCGCAGCTGATAGCCGTAGCCCGGATGGCGATCCTGGACGGTGATGGCGTGAATCAGGTCATGCCGGCCGGCGTCGGCCAGCACCTCGAGCAGTGCGGCCATCGCAACCTCCCCAGCGTCCAGCCGCAAGTCGTCCGCAACGATGCGTTGCGCGAGCGCCTCACGGGCGGCGAAGACGCGGGGCTCGGGAACCACTCCGGTCTGGAGCGCGACCGCCAGCTCGGCAACGGTCCCGTCCCCGACAGTCCCGTCCGGCGTGACGAAGCGGGCGGCGAGGAGCGCCCGGAGCTCGTCGGCCTGGGCCTCCCACCGGGCCCGGTCCGCGTCGTCGCCGATGATCGCCGCCGTCGCCGCGAGAACTGTGCAGGCCCGAGCGAGGGTAGCGGTGGCCACCAGCGGCACGTGCCGTGGCTCGCGGCCGTCCCAATCACCCAGGCCGTACTCGATCACGCCGTCGGTTCTGCAGGCGAGGACGTGCTCCACCCAGCGGACCGAGGCCGAATAGGTGGCGCGGAGGATCTTGTCGTCACCATAGGCCCGGTAGAGCTGCCAGGGCACGAATACGAGCGCCGCACCGAAGTTGACGTCACCGCGCCACGGATCGGGGAACGGGTCCCATTCCGGTACGTACAGCCCGAGGTGACCCGACTCCGCCTGGGCCTCCCGAGCGATCTGCAGCGTGTTCTCGAGGAGGGCGCCGACGTCATAGTTCCAGTGGAGCGTGTCGAAGGCCAGGTGCAGCTGCTCCAGGTAGCCGAGCTTCTCGCGCTGCGGACAGTCCGTGAACATCGAGTACATGTTGGACGTCACGGCACGCTTGATGATCCGGTGGGTCGAGTTGAGCCGCTCGTCGGAACAGTGGAACTCACCGGCAGGCTCGGCCGCCGCGGCGATCACCGTGCCACGCACGGAATCGGGCGCCGGTGCTTGGTCCAGCCCTTCGATCTCCAGGTAGCGCAGCCCGTTATACATGTACTGCGGATGCCAGGTCAGCGGGGACTCGGCCGTGCTGACCCGGTGATAGACGGGCCCCCAGCCCTGGGTTCGCGGATCGATGGAGCCGTCCGGGTTCAGTAGTTCCGCGGGACGCAGTGTGATGCTCGTGCGGGCCGGCAGGTCGAGTTCGACCCACCCAGCGAAATTGACGCCGAAGTCGGCGACATAGACACCGGGCGCGGGTTCGGTCAGCGCGACGGTGGGCAGTTCCTCGACCCGCTCCAGCGGCGGAATCTGCTTGCGGGTCAGCGCCAGCCCGCTCGGCATCCTGGCCCCGACGGCGTTCGGCCAGTTCTCCACCGTGGTCAGGTCGGCGAGGTGGTGGGCGTCGTAGTCCTCGCCGCCGACCCAGTTCGCGCGGCGCACCGGTCCGAGGGTCGCGTGCCAGGTCAGGTCGGTGGCCAGGTGGTGGGTGCCGGTCGCGTCGTGCCACTCCAGGACCGCGCAGGCGCCGAGGTCGCCGAAGTCGGTGTGGATCTTGGTCCAGCGGTCCCCGGCCGGCATCGAGCGGTAGCAACCGGGGCCGAGGTCGATGCTCAGCACGTTCCGCCCGGCGGTCAGCAGCTCGGTCACGTCATGGGCGACCCATTCGGTGCGGATGCGGTAGTCGGTGTAGCCCGGTTCGAGGAGTGCCGAAGTGACCCTCCTGCCCGCGATGCGTGCGCAATAGACTCCGAGGCCGGCGATGCTCAGCGTGGCGTCGGAGGGCTGGCCCGCCACCTGGAAGGCGCGGGCGAGCACGGGCAGCGGACCGTCCGGGTCCTGTTGCCACGCTGCCGACGTGATCCAGGCACCGTGCTGATCGGGAGGCATGCAGTCAGGAATGATCGTCTCCTTCGGTGATGCGGGCGGGGGGAGCGGTCCGCGGGTCTTCAGGACGGCAACCCTGGAACAGCGTGCGGCGGCTACTGGCGGGCGGTCGAGGCTCGGATCATGAGCTCCGGGGCGAACAGCACGGCCTGGTGCTCGTGCTCGGGGCTCCTCATCTCCTCGACCAGAAGGTCGAGGGCAGTCCTTGCCATCTCGCGCACGGGCTGGCGCACGGTGGTGAGGGGAACGCCGAGGTAGCGCACCATGTCGATGTCGTCGTAACCGCAGATCGCCACATCCTGCGGTACGACCGAGCCGCGTTCCTGCAGGGCGAAGGACAGACCCATGGCGATCAGGTCGTTGCCGCAGAGCACGGCGACGGGGGAGTCCCGGGGCCGGAGCCGCTCCGCCGCCTGCCGGCCACTCACGATGTCCTCGTGCGCGACCTCGATCACCTGGACGTCGAGGCGGCGACCCAACGGGCTCTCCTCGAGGGCCGCCCGGAAGCCGGCCAGGCGCGCTGCGTGCTGCGTCGTGCGTGCCGGGGTGCCGACGAACGCGAAGCTCCGGTAGCCGTAGTCGAGGAAGTGCTGACCCGCCAGCCGGCCGCCGGCCGTGTCATCCATGGCCACCGAACAGATGCCCGACTCTCCGGGCGCGTCGAGCACCACGACCTTCGTGCCGATGCGACGCAGGCGACCCAAGGCATCCGCCGGCAGGGCAGAGGGCGTGATCAGCACCCCCGAGGCGCGTTGCTGGATGAGCAGCTCCACGGCCGTCGATTCGCGCACCGGGTCCGCCCCGGTGTTCGTGGTGGAGACGATGTACCGAAGGTTGAGGGCTGCGTCCTCGACGGTGCGGATGATCTCCCCGAAGAACGGGTTCGAGGCGTCGTGGACGACCACGCCGACGAACCGACCGGGTCCGCCCGCGAGGACGCGGGCGGACTCGTTCGGCACGAATCCCAGGTTCTCCATGGCATCGAGGACGCGCTGGCGCGTCGCTGGGGCGACGATGTGCGGCCGGTTCATGACGTTGCTGACCGTCGAGCGGCCGACGGCGGCCAGGCGTGCCACGTCTTCGATGTTCACCACGAAGTGTTACGCCCTGACTGCGAAGATTCGGTCGACGTACAGGTGGGAGATGGCGGCCGAGCCAGGGGGTTGGACCCAGACGACCTCCGCACTGTCGCTCCGGTAGGTACCGGGTAGCTCGATCGTGTGGAAGGCGCCGTCCGAGAAGTCTCCGACGCGCAGATCGATGTAGTTGCCGAACGGCGGGTGGACGCCGATCGACATCGCGCGAGCTGTCGGATCCTCGGACTGGGTGTCGGCACGGACCACAACATAAACCGTCCAGTCGATGTCCGGCGGAAGCAGGCTCAGTTCGAGTTGGATCCCCCAGTCGATCGAACCGCCGGTCATCCGGGCCGCGTATCCGCTCGAGGCGGTAGCGTCCTCGACGACGTCGGCGTTCAAGGGATAGAGCGTGAAGTCCAGCTCCTGATAGTCGACCCAGTCGCTCGCGGGCAGGTCCGCGACCTCGGCGGGCGGCTCCGCCGGGCTGGGAGTGATGCTGACCAATCGGCGAAGCCAGTCGACGTCGCCCAACGCGGCGCCGGCGAGGATCTCCCGGAAGGCCGTCATTCCCGAGGCGTCGAGTGCGCCGTTGAACCGGGCGATCCGACGATCGATCTCCAGGTCCCAAGGCACGTTGTGCTCCGCTGCGGCGCCGGTGAGCTCGTTGCGGCGTAGGAGGATGACCATGTCGAGGCCCATCCGCAGGATCCGGACATGGGTGAGCAGGGTTTCGTCACGGCGGACGTTCCGCTCCGCGCGGTCGAGAAGCAGGTCTGCCTGTCGCACCGTGTCGAAGGGCAGGTACGCGGGCGCGACCGACGAGATGTAGCAGGGCAGTTCGGCTCCGGTCGAGGTGACCGAGTCGGCCAGCAGCTCCAGGTACTCATACACCTGCGCGCCGCCGGCGCCGTAGTAGTTGTCGACGAACTCCCTGATGAGCGCATCGGGTTCGAGCTCGGGGTCCCAGAGCAGCCGGGCGAGCACCCAGGCACGCAGTTCCGCGGTCTCGGCGCCGCCGCCGTTGTCCCATGCCGCCTGACCGAAGTACCCCTGGACCGATCGCTCGGCCAGTTGCTTCAGTGACTCGCACATCGTCCACCAGTTCGGGAACGGCAGCAGATAGTTCTCGAAGTTTGTGTTGTAGGTCCAGACGACGATCTGGTCGGTGAGTCGGGTCCACCCGTCCAGGTCGGCCGCGGTCTCGGGGTTCCCGTCGCCGAACAGGGGATGAGCGAAGTCGGCCCAGATCGGTGCTGCGGTGATGAGCACCCGGTCGCTAACGGCTAGGCCGGTCGGTGGGCGGAACGTGAACTGGTACGCGAGGGTGGCCAGGCGGGCGTCCGGGACCACCTGACCGACCTCGTCCGCGACCTCGTTCAGCATGTCGATGATCGGTGCGGACAGGGCCCCGCCATGCGCTTCGGCGAACGCGGCGCTGTCCGCGTCCGGCTGCCAGGACCAGTCCATCTGGCTGAACCCGAACGACGGGTCGCGGCCCTCCTCGATCTTCGCGTCGATCCGCTGGATCAGTTCGGCGCTGGCCTGATCACGGGTCGCCTGCTCCATCGCCAGGAGCTGACCGCCGTGCCACAGGCTCTGGTCGGACACGATCTGGTGGAAGTTGTGGGCCTCGTACGGCCAGAAGTCGGACCAGGTATCGAGCTCTGGCGGACAGGGCTGCTCGCGCAGGTGGTGACTGTTGCCGTTCAGCAGGTTGTGGTGCCGGAACGCCTGGTCCGCACCATCCGCGGCGAAAACCTCTCGGAACCGGAACCGCGGCACCTTGACGGCGTTCACGTCCGACTGCCGCAGCGTCAGCACGCGCCGGCGCGGAACGACCGTGTACTCGGGGCTGAACCATCGCACGCCGCACAGGCGATCCAGGAACCAGTAGACGCCGTAGAGCGTGCCTCGGTCGCTGGCGCCGGCGATGAGGATGCTGGCGCTGTCGTTCGCCGCGGGGACCGTGTCTACCGTGCGCAGGCAGAAGCCGTCATCGGAGAGGTCCGCGAGGGGCAGGTCCGCGGCAACGGCCACGGGGTTGTGGCGACCGACGACGATGAGTTGCCCGGACTGCGGCGGTTCGGGCGCCACGACGAGCGGGAACGATGCGCCGGTGATCTCGCCGAGGTAGTCGACCAGTTCCTGCGCCGCCTGACGCGCGACGGGACTCTCCTCGGCTCCGAGGTAGACGCTGTAGGAGGTTCGCCCGCCCCGGGCGAGCGGCAGACGTCGATGCCCACCCGCCTGACCGTTGGCATGTGCCGCCTGGGCCGTACCAAGGACGCCGACCGTGGCGCCGAGCGCGGCGCCGGCGCGTAGGGCAGTGCGTCGGGTCACGACGGCGGCGCCTGGACTTTCAGGTGTGGGTGGGGCGGGGGTCTCCGGTGTGCTGATGTGTCGCATTGTCCACTCTCCGTTGTGGGGACGTTCGAATCCGAGCGTTGGAGCGATTCAACCCTTGGACGGTGTCAGGTTCCGCAGGCGCTGTCAAGGCACTGCACGACGGGGACCGAAGCGTTTCGTCCCATGCTGGCTCGCGGTCGCACGGGCTCTTGACGGCGACCCTTTCCCGCACCTAGGTTCGCTTGGCAGGTCGATTGGAGCGGTTCAAGGAGGAGCGAATGCACGCGATGGCGATCGACCTGGGCGCAACGAGCGGTCGCGTCGCTCGTGTCCAGGTCGATGAGTCCGAGTTGAGGGTGCTGGACCTGGTCAGGTTCGCAACGCCGACCTCGGACGGCCGCGGTGCGCGGTGGGACTTCGAGAAACTGATGACGCTCACGCTCGACGCGGCCCGGCAGGTCGCTGACCACGGGCCGATCGACAGCGTCGGCATCGACGCTTGGGGGGCCGACTATGGGCTGCTCGAGCGAGATGGCTCCCTCATCGACGCCCCGTTCCGCTACCGGGACACGCGAACAAGGGGAGTGAGCCGTGCCTTCGACGAGCGCAGGACGAGGGCAATCACCGGGCTGATGCCCCATGACTTCAGCACCGCGGCCCAGTTGCTCACCGAGTCGAAGGGGACCCTCAGCAGGACAACCCAACTGCTGTCCATCGGCGATCTTGTTGCGTATCGCCTGACCGGCCACGCAGCGACCGACTGTTCGTGGGCGAGCACCACTCAGCTGTTCGATGTCCAGACTCTGAGCTGGTCCTCGGAACTGTTGGCCGACGTGGGCGTCCGCCGGAGCGCGATGCCGGAGGTACAGCCGTGCGGCACCGTCCGTGGAGAGCTGCTGCCACGGGTGTGTGACGGGCTCGGCGTGGCCGGCCGGACGCCGCTCATGACGGTCGCCGGGCATGACACCGCATCCGCCATCGTGGCGATTCCAGCCAGGAGTGACGACTTCATC
Organism: Occultella kanbiaonis; assembly: GCF_009708215.1. Classification (NCBI taxonomy): domain Bacteria; kingdom Bacillati; phylum Actinomycetota; class Actinomycetes; order Micrococcales; family Ruaniaceae; genus Occultella; species Occultella kanbiaonis. The sequence goes on along the minus strand of NZ_CP046175.1, from coordinate 3,183,224 downwards.
TATATCTCGTGCGGAACCTGGGCCCTCGTCGGGGTCGAGTCGGCCGAGCGCCTCACCACGGAGAGCGCGCTCGGCACCGAATTCGTCAACGAACTCGGTGTTGACGGAGTCAGCACGATCCACCGCAACGCAGCCGGGCTGTGGCTGCTGAACCAGTGCCTACGCGGATGGACCGACACGCCCGCGGACGCGTTGCTCGAAGCTGCCGACGCCCTGCCGGCGGGCCAGGTCGTGTTCGACAGTGAGGATCCGCGCCTGTTCGCACCCGACGACATGCCGACCCTCATCGCCGAGCTGATCCGTGAGCGCTCCGGCCGCATCCCGACGAATCGTGCAGAGATGGTGCGGGCCATCATCGACAGCCTGGTTCTGACGTTCGTGCGAGCGATCCAGGACCTCGAGGCCATGCTCGGGCCCCGAGGCGCGGTCATCCAGCTCGTGGGCGGTGGTGCTGCCCTGCCGATCCTCGGACGGGCTCTGGCAACCGCCGCCGGGCGGACCGTTCTCGCCGGACCGGTAGAGGCATCCCTGCTGGGAAACGCCCTTCTTCAGGCGCGCGCCCTGGGCAGCGTCCGGGACACCGGAGCATGCCGGGAACTTGTCAGCCGTACCCAGACCGTTCACCGATACGAACCCGACCAGCAGTCGAACCAACGAGAGGACACCGCATGACCCGGGACCCGCAGGAAGTCGTCGACAGAGTCGTCAGGCTGGCCATTGAGACGCAGTCGTGGGGGTACGTCAGCACCGGCACCCGCTTCAAGGTCTTCGACACGCCTGGAACAGCCAGAGACGTCTGGGAGAAGATCGACGACGCCGCCGAGGTTCACCGACTGACCGGTGTCACACCGACCGTGGCCCTGCACATCCCATGGGATGCCGTTGACGACTACGCCGCGCTCGCCACGTACGCACAAGAGCGAGGTGTGCGAATCGGCTCGATCAGTCCGAACCTGTTCCAGGACGACAACTACAGGCTCGGCTCCCTCACCCATGTCGATGCGTCCGTGCGCGCCCAGGCGGTCGCACATGTCGCCGACTGCATCGCCATCGCTCAATCCACGGGATCGCACGAGATCTCACTCTGGTTGGCCGACGGCACCAACTATCCGGGGCAGGGGGACTTCCGGCGCCGGCGCCGGTGGCTCGAGGAAGGACTGGCCGAGATCTACGGGCAGCTGCCGAGTGACATGTCCCTGCTGCTTGAGTACAAGTTCTTCGAACCGGCCTTCTACCACACCGACATCGCCGACTGGGGACAGTCGCTGCTCCTGTGCGAATCGCTCGGTCCTCGGGCGCGCGTGCTGGTGGACATCGGGCACCACCCGCTGGGGACCAACATCGAACACATCGTCGCGACCCTGCTCAGCCGCGGGCGGCTCGGCGGGTTCGACCTGAACAGCAAGAAGTACGGTGACGACGACCTGTTCGTCGGTGCGGTCAACCCGCACGAACTCTTCCTGATCTGTCTGGAGCTGATCAAGGCCGAGGAGGACCCGGACCCCGTTGTCTCTGGTGCGGCTCGCGAGATCCTCTACAAGATCGACCAGTGCGCGATGGTCGAGGACAAGATTTGCGCCATGTTGCGCAGCATCGATGCGGTCCAACTGGCCTTCGCCAAGGCACTCCTGGTCGATCTCGACGAGCTGGAACGTGCCCAGGCCGACGGCGATGTGGTCGGGTGCAACCAGATCATCGACGACGCCTACCAGACCGACGGCCGGCCGCTCGTCCTCCAGGCACGGCAACGGCTTGGCGTGCCCGACATGCCACTGGATGTGTACCGGCGGTCCGGCTCGGCGCTCGCCCGGGAACACGTCCGCGTCGGCAGTCCGGCGGGATGGTGACCCATGCGACGGCCGCCGACGCCGATGAGTTGGCGCTGGCGGCGGAGACGGCCAGAGCCGCCGCCACGCCGGCCGGCGACCTCGTCGTCGCGGCCGAAGGCAACATCTCGGTGCAGACGGCTGACGATCGGTTCCACATCACGGCGAGCGGCACACGCCTGAGCGAACTCCAGCCATCCGATTTCGTCGAGGTCAGCCGCAGCCGCCTGGTCGCCGGGATCGAGCAGTGTGCGAGCGACGCCGACTGGAAGGACGTCTTGGTCGACCCAGCGAACCAAGGCGCCGCACGTCCGTCCGTGGAGGCCGGCCTGCATGCGGTTCTCGGCGCGGAGCTCGGTGCTGGGGTCGTCCTGCATACCCATCCGACGCCGGTGCTCGCCCTGATGGCGGCCGGACGTGGGGAGGAGCTGGCCCGGCAGCGCATGATCCCCGATCACGTGGTGATGTGCGGGACGCGATCAGTTCTTCTCGATTACCACGATCCCGGGCTGGAGCTCGCGAAGCAGGCGTTACGTCTGGTCCGGGCGGGTGCCGGCCGTTCGAACGTCTGGCTGTTGGCGGGGCACGGGATGGTCGCACATGCCCTGACGGCGCAGGCGGCTCTGGACGTCACGCTCATGGTCGTGAAGATGGCACGGCTGCTGCAGGCGGCCGGGCGCGACGCGGTGGCACTCCCGTCATCCGAGGTCCGGCGGATCGCGACCCGGGAGGATGAGAGATACCGCCGTGCCCTGCTCCGCCTGGACGCCGGGTGATCCGCCGAGGCCGGGCCGGAAGCGCCGTCGCTGGCCGACGGAAACCAAGAAGTAGCAGGGGCGACGGCGTTCGGGTCACTCACCGTTGAGCAGTGCGAGTTCCTCCGGCGTGAGGTCGAGGTCCGCTGCGGCGGCCGAGTCAACGATGGACGTGGGCCGCTTGGCACCGGGGATCGGAATGACGCCCGGCGCCTGCGCCAGTTCCCAGGCCAGGGCGACCTGCTGCGGGCTCACCCCACGCTCGGCGGCTACCTGCGCGAACGCCGGGTGCTTCTCCGCGAGGTCCTTCGCGCTCCCGAGGCCGCCGAGCGGGCTCCATGGCAGGAACGCGAGGTCGAGCTCGTCGCACACGTCGATCTCGGGTTGGCTGGAGCGGAACGCGGGGGAGAACTGGTTCTGGACGCTGACGAGGTGATCGCCGAGCACGGCGTGCGCGGCCCTGATCTGTTGCGGGTTGACGTTCGAGAGACCCACCGCGCGGACCTTGCCCGAATCGGCGATCTCGCGAAGGACGCCGATCGTCTCCTCGTACTCGCGGGTCTCGTCCGGTCGGTGGTGCTGCCACAGCCAGAGCTGGTCGACCCCGAGCCGCCGCAGGCTGGCGTCGACGGCCTCGTGCAGGTGCTCGGGGGAGCTGTCCCGTGACCAACCGCCGCCCTCGGTGCGCACGCACCCACCTTTGGTGGCCAGCCGGACCTGGTCACGTACGCCGAGCTCGTCGAGCAGCGATGCGATCGACTTCTCGTTCTCGCCCTGGCAGTCGGCGCCGAGCAGCTCGCCCGGTCCGTAGGCGTCCGCCGTGTCGAAGAGGGTGACCCCGGCGTCGAGGGCAGCCCTGACGGTCTCGGCCAGCTGAGCGCGCGGTTGCGGGCCGGTCTGGTCGAAGGTCATCAGCCCCAGCCCGATCGCTCCGACCTCGTCCGATCCCACGGCTGCGTTCCCGATCGTTCGTGTGCGCATGGGACTCACGGTAACCAGTCGCCTCGGCCGTCGCCACGCCGATACCGCGTGGGTGCCACGATTCGGGGCGGCCGCGCCTATTCGAGTTCCATGACGGCGCCGCCCGCTGCCGCTGACCGGTGTGCTGCCTCGAGCACGTCCACGACCACGGCCGCCTCGACCGGGTCCACCGGCGGCGGCCCACCGTCCCGCAGCGCGACGGCGAGCGCTTCGTAGAACTCGTCACACGCCTGCAACGGTCTCAGCCCGGTCTCCCGCCGGGTGGTCCCGTCGGACCGGTCGAGACGCAGAGTCTCGAAGTCCGGGCAGATGATCGTGCCGCGGGTTCCGTACACGGCCCACTTCGGAAGGTCGACCGCGTTCTCACGGAAGATCTCGATCCGTGCGTCACGCGCTCCCGGGAACCGTAGGCGGAGGTCGAGGTAGTGCTCCACCTCGTCGCCGGGGTAGGTGTGGGTGAGGGCCGCGACGGACTCCGGCCGCGAGCCGTGCAGCACCACCTGGTGGTCGATCAGGTGCGGCGCGATCAGGTAGCCCACCCCGCCACCACCGGCCGTGGTGTGCGCCCATTGCGCGAGCGCCGTTCCGGCATGCGCCCGGTCGCCGGAGACGGTGTACTTGCCGGCGTGCATCCGGCGTTCCTCGACCCGCCAGACCTCGCCGATCTCCCCGGCGGCCACCAGTTCGCGGATCAGCTGAAAGGTCGGCTCCCAGCGACGGTTCTGGAAGACCGTCAGGAGTCTTCCAGCGCGGTTGGCGGCGGCGATCATCCGGCTTGTCTCGGCGGCCGTGACCGCCATCGGCTTCTCCACCACGACGTCCTTGCCGGCCCCCAGAGCCGCCACCGCGATCGGCTCGTGCAGGTGGTGTGGTGTCGCAACCACGACGAGCTGGACGGCCGGGTCGTCGATCAACGATCGCCAGGTGGAGTGACCGCGGGCGGCGAACCGTCGTGCGGCCGCGTCGGTGCGCTCGGTGGTCCGCGCGCTCACCGCCGCGATGGTGTAGTCCGGGCTGTGCTCCAGGGTGCCCTCGGCGTGGTAGAACCAGCCGCTGTTGCCCATGCCGACGATGCCGACACCGATCGGGTCCGCGCTCATCGTGGGTCTCCGTCCGTCGCGACTTGGCCCTGCTCGAGGAACCACTCGATCAGTGCCGTCTGACCCCAGCGCGGGTCCCCGGCGGCCAACGTTTCGCGGAACACCGTCAGGAGTGTCTGCGTGAACGGCATCCGAGCATCGATCGTCTCGGCCGCTCGCAAGGCGTAGCCCATGTCCTTGGCGTGCAGGGCCATCGTCCCCGCCGACCCGTACGTGCGCGCCCGCATCGCCGGCATGGTGCGCTCGAGCATGCGGGAGTGCGCGCCGGTCGGGCGCAGCGCCGTTGCCAACGCGTCGAGGTCGGTACCCGCCCTGCTGGCGAACCCGAGCACCTCCGCGATCACGCCCATCTGCACGCCGCTGAGGATGTTCTGGACGAGCTTCGCGTACTGGCCCTGGCCGTGCGCGCCAACATGGGTCCATTGGGTCACGACGGCGTCCAGCCACTCCTGCTGGGCGGTCACGTCTGCTGGTGGGCCGCCGACGAAGGCGACGAGCCCCTCCGGTCCGTAGCTCACAGGGGCGTCGAGTACCGTCAGGCCGCGCTCGCGGCCGGTGGCCGCGAGCGCGACGGCGTTCGCCGGCAGGTTCGTGGACATGTCGATGAGCGTCCCGCCGGGGCGGAGCGCGTCGAGGGCGCCGTCGGCGAGGACCGCCTCGACCACCTCGGCGTTGGGCAGTGACAGGACCAACGTGGCAGCGCCGTCGACCGCGGCCGCCGCCGATTCGTGGACCACGGCGCCCGCGCGGCCGGCGCGCTCGCGTGCTTCGGGGTCGATGTCATACACGTGCAGGTCGAGGCCGGCCGCAACGGCGGCCGTGGTGAGATCCGAGCCCACGTTGCCCAGGCCGATGAGGGCGTACGTGGCGCTCATCGGCTACCCGCCCCTCCGCCGTCGACGGCGATCGTGGTGCCGGTGATGAAACTAGCGTCGTCACTGGCGAGGAAGGAGATCGCGGCCGCGATCTCCTCCGGCTCGGCGAGGCGTCCGAGCAGGTTGGAGCCGCCGGCCGCGCGCATCCGGCTTCGCATCGCCTCGGGGTCGGCGTGGTCGAGCAGGTGCATCTCGGTGATCGTGCCGCCCGGCGCGACCCCTACGACCCGCACCCCCTCGGGTGCCAGTGCTGCCGCCATCGAGCGGGTCACCGAGACCAGGGCCGCCTTCGTCGCGTCGTAGATCCAGCGGCCGGCCCGGGAGCGGTAGGCGGCCTCCGAGGAGACCGTGACGACCACGCCGCGGGCGGCCACCAGTGGGCCTACCAGCTCGTGCACCAACTGAGCCATGCCACGCACGTTCACGCTGAACAGCAGGTCCCATCCGGCGAGACCACGTTCGAGGAACGGGTTCTCCTGGACACCGTCGATGTGCACCACGCCGGCGCATCCGATGAGGCCATGGAGGTGCGGGTGTTCGGCGGCCAGCGCCTGCGTCGTGCGGGACACCGATGCCTCGGAGGCGAGGTCCAACTCGTACGACCGCACCAGCCCGCCGGCCTCCCGGACGGCCTGCTCGGTGGCCCCGAGGCCGTCGAGGTTGCGGTCCAGGAGCACCACCTGGGCGCCCTCGGCGGCGAGGCGGATCGCGGTGGCCCGTCCGATTCCGGAGGCGGCGCCGGTCACCGCCACGGTGCGACCGTCGAATCGTTGTGGGGTTGGGCTGGTCATTTGAGTCCCGTCGTTGAGATTCCGTCGAGGAGGAGTTTCTGGAAGGCGAGGAAGAAGCCGATCACAGGGAGCAGCGAGAGCAGCGACATGGCGAACAGTGCCCCGTAGTTGGACGTGCCCGAGGAGTCCACGAACAGGGACAGCGCGATCGGCACGGTGTAGTTGGACTGGCTGGTCAGATAGATGAGCGGGTGGAGGAAGTCGTTCCAGGACCAGATGAACGAGAACGCCGCCGCGGTGGTCAGCGCGGGCACCGACAGGGGCAGGATCAGCCGTATGAAGATCCGTGGGTGTCCGCAGCCGTCGATCCGGCCGGCCTCGGTGATCTCGCGCGGGATGAGCCGGAAGAACTGCACCAGGAGGAACACGAAGAACGCCTCCGTCGCCAGGAACTTCGGCACGATCAGAGGTAGGAACGTGTCCACCCAACCGAGGGCGTTGAAGAGCAGGTACTGGGGGATCAGCAGCACATGGATCGGCAACATGATCGTGCCGATCATCAGTCCGAACCAGAACTTGCGTCCCCGGAACGGCAGCCGGGCGAAGGCGTAGGCGGCCAGGGCGCACGAGAGCACGTTCCCGATCACCGCCAGTCCCGCCACGATGAAGGAGTTGAGGAAGAACACCCCGAACCCGCTCTGCCCGACGGCGTTCCAGCCCTGGACGAAGTTCTCCACGGTGGGTTGTGGGACCCAGAGGGAGTCCTCGATCAGAGCCTGTTCGGAGGGGCGGAACGCGGTCGCGGTCATCCAGAGCAAGGGATAGACCATCACGAAGGCCGCCGAGACCAGGCCGACGTGGATGAACGTGCGTCGCGCGATGTAGGGCACGGTCCGGTGCCGACGACGGACGAGTGCGGTGGTGGTCATCGTTCGTCTCCGTAGTAGACCCAGTAGCGTCCGCTCGCGAACACTGCCGCGGTGGCGGCACCGATGATCAGGAGCAGCACCCACGCCATCGCCGAGGCGTAGCCGAAGCGCAGCTCACCGAACGCTCGTTGATAGAGCAGGAGGGTGTAGAAGAGCGTTGAGCCTGCCGGCCCGCCGGTTCCGCCACTCACCACATACACCTGGGTGAAGGCCTGGAAGCCGCCGATCACCGCGAGGATCCCGTTGAACAGGATCACCGGTGAGATGGACGGCAGCGTGATGTGCCAGAACCTTTTGCGGCGCCCGGCACCGTCGAGTGCTGCCGCCTCGTAGAGTTCCGCGGGCACCTGACGCAGCCCGGCGAGGAAGATGATCATCGGGGAGCCGAACGTCCACACGTTCAGGACCATGATGGTCAGCAGCGCGGTGTCCGGGTGGCCGATCCAGCTGCGACCGACGATGCCGAACAGGTCGAGCACGTTGTTCAGCAGCCCGGTCTCGCCCCAGATGAAGCGCCAGAGGACGGCGATCGCGACGCTGGTGCCGAGCAGGGAGGGCACGTAGAAGATTGTCCGGTAGAGCCCCAGCATGGCGATGCCCTTGTTGAGCAGCGTCGCGACGGTCAGAGCGAAGATCAGCATGATCGGAACGGACACGAGCACGTAGGTGAATGTCACCCGCACGGACTGCCAGTAGGCGGGGTCGACCGTGAACATCAGGCGGTAGTTCTCGAAGCCGATCCACTGGACCGTTCGGAACGACCCGGAGAAGTTGGTGAAGGACAGCACCAGCGAGGCCAGCATCGGCAACAGGGTGACGCCGAAGAAGCCGATCAGCCACGGGGTGAGGAACGCATAGCCGGCTGCCGTGGTCCGCTGCGACTCGGTCCACGCGGAGCGGGGTGGACGATCCCGGCGGCGTGGCCGACCGGACGCGCCCGAGGTCTCGGACCGCGCGGACTCTGCCGCGGCGTGCCCATGGGTGTCGATCATCGTTGATCCTTCCTGGTCCGGGTGGGGCCTCGGTTCGAGGCCCCACCCGAGGTACTGCTTCGTCGGGGTCAGAACCCGGAGAGTGCGGCGTTCGCCTGTGCGATGAAGTCAGCCGCGGCCGCCTGCGAGCTGGTCTGGCCGAACGCGACCTCCTGGTAGCTCGTAGCGATCTGCGTGACCAGCGCCTGCGCGCCGTCCGGCCAGATGTCCACGGTGGCGCCCTGGTCGAGCAGGTCGAAGTAGAGCGCGATCCGGTCCTTGATCGCCTGCGAGACATCCGGGTCATCCTGCAGGCTCTCGAGCACGGACGTGACCGGGGGCAGACCCGTTTGGGTCTCCAGGATCAGGGCGTTCTCCGGGGTGTTGATGAACGACGAGATGAAGTCCGCCGAGGCAGCCACGTTCTGGCAGTTCGCGGAGATGGCCCAGCCGTTCGCTCCGACGACCTGAGGTACTCCATCCGTGGGTGAGGCCACGATGCTGACCGTGCCCAGCCCGTTCTGGTCCAGAGCGATCTGGACATCGGAGATGTTGTTGTCACCGGTGCTGCTCACGAGCACGCTGCCCACGGCCATGAGGGACTGCGTCGTCGGTACCCCGGCGTACTCGGCGTTCACGTCCGGCGGCGGCGCTGCGCCCCCCTCGACGGCCCGGGTCCACAGGTCGAACCACGTGGTGAGGGTCTCCTCGGAGAATCCCACCTCGCCGTCGCCGAAGAGGGTTTCTCCCTCACCGAGGGCGTATGCCTGGAACTGCGTGATCTGGTCGCCCCGGTCCGCGATCGCCCAGGTGCCCTCGGGCATGCTGGGCTGTGCCTCGATGGCCCAGTCCACGTAGTCGGCCCAGGATCCGGACGGGTCCGGTGCGGTCTGCCCGAACTCGGCCAGTCGTGGCGCGTTCAGGGTGGCTCCTTCGAACCAGATGCCGTACGGGATCACGTAGATGTGACCATCGGCCGCGCGGTGGCTCTCCAGCACGGCCTCGGGGATGCCGGAGACGTCGATGGTGCCGTCCTCGATGAGACCGTCCAGCGGCAGGAGGTTGCCGCGGTCCTCATATCGAGCCTGGTAGCGCGACTGCATGGCTGCGACGCACGCGATGTTGTCCGCGGCGGCCTGAACCGAGACACGGTCCCAGTAGGAGTCGAAGGTGGTGGGCTGGGTCTCGATCTGGACGTCCGGGTTCTCCGCGGACCAGTTGTCGACCACCTGCTGGACCGCTGCGTTGCGTGCGTCCGAGCCGTACCAGGTGATCGCGATGGGACCTTCGGAGGGCACATCTTCAGCTGCGGGTGGGTCGGCGTCGCCGCCGCTGCACGCGGCCATGAGCGAGAGTGCGGCGACACCGGCGATCGCGACGGGCAGGCGGGCGGATCGGGAGAGTCGGTGGAGACGGCCGATGGCGTCGTTGCCAACATGCGACATGGGGGAACTCCTTAGAACGGGAGGGGGGATGGGGAATCGGGGGCGTGGCGAAGGGCCAGTTCGGCTCCCGCGCGGAGGTCGGCCGCCATCGTTGAGCGGTCGATGAGGGGCAGCTCGATGACGAGGTACCCCGTGTATCCGTTCGATACGGCTGTCGAGAGGGTGGCGTCGAAGTCGACGATGCCGTGACCGAAACGGACAAACTCTGGTTCGCCGTGGCGCGGGCCGGCGCAGTCCTTGAGGTCGAGGTGGGCCAGCCGGCCGGCGTACTGCGTGGCGATCGCCACCGGATCGTGCCCCGAGGCGGCGAAGTGCCCGGTGTCGAGGCACATGCCGACCGCGGGGGAGTCGATCGCGGAGAACAGTTCGTCGTAGTCCTCGGGATGTTCGAGGACGTTGTTGGCGTGGTTCTCCACCGCGATCGTCAGCCCGCGCCCGGCCGCTATCGGGGCGATGACGCGCAGCAGGTCGATCACCGCGCCGAGGCCCCCGCGGGTGCCTCGAGCCGAGCCGGTGGCCTTGATCACGCCGACCCCGAGGCGCTCCGCGGCGTCGAGGAGCCACAGCCACCGGGAGGCCTCTCTGGTCAGGTCGGCACTGTCGGGACCGGGCGCGAAGGGTGACACCTGCAGCGTGGCGGGCCGTAGCCCACTCTGCTCGCAACGCTGCCGCATCGAGTCCAGGCCGGCGGGCGTGAGGTTGCGCGGGTACCACGCGTTGAACTCGATCTCGCGGATCCCGAGGGCGGGAACGTGAGCGAAGGTGGGCTCGAAGTTCTCGTCCCCGAATCCGTCGAAGCAGATCGTGGCGACGGACACCCGTGGTCCGGTGCTCATATCCGCACCGCCGCGAAGTCCGGGATCTGGATCCGCGTCCCGCCGGTCATGGCGGACTCGTGGGCGCAGATGCCGACGGAGGTCCAGTTGGCCGCGGTGGGGGCGTCGATCGCGCTGGGGCGACCCTCGACGATGCTTCGCACGAACTCATGGGCCAGGTGCGGGTGGGAGCCACCGTGCCCGCTGCCCTGGACGAATGACAGGTGCTGGTTGTCGTCGTCGTAGACGCCGCGCGTGGTGAACGGTGCGATCTCGGCGGGCAACAGGTGGGCGAAGTCCGGGACCTCCACCCGCTCGGGGCGCTCACCCACGTGCAGCACGTGACCCACTCCTTGGGTCTGTTCCCACTCGAAGGTGGCGTGCTCCCCGAAGACGGTGAAGCTCTCCACGTACTCTCGGGCGGTCTCGAACAACGACCGCGCCACCTCGGCGGCGACGGGGGAGTCGCGCAAGGTCAGCAGCGCCGACTCGACCGCGAACGGCGAGCCGTACTTCGCCGTCAGGTCTTCCGAGATCCGGCCGGACCCCTGACACACCACGCTCTCGGCGAGCGTGCCGGCGATCGCGAGCAGCGGGCTGACGGCGTGGGTCGCGTAGTGCATCGGCGGCAGTCCCTCCCAGTACCCGGGCCACCCGGCCATCTCCTGGTGGTGTGCCCCGCGCAGGAACTGGATCCGGCCGAGCGTGCCGTCGTCGAGGAGCTGCTTGGCGTACAGGAACTCGCGGGAGTACACGACCGTCTCCGTCATCATGTAGTTCCGCCCGCTCTCCTGGGCAGCCCGGACGATGGCCTGGCACTCCTCCACGGTGGTCGCCATTGGCACGGTGCAGGCGACGTGCTTGCCCGCGCGCAGTGCGGCGATCGACTGGGCTGCGTGATCGGGGATCGGGGTGTTGATGTGCACCGCGTCGATATCCGGGTTCTCGAGCATCGCGTCGAAGCTCGTGTACCGGCCGGCTATGCCGAAGTGGTCGGCGGTCCGCCGCAGGGCATCCTCGCTGCGCTGGCAGACGGCTACGAGTTCCGTGTCCGGGTGTGCCTGGTAGATGGGAATGAACTCGGCTCCGAAGCCGAGACCGGCGATGGCTATGCGAACGCTTGTCGTCATCGTTGACCTCCTGCTGCAACCGTAGGAATCCGCGCAGTCGATAACCATGCGTAATTTAGAAGGACTCCATAGAATATTTACGTGCTTGGATCGGAGCGGACGAGGCACGTGGCCCTGCTGGTGGAGACCTCCAACGGGTACGCGCGCGGCCTTCTGCACGGGGTGCGTGAGTACGTTGCCGCACACCGCGGCTGGTCGCTGTATCTGGTGGAGCACTCGCGGCTCGAGACCGACTTCTCCTGGCTGGAGGGATGGGCCGGGGACGGCGTGCTGGCGAGGATCGAGAGCCCGGAGGCGGCAGCCTTCGTCCGACGCCTGGGTCTGCCCGCGGTGGACCTGAGTGCCGGGCGACTGGTGCCGGAGCTGCCCGGAGCGGAGACGGACGACGACCAGATCGCCCGGTGGGCGGTCGAGCACTTCGCCGAGCGGGGGATCCGGAACTTCGCCTTCTGCGGTGACCCTCGCTATGGGTGGTCCGTCAAGCGGGCGGTGGGATTCGCCGAGCACGCCCGAGCCTACGGAACGCCGGCGCAGGAGTTCCGGCTCCGGCCGACCGGCAAGAAGGCCACCGACCGTGACCGACTGGTCCGATGGCTGACTGGCCTGCCGAAGCCGGTCGGAGTGCTCGCCGCATACGACATCGCGGGTCAGGAGGTGCTTGAGGCCTGCAAGATCGCCGACCTGGCCGTGCCGGACGAGGTGGCCGTGATCGGCGTCGACAACGACGAGCTGCTCGGCACCCTCTCCTCGCCGGCGTTGTCCAGCATCGAACCGAATACCCGACGGACCGGCTACCTCGCGGCGGAACTCCTCGACCGGATGATGTCCGGCGAGGTCGTCGAGCCCGGTCTGCGGCTGATCCCCCCGGTGCGAGTGGTGGTGCGGCAATCCTCGGACCTGCTCTCGGTGGACGACGTGACCGTGGCGCATGCCCTGCGGTTCATACGCGACCACGCCGGGCAACACGTCACGGTGACGGAGGTGCTGCGCGAGGTGGGCCTGTCCCGCCGGGCTCTCGACCTGCGTTTCCTCAAGCACCTCGGCAGGACGGTGCACTCCGAGATCCGGCGGGTACGGATGAACCAGGTGGCCGAACTCCTCGGCTCCACCGACTGGACCATGACCCGCATCTCCGAGCACCTGGGCTTCCCACACGCCGAGTACATGGGCGCGGCGTTCAAGAAGCACACCGGTCGATCACCCGGCCGGTACCGCCGCGATGTCACCGGGTCCGTGGTCGCACAGGGAGGCTGGCGCTAGCCGACGGCGCACCGATCCGTGAGTACTTGGCCTCGCCCCGCCTCGTGACTCGCCAGTCGACGCGGACGGAGTCGACGTCCGACGTCGGCAGTTGAGAACCGCGGTCGGTCGTGGCGACCCATGTCCTCCCGACCGTGGAACGGGTGCCCGTCGGGTGCGCCCTGATAAGCGCTTCCCGCAATCCCTTATCCGGTAGGGTTGTGATTAGTGCAACGAACATGTGATTACGGCAACCCGAGCGCCATTCGGTAGGGTCCGGAACACCTCGGAACGGCGCCGGCACGATGCGGCACCAAGGCAAGGAGTGTCATGCCAGCAGCACCCAAGCCCGACGAGGCGAGCGCCTCGCCGCCCGGGGCAGCCAGCACGTTGGTGCGCGGCCTGTCCGTCCTGGAGATGGTGGCCGCCGCCGGCGACGGGATCAGCGTCACCGAAGTGGCTGCCCAGGCCGGCACCGACAAGAGCACCGCGTCCCGGTTGCTCGCCACGATGCGCGAGCTCGGCTACGTGCAGCAGCGGGTGCGCGACCGCCGCTACGTGCTCGGGTCCCGCTGCCTGTGGCTGGCCCAGGCCTACCAGGCCACCCATGACCACCTCGTCGACCTGGCTCGCCCGCACCTGGCGGGTCTGCGCGACGCCACCGGCGAGACCGTGCACCTCGCGGTGCGCGAGGGCGTGCACGTGGTCTACGTGGCGCAGGAGGACTCCGGGCAGTCCGTGACGGTCCAGTCCGTCATCGGAACCCGGACGCCGCTGCAGCGCACCGCGATGGGTCGCGCCATCCTGGCCACGATGAGCGAGCGGGACCGGGACCGGCTGCTGGAGCAGATGCGCACGAGCGCGGCCGTCAGTCACGCTGCCCTGGACCTGGACGAGATGCGCGCGGACGTGCGCCAGGCCGGGATCCGGGGGTGGGCGGCCGTGGACCGCCGCGACGACGTGACCCGCCTCGCTGCCGCCATCACCGACGTGCGCGGCGAGCCGATCGCCGCGATCACGATCTCCGGTCCGTCCTACCGGGTCGACCCGCGGGTGGACGACCTCGGAACGGCGGTGGCCCGGGTGGCGGGTGAGGTGTCCGAGGCGCTCGTCGCCTGACCCGCTCACGACGTCATCCCGCCGTCCACCACGAGGTCCTGGCCGGTGAGGTAGCCGGCCTCGTCGGAGCACAGCAGCAGCGCGGCACCGACCAGGTCCGCCGGCGCTCCGATCCGGCCGGCCGGGATCTGCGCGAGGACCTGCGCGCGGTAGTCGGGGTCCGCCAGCGCCTGGGTGTTCCGCGGTGTCTCGATCACTCCCGGCGAGAGCGTGTTGACCGTGATGCCCGACGGCGCCAGCTGGGTCGCGAGGCCGAGCACGAGGTTGTGCTGGGCTGCTTTGGTCGCGGCGTAGATCGCCATCTCCGGGTGCGGTGCACGCCGCTGCACGCTCCCGATCGCGAGGATCCGGCCCCACCCTCGCTCGGCCATCGGCGGCACGAGCACCTGCAGGAGCTCGACAGCGGAGAGCAGGTTCACCTGGAGCTGGCGGCGTGCGTCCGCCGGGGTGATCTTGGTCCAGGGGGCGCGGACCTGGACCGAGGCCGCGTGCACCACGATGTCCACCGGCCCCAGACGCAGTGCGTGCTCGGCCAGCGAGGCGCCGGCGCCCTCGACCGCGAGGTCCTCGGTGAGCGGCGCCGGTGCGACGACAGCACCCGGGCCAACGGTGCCGGACCCGCCCGGGCCGGCCTCCGCCGTCGGGCCTTGCAGGCCGTGCCCGATGACCAAGGCGCCGGCCCCGGCCAGGGCGGCCGCGATCGCCGCCCCGATGCCACTGGTGGATCCGGTGACCAGCGCGGTGCGTCCCGCCAGCGAGGTCGGCATGGGTTCAGAGCCGGCCGTGCTTGCGGTAGACCGCCACCGGGTCGGGGCTCGCCAGGAACTCGGCCCGCACCTCGTCCTCGCGTTGCACCAGCTCCTCGGTGCGCTCGAGCACCTCCACCGTGAGGGCATTCGGGATCACCACCACACCGTCGAGGTCGCCGAGGATGAAGTCGCCGGGCGAGACCGGCACCACGGACGTGAGCGCGCCGCGCAGGCCCACCGTGATCTGCCAGTCGTAGTAGCTCCAGCGCTTCACTGCCTCCACCGGGGTGAGGTAGCGGCAGAACACCGGGAAGTCCCGGTCCACCAGGAACCGGGTGTCGCGCGATCCGCCGTCGACCACGGCGCCCACCACGCCGTTGGCGGCCCCGACCGTGGCGTTCATCTCGCCGTAGTGGGCGGCCTGGTTGTCGAAGCTGGTGTCGCGCACGTCCACGATCGGCACCCCGGCGGCCCTCATGGCCTCGAACATGTGGATGCGCCGCTCGCGCAGGCTCGGGTCGCCGGTGGGGTCCGGGATGCCCTTGAGGGTGAACGCCGGTCCGGCGATGACCCAGCGGTCCTTCACCGGCTTCAGCTCGGTGGCCAGAGCCTGGTGGGGATAGCCCATCTCGTCGAGGATGTCGTACACGGCGCCCGAGTACGTCCTGCGATAGCGCTCGATCAGCTCGGGAACGGGCAGGGCGTACTCGTAGGGGTTCATCGTGATGACCTCGTCGTCGTTGTTGTGGTGGATGCACCACAAGGTAACATTCGTTGTGAGGAACGCAAGTAAGTTCCAAATGATGCAACACGTGGGAGTGTGGATCGATGAAGATCGTGGACTTGAGGGTGCGCACGGTGGCCATCCCCACCAACGCGAAGTTGCGTCACAACACGGGAGTGCACCCCGGCTACTTCATCCGCACGATCCTGGAACTCATCACCGACGAGGGCCTCGTCGGCCTTGGGGAGGTGGGCGGCGGCGACCAGCGCGGCGCGTTCGAGCGGCTGCGACCTCGGATCATCGGCGCGGACCCGTTCCGGCTCGAGCTGCTGAAGCTGAGGACCCTGAAGGCCATCTACTACCTCTCCAACGACCGGCTCTACGCGGCCATCGAGATGGCCTGCCTGGACATCCAGGGCAAGGCGCTCGGCCGTCCCCTCTCCGACCTGCTCGGCGGCCGGGTGCGCGAGCGGATCCCGTTCATCGCGTACCTGTTCTGGCGATACGACCGGCCCGGAGGCGGTGACGACACCACGGCCGAGGACATGGCCGATCAGTGCGAGGAGTTGACCGAGACGCTCGGGGTGAGCGCGATGAAGCTGAAGGCCGGGGTGCTGGACCCGGCGGAGGAGGCGCGCGTGCTCGAGCTCTGCCGGGACCGGTTCGGCCCCTCCTACCGGCTCCGCATCGATCCCAACGGCGGGTGGTCGGTGCCCACCGCGGTGCGGATCGGGCGGCGGTTGGAGACGGTCGCTCCGGAGTGGTTCGAGGACCCGGCCTGGGGGCTGACGGGCAACGCCGCGGTGCGGGCGCAGGTGCGTATCCCGGTGGCGACGAACATGTACCCGGCGAAGTTCGACGACCTCGGCCCGGCCATCCGGATGGACGCCGTGGACATCGTGCTCACCGACATCCACTACTGGCAGGGCCCCCGCGGCGTGAAGGACCTTGCCGCCGTGTGCCGCACGTTCGGGCTCGGGGTGGCCATGCACTCCGGGGTCGAGTTCGGCGTGGAACTGGCGGCGATGCTGCACACGGCTTCGACCATCCCGGAGATGACGACGGCCGGGGATGCGCACTACCACTACCTCACCGATGACATCATCGCCGGAGGCAAACTGCCCTACGTCGACGGCGCGATCGCGGTCCCCACCGGGCCCGGCCTCGGCGTGGAACTGGATCCCGAGAAGATGGACAAGTACGAACGTCACTTCGAGGAGGTGGGCGACTACTACGCCCGGTTCCATGTGGACGAGCGCAACCCGGAGTGGCTCCCGACGAGCTTCTGAGCGGGGCCGCCCAGCGTGTGTGTGCGATGGCGGGTGCTAGTGCAGCCAGCCACGTCGATGGGCTCGCGGGGGTCCGGACGTGGCACGCACGTGCAACCGCGGAAGCAGCGTCGCCTGCTCGATCGGCGCGGTGTGCGAACGGTCCTCGATGCGGCGGTGCAGGAGTTCCACGGCTCGCGCGCCGAGTTCGTGCTTGGCCGGGCTGATTGCGCTGATCGGGACGATGGCGTCGGCGGCGAGCTCGTCGTCGTAGGTGAGCAGCGTCAGGTCCTCGGGCACCCGCCAGCCCCGCGCGCGCAGCGCGTCGAGCACGGTCAGGGCCTGCACGTCGGAGTGGATGAACAGGGCCGTGCTGTCGTGCTGCTCGATCGCGTCCAGAAGGCGGCCGATCGCCGCTCCCTGCCGTTTCCCCGGAGCCCAGGGGAGCGCGCAGCCGAGGTCCTGGAGGTCCAGGCTGACGGTCGCTCGCGCACGGACGACGCCCTGCTCAAGGGCCGTCGACGTCGCGGTCGGGACCGACGCCCAGGTGACCCGGTGGTGACCCAGCGCGGCCAGATGCTGGAAGCCGAGCAGCGCGCCGTACGCGTGGTCGGAGGAGACCCGGTCACGTTCCACCCGCAGATCGGGGAAGGAGAGCGGACGCTCACACACCACCAGTGGTGTGCTGATCTCGTCCAAGCGCTGATAGGTGGCCAGCTTCGCCTCACTCTCGTGCCCGGGCGTCACGATCAGGCCATCCACGTCGAGCTGTCCGAGTTGGTCCAGGCGCCGTAGTTCGGTCGTGGTGCGGGAGAAATGCGCTCCGTAGATCAACCGGTAACCCAGCGATGACGCCGCGGCCTCCGCGCCCTTGATCACCGTGCCGTAGTAGTAGGTGACATTCGGGGTGAGGAACCCGATCCGAAGGGCCGGGCGCGGTCGTGGCGTGCGACCGCCCGCGGGCGCCGGTAGCACGGCCCCGCCGTGGACCCGCTCCAGCAACCCGGCCTCTGCCATCTCGGCGAGGTCGCGCCGGATCGTCATCTCGGTGACGTCGAAGGCCGCGGCCGCTCGCGCCACGGCGATCACGCCCTCCGTGCGCAGCAGTCGCAATAACCGGTCGTGGCGAGCGGCTCGCACCACGTCAGGGCCGCCGTCGCCGTGCCTGCGGGGTCATCCCGCAGACCTTAACGGTCCGGCGAATGTTCGGAAATGTTTGACCCTCCCGATCTCGCTCGGTGCGGTGGTTCGATCGCACCAGCACGTCCGTCAGCAAAGGAGCAACGGCATGAACTCACACCTGGCCGAACACGGTCGTGGCGCCGCAGACACCCTCGACGCCCGCACCGAACTCGGCGCACTCGCGTCCCGGCACGTGCCGAGGCGAGGCTTCCTGTTGGGGTCGGCCGCCGTCGGGATCGGTGTGGCACTCGGGCTGGTCGCCCCGCGGGGCGCGTTGCCCGACGCCGCAGCCCAGGCCACGCCGGCGGAACTGATCGACGACGTCATCACCACCCACCCCCGCCTGCTCCTCACGGACTTCGCAGCGATCACCGAGAAGGTCGCCAGCGTGCCCCGGGTGGCCACCTGGGCGGAGAGCATCATCGCGCAGGCGGACGTCCTGCTGGGCATGCCGGTGCAGGCCTACGAGATCCCCGACGGGAAACGTATGACGCACGCCCCGGTGATCCTGCGCTCGTACGTGCTCGCCCTGACCTACCAGCTCACCGGCGACGACGCCTATGCCGAGCGGCTCTGGGCCGAACTGGAGGGCGCTGCTGCCTGGCCCGACTGGAACCCGTCACACTTCCTTGACACGGCCGGGATGACGCATGCCTTCGCCATCGGCTACGACTGGCTCCACGACTACTGGACGCCGGAGCGCCGTGAACTGCTTGCCGCGACCATCGCGACGAAGGGCCTGGAACCGGGGCAACAGGAGTACGCCAGCGGCGCGTTCTGGACGAAGGCCGCGCACAACTGGAACGCGGTCTGCAACGGCGGCCTGACCATGGGCTCGCTCGCCGTTGCTCAGGAGTACCCCGAGATCGCCGGCGATCTGATCGCCAAGGGGCTGGCCAGCGTGCCCAAGGCCGCCGACGAGTACGCGCCGGACGGTGGCTACCCGGAGGGCACGGGGTACTGGTCCTACGGCACCGGGTACCTGGTCAAGTACCTGGCCAGCCTGATCAGCGCGAGCGGGGCTGCGGGAGACCTGGAGAACAAGCCCGGGCTCGCCGAGACCGGCTACTTCCCGATCGATCTCACGGGTGGCTCGGGCTTGGCGTTCAACTACTACGACAGTGCCGCGTCCGCGCCGCGCAGCACGGAGTTCTTCTGGCTCGCCGCGCAGTTCGACCAGCCGGCGCTGAGCGACTGGGCGGCTGTGCGTGCCGACCTCAACGCCGAGGTCACGGACGTGATCTGGTTCGATCCGGCGCACTCCGAGCCCGGCGCCGCGCGCTGGCGCGACCGGGCATTGGACCACTATTACGAGGGCGTCGAGGTGGTGGCCTCGCGTGCTTCCTGGTCCGATCCGGCGGCGCCGTTCGTGGCCGTCAAGGGAGGCGCGAACGCGACCAACCACTCGGACCTCGACCTGGGCACGTTCGTGCTCGATGCGCTCGGCACCCGCTGGGCCCTCGACCTCGGCGCCGACGACTACAACCTCCCGGGGTACTTCGCCGCCGGTGTGGGCGGGCAGCGCTGGGAGTACTACCGCAAGCGCACCGAGGGCCAGAACACCCTGCTCGCCGGCCCCTCGCTCCAGGGTGGGCAGGCTGAACGGGCCGAAGCGCACGTGGTTCGTCACGAGGCGATCGCTGAAGAGGCGATCACAGTGCTCGACCTCAGCCAGGCGACCCCGGCGCTGACCTCGTGGCAGCGGGGTGTCCGCGTGCTCGACCAGCGCCGGCAGGTGATCGTGCAGGACGAGTTCAGCTGCGTGGGCGCCACGGACGTGTGGTGGTTCCTGCACACGACGGCGACGATCCAGATCGCCGCCGACGCACGTTCGGCGGAACTCGCGACCGGCGACGCACGCCTGCTGCTTCGCCTTGTGGGCGCCGGAACGGAGCGGTTCGTACAGATGCCCGCTCTGCCGCTCTGGACCTCACCTCAACCGCCCGAGCAGAACGCCAACGTGGGTGCGTCGAAGCTGGCGATCCGCGCCGAAGGCGTCACGGGCGGCCGGTTCACGGTCCAGATCTCACCCCTCCACCCAAGCGAGCAGGCGCCCGACGCCCTCACTCCGAGTCCGCTGGCCGAGTGGCGCCTGGGTCAGCCCGGTTGGCGGTTGACCGGGCTGAGCGTGGACGATGCACCCTTGCCGGAGTTCCGTCCCGACGTGTTCGACTACAAGGTGGTGGTACCCGAGGGCGCGCCGCTGCCGGCCGTGTCCGGCTCGGTCCGGGGGCCGCTGCGCCTGACCCAGCCTGACGCCGTGCCCGGCACGGCCGTGTTGCGCGTCGGTGCGGGCCGGGAGGAGCGAACCTATACGGTCCGGATGGAGGCGCCGGTCTCCGATCTGCGCCCCGGCGAGGCGGTGGTGGCCAGCGGCCACGACGGCAATCTCCCGGTCAACGTGCTCGACGGTGACCTGAACACGCGCTGGTCGTCACAGGGGACCGGTGAGTGGATCCGCCTGGACCTCGGAGAAGTGGTCGCCGTGAGTGCGGTCGAGATCGCTTGGTATCAGGGCGATCGCCGGGCGTCGTTCTTCGGTATCGAAGTGTCCGACGGCGATGGTTGGGTGAGCGTGCTGGCCGACCAGGTCTCGGGTACTTCGGGCGGACAGGAGACGTTCACGTTCGCGAGCGTGCAGGCCCGGTACGTCCGCTACACCGGCTACGGCAACTCGACCAACGCCTGGAACAGCGTCGCGGAGTTCGGCGTGCCGGGTCATCCGATGACCCTGCCCGACCCACCCGTGCAGTTCGACCGGGTGGAACTGCAGGCTCCGGGGCAGTTGAACGTCGGTGGTGACGCCCGGGCGAGCGCGACCGCCTACCTCTCCACGGGCGCGACCATCGACCCGGCGGCGGCCACCTGGGAGTGGCTCACCCTGGACCCGCAGGTCGCATCGGTCAGCGCCGATGGCCTGCTGAACGCCGTCGGTATCGGAAGTACCCGGGTGGTGACCGTGGTGGAGTTCGAGCGTCAGTTGCGGTGGGCGCTCGCGGAACTCACGGTGAACGATCCCAGGCTCCAGGTGATCGCCACCGACGCCGACACGTTCGTGCGCTCCGGGTCGTTCGCGGACGTGAACACCGGAACCACCGCCGCCCTCGCCCTGAAGAATGACAACAGCGCCGACTACCACCGGGAGGCATACCTGCGCTTTCCCGGCCCCGAGACCGCTGACTTCGTCTCAGCCGAGCTGCAGATCAGCGGCCGCGTCACCGACGGCACCCCCGCCGCCACGGTCGGCGTGTTCGGGACGAGCGCAGACTGGGGCGAGCGAGCCCTGACGTGGAACAACCGACCACCGATGACCGAGCAACTCGGGTCCGTCAGCCTCGACACGGCGGTCACGGCTTACACGGTGGACGTCACCGAGTATGTCCGCGCTGCCGCCGGAACCGGCGAGGCGCTTGCGTTCGGCCTGCAGCAGGTGCGGGCGGCGTCGGCACCGGGCGTGAACATCAATATCGACGCCAGGGAGTCGGGCAGTCCGGCGACGCTGCGGATCCGGCTGGCCTGAGTGCCGGGCGTCGCGTGCTCCACGCACCATCAGGCCGACGTCACCGGCGCGAACACCCCTGGAGCGACTCGAGGAGGCCCGGGCCACGGGGACCTTCGCGAACGTGAACTGGCCGGACACGCACTGTCAGGTCCGCTCGAGCCACACGCTCGCCCGGCCCGGGTCAGGACGGCTGCGCCGCTGCGGCGGGCGGCACCGTCCGGCCACCCGGTGACCGAGACGCTCGACGACGGCCTCCGGGGCCAGCGCCGGCCGTACCGGACCGTACTGACTCAGCAGCAGTCGGCCGCCCGGAGCGACCACCTCTGCCAGCAGGTGGTCGATCAGTTGTGCGTGCCGGTTGTCCGGGATCACGTCGAGCAGCATGTGGACCAGGTCGAACTGCTGGCCGTCGGGGTGTCGCCACGTCAGCGCGTCGCCGATCCAGAAGTGGTCGGCGAGCTCGGGATGGAGGTCCCGGGCCCGTTCGACGAGTTCGGGGGCGATGTCGACGCCGTACGGGACGACCTCGACGCCCCGGTCGGCAGCCCAGCCGACCATGCTGACCGCGAGGTGCCCGTTGGCGCACGCGAGGTCGAGGAAGGTGCTCGAAGCCCGACCGGTATCGAGGGCGGCGGCGAGCACGCCACGGGCGTCGTGCCAGTCGCGGGCGGTGCCGCCGAAGCCGGACCCGCCCTGCGGGGTGTCCGCACGCAGGTAGGGGCCGACCAGGGTGCGCCGGGTGTCGGCGACCACCTGGTCGTAGGTGATCGTGCGGCGAGCCTCGTCCGCTGCCAGCACGAGCCGGGCCAGCGCGCCGTCTCCCTGGGCCTCCAGCAGCTCGGCCGCAGCATCGGCGCCGCCGGTCCACCACTGCACGTCACCGCGGTGGGTGCGCTCACCCTGGTAGGGGTCCCCGTCCACCCAGAACACACAGTGGCGACGGCTGGCATCGACGGCGAGCAGGTGGGTGCCCTGACGCCGGAACCCCATCCGCGCCAGGGGGATCCGCAGCACGCTGTCGTCCCAGACGTCCTCCCCGGGAAGGCGACGGTCACTCGGGAGCAGCCACCCGCCGTCGTGCCGGTAAAGGGCGACGACGGCGCCGGACTCGGCGTCCGGGTCGGTGCGGAAGCACACGATCGACACCCGGGTGATGCGGTGCCACGCGAGGCTGTCCGGCGTGGCCGGGGCGAAGCGCTCGGTGGCGCGGACCAGCGCCGGCCAGGTGCTGAACCCGAGTCCCTGCGCGATCCGGTGCTGGGCCTCGGCGAGCCTGGTGGCCGGCTCGTGACGGCGCAGTTCGGTGAGGAGTTCCCGGGCTCGCTTGCGGGCCTGGTCGAGGTCGATGTGCTCGGGGATGGTTGCGTGGTCGGTCATGACGGTTCCCTCCGTGACGCCGACGTCCGCTGCTCGGCAAGAGAGACCGTTGGTCAACTCGAGGGGGAGATCGGGTGGGCTCGGCCCTTCCCGCGGACGGGTGGCACCCAAAGTGCGCCCGACCACGCTAGCACCGCAGGCGGAGGCCGGACCATGCGCACGGTTCGAGGAATGGAGGTCGACGTCGTGCCGGAAGGCGTCAGCCGGAGGACTCCGCCGCGGCCGCCCGTAGCGCGGCGACGGTTGTCTCGGCGCGGTAGCCCGGCTTGACCCCGGTCAGCACCGCGAGCGTGGAACGTGAGTGCGCGACCCGCAGCCCGACGATCTCCTGATAGGCGGGTGAGGCGTACCAGCGATGTGCCGCGTCAGGGCTCGGGAACTCGATGATGACGATGTTGCCCGGCACGGGCCCCTCGAGGACCTGCGGGAGCGTTCCGTGGACGAGCCAGTCGCCGCCGAACGGGGCGAACGTGGACTCGATGCGCGACATGTACTCAAGGATGTCCGGTCCGACCTCGACGTCCTCCAAATGGGCGATCGCGTAGCCGCGTTCGTTCTCGTTCGTCATGCTGAGGGCTCCTCATGTGGGTCACGATGCGTGGAACGGAGTGGGTGGGCGCGCAGCCAGATCGTCGCGGGTGACGATCCGACCGGCGGAGTTCTTCCTGCAGTCTCCCCGCCCCGGCGCATCGTCGCATCGTCTTTTTGCGGCACCCCGCGGCGCCCGGGTTCGCATCGTTCGCGGTCGTCCATCCCCGGACTTGATCTCAACTGCGGTTGAGGTTCTACCGTCGAGGGACGACCACTCGAAAGGATCGTCCATGACCACGTACTCGCTGCCCGAGCTGCCCTACGACTACTCCGCGCTCGCCCCGCATATCTCGGCGGAGGTGATGGAGTTGCACCACTCCAAGCACCACCAGGCCTACGTCACCGGCGCGAACACCACCCTGGAGCAACTCGAGGAGGCCCGGGCCACGGGAAACTTCGCGAACGTGAACAAGCTGGAGAAGGACCTCGCGTTCAACCTGGGCGGGCACCTCAACCACAGCGTGTTCTGGCAGAACCTCTCCCCGGACG
This sequence comes from Occultella kanbiaonis, assembly GCF_009708215.1. NCBI lineage: Bacteria > Bacillati > Actinomycetota > Actinomycetes > Micrococcales > Ruaniaceae > Occultella > Occultella kanbiaonis. The sequence continues at coordinate 3,159,426 of NZ_CP046175.1, read as the reverse complement.
GTGGCGGAGCTCCCGAAGGTGAACTCGCCGCGGCGATCGAGGACCACTTCGGTTCGTTCGAGGCGTTCAAGGCGCACTTCAGCGCGACCGCGCTGGGGGTGCAAGGGTCCGGATGGGCAGTGCTCGCCTGGGATCGCCTGGGCGCGAAGCCCGTGGTGTTCCAGTTGTTCGACCAGCAGGGCAACGCCCCGCTCGGCGTGACGCCGCTGCTGCAGCTGGACGTGTGGGAACACGCCTACTACCTGGACTACCGGAACGTGCGCGCGGACTACGTGAAGGCCTTCTGGGAGATCGCGAACTGGGCCGACGTGGCGACCCGGTTCGCCGCCGTCACCAGGTGAGTGGTCATCGCGCAGCCGGAGTGACCCAGCAGCACGTGCCCTCGCTCTATGACAGCTTCGCCCTCTACGGGAGCGGAGTGACGTTCGTGTCCGTCCACGACGGCGCCCGCGACAGGTTCTTCGTCGCCGCGTCGGTGCTGACTGCCTCGGTGGACCCGTTCACCATCGCCCTGTCCGTCGGCGGGAGCCGGGACGCCCTTCCGGTCATCACCGGCGGGGCGACCTGGGCCGTGTCGGTGCTCGGCACGCAGCACCTGCCGATGGTGCGAGTGCTCACCGCCCGCACCTCGCACGCCGAACGCCTCGATGCGCTCGCTGCGACGGGGGCGCAGTCCTCACCGGAAGGGCCGCTCTGGCTGCCCGATGCACTCGTGACGCTGTGGGCGCGGAGCCATACGGTGGTGCCGGTGAACGACCAGTTCCTCCTGGTCGGGGAGGTCATCCGTGGCAGCGTCCATCAGGAGAGCACCCCGCTGCTGCGATGGAACCGCGACTTCCGCACGACGGCCGCGGTGCCGGCGGCGCGGGCGAGCGTCGCGTGAACTTCACCGAGCGGCTCGCCTCCGGCATCGACGAAGGATGTCGTCAACGACCTGCGTGATCGGCGCGGTGGCGTCGATGGCCACGCCGTTCGCCGGGACGTCCCCGTTCGTCTGGTGCCACTGAACGATACGATCGCGTTCCGTCGGCTGTCCGCCGCCCCAGTCCTGGTCCGGGCGCTCGTCGAGACGCCGGTTCAGGGTGGCGAGGTCGACGTGCAGGACGAAGACGCCGTCGAACAGGTCGATGAACTTCGAGAAGTTCCGGGAGCCGCCGCAGAAGAAGGTCGCGGCGTGGTCCCGGTCGGCGACCAGTGCCTTCACCTTGTCGACGTCCCAGATGTGGTGCTCGTGTCCGAAGCCCGCCACCGGTTCGCCTGTCTCCGGGTCTCCCCGGTAGGCAAGCTCCCGGTCGCCATGGATGGCGTGGTGTCCGCGCCGCTGCAACTCGTCGCACACGGAGGTCTTGCCGGTGCCGGAGAGGCCTTCGATCAGATAGTTCCTCCTGCCCATGGGCCGGAACGTAACACCAAGGGTTCACGGTGGTCACCGGGAATTCTCCGGGCGAGCCTCGGTGAGGCCGAGCGAGAGGATGGTGGCGCCGATGTCGCGCAGCGTGGCAAGCACGGCATGCAGTTGGGTCTGATCGGCGATCGGTCCGGCCAGGGTGCTGGTGCCGTCGCCATGGCGCGTGATGGCCAGGCCGCCTAGCACGTTGGACCAGTGATCGTCGAGGTGGCCCTCGACGTGCAGTTCGTAGGTGCTGGGTCCGGCGGCGCTCATGTCAGAACCCCTGCCCGAGCGACCTGTCCGCGGTGGCCGTCGCGGCGCGACCGACGCGCGGGACGGACGCGCCTGCGGATGAGCCACTCCGCCACAGCGAGGTTGATCACCCAGCCGGCACCCTTGGCCAGGTCACCCGTGAGTTCCCCGGCGCCGAGAACGGCGATGCTGATGCCCTCGGTGAAGGCCTGGGTGCCGGCAGCCAGACCGATCGCGTAGGCACGGATCATCCAGGCGCGGTGGGCGCGGATGTCACGGCGCCGCACGGCCGCGAAGCCGAGGACGAGGAACGCGGCCATCGCGCTGGCGAAGACGAGCCGCAACACGTACAGGAGGTCTCCGGTGCCGGGCTTGGCCGTGTACAGCAGCGTCATCCACAGCGCGGACCCGGCGACCAGCAGGCCGGCTACCGCCAGCACGCGGCCGGCGCGCCGGTGCCAGCTGAGGTGGCCCCGCCGCAGCCTCGGCACGAACTGGAAGGCACCCACCAGGGCGTACAGGGCGGCGCCGACGATGTGGACGACCAATGGCGCGGTGGAGGCCGCGAACCGTGCGTCGGCCGGGATCGACTCCGGCCCGCCGGCGAGCTGGACGAGTCGGAGGGTGCCGGCGGCGAGTGGGATCGCGCTCAGCGCGATGAGGGCGACCGGGACCGGCCAGCCGGCCGCCCGGGATGGCGAGCCGACCGGCCGGGCTCTGGTCATTGCTGCGGAGTTCATGGGACCGCAGGCTCACGGACCGGGGCGAGGGAGGCCGTCGGGGCGGGGGAGCGGTCCACGCAGCGCCAGAGCGAGACGCCGAGGCCGATCAGCGCGATGCCGACCGGGACTGCGAGCGGCCGGTTGAAGCCCTCGGGCAGCACGGCGAGGGCGGCGGTGCCGACAGCGCCGACGGCGAGCAGGATGGTCGCCCAGCGGGCCAGGATGCCGGCGCGGAACAGCGCGATGCCGAACGTGAGCCCGCCGAGCAGGTACCCGACGCCGGAGAGGTTCAGCAGGGTCTGCAGGCCGCCGATGTCACCGGCGGGGGTGCCGCCGGCGGCCGAGACGAGCACGTCGTTGACGTACCCGGGCTGGACGCCGACCACCGTCGGCAGAACGGTCGCAGCGATGACCTCGGTGGCGAACATGGCCAGGTATCCGGCGGCGAAGAGCAGGTAGCCGACCAGGCCGAGCCAGCCGGCGCGGCGGCGGGTGTGCAGATACATGCCGGTGATGCCGGCCAGTGCGAGCGCCGACATCACCGCCTTGGCCGTGGACCGGACGACCCACTCGGTGGTCTCCACCGAGGCGGCGACCATCGGCGGGTGGTTGATCTGGACGGCGACGAAGATGGCTCCAGCGGTCGCTGCCGCGACGCCGGCGGCCTTGGTCAGGCCCGTGCTGGTGATGGTCATGGTGTGCTCCGTGTGATCCGGGCCGGGGGAGTCCGGCGATGTTCCAGACGCTATGGAGCGAGGTGGTGAGGGCACATCACCAGACGATGTGATCGAGGTGGTGATCGTCCGAGCCGCAGAGGTGCGGCTAGAGATGACCCTGTTCGGTGGCCCGCCGGACGGCGGCGCGGCGAGTGTTCACGCCGAGCTTGGTGAAGATGTGCTTCGTGTGGGTGCGCAGGGTGTTGACGGAGACGAACAGCCGCTGGGCGATCTCGGGGCCGGTCAGGTCGGTCGCGAGCAGGCGCAGCACCTCGAGTTCACGGTCGCTGAGCTGGTCGTCGCGGGGTTCGGCGGCCGGCGCCGCTTCGCTTGCAGCGTCCTGCCCGACGGCGTCCAGGAGTTCGCGCGCCGGTGCGGCCCGGTCGGGGCGGGCGACGGCGGCCCGCAGCAGTTCGAGCATCGGCTCGCCCTCGTCGAGGAACAGTCGCCGGTACCCGGCCGGCACGCCGAGCGTCAGGGCACGTCCGAGGTCGCTGAGCGCGGCGTTGAGGTCGCCGGCCGCGTGCCGTGCGAGCGCGCGCACGACGAGCGCGTCGATGACGCTGCCGGTCCGCCCGGCCGACTCGGCGGCCGACGCGAGGCGACCCAACCGGTCGGTGACGTCGCGCAACGAAGCAGCCCCGCCGTCGGGCCGGGCGTCGGCGACCTCGAGCCTGGCCAGGGTGAGCTGGTCGAACTCGTCCAGGTAGGCGGGTTCGGCGTCGGCTGTGAGGTGGTGCGTGCGGGCCCAGGCGCGGGCGTCGTCCAGCCTGCCCTGCGCGATCCGGATGCGCGTGCGAGCCGCCGGGATCGGGTGGACATCGGGGAAGAAGCCCGGCATGAAGAGCGGTTCGGCAGCGTCGAGCAGGTCGACCGCACCGTCGCAGTCGCCACGTGCACGACGTACGCCGGCGCTCGCGGTGAACCAGCGGTGCCGGTTCTCCAGCAGGGATGCTGCCTCGCCGAGGTCCCTGGCCGTGTGGAGGTGCCGCGCCGCGCCGTCGAGGTCACCCCGCTCGCAGAGCACACCCGCCAGGCCGACGTGCAGGTCACCGGTGGTCGACAGCCCCGGGTGCTGCTCGGCGGTCTCGAGGGCGCGGCGGTACAGGCGCTCGGCCTCGTCGGGCCGGCCCTGACCCAACCACAGCTCGGCCAGGACGACGGTGGCGCCGAGGGAGTCGGCGACGTTCCCGGCGGCACGCATGCTGCGGACCGCCTCGGCGAAGATGTCGACGGCGGTCGGGAGGTCACCGGCGGCCCACGCCGCCATGCCGAGGAAGCCCGCCGCGGCGGCCCGCGACATGTGATCCTCGCCGGCCAGTTCGAGGGCGCGCCGGGCGTGCGCGACCGTGCTGGTGATGTCACCGCTGGCCTGGGCGATGGAGGCCCGGTAGACCGCGAGCAGGGAGGGCAGGGCCTGCAGTTCGTTCTCACGGTCACGGAGGAGGTCTGCCGGAAGCACGCCGCCGTCCGGGCCGGCCGAGCGGTCGGAGCGCATCGCTTCTTCGGCGGCGTCCAGCCACGTCTCGACGCCGGCGAGGTTCCCCTCGGACAGGTACGCCCAGGCCAGTGACGCGGCGAGCAACGGCCGGCGGCGGGCGGCGTCCCCGGGCAGCGCGCGGGTCCAGTCCCGCAGGGCGCGGTCCTCGCGTCGGCGCCGCAGTCCCGGGACGGCCAGGTCGACCAACTCGGCCGCCAGCTCGGGGTCGCCGCCCGCGAGAGCGTGCGGGACGCCGTCGGCCAGCCTGCCCTGACCCGCATACCAGGCCGCCGCCGCCCGGTGCAGCCGCGCCACCCGGTCCGGGTCATGCGCGGTGAGCCGGGCCATGAGGGCGGTGCCGAACAGGTGGTGATAGCGGTACCAGCGCCTCTCGTCGTCGAGCGGGATCACGAACAGGTTGGCGCGCTCGAGGGCTGCGAGGGTGGCGTGCCCGTCGGTGCGGCCGGTGATGGCGTCGCACAGCGGCCCGGTGAGCTCGCCCAGGACGGAGGTGTCGAACAGGAACGCGCGCACGTGATCGGGCTGGGCGTCGACGACCTCCTCCATCAGGTAGTCCAGGACGAACCGGTGGCTGCCGGCGAACGCGTCGACGAAGCCGTCCAGGTCACCGGCCTCGGCGTCGGACCGGGCGCGTGCGGACAGCGCGGCCAGTTGCAGTCCGGCGGCCCAGCCCTCGGTGCGTGCCTCGAGCGCGGTGATGTGGTGCGGCTGGAGGTCGAGTCCCATCACGTCGGTGAGGAAGGTGGTCGCCTCGGTCTCGGTGAATCGCAGGTCGGCGGAGCGGAGCTCGAGCAGTTCGCCGCGGGCGCGCAGGCGTGGCAGGGGCAGCGGCGGGTCCGAACGGGTCGTGATCGCGAGGGTGACCTGCGGCGGGAGGTTGTCGAGCAGGAACGTCATCGCCTCGTGCACGGGCTCGTCGTCGATGACGTGGTAGTCGTCGAGGGCGATGACGGTGTGGCCGGGCAGGGCGTCGAGGTCGTTGACGAGGCCGACGAGGACCTGCTCGGTGGGGACGGTAGCGCCGGTGGCGTCCAGCAGTGCCATCGCCTCGGCCCCGGTCTCCGGACTGGTTCGCTGCACGGCGGCGAGGAGGTGGGTGAGGAAGCGGCGCGGGTCCGCATCGGCCGCGTCGAGGGAGAGCCACGCGACCCTCGTGGACGCGGCGCCGGCCAGCCATTGGGACAACAGCGTGGTCTTGCCGAAGCCCGCGGGTGCGGCGACGAGCACGAGCCGCGGCGCCGCGCCGTCGGGCGTTCGGAGGCGGTCGGTCAGACGCGACCGCGCGACGAGCTCCCGGCGTGGCGACGGCACGTGCAACTTCGTGCCGAGGAGGGGCATCGGGCCAGCCTACGGGGACCGGGTGCCCCTGATTGGGCGTCCGTGGGAGGCGGTTGTCGGACCCGGCGCGCAGACTGGGACGCATGGATCTCGACGAGGCACGTGAAGTCAAGGGACAGGTCATCGCTTCGGTGAGCGAGTGGCTCTCCAGCGAGCTCGGCGCCATGGCCACGCCCGGGTTCGGGCCGTTCGCCGTCGGCATCGCGACCCGCACCGCGGCCGGCTTCGGTGTCGCGGTGCGCTACGACCAGAGTGACGAGCGGATCGTCGCTCGGGCGGAGGGGCTCGCGGCCGAGCTCGGGCCCGACGCCGACGTGCGTGCGGTCGGGCGGGTGCGGGCGCTGTCCGTCGGGCCGGTCGTGCCGACCGCGCTGACCATGGGGGAGACGGGCCGGGTGCGCCCGCTGCGGCCGGGGATCTCGATCGCTCACGTCGCGGTGACCGCCGGCACCCTCGGTGCGTTCGTCACCCTGCCCGACGGCGTCGCGTACGTTCTCTCGAACTTCCACGTTCTGGCGGGCTCACCGTCCGCGGAACTCGGCGACGCCATCGTTCAGCCCGGCCCCGCCGACGGCGGTCGGTCACCGCAGGACCGGATCGGCTCGCTCGCGGCCGTGGTGCCGTTGGCACCCGGGCAGCCGGCGACCGTGGACGCGGCGCTCGCCTCGCTCCAGGACGTCGAGTTCGACGCCACCTACCCGGCCGGGACGCTGACCGGCACGGCGGTCGTGGAGGGTGAGGAGGCGGTCCAGAAGGTCGGCCGCACCACCGGCGTCACCGACGGACGGGTGAGCGCGATCGAGCTGGACGGGCTCGTCATCGAGTATGGGGAGGGCCTGGGCCAGTTGCGGTTCGACGACCAGATCGAGGTGGAGTCCACCGGCGACGGGCCGTTCTCCCAGGGTGGCGACAGCGGGTCGCTCGTGTACCTCGTGGACGGAGTGCGCGCCGTCGGGCTGCTCTTCGCGGGCAGTGAGACCGGTGGCCCGAGCGGGACCGGGCTGACCTACCTCAACCCCATCGAGACGGTGCTGGCCGCGCTCGACGCGACGCTGGTGTGAGCCCGCGGTGAGCGATCTCGCCGAGGCGCGGGCGGCCAAGGAGCGACTGGCCGCAGAGGCCGGCGAGCGGGACGGAGTCGTCGGTGTGGGCCTGGAGCGCGCGCCGGCCGGGTACGGCGTCCGGGTGAACGTGCGCGACGAGCAGGCCGCCGAGCAGATTCCGGCGACCGTCGACGGTGTGGCGATACGTGTGGTCATCGTGGGCGACATCCGCGCGGAGGGCTGAGGTCGCGCCGTCGGAGGCGTCGCGAGCGGAGTCGAGCCGATCAGCCGCTCAGGACGTCAGGCTTGACCAGCCATCGTTCCGCGTCGGCGAGCGCCTCTTCGAGGATGCTGAGCGCGCCGCCGCGCATGGCGGCGTGTGAGGACGTGATCGACGCCTCGAGCAGGGGTCGCACGACGTGGCCGGCCGGGAGTCGTTGCCGCAGCGCCACGTCGATCTGCTCGGCGACGAACGGCAGGATGGCGGCGAGGGTGTCGCCGAACACGACGACCGGGGTGCTGACCAGCGTCATCATCGTCGCGACCACCTCCCCGAGGGCCGCGCCGGCATCGGCCAGCGCCGCGTTGAGGGCGGGTTCGGTCCCGGCGTGGGCGAGGTCCGCGAGCTCGTCGATGGTGGTCGTCGTCGGGAGGCCGGCGCGCCGGAGCAGCGCACGGCGACCGACGTAGTCGTCGAGGGGGTGCCGTTCGAGTGGCCGTCCACCCACGACCGTGCCGCCGACGGGGATCGAGCCGACGTTCCCGTCCCAGCCCTTGACGTCGGTGATGAGCTGACCGTCGACGATGATCGAGGACCCGATGCTGTTGTCGCCCGACACCCACGCGAAGGAGCCGCCGCCGCTGGACGTCTCCCGGTAGCGGCTCTCGGCGAGCGCCGACATCGGGCCGACCGAGCCGAGCCGGAGCGGTCGCTCACCAAGCCGGGAGTTCTCGCCCAGCCGGCCGAGGATGTCGACGTCGTGCCAGCCGAGATTGCGGGCCACGACGATCGTTCCCTTGTCGACCGCCCCGGGCAGTGACACGTGCGAGCCGACGTGGCGTCGCCCGCTCGCCGTGGGCCCGGTCAGCAGCGCTTCGGCGAGCGTCACGAGGTCGGCGAGCACCGCCGTCGGGTCGCTGGCGAAGAAGTCGCCGTCGACGACGCGCTCGGCCACCACGTTCCCGGCCAGATCCACCAGGCACCCGCCGAGGCTCGTCGTATTGACCTCGAGCCCGAGCGCGACGTGCGTGCCGGCGGCCGGAGCGAGCGGTCGCACCGGCCGTCCCGCGCCCCGCGACGGCGGCGCCTCCCGCTCCTCGACCACGGCAGCGGCGAGCAGCGCCTCGACCAGGCGTGACACGGTGGCCCGCGTCAGCCCGCTCGCGGCGACGATCTGTGCGCGCGACACCGGCTCGTCGGCGGTGAAGATGTGCGACGCGACGAGAGCGAGGTTGGAGTGCCGCAGGCTCTGTTGCCGCACCGGCTGCCGCAGCAGGCCGGCGCCGCCGAGCCGGGGCCGCTCGGGGTGGACCGCCCTCTCGGTGCCGGACCCACCCCGAGCGCTCACGGCAGGCGTGCTCGCCGCCTAGAACCGAGGCAGCGCGAGGGTTGCGCCGCCCTGCATCGCCGACTCGTGGGCCAGCAGGCCGACCGACGTCCAGTTCGCCGCCGTCCGAGCGTCGATCGACGGTGCCCGACCCTCGACAAGGCTCCGCACGAACTCGTGGGCGAGGTGCGGGTGCGAGCCTCCGTGCCCGCTGCCCTGCGCGAACGAGAGGTGCGCATTCTCCGCATCGTATACACCGCGCGTGGTGTACGCCCGGATCTCGTCGGGCAGGAGGTGGGCGTAGTCCGGCACCGTCAGCGCGGAGGCCTCCTCCCCGCGGAACAGCACCGGCTCGCTCGCCTCGGTCTGCGCCCACTCGAACGACGCGAGTGAGCCGTACACGTCGAAGCTCTCCACGTACTCGCGGGCCGTCGCGAACAGTGACCGGCTGGCCTCGGCGGCGAGGTCGCTGTCCCGAACCGTGATGTGCGCGCTCTCCACCGCGAACGGTGACCCGTACCGGGCCGCGAGCTCCTCGGGGATCCGCCCGGACCCGACGCACGTCACGGTGTCCGCGGGTGCGCCGGCCAGGGCCAGCAGCGGTCCGACGGCGTGCGTGGCGTAGTGCATCGGTGGTAGGCCCGCCCAGTAGTCGGGCCAGCCCGTCATGTCCTGGTGGTGCGCCCCGCGCAGGAACTGCAGGCGCCCGAGCTCGCCCTCGCGATAGAGCCGCTGCACGTGCAGGAACTCACGCGAGTAGACGACCGTCTCCATCATCATGTACGTCCGCCCGCTCGCGTCGGCGGCGGCGACCACCCGAGCGCAGTCCTCCGCCGACGTCGCCATGGGCACGGTGCAGGCGACGTGCTTGCCGGCCTCGAGCGCGGCCACCGACTGATCGGCGTGCAGGGGGATCGGCGTGTTCAGGTGGACGGCGTCGATCTCGTCGTCACGCAGCAGGTCCTCGTAGGAGGTGTACCGCCGCTCGACGCCGAAGGCCTCCCCGATCGCGTCGAGCTTGCCCTGGTCACGCTGGCAGATCGCGACGAGCTCGGCGTCCGGGTGCGCCTGGTAGATCGGGATGAACTCGGCGCCGAACCCGAGCCCGACCAGGGCCACCCGAACCGTCACGGGATGCCCCCGAGCGCCGCCGTCGACGAACCGAGGTGACTCATCCGAGCCTGCCGGACAGCGCAGCCAGGCCGCCGTCGACCGACAGGCACGCTCCGGTGATGTAGGAGGCATGGTCGCTCGCGAGGAAGGCGACCGCGTGCGCGATCTCCTCCGGCCGGCCCTGACGGCGCAGCACGCCCGGGCCGCCCTCGTGGGGCTCGGTGATGGTCGGGTCGATCTCGCGGCCGGCCTCGGCTGCGCGGTCCTTGTGGAAGTCGGTCAGTGTCGGCCCCGGCAGGATGGCGTTGACCCGGATGCCCTGGTCGGCGTGGTCGCAGGCGAGCGAGCGAGTGAGGCCGAGCACGCCCGCCTTGGTGGCGTCGTACTGCGCCATTCCCGGTCGCCCGACGACGCCGTTCGCCGAGGAGATGTTGACGATCGACGCGCCGCGTCCCTCCATCAGCGGGATGAGGTGCTTGCAGGTGAGACCCGGGCCGATCAGGTTGACGTCGGTGATGAACTTCCAGGACTCGAGCGTGGCCTCGGTCACCGGGCCGTAGACCCGCGCCGCCGCGTTGTTGACGAGCACGTCGACGCCGCCGAACCGGTCCCGGCACAGCGCCGCCAACGCGATCGCGTCCTCTTCCGACGCGATGTCGAGCTGGATGGCGGCCGCGTCCGGCGCGCCGAGCTCCAGTGCCGCCGCACGTGCCTTCTCGGCGCGCTCGGCGTCGAAGTCCGCGACGACGACGATCGCCCCCTCCGCGGCCAGGATGTTGACGGTCTGTCGGCCGATGCCGGCGCCGCCACCGGTGACGACGGCGACCTTGTTGCTGAAACGCATGGTTCTCCTTCTGGATGGGTGGTACGGGTCTGAGGTCAGGCGAGGGTCGAGGCGGCCTGGTCGAAGAAGCTGTCGACCGCCGTCGGGATGTCGGTCTGGCCGAAGCGGACCTCCTCGGCGACACGGCCGAGGAGCTGGTAGACGTCACGGCCGGAGCGCGGGGTCAGGTAGTCCATCGGCGAGCCGATCTCGGTGATGAGCGCGAGGTACTCCGAGGGCGTGCGCAGACCGGAGGCATCGGGCTCGTCCTCGACGAGGGCGGCTGCCTCGGGGCTCGGGGGCACGCCGCGGGAGTTGCCGATGACCTCCACGGCCTCCGGGTCGTTGATCCAGAAGTCGAGGAACCGTGCGCACTCGGTCGGGTAGGGGGTGCCGGCCCAGGCGCTCATGAAGAGGTTCGGCCGCACGAAGTTCGCCGGCTTGGAGCCGCCCGCGGTGTCGGGCATCGGCAACGCCTGGATCGACGACTCCATCAACGCCCGGACACCGGTGAGCTCGCTCGTCGTGGTGAAGTACAGCGGTGCGCGGCCCCCGACGAGTGGGCTGGTCTCGTGACTGAGGTTCTCGGCTTCGATGTCGGGGGTGACGCAGCCGCCGTCGGCCCGCATGCTGGCCCACCACTCCCAGAACTCGGCGAGGTCCTCCTTCTCGAAACCGAGGGTGACCGGGCTGTCCTCGGCGTTGAAGAACCGCTTGCCGCGGCCGCGTACCCAGGGCTCGAGCAGCTCGTAGCGCCCGGACCCGTCGGACATGCCGTACAGGTCGCCGCCGCCAGCCTCGCGGATCGCCAGGGCGAGCTCGGCCAGGTCGTCCCAGGTCCACCCCTCATCGGGCAGCGACAGCCCGAGTTCCTCGACCCGGTCGCGATCGGCCAGCACCGTGAAGCCGTCGGTGCTGATCGGGACACCGGCGCGGATGCCGTCGATCACGCCGTACGACTGCAGGTCCTCGTTCCAGGTGCTGGTGTCGATGACGTCGCCGATGTACTCCTCGAGATCGAGCAGCGCACCACGCTGGGCGTAGTCGACGATCATCTGGTTCGACATCTGCATCGCATCCGGGCCGTTGTCGCCCGCGATCTGGGTCGCCATCCGGTCCCAGAAGTCATCCCAGGACGCGTTCTCGCCGGTGATGGTGACGTTCTCCGACCGGCTGTTGTAGAGCTCGATCGCCTCGGTGGTGGTGCGGTTCATCTCCTCATGCCCCCACCAGGCGAAGCGCATGTCCTTGGGCGCGTCGTCGTCCTCGGGGCCGGTGTTGCCGCCGCCCTGCCCGCAGGCGGCGGTGGCGCCGATCGCGGCGGCGCCGAACGCAACACCGGTGGACTGGAGCAGGAGTCTTCTGCTGATCATGGTCGTTCCTCTCGGAAGGTCGCGTCGTCGCGACCGGGTCGGGTGATGCGGGGGGTGGTGGTGTTGTGCCGCCGGCGATCAGGTCATCGAGCGGCGGCTGAGGCGGACGTGGGGTGGACTGCTGGGTCGGTCCCAGGGAGATCGCAGGAGGCCAGGGCCGCCTCGATGACGGCGAGCGTGCGGGCGCCGTCGGCGACGTCGACCGGGCTCGGGGCGGTGCCGTGCACGGCGTCGATGAAGGCGGCCATCCCGCGTCGCATCAGTTCGACGTTCTCGGCGGCCATGCACGCCGCGATGGCGTCGGCGTCGTCGGTCGCCACCGGGGAGACCACCTCCGGGACGTGTGTCCCGGTGCCGAGCGCCGTGCGGGCGGGGGTGACGTGGAAGCGGAGCGTGGCGGTGTCGCCGAAGAGTTCGCCGCCCCAGCCCGTGTTCCACGGGTCGGCCTCGTGGGCGGTGAAGTCGATGGTGACGACCGCGCCGCCGATGCGCATCGTCGCGGCGAGCGCATCCTCACCCGGGCTGGGGGTGCCGGGTCGACGGACGCGGGTCGCGCGGATGTCGCTCGGCTCGCCGAGCAGGTGCCGGACGACGTCGACCATGTGACAGCCGGCCTCCATGAACGGCGTGACGACGTTCGTGCCGTCGGCGAACCAGTGCGCCATCGTGCGCCATGCTTGGTGGGGGATCGCGGAGTGGAACCGGGCCAGGTAGAGCTCTCCGAGGGTGCCGTCGGCCAGCGTCCGCGCGGCGCGCTCGACGGAGTCGGAGTATCGGGCGAAATAGCCCATCTGGCTGACGAGGCCGGCCTCGCGGGCACGCGCCCCGACCTCGGCCAGGTCGGCGGCGGTCCGTGCGCCGGTCTTCTCGACGAAGACCGGCAGACCGGCGTCGATCGCGGCGTGCGCGTACCCGACGGCCTCGTCGTTGCGCCCGTCGACCACGACGGCGTCGACCGCACGCAGCGCGTCGGTCACCGAGGCCACGGCGTCGGCGTCGTACCGAGCCGCGAAGGTGCGGCCGGCGTCGGAGTCGGCGTCGTGGACGGTCGCGATGGTCGTGCGCGGGTCGGTGCGGGCGGCATCGGCCCAGGCGGCGGCGTGCGGGTGGGTCACGCCGAGGAAGGCCAGGCGGAGGGGGATGGTCACGAAGTCACCTCTCGGGCGGGTGGGGTTGGGGTGGGGTCGGCGAGCCGGCCGGCGAGCAGAGCGAGCGCCGGGGCGAACAGGGCGGCGAGGAGCGGGCTGACGAGTACGAGCCCCGCACCGGCGACCACGGCGAGGGCGAGGGCCACGTGCCAGCGGCCGAAGCCCAGGGCCCGGGCGGTGGCACGCCGGATCAGGTCCGATCGGGCGAGCAGGGGATCGTCCGCGAGTTCACGGGCGCAGGCGGCGGTCCACCAGCCGCAGAGCGCGACGACGGCCAGGTTCACGGCCACGAGCGCGGCGGCGAGGGTGCTCGGTTGCTGTCCGAGGAAGAGGAGGTTGGCCGTCACCGCGACGAGGCCGAGGGCGACGGCGACGCTGATCGGCCACGTGGTCGCCGCCGTCCGTCGCACGAGCGTGAGGGGGTCGCGGAGCGGGCGGACCGGGTGACCGGCCCGATCCTGTGCGAGCAGGCGTGACCCGGCGGCGAGACCGGGCAACAGCGTGACCACACCGACGGCGAGCGCGAGGACGATCACGCTGACCACGGCGAGCAGCGCCACGGTTCGGGTGCCGTCGAGCAACCGTTCGGCGAACGGGGCGCGGGGGACGGCGGGCCGGGCGGGGCGCCGTTGCGGGCGCGCGGCCGCCGTCTCCGGCCGCCCGCTCGTGGACCCCCGGAGCAGGTCCGCGACGGTGGCCTCACGCCAGTTCAACGGTCCGCCCCTCTCGTGCCGAGCGGTAGGCCGCGTCGAGGGTGCGCATCGAGGCGAGCGCGTCGTCGACGGTGACCTGCGGTGCAGCGTCTCCGGCGGCGCAGTCGAGCGCGTGAGCGAGCGAGCGGCGCACGGAACGGGCGAACCAGTCCTCCTCGACGGCGAGTACCTGGTCGGTGCCGTCCCGGCCGCGCAGCCGCAGTGCGTTGCTGGCGCCGGTCTCGACCGACAGCCGGGCCTGGTGGGAGGTGAAGACCTCCTTGCGCCAGTCCCATCCCGGAGCCCCCCAGAACCCGACCAGGGTCATGACGGCCCCGCTCGCGAACTGGACGACGAGGGTGGCGGTGTCCTCGCCCTTGTCCGGGTTGGCGGCCGCGAGCTGGTGGGTGGTCGCGGTCACGCGTGCGGCCGGACCGAACCAGAAGTGGGCAAGGTCGATGAGGTGCGAGCCGGACTCGAAGAGGCAGCCGCCGCCGGTCAGGCGCGGGTCGCCCCGCCAGTGTTCGCGCGAGCGCAGGGCGGCGAGGTGGTCGCCGAGGATCTCGATGTGGGCGACCAGCCCGGTGCCGTGGGTGCCCTCGGCGAGAAGGTCCCGCATCCGCTCGTGTACGGGGTCGAAGCGCTGGTGGTACTTGACCAGCAGCTCACCGGGCGAGGACGCGGCCACCTCGGCGAGCGCGAGCGCCTCCGGCAGGTCGAGCGCCATCGGCTTCTCGCACACCACCGAGCGACCGGCCTCGAGCGCTGCCGTCGCCTGCGGTGCGTGCAGCGCGACCGGGGTGACGAGGTCGACCACATGGACGCCGTCATCGGCCAGCACGGCCTCCAGGTCGGTGGCAACGTTCGGGACGCCGAACTCGGTGGCCGCCCGCCGGGCTGCGTCGACGTCGGGGTCGCACACCCAGACGACGTCGGCCCGGTCTAGCTGGGCGTAGGCCCGTAGGTGCGCCTGACCGAACGCTCCGGCGCCGACGACGGCCACGCGCACCTTCTCCGCCGCCATCACTTCAGCCCCGTCGTCGCGATACCGCGGATCAGGTAGCGCTGACCGAAGACGAAGAAGATGAAGATCGGCAGCAGCGAGAGCACCGACATCGCGAACAGGGCGCCCCAGTCGGTACCGCCGATGTCGGCGAACAGCCGCACCGCCAGCGGGACCGTGAAGAGGCTGTTGTCGGTGAGGAAGATCAGCGGGCGGAAGAAGTCGTTCCAGGTCCAGATGAAGGAGAAGATCGCCGTCGTCGCCAACGCCGGCGTGATGAGCGGCAGCATGATGCGCGAGTAGGTCTGGAACGGGCCGCAGCCGTCGAGCGCGGCCGCCTCGTCGATGTCGCGGGGGATGCCGCGCATGAACTGCACGATGAGGAAGACGAAGAAGGCCTCGGTGGCGAAGAACTTCGGCACCGTCAGCGGCAGGAAGGTGTTGAGCCAGCCGAGCTCGGAGAAGAGCACGTACTGGGGCACGATCGTCACATGCTCGGGCAGCATGATCGTGCCGAGCAGGATCGCCATGAAGAGCGCCTTCAGGCGGAACGTCATGCGGGCGAAGGCGTAGGCGGTGAGGGAGCAGGCGGCGATGTTCGCGACGATCGCGAGCCCGGTGATCAGGAAGCTGTTGCCGAAGTAGGTGGCGAAGGAGTTCTGCTGGGCGTCCCAGCCGCGGGCGTAGTTGTCGAGGCTGAGGTTGCGCAGCGTGAGCGAGGCGTCGCTGAAGATCGCGGAGTTGTCCCGCAACGAGCTGACGATCATCCACAGGAGCGGGTACAGCATCCCGAGCGCGAGCAGGATCAGCAGCACGTGCATCGCGACGCGTCGGGTGAGCGAGCTCTGGCGCCGCGGGGCGTCGGCGAGGTCGGCGGCGCTCATCGGTCACCGTCCCCGTAGAAGACCCAGTATTTGGAGAGCAGGAAGTTGAGGCCGGTGACGATCGCGATGACGACCAGCAGCACCCACGCCATCGCCGAGGCGTAGCCCATCTGGAAGCTCGTGAAGCCCTGCTGGTAGAGGTAGAGCGTGTAGAAGAGCGTGGAGTCGGCCGGGCCACCGGAGCCGTTGCTGACGATGTAGGCGGGCACGAACGCCTGGAAGGCGTAGATCGTCTGCAGGATCAGGTTGAAGAACACGATCGGCGTCAGCAACGGGACGGTGATGTTGAGGAACCGCCGGATCGGGCCGGCACCGTCGACCTCGGCTGCCTCGTAGTAGGAGCGCGGGATCTGCCGCAGTCCGGCGAGGAAGATGATCATCGGCGATCCGAAGGTCCACACGTTGAGGGCGATGATCGTCATGAGCGCGGTGTCGGGATTGCCGACCCAGCTGCGGCTGGACTCGATCCCGAGCAGGCCGAGCGCCGAGTTGACCAGGCCGTCGGCACCGAAGACGGTCCGCCACAGCACCGCCACCGCGACGCTCGAACCGATCAGCGAGGGCAGGTAGAAGACCGCGCGGTAGATCGCGATGCCCGCGATCGCACGGTCGAGCAGGAGCGCCAGTCCGAGGGCGAAGGCCAGCTGCAGTGGCACCGAGACCAGCACGTAGACCGCTGTCACGCCGACGGAGGCGAGGTAGCGGGGGTCGCTGGTGAACATCCGGACGTAGTTGTCGAACCCGATGAACGTGGGGTCCTGCAGGAAGTTGTAGTCCGTCATGGACAGGTAGAGCGAGACGATCATCGGCCCGACCACGAACGCGAGCAGGCCGATGAGCCAAGGCGTCAGGAAGAGGTAGGGGGCGATCGCGCGTCGACCGGCCGGGCGCCGTCGTGGTGGTTCGGACGGAGCCGTGAGGCGTTGGCCTTCCAACGTGGTGGTGGTCATGTGGTTCCCGTTCGCGTCGTTGCTGACAGGTGCGGGTGCTGGTGCCGAGGCACACCCGATGGGATTATGTGCTCCCATGAGAAAAATTACTCGGTCGGAGTCGTCGGGAGGTTCATGGGATGGCGGGGGCGTCGTTGCTGGGCGGACTGCCGCTGTGGTCTGCCTCCATGTTAGGGAGGCGGGCCGGGCGGGTGCGATGCGATATATAGCCGAGTTCCTTCGAGTTCTGGCATGAGTGCCGGCTCTCATCCGGTGCGCCAGGTCGCGCTGCTCATCGAGACGTCGAACGCGTACGCGCGTGGGCTGCTCGCCGGGATCCAGACGTACGTGCGGGCGCACCACGGCTGGTCGCTGTACCTGGCTGAGCACAGCCGCAACGAGACCGACTTCTCCTGGCTGGAGGGCTGGCAGGGGGACGGGCTGATCGCCCGGGTCGAGAACACCGAGACGGCGGAACTGGTGCGGCAACTGGGGCTGCCGACCGTGGATCTCTCGGCCGCCAGGTTGGTGCCGGAGCTGCCGGGCGCCGAGACCGACGACGACGACATCGCGCGAATCGCGGTGGAGCACTTCGCCGAACGAGGGCTGCATGAGTTCGCGTTCTGCGGCGACGAGCGGTTCGGGTGGTCGCGGACGCGCGGGGAGCGGTTCGTGCACCATGTCGCCGAGCGGGGTGGGCAGGCACACATGTTCGCGATGCAACGGTCGGGGATGCGGTCGCGGGACCGGCAATGGCTGGCCGGCTGGCTCCAGGACCTGCCGAAGCCAGTCGGCGTGCTGGGCTGCTACGACATCGCCGGGCAGGAGATCCTCGAAGCCTGCAGGTTGGCCGACATCCCGGTTCCGGACGCGGTGGCCGTGCTCGGCGTGGACAACGACGAGCTGATCGCGACGCTGACCTCGCCGTCGCTGTCGAGCATCCAGCCGGACACCACGCGGACCGGCTACCTCGCGGCGGCGATGCTCGACCGGATGATGACGGGCGAGGCGCTGGAGCCGGGCCTACGGCTCATCCCACCGGTTCGGATCGTGGCGCGACAGTCGTCGGAGATCCTCTCGGTCGATGACCCACAGGTGGTGGCGGCCCTGCGGTTCGTCCGGGATCGCGCGCACGGCGAAGTGAGCGTGGGTGACGTCCTGCGGCACGTGGGCTCGTCGCGCCGTGCCCTCGACCAACGATTCGTGCGGATCCTCGGGCGCACGGTCCATGCCGAGATCACGCGGGTTCGGATGGAACGAGTGGCCGAACTGCTGTCGACCACGGACCTGACACTGCCCCAGGTCGCCGAGCGGTTGGGGTTCAGTCACAGCGAGTACATGGGCGTCGCGTTCAAGCGCGTGACCGGGAGATCGCCGGGCCAGTACCGCAAGGACGTGCGCGGGGCCTCGGTGCATGGTGTCCCGCACGGCTGATCGTCGTCACCATCCGCACCGTGGTCCAAACTCGCGCGGCCTGCCACTTTCGACTGAGCCGCGGCGAACCACCTGCCTCTGATGACCGAGTCCGGTTCGGCACTTTGCGCCGATCCGCTGGCTCCCCACCCCGCCTAGCGTGGCGACGGCGCCGCTTCGGCGCTGTCACGACGGCGGGAGTCAGGGTATGGAGAAGCAACCCAGAGTGCGCAGGACAAGGACGGCGGCCATCATGCTCGCCGCGGTGGCGGCCGCGGGCACGGTGGCGACGATCGCCGCGATGCCGGCTGGTCCGGCGCCGGCGGATGCCCCCGCCACGCAGTTCAGCGCTGCCCGCGGCGTGGCGCTGCTCGAGCAGCTCGGGCCCGACCCCCGCACGCCGGGCTCGGCGGCGCACGCGCACGCCCGCGCGCAGCTGGTCGCCGAACTCGATCCGCTCGGTTGGGAGACAGAGGTGCACGAGTCCGTCGGCGCCTTTGACGAGAACCCGGCGGCAGCGTCGATGGCCACGGTGTCCAACGTGGTCGCCACCCTGCCCGGCACCGACCCGACCGGCACCGTCATCCTCGCCGCGCACTACGACTCGGTGCCCGGCTCGCCCGGGGCTGCCGACGACGGCCTCGGGATCGCCGCCGCCCTGGAGTCCGCGCGGGCGCTGACCGCCGGGGACGCGCCACGCAACGACGTGATGGTGCTGCTCACGGACGCCGAGGAGCCCGGGCTGCTCGGCGCGGAGGCGTTCGTCCACGACCGGGCGGAGCAGCTGGGACCCGCGGTGCTCGTGAACCTGGAGGCCCGGGGCGCCGGTGGGTCGCCGGCATCGGTGCGCCTCACCGAGCCGAACGGGATGTTGCTCGACCTGCTCGCGCACACACCCCGGCCGGTGGTGGACTCGTTCTCCGACGCACTGTTCGCGCTCCTGCCCAACGACACCGACCTGACCCGGTTCGCCGCCGGAGGGATCGCCGGATTCGACACCGCCATCACCGGTGCGGGCGCCTACTACCACTCGCCGCTGGACGATCTCGAGCACCTCAGCGCCGCCTCCCTGCAGGAGATGGGCGCCGGCACCCTCGCCTTCGCCCGCGCGGCCGCGGGGGCGGACCTGACCCGACTGCCCGACGGCGGCGCTGACGTGGTCACGTCCCTCCCGTGGGGTCTGCTGCGCGTGCCGGAGGGACTCGAGCTGCCGCTGGCTGCTCTCACCGTGCTGCTCGCGCTCGCGGCGGTGGCGTGCGCACGACGTCGCCGGGAGGTGGGTCTGCCGCGGGTCGCGCTCGGAGTAGCCACGGCTGCGGCGAGCCTGCCGCTCGTGGCGACGGCCGCCGTCGGGCTCTGGCAGGCCGCGCTGGCCGTGGACCCGGCCCAGGCGAGCGCCGTGGTGCGCGAGCCCTACCTGCCCTTGTTCTACCAGGTGGGCGTGGTCGCGCTCGCGCTGGGCCTGATCCTCGGGGTGCGGGCGGTGCTGCGGCCCGTCATGCCCGACGGCGAACTCGGGCTGGGCGCGCTCGTCACCCTGTCCCTGGCCGGGCTCGGGCTGGCTCTGGTTCTGCCCGGTGCCGCGTTCGTGCTGGTGGTCGCGGTGCTCCCGGCGGCCGTCGCCGCCCTGATCGGGGCGGGGCTGCCCGCTCGGGCCAGGGCGGTCGTGCTCGGGGTGGGGCTGCTGCCCGCAGCGGTCATGTTCTTCCCTGCCGTGGTCGGCATGTTCGACGTGGGGCTGGGCACCGGCGGGCCGTTGGCTGCGGTGTTCGTGGCCGTGGTGGCGCTGCTTGCGCTCCCGCTGGTGGACGCGGCCGGGCTCGTGCGGCCTGAGCGGGAGGCGCCGTCGCGCCGTCGTGTCCTGGTGCCGGCCGCGCTGCTCGCCGTGGCGGTCGTCGCCACCGTCGGCGGGCTCGTGGCCAACGGTGAGGGGCGCACCGACCCGCGGCAGGAGATGCTCTCCTACTCCCTGGACGCCGACTCCGGTGAGGCGATGTGGACCTCGTGGTCGCCGTCCGGCTCCGCCTGGTCCGAGCAGCTGTTGCCGTCCCCGTCCAGCGACCTCGCCGACCAGCCGTGGCTCGGCGGCGGTGCCATCGCGAACGGACCGGCGACGGCCGCCGACCTACCCGCTCCCGAGGTGGCCGTGGTCTCCGACCGGGACACCGGCACGCACCGGGAACTGGTGCTGGAGGTGACCTCGGCCCGCGGCGCCCCCGCGATCGGACTGTGGGTGGCCGCCGCCGACGTGGTCTCGGCCACGGTGCAGGGGCGCGACCTGCCCACCGTTGCCCCCGGCCCGGCGTCAGACGGCGACGGTGGCCCTTGGGACTTCGGGTTCCTGCTCCGCGGGGCGCAGCAGACCCGGGTCACGCTGGTCCTGGACGGGCGGGCGTCGGAGGCGGAGCTCCGCGTGGTCGACCTCACGCACGAGCTCGAGGTGGTCCCGGGCTTCGAGGGGCCGCCGCACGGCCGGGTGCTGGTGACGCCGAACGTATATGTGTACCGGACAGTGGAGCTGTGAGTCGGGTCCGGGGCTTGACTCTGCCGCCGCGTCAACGCCTAGCGTCGAGAACATGACCTTCACCGTTCTGGACAGTCTGACCGCGATGCGTGAGGTCCTCGGCCTGCCGGTCGCCGAGCGCGCCGAGGCCGCTCGCCCGTTCCTTGCGCAGGCCGCGGGCATGTACCGCTACTTCCCGGGCGAGCCGGACGTCGTCGAGCTCCATCACCTCGGCGCCGGGTTCCGCCTCGACACCGACGACGCGCGCTACCTGCCGGCCCTCGAGCGCATGGCCGACGCGAACGTATGGGAACGCGTGGAGAAGGCGCTTGCCGACGCCCTCTCGGTCCAGCTCGAGGCGACTCCGGGCATCACCGTCCCGGAGGAGATCGTGGTCCTCATCGTGCTCGGCAACCCGGCCGACGAGCTCTTCATGGACGTCGGCCTCGGGATGAGCGGCAACGGCAGCGTCACCGGCTACCTCTGGCTCAACCTCTGGCCAAGCGAGGAGAACCTCGCCCGGATCGAGGCGAGCACGGTCCACGAGCTCAACCACAACCTGCGCTACGCCAACCGAGTCTGGGACCCCACCACGGTGACGGTCGGCGAGCACGTCGTCTCCGAAGGGCTGGCCGACGCCTTCGCGCGGCAGCTGTACGGGGACCTCGGCTACACCCGGATCGGGCTCGCCGGCCTGGCCGACGACGCCGTGTTCGCGAAGGTCGTCACCGGGCTCGACGTCACCGGCATGCAGAACTTCACCGCCTGGGTGCACGGTGACGCGCACGCCCGCCGGTACGGCGCCACCCCGGTCGGCCTGCCGACGGGCGCGGGCTACTCCGCCGGCAACCGGCTGGTCGACGCCTACCTGGCCGCGACCGGGAGGACGGCGGCCCAGGCGTTGCTCGCAGATCGGGAGGATGTCATCCAGGTGGCGCTCGACGCGGCGCGCTGAGGTCCGCCGGGGCGCCGTCGATTCCCCTGACGCACCATGCGGGTCGCGCGCCGACCGACCGACATTTCGCGCCAGGGGAGTGACGAGCGCACCTGTTCGGCTGACGCAAGATGCGGGTCGGGCATGGACCGACCCGCATCGTGCGTCAGCGGAACGGAGGGAGGGTGCGTGCGGGGTCGCATCGGACCCTCGACTGCCGTGCCGGCGCCCCGGTCAAGCGGGGACCCCGGCCCGCTGGGCCGCCCGTGCCGCCCGAGCCGCCAGGAACGCCGCCATCCGCTCCCCGAACTCCGTGCCCTGCAGGGTCTCGCGCGAGAGCTCGGTCAGGGCCGCGGCCGCGTCCGGCATGCCGGACGCGAGCAGTTCGCGGTTCAGCCACCGCTTGCTGCGAGCGGTTGCGTCGGGCGCGGCCGCGCCGATACCCGCCAGGACCCGCTCGAGGGTCCCGTCGACGTCGTCGACGGCGTAGCTGACCAGGTCGTGCTGCAGCGCCTCGGCGGGTCCGATCGTGTCGCCGACGAGCGCCAGCCGCGCGGCCAGGCGCCGGGTGGAGGAGGACGGGACCGCCGCGAGGAACACGGTCGGCCACGCGCCGATCCGGGTCTCCGGCAGCCCGAACGTGGCGCCCGGCCCGGCGATCACGACGTCGCTGACCACGACGATCTCCAGTCCGCCGCCGAGCGCGGCGCCCTCGACCACGGTGATCACCGGCAGGGGAGAGGCGGCCATCGCGGCGAAGGTCGGCAGCATCCCGTCGACGAAGTAGGCGACGGCCGCGTCCGGGCCGGCCAGGTCACGCATCGAGTCGATGTCGTTGCCGGCGCAGAACGAGCGGGCGTCGCCGCGGATCACCACGGCCCGGTTGGCCGCGATCCCGGATGCGGACTCGACGGCCTCACGCAGACCTGTCCACGCGTCCAGGTCCATCGAGTTGCGCTTGGCGGGACGGTCCAGTGTCACGACGACGTGGTCGGACTTGTGCTCGATGATCACGATTGCTCCAGAAGGACGGGGTTGATGGGGGCGAAGACCTCGGCGGGCATCGGGCGCACGTCCCGCATGATCGGGCGCCAGGGCAGGTGCGCGAGGACGTCGCGCTCGAGGTCGAGTCCGGGCGCGACCTCGATGAGCGCGAGTCCGTCCGGGGTCAGCTCGAAGACGCACCGCTCGGTGACGTACAGGGCTCGCCGGCCCTCGGCAGCGGCGAGGCGCCCGGAGAAGGTGACGTCGTCGACGTCGGCGACGAACTTCGCGACCTGACCCTCCCGCACGAGGCGGGCTCCGCCGTCGAGCAGCTCGATCTGGAGGCCCTTCGCGCGGAAGGCGCCGCAGAACACGGAGGTACGCGCGTACTGGCTGATGTCGACGAAGCCGCCGGGGCCCATCACCTTGCCGCCGAACGCGGACACGTTCACGTTGCCGTGGCGGTCCGCCTGCGCCATGCCGAGGCAGGTCACGTCGATCAGGCCGGTCGCGAAGGAGTCGAACTGGACCGCGGAGCTGACCCGCGCGGACGGCCCGACGGACATCCCGAACAGGTCGCCGAGTTCCGGGGCGCCGTCATAGAGACCCTGCTCGACGGCGAGGGTCACCTCGTGCAGGCGGCCCTGCTCGCGTAGTACAGCGCCCACGTCGGCGCTCATTCCGAAGCCGAGGTTGAGCACGTCGCCCGCGCGGACCTCCATGGCCGCCCGGCGGGCGACAACGGCCCGGATCGGGTCGGTGAAGCCGGCCGGCACGCCCTCGGGTGCCGGCTGCGCCGGGTCGAACAGGGTGTGGTCCTCCTCGGTGAGGTAGGTCTGGCGCTGCTCGGGAACGACCACCACGTAGTCCACGAGCGCGGCCGGGATGAACACCCGGCGCGGGTCCAGCGGCGCCGTGGTGCGGCGCTTCACCTGGACGATGACGATCCCGCCGGAGCCTCTGGCGGCCTGGGCGCACTCGAGCGCGTCGAGGGTCGCGGGCTCGGCGTCGGCGCCGATGTTCCCGCGCTCGTCGACCTCGGTGCCGCGGATGATCGCGACGTCGACCGTGAACGGGCGGTAGCGCAGGTACTCGGTGCCATCCAGCTCGAGCAGTTCGACGACGTCGTCGCGCGCGCTCGCGTTCGCCCGGCAGCCCTTCAGCCGAGGGTCGGCGAACGTGTGCAGCCCGGTCCGGGTGATCAACCCCGGCCGGCGCGCGCCGGACTCGCGCAGCAGGTGCGTGATCACCCCGGCGGGCATCGTGTACGCCTCGATCCTCTCCTCGGCGGCCAGGCGCATCATGGCCGGCGACCAGGTCCAGTGCCCGCCGGTGACCCGCCGGACCATCCCCTCGTGGGCGAAGCCGTTCAGGCCCCGCGAGGCGCGGTCGCCGGCGCCGAGGGCATGCACCACGTGCAGGGCGCGGGGTGAGGAGGTCGCCAGGAAGCGCCGTTCGATGGCACCGATCAGCTCGGTGGGTTCGAGCATCCCGCCGCCGTTGGCGGCCAGCGCCACGGTGGCGCCGTTCCTGACCAACGCCGCGGCGTCGTCGACCGAGAGCAACTCTGCTCGCATGGGCTGTCCTTCCAGCTGAGGTGTCCGTACCGATGACACCGGTTTCCATTTCAGATGTCAAGTCACGGTGCCGGCGCGCCCGCGAAATCGCCGAATTGGTGCAAATTAAGGAAGGAGCGAGCACGAACTGACGCCTTGACAGATGGAAACCGGTGTTAGAGAGTGTGCGAACAACGCTCTCCGAACTCCCGTGATGGAGGGCACCGGAGCATCGACATCGCCTTCGTGCCGATCGCCGATGCTGCGGAACCAACCCGGCAAGGAGGCCGTATGCGTAGGAAAGCCCGCTTGGTAACGACGGTGGCGATCGCGACCACCGCCGCACTCACGGCGTGTTCGGGCTCGGGCACGCCCGGCACCGACGAAGGAGACGGCAGCGCCACCATCAACCTGTGGCACACCGAGTCCACCCCCATCACCGTCGAGGCGATGCAGGAGATCATCGACGAGTACGAGGCGGCCAACCCCGGCGTCGAGATCATCCAGGAGACGGTCGCGTGGGGTGACCTGCAGGTGAAGTTCCAGGCCGCACTCGCTGCCGGCGACCTGCCCGAGATCACTCACGTCGAGCCGATGTTCGTGCGCACGCTGTACGGCCAGGACCTGCTGCTCCCGCTCGACGAGGTCGTCGAATCCTTCGACGGCGACTACCTCCCGCAGCTGCAGGAGATGTTCGAGCTCGAGGACGGCCACACCTACGGCGTGGTGCACGCCTGGGGCACCGACACCACCACCTACCGCGCCGACATGTACGCGAACGCGCCCGAGGCCGGCACCCCCGAGGACGTCACCACCTGGGCGGAGTCCATCGAGCAGTGGTCCGCCGTGGCCGAGGCGAACCCCGGGGTCTCCCCGCTCCTGCTCGCCGGCTCCGCCGCGCACAACGTCAACGAGGATCTCTACCTCTGGCTGGGCTCGAACGGCGGCACGCTGTTCGACGAGAACGGCCACGTCACCATCGACACCCCGGAGATGATCGAGGTCCTGGAGTACTGGAAGGAGCTCAAGGACACCGGCATCCTCGCCCCCGAGTGGTCCTCCGCCGCCTACGCGGACAGCCTGAGCGGCCTCGCGAACGGCGATGCGGCGACCATCTACTCCTTCGGCCGCGCGGTGTACACGTTCCAGGAGCAGGCCCCGGACCTGGTGCCGGGGGAGGACATCCAGGTCTACGGCCCGCGTCCGATCGGGCCCTCCGGCGACGACTGGATCACCCAGCTCGACGCGGAGCCGTTCGTGGTGTTCAAGGACTCCCCGGACGCGGACGCGACCATCGACTTCCTGAAGTTCTTCTACGAGCACGACAACTACCTCAGCTGGATCGGCACGGTGCCCACCCAGTTGCTGCCGGTCATGCCGTCGATGTTCGAGGACCCGGAGTGGCAGGCGCTGCCCGAGGTGCAGGACTGGGGCTTCTGGATCGACGTGCAGCGGGAGGCTCTCGAGTCCGGGCACGCCTACCCGCTCATGGTGACCAGCGCCGACGAGATGTCGCTGCCGTACCTGAGCGACCTGTACGGCTCGGCGATCCTCGTCGACATGGTGATGGAGGTCGTCGAGAGCGGCGTCGATCCCGCCGAGGCCGCCGCCACCGCACAGCAGCGGGCCGACGAGCTGCTCTCCCCGCAGTACCAGGACTGACAACGCCGTTGCGGCCCTGACCGGCGCTCCCGTCAGCCCACCGGCGGCCAACCCGCCCGGTCAGGGCCGCAACGCCACCGTTCCCGACCCCCTCCCGAGGATTCCCATGCTCACAGACACCCCCGTGCGTGCCGAGACCGGCACCGGTCCGCCGCTCAAGGCGGCTCGCAAGCCCCGCATGCCCCAATGGTTCTGGGGCGTGCTGCTGGTCATCCCGTCAGCCGTCCTCGTCCTCGGCGTCATCGCCGTGCCGATCGTGTACCTGGCGCGGCTCAGCCTGACCGACGCCCACGCCTACCTACCCCGGATCAATGACATCGGGCTCGGGAACTTCGCCAACCTCGCGGCCTCCCCGCAGTTCTGGCAGAGCCTGCGCACGACCCTGCTCTACGCGGTCCTGACCGTGGTGATCCAGCTCGTCCTCGGCGTCGTCGTGGCCCTGCTGATGCACCAGAACTTCCGTGGCCGTGGGGTCGTCCGGCTGATCGCGATCGCGCCCTACATGATCCCGGCGATCATCGTCGCCCTGGTCTGGCGCTGGCTGCTCGAGCCCAACAACGGCGCGTACTCCTGGTTCGTGCGGACCGTGCTGCCCGGGGCGGACGCGGTGAACCTGCTCAGCCCGACCTGGATCTTCGCGTCCCTGGTGGTGGTCTCGGTATGGATGTACACGCCGTTCGTGGTGATCAGCGTGCTGGCCCGGCTGCAGACCGTCGACCCGTCCGTGATCGAGGCCTCAACCGTGGACGGGGCCGGCCCGTGGCGCCGGTTCTGGCACATCATCCTGCCCGAGCTGAGTGCGGTGCTGCTGACCCTGGCGCTGCTGCGATTCATGTTCATGTTCACGAAGTTCGACATCGTCTACCTCTTCGCCGGGACCGGCCAGGAGGTCCGGACGCTGCCGTTGCTGACGTTCCAGACGATCTTCGGGGAGTCCCGGCTCGGCGCCGGGGCGAGCCTCGCGATGGTGATGTTCGTCCTGCTCGTCGTCTTCACGACGGTCTACCTCAAGACCCTGCACCGACGCTCGGAGGACACCGAATGAGCACCCTGAAGCGACTCACCCAGCCGCGGTACGTCCTGGCCATCGGCATCGTCATCGTGGTGGCGGTGAACCTGTTCCCGTTCTACTGGATGGTCCTGACGTCGGTGAAGCCCGGCACCGAGCTGTTCTCGAACCCGCCGCGGTTCTTCACCACGATGCCCGACTTCGGTGCCTACGTCCGGCTCATCGAGAGCACCGGATTCCTGACCTACGCCAAGAACAGCGTGATCATCTCCACCGGAGCCACGTTGCTGTCCATCGCCGTCTCGGCGATGGCCGCCTACGGCCTGACCCGCTTCAAGTTCCCCGGCAGCAAGGCCTTCACCACCGGGATCCTGTACGCGTACACGTTCGCCCCGATCGTCGTCGTGGTCCCGCTGTACGGGCTGTTCCGCGACCTTGGCCTGATCAACACCTACGGCGGGATGATCCTGGCATACGCCTCGTTCGGGGTGCCGTTCAGCATGTGGCTGCTGCGCCCGTTCTTCAACTCCATCCCCAAGGAGCTCGAGGAGGCCGCGTTCCTGGACGGCGCGAACCGGGTCAAGAGCGCCTGGTACGTCGTCCTGCCGCAGGCCACCCCCGGCATCATCGCCGTCTCGGTGTTCACGTTCCTGCTCGCCTGGGAGGACTACCTGTTCGCCCGGGTGCTCATCACCGACACGAACATGAAGACGCTGCCCGTCGCCCTGCACGACCTGCAGAACGCGAGCCTGCAGGACTGGCCGCTGCTCATGGCCGCCGCGGCCCTGGTCAGCCTGCCGGTCCTGCTCGCCTTCCTGTACCTGCAGAAGTACCTGATCGCCGGCTGGGGCGCCGGCGCGATCAAGTGAGCGCCACCGATGAAGCCCGCCACCACCAAGCCGAGGAGCAGTCGCAGATGTATGTGAAGTTCGAGGTCCGGGACGATGCGGCCTGGATCGTCATCGACCGGCCGGGCAAGCTCAACGCCCTCGACCTGGACGGGTGGCACGGGATCACGGCGGCGCTGCACCAGGCCGCCGCCGAGGCACCCGGGCCGGTGGTCCTGACCGGCACCGGCCGCGCCTTCTGCGCCGGCGACGACATCGCCACGTTCGCCCAGCACACCACCCGCGAACGCGCCCACGACTTCTTCATCGGTGGCCTGCTCGGCACCATGGAGGCGATCGCCACCCACCCGTACCCGGTCATCGCCGGCGTGAACGGGCTGGCCGTCGGAGGCGGCTGCGAACTCGTGCTCGTTTCCGACCTCGCCATCGCGGCCGAATCCGCCAGGTTCGCGCTGCCTGAGGGCCGCATCGGGGCCTGGCCCACCGTCCAGGTCGGCGTCGCGGCGCACGAGAGCGGACGCAAGCTGGCCAACGAGATGGCGTTCGAGATGGGCTGGGTGAGCGCCGCCGACGCGCCGCGGTTCGGGCTCGTCAACCGGGTGGTCCCCGACGAGGACCTCGGGGAGGAGCTCGAGCAGACGATCGCGCGGATCCGCGCCGCCTCCCCGCAGGCACAGCGGCTGACCAAGCGGTTCCTCAACGAGGAGCTCGTCACGACGGGCCTGCCGAAGGTCCGTCGCGCGCTCGAGGCCCTGATCGACGAGACCCTGCCCACGCGTGACCTGCAGGAGGGCACCAGCGCCTTCCTCGCCAAGCGCCTGCCGACCTTCATCGACGCGTAAGGACGCCCTCCATGACGAACACCCTTCCCCTCGAGGGCATCCGCGTCCTCGACTTCGCCCACATGATGCAGGGCCCCTGGGCGGCCGAGATGCTCGCCGACCTCGGCGCCGACGTGATCAAGATCGAAGCCGTCGACGGCGGTGAGCGGGGCCGCCTGTCCGGCACCACGTTCCTGAACGGCCACAGCTCGCAGTTCCTCTCGATGAACCGGAACAAGCGGTCGGTCGCGGTCAACCTCAAGGACCCGGACGGGCTGCGGATCGCGCTGCGCCTGATCGAGACCGCCGACGTGCTGGTGCAGAACTTCCGGCCCGGTGTGATGGACCGTCTCGGGCTGGGCTGGGACCGGGTCCACGAACTGAACCCCCGGCTGGTGTACTGCTCGGCCTCCGGGTACGGGCCGCACGCCGCCGACCAGCGGATGCCGGGCCAGGACCTGCTCGCCCAGGCCCGCACCGGGGCGCTCTGGCTGACCGGGACCCGCGACGCCGACCCGACCCCCGCCGGTCCGTTCGTCGCCGACGTCCACGCCGCCACGATGCTCGCCCTCGGCGCGGCCGCGGCACTGGTGGAGCGGGCCCGCACCGGCACAGGTCGCCTGATCGAGGTGGACCTGGTCGGCGCGATGCTGCACCAGACCACCCAGGAGGTCGTCACCGCGATCAACTCCGGAACGGCGCCGGTCCGGCCGACGGTGCCCGGCAGCGCATCCATCGAGGCCCCCTACGGGGTCCACGCCACCCGCGACGGCTACATCGCGATCTCGTTGACGACCATGCAGGCGCTCGCGGACGGCCTGGACCGGCCGGACCTCCTCGCGGACTTCCCGGACAAGGAGGCCGCGACCGAGCGCCGCGAGGAACTGAACGCCCGCGTGAGCGCTCTGGTCGCGGCCATGGACTCGGCCCCGTGCCTGGACGCGCTGAGCGCGGCGGGCGTGTGGTGCGCACCGGTCAACGACTATCCGGCGATGATGGCCGACCCGATGGTCGCCTGGCCGGAGCGTCGCGTGCAGGTGGACCACCCCGAGGCGGGCCGCCTCGACCTGGTCGGCAACCCGATCAGGCTCGACGGCGCCCAGCTGCCGGCCCGGCGGCCGGCCCCGCTGCTCGGCGAGCACACCGGCGAGCTGATCGCCGAGCTCGGCCTCACCGACGAGCTCGACGCACTCCTGGCGACGGGTGCCCTCGGCGCCGGCGCCGGGCACGTTGCCGAGCGAGTGACCTCATGAGTGCCACCGGACGGCGCGACGGACTCCCCGCCGTCGGCTCGGCAGTTGTGTTCCGCAAGACGGTCACCGAGGCCGACGTCGGCCTGTTCGCCGGGATCACCGGTGACTTCGCGCCGCAGCACACCGACGAGGAGTACATGCAGGGCCGCCCGCAGGGCACGCGGATGGCGCACGGCACCCTCGTGCTGGCGCTCACCTCCACCGCGGCCGCCCGGCTGTGCACCGAGCACGACGTCACGGCGGTCTCCTACGGCTACAACCGGGTCCGGTTCATCCGGCCCGTGTTCCTCGGGGACACCGTCCGGGTGGAGTACGCGATCGCCTCCGTCGATCCCGAGCGCCGCCAGGCCCTCGCCGAGATGCGCGCGACCACCCACCAGGGCGAGGAACTCGTCCTGGTCGGAACCCACATCCTGTACTGCTACCCCGACGAGGATGGTGCCTCATGATCAGCGGTCTCGAAGAGTTCATCCGCGCCGACGTCGCCCCGCGGGCGCAGGCGATCGACCGCGACGCGACCATCCCACCGGAGCTGGTCGAGACGGCCGCCGCCCTCGGCCTGCAACGGATCCTCGCGGGCCGCGGCGGCCGCCCGGACGCGAGCAGGATCGAGGAGGCCTGTGAGGTGTCGCAGGCCATCGCCGCCCACTCGCCCGCGGTCGCGCTCGTCGTCGCCGGGACCAGGCTGACGACGTACCTGCTCGGCAAGTACGCGCCGGCCCACCTGGTCGACCGGTGGCTCGAGCCCACGTTCGCCGGGCGGACGTTCGGCGCGTTCGCGATCACCGAGCCGCACGCCGGCACCGACATCAGGGGGATGAGCACCGTCGCCGAGCTCGACGGGGACCGGTACGTCCTGAACGGCGGCAAGTGCTGGGTCGGCTTCGCCCCGGTCGCCGACTTCGCGATCGTCCTCGCCAAGGTCGGGTCCGCCGACCGCGACGCGGCGATGGTCGCGCTCGTGGTGGACATGTCGAGCCCCGGCGCGTCCGGGCGCCCAGGGCCGGAGCTCTCGGGCTTTCGGGGCATGCCCAACGGTGAGCTCAGCTTCACCGACGTGTCCGTGCCCGCCACCGACCGTCTGGAGGTGGAGGGCTTCGCCGGCATGATGGACGGGCTCAACATGGCTCGGATCGACGCCGCCGCCTACGCGTGCGGGCTGCTCCGTGGGGCACTGGTCGCCAGCCTCGAACGGGCGAACGGGCGGGCCGCGTTCGGGCGGCCGCTCGCCGACCTGGCGATCATCCAGCGCAAGATCGGCCGCATCGCCACCGACTACCACGCGGCCCGGGCGCTGACCCAGCGGGCGGCGCGCTCGTTCGCCGAGGGAGACGGGGGAGACCAGGACCTCATTTCGATGGCGAAGATGTTCTCCTCCGACGCGGCCCGGCGGGCGACCGACGAAGCCATGCAGATCCACGGCGCCCTCGGCATCGTGAGCGACGAGCCGGTGAACCGGATGCACCGCGACGCGAAGGTGACCCAGATCTTCGACGGCACCAGCGAGATCCACGAGACCATGCTCGGCCGACGTGCCCTGCGGGCGCAGGCCGCCGGCCGCCTTGTACCGTTCGTGGACGACGAGCCGGCCGCTGAGCCCAGCGCGCCCGGAGTAGGGGGCGGGCGATGACTGACGTCGAACGCGAAGGCCCGACGGCGCAGGCACCGTTGAGCGGGTCGGTGGCCATGGTCACCGGTGCGGTGGGCGCTCTCGGGGCGGCCATCTGCCTCGACCTCGCCCGCGCCGGGGCCGACATCGTGGTGCATCACCTGCGTCAGGACGACGAGGCTCGCGCCCTGTGCGTCGAGCTGGAGGGCCTCGGCGCCCGCACCGTCTCGGTGTCCGCGGACGTGACGGATACCGACGAGGTCGCCGCCGCGCTGACCCGCGCGCAGGATCAGCTCGGTCCGATCGATATCCTGGTCAACAACGCGGGATGGATGGAGTCACGGCGACTCGTCGACACCGACCTGGCCCAGTGGCGCCGGACCATGTCCGTCGACCTGGACGGGGTCTTCATCGTCACCCGCCAGGTCGTTCCGGGGATGCTCGAGCGAGGGGAGGGGCGCATCGTGAACGTGAGTTCGCAACTAGCCTTCAAGGGGGCGACCGACTTCGTCGCGTACTGCACGGCGAAGGCCGGGCTGCTCGGTTTCACCCGGGCGCTGGCCCGCGAGATCGGCCCGACCGTGCGCGTCAACGCCATCGCACCCGGGCCGATCGACACCCCGATGGTGACCCCGCACGCGACGCCGGACTGGGTGCACGCACGCACCCGCGACTCCGTGATCGGCAGGCTCGGCCTGCCCGAGGAGATCGGCCCCGCGGTCGCCTTCCTGGTCGGGCCCGGCGCCTCGCTGTTCCACGGACAGACGCTGCACCTGAACGGTGGCGGGGTACTCGGGTGAGCAACAAACCCACGATCAACGACGTCGCGGCGCGGGCCGGGGTGTCGAAGGCGACCGTCTCCAAGTACCTCAACGTCGCCCTGGGCTACTCGGTCGCACCGAAGACGCGCAAGAAGATCGAGGACGCGATCCGCGAGCTCGATTTCCACCCCAACCCGATCGCCCGCAGCCTGACCAGCGGCTCCTCGATGACCATCGGCCTGGTCATCGCCGACATCAAGAACCCGTTCTTCCCCGACCTGGTCGCCAGCGTGCAGGAGGTCGTCGAGGCCGGCGGCTACAACCTGATCCTGGGCAGTTCCGGTCGCGACACCGGCCGGGAGATCGAGATCATCCGGTCGATGGTCCAGCGGCGCGTGGACGGCCTGGTCCTGGCCTCGGTCCAGGGCGGCTCCCGAGACCTCGAGTTCGTCGAGGAGCTCGGCCTGCCGACCGTCCTCGCCAGCCGCGATCTGCCCGAGCTCATCTGGGACACCGTGGTGATCGACAACATCCAGGGTGCCG
The DNA here is from genome assembly GCF_009708215.1 of Occultella kanbiaonis. Taxonomy (NCBI): domain Bacteria; kingdom Bacillati; phylum Actinomycetota; class Actinomycetes; order Micrococcales; family Ruaniaceae; genus Occultella; species Occultella kanbiaonis. The sequence continues at coordinate 3,127,056 of NZ_CP046175.1, read as the reverse complement.
AGATCGCGGTCAAGCACCTGCGCGACCTCGGCCACACCCGGATCGGGTACGTCGGCAGCAACCCGACCGTCAAGCCGTTCCTGGACCGGCTGCACGGCTTCGAGGCGGCGACGGCGGACCTCCCGGAGTCCGTCACGGTCACCGTGGGCTCGATGATGGAGGACGGGCGGCTCGGCACACACGAGTTGCTCGCGCGCACGCCGCGGCCCACCGCACTGCACTTCGCCAACGACGTGATGGCGCTCGGTGGGCTCGTCGCCTGCGCGGAACTGGCCCTGAGCGTGCCCTGGGACGTGTCGATCATCGGGCACGACAACATCACGGCCGGATCCCTGCCCGGCATCGGGCTCACGACCGTCGACAGTGCCGCCGCCTGGGTGGGGGCCCGAGCCGCCGAGCTGCTCCTGCAGCGGATCCGCGGCGAGCTGGTCGAGGGTGAGTCCCCGCAACTCGTGATGCGGCCGGCCAAACTGATCCTGCGGTCCTCGACGGCGCCTCCCCCCGAGAGCCGCAACGGTGGGCAGGTACCCGCGCGCTAGCGACTGCGACGGGCAGGTCTGCGCGGGTCCGAGTCGCGCGTCGTCAGGCGTTCGCCGGTTTCGGCTTCGGCCCGGTGTTGCGCAGCGACCCCAGCCGGTTGAGGGCGTCGTACCAGAACGGTGCCCCGAGGGCGGCGGCAGCGGCGGTGATCGCCAGGCCGAGCGCCTTGAGCAGCCAGCCGGCGAACGTCGTGGGCCTGCTGTCCTCGGACCAACCGAGCGGGAGGCCGTTGCTGGATCCCAGTTCCGTGAGCGTGGACCTCACACACTCGCGCGTCTCGTCGAACGATTCGTCCTGTTCGCAGAGGCTCTCGTTGGCGGCGGCCGCCACGACCGCGGCACGCAGCGGTGCATCCTCGTACAGCGATCGCCCGATCGAGAGGGTGTCGATCCCGGCAGCGCCGACCAGGACGACGGCGATGACCACCAGCCACCGCTTGGACCAGCGCTTGTAGGAGCCGCTGATGCGGTCCATCTGGTCGTCGTACCACTCCTCGAGCGCGGAGACGAAGGTCTTCACATCTCCCTCGGTCCGCTTGAGGATGCTGGTCAGGGCGCCCTTGAACGGGGTGGAGTCGTCCAGGGCGGCGACGTGGCCGCGGATCGCGGTGAGGGTCGTCTCGCCGTCCGTGTCGGGCACGATCAGGTCCACCAGGACGGAGGCGAACGCCCGCGCGGGGAGGTAGCTGGGGTTCCGGGTCTTCTGCCGGGTGGAGCGGGCTTCCTTGAACGGTCTGACGAGGGCGTGACCCATGACCGCCGTCGTCCACGGATCGGACGCGCCGTCCGCGGCTGCGGAGGTGGGCGGGACGGTCGTTGCGTTGGCCGCCAGAGCCTGGCTGTAGAGCGCCTGCTCGGCCACGATCGGGGCCACCGGCGCGACGATGCTCGGCCCGGTCCCCGTATCTCCGGGGTCGTCGAGCAGTTCGCGCAGTCCGCGCAGCAGGTACTTGGCCCTCTTTCTCATCGCGTTCGCGATCGCCTCGGTGAGGGCGCTGCACACCAAGGCCATCAGATAGAAGATCAACGCGAGTCCGATCGCGGTCTCCACGACGATGGAGAGCATGGCAACCTCCACAGCTTCGCGAGCGACGGTACTCGACGATCAGCGGATTTTACCGGCGACGGGCCGCCACGGTCCCGGGATTCGCGGCGCCGGCCGGCACGGGTGCGCAACCCGTGGCAGCGCCACGTGAGGACGATGCTCGGCGACGGCTCATCGGAGAAGGCGGCGCGCAGCCTTGGCGAGCATCGATGCCGACGTGCCCGCCGCCAGCCTCTCGAACTCTGGCGCGACGGCGATGGTGCGGCCCGTCCGCTCGGCGAGGTTCGCGGCCAACTCGAGGAAGGCTCCGGCGTCGCGACGTCCTGGCAGGACGGCCCCGATCTCCTGCAGTGCGTCGAGGACGGGCAGCACCGCAGCGTCATCGGCGCGGGCACACTCGCTCAACCCACTGCTGACCCGTCGCCCGACGACGAGGTCGTCAGCGAGCAGCAGCGCGGCTTGGCGCCCAAGGTCCTTGCCGTCGAGCACGCCATGGCGAGCGAGGTCGACCACTGCGTCCTGGGCAGCCGTCCGGCCGCGTGCATCCTTCGCGGCGAGGGCGAGGACGAGCGCAGACGATGTCGGTGCCCGGTTGCGCGCCCTTGCCCGCGCGATCGCATCGACGACCGGGACCGAGCACGCACGGGGCCTGAGCAGGTCTAGTTGCAGGTAGGGGTGCGCGTGGGCGGCGAGGACGTCGTGGTCGTGAGGCAGGAGCGCTGCACCCAGGGCCAGTGTCTCCTCGAAGCGTGGCTCGTGCGCTCCATAGTCGGCCTCGGAGTCGAAGGTGCGCTCCGGTCTCGATCGGGCGAGGATTCCCGCTGCGGCATGCCCCTCGTTCCCCTGCTCGTCACGGAACAGGGACATCCGGAGTTCCGGCCCCCAGGCACTGGGTTGGTCACGGGCGACCTGACGCTGCCAGGCGGGCGGCCCTGACTCCCGGGCCGCGGCGACCGCTTCGGAACTCCGCAATGAGCTCGGGATCGCGATTCCCGCCCTCTCATCGGCAGGGATCCGCAGCAGGGCGACCACGAGTTCGAGTTCAAGGACCGGCCCCGATCGACTCACGTCGCGTATCCGACGATCGAGCTCCTCGCATCGAGGCTGAAGTCCGTGCGCGTCGGCATCGCCAAGGAGGTGTGCCTGCCATCGCGGACCGCGTGGGCGACGCCGGTCAGACGCCTGCCGATCGCTCCCACGAAGGTCTGCGGGGCGGCTGCCCCGCCGGGATAGGACGCATGGCCGAGCAGGATCGGCCAGTCGCCGTCGCGGACACGCTCGCGCGGTGCGAGCCAGGCGAGGGCCAGGACGTGGGCGGCGACGCGTGGGTCGCCCGGGAAGAACTGCGAAGCGGACAGACGGGTCAAGAGCAGGTCCGCCGTCGAGGGACGATCCTCGGCGAAGCGCAACAGTCCGTCGATCGCGCGTTCGGTCTCGATGGGTTCGACGACTTCGAGGAGTCCCAGGAGCACCTCAGCGAGTTCATCGGGCGTCTCCACGGGACACACAGGCGCGGCCGGCGGGCGCGCCTTCGGCTCGGTGGGAACGAACCGGGGACGCTCGCTGGCCACGCTTACGTCGACGCCGAGGCGTGCGAGGATCTTCGCTGCCTGCTCGCGAACGTCGGCTCGCGGATGATCGAGGGCGAACTGGACGATGTCGGCGATCGGGGCGCCGGGTTGGGCCTCGGCGAATCGGCTGAGCAGGCGCAACTGAGCGGCCACGGCGGCCTTGTCGGTCCGGCCGAGGGTCGCGCGACTGGCGGCCAGGAACGGCTGCGGTTCGAACCTCTCGTCCGGGACGAGCCGGAGGAGTTCGCGCTGTGCGGTCCTGACAGATGGTCCATGCTCCACGGTGAGGAGCCTCACGTAGGTTCCCTGCCGAGTTGCGATCTCGTCGAGCGAAGGCTGGAGAGCGTCGTGCATGCCCGTGTACCAGCCGAGGTCGGCGGTGGCCCAGTCGCGCAGGGGAGCGGCGAGAACGGTGTCGAGCAACCGGCCGCGATCCAGGCGGCCCTGCTGGGAGAACACCAGGAGCGTGACGCGCCAGGTCGCCGCAGCGGACGGGGTCTGAGCCGGCAGGTACGTGACGGGGTTCTCCTGGAAGCTGTCGTGGTAGGCCAACAGGCGTCCCGACCCCTCGGTTGCGAGCATGCGCAGCAGCGGTTCCCCGACGAGGCCCGGATCCTCCTCGAGTTGGTCGATCAAGGGCCGCCGGTTTGCGGCGCCGTAGGTTGGCACGCCGCGGACGATCCCGCGCACATAGTCGGGATGCTCGGGGGCAGCCACGGCCCCGGAGCGGACGAGACCGCGAGCGAGGCGCCAGTTCCCGTTGTCCGCCAAGTCCAGTACGGCGTCGACGAACGCGGGGAGCCAGGCCGGGTCGCGAGCCTGCAGGATCGCTGCCGCGTGTTCGACGAAGGAGCGGCTGTACTCGAAGCTGTGCTGACCGGCGATCATGGCCTGCCGCGAGCCATCTGCGGTGGCGAGGACGGCCAGTGCTGCATGCGTCGCCGGGATGCGCGTCGGATTGCCCCGGGTGAGCCAACCGCGAGCCTTCGGGCCCAGCGCCTTCCGGTCGCTCTCGGTGAGGTTGATGAGAGCGTCCCGCACGTAGCGTGTGTCACCGTGCTCCAACCAGGAGAGCACGCCGTCCAGGGTCATGGTTGCTGCTTCCGGACCAGATCGGCCGCGAGCACATGCTTGCAGGGACCCCTGCCTCCCTTGTGCTTGGCGTACCACGGGCAGGTGCAGCGATCACCGTCGACCGTGCGGCGTACGACGTGGTCGGAATCGCCGCTGCGGACGTAGGCGGTCTCTCCGTCGAGTCTGACCGCTGCGCTCTCGACCAGGGCGAGCGCGTCCCGCAGGCGTGGGTGCATGCTCGTGAGTCGTTCCGGGTCGTAGGGCAGTTCGCGGTGGAAGTACGCGGCTTCGGCGGCGTCGTATCCGACTCTGCCGGCTGCGCCGAGACGGCCGAGGGCGCGGGTGACGCGGTCGGTGTCCAGGCCGGACTCAACAGCCAGACGCGCGATCTCGATCCGTGGTTCGAACGCGAGCAGGGCAGCGATGAGGTCCGCGTCGTCGGCGGACTGCTCGTCGGTGAGGTCCCAGAGCACTCCACCTTCACCGGAGAAGCCGCGGCTGGATTCTGGGCTGAGGGCGAGAACGAGGCGAGCATCGTCCAGGTCCAACTCCCAGAGCCCCGTGGCGCCGAGCGGGTCGTGCGGGGCGGCGTACGCCCGCAGGGACCGGGCGAACCGCAGCAACGGCTCGAGCGGCTTGAGCCGGTCGAGTCCGGAGAGAGACACGCCCTCCGGCGTCGGGCGCGTGGTGATGCGCAGGCCGCGGCCGGCTGGGACGACCCAGACGGGCTTGCGGCTGCCGGAGCGCGGCAGGCTCCGGATGAATCACCTGGCTTCAGAGGCAGCGACCTCGAATACGGGCGTCACCGAAGCGGAGGAGAGTTGCACTTCGGCGAAGCCCTTGAGCCAGCGCTCGGGCAGCGGGACCTTCTTCTCGGTCACCTCAACGTCGAGGGTGCGGACCACGACGTCCTCGCCAACTTGGAGATGGAGTGGCTCGAGGCCGCTGATGCGAGCGAGGGCGTCGCGCAGCGGCGCGTTGAAGTCGACATTGGTGGTGCCGGCGTCGAGCACGGTGCCCTCGAGGCTTCCCGGTAGCGCGTCATATCGGGCGTACACACCGCAACAGGCGGAGAAACTCTCGAACCGGAGCCTGTCCCCGTTGCTGGTGACGACGGGGTCGGCCGCTCGCAGGATTGCGGCGACCATGCCAGGCGGCACGTAGAAGCGGGTGCGGGCGACTCTGGCGACCGCGAGCAACGAGGCGGCAGCCTGCTCGGGGTGGCCGAGGAAGCCGTCGAAGAAGATCGGGTGCGCGGTGGGCCCGGTTGTGGTGCGGCCCCCGCTGGTGGAGAGCTTCAGATCCGTCTGCCCGTCGCCGAAGGTGAGTGTCGAAAGTCGGGCGTAGCTGTACGTCTGCTCGTCTGAGGATCCCGACATGGTCGAGAACCTATCCGAGCAGAAGCCGTGCGGTCTTGAGTTCAACCGAGCCACCGGACAGGTCCCCAAGAGCCGTCGTCCGATGCGAACCCCCGCGCTGCCGCTGACCCCGTCAGTCCGCGATGTGGGCAGTGTTGGCGACCCAATGACCGACGAGCTCGGCGTCGCCGACGAGGCGCACCACGCCGGGGCTCACGGCTGTGAGCGGAAGGCGACGGGTCAGGATCAGCAGGAGCACGCCCGCTGGTCCTCGCACGGTCGCATCCGCGGTGCCGTGCCCGGGCTGCCAGGTCGCACCGTCGGCGCCACGCTCGATCAGCCATTCGCCGGAGGAGTCGAGATCGTCGGCGTGCCAGTGCAACGACTCCCCGGCGCCGCTCACTGCAGTGGCTGACTCCGGTCGCAGGGCCGCCCAGGTCGGCGAGGTGAGCATCGCCAGATGGTTGGTGACGAGCTCGGCAGCCACGTCGACGTCGATGTCGAAGTCGACCACGACGTCGCCGAGCGCAGCCGCGGCGGCGTCGTAGCCGTGGATGACCGCCTCGTTGAGCTGGCTCTGCAACCAGAACACCCCGCCGGTGCGGTCGTCACCCGCGGCGTTGAAGACCGGCTCCACCAGCGCCGCGTCGTCGAAGGCCGCGACCACCCGGGCGCCGCCGTCGATCAGCCAGGCCGGCCATGCCGAGACGTCGGCGGGCACCTCGGCCATCTCGGTGGGCAGCAGGGCCGGGTCGGCGATGCGTTGCTCGACGATGTCCGCCACCCAGTGCTGCGTCTGGCCGACGTGCGCGACCAGATCCGCCACGGTCCAGCCCGGGCAGGTCGGTACCGGTGCGGTCGGATCGGCCGCGCCGGCCGCCTCAGTCAGCCGTCGGGTGTGCTCGGTCAGTGCGTGCCGGGAGCGTTCCGCGCTGAGGTTGCTCATCCTTCGAGGCTAGATGCTCCGTCCAGGTTCTTGGGGCGACGTTCGAGCCGGGCCCGCCAGGTTTCCGGACACGCATAGGGTCGAGGACGTGTCCGCGCGCACGGGACGCACCCAGCACCCGGTGATCGCGCGGACGGGACGAGGAAGACCATGACATCGATCGCGATCATCGGCGCCGGACCCGGCCTGGGCTTCGCCGCCGCACACCGGTTCGGGCGCGAGGGTTTCGCCGTCGCGCTCATCTCCCGCAACCAGGACAAGCTCGACGAGATGGCCCGCGCCCTGGCCGTGGAAGGGATCGAGGCGGGCGGCTTCGCCGCCGACGTCCGGGACCGAGACACGCTGGTCGACGCACTGGAGTCAGCGTCGGCGGACCTGGGGACCATCGAGGTGTTGCAGTACAGCCCGATTCCCAGCCGGGAGTTCCTGCGGCCGGTGCTGGAGACGACCGTCGAGGATCTCGCTGCCGCCACCGAGTTCTCGATCCTCGCGCCTGCGGCTGCGGTCAGCCAGGTGCTGCCCGGCATGACGGACCTGGGCCGGGGCACGATCCTGCTCGTCAACGGATCCAGCGCGGCGACCCCGAACGGACGCGTCGCGGGCACCTCCACCGCGTTCGCGGCCGAGTCCGCCTACGGGACGATGCTGCACGAGGCGCTGTCTCCCGAGGGCATCCACGTCGGGCAGCTGATCATCCCGGGCGCGATCGGCGGGGGCGACCCGCTCTTCGCACCCGAGGCGCTTGCCGACAGACTGTGGCGGATCCACACGGATCGCGGCTCGTTCCGGACCACCGTCGGTGACTCCGCCGTCGCCTGAGAGGCGCCACGGGAGGTCTTGGCGACACCTCCACGAAACCTGCCCGGCCTACCGTCGATGTCAGTTCCATTGACACTCCTCCTGCCCGGGAGCCACGACGATGTCCAGCACACGACCGCATGCCCCGCCTGACCCAGGTCGAGAGGTGTGTTCGCCTGTGATGCGTCTGGAACCTCAGGAGGCGCCATGACCGCGGGCGTCTCGGTGGGCGCCGGGCGTGCGGACGTGAACGACGGCGTCGACCGGGCCTCGTCCCCGTGGCCCGGTCCGGTGGGGGCCGGCTTGGGCAACACCGCGATCGGCGCGCCTGCGGCGCCGCCGAGCGCCGCGGCCCAGGAGGTGCGCGCCATCCTGGCCCGCCGCCCGCTCGTGCTCACCGGGCTCCCGGTGCCGCCGCTCGACTCCGGCGCGTTCGCGGTGGCCGCCGATCACCTCGCCGGCGTGGCCGACGCCGTGCTCACCGGGGACTCCGCGCGGGCCCGGGTGCAGTTCCCACCGTCCTACCGGGCCGCCCTGATGCAGCAGCACGGCCTGCGTGGCTGGCTCGGGATCAACTGCCGGGACCGGAACCGGGTCGCCATCGAGGGCGAACTGCTGGCCATCGCGGACTCCGGCGCGGCGGGCGTGCTGTGCGTCACCGGTGACCCGGTCACGGCCGGGCACCGGCCGGACGCGAAGGGAGTCTTCGACCTGGACGGCATCAGCGCGGCCCACCTGGCGAGCCGGGCCGGCCTGTTCACCGCGGTGCCCGAGGCGCCGGTCTCGGCGCCGGTGCAGGGCCGGGCGCTGCGGGCGCTGCACAAGCAGCAGGCCGGCGCCGAACTGCTGTTCCTGCAGTACGCCGGGGACGCGGGCAGGCACGCCGCGTTCATCGGCGAGCTGCGTGATGTGGGCTGCACGCTCCCGGTGCTGCCCGGTATCCCGGTGGTCATCGACCACGACGGCGCCGCGGTGCTCGCCTCGTTCGGCGACGCCGTGCTCCCCGACGGTTACGTGCAGAGGGTGCTGGACGCCGTCGACCCGTTCGCCGAGGGCGTCCGCGCCGCGATCGAGTTCGGGCAGTCCCTGCTCGCGCTGGCGGACGTGGGCGGCGTCATCGCCGCCGGCGGTGCGTCGCCGGGCCAGGACGCCGAGTTCGCCCGGGCGCTGGGCATCATCGCCCGTGAGCTCGGCGGGGGTTCATGACGGGAGGACGCGGTGACGGCCTTACCGTGGCTCCTCCCGCGCCGCGTCGCCACGCTCGGGCGTGCCCACCTCGGTGACGAAGTCGTCGAGGATCGCGGCCAGCCGCGCCGGCTGGTCCTGTGGCACGAGGGTGTAGGAGTCGGCCACTTCGATCAGGCGGCCCCGCGGGAACAGGTCGGCGAGCGCTGGTCCGTGCTCGCGGGGCATCATCCGGTCTTCGGTCGCCCACACGACCAGGGCCGGGCGGTCGAAGTGGCGAAGTCCTTCGGTCAGCTCCCGCAGGTCCTTCGGGGGAGGTGTGGACAGCGCGAACGTCCGCAGGTCCCGGCGCACGAGCGGGTCGCTGCGCGAGGGCTCGAACCACACGTCCATCAGTGCCTTGTCCACGGGTCGCTTGCTCATCCACCCCCACCCGCCCGGGGCGCGCCGGAACCAGGTGAACCGCTGCAGTTGCATGGCCAGCCAGAGCAGGGCTGGTACCCGCGCGGAGGTCGCGATCGCCTTGCCGGGCTGCCCCGGTGGGAAGTTGTCGAACGCCTCGCACGCCACCAGCACCGCGGACCCGATCCGCGACGAGTCATCGCCCGCGAGGAGGAACTGGGCACCGCCCCAGTCGTTGAGGACCAGGGTCACGTCGTGGAGGTCGAGCTCCTCGAGCAGTTCACCGACCATCGCCGAGACGCCCCGGTGGGTGACGAGGTCGGGACGGTCCATCGGGCGGCGATGGCTGCCCAGCGGCAGGGTCGGGCTGATGCACCGGTGCCGTGGGGCGAGGTGCTCCACCACGCCGTGCCACAGGCTCGCGTCCATGTTCACGCCGTGCAGCAGCACCAGGGTGGGGCCGTCGCCGCCGGTGTCCTCGTAGTCGATCGTGCCTGCGGTCAGGGTCGCGCGGGGCATCGTCTTCTCCAGGGAGGGATGTCGTGTTCGGTCGTGGTCGCGTCGTCAGCCTATGGACTTTGACCGTTGCGCGGTGGGTAGGGTGACGAAGACGGCCTCGAGCACCGCGAGGTCGCGTACCGCATAGCGGTGGTGCTCGGCCTCCTCCTTCAGCACCACCCTGAGGCACCGGCCAGCGACAAGTGCCTGGTCGGGATAGGTGTCGGCCGGTTTGCGACCGCAGACTCGATCGAGCTCGGTCGCGGTGAGCCCTTCGACGACCTTGCGCATCGTGGCCATGCGCTCGAGCCGCTGCGCGAGCACGTCGTCAAGAGTCGGGGTGGCTTCGATCGTCAGTCCCAGGTCCGCCGCCGCGTCGGCCGGTGTGCCGCCGGCGGGGAAGCCCAACGGATGGAACGGCGCCTCCTCCTCGAGCACGGCATTGCCCAGCCAGGCATCGCCGGCGAACAACAGGTGCCGCTGGGTCTCGACGAAGGACCACTCGCCGTTGACCTGCTCGTGCAGCATAGCCTCGGGCAATTGCCTGGCACGGTCGAGCGTCGCCTCCCACTGGGTCTCGATGGCCTGCCAAGCAGCCCGGTAGTCGTCGGGGGACGCGGCGTCCCGCGCCATTACCCGTGTGGGGTGCAGCCGGTCGAGCTCGGCCTCGACGTAGGAGGTCACGTCGACGTCGTTCACGACGACACGCTGGAAGTCGCCGCCGAGGTAGACGTCGCGCCCATAGCAGTCGACGATCTTCAGACCGCTGACCTCGCAGTCGCGGATCTCGAGGCCGGTCAGGTCCGACAGGTGGATGCGGGCACCACGGAGCTGGTCACTCTGGGCGTTCTCAACAGTCATCGAGGCAGCGTCCCATGGTCCGCCGAACCGGGTGACCTTAGGCTGCGGTCGTGGAGCCGCTCAGCACTCTGGCGAACGGTCTCGACCTGCCTCCTGCCGGGCCACAGCGTCCGCGCAATCTGCGTGCCGGCCTTCCCGGCGTCCCTCCCCAGGTGGCATGAAGTCGCGATGGGCGAGGTCCTTCGAATGTATGAGGGATCCAGCATCTGCGGCCGCGGCACAGTCCTGTGGATCAAGCCAGCTGGCCCCATCAATGGCAGCGGAGGAACGTGAGGAACTCGAGCGCTGGCTCACCGACGAGCCATAGCCGCCGTTGCCGTTGGACAGCAGAGGTGAGAGGAGCGCGAAAGGCACGCTCCGGCGTCGGGCAGGTACTGCCTTGCCTCGAGCACCGGAACTTGCCTCCGAGGAGTCGGTCTACTTGGAGCGACGGATCGAGTTGACCGGGGTCAGGTTGACGTCGTAGAGCCGCCGGATGGCAGCCCGGGTCCCGCGTACACGGTCCTCAAGCCGCTCCGGTCGCGGCCCAGGACTGACGCACCGATCCCAGCCGGCGTCGGCGGGCGTAGCGGAGCTGGACGACGATGCCGATCACGGCGAGCACGAGCTGCCCGAGGTACCACAGCGGCTGGTCGCCGATGCGGAGCTCGGTGTCGGTCAGCGTGTCGAGGTCGAGGGCGTCGAACAGGAGCAACAGGCCGGCCACGGCTACGCCTGCCCCGGCGAGGGCACTGACCACGATCAGCACCAGCTCGGGAAGGTTCGTCGCGATCGCGAGAAGTCCCAGCACGATGCCGCCGACCAGCCCGACGATGACGAGGAGCCACGGCTGCGAGACGCCGAGGGCCGAGGCGATCGCCTGGCCGACCACGAAGCCCATGGAGGCGAACGCGAGCACTATGGCGACGGCGAAGAAGAAGTAGGCGAGCGCCGCGAACACCACGGCCAGGACGATTGCGGCGATCCAGCCGGCGGCGGTGGCCAGGTATCCCTGATCGGCGAGCGCGGCCACGAGCACCGCGCCGAGTCCGAATCCGATGAAGGCGCCCCACAGGGCGAGCAGAACCCGCATCGCTCCGCTTCCGCGGAAGCACAGCAGCAGGCCGATCACCAGAGCGAGCACGCCCACGACGACGTCGGTCATGTGGTCTCCGTCCTTGTCCGAAGGGTGCGGCACCGTCTCCGGGGACGGGTCCGCACCTCCGATTGTGCCGCGCCGGCCTGGGAACGGGCGGTGAGTGACGCGGCCGAATCGGCACGGGCAGGACCCGGCCGAGGCGTCGAGCGGGAACCGGGTGGATCAGTCGATGGTGACGACGAGCTTCCCGAGCGTTCCGGCCGCGAAGTCCGCGAAGGCCGTGGGGACGTCCGCGAGCGGGTATTTGCGTTGCACGATGACCGTCGTCGCGCCGTCGGCCTGGTTCTGCGCGAGCCGGGCCAGCGTCTCGGGGGCCGGGTTGGCGTAGATCGGGATCACGGTGGCGGTCTCGGTGGGCAGCTGGTCGGGGGAGCCGAGCAGGGGAGAGACCACCCGGCCACCGTTGCGCAGCGCGGGCAGCAGCGTTGCGGCATCACCGGCGAAGTGGAACACGACGTCGACGCCGTCGGGGTGGCCGGCGAGTACGGCGCCCGCCGGGTCCCGGGTGTAGTCGACGGTCTCGGTTGCACCAAGCGCACCGACGTGGGCCTTCTCCTCGTCGGTGTGTGCGGTGGCGATGACCCGGGCCCCCGCGGCCACGGCGAGCTGGACGACCTGGCCGCCCACGCCGCCGGTCGCGCCGGACACCAGGACGGTGGAGCCCTCGGCGATCTCGGCGGCTCGGACCGAGTCCAGGGCGGCGACGCCCGCGAGACCGAGCCCGGCGGCCTCGGCGAAGGCGACGCCGTCGGGCAGTTTCGCCAGACCCACGGCGACGGGAACTGTCACATACTCGCCGAACGAGCCGTCGCCGAGGAAGGTCTTGGTGACCACGCCGAACACGCGCTCGCCCGCGGCGTGGCCGGTCACGCCCGGTCCGACCGAGTCGATGACGCCGGCGAAGTCCTTGCCAAGGACCACCGGGAACCGGTGCTCCATCATGCCCTCGAGGTGGCCGTTGGCGACCGCGAGGTCGAACCCGTTGACCGATGCCGCGTGGACGCGGACCCGGACCTCGCCCGCGGCCGGCGCCGGGATGTCGATGTCGACGAGCTGCGGCTGGGAACCGGACTCGGGAAGTGCTAGTGCGCGCATGGTCTGTCTCCTTGGGTTTGGTTGTGTCGGGGTTGATCAGTTGCTGAGGGGCAGGTACTGCCGCTCGGCCTGGTCACGGGCGGTGTAGAGGTCCCAGTAGGTCTGCGCGATCGTGGCCGGCTCGTCGTAGGCATTGCCCGAGCCCATCCACACGCCGATCGCCACGTGCGCGGCGTAGACGCCCTTCTCGGCCAGTTCCTGGTGAAGGTTCAGTGTCCAGTTGCGCAGTGCCGCGGCTGCGGCGTTGACGTTGCCCATCATTGGGATCGGGCTGACGGAGCCGGCGCCGGTGGTGAACAGCAGCGTGCCGGCGCCGGCTTCGAGCATCTCCGGCAGCACCTGGGCGGCAGCGGTGACGGCGCCGTGGAGGTAGAAGTCCAGCTGCGGCTGCAGGTTGTCCGGCGTCACTTGGAGCGGAGACACCATGTCCAGGACAGTGCCCGGCGTACTGACGGCCGGCGAGTACTCCAGGACGTCCACCGCACCGAAGCGCTCCTTGACCCGTGCGAAAGCCGCGACCAGCGATCGACGGTCCATGACGTCGGCGGCGAATCCGGCGGCCTCGATGCCCTTGGTGCCCAGCTCCGCGGCGAGGGCGTCCACCTTCTCCTGGGAGCGGGCGAGGAGGGCGACCTGGAAGCCGTTGCCTCCGAAGACGCTGGCGATGGAGGCGCCGAGGCCGGTTCCGGCTCCAACGATGGCGATAGTGGGCACGATTCGAACTCCTAGGGATGGGGTCGAGACTTATTCGGAGAGGGTCCTCCACTTGTCTGGCTCAGACGGTAACAGACGAAGTGGAGGGGGTATTCCGGTGGAGGTACGGTGAGGACATGAGCTCACCTTCGGAGTCGCCCACGGGGCCGTGCGACCAGATCCTGCGCACCGATGCCGCGCGCAACCGGGAGAAGATCCTCGATGCCGCTCGCGAGGTCTTCGCCGAAGACGGCCTGGACGCGCCCATGGCCGAGGTCGCGCGGCGCGCCGAGGTGGGGATCGCCACTCTGTACCGCCGGTTCCCGACCCGCGAGGACCTCATCGCCGCCACGTTCGCAGGCAAGATGGCCACGTACGCCGACGCCGTCGAGCAGGCGCTGGCCGACCCCGACCCGTGGCACGGGTTCTGCACCTACGTCGAGCGGGTCTGCGGGATGCAGGCCGCGGACCACGGCTTCACGGACGTCCTGACCATGACGTTCCCGACCGCCGAGGCGCTGGAGGCCGAGCGCTCCCGGGCGTACCGGGGCTTCGCCAAGGTGGTTGCCCGGGCCAAGGCCGCCGGGCGGCTACGCACGGACTTCTCCGACCGGGACCTCGTCATCCTGTTGATGGCGAACGCGGGCGTCATCAACGCCACCGGCGACGATGCCCCAGATGCGTGGCGACGGCTCGTCGCCTACATGCTCCAGGCGTTCGCCGTCACCACCGGAGAGCCACTGCCGCCGGCGCCGAAGGGCCGGGACCTGTTCAACGCGATGGTGCACGGCCAGCACAGTCACCCGGCGACCCACGCCTGACCGGCGGCGGGAGCCGAAGAGCCCTATCGGTCGTCATCGTCGCCAGCGGCACGGCAGGATACGACCCATGACTCTCAGCGACGACGAGCTCGCCGTCAACGCGATCGGCCAGACCGTGCGGGCCGGGCGCAAGAGGCTCGGGCTGTCCGTGCAGCAGTTCGCCGACCGTGCGGACGTGAGCCTCGGCCTGGTCAGCACGCTTGAGCGAGGGCGCGGGAACCCGTCGCTGCACACCTTGCGCCGGCTCGCGGCGGTGCTCGGCGTGGGCGTCGCGGACCTGCTGGAACCGGCCCTGGAGGATGTCGGCGTGGTGCGTGCGGCCGAGCGGCACCGGCTTCCCGTGCCCGACGGCGCCGAGCCGCAGCGGGTGGTCCGCGAACTGCTCACCCCGCGGGGCGAGAGCCGTCTGCAGGTGATCCGCTCGACCCTCCCGGTGGGATTCTCGAACGAGGCTCAGCCGTTCCGGCACCTGGCCACCGAGTCCATCACCGTGGAGAGCGGGCGGCTGCTGCTCGCGCACGGGGACCGGCGCGAGACCCTCGAACCCGGAGATTCCGCGACCTACGGATGCGAGACGCCGCACTGGTGGGCGAACGTGGCCGATGCGCCGACGGTGGTGATCGGGGCAGTCACCGCGTCCGAGCGGTGACTTCAGCGCGTTCCGCGAGGCCGACCACCCCGGTCCCGCTTCCGCGGAAGCGCCCGTGACCTAGCACCAGAACTGTCGACCTCGCACGCGCGGAGGTACTAAGTCACGGTGCGCAGGTGCGATCTCGCCGCACCGGGTGCGATCTCAGCGGGCGGGGTTGCTGCCCGCGCGCTGCCGGACCAGGTCCGCGAGCCGCGCCAGCGGATCCGGGTCGTCGTCGACGCGCAGGTCGTAGGCCAACGCGTCCGCCGCGACCTCGGCGGCGAGCAGCGCCGCGCTCTGCCGGCCCCGAGCGTCGCCGCCCGCCTCCTGCCCGGCCACGAGCGAACGCAACAGCGCCTGCGCGAGCGAGTGGACGCCGTCGGGCCGGCGCTGCCCGAAGGAGGCGAGCATCGCCTCGAGCACCTCGGCCCCGGTGAGCACATTGCCCACGACGATGACGCCGTCGTGCAGCAGGTGCCCGCGCCAGGCGGAGGTGGCCCGCCCCGTGTGCGCGGCCCCGCGCCCGTCCAGCGCGAGCACGGCGGCCTGCCGCAACTCCGGCTCGTCGTCCCAGTCGCCGACGGCGGTGATCGCCTGTTCGGGGGAGCGTCCGGTCCGTACGGCGTCCAGCAGCAGGGTGCGCAGGCGCGGGTTCGTCCATGCCTGGCTGGCGGCGGCACCGACCGTGGGATCGAGCGCCGGAACCGTCGCGCCGACGGCGAGGGACCGGCTCGCGGTGGCGATGCCGATGGCGGTGTGGTCGCGGTCGAGCGCGATCACCGTGTAGGTCATGGTTACCCGTGTGTTTCGTTTTGGTGACGGTCGTGCGGTCGTCTTGCCTCAAGCCGAAGTCTCGCACATACTGATCAAATCATCATTAGAGTGATCGAAGGAGCCCTCATGCGCCGCGCCGCATCCCTGATCGCAGGCCTCGCAAGCCTCGCGTTGTTGGCCGCATGCTCGGCCGGCGAACCCGTCGACCTGGACGACGACTCCGGCACCGGCGCCGGCCAGTCCGCCGGGGAGATCCTGAACGTCGCGATCGGCGGCGAACCCGATCAGCTCGACCCGAACAAGACCTCCTCCTACTTCTCCTTCCAGGTCCTCGAGAACGTCTACGACACCCTCGTGGAGACCGACGCGAACCTCGAGATGCAGCCGGCCCTCGCCGAGACGTGGGAGACCAGCGACGACCAACTCACCTGGACCTTCCAGCTGCGCGAGGGCGTGACGTTCCACGACGGGTCCGAGTTCACCAGCGAGGACGTGCTCTACAGCTACAACCGCATCATCGACGAGGAACTCTCCAACGCGTGGAAGTTCGCGGCCATCAGCGACATCCAGGCGCCGGACGAGTACACGGTCGAGATCACGCTCGCCCAGCCCACCCCGAACCTGCTCTCCAACCTCGGCGGCTTCAAGGGGATGGCCATCGTGAGCCAGGAGAACGTGGAGTCCGGGGAGATCACCACCGCACCGATCGGCACCGGCCCGTTCTCGCTGACCGAGTACGTCTCCGGCGACCACATCAGCCTCACCGCGAACCCCGACTACTGGGGCGGTGCGCCGTCCATCGGCGGTGTCGAGTTCCAGTTCATCTCGGAGCCGTCCACGGCCCTGGCCGCGTTGCGCTCGGGCGAGATCGCCTGGACCGACGTGGTGCCGCCGCAGCAGGTCGCCGAGCTCGAGGGTGACGACGCGGTCGAACTCGGCGTCGCACCGTCGAGCGACTACTGGTACCTGGCCCTGAACGAGGCGAACGAGCCGTGGAACGACCCGCGGGCCCGGCAGGCGATCGCCTACGCGATCGACCGGGACGCCATCATCCAGGCCGTCAGCTACGGCACCGCCACCGCGAACCAGCTCGCGATCCCCGAGCAGAGCATCTGGTACACCGAGTACGACACGTACTCCACGGACCTCGACCGGGCCCAGGACCTCCTCGACGAGGTCGGCTTCACCGGCGGCACCCTCGACCTGCTCGTCACCACCGACTACCCGGAGACCGTCACGGCCGCGCAGATCATCGCCGCCAACCTGGAGCCGCTCGGCATCGAGGTCTCGATCCGGCAGCCGGACTTCTCCACCTGGCTCGATGAACAGAACACCGGCAACTTCGACATGCTGATGATGGGCTGGCTCGGCAACATCGACCCGGACGACTTCTACTACGCCCAGCACCACTCCGCCGGCGCCTCGAACGCGCAGGGATTCGCCAACGCCGAGGTCGACGAGCTGCTCGACGCCGGCCGGGTGGAGACCGACCAGGGCGCCCGGTACGACCTGTACGCGCAGGCCGCCACGATCATCGCCGACGAGGCCAGCTACATCTACCTCTACAACCCGTCGGTGATCCAGGCGTGGAGCCCGGACCTGACCGGCTACGAGGTGCTGCCGGACCGAGCCATCCGGTTCCGTTCCGTGGAGCTCGCGGCTTCGTGAGGTCGGGCTCGCCCCGGGCGCTCGTGGTCTTCCTGGGCAGGCGGCTGCTGTACTCGGCGGTGGTCCTGTTCGGGGTGCTCGTGGTGACGTTCGCGATCGTGCAGCTGGTACCCGGTGACCCGATCCGGCTCGCGCTGGGCACCCGGTTCAACCAGGAGGCCTACGACGCGCTCCGGGCCGCCAGCGGCCTCGACCGGCCGTTGTCCGAACAGTTCTTCTCCTACGTCGCCGGGGCTCTCACCGGGGACCTCGGGGTCAGCTTCCGCAGCGGGCAGCCGGTCACGCTGCTGTTGCTCGAGCGGCTGCCGGCGACGATCTCGCTGGCCCTGGTGGGGGTGCTGATCGCGTTGTTGATCTCCGTGCCCGCCGGGATCTGGGCCGGCCTGCGGGAGGGTCGCCTGGCCGACGGGATCGTCCGGGTCACCTCGCAGTTCGGGGTGTCCATCCCGGACTTCTGGATGGGGCTGCTGCTGATCACGCTGTTCGCCGGGGTGCTCGGCTGGCTCCCCTCCAGCGGGTACGAGGCGCTTGCCGAGGACCCGGCCGGGTGGGCGCGCCGGGTGATCCTGCCCGCCCTGACCGTGGGGCTGGTCGCCGCGGCGATCCTGACCCGCTACATCCGCGCCGCCGTGCTCGAGGTGGCGCACGCCGGCTTCGTGCGGACCGCGCGCTCGAAGGGGCTCGCGCCCAGCGTGGTCACCGGGCGCCACATCGTGCGCAACGCGCTCGTGCCGGTGCTGACCATCGTCGGGATCCAGCTCGCCACGATCCTGTCCGGCGTGATCGTGGTGGAGGTCGTGTTCGCCTGGCCCGGGCTCGGCCGGCTCGTCTACGACGCCGTCGCCGCGCGCGACTACGCCCTCATCCAGGGCGCCGTGCTGCTGATCGCGGTCCTGTTCCTGCTCGTGAACCTGGTCGTGGACGTGCTCTACGCGATCGTCGATCCGCGGATCCGGCTCTCATGACCAGCGACCAACGCCCGACGGCGGAGCGCGGGCCGGGCGTTCTGCCGTCCGTCGGCAGCTCCGCGCCCGAGCGCCGGGTCGCCTCGTGGCGACTGCTCGCCGCCAACCCGGTCACCGTGGCGGCCGCGGTGGTGCTGGTCGTCGTCGTGTTCGTCGCGCTGTTCGCGCCCTGGCTCGCGCCGTACGGGGTGAACGAGGTGGACGTCGCCGGCGCGCTGCAGTCGCCGAGCTGGGCGCACCCGTTCGGCACCGACGACCTCGGCCGCGACATCCTGTCCCGGGTGATGCTGGCCGCGGGCACCTCGCTGCAGGTCGCCGTCGTCTCGGTGACGTTCGCGTTCTGCGTCGGGGTGCCGGTCGGGATCATCTCCGGCTACGTCGGCGGGTGGCTCGACACCGTGTCGATGCGCGTCGTGGACGTGATGTTCGCGTTCCCGGTGCTGCTGCTCGCACTCGCGATCGTGGCCATCCTGCAACCCGGAATCGCGACCACGATGCTCGCCATCGGGATCGTGTACACCCCGATCTTCGCCCGGGTGGCCCGGGCCAGCACGCTCTCGGTGCGCACCGAGCCGTTCGTCCAGGTGGCCCAGACCATGGGCACGCCGTGGTGGCGGATCATGCGCCGGCACGTGCTGCCGAACATCGCCGGACCGTTGATCGTCCAGACGTCGCTGTCCCTGGCGTTCGCGATCCTGTCCGAGGCGGCGCTGTCCTTCCTCGGCCTGGGCATCCAGCCGCCGCAGCCGTCCTGGGGCGGGATGCTGTTCGCCGCCCAGGGGTTCGTCACCCAGGCGTGGTGGATGAGTGTGTTCCCGGGGCTGGCGATCTTCGTCACCGTGCTCGCCTTCAACCTGCTCGGCGACGGCCTGCGCGACGTCCTCGACCCCAAGCAGCGCACCCGGATGGAGTCCCGGCACCGATGAAGATCCTCGAGGTCGCCGACCTGCACGTGTCCATCGGTCGTTCGGACATCGTGCGCGGGGTCTCCTTCGCCCTGGAGCAGGAGCAGACCCTCGGCATCGTGGGGGAGTCCGGCTCTGGCAAGTCCATGACCGTGCTCGCCGCCACCGGGCTGCTGGACGCGCCCGGGGCGCGCGTGAGGGGTTCGTCGTTCCTGCACGATGAGCGGCTCGGCGATCAGCAACTGATCGGGCAGACGCCGAAGGCCCTGCGCCGCGTTCACGGGGACGCGATCGGCTTCGTGTTCCAGGACCCGTCCACCTCACTGAACCCGCTGCTCACCCTCGAGCGGCAGATCACCGAGTCACTCGAGGCGCACCGCAACCTGACCCGCCGCGCGGCCCGCACCCGCGCGCTGGAGCTGCTCACCGCCGTCGGGCTCCCGAACCCGCAGGACCGGCTCGACGCCTATCCGCACCAGCTCTCCGGCGGGCAGCGCCAACGGGTCATGATCGCGATCGCGCTCGCGTGCGACCCCGGCCTGCTCATCGCCGACGAGCCGACCACCGCACTGGACGTCACCACGCAGGCGCAGATCATCGCGCTCGTGCAGGAGTTGCAGGAGCAGCGCGGCACCGCCGTGGTCTGGATCAGTCACGATCTGGGCGTGATCGGGCAGGTCGCCGACTCGTGTCTCGTGCTGCAGGAGGGGCAGGTGGTCGAGCACCGGCCGATCGTGGACCTCGTCGACGCTCCGGCGCACCCGTACACGCAGGTGCTGCTCGCCGCCCGGCCGCGGCTCGGCGGCTCGCCGCCGCCGCCGGTGGATGACTCGGGTGCTGTGCTGCTGGACGTGGCGAACCTGGACGTCCGGTTCCCCGTCTCCACGCCCACCGGCCGGACCTACGTGCACGCCGTGCAGGACGTCTCGTTCCAGGTCCGGCGCGGCACCACCCTCGGGCTGGTGGGGGAGTCCGGCTCCGGGAAGTCCACGATCGCGAACGCCCTGACCGGGCTGGTGCGGGCGAACGGGAACGCCTGGCTGGACGGGCAGCCGCTGCTCGGCAAGGTGCCGAGGGACCGACGGCGGCGCCTCGCCATGGTCTTCCAGGACCCGTTCTCCTCGCTCGACCCACGTATCCGCGCCGGCGACGCCGTCGCCGAGCCGCTCCGGGTGCACCGGCTCCGGCCCGGCCGGCATCGCGAGCGGGTGACCGAGCTGTTCGACCTGGTACGCCTGCCCGCAGCGTTCGCGTCGCGGTTCCCGCACGAGCTCTCCGGCGGCCAGCGCCAGCGCGTCTCGATCGCGCGCGCCCTCGCACTCGAGCCGGACCTGCTCATCCTCGACGAAGCCACCGCCTCCCTGGACGCCTCGATCCAGGCCCAGGTGCTGCAGTTGCTGCGCGATCTCCAGCAGGAGCTGGCCCTGACCTACCTGTTCATCGCCCATGACCTGGCGATCGTGCAGGACATGAGCCACGACGTGCTGGTCATGCACGATGGTGTCGCCGTCGAGTACCGGCCCGCCGCCGAGCTGTTCGACGACCCGAGCGAGGAGTACACGCAGCGGCTGCTCGCGGCGATCCCGCCGGAGCGGCCGCGGGCGGCGCTGGAGCGGTGACCGCGCCGCCTGCGCCGGATGCAGACGTCAGGCGAGTCCCGACTGGAACGCGAACACGACGAGCTGGGCACGGTCACGGGCGCCGAGCTTGATCATCGCCCGGCTCACGTGCGTGCGCGCCGTCGCCGGGCTCAGGAACAGGCGATCGGCGATCTCGTGGTTGTTGAGCCCCTCCGCGACGAGGGTGACGATCTCGACCTCGCGCGCCGTCAGCTGGTCGAGCTGAGGATGCGGAGTGAGGGGACGCCGTCCCGCGGAGATGAACTCGGCGATGAGGGTCCGGGTCACGCTCGGCGCCAGCAGCGCGCCGCCGTCCACGACGGTGCGGATCGCGTCCAGGAGCTGCGCGGGCGGGGTGTCCTTGAGGAGGAACCCGGAGGCGCCCACATGGAGGGCCTCGAAGACGTATTCGTCGCGTTCGAAGGTCGTGAGCACGATGACCCGCGTCCCGGCGAGGGTCTCCTGGGCGACGATCCGCCGGGTCGACTCGAGGCCGTCGACCCCGGGCATCCGGATGTCCATCAGGACGACGTCGGGTCGCACCCGGATCGCCTCGTCGACCGCGGCGAGCCCGTCCGCTGCCTCACCGGCGACGTCGAACCCGTCCTCGTTCTCCAGCAGCGTCCGCAGACCGATCCGGACGAGGTCCTGGTCATCGACCAGCAGCACGCGAATCACTGCGGGCCCGCCGTCCGTCGGCGCCGGCCCCAGGGCTTGACGACCGAGAGGGTCATCGCGACCACCAGCGCGACCGTCGACACCACCGGCGGGAACATCAGCTGCCGATCGAGCTCGAAGGCACCGGAGGATCCGAGTGCGGCGCTCGCGGTCGCCGTGAGCTCGGCCACCGACGGCACCAGCACCCCCACCACGAGCCCGATCAGGACAAGCGTGATGATGAGCTTGACCAGCACCCACCGATAGCGCACCAGTCCGTACTTCGAGCCGAGACCGAGCACTACGCCGCTGAGCAGGGTGAGCAGTGCGGCCGCAACGAGCGGCCAGCCGACGAACGCGCCGATCGCGACCGCGAAGGCCGCGGCGGGAGCGGACGGGGCGTTGAGCGCGGACAACACGAGGACGCCGAGGACGACGTCCATGCCGAGCCAGGCGCCCGCCGAGGCGAGATGCACGACCAGCGTGATCCTTCGGGGGCGCGCGGCGAGTCGCGGCAGGACACGACGGCCCGACGGCGTGGGCCGGCTCTCGGGCGACGCGTTCCGTACCGGGGCGGTCGCGGTCATCTCGGCTCCTCTCGTCCGCGGTCGACACCCCAGTATCGGCACAAGGGTCCGGCGACGCATACGTCCTCGGACGTATCC
The DNA here is from genome assembly GCF_009708215.1 of Occultella kanbiaonis. NCBI lineage: Bacteria > Bacillati > Actinomycetota > Actinomycetes > Micrococcales > Ruaniaceae > Occultella > Occultella kanbiaonis. The sequence continues at coordinate 3,105,148 of NZ_CP046175.1, read as the reverse complement.
CGACCTACGCCCCCGGCACGGTGACGCCGGGCCGCGCCAGGGTGAGGCTGAGGCGCATGAGAACACGCACACTGTCGCCGCTGATCGGCGCCCTGGCCTTCCTGCTGTGCTACCTGGCGGTATCGCCGATCGCCGGAGCGTTCAGCGTCGGCGAGCTGCCGCTGCCGGGATCCCCGCCGACCCAGGTCCATGACTATCTCGCGGCGAACACGGTTCCGTCGTTGCTCACCGGGCTGCTCCAGGGGCTCTCCGGGCTCGGCCTCGCGGTGGTCGTCGCCGGACCCCTGACCAGGCAGGCCCCGGTTCACGAACGTCGCGGGTGGCTGCCCGGGCTCGGACGGATCGCGGGCTGGATCGCCGTGGCCGCGATCCTGACCAGTGCCGCGCTGTCCATCGTGCTCGCTCTCGTCGCGACCACGGCGGATACCGACCTCGTCTCGGGAATCCGCAACGTGTCGTTCTACACGGGCGGGTTCACCCACGTCGTCGCGCTCGGCGTGTTCGTGCTCGCGGTCGTCGCGTCGGGCGGCCTGAACCGGTCGGTGCGCGTGGTCGCGTGGATCGCCGGCAGCCTTGCCGTGCTCTCGCTGTTGTCCATCGTGATCTACTACGCCTCCCTGTTCCTGCCGCTCGGCCGTCTCAGCTGCATGGTCGCCCTCGTGGTTACCGGCGTCAGCATCGCCCGGCGGGGTTCCCTCGTGACGGCAGCCTGACTGCGGCAGCATGGTGGGGTGACGATGCACACGGGCCGCGAACTCGCCGGAACCCTCATCCTGACGGGGGTCCTGCTGCTCGTGGCCGTGGGGACTCTGCCGTTCCTGGTCGTCTGGGGGACCCAGTCCCGCCCGGTCGACGCGGCGGCTGTCGTGCTCGCCGTGGTGGCCGCGGCATCGGCGGCGCTTCGCCGGTGGCCGGTGGTCTCCTTCAGCATCTGCACGGTCGCGACGTCCGTGTACCTGATGCTCGGCTACCCCTACGGGGGGATCCTGCTCTGCCCCGCGGTCGCGGCCTACACGGTCGCCCGCCGGACACCGCTCCGGGTCGCCGTGGTGGCCGCAGCCGCCGCCCTTGCGCTGCTGCTGGCGCACGTGTTCACCAACGGCACCGCGGTCGAAGGGCTGATGACGTTCCTGCCGGGCTCGGCCTGGATCGTGGTGCCGTTCAGCATCGGGCTCGCCCGCCGTCTGGTCGTCGAGGCCGCGGAGCGTCAGCGTGCCGAGTCCGAGCGCCGTGCCCTGGACGACGAGCGGTTGCGGCTGGCATCGGAGGTGCACGACGTCGTGGGACACGGGTTGGCGGCGATCCAGATGCAGGCCGACATCGCCCGTCATGTTCGGGACCGCAAGCCCGAGCAGGCGGACATCGCCCTGGATGCGATCAGTCGCACCAGCGCGGAGGCGCTCGCCGAACTGCGTGCGACCCTTGCCTCGATCGCACCGAGCGAGTCCGCTGCCGCACGGGAGGCCCGTGCCCCGACGCCCGGCCTGGCTCGCGTCGGCGATCTGTGCGCCCGGATGCGCGAGTCGGGTATCGCCGTCGATCTGGCGGTCACCGGGACGCCGCGGGCGCTCGATCCGGCGGTCGACGTCGCCGCCTACCGGGTGTTGCAGGAGTCGCTGACGAACGTGGCCAAGCACGCGGCGCGGCGGCATGCGAGCGTTGCGGTGCGATACACCGCCGATGCGGTCGAGGTCGAGGTCGCCAATCCGATGGAGCCCTCGGCCGAGGTGACCGAGGGCTTCGGGATCACCGGCATGCGTCGGCGGGTCGACGACGTGGGAGGTGAGATCACGGTGAGCACGGGTGGCGGCGAGTTCCGGGTGGCCGCTGTACTTCCCGGCTGATCGGGGGACCATCGGATGACGCGGTTGCTGCCGCGAGCCTCGGCGGAGGTACGGTCCGTCACCGAGATCCACTACGAGCAGGATGGGCGTCCATGCGGCTTCGAAGGCTGAAACCAGGCGACTGGATCATTGCCGGACTGGTGGTCGCCTTCACCGTTCCCACGTCGATCAGTCTGCTCGCGTCGGCGGCGCCGTGGGTCGTAGCCGTGGGCGGCGCGTGCATCGCCGGCCTGGCGGCACTGCTGTTCGTGCGGCGCGCGTTCCCGCGTGCGAGCTTCCTGATCTGCTGCGGGATCCTGCTGGTGCTGCTCGCACTGCCCGGCCTTCCGGACGGTGTGCCGATGATCCTCCTGCCGATCAGCCTGTGCCACTTCCCGGTGCTGCATGCCGTAGTCGCCGAGACCGGCTGGTGGCGTCTGCCGCTCACGGTCACGATGATCGGCCTCGGCCTGATCCTGGTGCGTGCCGCGGCGGCCGTGCCCGACCCGTTGAGCTGGGGCGCGTTCTGGGTGTTCGTCCCGGTCGCGGCAACAGTGGTGCTGGGCACCGTGGCGCTCGGCGTACGCGAGTGGGAGAACCGGCAGGCGCAGGAGCAGCGCCTGATCGACGCCGTGAACCGCGAACGGACGTTGATGGCGCAGGAGGTCCACGACGTGGTCGCACACTCGGTGGCCGTCATGGTGGCGCAGGCGGATGCGGCGCTCCTGGTGGGCGAGCGGGACCCGGCTCGGGCCCGTGAGCTGTTGGAGAACGCGGTCCGCACGGGGCGGGACGCGATGACGGAGATGCGATCGGCGGTGCGGCTGCTCCGGGATGGTCAACCGCCCGAGGCCGCACCGGTGACCTCGCTGCATGACCTGGACCGGCTGGTCCCGGCGGTCCGGACACCGCAGCTCGAGGTCGAGTTCGCCGTCGCCGGTGACGCCGAACGCGTGACCACCGAGACGGCCCGCGCCGCCTACCGCATCGTCCAGGAGTCGCTGACCAACGCGGCCAAGCACGGCACGGTTCCGGTGCGCTGCCAGGTCCGGGTGGAGGTGGACGAGCGGGAGGTCCGGCTCCGGATCCGCGACACCGGCCCCGGCATCCGGCCGGACGCGGCGGCATCGGGAGGCCTCGGCATCGCCGGCATGCGCGAGCGGGCGCGGACCGTCGGAGGACGCCTTGAGATCGTCGCGGACCGCTCCGGGACGGAGGTGCGAGCATGGCTGCCGATCGCGTGATCCGGGTGCTGATCGCCGATGATCAGGAGCTGATGCGACGCGCGCTCGAAGCCGTCATCGGCGTGCAGGATGACCAGGAGGTCGTGGGTTCCGTCGGATCCGGTGAGGCTGCCGTGCGGACCGCACTCGAGACGGACGTCGACGTCGTCCTGATGGACATCCGGATGGGCCAGCTGGACGGGATCGCCGCGTGTGCCGAGATCCGCCGGCACCGACCCCGGAGCCGGGTCCTGATCCTGACGACGTTCGACCTCGACGAGTACCTGTTCCGCTCGGTGGCGGCTGGAGCGTCCGGATTCCTCACCAAGGACACCCCCTCGGTGGACGTCGCCGCGGCCGTTCGCGAGGTCCATGCCGGCCGCTCGATGGTGTCGCCGCGCGCGACGAGGGCGCTCATCGACCGGATCGCACGGGTCGCGCCGGGCGCCGTCGGGGTCGCCGCGGCCCTGACCGACCGCGAGCGGGACGTCCTGGCGTTACTGGCCCGAGGCTTCTCGAACGCCGAGATCGCCCGCGAGCTGTTCGTCGCGGAGTCCACGGTGAAGAGCCACGTCGGCAGCCTGACCAGGAAGGTCGGCGTACGGGACCGGCTGCACGTCGTCGTCTGGGCCTACCAGAACGGGATCTTCTGATTCCAACCTTCGGGGGAGGGCCTCGGCACTTCAGGCGGAGGCCGTCCACGCCGACGGCGAACAAGGCTGGTCGCCATGATGATCCGCACCGCACTTCCTGTCCTGATCGCGCCCCTCATGCTGACCTGGGCCGCAGCCCGCGGCTTCGGCGCCGACACACCGCATCCCCTCGCCGACCCGGGCGACAACTTCGGCGGCGCACTCGCACCGTTCGGCGATACCGCCGGTGGCATCTGGAGCGTGCTCGTCGCGGGCGCCTTCCTGGCAGGGTTCGCCGCCGTTGTGGGCGACGCCGACCGGCGATGGCCGGCGCGCCGTGTCGTGGTGGGTGCCGCCGCGATCCTCGGGCTGCTGACCCTCGACCACACCCTGTTGATGCTGCTCGGCTATCTGCCGATGCTCATCGGGAGGTTGATCGCCGGCAACACCGATGCGGTGGCCGATCTCGCCTCGCCGGGCCTCGGCGTGCAGGTGTCGGTCGCCGTCGGTGTCGTGGCGCTGCTGCTCGCGGTGCGGCGGCGGGCACCCGCCGAACCGCCCGCCGACGTCCGGTCCGCGCTGGCTGCGGCCACCGCGCGGAACCGCCGGTGGACCATGATCGCCATGGAGGCGCCGCTGGTGTACGCGGCGAGCCGGCTCCTGATGTTCGTCGAGGCACCGGGCTTCGGTGGGTTCGACGAGATGACCCGGCTCGCTGGGCTGGGCCTGGCCTTCGCCTCGATCACGGGCGCGATCCTGACCTGGGGACTCATGCGCCCCTGGGGTGAGCGGTTCCCACGCTGGATGGTGGGACTCGCGGGGCGCCGGGTACCCGTGGACCTCGCCGTGATCCCGGCGATGGCCGTCGCCGGTCTGGTGCTGGCCGCGTCGCGAGCCGTCCTGATCGGCATGCTCGAGGCCCCCGTTGGGGCCTGGGACCGGGTCCTCGGGTCTCCATTGGTGTCGCTACCGCACCTGCTCTGGCCGTTGTGGGGTGTGTCGCTGGCGTTCGCCGCGCTGTCCTACCAACGCCGTCGGCGGCTCTCCGACCTGCTGTCGCGGTCGGCCGCGGTGACGACCGACCACGACACCGGTGCTCACAGGCGTTCGGCGGGGGTGACCTCTTGAGTGTGGACGAGGACGTCGAACCAATCCCGGAGCGTGCCGCCGTGGGCGACGGACTCGCTTCCGTACTCGGGCAGGCCCCGGGTCGTCAGCGGGGCATCGAGCCAGTCGCGCACCGGCCGTGGGACGTGTCGGTCGAGCCTGAGCACGAACTGGGCGTACCTGACGTCGGCGAGCGGCTGCTCGAACCAGCCAGGAGTCGCCGGCGGCAACTCGATCGTCGCGCCGGCGTCGGTGAGGTAGGTGCCGTGGTCGAAGGTGAACCCGATGGTCACATAGCCTCGCCCGTACCAGTCCTCGAGGTGGGACCCGGCACTTGCCAGGGTCATGTCCGGCTCACCCGGCTCGGTGATCGTCAGCTGCGGGGCGTCGGCGACGTGCGCCGACACCGCCCAGTAGATGGTGCGGGCCCCCGTGTGCTGCTGCCACCAGCGAACGTTCTCCGCGGCTCGGGCGTCCCGGTAGTCCGGAATCTCGCCCCACGCCAGACTGAAGCCCTCATACCAGGAGTGGATCTGCCGGGCGTGGTGCGCGGCGAGGTCGTGTCCGTCGCTGGCTCCGATCGCCTCGACGAGGCTCTCGACCGCGGCTGCGGCCTCCACGTAGGGCGCCTTGTCCACGATCGCGAGGTACTCGCCCAGGTGGGTGCCGATGTCGACGTCCGGGTCCGGTCGCACCCACTCGAAGTGCCTCAGGAGTTCGGCCATCCGGTCGGGTGCGTTGGCGGCGACGTAGGCCTCGACAGCGTCGTAGGCGGCCTGGCCGGTCGCGAAGTACTCGGATCCGGCCACCCGGACGTCGTCGGAGTGCGTGTCGTTGTAGTGGCGAAGCCACTCGAGCACGTCGCGCACCTCGGCGGTCTGCCAGATCCGCTCCTGCACGTCGAGCACGGCGTCGAGGTCGTCGCGGACGCCGAGCACATAGTCGTTGACGCTGAGGGCGAGCGTCCAGTCCATCTCGAACGCGATCGCCCGGACCCGTTCGTGGGTGACGAGGTGGCGCAGGTAACGGGCCTGCAGCGTGGTGACCTCGCCGATCGTGTGGCCGGGTTCGCCGAGCCCGATCACGTCCGCGCCGGCGGTGGCGCGAGCGATCGCCGTGAGATCGCGACCCGGTCGGTCCGGATCGTCGGGGACGGCGACGGCGTGACACTCGGCCCATCGCGTGACCGATGATGTCGATGTCGGCGGCGATGCGTGCGCGGGTACGGCCGGTGCGAGCAGGGCGAGCGCGAGCACGCCGGCGGCGAGGCCGAACGCGGTGCGGCGGATTTTCATGATGACCTCCTTGATCGATTCGTTGACGATCTACGCTCGCGCGTCCGGGGACCGACCGGGTACCGCGAGCCGCGACACTTCGCCTACGTCGTGTGACGTACGTCGATGCGGCCCGGACGCGGACCGGGCCGGCTTCGGCACTTCCGAGGAGAGGCTGATCGCGGGAGCATCACCTGGCGTGCTCGGGTACGTCGGGCGACGTAGCGGCGCTTACGTTCAACAGCCGACGCGGGCCGGCTGACGCGCCCATATCGTCAACGGATCTTCGCTGGTTCCCGCACTCCTGTCGAAAGGTGTGGCATGCAGATCGAGAGCGTCCACCGTGGCTCTGACTCGCCCTATGTGGACCGGGTCTGGCGCGGTCGCACCTGCGGTGTCGGGACCATGACCTCGGTCGCGACGTCGACCTGGGAGCTCGTGTTCTGGGAGGACGAGGGTGTGGTCCATGCCGCCGTCCGGGGCCCGGAGACGACCGCTTCCACGGTACCGATCGCCGGCGACTCCGAGGCATTCGGGATCACGTTCGCGCACGGGACGTCCATGCCGCACCTGCCGATCGCCGGCCTCGTCGACAGCGAGCTGGAGAGCCCGCGCGTCACCGGGCGCACGTTCGAGCTGCGGGACGAGGCGTGGGAGATCCCCGACCTCGACGATGCCGAGCTCCTGGTCCGCAAGCTGGTCGGCGCCGGTGTGCTCGTCCGGGACCCGCTCGTGGACGAGGTGGTGTGGGGCGGCATCGCGAAGGTGGGCTCGCGGTCGGTGCAACGCCGGGTGGCCGCGGCGACCGGGCTCACCCAGGGGGCGATCCGGCAGATCCACCGGGCGCGGGAAGCGGCCGTGCTGCTCGGCGAGGGCGCCGCACCACTCGACGCCGTGCACCGGCTCGGCTACTACGACCAGCCGCATCTGGCGCGGTCGCTACAGCGGTTCATCGGCCGCACCGCTACCCAGCTCCAGCAGCGCGACGCCGCCGCCGAGCCGATGTCGCTCCTGTACAAGCCACGGGACCCGGTGGATTCCTAACGTCAACTCATCGCGGTGATCGACACCGCGAATCCCAACAATGAGGAGAAGCATCAATGTCCGACGGCACTGTCACCTCGGTCGACGGCACCACCATCGCCTACACGGCGTGGGGTGACGGCGATCCGATCGTCATCATCGACGGCGCGACCGCCTACCGCGCCAGCACCCCCGAGAACGAGAGGACGGCGGACCTGCTCGCCGAGGAGTTCCTCGTCATCAACTACGACCGCCGCGGACGCGGCGAGAGCGGCGACAAGCTGCCCTACGCCGTCGGGCGTGAGTTCGAAGACCTCGCAGCGATCATCGACCAGGCCGGCCACGGCCGTCCGGCGACGGTGTTCGGCTGGTCGTCCGGAGGCAACCTGGCCCTGAACGCCGCCCAGTCCGGCGTCCCGATCGCGCGGCTGGCGGTGTTCGAGGCGAACGCCGTGACCGACGACTCACGGCCGCCGCTGCCTCCGGACTACGTCGAGCGCCTCGAGGCTGCCGTGGCCGACGGCAGGCCGGGCGATGCCGTTGCCCTGTTCATGACCGCGGCCGTGATGATGCCGGAGGAGATGGTCGCCGGGATGCGGGACGAGGACTTCTGGCCAGGCCTCGAGGCGATCGCCCCGACGATCGCCTACGACGGCCGTCAGGTCGGCGACGCCATGTCCGGCAGGCCGTTGCGTGCCGATCTCTGGGACCGGGTCGAGGTACCCGTGCTGGCCATGCACGGCATCGACACCTGGCCGTTCCTCGCCGACGCGGCGCGGGCGATCGCCGCGCACCTGCCCACCGCGACCCTCAAGCCGGTGCCCGGTGAGGAACACAGCACCACCCCCGAGGTGCTCGCCGACGCGCTACGCACCTTCATCGAGGAGAACTGACGTGGGCACGATCGTCGTCGCAGGAGCGACCGGCCGCGTCGGATCGGCCACGGCGAGAAGCCTGCTCGCCGCGGGTGCGCACGTTCGAGTCCTGGTTCGCCGTCAGGCCGATGCCGAGGCCTGGCAGGCACGGGGTGCCGAAGCGCGTGTGGTCACCCTCGATGACCGGGCCGGCCTGGGCGAAGCGCTCGACGGCTGCTCGGGACTCTTCGTGCTGCTGCCGTTCGACCTGACCGTCGACGACCTCGACGTGCACGCCGATCGGTTGATCGACTCGATCGCCGGTGCGGTCGCCGACCGACAGGTGCCGCATGTGGTCATGCTCTCCTCCGGCGGGGCCGATCTGGCCGAAGGAACCGGGCCGATCACCGGACTGCACCGATTGGAGCAGGCGCTGCTCGCGACCGGAACGACCCTGACGGCCCTGCGTCCCGGCCACTTCCAGGAGAAGGTCACCGACCTGATCGAGGTCGCACGCGGGAGCGGTGTCTACCCGGTGTTCGCAGCATCCGCCGACGTTGCGCAGCCGATGGTCGCCACCCAGGACATCGGGGCCGTCGCCGCCGACGCACTCCTCTCGCCGCCTGCCGCGAGCGAAGCGGTCGACATCATCGGCCCCGCGTACACCGAGCGCGCGGTCGCCGTTGCGCTCGGTGCGGCGCTCGGCCGGCAGCTCCACGTCGCCACGCTTCCCGATGAGGCCTGGGCCGGCGCACTGGAGGACGCGGGCTTGCGCCCGCACATCGCAACGAGCGTCGCCGACCTCTATCGCGCCGACGAGCAAGGGCTGCTGGCACCGCGAGGGGACCGGAGCGTCGAGGTGCACACCGGCTTCGACGCCACCCTCGACCGGCTCCTCGACACAGTGGGTTCCGGCGACAGGATCAAGGAGAACTGACATGGGCAAGATCGTGATCACCGAGTTCATCTCCATCGACGGAGTCGTGGAGGCACCCGGAGGCGAGGACTTCAAGTACCCGGACTGGAGCTTCATGGTGGACCGCGGCGCCGAGGGCGAGCGGTTCAAGGAGGTCGAAGCGCTCCAGTCCGCTGCGCTGCTTCTCGGTCGCAAGACCTACGAGGGGTTCGCCCAGGCCTGGCCGCAGTACGAGGGCGAGCTCGCCGACAAGTACAACAGCATGCCGAAGTACGTCGTCTCCAGCACCCTCACCGACCCGACGTGGACCAACACGACCGTGCTCTCGGGCGACCTCGTCGAGGACGTGTCCCGGCTCAGGACGGAGGTCGACGGCGAGATCTCCGTGGCCGGAAGCATCCAGCTGGCCCAGGGCCTGCTCGCGCACGACCTGGTGGACGAGATCCACCTGATGGTCTCGCCGGTCATCCTCGGGTTCGGCCGGACCCTGTGGACGCAGACACCCGACAAGAGCACCTGGAGGCTGACCGAGGCGACGACGTACGGCGACGGCGTGCTGGTCACCATCCACCAGCGCATCCGGTGACGGCCATGACTGCGATCGACCTGCAGACCGCGACCCTCGACGTCACCGACACCGGCGGCGAGGGACCCGCGCTGGTGCTTCTGCACGGGCCACTCCTGGACGCCAGCATCTGGGCCGGGGTGATCGAGCGGCTGCCGGACATGCGGTGCATCGCCCCGACCCTGCCGCTCGGGGCACACCGCCGACCGGCACCCGGGAACGACCTGACCAACGAGTCACTGACCCGGCTCGTGGCGGACCTGCTCGTCGCGCTCGACCTGCATGACGTGACGCTGGTGCTCAACGACTGGGGTGGCGCGCAGATCATCGTCGAGCTGGGCCTCGCCGATCGGGTCAGCCGGCTTGCCCTGGTCGCCTGTGAGGCGTTCGACAACGTGCCCGCCGGGCAACCGGGGCGCATGCTGGCGCGAATGGCCAGGATCCCCGGTGGGCTCGCCGTCCAGGGGCAGCTGACGAAGGTGCGGGCGGTGCGGCGCCGGCTCGCCGCCTCGATGGCCGCCCATCCCATCCCGGACGAACGCATGCGTCGATGGTTCGAACCCTCACGCGAGGCGGGCATCCGCGAGGACCTGCGCCGGTTCAGCGCCCGGTTCCCGATCCCCGCCACTCGGGACTGGTCCAACGGACTGGCCGCGTTCACCGGTCCCGCCCTCGTGGCGTGGGCCGAGGACGACCGCATGATGCCCGCCGAGCACGGCCCGCGCCTGGCGGACCTGTTGCCCGACGCCGAGCTCGTGCGCATCCCGGACGCGGCGACCCTCGTGCCGCTCGATCAGCCGGACCTGCTGGCCCGTCACCTGCGAGAGCTGGTGCATCGCCCCGTGCAGCCCGCGCCATGAGAGGCCCCCACGGGTCGGAGGCTGGTCAGGAATCGAGAAGCACCGGCCACTGGCGCCGACCTAGCGTGGTGGAAACGCCAGATCGCCACCTCGTCGGTTGATTCGGCGCTCCGGCCCAGTCGACCAGAACAGGTGAATCCGATGAGCTCCATCACGTCCCTGACCCTCGAGTCCACCGACCCGCCGGCAACGGCCGCCGTGTGTGACGCCCTCGGCGTGAGCGAGCGGATCGGCGTGCGCGCCGGTGGCGCGCCGAGCCAGGGCTTCCGCGGGTACTCCATCTCCCTGGTGACCGCGCAGCCGGGCAACGTCGACGCGCTGGTGAGCGCCGCCGTCGACGCCGGTGCGAGGGTGCTCAAGCCGGCAGAGAAGTCCTTCTGGGGCTATGGCGCCATCCTCGAGTCGCCCGACGGTGCGATCTGGAAGTTCGCGAGCTCGGCGAAGAAGGACACGGGTCCGGCTGCCCCCGCGTTCGATGAGATCGTGCTTCTGCTCGGTGTCGCCGACGTGAAGGCGAGCAAGCGTTCCTACGTGGAGCACGGATTCGAGGCGACCCGCAGCTTCGGCGGCAAGTACGCGGAGTTCGGCTCGGCCTCGGGTGGGATCACGCTGGCCCTGTACCCGCGCAAGTCGGCGGCAAAGGAGGTCGGCCGGTCCCCGGAAGGCTCGGGGTCCCACCGGCTGGCGATCGGGACCGATGCGGACCCGTTCACCGACGCGGACGGGTACGAGTGGGAGGCCGTGCCGCAACGCGTTGCCTGACGCTGGCGCGCAGAGCGTACGGTTCTAGCGTCCGCCGCCGAGGTTGCGGTGGCGTTGTTGCGTGCCTCCCACGCCGTAGGGATAGTCCTCGATGTCTGGGGCACTTGCGGCGGTGAGTCGATCGAGTTGCTCGGCGGTCAGGGCAAGCGTGGCGGCGGCCATGTTGTCGCCGAGCTGTTCGAGCGTTCGGGCGCCGAGGATGACCGACGTCACCCCGGGCTGTGCGGCGACCCAAGCCAGTGACACTTGCGACGGTGTCACCCCGTGCTCGTCGGCCACGGCGGTGACCGCGTCGATGACCCGCCAGGTGCGCTCGTCAGCGTTGCGCTTGTCCCAGGCCTCCATTCCGCGGTTCGGGTTCTCGCCGAGACGCGTCGCACCGCTGGGCGTCTGATCACGGCGATACTTCCCGCTGAGCCAGCCACCACCGAGCGGTGACCACGGCAACAGGCCGATGCCGGCGTCGAGGGCGGCCGGAACGATCTCGAGCTCGATCCCTCTGACGAGGAGGTTGTATTGCGGTTGGAGCGTCACGGGCAGCGCCCAGCCCTGCGCTCGCGCGATGTGGACGGCCTTGGTGAGCTGCCAGCCGGTGAAGTTCGAGAACCCGTAGTAGTCGATCTTGCCGGCCGTGACGGCGTCGTCGAGGAACCGCAGCGTCTCGTCCACGGGGGTGATCGCGTCCCATGCGTGCAGCTGGTAGAGATCGACGTGATCGACGCCGAGCCGGCGCAGCGAGGCGTCGAGGGCGGCTCGAAGATGGCGCCGGGAGGTTCCGAGGTCGTTGGGGCCCACGCCCGTGGGGAAGCGCCCCTTGGTCGCGAGCACGAGCTGGTTGGCCTCGGTGGGGTGGGTGGCCAGCCACCGGCCGATGACCTCCTCACTGACCCCGGCGCTGTAGACGTCGGCGGTGTCGATGAAGTTGCCACCCGCGGCGACGTAGGCGTCGAGCAGTGCGTGCGACGTGGCCTCGTCGGCCTCGGCGCCGAATGTCATCGTGCCGAGCGCTTGGGTGGAGACGGCAGCACCGCTGCGGCCGAGGGTGCGGTAGGTGACGGAGTCCTGAGTCATGACACGTTCTCCTGGTGCTGGATGGTGGGTGGTGCTCGCTGACGACTGGCGTTGCGGGCACCCTGACGTGGGACGGCCGCTACGGAACGAGGTGCCCGGAGGCGCGGAACAGCTCGTACCACTCGGCCCGGGTCAGCGGGATCTCGGAACCTTGCGCGGCGCCTGCGACACGCTCGGGGTTCGTCGTCCCGAGCACGACCTGCATCTGGGCCGGGTGGCGGGTGATCCACGCCGTCGCGATCGCGATCGGCGGGACGTCGTAGCGGGCGGCGAGGCGGTCGATCACGGCGTTGAGTTCCGGGTGGTCGGGCGAGCCGAGGAACACACCGTTGAAGAAGCCGGCCTGGAACGGGGACCACGCCTGGATCGTGATGTCGTGGAGGCGGCAGTAGTCGAGGATGCCGCCGCCGTCGCGAGTGACGGACTGCTGCTCGGCGAGCATGTTCGCGGCGACGCCCTGGGCGATGATGGGCTCGTGCGTGATCGACAGTTGCAGTTGGTTGGCAACGATCGGCTGGCGCACGTACTTGCGTAGCAGGTCGATCTGCCGCGGCGTCTGGTTCGACACACCGAAGGCACGCACCTTGCCGGAGGACTGGAGCTCGTCGAACGCCCGGGCGACCTCTTCCGGTTCGACGAGTGCATCGGGGCGGTGCAGCAGCAGGATGTCGATGTGGTCGGTCTGCAGGGCTGCGAGGGACCCGTCGACGGACTCGATGAGGTGTTCGTAGGAGAAGTCGAAGTAGGGACCTTCCCGTACGATTCCCGCCTTCGTCTGGATGGTGATCTCGTCGCGCTGCGACGGGGTCAGTTGCATCGCCTCGGCGAAGCGGCGCTCGCACCCGTGCAGATCGTTGCCGTAGACGTCGGCGTGGTCGAAGAAGTCGATGCCGGCGTCGCGGGCGGTGCCGACCAGTTCACGCACCTCCTCGTCGGTCTTGTCGGCGATGCGCATCAGGCCGAGCACGACGTTGGGAGCGACGATCTCGGTCCCCGGCAGAGTGAGAGTCTTCACGAAGGATGTCCTTTCAGAGGGGTTGTGCTGTGGCGCGGCGAAGGGTCAGTCGATGCTCGACAGGGCGGCGAGTTCGTCGGCGTCCAGAACCAGTTCGCTGGCCTGGACCGAGTCGGTGATGCTGGTGGGGCGGGAGGCGCCTGGGATGGGGATGACGACCGGCGCCAGAGACAGTTCCCATGCGAGCGCGATCTGCTGGGGGCTCACCCCGTGCGCGTCCGCGACGGACTGGACCGCCGTGTGGCGCTCGCCCACCGCGGCCGCGCGGCTGATGCCGCCCAGCGGCGACCAGGGCAGGAACGCGACGCCGAGAGCAGCGCAGTGGTCGAGTTCAACCAGGCTGGAGCGGAAGGCCGGCGAGAACTGGTTCTGGACCGAGACCAGACGCCCTCCGAGCACCTCGTTGGCCTCGTCGATCTGAGCGATGGTGGCGTTCGAGATGCCCGCCATCATGATCACGCCCTCATCGAGGAGCTCGCGAAGCGCGCCGATCGAGTCCGCGTAGGGGACGTCGGGGTCGGGCCGGTGGAACTGGTAGAGACCGATCGCCTCGACGCCGAGCCGGCCCGCTGACGTTCTGGCCGCCTCCTTCAGGTGGTCCGGCCGACCGTTCAGGGTCCAGGTGCCGTCACCGGGGCGCACGTGCCCGCCCTTGGTCGCAACGAGCACCTCATCGGCCGATCGGGGGTAGCTGCGCAGCGCTCGGGCGATGAGCTCTTCGTTGTGGCCGACCTCGCCGGCATCACGGTGGTAGGCGTCGGCGGTGTCGATGAGCGTGACGCCGGCGTCGAGGGCTGCGTGGATCGTTGCGATCGACCGGGCCGCATCGGGTCGCCCTTCGATCGACATCGGCATGCCGCCGAGTCCGATCGCGCTGACGGAGTGCGTGCCCAGGTTTCGTTGCTGCAAGACGTGCCCTTCGTTCGATGCCTTGTACATCTACGCTAGGGAGCGACAGGGTAGAAGTAAAACAACTAGTTGTGATGCGATTCAGAAAGGACATCGATCAATGGATCTCAGGCAGATGGAATACGTCGTCGCCCTCGCGGATGAACAGCAGTTCACCCGCGCAGCGGCTGTCTGCCGTGTCTCGCAGTCGGGTCTGTCCGCCGCGATCCGCAACCTCGAGGACGAGCTCGGCACACCGCTCTTCACCCGTACCACCCGCCGCGTGGATCCCACGGATGCCGGGCTCGCTCTGCTGCCGTTCGCGCGGGCGACGCTCGCACAGGCGGCCGCGGGCCGCGACGCCGTCGTGCGTGCGACCCATTCGCTCTCCGGCAGGCTGCATGTCGGTGCCGAGCAGTGCCTCGGCATCGTCGACGTGCCACCGCTGCTGGAGCGGTTCCATCGCCGGTACCCGCTCGTCGACATCAACTTCACCCAGGCCGGCTCGCATGACCTCGTCTCGCAGGTCCGCACAGGCGAGCTGGACGTCGCGTTCGTTGCCACGACCGAGCACCTGGCCACCGCCCACAGTGCGGAGCTCGGGCGGCGGCCGGTGGTACTGCTGGTACCACCGGGGCATCCCCTCGGGGTCACCGGGGGCGTGGAATGGGCCGAGTTACGCGATCACGAGTTCATCGACTTCCGCGAGTCGTGGGGGGTGCGATCCCTCAACGACGCGGCCTGCTCGGCACATGGGGTCTCGAGAAGAGTCCGGTGCACCGTCGATGACATCCACACGCTCCTCGACCTGATCCATCGCGGCCTCGGAATCGCGCTCGTACCGCAACATGTGGCGGAGAAGCCCCAAGCCGCCGGTCTCACAGTGGTCCACCTACCACGCGCGTCGACACCTGAGTGGGTCGTCTCCGTCGTCTCCGCCAATCAGGCCGATGCCTCAGCAGCAAGGCTGCTCGACCTGCTCGACCCAGCCCAAGGCTCGCCACAGGTGATCCCGGAGCCGGCCCAGCTGCGCGCTGAGGGCGCCTGACTCGCTCGGGGCCCAGCGGCAGGTCGCGAAGATCGCGGGCCCCGGAGTCGGCCAGGCGGCGGGCATGACGAGTCGACACCCCGAGGGGTGTTCGCTGGGTCCTCGATGGTGAGGAAGTCCCTGCCACAACTGATGATGTCCCAGAGCGGACGTGAGCTGTACGGTCGCAGCGACTCTGCGCGGGTGGCTCCCCGACCGGCGAGCTATGGTCAGGGCCCATGGACCTGCCCGCGTTCCTGGATCACGTACGCTCCGGTGCCCTCATCGAGGCGGGTTCGCCGGCGCACCTGCTGATGCACCGGGTCGCGCAGGATGCCCTCCGGATCGTCGCCGACCTCAACAGTGGCTACCACCCAGCCGACGAGGTGCAGGCCCTCCTCTCGGAACTGACCGGACGGGTGGTCGACGAGTCCGTCACCGTGTTCCCGCCGTTCTACTGCGAGTTCGGCAAGAACCTGACCCTCGGCAAGGACGTCTTCATCAACATGGGCTGCACCTTCCAGGACACGGGCGGGATCACGATCGGGGACGGGGCGCTGATCGGACACGGCTGCGCCCTGACCACGCTGAACCACGGCGTCGACCCGGCCCGGCGCGGGGACATGATCCCGGCGCCGGTCGTGATCGGCCGGAGCGTGTGGCTCGGCGCCAACGTCACGGTGGTGCCCGGCGTGACGATCGGGGACGGCGCCATCGTCGGGGCCGGAGCAGTGGTCACCAGGGACGTCCCCGCGAACACGATCGTCGCGGGGGTTCCGGCCAGGATGATCCGGGCGACCGGGTTCGACGCCTGACCGGCGCGGAGGTGAGCCACACCCAGCCTCCGGCCGTCCGCTCAACCAAGGCTCCGCCGTCGGCCATTTGCCCTGATCTGACGCGGAAGCGCCGCCGGCCCGAGCAACCTCGGTCCGACGGCGGGGGCCTCCGGCGGCCGACTTTCAGCTCGCCACCAGGGCGGTCACCTTTGCCAGTTCGTCGGCGTGCAGGTCGCGCTCGACCTCGAGGTCGTAGTCGGTCTGGATGTTGATCCAGAACCGGTCGTCGACGCCGAATGCCTTGGACAGGCGCAGGGCGGTGTCTGTGGTGATGGCGCGCTTGCCGCGAACGATCTCGCTGATCCGGGTCTGGGGGAGACCGGTGGCCTGGGCGAGGCGGTACTGCGTGATGCCCAGCGGCTCCAGGAACTCGGTCAGCAGGATCTCGCCGGGAGTGATCGGGTCGTGTGCCTTGGTTGTCGCAGTCATGATCGGTCTCCTCTCCTTGGTTGATCAGTGGTGGTCGGTGATCTCGACGTCGGCCGGGCCGGTATCGGTCCAGACGAGGCAGATCCGGTATTGGTCGTTGATGCGGATGGAGTGTTGGCCGGCACGGTCGCCGACCAGCTTCTCCAAGCGGTTGCCGGGTGGCACCCGCAGGCTGTTCAGTTCGGAGGCCGCGTTGAGGAGGCGGAGCTTCTTCTGCGCGGCGCGTTGCAGTTCGGGTCCGAGTGATCGGACGTGTTTCGCGGTTCCAGACCTTCTCCGTGTCGGTGTTCTTGAAGGACCGGATCACGGGACTGTACTAACGCGTGACGATACTAACGGCAAACGTTAGTGGGTGAGAGTAGGACTACTTCGACTGATGGGTGCTCCGAGCGTGCGATCGGCTGTCATGACGCTCGCGCTCGGCCGCAGGCCAACGAAGAACGACCCCTGACGCTGACAAACGGTGAAAGACGTTTGTGCAGGTCAGAGGCCGTTCTCGGCGACTACTGACAGAGGGTGAAAACCCTCGGATCAGATGTCGTAGTACAGCTCGAACTCGTGCGGGTGCGGGCGCAACCGCAGCGCGTCGACCTCGTTGGAGCGCTTGTAGTCGATCCACGTCTCGATCAGGTCGGGGGTGAACACGTCGCCCTCGGTGAGGAAGTCGTGGTCGGCCTCGAGCGCGTCCAGCACGGCGGGCAGCGAGTCCGGCACCTGGGCGATCTGCGCGTGCTCCTCGGGCGGCAGCTCGTACAGGTCCTTGTCGACCGGCTCCGGCGGCTCGATGCGGTTCTTGATGCCGTCGATGCCGGCCATCAGCATCGCGGAGAACGCGAGGTAGGGGTTGGACGACGGGTCCGGCACGCGGAACTCGACCCGCTTGGCCTTCGGCGAGGTGCCGGTGACCGGGATCCGGATGCACGCGGAGCGGTTGCGCGCCGAGTAGACCAGGTTGACCGGGGCCTCGAAGCCGGGGACCAGGCGGTGGTAGGAGTTCACCGACGGGTTCGTGAACGCCAGCAGCGACGGGGCGTGCTTGAGGAGCCCGCCGATGTACCAGCGGGCGATGTCGGACAGGCCGCCGTAGCCGCGCTCGTCGTAGAACAGCGGCTCGCCGTTCTTCCACAGGCTCTGGTGCGAGTGCATGCCGGAACCGTTGTCACCGAACAGCGGCTTGGGCATGAACGTGGCGGACTTGCCGGCCTCCCAGGCGACGTTCTTGACGACGTACTTGAACTTCATCACGTCGTCGGCGGCCGCGCGCAGGCTGTCGAAGCGGTAGTTGATCTCCTGCTGGCCGGCGGTGCCCACCTCGTGGTGCGCACGCTCGACCTCGAGGCCGACCTCCTGCAGCTGGGTGACCATCGAGTCGCGCAGGTCCGCCATCTGGTCGTTGGGGGAGACGGGGAAGTAGCCGCCCTTGAAGCGGGTCTTGTACCCCAGGTTGCCGCCCTCCTCCTCGCGGCCGGTGTTCCACGCGGCCTCGTTGGAGTTGAGGTAGTAGAAGGAGTGCTGCGCGCTGGTCGAGAAGCGCACGTCGTCGAAGATGTAGAACTCGGCCTCGGCGCCGAAGTAGACGGTGTCCGCGATGCCGGTGGAGGCGAGGTAGGCCTCGGCCTTGGCCGCGATGTTGCGCGGGTCGCGGGAGTAGGGCTCGTCGGTGAACGGGTCCACGATGGAGAAGTTGACCACCAGGGTCTTCTGCGCGCGGAACGGGTCCACGAACGCGCTGGAGACGTCTGGCACGAGCTTCATGTCCGACTCGTGGATGGCCTGGAAGCCACGGATCGAGGACCCGTCGAACATCAACCCCTCGGTGAAGGCGTCCTCGGTGAAGGCCTCGACCGGAATGTTGAAGTGCTGCATCACCCCCGGCAGGTCGCAGAACCGGACGTCGACGAACTTGACGCCCTGCTCCTTGGTGAAGGCAATGGCCTCCTCGGCAGTACTGAACATCCGTTGCTCCTTGGTCTAGGACACCCGTCCTGGGTTCGGACACACGGTAGGTGCGCGGCATTTCCCTACCGTGACCCGTATGTGTCCGCCATGTTAAACGCGACGCAACCTGCGCCGTCGGGCCGTCTCGTCCGGAGCCGCCGCGGGACTACGCTCTCGAAGTATGAGTGGTGGACCGGCCGGGACGAAAGGCAGAGCAACGCCCGACGGCGCAGCGAACGTCGCGAACGCGCCGCTCGGTCGGCGTCTGGTCGCCCTGGCGCTCGACTGGGCCCTCGCGAGCGTCATCAGCTACGCGTTCCTGGACTACCACCCGCTCGCCACGCTCGGCGTGTTCGCGTTGATGACGTATCTGCTCGTCGCGACCATCGGGTTCACGATCGGGCACCGGTTCCTCGGCATCGGGGTGCGCGGGATCGAGGGCGGGGCGCCCGGGCCGCTGCGCGCGGCCGTGCGGACGGTGGCGATCGGCCTGGTGCTGCCGCCGGTGATCACCGGGCCCGACGGGCGCGGGCTGCACGACATCTGGGCGAAGACCAGGATCGTTCGGCTCTGACCAGCCCGGGGGCGGCGCCTTACCCTTGCCGGATGGGCAACGAGGGCATGCGTGAGGTCTGGGCGTCCGGCTCCGCGGGCTGGGTGCGGCACCAGCGCATCTACGACGCCGCGTTCGCACCCTTCACGACGGCGGTGCTCGCCGCTGCGGAACTGGCTCCCGGTCAGCGCGTCCTCGACGTGGGCTGCGGCACCGGCACCCTGCTCGAGGCGGCGGCCGCTGCCGGTGCGCATCCGGTCGGCGTCGACATCTCCGACAACATGGTCGCCGCGGCCCGGCTCCGGGTGCCCGGAGCCTCGGTGATCGTCGCCGACGCGCAGGACGGCGACCTCTTCGCCGCTGCTCCGGGCGCCCCGTTCGACCGGGTCGTGTCCCGGTTCGGGGTGATGTTCTTCGCCGACCCGTGCGCCGCCTTCGCGAACCTGCGCACGGCCGCGGCGCCGGACGCCCGTCTGGCGTTCGTGTGCTGGCGCGAGGAGGAGCGGGATCTGTTCGAACTCGGTCTGCGCACGCTCCTGGCGAGGCTGGCGGACCCACCCGGCCCACCGCCGTCGGGCGTTCCGGGCCCGCTGGGCCTCGGCGAGGCCGCGCACGTGCGCCAGGTGCTCGCGGACGCGGGCTGGCGCGACGTGGCGGTCGAGCCGGTCGACGGCGTCTGCGACTACGGCGTGGACGGCAGCGACGGCGTGGCGGAGCGGCTGGCGATCGTGCTCGGCGGACAGACCGGACGAGCCCTGCGCGCCGAACTCGAACCTCGCCTCGGCGCCGCGGGCTGGGACACCGCGGTCGAGCAGGCACGAGCTGAGGTGCGCGAGCGGATGGTCGACGGTGTCGTCCGGTTCGTCGCGCGCGCCTGGCTGGTCACGGCGACCAACTGAGCCCTGGGTGGCGACCACCCGGACTCCGATTGGCTGACCCGTTCGCCAGACCAGACTCCGCCCGCGATGCGAACATGACCGGGTGACCAAGACCGGATTGCGGGTGGTGATCCTCGGCGCCGGTTTCGGTGGCCTGGAGGTGGCGTCGAAGCTCTCGGAGGCGCTCGGCGAGGACGTGGACACCACGCTCGTCGACCGTGCGGAGAGTTTCGTGTTCGGGTTCTCGAAACTCGATTTCATGTTCGGACGCACCAGCGCCGAGCGGGTCCAGCTGGCGTACGCGGACGTCGCCCATCCGGGCGTGCGGATGGTGCGCGCCGAGGTGGTCGGCATCGACCCGGTCGCGCGGACCGTGGCGCTGGACTCGGGGGAGACGCTGGCGGCGGACGTGCTCGTGGTGGCGCTCGGCGCGGACCTCGACCCGTCCGCGACGCCCGGCCTGGTCGAGGCGGGCCACGAGTTCTACACGGTGCCGGGCGCGATCGCCGCGCGTGATGCGCTCGACGCCTTCGACGGCGGCCGGGTGGTCATCGCCGTGACCTCGACCCCGTTCAAGTGCCCGCCCGCGCCGAGCGAGACCGCGCTGCTGGTGCACGACTTCCTGACCGAACGTGGCCTTCGCCGGCGCTCGAGTATCGATCTCGTGATGCCGCTGCCCAGGCCGATCCCGCCGTCGCCCCTGGCGTCGGAGGCGATCCTTGCCGCGTTCGAGGAGCGGGGGATCGGGTGGCACCCTGGCTCCCTGGTGCGCTCGCTGGATCCGGCGCGTCGGGTCGCGGTGCTCGGCGACGGCGAGGAGATCGGCTTCGACCTACTGCTCGCGGTGCCCAAGCACGTCGCGCCGCCGGTCGTGGTCGAGGCGGGGCTGACCGAGGACGGCTGGATCCCGGTGGACCCGAGGACTCTGCGGACGAAGTTCCCGGACGTGTTCGCGATCGGTGACGTGACGAGCGTGGGCACGCCCAAGGCGGGCGTGTTCTCGGAGGGCCAGGCGAGGGTGGTAGCCGCGCAGCTCATCGAGCGGGCCCGCGGCGCCACCTCCGACGCCGAATACGGCGGGCAGGGCATCTGCTACATGGAGTTCGGCGGCGGGCAGGTCGCGAAGGTCGACGTGACCTTCCTACCCGGGCAGGCGCCGTTCGGTGGGATGGACGGGCCGTCGCTGCCGAACGGCGTCGAGAAGCAGGAGTTCGGGGCGGACCGGGCGCGGCGGTGGTTCGGGCGGGACTGGGTACCGGTGGAGGCCGGGCGGTAGGGCCGGGCGCAGGTTGAGCCGGCTCAGCGCCCGCGCATCCCCTTGCGGTCCGGCCGTGCCTTGCGCGGGTCCACGCCCTTCGGGATCGGCAGCGTGTTCCGGTGCAGCGCGCGCAGCCGCTTGGAGACCTCGGCCACCTCGTTCTTGGTGAGTTTGCCCTTCTGCCGCTGCACCTTGCTGGCGATCTTCGGCAGCGGGATCTGACCCTCTTCCTGCCCGCACTCGAGCAGCACGAACGGCACGTTCGGGATCACGCGGGCGGTGCGGCGGCGCTCGTTCTCGAGCAGCTTCTTCACGCGGTGCGGGGGGCCCTCGGAGATCAGCACCACGCCCGGCTTGCCGACGGCGCGGAACACCATGTCCTGGGTCCGCGGGTCGATCACGACCGGCTCCTCCTCGATGTTCCAGCCGCGCCGGATCGTGCCCAATGCAGCCGAGACCGCGCCGGGCTCGCCCTCGATGCGCCGGTACGCCGTCGACTCGGCCCGCCGGGCGAGCAGGAACATCGCCCCGAGCAGCGAGAACGGCAGCGCCAGCACGGTGAAGTAGACCTGCTGGTTGAAGAGCACACCCAGCCCGAAGCCGACGGCGGTGCCGCCGACGATGATCAGCAGCAGCAGCCAGGTGATCGACGGCTGCGCCTCGCGGACCATCTTGTAGACGTCCCACAGCTGGTGGTACCAGCGCTTCTTCTTCGGTTTCGGGGCCGCCGCGTCGGGGGATGAGTTCTTCGCCATGATGGGGTCAAGCCTACCGGTCGCGCGAGGGAGCTCAGGGCGCCCCGACGGCGCTCACCGGTGCAGCAGCGAGGCGGCCTCCTGGCGGGCCGTGGTCGGTTCGGTCAGGTGCTGCAGGGCCTCGGGAACAGCCTCGCCGCGGCGGGCCATCGCCTGCCCCCACAACCGTCCGGCGCGGTAGGACGAGCGCACCAGCGGCCCGGCCATCACACCGAGGAAGCCGATGTCCTCGGCCTCCTCCGACAGCGCCACGAACTCCTCCGGCTTGACCCAGCGGTCCACCGGGTGGTGCCGCAGTGAGGGGCGCAGGTACTGGGTGATCGTGATCAGGTCGCAACCGGCGTCGTGCATGTCCTGCAGCGTGGACGCGGCCTCGTCGAACGTCTCGCCCATGCCCAGGATGATGTTGGACTTGGTCACGAACCCGGCGTCCCGGGCCATCCGGATCACCTCGAGCGAACGCTCGTACCGGAACCCGGGGCGGATCCGCTTGAACACCCGCGGCACCGTCTCCAGGTTGTGCGCGAGCACCTCCGGCCGTGAGGAGAACACCTCGGCGAGCTGGTCGGGGTCGGCGTTGAAGTCGGGGATCAGCAGCTCGACGCCGGTGCCGGGGTTGACCTGGTGGATCTGACGGACGGTCTCCGCGTAGAGCCAGGCGCCGCCGTCGTCCAGGTCGTCGCGGGCCACCCCGGTGACGGTCGCGTACTTCAGACCCATCGCCTGCACCGAGGCGGCGACCCGGCGCGGCTCGTCGGCGTCGAACGCGTCCGGCTTGCCGGTGTCGATCTGGCAGAAGTCACAGCGCCTGGTGCACTGGTTGCCGCCGATGAGGAACGTCGCCTCGCGATCCTCCCAGCACTCGAAGATGTTCGGACAGCCCGCTTCCTCGCAGACGGTGTTCAGGCCCTCGCGGCGCACCAACTGCTTCAGCTCGGTGTACTCCGGGCCCATGGTGGCGCGGGTCTTGATCCACTCGGGCTTCTTCTCGATCGGGACGGCGGAGTTGCGCGCCTCCACCCGAAGCATGCGTCGTCCCTCTGGCGCGATGGTCACCCGGTTCACCCGTTTCTGCATCGGTTCGATTGCTTCTCGCTCACACTACGACCCGCCGTCGGTCCGTGCCGCGTGCCGCGGGCGCGTGGTCCATCTAGTGGACGACGGCGGCCCTCGCGTCGGTCTGTTCGGTCACCGCGCCAGGGGCGACGGCGGCCCGCACCGCCGCGAGGTTCCGCGCCAGGTGCGGGGTGAGCAGGTCCGCGCACTCGGTGACGCTCACGTGCCGGCCGAGCAGCTGCGTGAGCGAGATCACACCGGTGTCCTCGATGCCGCACGGCACGATCGCGTCGAACGCGACCAGATCCGGGCAGGCGTTCACGGCGACGCCGTGCATCGTCACGCCCTTGGCCACGCGCACCCCGATCGCTGCGAGCTTGCGGTCCTGGCCGCCGTCGACCCCCAGGACCCAGACCCCGCTGCGCCCTTCGACGCGCGCGGCGGCGACGCCGAGCTCGGCGCACAGGTCAAGGATCGCCTGCTCGAGCACCCGGACGTAGGCGACCACGTCCACGGGCTCGACCAGCCGCACGATCGGATAGACCACCAGTTGCCCGGGTCCGTGCCAGGTGATCCGGCCGCCGCGGTCGACGTCGACCACCCGGGTGCCATCGGTGGGCCGGTCCCACTTCGCGGTGCGCTTGCCTGCCGTGTAGACGCTCGCGTGCTCGAGCAGCAGCATCTCGTCCGTGCCGCCGGCGACCACACGGTCGTGGATCGCCCGCTGCTGTGCCCAGGCCTCCTCGTAGTCCACGAGCTCGGTGCCCAGACCCCAGCGGTGCGTCAGCATGAGGACACCATACGACTCACGCGACCGGGCTCACTCAGACGGGCACCGATGGGTGGCGCCTGGTCCGTTCCTTGACGAGCGGCGCGGCGAACGGCCCGGCCTTGCTGGTGCAAGCCCCGGTCCGGACCAGACCCTCGGCGATCACCACACCCGCCGCCACGGGGTCGATGACCGGCACCGGCAGCAGCACCCGAAGACGCTCGTGCAGGGTCGTGAAGCCAGCGCAGCCGAGAACGATCACGTCCGCACCGCGGTCGAGTACACGCCGGCCGGCGGCCGCGAAGGCGGCCGCCGTTCGGTCCGGTTGCGCAGACACCTGGAGTACCCCGATGTCGGCAGCTTCCACGCCCACACAGCGCTCGGCCAACCCCGCTCCGTCGAGGCTCTGCTCGATCTGCGCGGCCACGCGCGACAGTGTGGTGACGACGCCGTACCGGTGGCCCACGAGCATCGCGTGCATCGCTCCGGCCTCGGTGATGTCGACGACGGGGACGCGCAGTAGTTCGCGCGCGCCTTCCCGGCCGTGCTCGCCGAACCCGGCCATCACCACGGCGTCCACGCTCGTGCCGACCTCGATGAGCAACTCCAACACTGCGGCAGCGCTGAGGAAACTGTCCAGGTAGCCCTCCGCGGACTCGGGGCCCCAGCGCGGCTGCATCGGAATGATCTCCGTGTCCTGAGCGGCGACGGCGGCCGCGCCGCGGCCGATCTCCACGGTCATCGCGGACGAGGTGTTGCAGTTGATGACGGCGATGCGCCGGTGCGGCAGCTGGGCGGCCTCAGCCTCGGGTGCTTCGTGCAACCCTCAGTCCGCCTGCGGATAGAGCGCGCGCCGGCTCCGGGCCGGCTCCTGATCGTCTTCGATCCCGATCAGCCGTGCCGGGTTGTCCGCGGTCATCCGGCGAATGTCCTCGAGCGGAAAGCCGAAGTCGAGAAGGATCGTGATCCAGGTGCGCATACCCTGTACCGCCGTTGGCAGGTTCCGGACGCCGTAGTCGGTGCAGAGCACCACCTGGTCCGCGCCCACCTGACGCAACGTCTCCAGGTACGTGGCCATCGGGCGGTTCATGCTGGGGATCTCGGCCCCACGGTCGATGTACTCGCGCTCGGCGTAGTAGTGCGTCAGCGGCGACGGCGTCGCGAAGACGTCCACGAGCGCGCCCTCGAGGAACACCCCTTGTGCGGCGAGGTCCTTCTGCTCGTCGACGCTCAGCTGCCCGCGGGCCGGGTGCGAGACGAGCACCTTGGCGATGTCATACTCCTGAGCCAGTTCGACGATGCGGAACACCTCGTCGTGGGAGACATGACCGGTGTTGAGGTAGACCTCGGGGCGTGCGGCGACGAGTTCGAGAATCTCGCCGAGCTCGTCGCTGATGTCACCCTCGGTCGGGATCCGGATCGCCCGGGAGAGCTCGTCCTTCGCGAACTTCGGGTACGCCTCATGCAACGGCACGCGTTTGCCGTCGACGATCGTCGACTCTCGGGATGCCTGGTGGTAGGTGCAGTGCGATCCGAAACTGATCATCCGACAACCGCCCTCGATGGCCAAGGCGGTCCTGATCGCGCGGGGGTTCATGCCGCCGTGCCCGGAGTTCATCAGGTAGGCGCCGTAGGTGCGGATGCCCGGGACGTGCCGGTTCACCATCCACGCGGTGCCTGACGAGCCACCGAACACGTCGTAGTAGACGAGCGCCCGCATGCCCGCCTGACGGGCCTCCAGGGCGACCTCGATCGGGTCGAGGTGCCCGGGGTTCGACGACAGTACCGGCCCGGCATGGACATGACTGTCGATCGCCCCGACCAGAAGCTCGTCGGGAAGTTCCATCGATCGGTTGTAGAAGCTCTCGGCACCTGTGCTCATCGAACACCTCTCTTGAAGTCAGGTCGGATGCGGTATACCGTACACGACATTCCACCGATGCCAACGAGTGTCGATCCAAGCGCTCGATTTCGGTGCAAAGCGTGATGACGCATAGGAATTGGCTGCCATGTGTGACCGAGCGAGACACTGATGTTCACAACGCCGTAACACCCAGATGCCACGATTTGGTATACCAACGTGCGATCTACTGAAGGAGAGCGATGTCCTCACCACAAGTGATCCGTCCGCCCCGCCCGGGTCCGGAGATCAGCAGACGTGGGCTCCTGGCAGCCACCGGCCTGGTCGCCTCAGCCCTGACAGGTTGCAGTCGCGGGGTCGACGACGGACGGCCCGTCGTCACCGTGTGGGGCGGTTTCGAGTCGATGAACGCCGAACTGATCGCGCACTTCAACGACACCCATGAGATCCAAGTCCGCTGGGTCGACAACGGCTGGGGGATTGGGCAGTACTACCAGAAGTTCATGACCGCCATGTACGCCGGAACGGGCGGTCCCGATGTCTTCCTCACCGACCTCAGCCTGGTGCCACACTTCGTGGTGCAGGATTACTTGCTGGACCTGGGGCAGTACGGTGGCGCCGAGGATACGGGGGACTACGACGAGGCACTGTGGGCCCAGGTCTCCCAGGGCGGTCAGGTCTACGCCGCACCCGTGGACTCGGGCCCGCTGACGTTCTTCCACCAGCCCGAACGACTCGCGGAAGCAGGCGCCGACGTGCCGGCAACGTGGGATGAGTTCGCCACCGCGGCCGACCGTGTCCGCTCCGCCGACGAGGACGCCTACCTCGCGGTCATGGGGCCGTCGACATGGTTCGCCGCGCTCGTCGCGCAGGCCGGTGGCACCTTCTTCGAGTACGACCTCACCGAGCCCACGGCGCTCGGGGTCACGATCGACACCGAGCCCGCGAACGCGGTCATGGAGCGCTGGGGCGAGATGATCCAGGCGGACCTCATCGACACCACCGCCATGTTCTCCACGGAGATGGATGCCCGGCTGGCACGGGGCGGCTACTGGGGCCTGGTGTCGGCGAGTTGGTACAGCTGGCAGATCGAGTCCAAGGCCACGTCGACGGCCGGAGGATGGCGGGTCGCGGGCATCCCGCAGTGGCGGCGCGGTGAGTCGGTCTCCGGCAATTGGGGCGGTTCGGGCTACGCCGTGAGCAAGTCGGCGCGCGACCCGGAGGCCGCCGCCTACGTATGTCGTCACCTGTTCGGCGGCGACGAGGTCGCCTGGGACATGGCGATGTGGACCGCCAAGCTGTTTCCGGCCCGCGCCGAGGCTCGGGACTCCGCGGAGTTCCTGGGAGAGCACGCCGAGTTCTACGGCGGACAGATGGTGAACGAGCTCCACGTGGAGTCCGGCAGCACCGCCGTGGTTCCTGACTTCTCCCCGTTCGACCGGTACTTCACCGACACCTTCGACCAAGCGATCTTCGACGCCCTCCACGGGCGGCTGGCCTGGTCCGACGTCATGTCCGCCACCCGCGACCGGATCGTCCGATACGCAAGAGAGCAGGCCTTCGATGTCCACTAGCCACGTCGGGACCGTGCGCTCGCGCACCTGGGCGACCGGCCCGACGGCGGCAGCCCGTCGCCGCGCGGGGTGGTTGTTCGTGACCCCGTTCACGGTGCTGATGATCGTGCTGATCATCATCCCGGTCGTCTGGGCGGTCCGCATGAGCCTGTACACGGACACGCTCGCGCGCGGGCCCCAGTTCACCGGACTCTCGAACTTCGTCATGGTGCTGCAGGATCCCCTCTTCCACGCCGGGGTGGGACGGATCCTGCTGCTGGGGGCGGTCCAGGTGCCGATCACCATCGGGCTCGCGCTGTTCGCAGCACTGCTGCTCGACCACTTCGCATCGCCGTACGCCCGGGCGTTCCGGCTCGCGCTGTTCCTGCCCTACGCCGTGCCGGGGGTCGTCGCGGTCCTGATGTGGGGCTACCTCTACAGCCCGACGTTCGGACCACTCCAGACGAATGTGCTGACGTCGTCGACCGGCCTGGGCGCGATCGGGAACATCCTGGTCTGGGGCGGCACCGGCTTCACGATGGTGATCATCCATTCGGCGCTGCAGGGAGTGCCTCGCGAGATCTACGAGGCGGCGCGGGTCGACGGTGCCGACGCGGTTCGCCTGGCGTGGTCGATCAAGATCCCGATGGTGGCCTCCTCGCTCGTGCTCACCGGGTTGCTGTCGGTGTTCGGGGCGATGCAGCTCTTCACCGAGCCGAACATCCTGAGCGCCCAGGCGCCCGATGTGTTCATCCCATCATTCACACCGAACACCTATGCCCACAACCTCGGCTTCTCATACGCGCAGTTCAACTACGCGGCCGCCGTCTCATTCACGGTCAGCGTGCTGGTATTCCTTGCGTCCTTCGTCCTGCTGGGGCTGACCCGAAAGCGAAGTGGTCTGTCATGACTGTCCTGATCGAGTCCCCGTCGCTTGTGACCGAGGACGAGCGTCACTCTCGGCCCAGTCCGACCGGCCGTGGCGTGATGTCGCTCTGGCTCGTGATGGCCCTGATGATGGCCTACTACCTCGTGCCAGTGTGGTGGCTGGCCGTCAACGCCACCAAGTCCAACACCGACCTGTACAGCAGTGCGGCGCTGTGGTTCGGATCGGCGAACGGGATCCTGGAGAACATCGCAGCGACCTTCACCCAGGACGACGGCGCATTCGGGCGATGGCTCGTGAACACCGTGCTGTACACCGGAGTGGGCGGTCTGGGGGCGCTCGTGGTCTCCGGGCTCGCCGGCTACGGATTCGCGAAGTACGACTTCCCGGGCAAACGGCTCATCTTCGCCGCCCTGCTCGGGATCATGATGATCCCGCTGACGGCGTTGGTCATCCCTCAGTATCTGCTGATGGCGGGGCTCGGGTTCGTCAACACCCCGTGGGCCGTCATCCTGCCGTCGATGCTGAACCCGTTCGCCGTGTACCTGGTGCGGGTGTTCGCGCAGGACTCAGTGGCGGACGAGGTTCTGGAGGCGGCCCGCATCGACGGCGCCGGCGAGTGGCGCGCGTTCCGGTCGATCGCGCTGTTCATCCTGAGGCCGGCGCTCGCGACGGTGCTGATCTTCTCCCTCGTGGGGATCTGGAACAACTACTTCCTCCCGTTGTTGATGCTGTCCGACAGTGCGCTCTACCCGATCACGGTGGGGCTGGCGGACTGGTACGCACGGGCTGAAGCCACCGCGGGCGCGTCCACCCCGCTGTTCAACCTCGTCATCACGGGGTCATTGATCTCGGTGGTGCCGCTGGTGGTGGCATTCCTCGGGCTGCAGCGCTACTGGGTGGGCGGACTCGCCATGGGCAGCCTCAAGTAGGGGCGGCGTGAGTATGCTGCGGAGGGTGTCTTCCGTGGGTCCGCCTCCCATCACGGGTGCGACCGGCGATCTGACCCTGGCGTCCGAGGACGGGCTCGGGTCCCGGGTCTACCGGTCGATCCGGGAGCGCATCATCACCGGCCAGTACGAGCAGGGCGCCCGGCTGCCGGAGAGTCGGCTCGCCACCGACCTGCAGGTCTCCCGGATCCCGCTACGGGAGGTGCTGCCCCGGATCAAGGCGGAGGGGCTGATCACGACCCTGCCCCGCCGCACGGCGGTGGTCACCCGGTGGAACACCCAAGCAGTGCACGAACTGTTCGACGCGCGGCTGGCCATCGAGGTGGCCGCGGTCGGGCGGGCAGCCCGGGCAAGTGGGGACGGTGCGGCGCTGGACCGGATGGACCTCGTCCTGCAGGAGTCTGAGACCGAGATGTCCCGCGGTGACGATCTTGGCTTCGCCGAGGCGAACGTCACGTTCCACATGGCCCTGGTGGCGGCGTCAGGGAACTCGTTGATGACGTCGCTGATGCGGTCGATCTCCAGCCGTATGGCGTGGCTGTTCATGCTCACGGCGCAGCGCGATCACGAGACCGCCTGCCGCGAGCACCGTGAGTTGCTGGCGGCCGTGCGTTCGGGGAACGAGCGACTCGCCGAATCGGCCGCGTACACGCACATCGAAGTCGGCCGCGAGCCATCCCTGTTGGCGCTGCGACACCTCCTCGACGACGGCGAGTGACCGGTAGCCGCACCTCACCAAGCTCGGGATCGGCTCGTGGTGCACCGGCCACACCTCGGCGTAACCCGAGAGCAACGGCAGCTCAGCGTGAGTCCTCCAGGACGCTCCGTTCGGCCGTGCGCTCACCATCGGCCGCGTCCCGCTCGCGGGCCGCACGCAGTTCGGCGGGGGTGACCGGGGGGATGCGGTCGCGGTAGAACCAGCGGGAGAGGCGAACCCGGACCCGCGTCCGCCACCGGACGCGTCCGTTGGCGTCCGGCTCGAGCGTCAGCGGTTCGTCCACCTCGTAGTCGACCAGCCGCCACCGTTCGTAGGCATCCAATGGCCGATGCACCTCGACGTACTCACCCGTCGACGACCGGACGACCCTGCCTGTTTCGTGACCGTGGAGCACGAGCTCTCGATCCTTTCGTTGTAGCGCGACGCAGATGCGCCTGGTCAGGACGAACCCGAGCACGGGTCCGAGCAGGAGTGCGATCTGGAGCGTCAGCACGATTCCCTCGAAACCGATCCCGAACTGCAGCGCGATGGTGTCGGTCCCGGCTGCTGCCCACAGAACGCCGTAGAAGATGATTCCGGCGACTCCGATCGCGGTGCGGGTCGGGGCATTGCGCGGCCTGGCGGGCCTGTGGTGCTCGCGTCGGTCGCCGGTGATCCAGCGTTCGATGAACGGGTAGATCATGGCCGTCACCAGGTACAACCCGGACACCGCGACGGGCACGAGCAGCGCCAGGACCCAGGTCCCACCCAGCCAGAGGAACTCCCAGCCCGGGGGGACGAGCTTCTGCGCTCCGTCGAGGAAGGCCAGGTACCAGAGCGCGCCGGCTCCGGCGGAGGTGTTGCCCGGATCGGCCGGCCCGTAGTCCCAGATCGGGCTGACGGTCACGAGTACCGCCATCAGCGTCAGGCCACCGAACACGATGAGGAACAGGCCTGCCTGCCTCGTTGCGGAAGCGGTCGGACGCCGCCGGACCGCGCCCTCGGATCCAGCTCCGGATCCGGGGCGAGCGGGCCCGCTTCGTGCGCTCAGCAGGGCGTACACCGCGATGAGCGCCACGATGATGCCCGGCAGGACGAACACGTGGAGCGGGTAGAACGTGGCGATCGCACCGCTCGGGAACTGTCCCTGGAACACGAGATCCGACAACCTGGTCCCGACCACGGGAACGCTCTTGAGGAGCCCGTCGAGCACCGCGAGACTGCTGCCGGAGAGCATGTCGTCGGGAAGCAGCGCGCCGGTCAGGCCCGCGCCCATGCCCGCGAACAGGACGCCGAATCCGATGAGCCAGTTCTTCACGCGCGGCCGACGGAACTCGCCGGTGAAGAAGACACGCAGGATGTGCAGCAGCAACGCGGCGATCATCAGGTTGGCGCTCCAACGGTGGAGCTGGCGCATCAACAAGCCACCGCGAACTTCCAGTGAGATCTCCAGGGTCGACTCGTAGGCGCGCGACATCTCGACGCCCTGGAGAGGTCCGTACGGGCCGTCATAGACGACCGGGGCGACCGACGGGTCGTAGAAGAACGTGAGGAAGGCGCCCGTGAGGGCGCACACGACGAAACTCGCGAGGACGATCTGACCGAGCAGCAGGGACCAGTGATCGGTGAAGGCGTGCACCCGCCAGGACGTGATGACCGTGCTCAGCCGGGTCCGCTGGGCGAACCGGTCCGCGAGCCGGTCCATCGTCTGACTGCCCTTCGCGCTCCCTGCGCTCACGTCGCACCCACTCCGTTCCCTACTCGATGCCCGGCTCGTGGAGCCGGGTACCTGGATGACGCCGTAGCGACGCGGTTTGTGACACCCACCCGCACGGAAGAGGCGGACGTCACCGTGGTGGTTCGCCCCGGGGGCGCTGTGGCGGGCGTCCACCGTGCAGTACCGTCGAACGGGTGAGCGATCTGCAGTGCGCGGCGGTGCTGTTGGTGGCCCGGCACGGGCACGCCTACGAGCCCGAGCCGGGGACCGACGACGACCTCGGCCTCACCCCGGACGGCGTCGCCCAGGCCCGTGCCCTCGCCGGGTCGCTGCGGGACCGCAAGGTCGCCGGGCTGTTCACGAGCACCCTGCGCCGCGCGGTCGAGACCGGCGCCGTGGTCGGTGCCGAACTCGGGCTGAGGCCCGAGGCGCTGCCCGGTCTCGTCGAGTTCGACCTCGGTCCGGACGCCGAGACGCCCGACGGAGAAGCCCGGGCACTGCGGGTGATGCACCGCTGGGTGGATGGTGACCTCGGCGCCGCCCTGCCGGGCGGGGAGTCCGGCACGCAGGTCGTGACCCGGTTCGCCGGTGCGGCGGAGGAGATCGCCGACCGGTTCCGCGGCGAGACCGTGCTGGTGATCAGCCACGGCGGCACGATGTCACTGGTGCTGCCGCACCTCGCGGCGGCGGAGCCGGGGATGACCGAGTCGCGCTGGATCCCGCCGTGCGGCGTCGCCGAGGTGCACGTGGACGCGGACGGCTGGTCGCTGAAGACCTGGCCGGGCAGCACCGACGTGGCGGTCGCGGGGCACTGAGCCCACGCTTCGGTGACCGCGGTCCCGCTCCGCCTCGGTCGCCATCCGAATGTACGCGAGTACACTCCGGCCGGTCGGCGACCTGGACCTCGATATGCTCGGCATCGTCAATGCTCGCAGTGCTGGGGCGGAAGGGAGCCGACGATGGGTCGAAGAGGGCGCGTACCGCCGTCGCAACGGGTGCGGATGGCAGACGTCGCCGAGGCCGCCGGCGTCTCTCGGGCCACGGTGTCCAGGGTGCTCACCCGCGATCCCGCCGTGGTCGAGGCCACCGCCGCAGCCGTCCGGGAGGTCATCGAGCGACTCGGTTACCGCCCGAACCGGGCGGCCCAGGCGCTCATGGGCGCGAGCCGGACCCTCGGTGTCATCTTCGGCGAACCACCGGGCCGGGCGAGCGCGTTGCTGCTGCGCGGCATCAACGAGGTCGCGACATCGGCGGGGTATACCCTCGCGGTCGCGATCGCCACGGACTCGGACGGCGAGGAGTTGCGCCGCGGCCTCAACACGATGGTCGAGCAGTCGGCGGCCGCGGTCATGGTGCTGCCGTCGACCAGTCTGAACGCGGAGGTCCTGGCGGCGGCGGACGTGCCGTTCCCGATCATCAGCACCACCGATCTGGGTCCCGGCTCGCCGTGCTCGGTCGCGGCGCTGGACGAGCTGGGTGCGGTCGACGTCGTGATGGAGCATCTGCTCGAGATCGGCAGGAGCCGGATCCTGCACATCGGAGCTCGCCCCGAGACGCTGGTGTCACGGTTCCGGTGGGACGGCTGGAAGGCGCGCGTCGACGACGCCGACTTCTTCGAGATGGCCGAGGAGTGGACTGCTCGGGCAGGTTACGAGGCCCTGCACCGGGCGGTGGCGCGCGGTGCTCGCCCGGACGCAGTCTTCGCTGCCACTGACGAGATGGCACTCGGTGCCATGCACGCGGCGGCCGAACTCGGACTGCGGGTCCCGGAGGACCTGGCGGTCGCCGGATTCGGAGGGCTCCCGATCACCGAGTTCTTCGGCCCCGGGCTGACAAGCGTGGCAACCGCCCTTCACGAGCGAGGGGCACTGGCCGTCGAGGAGTGCGTGCGGCGGCTCGCGGAGCCGGACGGTCCACCGTCCTACCGGCTGATCGCGGGTGAACTCGTGGTGCGCCGATCCACCGTTGCGGCACGCAGTTCGGACCAGGTGAGTGCCGGCCGAGGTGACGTGCACGGGGTCGTCGGCGGCGTGCTCTAGCCCAGACCCGGGATCGTCGGAGCGGACGTTCCGCGGCCGGGCCCGGTGACCGCCGGAACCGGCGGAACGTGACCCGGTCCTCGGCCGCCTCGAGAGCATCCTCAAGCACGTCCAGCCCGGTCGCACGCCGTCGTCGGTGCCGGACCCGGCGAGCCCGACCGCTGGCTCGTCGGAGGGACGTCGCCGTCGACTGCCCGCCGAGAGGGCGGTTGACAGTCCGGCGAGGAGCCCGCTAGGTTCACGGAACTCGCAATGATCGCGCGTTCATTTGGTACAGACCGTAGGTTTTCGACAGGCAATGGAGCTGTTCTAGGCGTGAATTCCACCAAACGGGCGGCCCGGCTGCGGCGCAGCGCCCCCTTGCTGGCGCTGGCGGCACCGGGTGTGCTGCTCCTGCTCGCCTTCCAGTACTACCCCCTCGTCGGCAACGTCATCGCCTTCAAGGACTATCTGCCGTTCGTCGGGGTCTGGGAGAGCCCGTGGGTCGGGCTCGAGAACTTCGAGCTGATCGCACGCGGTGACCACCGCTTCGTCAACGCACTCACCAACACCCTGATCATCACCCTTGTGCAGGTGCTGCTGGTCTTCCCGGTGCCGATCGCGCTCGCCCTGGCCCTGAACTCCATGGTCTCGGAGCGGATCAAACGGATCGTCCAGTCGGTGCTGTACCTGCCCCACTTCCTGTCCTGGGTGATCGTCGTGGCGGTCTTCCAGCAGTTCCTCGGAGGTGCCGGGATGATCAACAACTTCCTCCGGGCCAACGACCTGGACACGTTCTCCCTGATCGGCAACGCCGACCTCTTCATCCCGCTGGTGACCAGCCAGCTGATCTGGAAGGACGCCGGCTGGGCGACGATCCTGTTCCTGGCGGTGCTGTCCCAGATCGACACGACCCTGTACGAGGCGAGCACGATGGATGGCGCCGGACGGTTCCGGCAGATGTGGCACATCACCTTGCCGGCGCTCAAGGGGATCGTGATCCTGCTCCTGATCCTGCGGCTCGGAGACGCGCTCAGCGTGGGCTTCGAGCAGATCATCCTCCAGCAGCCGGCCGTCGGTATCGAGGCGTCCGAGGTGCTGGATACCTACGTCTACAACGTCGGCATCGTGGACGGCAGCTGGAGCGAGGCGACGGCGGTCGGCCTGGTCAAGGGCATCGTCTCCGTCCTGCTGGTGCTGGGTGCGAACAAGTTGGCGCACCTCTTCGGGGAGGACGGGTTGTACCGGTCATGACGAACGCCACGCGCCACGCCCGGCGCAACACCCTCATCAATGGTCAGCAGCGGCCGTCACCCCTGTTCGGCGTCGTCAAGCTGCTCGTGTTCGCCGTCGCGTGTGCCCTCGTGCTGGTTCCGTTCGTCGCGATCATCGCGACGTCGCTGGCGCCCTCGGCACAGGTCACCAACTCCGGCGGGATGGTGCTCTGGCCCGAGCGTCTCGACATCACCGCCTACCAGGCGATCCTGTCGGGTGGCGTGGTCACCCGGGCCCTGGGAGTCAGCGGCATCGTCACGATCGTCGGCGCCGTGCTCTCGCTCACCGTCTCCTCCATGCTCGCCTACGCGCTGACCCGGTCCGCGCTGCCGGGGCGGCGGCTGATCACGATGCTGCTGATCTTCAGCCTGTTCTTCAACCCGGGCATCATTCCGATGTACCTCGCGGTGCAGCAGTTCGGTCTGCTCGACAGCCTTGCCGCACTCATCGTTCCCACCTGCCTGAACGCGTTCAACGTGATCGTGCTGCGCGCCTTCTTCAGCAACCTTCCGACGGATGTCCTGGAGGCGGCCGAGATCGACGGGGCCAGCGAGTTCACCATGCTGGCCCGCATCGTGCTGCCGTTGTCGAAGGCCGCCCTTGCCGTCATCGGGCTGTTCTACGCCGTCGGGTACTGGAACGCCTTCTTCTCCGCGCTGCTGTACATCAACGACCCCAAGCTGTGGCCGCTGCAACTGGTGCTGCGGTCCTACGTCACCAACGACAACCAGATCGGCGCCGCCGACCTCGCCTCCGGGATCCTCCCGGCCCAGGTGACCCTGCAGATGGCGATCCTCGTGGTCTCGATCGTGCCGATCGTGTGCGTCTACCCGTTCCTGCAGCGCCACTTCGCCAAGGGCGCTCTCACGGGAGCGGTCAAGGGTTGACGCCGACGTCCTACCCCGACTCCCAACTCACCCCTGCACCACACACCATTGGAAGGACCGACCATGTCCGCGCACACTCCTCACCCGTCCCGGCGAGCAGTCCTCACGACCGGCCTCGGGATCGCAGCACTGGCCGGCATCGCAGCCTGCTCGAGCGGTCCGAACGGCGGCAACGACCAGGGCGGTTCGGGCGGCGGCGCCGCGGCCGCGCTGCCCGACTACATCCCCTACGAGGGCGTCGAAGCAGACCTGCCGGTCCAGGACGGTCGCACGTCGAGCGGGTTCTTCGCCTACCCGGCCAGCCCGGCCGCGATCTCCACAGGGACCCCCAGTGACGGTGAGCCCATCACCGCCATGGGACCGACCTCGTTCGCTCTTCCACCTGCGATGGATCAGAACGCGTTCTGGCAGGAGATGAACGAGAGGCTCGGCTCCGAGCTCCAGATCACGTTGACGCCCGCCGGTGAGTACGACGCCAAGTTCGCGACCACCGTCGCCGGCCGCGCGCTCCCGGACTTCTTCCACGTGGGCTCGACCCAGTCGTTGCCGCAATTCATGGCCTCCGAGGCCGCGGACCTCACCGAGTTCCTCTCCGGCGACGCCATCGCCGCCTACCCAGGGCTGGCAAACATCCCGACCGCCTCATGGGAGGAGTGCGCCTTCGAGGGTCGGATCCGAGCCATCCCGATCCAGCGTGGGCTGGTGAACCTGCCGACGCTGTTCGCCCGGCAGGACCTGCTGGAGGCCGCGGGGATCACCGAGATGCCGCGGAGCTTCGGCGAGTTGAGCGATCTCTCGGAGGAGCTCACCGGCGGCAACACGTGGGCGTGGGGGAACCTCCCGCTGGTCTACGCGCGCGCCAGTGTGGACATCCCGAGCTACTGGACCGTGGTCGACGGGACGTTCACGAGCACGCTCGAGGACGAGCGGCATGAGCAGGCACTGGACGCCGTGCGGGCTCTCCAGGCGGCGGGCGTCGTCAACCCGGACGCACCGTCCGCGCCGGGCTCGGCGAGGAAGGACTGGTTCGGCGCCGGTAGGTCGATCTTCCACGAGGACTCGTTCATCGCGTGGTTCAGCCTGTACGTCCAGCACGGCTCGGTACCCGGGTTGAACATCCAGGCGATGCCGGTCATCGGATTCGACGGCGGCACCGGCACCCAGTTCGTGCCGAAGCCGAACTACGGCATCACCGCGATCAGTGCTGGCTCGGCGGACCGGGCCGAGACCCTGCTGAAGGTTGCCGACTACCTCGCCGCTCCGTTCGGCACCGAGGAGTACCTGTTCTGCAAGTTCGGCATCGAGGGCGTCAACTACGAGCTCGAGGGCACAGACCCGGTGCCCACGGATGCCGCCAGCGAGGTGAACATCGGGTCCCTCTACATCTCCGATGCCGCGCGCGTGGTGTACGCCCCCAACCGGGAGGCCGTGGTCCAGGCGGCCTGGGACCACCAGAACCGCGTCACCGAGAAGTCACTGCAGGACCCGACGCTCGGCCTGTACTCGGAGACCGCCAGCCGCAAGCTCGCCTCGCTCCAGGGCACGCTCGAGGACGCCGAGCTGGACATCATGCTCGGGCGCCGGCCGGTCAGCGACTGGAGCGTCGCCGTCGAGGAGTTCAACAGCGGCGGCGGGGCCGACATCCTCGCCGAGTACCAGGCAGCCTTCGACGAGAAGCAGGGGTGACCGCCCGATGAGCGCAACCGAGCAGCGGTTGACCGGTTCGGACCGGCAGGAGCACGGCGTCGGCCGGCAGCACACCCGGATCGTGGAGCGCCTCGGCCGCTGGCTGCACGCGATGGAGCCGTGGTGGACGGATGGCCCCAACGGGACCGGCTGGTTCGGTACCGGCTACAACGTCTGGGGGGCGCAGACGAACCTCAAGTACGCCTCGGCAGCGGCCGTCGTCGCGGTCCACCATGACGATCCCGTGACCAGGGCGTTCGCCCGCCGGCGGGCCGAGGCCAGTTACCGGTTCGCCTGGGACTCGCACGTGTCCGGCACCGGCAGGTGCGCCGACGGGACCCAGTGGGGGCACACCTGGATCAGTGTTCTCGGCATCGAACGGGCCTGGTTCGGAGTGGAGCTCATGCGGGGCCTGGGCGCGACCGGCGTCGCGGACGCGGCGCGGGCTGTCCTCTTCAGCGAGTCCGAGTGGCTCAGCACCGGCTATCACCGCGGCAGGGACCTCGGCGTCCAGGCGGACGTCTGGGATGCCTCGGGGCACAACCACCCCGAGTCGAACCTCTGGAACGGAGCGTTGCTGTGGCGCACGGCCACGCGCTGGCCTGACGCCGAGCAGGCGCCGCGCTACCGGGACGCGGCCCTGCGGTTCCTTGCCAACGGTGTCTCCCTCGCGGCCGACGCCACCGACGAGACGATCTACGACGGGCTGCCGCTGCGGGAGCGGCACCGCGGTGCCAACTTCTTCGACTCGATGGCGCTTGACCACCACGGCTATCTCAACGCCGGCTACATGGCCATCTGCACCAGCCATGCGGCGTTGCTCTACTTCGACCAGGTGCGCGCCGGCCTGCCCGTCCCGGAGTTGCTGCACCTGCACCAGGACGCGCTCTGGGAGCGGCTGAGTTCCTGCATCACGCCCGATGGCAGGCTGATCCGGATCGGCGGGGACAGCCGCGTCCGGTACGCGTACTGCCAGGAGTACGTGCCGGTCGGCGCGCAGTACGCCCAGCACCACCTCGGCGATGCCGGGGCGGCGGACCTGGTCGCGGCCTACCTGGACATGGTCGATGCCGAACCGAACGAGAACGGCTCGTTCTACGGGCGCCGCTTCGATCACCTGGCCCGTCAGCGCCCCTACTACTACGTGCGGCTGGAGTCGGACCGGGCCAACGCCCTGGCCGTCGTCGCCGCCAACCTCGATGGTGCGCGGTGGCCCGGGCTCCCGCCGGAGCCGGACGCGACCGTGCCCGAGCCGGCCCCGCTGGTGGCGGTCCGCACTGCTGCCGCGCAGGATGACGTCTGGCACGACGACGAGCACGGAGTGCTGGTCACCCGTGGGGCGCGGCGGTTCGCTGCGCACAGCTGGCGGGCATTCACCACGACCCAGGGGCTCTGCCTGCCTGTCGAGCGCGGCGACCTTGCCGAGTATCACCTGAACCTCGCTCCGCAGCTGAGTTTCGAGGGCGATCAGGCGGCTCTCGGCCAGTACGGCCCCGGCAAGCCGTCCCGCCGGGTGCTGCAGTACTGGCAGGGCAGCTTCGCCGGTGGGTTCGCGACCGTCGGGCAGGTGGTCGAGGGCGCCGAGCTCGCGATCGGCGAGGGCTGGAGCGGCGGGCCGGGAGCCGTGAGCGTGATCGCGATGATCGCGCTTCCGGACGACGCCACGGTCCTCGGCCTCCAGCTGGTCACGACGGCGGACTGGCATGTCGGCCTGCTCGGCGGCCACGGGCTGAACCTGGGCATTCCGAACGACACCTACAACCAGCATCGTCGGCTGCTGCGAACGGCGGGCGAGACGCTCACCCTCGATGGCCCTGCGACCGAGGAGTCGGTGCGCGATCTGGGCTCCGAGGTCAGCGTCGACGGACGGCTGACCGTTCGGTCCCTGGATGCCCAGCCCGTGCAGCTGCTGCGACGGCCGGCGCCCCACGGCGGCCCCGCACTGCGTTCGATCGGCGTCGAGACGCTCGCCATCGGTGCGTTCGGAGGGCCCGCGTACATCCGACCCCGGACCACGATCGTGGACACCGCCTACCTGGTCCACGTGGAGGGCGCCGGCCCGGATTCGTCGGCCCCGGAGTGCGTGGCGCTGCCGGCGGACGGCGGTGCCCGGGCGTGGCGGGTGCGGTCCGCGGACCGGCGGAGCTGGACGGTCGTGGTGAATCCCACCGGGTCGGAGGTGCTCTTCGAGGTGCCCGACGGCGGGGGGCGGGAACTCACGTCCGGCGAGTCCGCGTCGGGCTCGCTGAGCGTCGCGCCCCTGCAGGCGCGCGTGGTCGAGCACATGCGCTGACCGGGGAGGGCGGCGGCCCAGGTACCGCCGCCCTCGCCCGCGGTCCGGGTGCGACGCCCGGGCTCGGTCGGCCGGCAGGACACGCAACCCCCTTTACAACGTTGGAAGAGTTCGCTAGACAGGACGCAGGCGCCACATCACCGAAGCTGTCGCGGTCCGAAAGGTTGACACCCATGCGTCCCTCCCTCCGTGCGGTCCTTGCCGCTGCCGCCAGCCTGTGCCTGCTCGGCTCCGGGCTACAGGCTGCGACGGCCGATCCGGCCGCGTCGTCGTCAGGTCCGCCGGCGGCGACCGTGACGAACCCGATCTCGGACGAGTTCTCCGACACCTACGCCGATCCCGCGATCATCCGCGGCAAGGACGGCTACTGGTACATGTACGCGACGAGCGACCCTCTCACCGAGGCGCCGAGCCCGTTCGGTCTGATGCACATCGCGCGCAGCCATGACTTCTCCAGCTGGGAGTACCTGGGCACGGTGTTCGAGGACGACACCCGGCCGGACTGGGCGACGTCGGGATCCTTCCTCTGGGCACCGGACATCCGGTACGTGGCCGGACAGTACGTCCTCTACTACACGGTGACGGACACGGTGGCGGACCCCGGAGGGTCGAACTATGCGATCGGTGCGGCCACGGCGCCCACCCCGGCCGGGCCCTGGACCGACTCCGGCGCCGCCGTCGTCGCGCCCCGGCCCGACGGTGGTGGCGGCTACTTCAACACCATCGACCCCGCGCTGTTCGTCGACGACGACGGCGTCCGGTACCTGTACTTCGGCGGGTACCACGGCGGACTGTGGGTCACCGAGCTCGACGAGAGCGGCCTGACGGCGGTCGGTGCGGCCACCAGGGTGGCCCGGCCCGACCGGTACGAGGGCTCGTTCGTGGTGAAGCGCGACGGCTACTACTACCTCACCGCGTCGTCCGCGAACTGCTGCGCCGGCCCGGTGACCGGGTACAGCGTGTATGCGGGCCGATCCACCTCCCCGCTCGGCCCGTTCGTCGACCACGAGGGCGTCTCGCTGCTGGACTCCCGGGTGGGCGGCACGCAGGTCCTCGCCCAGAACGGCAACTCCATCATCGGTGTGGGGCACCATGCGATCTTCACCGATACCAGCGGCCAGGACTGGATCCTCTATCACGGTATCGAACGCGACGACGCCTGGCTCGATGCCCCGGGTGGGGTGAACGAGCGGCCCACGTTCGTGGACAGACTGGACTGGATCGACGGCTGGCCGGTCGCGAGCGCCGGTGCCGGACCGACGGAGGGGTCGTTGACCGGACCGGTGACCGGATCGGCGCTCGGGATCGACCTGGGCGACCCGGCCGCGAACCAGGCCCTACGCGCCACCTCGGGGACTTGGGACGCCGCGGTCGAGGAACTCAACGACGCCGGCGGGGTCGGCGTGCTCGAACCGGCGGGCGAGCCCGCGAGCGTGGTCTCGAACCGTCCGACCCCGAGGGACGTGC
The DNA here is from genome assembly GCF_009708215.1 of Occultella kanbiaonis. Taxonomy (NCBI): domain Bacteria; kingdom Bacillati; phylum Actinomycetota; class Actinomycetes; order Micrococcales; family Ruaniaceae; genus Occultella; species Occultella kanbiaonis. Next base: position 3,064,346 of record NZ_CP046175.1, on the reverse strand, counting down.
GCGTGGAGGCCGACGTCCGATTCCTCGACGACGCCCAGACGTTCGCGGTGGGCCTCGCACAGGCCGGACGCAACGCGATCGCGGTCACCGTCGACCGGACCACCGGGGAACTCCGTGCGGAGGTGACGCAGGGCGCGCGCACCACGGTCGAGTCGGCCCCGCTGACGGACCTGTTCACCCCGGACGCCTTCACGTCGCTGACCGTCGAGGCGCGCGACGGCGTCCTGCGCGCGATCCTGTCCGAGAGCCGACTCGGCGACGTGCTCGCCGAGGTTGAGCTCGAGCTGCCGCGTGGCGCGCAGAAGCAGCGGCCCGTCGAGCTGGTGGCCACCGGTGGCGCCGTGCAGGTGGACAACCTGAGTGTGGTCGCGGCACACATCCCGGTGACCGAGCGGGTCGCCGAGCCGGAACCCGGCTCCGTGCTCTTCGCCGAGGAGTTCGAGGGTGACCTGCAGCCCGGCTGGGAGTGGGCGCGCCCCGCCTCTGGGACCACCGTGACGGCCAACGAGCTCCAGTGGCCGCTCGAGTCGGTCGACATCGTCGGCGAGGGCAACACGGGAGCCCTCCTGCTCCGGGACGCCCCGGAGGGCGAGTGGATCATGCAGACCCGCGTGACGCTCGACCTCGGAGTGGACACGATCCGCAACTACCAGCAGGCCGGGCTGATCGTGCACAACTCCGACGACGACTTCCTGCGCCTTGGCACGGTGGCGATCTGGAGCAGCCGGCAGGCGGAGTTCGGCAAGGAACTCGTCCAGGACGGGCGGTTCAACTGGGGCGCGCACCTCGGTGGGCCCGTCGCACCGACGATGTGGCTGCAGCTGCACCACACCGTCGATCCGGCCACCGGTGACCTGCTCTACCGCTCGGCCACGTCACGTGACGGACAGACGTGGCGATGGGGAGCGACGTGGACGCTGCCGGCCGGATCCGACCCCCGAATCGGGCTGTACGCCGGCGGTGGCGCCGCCCCGCCTGCGGTCGCCACGTTCGACTACGTCCGAGTGTTCGACGTCCGGTGAGCGCCCGCGGCACCGTGGCCATCACGAACCCCGTCCACGGCCGGAACTTTCCCGACCCGTTCGTGCTGGAGGTGGACGGTCGGTGGTACGGATACGCCACCGAGGGCGAGGTCGGGACCCTTCCGATCCTGCGCTCGAACGACCTCGTCACCTGGGACGTGGTCGGCGAGGGCATGCCGAGACTGGCCCCGTGGTCGGTCGCCGGACGCCACTGGGCTCCCGAGATCGCGGCCTTCGGCACCGACCGCTACGTCGCCTACTACACCGCGATGGAGCGGGTGACCCGGAACCAGTGCATCGGGACCGCAGTCGCCGCCTCACCCGAGGGGCCGTTCGAGGACGTCGCCGAGGTGCCGTTCATCGGTCAGCACGACGAGGGCGGATCGATCGACGCGAGCCCTTTCACCGACGTCGACGGCACCCGGTACCTGCTCTGGAAGAACGACGGCAACCACATCGGTGTCGACAGCTGGGTGTACCTCCAGCAGTTGAGCCCCGACGGGCTCGAGCTCGTGGGGGAGCCGCACAGGCTTCTCACCCATGACCAGGCCTGGGAGGGCCACCTCGTCGAGGGTCCCTTCCTGTGGATCCAGGACGGCCGGTACGTCCTCTTCTACTCGGCGAACGACTACGCGTCAGCCGACTACGGCGTGGGCTACGCCGTCGCCGACGACCTGCTGGGGCCATACACGAAACCGTCCGATGAGCCCCTCATGCGCAGTACGGACGATGCCGCCGGGCCCGGGCACGGGATGGTCGTCGAAACCGGTGGACGCACCTGGTACGTCCACCACGCGTGGCCGCCGGACGCCGTCGGCGCCAAGGTTCCGGGGCGCACGATGTGGCTCACCGAGCTGAGGTGGACCCGCGGCGTTCCGGTGCTGGACGGCCCCCGGGCGCGGGTGGAGATCGCCTCCGAGCACGCGTGACGTCACTGGGCGCTTCCGCGGAAGCGCCCAGCTCGGGCCCCCGGAACGCGAGCACCCTGGGACGGTCTGCGTCAGGGAGTGACCTGTTCGTCTTCCATTAGTGTGTGCCGCACGGTATAGTGCGAGCCATGGGCGGGGACGAGATCGACGAGATCGAAGCGGGCCATCGGCAGGAGCTGCGCCGGGGAACCGTCGGCCTCGCGTGCCTGCTCCGGCTGCGCACTCCCGACTACGGCTACGCGCTGCTCGAGTCGCTGGGTGCGGACGGCATCGACGTGGACGCGAACACGCTCTATCCGTTGCTTCGACGGCTCGAGAAGCAGGGCCTGGTCACGAGTGAGTGGAGCACGGGGGAGGCGCGGCCCCGCAAGTTCTATCGCACCTCGCCCGAAGGGGACCGGCTCGCCCGGGTCCTCACCGACGACTGGCATCGACTGGACGCCGCTCTGCGCGGCCTGATCCAAAGAGGGGAATCATGACAACACCGACACTCACGGACCGTTACCTCTTCGCCGCCGCGCGAAGCGTCCCGCAGACGCAGCGCACTGAGTTCCGCAGCGAGCTCGCCGAGCGGATCGGCGACTCGATCGACGCGAAGGTGGAGGGCGGGGCGGACCGTGAGGCGGCCGAGCTGGACGTGCTCACCGAGCTCGGCAACCCTGACGCACTCGCGGCCACCTACGCCGACCGGCCGCTGCAACTCATCGGCCCGGCCCACTACCTCCTCTGGAAGCGCCTGCTGAAGCTGCTGCTCGCGATCGTGCTGCCGTGCGTCGCGTTCGCGTACGTGCTCGCGCAACTGATCTCGGGCGCAGGCATGGGCGAGATCTACGGGGGCACGGTCGTGGTGCTGATCAACGTCACGGTGCACCTCGCCTTCTGGACGACGGCGGTGTTCGCCTTCATCGACCGGGTCAGCGGCGGCACGTCCGTCGTCGACTGGAAGCCGGACGAGCTTCCGGTCGTGGTCGAGCCCCCACGCAACCAGCTCCGCATCGACGTCGTGAGCAATCTCGTGCTGGTCGTGCTCGCGGCCCTGGCGATCCTCGTCGGGCCCGGGCTGATCCCGTCCCCGGACGGCGCGGGCTCGGTGCCGTTCTTCGCGCCCGCGACCTGGGCCTGGCTCCAGTGGTACCTGCTCGCCGTGCTGGTCGCCCAGCTCGCGTTCTGGCTCCTGCTCCTGCGCCACGGGCGCTGGTCCTACCCGTTCGTGCTCGCAAGCCTGGTGCTCGCCGCCGCGGCGGCCCTGCCGATCGCGGCGACCCTGGCCACGGGAAGACTGCTGAATCCCGAGTACCTGGCGCGCACCGACTGGGCGGATGCGGTGGAGCAACTGGGCTCGGGAGGAGTCGTCGCGTCGGTCCTCGCCGTCGGCGTCGTCGCGGGCGCGGCAGTCTGGCCGATCGACGGTTTCGTCAAGGCCCGCCGGGCCCGGCAGGAACTGCTGGCGGGGTAGGCCCGAGCGCCGCCGGGGCCTGTGGATAGCGGGAGCGGGAAACCGGACGCCGGTGTTTGCTTGAGGTATGAGCGGCACAGTGCCGGAGATCCCGGGTTACCAGGTGGCGGGACCGCTCGGACTCGGGGAGCCTGCGCGGGTGTGGTCGGCTCGCGAGGCAACGGCGCGCGGCGGGCGCGCGGTGGCGATCCGGGTGTCCGAACCGGTCGGCGACGATCGTGCACGTGCCCGACGGCGTCGGCTCGGTGCGCTCGGCGGTCTCGACCACCCCGGGCTGGCCCGGGTGCTCGCGGTGCACGAACGCGACGACGGCCGCTGTGCCGTGGTCCAGGAACTGATCGACGGCCCCACCCTGGCGACCGTGCGCGCCGGGCGGCACGGCCTGGACCTGGCCGAGACGCTCGGCCTGGTCGCCGCACTGGCCGACGCGGTGAGCGTGCTGCACGCCGCCGGGGTGGTGCACGGTGACATCTCACCCGCGAACATCCTGCTGAGAACGCCACCGCTGGGTCAGAAGGACCCGGCCGCGCGGCCGGTCCGGCACCGGCAACGTCCCGATCCGCCGGCCGGCGCACGAGCTCTGCCGGACCCCGGCACCGGCCGGCCGGTGCTGGTCGACCTGCTCGGCGGGACCGGAACCGACGCCGGCACGGAGGGGTTCCGTGCACCCGAGGTCGGGGCGGGGCAGGAGGCGTCCGCGGCGGCGGACGTCTTCAGCATCGGCGCGGTCGCCCGGTGGGCCGTGGCGGACGCCGAACGTCCGGCGCTGCGCGAGATCATCGGCGAGCTCACCGCGGGCGAACCGCGGCGGCGGCCATCCCTCGAGGACATCCGAACCCGGCTCGCCGAGCACGAGGTCGCTCCGGTGCGCCTGCCGGACGCGCGTACCCTGGCCGGCGCCAGCCTGCGGGAGCACGCCCGACGCGAGGAGACGGTCCGGCGGCCGGTCCGCCGCCCGCGCGGCCGGGCCCGGCACCGCCGATCCCGACGATGGCGGGTGGTCGCCTGCGCCGCGATGCTGCTCGGCGCACTCGTGGGCACCGCATCGCTCAACGGCTGGGGACCGGTCGCAGCGGATCCGCAGGGCTCCGGTGAGCCGGACGTGACCCAGGGTCCGACCGGCCGGCCCGGTGGGTCGGCGGCGCCAGGCGGGTCGCCCGCGACCGCCGTGCTAGCAGCGGTGCCGGCTCTCACCGCGGCGCGGGACGTGGCGCTGGCGGCGGGGGACGCACGGGCGCTGGCCGCGGTGAGCGTTCCCGGTTCGCCCGCCGCCGCAGCCGACGCCGACCTCCTCGCGGCGCTCGCGACGGCGGGACTCACGTTGTCCGGACTCGCGACCGCGGTGACCGACGTCGAACTGGTGAGCGAACCGGGGGACGAGGCCGTGGTGCGGGCCGTCCTGACCCAGGGTGAACACCGGCGTACCGCGGCCGGCGATGGCGGCGTGGCGACCGTTGCGGCACTCCCGCCGCGATGCCTGGAGTTCACGCTCGCCTTCGTCGAGGGGGACTGGCTGATCGCTGACGTGGCCGAATGCGCACCCTGACCCGCTCACGCAGGCGTTCACCCGCCTGAGTGAGGCTGGCGCGAGCCGTTCCCTCGCCCGGGGGAGGGAAGCTCACGCTCCGCCCGTCAGGCTGATTCCCATGGACCACGCATCGCAGGCAACCAGGACCCGACCCCGGGTCGTCATCATCGGTTCGGGCTTCGGCGGGTTGTTCGCCGCACGCGCGCTCAGGCGCGCCGACGTGGACGTCTCGTTGATCGCGAGGACCGGTCACCACCTCTTCCAGCCGCTGCTCTACCAGGTCGCCACCGGCATCCTCTCGCCCGGCGAGATCGCCCCGGCGACCCGGGAGGTGCTGTCCCGGCAACGCAACACGCAGGTGATCCTCGGCGAGGTCGGCGACATCGACCTGGACCGGCGGATGGTCACGGCCAGCACCCTCGGGCGCACGCACCGCCACGGTTACGACCATCTGATCGTTGCGGCCGGCACCGACCAGTCCTGGTTCGGCAACCCGCAGTTCGCGGAGTTCGCACCGGGCCTGAAGAGCGTCGACGACGCGCTGGAGCTGCGCGGGCGCATCTTCGGCGCGTTCGAGCTTGCCGAGCTGGCCGCTGCGCAGGGCCGGCACGAGGACGTGGCACGACTGATGACGTTCGTGGTGGTCGGGGCCGGCGCCACCGGGGTGGAGATGGCCGGGCAGCTCGCCGAACTGTCCGGACGGACGCTACGCCGGGAGTTCCGGCACATCGACCCGGCGGCGTCCCGGGTGATCCTCGTCGATGTCGCCCCCGCCGTGCTCGGCGCGTTCCATCCGCGCCTGCAGGAGAGCTCGCATGCTGCGTTGCAACGGATCGGGATCGAGGTGCGGCTGTCCACCGCCGTGATCGGCGTCGACGCCGACGGTCTCGATCTCGAGGGGCCCGACGGCGAACGCACGCGGGTCGAGGCGGTCACCAAGGTCTGGGCGGCCGGTGTGGCGGCGAACCCGCTCGCCGGGCACCTCGCCGATCAGGTCGGCCTGCGGGTGGACCGGCAGGGCCGGATCCCGGTTGAGGCGGACCTGACCCTCCCCGGGCACCCGGAGGTCCACGTGATCGGGGACATGATCGCCCTGGACAACCTGCCCGGGGTGGCGCAGGTCGCCATCCAGGGGGCTCGGCACGCGGCCGCCGAGATCCGCAGGACCCACCGGGGGGAGCCGACCGGCCGTGCCTTCCGCTACCACGACAAGGGCAGCATGGCCACGATCTCCAGGTTCCGGGCGATCACCCAGATGGGACGGATCCGGCTCACCGGCTTCGTCGCCTGGCTGGCGTGGCTCGCCGTGCACCTGGTGTACATCATCGGATTCAAGTCCCAGGTGACGACGCTGCTGCACTGGATGATCAGCTTCGTCGGCCGCGGCCGGTCCGAACGGACCGTCACCGAGCAGCAGGTGTTCGCCCGCCGAGCACTGGAACGCGCCCGACGCTGACGAGCGCGACCGGTGCCTCAGCCGTACAGGTACTGCGCTGCGGACTGCGGGCTCGGGTGTGCGAACTCGAACCCATCCGCCTGCAGCACCCCGGGCAGCACCCGCTGCGACTGCAGCAGCTCGCCGGCGAACTCCCCGAGGGCGATGCGCAGCGCGAACGCCGGCACCGGCACCACGGCCGGCCGGTGCAGCGCGGCCGCGAGAGTGCGGACGAGGTCGGCGTTGCGGGCCGGCTCGGGGGCGGTCAGGTTCACCGGCCCGGTGACGTCGGAGTCGAGCAGGTGCAGGATCGCGCCGACCTCGTCGGCGAGCGTGATCCACGGCCACCACTGCCGCCCCGATCCCATCGGGCCGCCCACACCGAACCGCAGCAGGAGGTTCAGCCGGCCGAGCGCGCCGCCGGTGCGGCTGAGCACGATCCCGGAGCGCACCACGGCGACCGGCAGACCGGCGTCGACGGCGGGCTGGGTGGCCGCCTCCCAGGAGAGGCAGAGCCCCGACAGGAACGTGGTCCCGGCGGGGTGGTCCTCGCGGACGACGGCCTCGCCCGTGTCTCCGTAGGACCCGACGGCGGAGGCCTGGATCAGCCGGATCGGCTCGTCGCGCCTGCTGATCCGGGTGGCGATCAGCGATGTGCCCGCCACCCGCGAACTGATCAGGTGCGCCTTGCGGGCCGGGGTCCAGCGGCGCTCACCCACACCGGAGCCACCGAGGTTCACGACCCGGGCGACGCCGTCGAACACCTCGTCCGGCAACAGCCCGGAGTCCGGATCCCACCGGACCTCGCCCGGCGCCCGTGGCTCGCGACGCACGAGTACCCGCACCTCGCGGCCCTTTGCCCGCAGGGCGTCGGCCAGCGCGGTCCCGATCAGCCCGGACGCCCCGGCCAGCACCACGGCGTTCCTGTCGGCAGTGTTCATGTCGGCCCTCCCTCGGACGAACTGTGCCATGTTCTGGCACGTGCCGCCGAACGTCGCCGGCCCGTGCCCGTGCCCCTGACGTCCACGGCTTCCCCTGGCGCGAACTGCGGGTGGGTCGGCGCGTGACCCGCGATCCGGGACAGGGGAGGGCCGGTTGCCGCCGACCCGAACCAGACGAAACGGCGACCGTCCCGCGAAGGGGACGGCCGCCGTCGGGCGTTGCTGGTCTGCGAGAGGTGGGTCAGAGGCCCAGGTCGGCCTCGAACGCACCCTCCTCGAGCCGGCTCTTCATCGACATGAGGAACCGGGCCGCGTCCGCGCCGTCCACCAGGCGGTGGTCGTAGGACAGGGCGAGGTAGACCATCGAGCGGACCGCGATGACCTCGGCGCCGTCGGCGTCGGCGACCACCACGGGACGCTTGACGATCGTGCCGACTCCGAGGATGCCGACCTGCGGCTGGAGCAGGATCGGGGTGTCGAACAGGGCGCCACCGCTGCCGGTGTTGGTGATCGTGAAGGTGCCGCCGGACAGCTCGTCCGGGGTGACCTTGTTCGCCCGGGTGCGGGCGGCCAGGTCGGCGATCTTGCGGGCGATGCCGGCGATGTTGAGGTCACCGGCCTCCTTGATGACCGGGACCACGAGGCCACGCTCGGTGTCCACGGCGAGGCCGATGTTCTCGGAGCCGTGGTAGACGATCTCCTCGCCGTCGATGCTGGCGTTGAGCTTCGGGAACTCCTTGAGAGCCTCCGTCGCGGCCAGCGTGAAGAACGGCAGGAACGTCAGCTTCGCACCCTCGCGGGTGGCGAAGTCGTTCTTCGCACGGGCCCGCAGGCGGGCCACCTTCGTGACGTCGACCTCGACCACGGTGGTCAGCTGGGCGGACACCTGCAGCGACTCGACCATCCGGGACGCGACGATCTTGCGCAGCCGGGTCATCTTCTCCCGGGTGCCGCGCAGCGGCGAGACGGCCGGCGTCGACTTCGCAGCCTGCGCGGCCGGAGCCGGGGCGGCCGTGGGAGCGGCGGCTGCGGCCGACTTCGCGGCGGCGGCCTTCTCCGCGGCCTCGGCGGCGGCGAGCACGTCCTGCTTGCGGATGCGGCCACCCACACCGGAACCGGTGACTGAGGACAGTTCCACGCCCTTGTCCGCGGCGAGCTTGCGCACGAGCGGGGTCACGTAGGAGCCGGAACCCTCCTCCGACGACTCGGCCTTGGCGGGCTCCGGCTGGGCCGGCTCGGCCTCGGCGGGCGCCGCGGCCGGGGTCGGAGCCGCCGGAGCTGGGGCGGGCGACGGCGCCGCCGGTGCGGGCGACGCAGCGGCAGGCGCTGGCGACGCGGCAGCCGGGGCCGCCTCGGCCGGGGCCGGTGCCGGCTCGGGCGCCGGAGCGGCCTCGGGCTCGGGTGCGGCCGGGGCGGACGCCGCGGCGGGGGCGGCGGCACCGGAGCCGATGTAGGCGAGCGTGGTGCCGACGTCGACGGTCTCGTCCTCGGCCACCAGGATCTCCAGGACCTTGCCGGCCACGGGGGAGGGGACCTCGGTGTCGACCTTGTCGGTGGAGACCTCGAGCAGGGGCTCGTCCACCTCGATGTCGTCGCCGACCTCCTTCAGCCACCGGGTCACGGTGCCCTCGGTCACGGACTCGCCGAGTGCGGGCAGCGTCACGGCCTGTCGGTCGCCGGAACCGGCGTCGGCGGACGGTGCCGGGGCCTCCTCGGCGGCCGCATCGGCCGCGGCGGGTGCGGCGGTGGGCTTTGGCGCCGCGGCAGGCTCGGGGGCTGCCTCCGGCTCCGGCGCGGCCTCGGCCTGCGGCTCGGGGGCGGCCTCGGCCTGCGGCTCGGGGGCGGCCTTGGCCTGCGGCTCGGGGGCGGCCTCGGCTGCGGGCGCCTCCTCGGCAGCAGCCGCGGGAGCGTCACCCGACTCTCCGCCTCCGGAGCCGTCGCCGATGATCGCCAGGTCGGCGCCCACCTCGACCGTCTCGTCCTCGTCCACCAGGATCTTCTCGACCACGCCGGCCACGGGGGAGGGCACCTCGGTGTCCACCTTGTCGGTGGAGACCTCGAGCAAGGGCTCGTCGACCTCGACCGTCTCACCGACGGCCTTGAGCCAACGGGTCACGGTGCCTTCGGTGACGCTCTCTCCGAGTGCGGGCATCTGCACGGACTGCGACATGACCGGGTGTCTCCTTCTTGGGTGGTCAGTTGTGGGAGTGCAAGGGCTTACCGGCCAGGGCCAACGCGGCCTCGCCCAGCGATTCGTTCTGTGTCGGGTGCGCGTGGATCAGCGAGGCGACGTCCTCGGGGTAGGCCTCCCAGTTCACGATGAGCTGGCCCTCGCCGATCTGCTCGCCCATCCGCGCGCCGAGCATGTGCACGCCGATGATGGGGCCGTCCTTCGCGCGGACGAGCTTCACGAAGCCGGTGGTCTTGAGGATCTGGCTGCGGCCGTTCCCGCCGAGGTTGTACTCGAGGACCTCCACGCCTTCCGCGCCGTGCTGCTCCTTGGCCTGCGCCTCGGTGAGCCCAACGGAGGCGACCTCGGGCTGGCAGTAGGTGACCCGGGGGATCCCGCTCTCGGTGATCGGCGCCGGATCCAGCCCGGCGATCTGCTCCGCCACGAAGATGCCGTGCGCGAACCCGCGGTGCGCGAGCTGCAGCCCGGGAGTGATGTCCCCGACGGCGTAGATGTTGGCGACCCCGGTGTGCAGCTTGTCGTCGGTGAGCACGAAACCACGGTCGAGCCGCAGCCCCTGATCCTCATACCCGAGGTCCGCCGTCGACGGCCCGCGGCCGACGGCCACGAGCAGCAGGTCCGCCTCGTAGGTGGTGCCGTCCTCGAGGGTGACCTTGACGCCGTCCTGGGACTGCTCCACGCCCGCGAAGCGGACGCCGAGGGAGAATGTGATCCCGCGCTTCTTGAAGGCACGCTCCAGACCCTTGCTGAGCGCCTCGTCCTCGTTCGGGACCAGGTGCGGCAGCGCCTCGATGATCGTCACGTCCGCGCCGAAGGACTTCCAGACGCTCGCGAACTCGACGCCGATCACGCCGCCACCGAGGACGATCGCGGTCTTCGGAACCCAGTCCAGCGTCAGCGCCTCCTCGGAGGTGATGACCCGGCCGCCGATCTCCAGCCCGGGCAGCGACTTCGCGTAGGAGCCGGTGGCGAGGACCACGTTGCGGCCGGTGACCCGGCGCCCGTCGACCTCGACGGTGTCCGGCCCGACGAGGCGGCCGTACCCGTTGATCACGTCGATCTTGCGCGAGGAGACCAGGCCCTGCAGGCCCTTGTACAGACGGGCCACCACGGAGTCGCGGTAGGAGTTCACACCGTTGATGTCGATGCCCTCGAACGTCGAGTTGACGCCGAACTGCTCGCTCTCGCGGATCTCGTCGGCGAGCTCACCGGCATGCAGCAGCGCCTTCGTCGGGATGCACCCGCGGTGCAGGCACGTGCCACCGACCTTGTCCGACTCGATCAGCGCGACCGACAGTTCGAGCTCGGCGGCGCGCAGCGCGGCCGCGTAACCACCGCTGCCCGCACCCAGGATGACGACGTCGTAGGCCTCGCCTGGTGCTTGCGTCACGTGTGTCTCCTCGTCCACCGTGCCGGGGCTGCCATGCTTACCGGCTCCGTCCATCTTGGCACTGTCTTCCACACTCACCCAACCAGGTCCGCGACCGGGCCCGTGAGGTTGCTCACCTCAGGCGCCCGCCGCGTCCTCGAGGAGGCTCAGCAGAGTGCGCACCCCGACGCCCGTGCCGCCCTTGGGCACGTAGTGTCGCGGCCCGCCCTCGTTGAACGACGGGCCCGCGATGTCCAGGTGCGCCCAGGGCGTGCTCCCGGCGAACTCCTGGAGGAACAGCCCGGCCACGAGCATGCCGCCGTAGCGCTCGCCCATGTTCGCCAGGTCCGCCATCGGCGTCTTCATGGACGCGCGCAGCTCCTCCGGCAGCGGCATCGGCCAGAACTGCTCGCCGGACCGTTCGGCGGCACCGATGACCGCGCCGCGGACGTCGTCGGAGCCCATCACGGCGCTGACCTGGTTGCCGAGGGCGATCATCTGGGCGCCGGTCAGGGTCGCGATGTCGATGATCGCGTCCGGCTTCTCCTCGCCGGCCGCCACGATCGCGTCCGCCAGGACCAGGCGGCCCTCGGCGTCGGTGTTCAGGACCTCGACGGTCTTGCCGCCGCGGATGGTGATCACGTCGGAGGGCCGCTGCGCGGTGCCCGACGGCATGTTCTCGGCCAGGGCGAGCCACCCGGTGACCTTGATCGGCAGAGCGAGCTCGGCGGCGGCGAGGACGGTGTTCAGCACGGCGGCGGCGCCGGCCATGTCCGACTTCATCGTCTCCATGGACTTCGCGGGCTTGATGGACAGGCCGCCGGAGTCGAAGGTGATGCCCTTGCCGACGAGCGCGTAGTGCTTCTTCACCCGGGCCGGCGCGTAGGTGAGCTTGACCAGTCGCGGCGGCCGGACCGAGCCCTGACCCACGCCGATCAGCCCGCCGTAGCCCCCCTCGCGCAGCGCGGCGTCGTCGAGCACGGTGATCTTCACCTTCGTGCCCTTGACCCGGGCCCGTGCGTGGTCGGCGAACGTCTGCGGGTACAGGTCGTTCGGGGCCGCGTTCACGAGGTTCCGGGTGTCGTGCACCGCGGCGGCGAGCACCCGCGCGCGGGCCACCGCGTCCTTCGCGGTGCTCTTGCGCGCGGACGGCGTCACCAGGGTGATCGTCGCCACGGCGGCAGCGGCGCCCGCACGGTTCCCGCGGTAGTCACCGAACGTGTAGGCGCCGAGCAGGGCACCCTCGGCGACGGCGGCGGCCTGGGCCGCGTCGTCGGCCGGAAGCACCAGGGCCACGGCGGCCGTGCCCGCGAGCTGGCGGGTGGCCGCGCCCGCGGCGCGGCGCAGGTTCTCCGGGGTGGGGGCGCCGTCGGACTTCCTGTCCGAGGTGACCACCCCGAGACCGGTCAGGACGAGCAACGACGCCTTGACGCCGTCGCCGGCCGGGATCTTCGTCACCTCGTCGACGGTGCCCTTCAGGCCGAGGACACCGATCGCGCTCTCCAGGGCGGCGCGGACGGGGCCGGGCAGGGCGTCGGCGCCGAGCAGGCGCGCACCCGTGCCGTCGGGGGTGATCCCGATCACGAGGGCGTCGGTGGCCAGGCGGGCAGGGTCGGAGGAACTCAGCACTAGTTCGGTCACCCGCCCATCGTAGGAGGTCCCGCGGCTCGCGGGCGAAACGGCGCGGATGCGGGTCGATGACCGGGCGGGCACTACCCTGCACGATGTGCCTGTCGTGTCATGGATCATCGTGGGTTGCTGCCTGGTGTTGGCGGTCTGGGCCCTGGTGCTTGCCGTGCGCAACACCTCGGTGACGTTCAACCAGCTCATCGGGGCTGGCGTGATCGAGGTCGCGCTGATCGCGCAGATGATCGTGGCCGGCGTGAGCCTCGGCGGCGGGCACGAACTCGGCGACCCGGTCACCTTCTGGGGTTACCTGATCACGGCTCTGGTGATGATGCCGGTCGCCGCGGTGGTGGCGTTCGCCGAGCGCAGCCGGTGGAGTTCGGTGGTGCTGGCCGTGGCCGCGGCGGTCCTGATCGTGATGCAGATGCGGGTGAACCAGGTATGGATGACGTCGTGACGGCCCCTGAGGACGTGGAGGACACCCGGCGCCCGGCGTACGGGGCGGGCCGGGTCCTCATCTTCGTCTACGGGATCTTCGCCCTCGCCGCGACGGCCCGGGCGACCGTGCAGTTGATCCGGGACTCCTCCGAGGCGATGCTGGCGTACTCCCTGTCCGCGCTGTCCGCGGTCGTCTACGTGCTGGCGACCGTGGCCCTGGCGCACAACGGCCGCCGGATGCGCCGGGTCGGCTGGATCACCGTCTCGTTCGAGTTGGTCGGGGTGCTGACCGTCGGAACCCTGAGCGTGCTGCACCCCGAGTACTTCCCGCGGGACACCGTCTGGTCGAACTTCGGCCAGGGGTACGGCTACGTCCCGCTGGTGCTGCCGATCCTCGGACTGTTCTGGATGTGGCGGTCCAGCCCCGCCCGGATCGCCGCCGGCTGAGGCCTCTGCCGGCCGGTGCGCGCCCCCGTGCCCACATGTCCGTGCCGACCTCCGCTGACCCGAAAGGTGGGTTGGTCCGCACGTGACCCGCATCTCGCGTCAGCGGAGCCGGTGGCGCTGGCGTTCCCCTGACGTGAGATGCGGGTGGGTGGGGGCGTGACTCGCGTTTCGCGCCAGTGGAATGGGTGCCGTGGCTCCGGGCCGGGGTCAGGGGTGGCCCGGGATCGGTAGGGTGAGGGCGTGCCGAGCCCGTATCGCTTCGTCTTCGACAATCTGCTCACCAAGGTCGACCCGGAACGGGCGCACCACGGGGCTGCGACGCTGTTCCGGATCCTCGGGCGGACCCCGGTGCTCCGGGACGCGGTCCGCCTCACGCTCGGCCGTGCGCCGGAGGGCCCCGCACCGCGGCTGTTCGGCCGGCCGACCACCGGGCTGCTCGGGCTTGCCGCCGGCTTCGACAAGGACGCGACGATGGCGGCCGGGCTGGACGCCGTCGGGTTCGGGTTCGTCGAGATCGGCACCGTCACCGCCCGCGCCCAGCCGGGCAACGACCGGCCGCGCCTGTTCCGGATCCCGGAGCGCAAGGCGCTGGTGAACCGGATGGGCTTCAACAATGCCGGGGCCGCGGCCGCCGCGACTCGGCTGCGCAAGCTCCGCAGGACCCCGCACGGGCGCCGGCTCGTGCTCGGGGCGAACATCGGCAAGTCCAAGATCACCCCGGCCGCCGAGGCGGTCGCGGACTACCGCACGTCCGCCCGTGCCCTTGCCCCGTACGTGGACTACATCGTCGTGAACGTGTCCTCACCGAACACCCCGGGCCTGCGGGACCTGCAGCAGACCGAGGCGCTCCGGCCGATCCTGGTCGCCGTACTGGAGACGGCCCGGGCCGCCGCGGCGCGCGAGGTGCCCGTGCTGGTCAAGATCGCGCCGGACCTGGCCGACGCCGACGTCGACGCGGTCGCGGACCTGGCCCGGGAGATCGGTCTGGCCGGCGTGGTCGCGGTGAACACCACCATCAAGCACGAGCTCGGCGCCGGCGGCATGTCCGGCCCGCCGGTGCGCGAACGTGGCATCGAGGTGGTCGCCCGGGTGCGGGCCCGGCTCGCCGAGGACCAGGTGATCATCGGTGTCGGCGGCATCTCCACCCCCGCGGATGCCCGTGCCTACCTGGCCGCGGGGGCGAATGCCCTCCAGGCCTACACGGCGTTCATCTACGGCGGGGCCACCTGGCCCGGGGGAATCAACCGGGCGCTCGGGCAGGGCTGACGAGGCTCGCCGCTAGCCCTCGTCCGGCCGGAGCGCGCCCAGGATCACGTCCAGCCCGAACTCGAACTCCGCGGCGTAGTCGTAACCGGGCTGCGTGACGTGCGCGGCGGCGACCTCGGCCAGGTGCGGATAGGCGTCCGTGGGGAGGGCTTCCATGATCGCGCTCGCGGTGTCGTGGACCTCCTCGGCGGTGGCCGCCAGGCCCTGCTCCTGCAGGACGAACCCGTAGACGTAGCTGTCGATCAGCGAGAACGCGTGCGTGGCCATCGCCACGGAGAACCCGCTCGACCGCAGCACGCCGAGCACGGCATCGTGGTGGCGCAGGGTCGCCGGCCCGGGTTCGCTGCGAGAGTCCATCAGGGCCACTGCCCAGGTATGACGGCGCAGCGCGGCCCTCGCGGAGAGGGCCCGTTCCCGCATGGCCGGCCGCCAGGCGGCGCCCGGATCGGGCAGGTCGATCTCGGCGAACACGGCGTCGACCATCCCGGTGAGCAGGTCGTCGCGGCCGCGCACGTGGTTGTACAGGGACATCGCCTCGACGCCGAGGCTCGCGGCGATCACGCGCATGGTTGCCCCGGCCTCGCCCTTCTCGTCGGCCACGGCCATGGCGGCGGCGATCACGCGCTCACGGGTGAGCGGCGCGCGCCGGTTCGGTGCGCGGCGACGTGCAGTCGGCTCGGCCATCGCAGGTTCCTCTCCCTCGACCCTTGACGTACTTACATCGTAAGCCTATCGTTACTTACAACGTAAGTAGGTGCACCGGAGCGACAGGAGAGCGACATGGGCAGCGACCGGATCAGGCGGGTCTGCATCATCGGGGCCTCTGGAAGACTCGGGCAGTATCTGATCCGGCATGCCCTCGACCGGGGCTACGAGGTGGTCGGCGTGTGCCGTGAGCGCAGCGTCGACAAGCTCGCCGAGTTCGCGGACCGGATCACGATCGTGCCGGGGCAGACGAACGACGCCGCGGTGATCGCCACGGCCGTCGACGGGTGCGACGGGGTGCTCACGGTGCTCGTGCCGTGGGGTGTGCACGGCTACTCCTCCGGCACGGCGCAGGCGGTCCTCGACCACGCCGAGCCCGACGCGCGGCTGATCTTCTCGTGCGGCTGGCACATCACCATGGACGGCCGGGACTCCTACTCGCGGGGCTTCCGACTGATGCTCCGGGTCGCGACCGTGCTGTCCCGCGCGGTGCGAGCGGTGGACATCGACGACCAGGTGGAGGCGTGCCGTCGGATCTTCGCGAGCGACCGGGCCTGGACCGTCGTCCGAGGCAGCGACCTGGAGGAGGGTGAGAGCCAGGGTCTGCCGGTGTGGAGCCGACACGTCGGCGACCCGGTGCTGGAGTCCAACCGGACCCGCCGCACCGACTTCGCGCTGTTCATGGTCGCCGCTCTCACCGACGAGGACCTGATCCGCCAGGCCCCAGCGATCGTCGGCCGTCTCACGCCGAGCGCGCTCGCCTCTGCCGGTGCGGCTCCGACGCAGGCGGCTCCGGCCGAGCCGGCCCGGCCCGAGCCCCGACCGACCGGGGACGCTCCCTCGTCGACCTGAGCTCCGCCGTCGTAGTCTCGAACCATGACCGCAGAACCGCTGCGCGCGGAGGACGTTGAGCTGTTCGAGGACTTCCGGGGTCGCCTGGAGGCGATCGCGTACCGGCTGCTCGGATCGGCCAGCGAGGCCGAGGATGCCGTTCAGGAGACGTTCCTGCGGTGGCAGGGCGCCGACCGTTCGGGGATCCGGGTGCCGCAGGCCTGGCTGACCCGGGTGCTCACGAACCTGTGCCTGACGATGCTGACGTCCGCCCGGGCCCGGCGCGAGATCTATGTGGGGGAGTGGCTCCCGGAGCCGGTCCTGGACGGGGACCCGATGCTCGGCCCGGCCGAGACCGCGGAGCAGCGCGAGTCCGTCTCGACGGCGGTGCTCACCCTGCTCGAGCGGCTCACCCCGAACGAGCGAGCCGTGTACGTGCTCCGGGAGGCGTTCGGCTACCCGCACGCCGAGATCGCCGAGATCCTCGACATCACCGAGGCGTCCAGTCAGCAGGTACTGCACCGAGCGAGGGCGCACCTGGACGTGCCCAAGCCCCGCACCGCCGTCGACCGGGTCGCCGCGCGGGAGGTCGTCGAGGAGTTCCTGACCGCCGCTGCCAGCGGCCGCACCGAGCCGCTCGTGCGGCTGCTCACGGCGGACGTGCTGGGCGCGGGCGACGGCGGTGGGCGGATCCCGGCGCGGCGCAAGGCCTTCTCCGGTGCCGCCACGGTGGCGAAGTTCCTGCGCGGGCTGTTCCGACGGACGGACGCGAAGTTCGCCATCTTCGGCGGCAAGCCCGAGTTCTTCGCCGCGGTGGTCAACGGCAGCCCGGCGGCCATGGTCGTGGTGGACGGCCGGGTGGTCGGGGTGATGATCCTGGAGCTGACCGACGACGGCGTCGACGCGGTGCTCAGCCAGGTGAACCCGGACAAGCTCGGCCGGGCGGCCCGGTGGTGGGCGCAGACCGAGCATGGGGAGCCCATCGACGTCGGACTGTGAACCACATCACCTCCCCGCAGGTGTCAGGGATTGCGGGCGCACCCGGTTCAGGAGGGACAACCCACCCGAAGGAGCTGCTCCCATGAAGCCGATGAAGCACAAGATCGTGATCCTCGGCGCCGGCTACGCCGGTGCCTCCGTGACCGGACGACTGGCCCGCCGACTGCACGCCGACGACGTCGAGATCACCCTGATCAATGCGGAGCCAGACTTCGTCGAGCGCGTCCGGATGCACCAGCTCGCGACGGGTGCGGACCTGCGGCCGCTCCCGCTGCGCGACGCCTTCACCGGATCGGGCGTGCGGGTGCGCGTGGGCCGGGTGGCTTCCGTGGACGTGGAGGCCAGGACGGTCTCCTTCGCCGAGCCCGACGGCGAGCACTCGCTCGCGTACGACACGCTCGTGTACGCGCTCGGCAGCGCCCAGAACGACGGCGGTGTGCCCGGCGTGGCCGAGTACGCCCACGAGATCGCGAGCAGGCCGGGCGCGCTGCGGCTGCGCGAGCGCCTCGCCGCGCTCGGGCCCGGTGGCCGCGTGGTGGTGGTCGGGGGCGGGCTGACCGGGATCGAGGCCGTCACCGAGATCGCCGAGTCCCGGCCGGACCTGGACGTCGCGCTGACCGCGCGCGGCAGACTCGGCGACTGGCTCTCGCCCGCGGGGCGACGGCACCTGCGCCGGGTCGTCGGCCGGCTCGGCATCACGGTGCACGAGGGCGCCGACGTGGCCGGCGTCGGCGAGGCCGGCGTGGTGACCACCGACGCCGTCGCGATCGGCGCCGACGTCACCGTCTGGACCGGTGGGTTCACCGCGCACCCGATCGCGGCCGCATCGGCTCTGACCGTCACCGACCGCGGGCGGATCGTGGTGGACGACGCGATGCGGTCGGTCTCCCACGCCGGCGTCTACGCCGTCGGCGACGCCGGTCAGGCCCGTGGACCCAAGGACAACCTGCTGCGGATGTCCTGCGCGTCCGGCATCCCGATGGCCTGGCGGGCAGCGGACTCGATCGTGGCCGAGCTGACCGGGGCCGGGGCGCCGCGGATCCCGCTGTCCTACGTGCAGCAGTGCATCAGCCTCGGTCGGCGCGACGGCCTGATCCAGCTGGTGACCTCCGACGACCGCGCCCGATCCTTCGCCCTGACCGGACGGTTCGCCGCTCGGTACAAGGAGATGATCTGCCGGGGGGCCGGACTGGTCGGGCGCGGCGCACCGCTGCCCTACCCGGCGCGACGGCGCCGCCTGGGCCAGGCGACGCCGTCGAGCGGGCGTTCGGCTCGTGACGAGCCGGTCGCGGCTCAGACCAGCCGGGACTTCGGCGAGACGCTGTAGGTCTTCTCGGAGTCGCGGACCACGGTGTCGCCGAGGGCCTCGTCGATCCGGGTGAGCACGGCCTGGTCGAGGGTGACCCCTGAGGCGGCGACGTTCTCGGCCACCTGCTCCGGCCGGGACGCCCCGATCAGCGCCGCGGCGACGTTGTCGTTCTGCAGCACCCAGGCCACCGCGAGCTGGGCCATCGTCAGGTTCAGCTCCTCGGCGATCGGGCGCAGGTCCTGGACCCGGCGGAGCAGCTCCTCGCGGCCGAGCATCCCGGAGATCATCTGCGCGCCGCCCTTGTCGTCGGCGGCCCGGGAGCCCTCCGGCGCGGGGGAGCCGGGCAGGTACTTGCCGGTCAGGATGCCCTGCGCCACCGGGGACCAGACGATCTGGGAGATGCCGAGCTCGGCGCTGGTGGGGACCACCTTCTCCTCGATCACCCGCCACACCATCGAGTACTGCGGCTGGGAGGAGATCAGCTGGACGCCGAGGTCCTTCGCCAGCGCGTGCCCGGCGCGCAGCTGCTCCGCGGTCCACTCGCTGACGCCGATGTAGAGCGCCTTGCCGGAGCGGACCACGTCGGCGAACGCCTGCATCGTCTCCTCGAGCGGCGTCTCGTAGTCGTAGCGGTGTGCCTGGTACAGGTCCACGTAGTCGGTGCGCAGCCGGCGCAGGGAGCCGTTGATCGACTCTATGATGTGCTTGCGGGACAGGCCGGTGTCGTTCGGGCCCTTCGGGCCGGTCGGGAAGTAGACCTTCGTGAAGATCTCCAGGGACTCCCGGCGCTGCCCGGCAAGGGCGTCCCCGAGGACCTCCTCGGCCTTGAGGTTGGCGTAGGTGTCCGCCGTGTCGAAGGTGGTGATGCCCGCGTCCAGGGCGGCGTTCACACACGCCGTCGCGGCGTCGTTCTCCACCTGGGAGCCGTGGGTGAGCCAGTTGCCGTAGGTGATCTCGCTGATCTTCAGGCCGGAGTTGCCGAGGTATCGAAAATGCATCTCACGATCCTATGACCGACCCGACGGCCCGCCGACCACGGCGCGGCTCCGCCACGACCGTGCCCGGCGTCAGTGGCCGGGATGCGCAGCCGGGGTCAGCGGGGGTACTCGCCGCGCTTGACCTGCGGCTTCGGCATGCGCGTGCGGCGCAGCTGGAAGGCGCGCATGACCGTATACATCATGGTCCGCTTGGCGCGGTCCTCACCGAACTTCTCGCGCAGCTGGCGGCGCACCCGGAACGCGGCGATCAGGGCGTCGACCAGTGCGATCGCGACGATCGCGTACAGCGCGAGGATCGCTGTGACGCCGATCGCGGCCCAGCTCGCGTTGAACGTGGAGATCAGCAGGATGACCACGATCGCGCCGGACAGCGGCAGGAACAGCTCGCCGAGGCTGAACCGGGCGTCGATGTAGTCACGCACGTACCGGCGCACCGGGCCGCGGTGCTGGGCGGGGAGGTCCTCCTCCTTGCCCGTGATCATCGCCTCGTTCATCCGGGCGCGGGCGGCGTTCATCTTCTCGCGCTCGGCCCGGCGGGCGGCGCCGCGGTCCGTCGGCACGAGGGGACGCTTGTTGGCGGCCTCAGCGACCTTCCGTCTGGGCGTGGGCCGTCCCTTACCGGATGGAGGCGCCTCGATCTCTTCAACGATGGGGGCTTCCTCGTCCTTCTTGCGTCCGAACACGATCATGAGTTTAGTCGAGGCGGACAGGTGCCACTGCCGACGTGGTCACGGCCCCGGGTCGAAGGTGAGGGTCCCGCGTATCAGGGCGGCCATCGGTGCCCCCTCGTACCGCTCGACGACGGCGAGGGCCAGGTCGATCCCGTGCACACCACCGGTGCAGGTGAGCAGGTCGCCGTCGTCCAGGGTGGTCGCGCCGACGTCCAGCAGCGCGCTCGGCTCGAGCCCGAGCAGCGTCCGCCGGGAGTCCGGGTGCGCGGCGACCGCCCGGCCGGCCAACAGCCCCGCGGCGGCCAGCGCGAGACTCCCGCTGCCGACGCCGACCAGCAGGGCCGTGCCCGGCCGGGTCCGCCGCAACCAGGCCAGGTGCTCGCGGTCGCGGGTGAGGCGACGCACCCCCGGCCCGCCGGGATGGATCAGCACGTGCATGGTGCCGGCGTCGTCGGCATCCCCGGCCGGCACCAGGTGCAGGCCGGTCGAGGACCGCACCGGCAGCCCGTCGTGGGAGAACAGGATCACGTCCGGACGCAGCGCACTGCGCGCACCCCACGTGCTGAGCACCCGGTGCGGGCCGACCACGTCCAGTTCGTCCACGCCGTCGAAGACCAGGATGCCCACCCGGATCGGTGAGGCCGTCGTCACGGACCCGATGATCCCACCAACCGTGGCCGGCGCCCAGTGGGGCCAGGTGGGTATCCGCACCTGGGAGACTGACCGGGTGCGCGTCGTGATCGCCCCCGACCATTTCGGTGGCCCGTTGAGTTCCCGGGTGGCCACGGCCGCCCTCGCCCAGGGTTGGACCGAGCGGGGGCACGAGGTGGTCGGGGTGCCGATGAGCGACGGCGGAGCCGGCCTGGTCGAGGCCGTCCACGCCGCTCGGGGCGGGGACCTGGTGGCCCTCACCCTGCCGGGCGCGGTCGGGGTCGCGGACCGACCGGCGACCGTGCTGCACGTGCCCGGCCGCAGCGGCGGCACCGCCTACGCCGAGGCCTCCGTGGCGCTCGACGGCGTGGGCACCGCCGCGGACCCGCTGACCCTCGCGCGCGGCGGCTCGAGCGCCGCCGCCGCGGACCTGCTCGTGGGTGCGTTGGGCACGGGCGCGCGCCGCGTGGTGCTGGGCGTGGGCGCCGTCGCGGTGCACGACGGCGGAGCAGGCTTCCTGAGTCGGCTCACCGACCTGGTGGGGGAGTCGGGCGGCGCCGCGCCCACCGAGGGCGCCGCTCTCGGGGCGCGGCTGCCCGCGCTGCGCCGCGCCCTGGCCGGTACCGAGATCGTCGTGGCCGCGGCCACGGACATCCCGCTCCTCGGCCTGCACGGCGCCGGGGCCTCCCTGAGTGAACGACCCGGCATCGACGCGGCCGACGCCCAGGCGATCGAACGGGACGTGGCCGCGTTCGCCGCCGACCTCGAGGAGGCCGCGGCCCGTGCCGCCGATGGTGCGGCCACGCGCGGCTCCGGCGCCGGGAGCGACCTGCTCGCAGGTGCGCGTGCACATGCGGGCCATCGGCATGCGGAGCGGCCCGCGCCGGCCCGCCGGGCCACGTACTCCGGGGCCGGAGGCGGGCTCGCGTTCGCCCTGGCCCTGCTCGGGGCACGGGTCCTCGCCGGCTCGGACGTGGTGGCGACCGAGGTCGGCCTCGACGACCGGATCGCCGACGCGGATCTCGTCGTGACCGGCACGGCCGTCCTCGACGGTGACGCCCTCCACGAAGGGGTTCCGGCCGCCGTCGGCAGCCGTGCCATGACGCACGGCCTGCCCGTGGTGGCGATCGCCCACGAGGTCCATGTGAACCGGCGCGAGCTCGCCCGGGTCGGCATCAGCGCCGCGTACCCCGTTCTTGACACGCCGCTGTCGCCGACGGGCGGAACCGAGGTCGACAGGACCGACGCACTGTCCGCGCTGCGGGCGCGCGGGGACCGGGTGGCCCGCTCCTGGGGCAGGTGACGTACTCTGGTCTGGACGCCATGAGCGGACGCGGGAACAACTTCGCCCGATCGGTGCGTTACCACTGAGGAGAATGCCGGCGACCGTGTCCGGCGGGCACACCACATCGGAGATGACGATGACCGAGACCACCACCGAGACCCTCGAGCACGAGGTCGCCCTGACCGACTTCGCCGCGTCCAAGGTGAAGTCGCTGCTGTCCCAGGAGGACCGCGACGACCTGCGCCTGCGCGTGGCCGTGCAGCCCGGCGGCTGTTCCGGCCTGATCTACCAGCTCTACTTCGACGACCGCTACCTCGACGGCGACGCCGTCCGGGACTTCGAGGGCGTCGAGGTCATCGTCGACAAGATGAGCGTGCCCTACCTCACCGGCGCCACCATCGACTTCGCGGACACGATCGAGAAGCAGGGCTTCACGATCGACAACCCGAACGCCGGCGGCTCCTGCGCATGCGGCGACTCGTTCCACTGAGCCGCCCCCGGAACTAACGGCTGCGCCCCTCGTCCGCAGCGGACGAGGGGCGCAGCCGTCTGCTGTCCCCGACCCGACCAACTACGAATCGAGCCCATCCACGTGAGTCTGTCCCGCCGCCGTCCCCTTCCGCTCCTGATCGCCGGTGCCACGGCGGCCGCCCTGCTCCTCGCGGGCTGCTCCGGCGGCGACGACGACGGCGGCGACCCCACGCCGTCGCAGTCCGAGAGCGGCGGCGCCGAGGTCACCGAGGGTAGCGAGGGCATGCCGCAGGCCTCGGGGCAGTTCGGCGAGTCCCCGAACTTCACGTTCCCCGACAGCGCTCCGCCCGAAGGCCTGCAGGTCGACGTCCTCTCGGAGGGCGACGGACCCGTGGTGGAGCCGAACGCCGTCGTGACCGCGAACTACTACGGCATCGTCTGGGGCTCCGACACCCAGTTCGACGACTCCTACAGCCGCGGCGCCCCGAGCATGTTCGGGCTCACCCAGGTGGTCCAGGGCTGGACCGACGGGATCCCCGGCCATGCCGTGGGCTCCAGGCTGCTGATCAGCATCCCGCCGGACCTGGGCTACGGGCCGCAGGGCGGGAACCCGGACGCGGGCATCGGCGCGGAGGACACCATCGTGTTCATCATCGACCTGGTCGAGACGTATAACCCGGGCGACGCCGGCCAGGCCGACGCGGAGCCCACGCCGGAGGCGGCCGACGCTCCGGTCGTCATCGACGGCGCACTGGGGGAGCCGGTGACGTTCACGATCGCCGAGGGGGCGGCCGAGCCGACCGAGCTGACCGTCATCGTCCTGGCCACCGGCACCGGTGAGCCCGTGGCGAGCCAGCAGAGCGTCGCCGTCGCGTACGCGTTCTCGTACTGGGACGGCAGCGGGACCGGCTCCAGCTGGGGCTGGGACGGCGCGGACCCGGAGGGCCCGTTCTCGGCGTTCGCCGGCCAGGGCACGATCGTGGACGCCACCCTGGACGTGCCGGTGGGCTCACGGGTGCTGGTGCTGGCACCGGCGACCGAACAGGCTCCGGCGAGCGCCGCTGTCATCGACGTGCTCGGCACCGCCTGAGCGACGATCTCGACGGACGCCCCCGGAATCCGACCCTGGGGCGTCCATCCGAGCGGGTCCTGACGCACGCACCGGCCCGTTGGGGATAGGGTGGGCGAGGCTGGTGAGAACTTCGTGACGGACACCCTGAAGGTGTCCAAAAAACCTAGTGATCACGCGGCCGAACTTGCAGATCGTTGTGACGTCGGAAGGCTTGAAGATCGTGTCATCGCCCTCTTCTCGACACCCGAAACGCCGCGCTGCGGCGCTCGGCGTGGTCGGGCTCGTTACCGCCGCAGTTCTGGGTGGTTGCTCCGCCGAGCAGGTGGGTCGCGGTTGGATGCCGACGGTCCCCGGCATGACCGAGCACACCGACGACGTCGTCGCGTTGTGGACCGGTTCCTGGATCGCCGCGCTCATCATCGGCGTGCTCGTGTGGGGGCTGCTCATCTGGTGCGTGATCGTCTACCGCAAGCGCAAGGACGACAACCGCCTGCCCGTGCAGCTGCGCTACCACCTACCGCTGGAGTTGCTCTACACCTTCGTTCCGATCGTCATGGTCGGCGTGCTGTTCTACTACACGGCAACCCTGCAGGAGGAGATCACCGACACCTCCGCGGAGGCCGACGTCCACATCGAGGTGTACGGACGGCAGTGGTCCTGGGACTTCAACTACCAGGACGCCGACGTGTGGGACTCCGGTGAGCCGGCCGCGCTGGACCTCAGCGACATGGCCGTGACAGAGGAACTGCCCACGCTGTACCTGCCCGTCGACCAGACGGTCGAGTTCACGATCCGCAGCCGCGACGTGGCGCACTCGTTCTGGGTGCCGGCGTTCCTGTACAAGATCGACATGCTGCCCGGCGAGGTGAACACCTTCCAGGTGACCCCGGGCGTCGAGGGCGAGTGGCTCGGCAAGTGCGCCGAGCTGTGCGGCCAGTACCACGGCTACATGCTGTTCAACGTGGCCGTCGTCTCCCAGGCGGAGTTCGACGCGCACATGGCCGAGCTGGAGGAGGCCGGCCAGACCGGCCAGCTGGGTCCGGAGTACGACCGGCAGAACCCGGCGAACCTGACCGGCGCCGAAGAAGGAGCTGACCACTGATGGCCACCATCGAGGACACGCCGCAGGCGCACGTCGAGACGGTGCCGGGCCTTCCCCCTGAGCGTCAGAAGCTCGGTCGGACCGTCATCAAGTGGGTCACGTCCACCGACCACAAGACGATCGGGTACCTGTACCTGATCACCTCCTTCATCTTCTTCTGCATCGGCGGCGTGCTCGCGCTGCTGATCCGGGCCGAACTGTTCGAGCCGGGCGTGCAGATCGTCAGCAGCGCCGAGCAGTACAACCAGTTGTTCACGATGCACGGCACGATCATGCTGCTGCTGTTCGCGACGCCGCTGTTCGTCGGGTTCGGCAACGTCCTGGTGCCGCTCCAGATCGGTGCCCCGGACGTGGCGTTCCCGCGGCTGAACATGTTCGCGTACTGGCTGTTCCTGTTCGGCGGGATCATCGCCTGCGCCGGCTTCCTCACCCCGAAGGGTGCGGCGAGCTTCGGCTGGTTCGCATACGCGCCGTTGTCGAACGCGACCTATTCCGACGGCCTCGGTGGTGACCTATGGGTCATGGGTCTGGCGATGACCGGTTTCGGCACGATCTTCGGGTCGGTCAACTTCATCACCACGATCCTGTGCATGCGGGCCCCGGGCATGACGATGTTCCGGATGCCCATCTTCACCTGGAACATCCTGCTCACCTCGGTGCTCGCGCTGATGGCGTTCCCGATCCTCGCCGCCGCCCTGTTCGGGCTCGGCGCCGACCGGATCCTCGGCTCCCAGATCTTCGCCGCCGAGAACGGTGGGGCCATGCTCTGGCAACACCTGTTCTGGTTCTTCGGACACCCGGAGGTCTACATCATCGCGTTGCCGTTCTTCGGCATCGTCTCGGAGATCCTGCCGGTGTTCTCCCGCAAGCCGATCTTCGGCTACAAGGGCCTCATCTTCGCCACCATCTCGATCGCCGGCCTGTCAGTGACCGTGTGGGCCCACCACATGTTCTCCACCGGCCAGGTGCTGCTGCCCTTCTTCTCCGTGATGACGATGGCGATCGCGGTGCCCACCGGTGTGAAGTTCTTCAACTGGATCGGCACGATGTGGCGCGGGAAACTCACGTTCCAGTCGCCGATGCTGTGGTCCATCGGGTTCCTCGCCACATTCCTCTTCGGTGGCCTCACCGGCGTGATCCTGGCCAGCCCACCGCTGGACTTCCACGTCACCGACACGTACTTCGTGGTGGCGCACTTCCACTACGTCGTGTTCGGCACCGTGGTGTTCGCGATGTTCGCCGGGTTCTACTTCTGGTGGCCGAAGTTCACCGGCAGGATGCTGGACGACAAGCTCGGCAAGCTCCACTTCTGGCTGTTGTTCATCGGCTTCCACGGCACCTTCCTGATCCAGCACTGGCTCGGCGTGCTCGGGATGCAGCGCCGGGTCCCGGACTACCTGCCCGAGCCCGACTTCGTGCTGTTCAACCAGATCTCCACGGTCTCCTCGGTGCTGCTGGCGCTGTCGACGCTGCCGTTCCTGTGGAACGTCTACAAGACCTGGCGGCACGCGCCGCTGGTCACGGTCGACGACCCGTGGGGCTACGGCGCCTCGCTCGAGTGGGCCACCTCCAGCCCGCCCCCGCGGCACAACTTCACGTCCCTGCCCCGGATCCGGTCCGAGCGTCCCGCCTTCGACCTGCACCACCCGGAGGTCGCCGCGCTCGATCACGCGGAACCGGACAAGGACATCCTCGATCAGATCTACGGCAACGCCGAGATGGCCGGCCACAAGGCCCAGGTCGACGAGCGAGCAGCCCGGCAGCGGCAGGAAGGGACGGACAAGTGAGCAGGGGTCACACGCCCAAGAGTGCCAAGAAGAACTCCCCGCTCGGGGTGGAGAAGTGGTTCTTCCTCCTCGGCTTGGTCTTCTTCGTGCCGGTCTTCCTGCTGTACGGACTCTGGTCCCACTGGGAGCCGATCGGTTCGATGGCCCTCGGTCTGATCATTGGCATGTGGGG
Source organism: Occultella kanbiaonis (assembly GCF_009708215.1). Taxonomy (NCBI): domain Bacteria; kingdom Bacillati; phylum Actinomycetota; class Actinomycetes; order Micrococcales; family Ruaniaceae; genus Occultella; species Occultella kanbiaonis. The sequence continues at coordinate 3,037,645 of NZ_CP046175.1, read as the reverse complement.
CATGGTCGGTGTCTATCTGTGGCGCGTCGGGTCGCGGATCGACGAACGCCCCGAGGACGACCCGTACGCCGAGGTCACGGCCGACTCCGACTACGGTGTGTTCTCCCCGTGGAGCTGGTGGCCGCTCGTGCTCGGGATCGCCGCTGCCCTGGTGTTCCTCGGCGTGGCCGTCGGCTGGTGGCTGGCCGGTATCGGAGTGGCACTGGGCGTCATCGGCCTCGTCGGCCAGGTCCTGGAGTTCAGTCGCGGACAGCACGCCCACTGAGCGGCGCCTGAGCCCACGTTCGCCGAAGGGTCCGTACCGAGATCGGTACGGACCCTTTCGCATGCTACAGAGACAAGGGGAGCCCGGGGTGCGCAGCGGGACACCCGCGATCCACCTGGTGCAGCTCGGCGAAGGCCGCGTCCCTCGCCGACGCACAATGCCGAAGCGGGCCCACACCGGATCTCTCCGGTGTGGGCCCGCCGTTACGTGCCTGCGCTGAACGTCAGGGGACGATCAGACCCGCCGTCTGGGTGCGCGCGCGCTCGAAGCGGGCGGCCACGTCCTGCCAGTTGGCGATGTTCCAGAACGCCTTGACGTAGTCCGCCTTGACGTTGAGGTAGTCCAGGTAGAAGGCGTGCTCCCACATGTCCAGCAGCAGCAGCGGGATGATCCCGACCGGGATGTTGCCCTGCTGGTCGAAGAGCTGGAAGATCGCGAGCCGCTGGCCGATGCTGTCCCAGGCGAGCACAGACCAGCCGGACCCCTGGATCGCATTGGCGTTCGCAGCGAACTGCGCCTGGAAGGCCTCGAAGGAACCGAACTGGTCCTTGATCGCCTCGGCGAGCTCGCCGTCGGGCTGCCCACCGCCCTCGGGGGAGAGGTTGTTCCAGAACACGGTGTGGTTGGTGTGGCCACCGAGGTGGAACGCGAGGTTCTTCTCGTGCAGGTTGACCGCGGCGAAGTCGTTCTTCTCGCGTGCCTCGGCGAGCTTGTCCAGCGCGGCGTTCGCACCGGTCACATAGGCGGCGTGGTGCTTGTCGTGGTGCAGCTCCATGATCTTGCCCGAGATGTGGGGCTCAAGAGCGGCGTAGTCGTACGGCAGGTCAGGAAGCGTGTACTGAGCCATGTGGTCCTCCCGGTCGGTGCGGCGCAGTGATTCCGTGCCGCGGTTTATCACCGCGGCCCCGGGAAGGGGCCGCGGGACGTTGTCAGCATCAGACCCGTCGTCGAGCGGCGGGTCTCCTCCACCGTATCCCGAAGGTCAGTGGCTACGCGCTTCGAGCTCGTGGACGTCCCGACCCTCGGACGCGGGCAGTTCGTCGTGCGCGCCGGTGGCGTGCGCCGCGGCCAGTTCGGCTGGGGTGACGGGCTCGACCCGGTCCTCGTAGAAGAAGCGGGAGAGCTTCTGCCGGCGCAGCTCCTTGGCGTGCCCTGGGCGACGGACGCCGTTGGCGTCCTCGGCGGGCTCGATCTCGAGGGGACGCTCCCGCTGCGGGCCGACCAGCACCCACCGCTCGAACTCGTCCAGGGGCTGGTGCACCTCCGCGTACTCGCCGGAGGCGAACCGGACCACGCGGCCGGTCTCGTGGCCGTGCAGGACCAGTTCGCGGTCCTTGCGCTGCAGACCGAAGCAGACTCGCTTCGTCACGATGAACGCGACCACCGGGAGGACGAAGAACAGCACCCGGAACGCCCACGTGATCGCATTCAGGGACAGGCTGAAGTGCGTGGCGATGAGGTCGTTCGAACCGGCCCCGAGAAGCACGAAGAACGCGCTGAGCACGGCCACGATGATGGCGGTGCGCGTCGGTGCGTTGCGCGGCCGGTCGAGCACGTGGTGCTCGCCGGTGTCCTTGGTGACGAGGTTGTGGATGAACGGGTACGCCCCGAGGATCGTGAAGAGCAGGCCGGGCACCACCACGGCCGGGATCAGGACGTTGAGCGAGAGTGTGAAGCCGCCGATGACCACCTCCCAGCCGGGCATCAGCCGCAGCGACCCCTCGAGGAAGAGCATGTACCAGTCCGGCTGGGCACCGGCGCCCACCAGGGCGGGGTCGAACGGGCCGTAGTTCCAGACGTTGTTGATGCTCATCGTCGCGCCCATGAGGCCGAGGATGCCGAACACGATGAAGAAGAAGCCGCCGGCCTTGGCCACGTAGATCGGGAACAGCGGGAAGCCGACCACGTTCTTGTCCGTGCGACCGGGGCCCGGGTACTGGGTGTGCTTGTGCCAGAACACCAGGAACAGGTGCACGGCCACGAGCGCGAGGATCAGCCCGGGGATGAACAGGATGTGCAGGGCATACATGCGCGGGATGACGTCCATGCCCGGGAACTCGCCGCCGAACACCATGAAGCTCAGGTAGGAGCCGATGATCGGGATGGACCGGACCACACCGTCGGTGATGCGCAGGCCGTTGCCGGAGAGCACGTCGTCCGGGAGCGAGTAGCCGGTGAGGCCGGCCAGCAGGCTCGTGATCAGCATCAGGAAGCCGACCAGGTAGTTCAGTTCCCGTGGCTTGCGGAACGCACCCGTGAACAGGATGCGGAGCATGTGGATCACCATGGCGCCGACGAAGATCAGCGCGGACCAGTGGTGCAGCTGGCGCATGAAGAGGCCGCCACGCACATGGAACGAGAGGTTCAGCGTGGATGCGAACGCCTCGGACATCGGCTGGCCCTGCATCGTCACCGGGAGGGCGTCGTGCGGGTAGTGGATCTCGTTCATGCTCGGCACGAAGAACATCGTGAGGAACGTGCCCGAGATGATCAGCACGATGAAGCTGTACAGCGCGATCTCACCGAGCAGGAACGACCAGTGGTCGGGGAAGAGCTTGCGGCCCAGTCCCTTGAACATCTTGGAGATGCCGAGACGGGTGTCGAGGAAGTCCGCCGTTGCGGCGATCTTCGGGTCCACCTTGGGGCCGGAGGCCAGGTCGGTGGTCATCGTTCACGCTCCCAGAAACTCGGGCCGACGGGTTCGTCGAAGTCACGCTGCGCCACCAGGTAGCCGTTCTCGTCGACGTCGATCGGCAACTGGGGCAGTGCCCGCCCCGCGGGTCCGAAGACCACCTTGGCCTCGTCGGTCACATCGAACGTGGACTGGTGGCACGGGCAGAGCAGGTGGTGGGTCTCACGCTCGTACAGCGCCACGGGGCAGCCGACGTGCGTGCAGATCTTCGAGTACGCCACGATGCCGTCATAGGACCAGCTGGCGCGCTCCTCGGTCTCCTTCAGGTCCTGCGGGTCCACGCGGACCAGGAGGACGACGGCCTTGGCCTTCTCGTCCAGGTAGTCCGGGTGCTCCGGCAGATTCCACGGCATCACGTGGAAGAGGCTCCCGATGGTCACGTCGGAGGCCTTGATGCGGCGGTTGGTCGGGTCCGTGGCGAGGTAGATGCGGTCGCCGTTGGCAGCGGGCGCCCACGCGGTCCGCTTGAACCTCGAGATGTCCCAGTCACCACCGAGGTTGCCGATCAGCGGCACCAGGAACGGCAGCGGCGCGAGGGCGAGGGCACCACCCAGGGCGCCCTTGATGAGCGGGCGGCGGGCGATGTCGGTGTCCTTGGCGCCCTCGTTGAACATCTCGATCGCCGTGCTCCGCGTCTGCGCGTCTCCGGCGATCTCGTGCCGCTCCTCGACCTTGTCATGGTCGTTCATGAGCGACTTGGCCCAGTGGATCGCGGCGGTCCCGATGCCGAGCATGCCGAGCCCGAGTCCGAGCCCGATGATCAGGGTCGACAGGCGGGTGTTGCCGACGCTGCCGCTCTCTGCGTCGACCGGGATGGCGAAGTAGCCGACGATGGCGGCGATGCTGGCCAGCACGGAGACGGTGAACAGGAGGAGGACGAGACGCTCTGAGCGCTTCGCGGCCTTCGGGTCCTCATCGCCGAGGCGAGGCCGGTGCGGGGGCAGTCCCGGGTTCGGGAACTTGTCCGGGTGCTCGGTGAGCTCGGTGGAGTGGTCGGACTGCTCGATACTCATGAGGAGCGCGCTCCGATCCACACTGCGGCCCCGATCAGGAGGCCGAATCCGACGAGGAACGCCCAGACGCCCTCGGACACGGAGCCGAGCGAGCCGAGGCTGAAGCCACCGGGGTTGGGCTCCCGCTGGGCCATCAGGTAGGCGATGATGTTGCGCTTGTCCTCTTCGTTGAGGTTCGCGTTGTTGAACACGGGCATCGACTGCGGGCCGGTGATCATGGCCTCGTAGATCTCGATGGGCGTGCTCTCGTCCAGTGCCGGCGCGTACTTGCCGTTGCTGAGGGCGCCACCGGCACCGACGAAGTTGTGGCACATCGCGCAGTTGGTCCGGAAGAGTTGCATGCCCTCCGCCGCGTTGCCGAGCTCGGGGTCGACGACGTCCTCACCGGGAATGCCCGGGCCGGGGCCGAGGGTGGCGATGTAGGCGGCGATCTGCCGGGCCTGCTCGTCGTTGAACTGTGGCGGCTTCGCGCCGGCCTGCGGGGAGTCCGCGTCCATCGGCATCCGGCCGGTGATGACCTGGAAGTGCACCGACGCCGCACCGACGCCGATCAGCGAGGGCACCGTGTCCGAACCCTCGGCGTCCATGCCGTGGCAGGTGGAGCAGTTCGTGATGAACAGCCGGCGACCCTCTTCGATGTCATCGGGGGACGCACTGTTCGCCTGCGCCGAACTCGGGGCGAGAGCGGCGTAGACCGCGCCGGTGAGGAACAACGCCAGGGTCATCAGGATGACCGGCGCCAACCGGTGCCGTCTGCTGGCCGCTAATGCCTTCACTTCGTCAGATCCTTCGCTACGTCAGGTATGGGTGGTTTCGGGAGAGCCGCTATTGCAGGAAGTAGATGGTGAAGAACAGCGCGATCCAGACGGCGTCGACGAAGTGCCAGTAGTAGGAGACGACGATGGCCGTCGTGGCCTCGTGCTCCCCGAACCGCTTCGCGGAGAATGACCGCAGCAACACGAACAGGAACGCGATCAGCCCGCCGATGACGTGCAGGCCGTGGAAGCCGGTCGTGAGGTAGAAGACCGAGCCGTACGTCGAGTTCTGGAACGTGAGTCCGTGCTGGGCGAGCTCGGCGTACTCGAAGATCTGGCCGGCGACGAAGAACGCGCCCATCAGGTAGGTGAGGATGAACCACTCGTTCATGCCCCACTTCCAGAACACGAACACGCCCGCGGACCGGCGTGCCTGGAGCCGCTCGGCGGCGATCACGCCCATCTGGCAGGTGACCGAACTGAGCACCAGCACCAAGGTGTTGGCGCCGGAGAACAGGAGGTTCAGCTGGCCGGCACCCTCGGCCCACACTTCGGGTCCGGCGACCGAGCGGTGCGTGAAGTACATCGCGAAGAGACCCGCGAAGAACATCAGTTCGCTGGACAGCCAGACGATCGTGCCCACCTGCGCGAGGTTGGGCCGATTCACCGACAGGTGGGGGGTGCTGAGCTCAGTGGTTGCAGACGACACGATGTCATTATGGCGCGAATGGCAACCGCGTGGAGCCTCCGGCACGCCCGGATGCGACTTTGCCGCACGATGATGCCCCAAAGTGACTTCGGAGGGCATGGAAACCTAGGCGGGTACTGACAAAAGTGCTGGTGGCGTCACGTCCCAGGGGTGGGTCCCGTGGTGCTTCGCGGAGGGCGCCGCCGGGGTCGCCGCGCGGCACCGGTGGCGCCGCCGGAGGTGGGGGACGACTAGCATGTTCGGCAGGACTTCGGCGGCGGTGGGATCCGCGCCGCTTCTCGATCTGGAGGACCACGATGACCGCTGCGCCGCACGAGGCCGCGCCCGCACCGCAGAAGCAGGAGACCGTGTCGGTCCTGCTCTACAGCGACGACTACACGACCCGGGACGCGGTGAAGGTCGGCGTCGGCCGCCGCGCGTCGATCGACACCCCGAAGATCGCCTGGACCGACGCCGCGACGCCGGCCGCGGTGATCGAGCACGTGGAGAACAACGCCTACGACCTCCTCGTCCTCGATGGCGAGGCGGCCAAGCACGGTGGCCTGGGTCTGTGCCGCACGCTGAAGTCGGAGATCTACAAGTGCCCGCCGATCATGGTGCTCATCGCCCGGTCGCAGGACGCCTGGCTCGCGTCCTGGTCCGAGGCGGACGCGGTGGTCAGCTACCCGCTCGACCCGCTGGAGTTGCAGGAGTCGGTCGCGGACGTGCTCCGGGCGCGCCTCGCACACTGAGTCGATGACCGCCGCCACCGCCGACGAGGCCCGCAGTTGGCCGGACCTGATCGTGCGGCTGCTCGGCGGGTCCGACCTGTCCGCCGCGGAGACGTCCTGGGCGATGGACGAGGTGATGTCCGGGAACACCTCACCGGCCACACTCGCCGGGTTCCTCGTCGCCCTCGCTGCCAAGGGGGAGACGGTGCCCGAGGTGCGGGGCCTCGCGGACTCGATGATCTCCCACGCCGTCCGCATCGAGGTGCCCGGGGACGCCGTCGACATCGTCGGGACCGGCGGGGACCGGCACCGCAGCGTCAATATCTCGACCATGGCGGCGATCGTCGCCGCCGGCGCCGGCGTCCGGGTCGTCAAGCACGGCAACCGCGCGTCATCGTCGGCGAGTGGCTCGGCGGACGTGCTCGAGGCGCTCGGGGTCCGGCTCGACCTCGACCCACCGGCGGCGTCCCGGGTCGTCGCCGAGGCCGGCATCACGTTCCTGTTCGCGAACCACTACCACCCGGCGATGCGGCACGCAGCGGTCGCCCGGCGGGACCTCGGCATCCCGACGGCGTTCAACGTGCTCGGTCCGTTGACGAACCCGGCTCGGCCGCGCGCCGGCGCGATCGGGGTCGGCAACGCCCGGATGGCCCCGATCATGGCCGGCGTGTTCGCCGAGCGGGGCACCAGCACGCTCGTGTTCCGCAGTGCGGATGGCCTCGACGAACTGGCGACGACGGCGCCCGCCACGGTCTGGGAGGTCACCGCTGCCACCGGTGGTGTGGTGCGCGAGCACGTCGTCGACCCGGTCGCGGCGTTCGGGATGTCCCGGGCCACGATCGAGGACATCCGCGGCGCAGATGCGACCTTCAACGCGGGTGTGGCACGTGACCTGCTCGCCGGACGCACCGGCGCGGTCCGGGACGCGGTGCTGCTGAACGCGGCCGCCGCTCTCGTCGCGGACGGCAGCAGGCCCGGGACCGGCGACGGAGACCTCCTCGATCGGCTCGGCGCCGGCCTGGCCCTCGGCGCCGCGTCCATCGACGACGGCGCCGCCGCCGCTGTCCTCGAGCGCTGGATCGCCGTCAGCAACGCCTGAGCCGGGCGGGTGGCGCGTCAGTCCGCGAGGCCGAGGTCGAAGGCGGCCTCGAGGTCGTGGCCGGAGTAGGTCTGGAACGCGATGTAGGACTGCGTGCGGAGCACACCCTCGACCTTGCTGATCCTGTCCGCGATGACGCCGGCGAGTTCCTCGTGCCGGCGGACACGGACCATGGCCACGAGGTCGATGTCCCCGGTGACCGAGTACGCCTCGCTGACTCCGTCGATGTCCGCGACCTCCTTGGCGACCTCGGGGATGCGGGCGGCGTCGGCGTCGATCAGGACGATCGCGGTGATCATGGGTCCTCCGTGGGTGGGCAGCTACGGGTACGGATCCATCATGCCGCGCCGACCCCGGTCGGCGCGCCGGCAGAGGCCGCCGACAGGTCCCACGCCGTGAGGCAGGACGTCACGCCGTGACAAAGTTCCCCGTGCCCGAGGCAGGAGGTGCTGCCGGACTGATTCAGGCGCCAAGTACCGCGTCACCACGCAGGTCCGGACGGTCGGACGCCGGGACGACGGGGATCTCGCCGGCGCGGCGGCCGAGCGCGGCCCGCTCGGTGTCCCGGGCCTGCGCCGCCTCCAGCTCACGCAGGTGCGCCGTCGCGCCGCCGACAGGCATGGCCCAGCCCTGCGCGCCGGCCGCGTCGAACTCGATCAGCCGGGTGCCGTCCCGCTCCAGCCAGCCCGTGACCAGTTCGGTCTCCTCGGCCGTGGCCGCACCGCCGGTGACGTCCGGCTCGGGCACCTGCTCGCCGCCGGCGACGAGGGCGGAGATGGTCAGGTACGGGCTCACGTCCCGCGGGCTGATCGCGGTGGCCGCGAGCCGCCCGTGACGCACCACGACGATCTCCCAGCCGCCCTCGGCGTGGGCCCGGGCCGCCACGATCTGCCGGGCCCGTTGGATCGGGGCCAGCCGCTGGGTGCGCGCCGCGCCGCGCAGGAACGCCAGCAGCCGGTCCCGGTGCACGGCCGCCTCCTCGTACCGCTGCTGCAGACTCAGGTGGCTGATCGAGCGCCGCAGCGCGGCCACCACCGGGGCCGCGTCGCCGTGCATGATCGCCTCGGCCGCCGCCACGGTGTCCTCGTACGGGGGCAGCGCTCCGCGGATCTGCGGCCCTCCCACTCCCGGTAGCCCGAGCATCGCCACCCCGTCGGCCGGTGCCACGCACGGCGCACTGCACCGCCCCAGCTCGGCCAGCACGCAGGCGGAGGCGGCCGGGGCCGGAGTCCGCGGCAGGCGCGTGCTGCACTGCCGCAGCGGCACGGTCGCCAGGATCGCCTCCATCGCCTGCTCGGCGCCGCGCCGGGACGCGAACGGGCCGATCGCCCGCTCCCGGGCCGTGCTGGGAACCGACCGCACGATGGACAGCCGGGGGTGCGCCTCGTCGGTGAGCCGGATCCAGGGGCGTCGCTCGGGGGCGCGGGAGCGCCGGTTGTACGGCGGCTTGTGCTCGGCGATCAGGCGCAGCTCGCGCACGCTCGCCTCGAGCGGGGTGGCGCAGGGGATCGGGCGGACCCCGGTGGCCAGGTCCACCATCTCCCCGATCCGGGCCCGCTTCTCGGCGGCGGTGAAGTAGCTGCGCACCCGCCGCTTGATGTTGACGGCGGTCCCGACGTAGAGGACCTCGTTCTTGGGGCCGAGGAACTGGTAGACGCCGGCACCGGTGGGCAGGCCGTCCGCGAGGGTGGACTTGCGGCGCCGGGCGTGCGGTACCGGATCGGACGCCGTGGCGAGGTCCTCCAGGTGGGTGACCCCGAGGCCGCTCATCCGGCCGAGCAGCGCGTGCAGCACGTCGACGGTGGCGCGGGCGTCGGAGAGCGCCCGGTGATCCGGGGTGGTCTCGGCGTGGAACAGCGCCGCGAGCGTGCCCAGCTTGTGGTTGGGCGCCTCGTCCCGGGTGACCACCCGGCGGGCCAGCGCGACCGTGTCCACCACCTGCGGGCGCGGCCAGGCAAGGTCCATCCGGGCCGAGGCCGCCTTCAGGAAGGAGACGTCGAACCGGGCGTTGTGCGCCACCAGCACGCCGCCACGGGCGAACTCCAGGAACGCGGGCAGCACCTCGCTGATCGGCGGCGCCTCGATCACCATGGCGTTCGTGATCCCGGTCAGCACGGTGATCATCGGCGGGATCCCGGTGCCGGGGTTCACGAGCGTCTGGAACTCGCCGAGCACCTCGCCGCCACGCACCTTCACCGCGCCGATCTCGGTGATCTCGCACGCGGTGGGGGAGCCACCGGTGGTCTCCAGGTCCACCACCACGAACGTCGCCTCGTAGAGGGGCGTGCCGACCTCGTCGAGGGCGAGCTGCACCGCTGACTGCCCGGACGCCAGGAACGGGGACCGCCCGGCGTCGATGAGGTCGAGACGCCGGCCGGGGCGGGGCGGGTGCAGGAGGTTCTCGGCCATCCGTTCGAACGTTACGGCCCGGGACCGACAACGCCGGTGCGGCCACGCCGGGAGAGTCCCGGACGCGGCCACACCGGCGTGGGTGGCGGGTGGCGTGCCTCAGTCGGCGCTGGCGCCGGCCCCGTTCGCCGCACGCGCCTTGGCGGCGTTGTCGTACATCGCCTCGATCCGGTCCGCGAAGTCGCGCAGCACCAGGTTGCGCTTCACCTTCAGCGACGGGGTCAGGTAGTCGTTGGCGATCGTGAAGTCGTCGAGGAGGATCTCGAACGTCCGGATCGACTCCGCCCGGGAGACCTTCGAGTTGGCCCGGTCCACCGCGCTCTGGATCGCGGCGACGACCGTCGGGTCCTTGGCAGCCTCCGCCACGGACAGCTCGCCGACCTCGTGGTTGGCGAGCCACGTCGGCAGCATCTCGGTGTCCAGGGTGACCAGCGCCGCGATGAACGGCTTCTGGTCCCCGACCACCACGCACTGGCTCACCAGCGGGTGGGACCGGATCCGGTCCTCGAGCTGGGACGGCACCACGTTCTTCCCGCCGGCGGTGACGATGATCTCCTTCTTCCGGCCGGTGATCTTCAGGTAGCCGTCGGCGGTGAGCTCGCCGAGGTCCCCGGTGTGGAACCAGTCGTCGGTGAACGACTCGGCGGTGGCCTCGGCGTTGTCGTGGTAGCCGCGGAAGACCGCGATCCCGCGTGCCAGGATCTCGCCGTCGGAGTCGATCTTCAGGCCCACGCCCGGCAGCGGCGGCCCGACGGTACCGATGACCGACTTGGACGGCACGTTGACGCTCACGGGCGCCGTCGTCTCGGTCAGCCCGTACCCCTCGAGAACGGTCAGGCCGACGCCACGGAAGAAGTGGCCGAGCCGCTCCCCGAGTGGCGCACCGCCGGAGATCGCGAACTCGGCCTGGCCGCCGAGCGCGTTGCGGATCTTGTGCAGCACGAGCTTGTCCGCGAGCTTGTGCTGCAGTTTCAGTCCGAGCCCGGGGCCGCCGGTGTCCAGCGAGCGCGAGTAGTCACCGGAGACCTTCGCCGCCCAGCGGAAGATCTTCACCTTGCCGCCCGCGGCGGCCTTCTGCTCGGAGCTGTTGTAGACCTTCTCGAACACGCGCGGCACGGACAGGATGAAGGTCGGCCGGAACGTGGCGATGTCCGCCATCAGCGTCTTCGTGTCCGGGGTGTGCCCCTGCGGCACACCGGCGGTCACGCAGAGCACCTCGACGAACCGCGCGAACACGTGCGCCAGCGGCATGAACAGCAGGGTCCGCGACGCCTCGTGCAGGATCGAGGGCCCGAGCGCACCGACGGCGTTGCGGGTCAGCTCCACGAAGTTGGAGTGGGTCAGCTCGGCGCCCTTGGGCCGGCCGGTGGTGCCCGACGTGTAGATGATGGTGGCCAGGTCGTGCAGGCGGAGCGCGTCGTAGCGGGCCCGCACCTCCTCGTCCGAGACCTGGGCGCCCTCCGAGGCGAGCTTGTCGAGGGCGCCGTCGTCGATGACCCAGGCCCGCCCCAGGCTGGGTGCCTCGGCGCGGGCCTCGTCGACCACGGCCAGGTGGCCGGCGTTCTCCACGACGATCGCCTTCGTATCCGAGTTGGACAGGATCCACGCGGTCTGGTCCGCCGAGGAGGTCTCGTAGACCGGCACGGTGACGGCACCGGCGTACCAGATCCCGAAGTCGAGGAGCACCCACTCGGCGCGGGTGCGGCTCATCACCGCGACCCGGTCCCCGGGCCCGATGCCCGCGGCGATCAGCCCCTTCGCGATGGAGGACGCCTTCTCGTGCATCTGCTGCGCCGTGATCGGGTGCCACGTCGAACCGCGCAGCTCCTCGATGAGCACTCGGCCGGGCTCCTTCGCGGCCCAGTCGGCGAGGATGTCCGGCGTACTCATCTCCGGCGGGGTCTGGACGAGGAGGGGTGCCTCGTTCTGGTCCATGTGTCTGGCTCCTTCGGCAGTGGTCGAAACTAGCTCAAGAGTACGTGCGCCCGACGGCTGCGGCGGGCAGCGGCACGGCGATCGGCGGTGATCGTACGCTGATCCACTCAGGTTCTCAGACTACGGCGCCATCGTCGTCGGAGGGATCTTTCGGCATCCGCCAGAGCAGGATGCCCCATCCGATCAGCGAGCAGACGAGGGCGCCGACGTAGAACAGCTGCGGCGCCCCGGCCCACAGGATCAGGGCGAGCACGGTCGCCACGGGCCCGCCGATGGCGCCGATCCAGGCCATCGTGACGAGCGGGTCGGAGGTGCCCAGCGGTTCCGGCTCGGGCGGGACGTAGCCGTAGTCGTCCTCGGTCTCGTCCACGCCGTAGTCACGGGGTCCGGGCCCGACGGCGGAGGTCTCCTCGGTCCGGTCCGGATCGTTGTCGAGAGGGTCGTCCGGTTCGTCGCCGTCGTCGTGGACGTCGTCCGCCGCTCCGGTGGGGCCGGGCTCGGCCGACCGGTTCAGCCGCTCGAGGTCCGCGGCCTCCGCGGTAAGCCCCTCGCCGAGCGGCCCGAGACGTGCGGTGATCTCGGCCCAGCTCGCCTCGACGTCCGCGTCGCTGGGCTCGCGGGCGCCGTCGCCGGGTCGCGGCTCTCCGCCCGAGGTGGGACCGTTCATCCCTTCACTCTAGGGTGAGTTCGACCCGTTCGTGTCGGCAGCGGGCGTCGAGCCGAAGGAAGGGACCGGCGCGTGTTCTATCGGTTCATGATGGCGACCCTCGGCCGGTTCCTGCGGTGGTACTACCGGCCGTGGATCCGCGGGACGGAACACGTGCCGTCATCCGGGCCCGCGATCCTGGCCAGCAACCACCTCGCCGTCATCGACTCCTTCTTCCTGCCCGCACTGCTCAAGCGCCCGGTCGTCTTCCTGGGCAAGGACGCATACTTCACCGGACGGGGCATCCGCGGCCGGGTCGTGGCCACCTTCATGCGTGGCGTGGGCACCATTCCGGTCGACCGCAGCGGGGGCTCCGGGGTGGAGGCAGCGCTACGGACCGGGCTGGCCAGGCTGGAGGCGGGGGAGCTGTTCGGCATCTACCCCGAAGGCACCCGCAGCCCCGACGGGCGCCTGTACCGGGGCAAGACCGGGATCGCACGGCTCGCGCTCGAGTCCGGGGCGCCGGTCGTCCCGGTGGCGATGGTGGACTCCCACATCGCCCAGCCGATCGGGAAGCGGATCCCGTCCCGGCACCGGGTCGGCGTGGTGATCGGGGCACCCCTGGACTTCAGCCGCTACCGCGCGATGGCCTCGGACCGGTTCGTGCTGCGCACGGTCACCGACGAGATCATGTACGCGATCATGGGCCTGTCCGGCCAGGAGTACGTGGACGGCTACGCGGCGTCCGAGAAGTCGCGGATGGCCTCTCGCGGCGGCGAGCCGACGCCGACCGCCCCCGGCGGGCCCGGTGGCCGGCCGGCGCCCGGTGGGCCCGGCCGGCCGGGGTCCGGTGGGCCCGAGGGCGGAGCCGCGGACGCCTGAGCGGCGACGTCCCCTGACGGCCGCGTCCCTCAGTAGCATGGACGCCGCAGGTCCCGCCCCGCCCGAGTGAAAGGCACACCCATGTCCGAGTCCAAGCCGATCCGCCGGATCGCACTCCTCACCGCGGGCGGTTTCGCGCCCTGCCTCTCGGCCTCCGTCGCCGGGCTCGTGCGCCGCTACACTGAGGTGCTCCCGGACGCGGAGATCATCGCCTACCAGTACGGCTACCACGGCCTGCTCACCGGCACGTTCGTGGTGGTCGACGAACGGGCGCGCGCGGACATCGACGTCCTGGACAACTTCGGGGGCTCCCCGATCGGCAACAGCCGGGTGAAGCTGACGAATGCGAAGAACCTCGTCGAGCGCGGCCTGGTCACCGAGGGTCAGGACCCGCTGCAGGTCGCGGCCGAGCAGCTGCGCAAGGACGGCGTGGACGTCCTGCACACGATCGGCGGCGACGACACGAACACCACCGCGGCAGACCTCGCGGCCTACCTCGAGGACAACGGCTACCACCTGACCGTGGTCGGCCTGCCGAAGACGATCGACAACGACATCATCCCGATCCGGCAGTCACTCGGCGCGAACACAGCCGCCGAGCAGGCTTCGATCTTCGCGCAGAACATCATCGGCGAGCACCGGTCCAACCCGCGGATGCTGATCGTCCACGAGGTCATGGGCCGGCACTGCGGCTGGCTGACCGCGGCTGCCGCCCAGCGGTACAGGTCCTGGTGGTCGGAGCAGGAGTGGAACCCCGCGCTGGGCCTGGCCAAGGAGCGTTGGGACGTCCACGCCGTGTTCCTGCCCGAGCTGAAGCTGGACATGGCCGGCGAGGCCGAGCGCCTGCGGGGCATCATGGACGAGATCGGCAACGTCAACATCTTCCTGTCCGAGGGCGCCGGGGTGCCGGAGATCATCGCCGAGATGGAGGCTGCCGGCGAGGAGGTCCAGCGCGACCCGTTCGGGCACGTCAAGCTCGACACCATCAACCCGGGCGCCTGGTTCGCGAAGCAGTTCGCCGCCCTCATCGGCGCCGAGAAGACCATGGTCCAGAAGAGCGGCTACTTCTCCCGCTCGGCCCGCGCGAACGACGAGGACCTCGCGCTGATCCGCCTCATGACGGACCTGGCCGTCGTCAAGGCGATCGCCGGTGAGTCCGGCGTGATCGGCCACGACGAGGAGAACGACGACGAGCTCACCGCCATCGCGTTCCCGCGGATCGCCGGCGGCAAGGCGTTCGACCTCACCACGCCGTGGTTCGGCGCCCTGCTCGGCGAGATCGGCCAGAACGCCGTGGCCGCCGAGCCCGCCGAGCACTGACCCGGCCCGGCCCGGCCTCCGGGCCCGCGCCGACGGCTGGACCACGGTCCGGTCGCCCCGGCGCGGGCCCTATCCTTGGTGCCGTGAGTGTTCTCCCTGATCCCGCGGTACTGGCCGGCCTCGACACCTTCCGCGACCTGGAGGCGAAGCAGCAGCCGAGCTGGCCCGACGCGCAGGCCCTCGCCGACGTGACGGCGAAGCTCTCGTCGGTGCCGCCGCTGGTCTTCGCCGGTGAGGCCGACAATCTGCGCGAGCGCCTCGGCGCCGCGTCCCGCGGGGAGGCGTTCCTGCTCCAGGGCGGTGACTGCGCCGAGACGTTCGACGAGCTCACCGCGGACAACATCCGGGACAAGATCAAGACGATCCTGCAGATGGCCGTGATCCTCACCTACGGGGCGTCCCTGCCGATCATCAAGATGGGCCGGATGGCGGGCCAGTACGCGAAGCCCCGCAGCTCGGACGCCGAGACCCGTGACGGCGTCACGCTGCCGGCGTACCGCGGGGACATCATCAACGGGTTCGAGTTCAGCGAGTCGGCCCGGATCCCCGACCCGAACCGGCTCCTGGACGCCTATCACAACTCCGCGACGACGCTGAACCTGATCCGGGCGTTCACCCAGGGCGGGTTCGCGGACCTGCGCCGGGTGCACGAGTGGAACCGCGGGTTCATGGCCAACCGTGCCTACGCCCAGTACGACACGTTCGCTGCCGAGATCGACCGGGCGATCCGGTTCATGCACGCCGCCGGTGCCGACTTCGAAGCGCTGCGCACCGTGGACTTCTTCTCCAGCCACGAGGGCCTGCTGCTCGACTACGAGCGGCCGTTGACCCGGATCGACTCCCGCACCGGCCTGCCCTACGACTGCTCCGCGCACTTCCTCTGGATCGGCGAGCGCACCCGCCAGCTCGACGGCGCCCACGTGGACTACTTCTCCCGGGTCCGGAACCCGATCGGGGTGAAGCTCGGCCCGACGAGCACCGGTGACGACGCGCTGGCGCTGATGGACAAGCTCAACCCCGACGGCGAGGCGGGGCGCCTGACGTTCATCACCCGGATGGGCGCGGGCAAGGTCCGCGACCTGCTCCCGGCGCTGGTCGAGCGGGTACGCGCCGATGGCCGGCCCGTGGTCTGGGTGTGCGACCCGATGCACGGCAACGGGTTCACGTCCGCCAGCGGCTACAAGACCCGCCGGTTCTCGGACGTGATCGACGAGGTCCGCGGCTTCTTCGAGGTGCACGCCGCCCTGGGCACGGTGCCGGGCGGCCTGCACGTGGAACTGACCGGCTCGGACGTGACCGAGGTGCTCGGCGGCAGCGAGGAGATCGACGACCTCGCCCTGGCCCGCCGGTACGAGACGCTGGTGGACCCTCGGCTGAACCACCAGCAGTCCCTCGAGATGGCGTTCCTGGTCGCGGAGATGTTGCGGGGCGGCTGACCGGTGAGCACCCCCCACCATCCCGACCCGCCACTGGAGCGGTCACTGCCACCCGGGCAGTACTGGCGGCCCGAACCGCTGGTGATGCACTACGGCCGGGTGCCCAAGCCCCGCCCGGACCGGTGGACGTTCACGGTCGGCGGCGCCACCGCGAGCGGCGCCGAGCAGACCTTCGACCTGGACGCCATCCGTGGTCTGGAGTTCGTCGAGGAGCTCGCGGACATGCACTGCGCCACCCGCTGGTCGGCACTGGACCTGCGCTGGTCGGGCTACCGGGCCGCGGAGCTGCTCGAACTCGCCCCGCCGGACCCGCGGGTGCGTGAGGTCCTGGTGTTCGCGGAGTACGGCTACGCCGCGAACCTGAGCCTCGACGATCTCGTCTCACCCCGGTCGCTGCTCGCCACCCACCTCGACGGCGAGGAGCTCACCGCCGAGCGTGGTGCCCCGCTGCGGCTGGTGGTCCCGCACCTGTACACGTGGAAGGGCCCGAAGTGGGTGCGCGGCTGGAACTACCTGCTGCCCGACGACGGCGACCTCGGCTTCTGGGAGGAGCGCGGCTACCACGCGCATGGGGACGCCTGGCGGCAGGAGCGGTACGCCTATCAGTCCGAGGACGCGAGGGACGAGGTCACACCACCGTCAGCACGATGACCGTGCCGGCGGGATGCATCTCGCCGGCAGGCACCGACTGGATGCGCACCGTGCCGAAGAAGGCCCCGAGCACGTCCTCGCGCTGGACCTCGAACCCGAGGGCGGTGAGCGTGGCCGCGGCCTCCTCGTACTGGTTGCCGACCACGTTCGGCACCGCGAACAACTCCGGCCCGAGCGAGACGATCACCTCGACCACGTCGCCGCGCAGCGCCGGTCCCTCGAGGGACTGACTGATCACGTCCCCGGCAGCGACGGAGTCGCTGTACGCGGCCGGCCCCAATTGCGCGACCGCGCCCGCGGCCTCCAACTGATCGACCGCCGTCGCCTCGTCGGCACCGACCACGTTCGGGACGGTGATCGGCTCGCGCCCCGCGGAGACGACCAGCGTGAGCGGGGTGTTGTGAGCGATCGTCTCCCCGATGGCCGGGTCGGTCCCGATGACGGTGCCCTCGGCGACCTCGGCGTCCCAGGGCCGACGCACCTCGGCCGAGACCTCGAAGCCGGCACCGGTGAGCGTGTCGAGCGCCTCGGCCTCCGGTGAGCCGGCGACGTCGGGCACGGTGAGCATCTCGATGCCGAGGGAGACCAGCACGGCGACCTCGCCGCCGTCGCGCAGCACGTCCGCACCGGGACCCGGTTCGGTCGAGATGACCTGCCCGGCGGGCACCTCGTCGTGGTACGCGGAGTCCGACACCGGGCGCAGTCCGTGCCCCTCGAGCTCGGCGAGGGCGGCGGCCTCCTCGGTCCCGGTCACATCCGGCACCGCGGTGTAGGCGCCCGGGCCGACGCGCAGGTACCACCAGCCGCCCGCGCCGAGCGCGAGCAGCACCACGAGGATGATCGCAACCACCCGGAGCCGGCGCCGACGCTTGCGCCGACGGGTCGAGCGGTGCTCCGCCGCGGCGGCGTCGGTGGCCGCGACCGCACCGATCGGCAGCGCGATCGTGCCGGTGTGCCGGCTCACCGAGACGGTCTCGTCGCCGTCGGACTCCGCGTGGGCGTCGGCGACGATCTCGCCGACCTCGTCGGCCGGGGTGTCGGCCCGCACGGCCAGCGCCGCGGGGTCGAGCGTGGCCCTGGTGCGTCGCACCAGCGCGAGCGCGGCGCCGGCGTCGACCGGGCGGTCGCCCACCTCGCGAGCGGTCAGCGTGGCGATCAGGTCATCGATCTCGAGCGGCAGCCAGGGGATGTCGTCGGACGCGGCCGGGATGGAGGAATGCACGTGCTTGTACGCGACCTGGATCGGGGTCTCGCCCTCGAACGGCGGGTGCCCGGTGAGCATCTCGTAGAACAGCACTCCGACGGCGTACACGTCGGCACGGGCATCGGCGGTGCCCGAGGTCACGATCTCGGGGGAGAGGTAGGCGACGGTTCCGAGCAGGTTCCCGGTGCTCGCCGCCGTCGCCTCGGTGACGGCGCGGGCCAGGCCGAAGTCGGCCACCTTGACGCGCCCGTCGGCGGCGATCAGCACGTTCTCCGGCTTCATGTCCCGGTGCACCAGGCCGGCGCGGTGCGCCGCGGCCAGGGCGTCCAGGATGGACTCGAGGATGTCCAGGGTCTCACCGAGGCTGAAGGCACCCTTGGCCCGCAGCGCGCGCCGGAGGTTGCGCCCGTCGACGTACTCCAGGGTCAGGTAGTTGAGCTCGCCCTCGCTGCCCTGGTCGTAGACGCCGACGATGCCCGGGTGGGTGAGCCTGGCCGCGGCCCGCGCCTCCCGCCGGAACCGCGCGGCCACGTCCACCCCCTCGGCGAGGTGCGGATGCATGATCTTCAGCGCCACCTGCCGGTCCAGGCGCCGGTCGGTGGCCAGGTACACGGTCGCCATGCCACCCCGGGCGATCCGCGAGGACACCTCGTACCGACCGTCGACCAGGCGGCCGATCATGGGGTCGGTGAGGGTGCTGGCCATGGCCGTGAGTTTACGGTGCTACCTCGCCGATCCCGGCGCTTGCGGCGTGCGTGTCACCGCACCGTACACACGGTCTGCACAGGTCGGCCTCAGTAGCGCGCCATGAGCGTCTGCACATTCGCGACGTACCGGCGGGTGTCGTCGTACAACCCGTTCCGGTTGACCGATCCGAGCCCCTGGTAGTAGCCGCCGATCGCGGACTGCATGTCCGGTGCGGTGCGGACCAGGGCGCGCAGGATCGCGACCCCCGCGGTCACGTTGTCCTGTGGGTCGAGCAGGTTCAGCCGCCGCCCGACCAGGTCGGAGGCCCATTCGCCGGAGGACGGGATGACCTGCATCACCCCGACCGCGTTGGCGGGGGAGACGGCTCGCATGTTGAAGCCTGACTCCTGCTGGGCGACCGCCAGCGCGAGCGCCGGGTCCACGCCCATCGAGACGGCCGTGGCCCGGATCATCTCCTGCATGGCGGCTCGGCTGGGCACGGACACCCCGAGCAGGGTGGCCGCGTTCGCGTTGGCGGCGGCGTTGACGTCGTCGGAGTAGGTGTAGTGCAGGAACGTGTTCGGCACGAGCTGGGTGGACCCCGGGATGGTGAGGGTCTGCCCGATGCGGATCAGGGCCCGGGAGTCGAGGCCGTTCGCGGAGACGATCGCGGACGCCGTGGTGCCGTAGCGGGACGCTATCCCCGAGACGGTCTCGCCCGAGCGCACGGTGTGCGAGGAGCCGCCCGACGGCGCCGGAGCGGCCTGGGTGGGTGCGGCGGCTGGGGACGCTGGGCTGCTCGAGACCGTGCCGCCGGAGCCCCCGGGAATGGTGAGGGTCTGCCCGATGCGGATCAGCGCCCGGGAGTCGAGGCCGTTCGCGGAGACGATCGCCGAGACCGTGGTGCCGTGCCGGGCCGCGATCCGGGAGACCGTGTCGCCGCTGGTCACGGTGTAGGAGGAACCGCCGGAGGTTGCGGGTGCGGCCGGCGCAGGGCCGCTCGGAGCGGAGTTGCTGGAGCCGGTCGAGGCGCCCGGGATGGTGAGGGTCTGGCCGATCCGGATGATGGCACGGGAGTCGAGACCGTTCGCGGACACGATCGCCGAGACCGGCACGTCGAACCGAAGCGCCAGGTGGCCGACCGTGTCACCGGCGCGGACCGTGTAGAGGCTGTCACCAGCGGCCCGGGGTGCCGGCGCGACGCTGCGGAGAGTGGGGGACAGGCCCGCGCCCGCGCTCTCCGTGGTGATCCGGGTGGCTCGGCCGTCGTTCTTGCCGAGCAGGTGTGACGGCAGGTGGCCCGGGCTGCGCTGCGGTTGTTCCTCACTGTGCGGCTGTGCTGCCGCCGGAGCCACCGATGAGGCGAGCCCCATCGCGGCCACGGCGCTGAGCGCTCCGGCGGTGGTCAGGGCTGAGCCCCAGCGGGCTGAGGCATGTCTTGGCCGTGCGGTGCGATCCATGGGTTCCCCCGGGGTGTTTCGGACGGACATCACGGCGTGTCGCCCGTGACTGATGTGGCAAATGAGGTATATGTGCCAAAAGTGACAGTAGCGTGGTCGATAGGTGACGACAACCCCAGTCGCGCCCGTAGGCTCTGCGGGTGACTACCGCGGACCCCCAGAACATCACGTGGCTGAGCCTGCCGGAGGCGGCAGAGCTCCTCGAGGTCGAACTGCGTGCCGTGCGCGGCATGCTGACCGAGCGCCGGATCGTCGCCGTGCGGCGCGGCGAGAACAAGGCCCTGAGCATTCCACGCGATTTCCTCGTGCTGCCCGGGGACGATTCCGTCATCGCGGATCCGCCGCTGGTCATCCCTGCGCTGCGGGGGACGATCATCCAGCTGGCCGACGCCGGCTACGACGACGAGGACACGCTGCGCTGGCTCTATGCCGACAACGAGGAACTCGGCGAGACCCCGATCGCCGCGCTCCGGGCCGCCCGGACCCATGCGGTGCGGCGGGTCGCGCAGGCGCTCGCCTTCTGACGACCTGCCGCCGGGCGCAGCCGGCGCGGGTCAGAAGGAGCGGGTGATCGCCGCGCGGGCGAGCGTGCGCAGTCGGTCCCGAGCCGGCTCGGCGTAGCCGGCCGCATCGATCGCGGCCAGCGCGGTCTCGGTGCGTTCGCCGATGAGCTCCTCGACGCTCGCGAGCGCTCCCGTGCCGGTGAGCAGTTCCCGCACCTGAGCGACCGTGCCGGCGTCGAGGTCGGCGTTGCCGAGCGCGGCTCGGAGCAGGTCCACGCCGGCGGCGTCCGCACGGGTCATCGCGAGCGTCACCAGGACCGTGCGCTTGCCCTCCCGGAGGTCGTCCCCGGCCGGCTTGCCGGTGACGTCCGGGTCGCCGAACACGCCGAGCACGTCGTCCCGGAGCTGGAACGCCTCGCCGATCGGCAGGCCGATCCGGCTGGCGGCCTCGAGCTCGGTCGCGGCCGCGCCGGCCATCGCGGCGCCGAGGGTGAGTGGGTGCTCGACGCTGTAACGGGCCGACTTGGAGCGGATCACCCGCCGGGCGCGGTCCAGGTCGAGCGCGGGGTCGGCGCTCCAGGGGGCGGACTGGGCGTAGATGTCGAGGTACTGGCCGACGGTGACCTCGGCCATCATCCGCTGCACGATCCGTCGGCCCGCGGACCGGGCCGACTCCGGGAGCCGGTCCAGTGCGTCCTGGAGCTCACCGACGGCGGCGACGAGCAGGAGGTCGCCGAGGAGCACCGCCCCCGCCGCGCCGAAGTGGTCACCGGTGTCGAGCATCGCCCGTTCGTCGTGCAGGGCGCTGAACTGCCGGTGGGCGGCCGGGAGTCCACGGCGGGTCAACGAGCCGTCGATGAGGTCGTCGTGGACGAGCGCAGCGAGCTGGAACAGCTCGAGCCCGGATCCGGCCAGCACGATCTCGGGAGCGCGCCGGAGGTCGTCCGGGCCGCCGAGCGCGAACCAGCCGGCGGCGGCGAACGAGGCCCGGAGCCGCTTGCCGCCCGACAGCATGGTGCCGGCGACGTCGAACAGGTCCGCCACCTCGGGGCCGATGTCCCGGAAGGAGCCGCCGAGGTCGTCGACGGTGGCCCGGACCCGGTCGGACACCGCCTCCCGCAGGGACGTCAGTGGATCGGCGGGCGACGTGGGGGAGGCAGACACCATCGCAGCCTATCCGTGTGGATCCGCGCGTTGTTGCCTCACGATCCCCAGGGGTGAGGGTCGATCACCGTGGATCCCGCGCCGACGGTCCGGGGTGCTCGGGTCCAGAGCGCCGGCCTGCGCTCACCCGCGCGGCGGTGTGCGCGGCTGCACTGGTCGGATGAGATCACACGAACCAGCACCCGACCCGGACCCCGACGACACCGAGGTGCCGACGCTGCACCTCGACGACCCTCCCGAACTGCTCGCCTATCTGCCGTTCCGGCTCGGATTCCTCCCACACGAGTCCCTCGTACTGCTGGCGATCAGGGCGGACGCCGACGGTGGGCCGGAGATCGGCGTCGTCGCGCGGGTGGACCTCGCGGACCTGTCCCACCCTGGCCTCGGCCTGGGTGAACACGTCCTGGGGCAGCTGGCGATCGATGGCGCCGTCGCGGTGTTCGCCGCCGTCTACACCGAGTCCTCCTGGCCGGCGGTCCTGTCCGGGCGCGGCGCCGCCGGTGCGGCGCTGGCGTGGTGGCTCGCCCAGACCCCGCTCGCCCATCCGACCCGTACCTGGCTCGTCGGCAATCGGTTCTACCGGTGCATCGAGTGCACCAGCTCGCCCTGCTGCCCGCCGGCCGGCCAGCGCGTCGATGACCTCACCACGGCGCGGATCCGGGCCCACCTCGTCTACCAGGGCGAGTCCTACGTCGCCTCGCGCGCGGACCTCCTGCCTGACCTGCGGTGCGGGGCGACCGACCGCAGGACCGCCGCCGGCGCCGCCACCCGGGAGCGCCGCCGTCGGGAGCGGTTGACCGGGGCCGAGCTGGCGCACTGGCGTGCGGACATGCGCGCCCGCTGGCGCCGCCTGCTCGGCGCCGCCGCACCGGGAGGCGAGCGGCGTGGCACCCGGGAGGTGCTCGCCGACATCCCCGCCGCCGAGTACGGGCACCTGCTCGCCGGCCTGGAGGACACCCAAGTCCGGGACGCGATCCTGCTCTCGGTGGCTGCGGTGACCCGGATCGAGGACCCGGCCGACGCCGACTCCTCACGCATCCTCGAGGCGGTGTTCACCGGGGAGCTGATGCCGGACCAGGCGACGCTCACGATGGCCGAGGCGGCCCTGGTCGCGGTGGCCGCACACGCTGCCACGGCACGCGCCGCGCCGGCGTTGGCGACCCTGGCCTGGCTCGCCTGGTGGAACGGCGACGGTGCCCGCGCCGACGTGCTCGTCGCCGCCGCGCTCGAACGTGACCCGTCGCACCGGTTGGCCCGGCTGCTCCGGCACGTCGTCGACCGCGCCGTCGCGCCCGGCTGGGCCCGACGTGAACACTCGGCGACGGCGTGAGCGTTTCCAGCTGGCGACCGGCGAAGGTCGCCCCGGCCGGATCGCCCACGGGACGTCCGCCTAGATCTTCACCGGATACGTCAGCATCGTGATCACGCAGCCGAGCGCCACGATGACGGCCAGCCCGAGCATGGCCCGCTGCATCCAGGCGGCGTTCACGCGCTGGGACATCGCGGTCAGGAACAGGACCAGGGCGAACAGAACGGTGAGCAGTGTGTAGTCGTCGCCGCGCTGGTTGTAGTCGAGCGCTTCCTCGAACTTGGCGTCTGCCCGGTCGGCGAGCGCCACCGACTCAAGGGTGCCGGGGGGCACGTACTCGGGGACCGTGAACGGTCCGAGGGCCTCGCGACCGCCTGCGTCCCACGCGTCGAACGCCACGGCGAACTCCGGACTGAACCGTTCCTCGATGAACTCCTGCAGGTCCGTGTCCTGCGCCTCGACGGCGAGGACCCACTGCGTGTAGACGGTCAGGTCGTACTGGCGCGCCGCGTTCGCCTGCGCCTCGGCCGCCGTGGACTGGATCCGGGCGCTCGACGCCTGACTGAACGCGATCGACATCTCGCCGCCCCACTTCGACGACTCGAACCCGCACCAGGCGGTCAGCACCGCGATGAGGGAGAGCAGGAACACCGTGAGGATGTCCGCGGCGCTCTTGCCCTCGGCCTCGTCCTTGGAGCTGCTGCTTGGGTCGACCCGTCCCGCCCCGCTCTCGTCGGGCGTGCCGTCAACGGAGTCGGTCTCGTCGAGGTCACCGGGCCGGTCGGGTGCGCGCGTGTGCTCACCGGGTGTGGTCTGGTCACTCACAGGCGCCGCCCTTCTCCGTGCGGGTCGCGATCTCAGGCGTGAGACTAGCGCCGCCCGGTACCCGGGGCCCGACGACTGCGACGCCGAGCCCACGGAAGCGCTACTGTCGGAGGCGGACGCATTGTTGTGTGACGAGGGAGTACGTCGTGGCCATTGTGGTCGGGTTCATCGCCACCGCCGAGGGACGTGCGGCACTCGATGCCGCGATCGTGGAGGCGCAGCGACGCTCCGACCGCCTCCTGGTGATCGTGCACGGCAGCCGCGGCGCCGACGAGGACGAGATCGACCGGGCCGTCGAAGAGGCCAGGGACCTTCTGGACACCTCCGGCCTCGGCTATGACGTGCGGCACCTGCAGCGCGGCAACGACGTCGCCGAGGCCCTCATGGGAGCCGCCGAGGAGGCGGGTGCGGAACTGATCGTCATCGGGCTGCGCCGCCGGTCCCCGCTCGGCAAGCTCATCCTCGGCTCGAACGCGCAACGTATCCTGCTGGACGCGCCCTGCCACGTCCTCGCGGTCAAGCCCGCGCAGGCATAGTCGCGCCCAGCCGTCACCACCCCTGAACGGAGTCCCTCAGTGCAGGCAGCAGATCCCGGGTCCTCGACCGCGCCCTCAGGGCCGTCCAGCCCACTCGAGGCCACGCACCGCGGGGCCGGCGCCACGATGACCGACTTCGCCGGGTGGCAGATGCCGTTGCGGTTCGCCGGCGACCTGGCCGAGCACCGGGCCGTTCGCGAACGGGCGGGTCTGTTCGACCTGTCCCACATGGCGCAGCTGGAGGTGACCGGTCCGGAGGCGGCGGCGGCCCTCGACGGCGCCCTCGTCAGCGCCGCGTCCCGGCTGCGCGTCGGCCGGGCCCGCTACACGATGATCACGGCCGGCGACGGCGGGATCCTCGACGACCTGATCGTGTACCGGCTCGACGAGCACGAGTTCCTGGTGATCGCGAACGCGGCGAACCGGCTCACCGTGCTCGACGAACTCACGAACCGGAGCGAGGGCCGTCAGGTGGCGGTGGTCGACCGCACCCCGCAGCGCGCCCTGATCGCGATCCAGGGGCCGGCCGCCGCCGGGGTGCTCGCCCCGCTCATCGACGCCGACCTGGGCGAGTTGAAGTACTACGCGAGTGTGTCCGCGTCCTTCGCCGGTGGTGTCCCGACGCTCGTGGCCCGCACCGGGTACACCGGCGAGGACGGGTTCGAGCTCGCCGTCCCCGCGGCGGCCGCCGTCGACGTGTGGGCCCGGCTGCTCGACGCCGGGGCCGAGGCCGGGGTGCAGGCCTGCGGCCTGGCCAGCCGGGACTCCCTGCGCCTGGAGGCCGGGATGCCCCTCTACGGCCAGGAACTGACCGCCGGACTGACCCCCTACGAGGTCGGCCTCGGCCGGGTGGTGCACCTCGACCACGAGTTCCTCGGCCGGGACGCGCTCGCCGAGCGGTCCGAGCATCCCACCGGGACCCGCCTCATCGGACTGCGTGGCGACGGCCGCCGCGCCGCCCGCGCCGGCAGCCCGGTCCTGGCCGCGGGATCGGTGGTCGGCGCGGTGACCTCCGGTGTGCTGTCGCCGACGCTCGGCCACCCCGTCGCGATGGCGCTGGTCACGCCCGCCACCGAGGACGCCGTCGCCGTCGGCCAGGTGCTGGACGTGGACGTGCGCGGCAGGTTCCAGCAGATGACCGTCGTGGAGCTACCGTTCTACCGTCGCCCAGCGACCACCTGACCGAAGTCCCGACCCAGCCAGACGCATTGAGGAGCGAGCCGTCATGAGCGTCCCCGCCGACCGCCAGTACACCGCCGAGCACGAGTGGGTCACCGTCGCCGACGGCGTCGCCACCGTGGGCATCACCGCCTACGCCGCCGACGCCCTCGGTGACGTCGTCTACGTCGACCTGCCCTCCGTCGGGGACTCTGTCACCGCCGGCGACACGTGCGGTGAGATCGAGTCCACCAAGTCGGTCAGCGAGCTCTACGCGCCGGTCACCGGCGAGGTGCTCAGCGTGAACTCCGAGGTCGTGGACAGCCCCGAACTCGTGAACACCGCGCCGTACGAGGGCGGCTGGCTGTTCACGGTCCGGATCGAGGCCGAGGGTGACCTCATCGACGCCGCCGCCTACACCGAGATCACGAAGGCCTGATCAGCTCCCCATGACCGCCACGCCCGAGTTCCCCGCCCGCCACATCGGAATCGACGCCACCGCCACCGAGCACATGCTGGGGGTGATCGGCCGGCCCAGCATCGAGGCGCTGCTCGAGGCGGCCGTCCCGCCTGCCCTGCTCGGCGACGGCGTGCCGGCGCTGCCGGACCTGCCCGCCGCCACCTCGGAGGCGCAGGTGCTCGCCGAGTTGCGGGCCATCGCGGACCGGAACACCGTCCGCACCTCGATGATCGGGCAGGGCTACTACGACACCCACACGCCCTCGGTGATCGGCCGCAACGTGCTCGAGAACCCGGCCTGGTACACGGCCTACACGCCGTACCAGCCGGAGATCTCACAGGGACGGCTCGAGGCGCTGCTGAACTTCCAGACGATGGTCATCGACCTGACCGGGATGGACGTGGCCGGGGCGTCCATGCTCGATGAGTCCACGGCGGTCGCCGAGGCCATGCTGCTCGCCCGCCGGGTGGTGCGTGGCGAGGGTGGCCGGTTCTACGTCGACGCGGACACCTTCGCCCAGACCAAGGCCGTGCTGGCGACCCGGGCCGAGGCGGTCGGCATCGAACTCGTCGAGTTCGACGCGGCGGGCAGCCCCGACCTGACCGACGCGTTCGGGGTGCTGCTGGCCTACCCGGGCTCCTCGGGCGTGGTCCGGGACCGCGACGCCCTGGAACGCTGGATCACGGCCGCGCACGACTGCGGTGCGCAGGTGGTCTTCTCCGCCGACCTGCTCGCGCTCACCCTGATCGAGGCGCCGGGCACGCTCGGCGCGGACATCGTCGCCGGCACCACCCAGCGGTTCGGGGTGCCGATGGGCTTCGGCGGCCCGCACGCCGGATACCTCGCCGTGCGGGAGAAGGCCCAGCGGCAGCTGCCCGGCCGGCTCGTCGGCCTGTCCAAGGACGCCGACGGCGCACCCGCGCTGCGGCTCGCGCTGCAGACCCGGGAACAGCACATCCGGCGGGAGAAGGCCACCTCCAACATCTGCACCGCTCAGGTGCTCCTGGCCGTCATCGCGTCCATGTACGCCGTCTACCACGGACCCGAGGGCCTGACGGCGATCGCTCGCCGGGTGCATGAACGCGCCCTGGCCGTGGCCTCCGGTCTCACCGCCGTCGGTGTGCACGTGCGCCACGCCGCGTTCTTCGACACGGTGACGGTTGAGGTCCCCGGCCACGCCGACGCGCTCGTCGCCGCCGCCCTCGAGCGCAACATCACGCTCTGGCGCGCCGACGCCGACACCGTCGGCGTCGCCTGCGACGAGACCACCACCGAGCAGACCGTCGCGGACCTGCTCGACGCGGCCCGCGCGGTCCTGCCCGGCGCCACCCCGGACGCGACCGCCGCCGCCGGGACCACGGGCGGCTCCGCCGTCGGGGCCTCGGCCCTCGGCCTGCCGGCGGACCTGGCCCGCAGCACCGAGTTCCTGACCCACCCGATCTTCTCCAGCCACCGCTCCGAGACGCAGATGATGCGGTACCTGCGGCGGCTCTCGGACCGGGACTACGCCCTCGACCGCGGCATGATCCCGCTCGGCTCCTGCACCATGAAGCTGAACGCGGCGACCGAGATGGCCGCGGTCACGTGGCCGGAGTTCTCCCGGATCCACCCGTTCGCACCGACCGCGGACGTGGCCGGCTACCTCGAGCTGATCGATGGGCTCGAGACCGCCCTGGCCGGGCTGACGGGCTACGCCGCGGTGAGCGTGCAGCCGAACGCCGGGTCCCAGGGCGAGCTCGCGGGGCTGCTCGCGATCCGCGACTACCACGCCGACCGCGGCGACGACGATCGCCGGGTGTGCGTGGTGCCGGCCAGCGCGCACGGCACGAACGCGGCGTCGGCGGTGCTCGCCGGCCTGGAGGTGGCCGTCGTGCGGACGGCGCCGAACGGGGATGTCGACCTCGACGACCTGCGCCGGGTGCTCGCCGCCCACGAGGGCCGCGTGGCCGCGATCATGGTCACCTACCCGTCCACGCACGGTGTCTACGAGCACGGCATCACCGAGCTGTGCGACCTCGTGCACGACGCCGGTGGGCAGGTCTACATCGACGGGGCGAACCTGAACGCGCTGGTGGGCGTGGCCGGTCCCGGCGCGTTCGGCGGTGACGTCTCCCACCTGAACCTGCACAAGACGTTCTGCATCCCGCACGGCGGCGGCGGACCCGGCGTGGGCCCGGTGGCCGTGGCCGAGCATCTGGTGCCGTTCCTGCCCGGGCACCCGCTCGCACAGGCGGGCCGCCGGGCGCTGCGCAGCACCGGCACGATCAGCGCCGCCCCGTACGGCTCGCCCTCGATCCTGCCGATCAGCTGGGCGTACCTGCGGCTGATGGGCACGGCGGGCCTGCGGGCCGCGACCGGCGCCGCGGTGCTCTCGGCGAACTACGTGGCCGCCCGGCTCGACGAGAAGTACCCGGTGCTCTACCGGGGCGAGCACGGCCTGGTGGCGCACGAGTGCATCCTCGACCTGCGCCCGCTCACGGCCGCCACCGGCGTCACCGTGGACGACGTCGCCAAGCGTCTCGTCGACTTCGGGTTCCACGCGCCCACGATGAGCTTCCCGGTCGCGGGAACCCTCATGGTCGAGCCGACCGAGTCCGAGGACCTCGGCGAGGTGGACCGGTTCATCGACGCGATGCTCGCCATCCACGCCGAGGCGAGCGCGGTCGGGGACGGGACCTGGCCCGCCGACGACAACCCGCTCGTGAACGCCCCGCACACCGCCGTCTCGGCGCGGGGGGAGTGGGACCACCCGTACTCGCGCACCCAAGCCGTCTACCCCGCGGGCGCGACGCCGGACAAGTACTGGCCGCCGGTCCGCCGGATCGACGGTGCCTACGGGGATCGCAACCTGGTGTGCGCCTGCCCGCCCATCGAGGCGTACGCGTAGCGGGCGGGAACATTCCGGGGGGCCGGGCGCGTTGAGACAACTGTGGTCGAACCGCCCGGTCATTGGACGGGCCGAGACGGCCGCTCCGGTTATAATTGTAGGGCTGCGACTTACAGAACACCGGTCGCCCTCCATCCCCCGCCGAAAGGTTCTCTGTGTCGTCGCCTCTCAGTCCTGATGTCGTGCTGCCCCGCGAATACGAACATACCGCTCTGCAGAACGCCTTCAGGTCCGGCCTGACGAGGGGATACGTCACAGCCGCCGAGTTCCGCGCGGCCTGCGAGGACGCGAACGTCAAGCCCCGCCGTCTCAAGGAGGTCCTGGGCGCAATGCACGAAGCCAAGATCAGCGTGACCGAAGTTCCCGACCGAGCGGTCGCGAACGCCGCGACCCGGTCCGGTGCCACCACCGCGACCGTCGAGAAGCCGAAGACCACCACCCGCAAGACCGCCTCGAAGTCGACGGCGCCCGCCACCTCCGACGCCCCCGCCGAGGCGGAGGCCGCCGAGCAGGCGCCGGCCAAGGCCACCCGCGCAAAGCCGGCGACCAAGGCGTCCGCGGCCAAGGCGAAGACCACCCGGGCGAGCAAGGCCAAGCTGGCCGCCGTCA
Organism: Occultella kanbiaonis; assembly: GCF_009708215.1. Taxonomy (NCBI): domain Bacteria; kingdom Bacillati; phylum Actinomycetota; class Actinomycetes; order Micrococcales; family Ruaniaceae; genus Occultella; species Occultella kanbiaonis. The sequence goes on along the minus strand of NZ_CP046175.1, from coordinate 3,008,321 downwards.
CGTCGGCCGACGAGGCCGAGCCGGAGGAGGCGGAAGCCGAGGCGCCGGCGGACGGCGAGGCCACCGCGAAGCCCGGCGACGAGGACAAGGGCTTCGTCTACTCCGACTCCGACGACGACGACGCACCCGCCCAGCAGGTCGTCACCGCGGGCGCCACCGCCGACCCGGTCAAGGACTACCTGAAGCAGATCGGTAAGGTCGCGCTGCTGAACGCCGAGCAGGAGGTCGAGCTCGCGAAGCGGATCGAGGCCGGCCTGTTCGCGGACGAGAACCTCGCCGAGTCCGGCGACGGGATGGACCGCAAGCTCAAGCGAGAGCTCGAGTGGATCGCCATGGACGGCCGCCGGGCCAAGAACCACCTCCTCGAGGCGAACCTGCGGCTCGTGGTCTCCCTCGCGAAGCGGTACACCGGCCGCGGGATGCTGTTCCTGGACCTGATCCAGGAGGGCAACCTCGGTCTGATCCGCGCCGTCGAGAAGTTCGACTACACCAAGGGCTACAAGTTCTCCACGTACGCCACCTGGTGGATCCGGCAGGCCATCACCCGCGCCATGGCGGACCAGGCCCGCACCATCCGGATCCCGGTACACATGGTCGAGGTCATCAACAAGCTCGCCCGCGTGCAGCGTCAGATGCTCCAGGACCTGGGCCGCGAGCCCACGCCCGAGGAACTCGCCAAGGAACTCGACATGACCCCGGAGAAGGTCGTCGAGGTGCAGAAGTACGGCCGCGAGCCGATCTCGCTGCACACCCCGCTCGGCGAGGACGGCGACTCCGAGTTCGGCGACCTGATCGAGGACTCCGAGGCCGTGGTGCCGGCGGACGCGGTGAGCTTCACGCTCCTGCAGGAGCAGCTGCACGCCGTGCTGGACACGCTGTCCGAGCGGGAGGCCGGCGTGGTCTCGATGCGGTTCGGGCTCACCGACGGCCAGCCGAAGACCCTCGACGAGATCGGGAAGGTCTACGGGGTCACCCGGGAGCGGATCCGCCAGATCGAGTCCAAGACGATGTCGAAGCTGCGTCACCCGAGCCGCTCGCAGGTGCTGCGCGACTACCTCGACTGATACCGCCAGACACACGGAGGGGCTGTTCCCGGGCGAACCGGGAACAGCCCCTTCGGTGTGTTCGGGTGGGTGCTACGGCTCAGAGCGCGCCACCGGCGGCCTCCGGCGCGTCGGCGGACTCGCCGGCGTCCCCGATGGACTCGCGGGCGACGAAGTTCTCGAGGTCGAACAGGTTCTGGCCGGCGCGCTGGGCCACGGTCAGCAGCGTGGACGCCGAGGAGACCTCCTCGACCTGCTCCTTGAGGAACCACAGCATGAACTGCTCACCGAGGGCGTCTCCCTCGGCGCGGGCGGCCTGGAAGATCGCCTCGATCTGGCTCGTGACCTGCTTCTCCTGGTTGAGGGCCAGCTTGATCGGCTCGACGGCGTCGCCGAAGTCGTTCTGGACGGTCGAGCCGGCGGGGATGATGACGTTCAGGTCCCGGTCGAGCATGTACTGCACGATCATCATCGCGTGGTTGCGTTCCTCGACGGACTGCCGGTAGTAGTGCGCGGCGAGCTGCGGCAGGTCGTGGCTGTCGAACCAGACGGCGATCGCGACGTACTGCGTGTGGGCGTCGAACTCGTGACCGATCTGCTCGGTGAGGAGTCGGACGTAGGTGGATCCTTCTGCGGTGGTCATGGTGCCCACGCTAGTTCGCGCCGGGCCGGCCACGCCAGGTGGCGCGGCGCATCAGAGCGTGTCGCGCCGGGCACTCAGGACGAACCGGGGCGCGACGTCCCGGAACTGCTCGCCGCGCTCGAAGGCGGCGTGCAGGTCCCGTAGCGGGGCCTCGTAGCGGGCCACGTCGAAGTCGGGGACCTGCCAGGGAATGATCCGCAGGTACCAGATCACGGCGCCGACGTCGGTGAAGGTGTGGCCCGCATCATGGGTCTGGGCCCGCTCGAGCGTCAGGCCGGCTCGGCGCAGGCCCGCGGCGAACGGTTCGAGGTCGACGTCGGCCGGAACGTCCGGCCCGCTGCCACCGAGGGCCGCGTTCAGGCGGGTGCCGTCGGCCGAGCCGACCTGCTGGGTGAGGAAGACCCCTCCCGGCGCCAGCACGCGGCTCACCTCGGCGGCGTCGTACGCCTCGTGCCGATCGAGGATGACGGCGAAGGTCGCGTCGGGCAGCGGCAGCCGGGTCGCGTGGTCGGGCGGCAGGGCGTGGACCCGCACGCCGTGCGAGGCCAGGGTGGCACGGGCCGCGACTGTTCCCGACTGGCCCGCGGCCAGCCCTCGGTGGCCGCGGACCCGGGCGGGAACGGGCCGAGCCCGGCCAGGAACTCACCGCCGCCGGTGCCGAGGTCCAGCACCGGTCCGCCCGCCTGGGCGACCGCCGCGCGGGCCAGCCTGGCGAAGTCCCAGGGCAGGGCGCCGTCGACCACCCGGCCGTGGACGGGCGTGAAGTCGAAACCCTCGATCGGTGTGCTCAGCGCCCACTGGACGTACTGCTCGAACGAGGGCATCGGTGCCTTCACGGCCGGTCGGTACGGATCAATGCCGGTTGCGGCCGGACACTGCCGGGCGGGCGCGGGCCGCAGCCGGGCGGCCGCGCACCCACCGGGTCAGCGCTGGTCGGACTTGGGCTCGGACAGGAGCCGGTCGGACTCGTCGTGGATGTGGGTGGCCACCTGACCCAACGCCTCGGCGTGCTTGCGCCCGTGGTGGGCGCAGAAGAGGAGTTCGCCGGTCGGCAGGAGTACACGCACGTAGGCCTGGGCACCGCATGCGTCACAGCGGTCGGCCGCGGTCAGCTCGGGGGTCACTTGGTCTGCTGTCAGTACGCTCACAGTCACATGTAACCATCGCCTTCCGACATTCCATCCGTTCACAGGGGTGAGTTCGCTCACCGCGTATCCCGGCCCGGCGCGGGCCGGCCGGTCTGCACCGCCCCGTCCACCGAATCCGGATGGCAATACCCTGGTTTCGGGCCACCCACGCCTACGATGAAGGGGTGTCATCCACCTCAGCAGACTCCAGTTACACCGCGCGCCATCTCTCCGTCCTGGAGGGACTTGAGGCGGTCCGCAAGCGTCCCGGCATGTACATCGGTTCCACGGACTCCCGCGGTCTCATGCACTGCCTCTGGGAGATCATCGACAACTCCGTCGACGAGGCTCTGGAGGGTGCCGGGGACGCGATCGACATCGTGCTGCACCCGGACTCCTCGGTGGAGGTCCGCGACAACGGGCGTGGCATCCCGGTGGACAACGTCGCGAACCTGGGTCTGAGCGGCGTGGAGGTCGTGTTCACGAAGCTGCACGCCGGTGGCAAGTTCGGCGGAGGCTCCTACGCCGCCTCCGGTGGGCTGCACGGCGTCGGCGCGTCCGTGGTGAACGCCCTGTCCGCACGCCTCGACGTCGAGGTGGACCGGTCCGGCAAGACGTACAAGATGTCCTTCCACCGCGGTGAGCCCGGCACCTTCGCCGACCGCGGCACGCCCTCGCCGGACGCGCCGTTCACCCCGTTCACCGATCACTCCGAGCTGAACGTGGGCGGACGGGTCAAGCGCGGGGTCAGCGGCACCCGGGTGCGATACTGGGCGGACCGGCAGATCTTCCCGGAGTCGGCCGCGTTCTCCTACGACGAGCTGGTCACCCGGGCGCGGCAGACGTCGTTCCTGGTCCCCGGGCTGTCCCTGACCGTCCGTGACGAGCGTGGGCTGCCCGGCACGCCGGGCGCCGACGGCCCGGTGGAGGAGGTCTTCAAGCACGACGGCGGCGCCGTCGACTTCGTGGAGTTCCTCGCGGCGGACGCATCCGTCACCGACACGTGGCGGCTGCAGGGGACCGAGACGTTCACCGAGACCGTGCAGCAGCTCGACGCCAAGGGGCACCTGCGCCCGGCCGAGGTCGAGCGCAGCTGTGAGGTGGAGGTCGCGCTGCGGTGGGGCATCGGCTACGACGCCGAGGTCCGCAGCTTCGTGAACATCATCTCCACCCCCAAGGGTGGCACCCACCTGGCCGGGTTCGAGCAGGGGCTGCTCAAGACCGTGCGCAAACAGGTCGACGCGAACGCGCGCCGCCTGAAGATCTCCGGCAAGGACGCCAAGGAACGCGTTGAGAAGGACGATGTGCTCGCCGGCCTGACGGCCGTGGTCACGGTGCGCCTGCCCGAGCCGCAGTTCGAGGGCCAGACCAAGGAGATCCTCGGCACCGCCCCGGTGCGGGCGATCGTGTCCAAGGTCGTCGACCGGGAGCTGGAGGCGCTGCTCACCTCGAGCAAGCGGCACGAGAAGGTCCAGGCCGCGGCGGTCCTGGACAAGGTGGTGGGAGAGATGCGGGCCCGGGTCGCGGCCCGCGCCCACAAGGAGCTCTCCCGCCGCAAGAACGCCCTGGAGACCTCCACCCTGCCGGCGAAGCTCGCGGACTGCCGCTCGGACGACGTGGAGCGTTCGGAGCTGTTCATCGTCGAGGGGGACAGCGCCCTCGGCACCGCGAAACTGGCCCGCAGTTCCGACTTCCAGGCCCTGCTGCCGATCCGCGGCAAGATCCTGAACGTCCAGAAGGCCTCCCTGGCGGACATGCTCAAGAACGCCGAGTGCGCCTCGATCATCCAGGTGATCGGCGGCGGCTCCGGGCGGACGTTCGACCTGTCCACCGTGCGGTACGGCAAGGTGGTCCTGATGACGGACGCGGACGTCGACGGCGCGCACATCCGCACGCTGCTGCTCACGCTGTTCTTCCGGTACATGCGCCCGCTCGTTGAGGACGGCCGGGTGTACGCGGCGGTGCCGCCGCTGCACCGGGTGGAGACCAGCGCGCAGGGCTCGCGCAAGGGTGACATCACCTACACCTACTCCGAGGCGGAACTGCACAAGTACCTGGCCAAGCTCGAGCGGTCCGGTCGCCGCTACAAGGAGCCGATCCAGCGGTACAAGGGCCTGGGGGAGATGGACGCCGACCAGCTCGCCGAGACCACGATGGACCCCGCGCACCGCACCCTGCGCCGGGTCACCATGGCCGACGTCGAGGCCGCGGAGACCGTGTTCGAGTTGTTGATGGGCAACGATGTGGCTCCCCGGAAGGACTTCATCATCGCCGGCGCCGATGACCTGGACCGGGACCGGATCGACGCGTGATGACGACGACGGCCCCGCTCCCGGGGGCCCATCTCGGCCTGACCTGGCGCGCCCTCACGGCGGCGGACGTGGACACGGCCGCGGCGCTGGCGGCCCGGGCCGAGGCCGTCGACCGCTCCCTGCACCCGTTCACGCGGGGCCGGATCGAGGGCCTGCTGCTCACACCCGGCACCGAGCCGGAGCGCGACTCGCTGGCCGGGTTCGACGGCGCCGGGGTGCTTCGCGCCGCCGGCGTGCTCCAGACCGAGCCCTCCCATCCGCGGGTGATGCTGTGGGCGACCCTCGACCCGGCCTGGCGTGGCCGCGGCGTGGGGCGGGCGCTGCTCGGCTGGCAGGAGGGCCGGGCCCGGGAGATCCTCACGGCCGCGCCGGGGCGTGGGGGCCGGATCGGCGTGCTCGTGGACGAGCACCTCGCGGACCGGCGGCGCATGTGCGTCGCCGCGGGTTACGCCCCGACACGCACCGTGCACAATCTCGAGCGTGCCCTCTCGGGTGACGAGCGCCCGCCCGCGCCCGGCGTCACCGGTCCGGCAGGAGTGCGAATCGTCGGCTGGTCCGCGGCCGCCGGCGACGGCGCGAGAGCGGTCCACGACGTGGCGTTCGACCGGGTCGCGGCACAGGACCCGCAGCTCTGGTCGGGGCTGCTGCGGCGGTTGCGCCCGGCGTGGTCGTTCGTGGCGATGGACGGCGCCGAGGTCGTCGGATTCGTGATCTCCAGCCACGACCCGGACGACGGCGACGCCCGCGTGGCATACAGCGATCTGCTCGCGGTGCGGCCCGATCGGGCCGGTGCCGGGATCGGGCGCGCTTTGCTCACCACGGCCCTGCACGCATACTCTGCCGATGACATGGACGTGGCCCGGCTGGATGTCGATGCCAGGAACCCGGCGCGTGACCTCTACGCGGGGTTCGGGTATCGGCTCCGCGGCTCCGGCGTGCTGTACTCGATCGAACTGTGAGACCTGACGTGCACCTGATCCACCACCCCCGCCCGCCGCGTGCGCGGACCGCTTCCTCGCCTGCGTCCACCCCGGCGGCCGGATGACCCAGGACAACGCGCCCGACCTCGCCCCCCTCGCCGAGCGTGCGCGGGCCCCGCGCCTGCTCACGCTCCCGTCCGCGGAGACCGGGCTGACCTGGCGGGCCCTCGACGTCGGTGACGTGCAGGAACTGCACGCGTTGTTCGCCCGGGTCGAGTCCCACGACAACCCGCCCTACCGGACCACGCTCGAGGAGGCCGCGGAGACGTTCCAGGGCGCCTGGAAGGACGCGCCGAACAACACCCTCGGCGGGTTCGACCCGGCGGGGACGCTCCGGGCGTACGGCACGGTGACCGCGCAGCCCGGTGACGTGCGTTCGGTGCGGGCGTTCCTCGAAGGGGGCGTGGACCCCGACCGGCGGCGCCAGGGCATCGGTTCCGCGGTGCTGCGCTGGCAGGTGGACCGGTCCCGCCAGGTGCTCGCCGCGTCCGGCAAGGACGTCCCGGGCCGGATCGTCGTGCACGTCGAGGACGGCATGACGGACTCGGTGCGGATGCTGACGGAGCAGGGCTTCAGCCCGCGGCGCTGGTACACCGAGATGCGCCGCGACCTGAACCTCGACCTGCCGGCCGTGAAGCTCCGGAGCAGCCTTGACCTGGTGCCCTGGTCCGCCGAGCTCGACGACCAGGTCCGGCTCGCCCACAACGAGTCCTTCCGCGACCACTGGGGCTCCGAGCCGCACACCGTGGAGACCTGGCAGGAGGGCCGCACCTACTTCGCCCCCACCTGGAGCTTCCTCGTGCTCGACCGGACGAGTGACCGCGCCCAGGTGGCCGGCTACCTGCTCTCCGGACGCTACGAGCAGGACTGGGACTCCCTCGGTTGGACCGAGGGATACATCGATATCCTCGGCGTCCGGCGCGAGTGGCGCGGCCAGCGGATCGCGACGGCGCTGCTCGCCCGTGCGATGGCGGCCTACCGTGAGGACGGCATGGAGTACGCCGGTCTCGGCATCGACACCGACCAGCCGACCGGTGCCTTCGGCCTCTACGGCAACCTCCAGTTCGAGCCCACCCGAGGTTCGACGATGTATACGATCGAGGTGTGATCGGGACGGTGCGTCAGGTCCTCCGAGGACTGAGTCGGCGGACCATGGTGCTCGGCGGGGCCTACGTGGCCGTGGGCGCCGTCCACCTCGCCTCGCGACTGGTCGACGGCGGCGCGGGCGTGGCCGGTGTCTCGCAGGTCCTGCTGATGCCCGCGCTCGGTGCCGCCTTCGTCTCCGCGATCGCCGACCTCGGACCGGTCCGGCGCCGCACCGTCGCGCTCGTGGCGGCCGGGATGGCCGCGTCCTGGGCCGGGGACACCATCCCCAGGTTCGTCACCGGCGATGCCGGCTTCCTCGGCATGGTGGGCGGCTTCCTGGTGGCCCAGGCCTGTTACCTCACCGCGTTCGCGCCGTACGCGGCGAAGGCCTGGCGACGGCGGCCCGCGTCCGTGCTCGCTGCCGGCGCGGTGTTCGGGGCCGGGTTCGGCGCCCTCACGGTGTGGTGCCTGCCCGAGGCCGGCTTCCTCGGCGGGCCGGTCGTCGGCTACGGCCTGCTCCTGGCCGCGATGGCGGCGGCGAGCACCACCGTGAACCGGGTCACCGCCGTCGGCGGCGCGTTGTTCTTCGTCTCCGACGCGATGATCGCACTGAACACGTTCTCGCTCTGGTACTCCTTCGGCGCGCACCACCTGGGCGTGATGAGCACCTACATCGCGGCCCAGGCGCTCCTCGCGACCGGCGTCGTGGCCGTCCTCGCCGCCGACCGGCCGGATCCCGCGCCACCCGCGCAGGCCCGCGCGACGAACCCCACCGCGGACCCCGACGTGGACAACGCGGCGGAACCGGCCGCCGTCGCCGACTGACCCACGCGCCCCGCCGACGAGCCCCGGGTCTCAGCCCAGGCCGGCCACGGGAGCAGCGAGGGCGGTGCCGGAGCCGTCCCGGCGGTCCACGGGCGCCGGCAGGTCGACGCTCTGCCCGCCGGAACCGACGGCCCGGACCGGGGCAGGGGCCACGGACGCCAGGTACAGGGTGTCCTCGCCACGCAGGAACCGGTGCGCGCGGACCCCTCCGGTGGCGCGGCCCTTGCCCGGGTAGAGCGCGAACGGGGTCACCTTCGCGGTGCCCGGCACCGTGCCGGGCAGTGCGCCGGAGGACCCGGCCAGGGTGACCACCTGGGCGGCCGCGGCCGCGTCGGCCGCGAGCGCCCCGAAGAACACCACTGTGTCCCCGGCGGCCAGCTTGATCCCGGCCATGCCCTGGCCGCTGCGGCCCTGCGGGCGGACCGCGCCAGCCCCGAAGTGCAGCAGCTGGGCCTCGGCGGTGACGAACACGAGCTCGTGGTCGTCGGCGGCGTTCACGGCACCGACGACCTCGTCGCTCTCCTTGAGGGAGATGACCTCCCACGCGTCGCGGTTGCCCGGGCGGTCGGCGGTGACCCGCTTGACGACCCCGTCCCGGGTTCCGAGGGTCAGCGGCGGCGCGGCATCGTCCAGTGGCGCCAGGCCGACGACCCGCTCGCCCTTCTCGAGCAGCAGCACCTCGCTGGCCGGCACCCCGCCGGACAGGCTCGGCGGCCCGTCCGTCGGCGGCAGCGACGGCACCTCGATGACGGAGAGCCTCAGCATCCGGCCGGTGTTCGTGACGGCTCCGATCTCACCCCGGGCCGTCGCGGCGACCTCGGCCCGGAGGGCGTCATGAGCCGCGCGATGCCCGTCCCGCCGGGGCGGCGCGTCGTCCGCGGTGCGCGCGAGCAGGCCGGTCGCGGACAGCAGCACCCGGCACGGCGCGTCCGCGACCTCGAGGTCCGGCATGGCCGCCGCGGACCGCCCGGACCGGGGGGCGCCGTCGGCCGCGGCGGTGGCGGTGGTGCCGCTGGACTCCAGCAGCACCGTGCGTCGTGGCGTCCCGTGCTCGGCGGCCACCTGGGCCAGCTCGTCGGAGACCACCTGCCGCAGCAGGTCCTCGTCGGCGAGGATCGCGCGCAGCTCCTCGATCTCCCGGGCCAGCTCGGCGCGCTCGGCCTCCAGCTCGATCCGGGAGAACTTCGTCAGCCGGCGCAGCCGCAGCTCAAGGATGTACTCGGCCTGGGGCTCGGACAGGTCGAACACCGCGATCAGGCGGGACCGGGCGGCCTCGGCGTCGTCGCTGCTGCGGATCACGGCGATCACCTCGTCGATGTCCGCGATCGCGATCAGCAGCCCTTCCACCAGGTGCAACCGGTCGATGCGCTTGCCGAGCCGGAACTCGGTCCGGCGGCGGACCACGTCGTAGCGGTGCTGCACGTACACGGTGAGCAGCTCGCGCAGACCGAGGGTCCGCGGTTGCCCGCCGACGAGGGCCACGTTGTTGATCCCGAAGGACTCCTCGAGCGGGGTCAGCTTGTACAGGTGCGCGAGGACCGCATCCGCGTTGAACCCGTTCTTCACCTCGACCACGAGCCGAAGCCCGTTAGCGCGGTCGGTGAGGTCGGTGACCGCCGAGATCCCCTGCAGCTTCTTGGACTGGACGGCGTCCTTGATCTTCTCGATGACCCGCTCCGGTCCCACCAGGTAGGGGAGCTCGGTGAACACGATGCCCTTGCGCCGCGGGGTGAGGTTCTCGATCCGGGCGCTCGCGCGGGTGCGGAACGAGCCGCGGCCGCTCGCATAGGCGTCCCGGATGCCCTCGAGGCCGACGATCTTCCCACCGCCGGGCAGGTCCGGGCCAGGCACGAACCGCATCAGGGCCTCGAGGTCCGCGTCCGGGTGCGCGATCAGGTGCCGGGCCGCGGCGATCACCTCGACCAGGTTGTGCGGCGGCATGTTCGTGGCCATGCCGACGGCGATCCCGCTGGCGCCGTTGACGAGCAGGTTCGGCAGCGCCGAGGGGAGCACGTCCGGCTGCGTGAGCTGATTGTCGTAGTTCGGGACGAAGTCGACGACGTTCTCGTCCAGGCCCGCGGTCATCACCATCGCGGCCGTGGCGAGCCGGGCCTCGGTGTACCGGGGCGCCGCGGGACCGTCGTCGAGAGAGCCGAAGTTGCCGTGGCCGTCCACGAGCGGCAGCCGCAGCGAGAACGGCTGGGCCATCCGGACCAGGGCGTCGTAGATGGCCGTGTCCCCGTGCGGGTGCAGCTTGCCCATCACCTCGCCGACCACTCGTGCCGACTTCACGTGCCCGCGGTCGGGCCGCAGCCCCATGTCGGCCATCTGGTAGAGGATCCGGCGTTGCACGGGCTTGAGCCCGTCCCGGGCGTCGGGCAGCGCCCGCGCGTAGATGACGGAGTACGCGTACTCGAGGAACGATCCCTGCATCTCCGCGGAGACGTCGATGTCGATGATGTTCGTGGGATCGGAGCCGGGGGTGGTGCCGGTGGTGCGTCGTGCCATGGGTCCATTCTCACCGATCACGGCCGCCAACCCCGCCGTCCCACTCCGAGGAGACGGGAGCCGCCTGACTAGGATCGAGGGCATGCACAGCCAGGAGCCCGCGGCGGCGAGCGAGCCCCGAGCGGCCGACGGCGCCGAGCCCGGCGCGCCGGAGTACCCGGCGCACTGGGAGGCGGACGTCGTGCTGCGGGACGGGTCGACGGCCCGGATCCGGCCGATCCGCCCGGACGATGCCGACGCGCTGCAGCGGTTCCACGCGCGGCAGTCCCCGGAGTCCATCTACCTGCGCTTCTTCGCGCCGCTGGAGCGGCTCCCGGACCGGGACCTGCACCGGTTCACCAACGTGGACCACTCCGACCGGGTCGCGCTGGTGCTGCTCCTCGGCGACGACATCGTCGCGGTCGGGCGGTTCGACCGGGTCGGCGGCGGGGACGCCGAGGTGGCGTTCAACGTCCTCGACGACGTCCAGGGCAAGGGGCTCGGCTCGGTCCTGCTGGAGCACCTGGCCGCGGCCGGCCGGGAGCTCGGGGTGCGCAGGTTCGTCGCGGACGTGCTGCCCCAGAACACCCGGATGGTGCGGGTGTTCTCCGACGCGGGCTACGACGTGGACCAGGCCCTCGACGACGGGGTCCTCGCCGTCTCGTTCACGATCAGGCCTACCGACAGGTCGCTGGCCGTGCTCGCCGAACGCGAGCAGCGCGCCGAGGCGCTCTCCATGGCCGGGCTGCTCGACCCCGGTGCGGTGCTCGTGTACGCCGCAGGTCCCGACGGCGTCCGGTTCGGTGAGCGGCTGCGCGCGGCCATCGAGGGCGGCGACTACGCAGGCACGGTCCGCTGCGTCGGGCTGCCGGGCGGCCCGGCGACGTTGGCCGACGTCGCCGACGCCGGCCCGTTCGACCTCGCCCTGGTCGCCGCGCCCGCCGTCGGGGTTCCGGCGATGCTCGGCGACCTCGCCGGCCTCGGCGTGCACGGCGTGGTGCTGTACTCCGGTGGGTTCACCACCGCCACCCACGAGGGCCGGGTGACCCAGCGGGTACTGGTCCGGGCCGCCCGCGAGGCGGGGCTGCGCCTGGTCGGCCCACACTCGTTTGGGCTGGTCACCGGCGGCGCCAACGGACACCTGAACGCGACCACGTCCCAACGCCCCCTGCGGGAGGGCACCGTCGGACTGTTCTGCCAGTCCGGAGCGGCCGGACTGGCGATGGTCACCGGTGCCGCCGAACGGGACCTCGGCGTGTCCTCGTTCCTGTCCGCCGGGCACCGCGTGGACGTCTCCGGCAACGACACCATGCAGTTCTGGCTCGCCGACGAGCGCACCCGCGTGAGTGCCCTGCGGTTCGAGTCGATAGGGAACCCGCGCAAGTTCTCCCGGGTCGCGCGCCGGCTCTCCGGGAAGGGGCCGGTGATCACGATGATCGCGGGCACCACCGGTCAGCTGAACCCGCCGGGTCACGCCGTGCGGATCTCCCGCGAGCCACGGCGCGCGCTGGACGAGCTGATGCGACAGGCCGGGGTGATCAGCGCCGAGACGATCCCGGAGCTCCTCGACCTGGCCACCCTGTTCTCCGAGCAGCCGCTGCCGGCCGGGCGACGGGTGCTGGTGCTGACCAACTCCGGCACCCAGGCGGCCGTGATCGCCGAACTGCTCGCCGGCGCCGGGCTGGAGGTCGCGGGCACCCCGATCGCCCTGGTCCCGAGCGCGGGCCCGGCGGCATATCGGGAGGTCATCGACGCGGCGCTCGCGCGTGACGACTGGGACGCGGCCATCGTCGCGTACGTGCCGATCCTCGACGACGTGGGCTCCGCCGTCGGGCCCGAGATCGCGCGGCTCGCCGAGCGCTCCGGGCGCACCACCGTGGCCTGCGTGTTCGGGACCGCCGGACTGACGCCCGAACTGGCCACCGCGCAGGTACGGGTACCGGGCTTCTCGACCGTGGAGGCGGCCACCCACGCGCTCGTCCAGGCGGCCCGCTACCAGGACTGGCGCAGCGCGGACCGGGGCCGCCGCGTCGACCCGGACGACATCGACCGGCGCCGCGCGAAGGAGCTGGTCCAGGCCGAGCTCGCCGACCTGCCGCGCGGACTGACGAAGCGACTCAGCCCGGAGCGGGCGGCCGAGCTGCTGGCCACCCACGGGCTGCACAAGTGGCGCGAGGTCACGGTCACCGGCGCCGACGCGGCGGTCACGGCCGCCGAGGAGCTCGGGTGGCCGGTCGCCCTGAAGACCTCGGACGAGGTGCTGCGTCACCGGGCCGACCTCGGCGGCGTCCGGCTGGACCTCTCGAACCCGGCCGAGCTGCGGGAGGCGTTCGCGCAGAGCGAGGCCCGGGTGCGCGCCATGGTGGGCCGCGGCACCACCTTCGACGTGCAGTCGATGGCCCCCACGGGCGCCGCGTGCGTGATCCGGGCCACCGAGGACGAGCTGTACGGGCCGATCATCAGCGCCGGTCTCGGCGGGGACGCCGTCGAGCTGCTCGGGGACGTCTCCTACCGGGTCCCGCCGCTGACGGACGTGGACGCCCTCGAGATGATCCGCTCCCTGCGTGCGTCCGCCCGGCTGTTCGGGCACCGCGGGCTGCCCGCCCTGGACATCGCCGCGCTCACGGACGTGATCGGCCGGGTCAGCGTCCTCAAGGACGAGCTGGCCGAGGTCACCTCGATCACGCTGAACCCCGTGCTCGTCTCCGAGACCGGGGCCGCCATCCTCGGGGCGGCCGTGGACGTCGGCCATCCGGCCCGGGGGGACGCCGCGCGACGGGTGCTCCCGTGACCGGCGGCCGACCGTGAGCCGGGGATCGCCGTGAGGTGGGAGACTGGGGCGGTGCAGAAGTCACGAGCCCAACAGATGCGCCACCTGCGCAGCGATATCGAGCGTGCCGGCTACTACCCGTCGCTGGTCGCCGACGTCCTGGAGATCGCCCTCGCCGGCGAGGAGGTCGTCGCGCACCTGGTGCACCCCGAGACCGTCTTCGACCGCACCGAGGTGCGCCGGCACGTCACCGCGCTGACGCTCACGCCCACCCGGCTGATCGTCGCCCACGTGGACGACGTGCCGCCCGAGGAGGTCGACGGCGCCTCGACCGCCGCGGCCACCACGGAGGCCGTGCCGATCGGTGCGATCCGGTCGGTGGCGCTCACCCACGGGGTCGTCGACCCGGCCGTCTACCAGCAGGGCAGCGGCGGCACCGAGCTGACGCTGGCCCTGAACTGGGGTTCGGTACAGCGGATCGATCTCGAGCCCGCGACCTGCCCCGACCCCAACTGCGAGGCCGACCACGGGTACACCGGCACGTCGATGCCGGACGACCTGGTGGTCCGGGTCAGCGCCGAGGCCGAGGGGGCGGACGCGATGGCCGCGGCGGTCTCCTTCGCGGCGGCGCTGTCCGCCGCCACCGCACGCACCGGCACGTGAGCGCATCGGTCGACCCCGGCGCCGCCGCCGAGCCGGCGGGCACGCTGGGTCAGGTCCTGTGGGGTGCCGTCGGCGCCTGCGGGATCGACCTCGCCATGCCCGACGACGCAGCGACCTCGAGCGTGGACGTGGCGGCCGCGCTCGGCCTGCCGCAGGCCCGCAAGGCGGTCGTCGTGCTCGTCGACGGCCTCGGCTGGCATAACCTCACCGACCGCGCGGACGTGGCGCCGTTCCTGACGTCGACCGGCCGGCTGGACGCGCTGACGTGCGCATTCCCGTCGACGACGGCGACGAACCTCGGCTACTTCGGTACCGGCCGGGCCGGTGGCGAGACCGGGCTGCTCGGCTACACCGTCCGGGAACCCCGCGGCCGGCTGATGAACATGATCTCGTGGAACACGGGCGCGGACCCACTGGCCTGGCAGCGCCGGCCCACCGTGTTCGAACGGCTCGAGGAGGCCGACCGGTCCGCGGTCAGCGTCGGACCGTGGCGGTTCGCCTCCTCGCCGCTGACCAGGGCGGCCCTGCGTGGCTCGGAGTTCCTGCCCGCCGAGACGCTGCCCGAGCGCGTGGACACCGCGCTGGGTGCGCTGCGCGAGGTGGACGTGGACCTCGTGTACCTCTACTGGGGTGACGTCGACTCGACCGGCCACCACGAGGGGTGGCGCTCGGGGGAGTGGGCGGACGCGCTCGCGCACACCGACGCCGAGCTCGCGCGGCTGGCCCGGCTCCTCCCGCTCGGCACGACGATGGTGGTGACGGCCGACCACGGGATGGTCGACATCCCCCACGGGCCGAGCACGCACGTCGCGGAGCCGGCGCGGGTGGACGTCGCCGACCGTCCGGACCTGGCCGCCGGCGTGGACCTGGTGGCCGGCGAGCCCCGTGCGGTGCACCTGTACAGCCGACCGGGCGCCGCGGAACAGGTTCGTGAGGTGTGGGCCGATGCCCTCGGCGACCGCGCGCGGGTGATGTCGCGGGCCGAGGTGATCGACACGGGGCTGCTCGGCCCTGTGGACCCGCGGTTCACCGAGGTCATCGGGGACGTCGTGGTGGCCGCGCTCGGTGACCTCGCCGTGCATGACTCGCGTACGCAGACCGCTGCGTCGCTCACCCTGGTCGGGATGCACGGCTCGATCACCCCGGCCGAGCGCACCGTGCCGCTCGTGGTGCTGGAGGGCTGATGGCGGACCTGGTGTTCTTCTCGGGAACGATGGACTGTGGAAAGTCCACCCTTGCGCTGCAGATGGACTACACCCACGCCACTCGGGGCCGCCGTGGTGTGATCTTCAGCCGCGACGACCGGGCCGGTGCCGAGATGCTCTCCTCCCGCCTCGGCCTGGCCGTGCCCGCGGTCGAGGTGACCGAGCAGACCGACTTCTGGCGCGAGGTGGTGCACCGCCGCACCCGCGGCCAGGTGGTCGACTACCTGATCTGCGACGAGGCGCAGTTCTATGCACCCGAGCAGATCGAGCAGCTGGCGCGCGTCGTCGACGAACTCGTCGTGGACGTGTTCGCGTTCGGGATCACCACCGACTTCCGGACGCGGCTGTTCCCCGGATCGGCACGGCTGCTCGCGCTGGCCGACCGGGTCGAGGTGCTCCAGGTGCGCGCGCTGTGCTGGTGCGGGCGCCGCGCCACCCACAACGCCCGCACGGTCGGCGGCGTCATGATCACCGAGGGCGAGCAGATGGTGGTCGGGAACACCGGAGCCCGCACCGGTGAGGTGGGCTACGAGGTGCTCTGCCGGCGGCACCACCGGGCCGGCCTGACCGCCACCTCCGCACACGCGCCGAGCCCGTCGCCGGATCCGCTGGATCTGAGCGGCTGAGAGCCGGCCGGGACGCTCGGTCAGTCGTTCTTGGCGCCGAAGACGATCTCGTCCCAGGACGGCACGCTGGTGCGGCGGTTGCGCCGTGGGCGCTTGCTCCTGGCGGGCGCCGCGGGCTCGGACGGCTCCTCGTCGTCCCCGGCGGTGGGGTCACCGGCAGGATCGGTCGCCGGGTTGGCCAGGTGCGGCGGCAGATCGATGATGCCCGCGTCCTGCGCCTCCTCGGGGTGGGACGCCGGCGGGTGCGCGGCCGGCGGGTCGTCCCAGAGCATCGGCTCGTGGACACCGTCACCGGCGACGCCGGGGCGTTCGCCCACCCGGCCTGCGCCGTCAGGACCGTCGCCGGGTTCGTCCTCGGCGGTCTCGTCGTCCAGCTCGACCGGCTGTCGCACCCCGCGGCTGGCGCTCAGATGGTCCAGGAGGGCTTCGGTGCCGGACTCGTCGTCGGAGTCGGGTTCCTCGGGGGACGCGGGTTCGTCCTGGTCGGCGGCCACCGGCCTTGAGTCCCGGATCACCGCGTCGACGGCCTGGAGCGACGGCGCGATGTCCGCGTCCGTCTCGACGTCGTAGAGCCTGGCCCCGCGCACGGCACTGAGGTGGCGCCGCGGACCGGGCGCGCTCAGGTCCGTCTCCGACAGCCAGCGGCTCTCGTCGTCGAGGGCGGTGACCATCGATGACGCGAGATCGACCTGCCACACGGCCTCGCGGTCGCGGTCGCCCGCGATGAACCGGGCCACGAGTTCCCAGGGTTCGCTGCCGCGGCGGCGGGCGTCCCAGTCGATGGAGTCCGCATCGACGCCGCGCGCGGCGAGCCGGTCGACGACCAGGTCACCGAGCTGCGGCGCACCGGACTCGCGGCCGATGGTGAGCATCCGGGCCCGGCGGGCGACGTGCTCTCGTTCGGCGATGACCGGGCCCTCGTAGCGGCGGATCTGCTCGATCGCGAGCCCGGACTCGCCGGCGATGTCCTCGGCGCTCGCGCCGGCGCGGATCAGGATCTGGATGTCCCGTGGACGGAGCGCGGAATCGCTGCGCAGCTTCTCCAACTGGGGGCGGTCGCGGCGCACGGCGGCGCGCAGGGCGTCGTCGATGGGCAGCCGGTGCCGTTCGCCGTCGGGTCCGATGAGGATCAGATGCTCACCATCCGCATGGATCCCAACCAGTTCTAGCTCCACCATCACACCTCCGTACCGTGCACACCCCGAGCCTGCCAGCCCACGGGTCGGGACTGCCGCATTACGTCCGGTGTGGCGGTGATTCCCGCGACCGGGCCGCTGCAGGGGCGACCGTGGCAGCCTAACGCGGCCGCGTCGACGCCCGCCCGTCGGCGCGTGGTGCTCCGAACGGCCAAGACCGATGTATGGTTCGCCCCGGTGAGGCTGCGCGGACCCCGGTCCAACAGACCGGTTGCGCGTCGTCCTCGCCTCAGTTCCAAGGGATTTCTCCATTCGGTGCGCACACACGGCGTCCAGGGTGGACAATCCCTTCGCTACGGGAACATTTCGAAGCCCCACGCGTTGTAACTGCGACCACCACCATCAAGAGAAACCGGAGCGCTTGCCCACCATGGCGACCGACTACGACGCACCGCGCAAGAACGAAGAGGACCTCAGCGAGGACTCCCTGGAGGAGCTGAAGGCCCGGCGTGCGGAGAAGAACTCCGGGGCGGTCGACGAGGACGAGACGGAAGCCGCCGAGGGGTTCGAACTCCCCGGCGCCGATCTCAGCGGAGAAGAACTCTCCGTCCGCGTCCTGCCCCGTCAGGCAGACGAGTTCACCTGCTCGCGCTGCTTCCTGGTCCACCACCGCAGCCAGCTGGCCTACGAGGAGAACGGTCAGCCGGTCTGCTCGGAGTGCGCGGCCTGAGCCGCATCACCCACCAGGGCCCGCGCAAGTTCGGCGGCGCGCCTGGTGGAGATCAACCAGTACGGCGTCGGGTCCTGCGGGTCTCGCAGGACCACCCGTACCGCCGCCGGCGCCGATGAACTGAACTGGATGTGGGCGCGGGCATCGAGACCCGGCCCCATCGCCTTCTCGAGGTCGCTGCCCTCGACGATCTCCACGGCGTCGATGAACTCCCTGGCGATGTGTGCCCGGCCGGCCCGCAACTCCTCCGCCGTGACGACGGTCACGGGCGCGGTCCGCAGCAGCACGACCACCAACGCGATCGTCACCGCCACCCCGACGGTGACGGCGACCGGCATTCCCAGCACCACCGTGATCATCGCGGCGGCGAAGCCACCGGCTGGGGCGAGCAGCCACTTCCAGACGGAGGGCAGCAGGGTCTCGGAGAACACGGGCACGAACGCCAGTCTGCCACCGGCCACGGGTGCACCGGGCACCGAGTACCCGCCCCGACGATCCACCTCGACCGCCACGAGCGGTCGCGGGGAGAAGTAGGCTCGAGACGTGATGACTGAGAACGACGACCCCGGCACGGACGTGGACATCCTGATCCAGCGGCTCGACCCGGAGCTGCCGGTGCCGGCCTATGCCCACCCCGGTGACGCCGGCCTCGATCTGCGGGCGGCCGAGCCCGTGACCCTGCCCCCCGGTGGGCGGGCGACGGTACCGACCGGCATCGCGATCGCCCTTCCGCGCGGGTACGCCGCATTCGTGCACCCCCGCTCCGGCCTGGCCGCGAAGCACGGCATCACGACGCTGAACGCACCGGGGACGGTGGACGCCGGCTACCGCGGCGAGATCAAGGTCATCCTCGTCAACACCGACCCCGAGACCGAGGCCCGGCTGGAGCGGGGTGACCGGATCGCGCAGCTCGTGATCCAGCAGGTCGCCTCCGCCGCGTTCGTCGAGGTCGAGCACCTGCCCGGCAGCGATCGCGGCGACGGTGGCCTCGGTTCGACCGGGGGCTATGCGATCGCCGAGGGAGCACGCTGATGGCACTGTTCGGACGTAAGAAGGCCGCCCGGGCCGGATCCGCCGATTCCGTGGACTCCGCGGCTTCGGCGCCGAGCCCCGCCGAGCCCGAGGGGCGCGGCCCATGGGACGTCGACGAGGTGCCCGAGCTGGGTGGTCGCATCGATCTCGGCGCGATCCGGCTGCCGAAGCGGGCGGGCAGCCAGGTCAAGATGGAGCTGGACTCCAAGACCCGCCGCGTCGTCGCGGTGCGGCTGTTGCTGGACTCCTCGAGCCTGCAGCTGCAGGCGTTCGCCGCTCCCCGCAGCGAGGGCCTCTGGGACGAGCTGCGGGAGGAGATCGCCCAGCAGGTCGTCAAGCAGGGCGGGTCGTCCGACGAACGTACCGGCTCGTTCGGCCGCGAGCTGCTCGCCCGGCTTCCCGCCCGGCTTCCGGACGGACGTACCGGCAGCCGGCCGGCCCGGTTCATCGGCGTCGACGGGCCACGCTGGTTCCTGCGCGCGGTGATGTCCGGCAAGGCGACCGTGGACACCGAGGCGGCGGCCGCGCTCGAGGACGTGCTCGCGGACGTCGTGGTGGTGCGTGGCTCAGAGGCCCGCCCGCCGCGCGACCTGCTCACGCTGCACCTGCCCGGACGGTCGGGCGAACCCGCCCCGGACCTCGCGGGTGGGCGACCCAGCCTCGACCTGCCCAAGCGCGGCCCCGAGATCACCGAAACCCGTTGAGCCGGCAGTGAGGTCGAAACGATGAGCCTGCGCGACGCATGGGACCGGTTCACCGCCTCCCAGGCAGAGCTCGAGGCGGACGACGAGCAGCTCGAGGCGCGCCGCCGGGGTACCCAGCCGGTGGGCCGGTGCCACGCGCGCAGCCGCGCGACGGTCTCGGGTGTGATCCGGGCGGTGACGTTCGCACCGGCCGCCGCCGGCCCGGCCCTGGTGGCCGAGCTGTACGACGGTTCCGGCAGCCTCGATCTCGTCTGGCTCGGCCGGCGGGAGATCCCCGGCATCGAGCCGGGGCGCCGGCTCGTCGCCGAGGGCATGATCACCTCGGCCGACTTCGGCCGCACGCACGCCACGATGTTCAACCCGGAGTACCGACTCCTGGCCCCCGACTCCGCAGAGGCGACCCCATGACCGAGAACCGCGAGGCAGGCCCGGCCCAGGACACGTCCGACCCGGAGCTGCCGGACCAGAGCGGCCCGGCGCCGAGGCGCGGCGCCGTGCCTGGCGGCCGCGGCATGGGCCAGCTCGCGGCGGGGGAGTTCAGCCTGGCCGCGTCCATCGGTGGCGTGCGCGGGCTCGTCGAGTCGACGGCGCCCGGCCTGGTGTTCGTGGTCGTGTTCGTCGCCACCCGGGAACTCATGCCGGCGCTGATCTCCTCGGTGGCCGTCGCCGTCGTCGCCACGATCGCCCGGCTGGTCTCCCGGACGCCGGTCACGCAGGCCCTCGGCGGGCTGCTCGGCGTGGCGATCGGCGCCATCTGGGCGTGGCGCACCGGCGAGGCGCAGGACTACTTCAGGTGGGGTCTGTACGTGAACGCCGCGTTCGTGGTCGGCGTGACCGCCTCCATCCTGGCCAGGTGGCCGGTGGTGGGTGTGATCGTCTCGAGCCTGTTCGGGAAGGGGTTCGAGTGGCGCGCGGACCGGGCGCTGCTGCGCCGCTACTCGCTGGCGTCCTGGCTGTGGGTCGGTGCGTTCGCGGCCCGGCTGGCCGTGCAGGTGCCGCTCTACCTGAACGCGGAGGCGGGCTGGCTCGGCACCGCTCGCCTCGTCATGGGGTTGCCGCTGTGGGCGCTCGTCCTCTGGATCACGTGGCTACTGGTGAATCCCCGAGCAGGTGCTGCAGCTCAAGCAGATCCGCCTGCTCCGCAGACGACACGATGAGCAGTAGCTCGTCCCCGGCCTCCAGGGTGTCGTCCTGGCTGGGCGCGATCGGCTGATCGCCGCGGATGATCGCCGCCAGCACGGCCGCGCTCGGCCACCCGATCTGAGAGATCTGCTGACCCACCACCGCCGCGCCGGGGGACAGGGTGATCTCGTACATGCTCGCCCCGGACTGGTGGAACGTGAAGATCCGGACCAGGTCGCCGACCGAGACCGCCTCCTCCACCAGGGACGTCATGATCCGAGGCGTCGACACGAGCACGTCCACGCCCCAGGCCTCGTCGAACATCCACTCGTTCTTCGGGTTGTTCACCCGGGCCACGACCCGCGGTACCGCGAACTCGGTCTTCGCCAGCAGCGAGACCACGAGGTTCGCCTTGTCGTCGCCGGTTGCGGCGACCACCACATCGGCGGCGGCGAGGTCCGCCTGGCTCAGCGAGCTGATCTCGCAGGCGTCCGCGAGCAGCCACTCTGCCTCGCTGACCGAGGAGACCTTCATGGCCATCGGGTCCTTGTCGATCAGCAGGACCACGTGGTCGTGGCCGATGAGTTCCCGGGCGATGGAGCGGCCGACGCTCCCGGCACCGGCGATGACGACCCGCATCAGTCCTCCTCGGGCTTGGGCGCCGTGGCCAGGATCCGCTGGACCTCGTTGATGTGGTCGGTGTACACGATGACGTGCAGCAGGTCGTTCTCCTGGAGCACGTCGAGCGGGGACGGGATGTAGGCGTCACCGAACCGCGTGATGTACGCGATCCGTGCCTTCGCGAGGTTCTGCAGCTGCCGCACGGTGTGGCCGATCCAACCCTCGTGCAGGTCCATCTCGCACAGGCTCACGCCGCCGGAGGCGTCTCGGTACTCACTGGCCGCACCGGTGGGCATCATCCGGCGCAGCACCTGGTCCGCGGTCCACCGGACGGTCGCGACGGTCGTGATCCCGAGCCGCTGGTAGATCTGGGCCCGGCCCGGGTCGTAGATCCGGGCCACCACGTTGTCGATCCCGAACACCTCGCGGACCACCCGCGCGGCGATGATGTTGGAGTTGTCCCCGCTGGACACGGCCGCGAACGCGTAGGCGTCCTCGATGCCGGCCTGCGTCAGGGCCTCCCGGTCGAAGCCCATGCCGGTCACCCGGCGGCCCGCGAAGTCGTCCGAGAGTCGCCGGAACGCCTCCGGGTTCTGGTCGATGATCGCCACGGAGTGGCCTTTGGACTCCAGGGTCTCGGCGAGGGTGACCCCGACGCGACCCGCGCCCATGATGACGAAGTGCACGAGTCCAGACGCTACACCGGGAGTACCGTTGCGGCGTCAGCAGTCGACGCCGGGAGATCGCAACGGAGGCACACCGATGAGTCCGCTGTCCCGCTCGGTGGCCGAACGCAACAAGAAGTACCTGAACCACGTCATGCGCCACGTCGCCCCGAGGATGCCCGGATTCGGGCTGCTCACGCACACCGGCCGCACGTCCGGCACGAAGTACACCATCCCGGTGAACGTGTTCCAGCGGAACGGCTCGTACGTGTTCGCGCTGACCTACGGCCCCCGGACGGACTGGGTCCGCAACGTGCGCGCCGCCGGTTCCGCGCGGATCGTCACCCGGGGCCGCACCGTGGACCTGGTCGACCCGGTGCTCGGCAGGGACGAGACCGCCTCCTGGGCGCCGTTCGTCGTCGCCAGGATCCTGCGCGCGACGGACTCGCTCGAGACCCTCACGATGAGGGCGCGGTAGCCGGAACCTGCGCGTACAGTGAGCCACCGTGCCTGATCTCTCCGACGCCGCGAAACGCCTCCTCGTCGGGCGCCCGGTCCGTAGCGAGCGGCTCGGGCATACCCTGCTGCCGAAGCGCATCGCACTGCCGGTGTTCGCCTCCGACGCGCTCTCCTCGGTTGCCTACGCCCCCGACGAGATCCTGCTGACGCTCTCCCTTGCCGGCCTCGCCTCGTACACGATCTCGCCGTGGGTGGGGCTCGCCGTCGTGATCGTCATGCTCACCGTCGTGGCCTCCTACCGGCAGACGGTAAGGGCCTACCCCTCCGGGGGCGGCGACTACGAGGTGGCCACCACGAATCTCGGTCCCCGGGCCGGGCTGACCGTCGCGAGTGCGTTGCAGGTCGACTACGTGCTCACCGTGGCCGTCTCCGTCTCGTCCGGCTCCCACTATCTCGCCACCGTCCTCCCGGCTGCCCGCGACCACGAGGCGATCATCGCCATCGGCCTGGTCGCGCTCATCGCGCTGATCAACCTGCGCGGCGTGCGGGAGTCGGGCAGCGGGTTCGCCATTCCCGTCTACCTGTTCATGGCCGGCATGGGCGTGATGGCCCTCGTCGGTGGCATCCAGTGGGCCACCGGAACCCTCGGCACCGCCGAGAGCGCCCAGTTCGACGTCCTCGCCGAGGCCGGTTACGAAGAGGGCCTGATGGGCCTCGCGGGTGGCTTCCTGGTGCTGCGTGCGTTCTCCTCCGGTGCGGCGGCCCTCACCGGCGTCGAGGCGATCAGCAACGGCGTGCCCGCGTTCCGCAAGCCCAAGTCGAAGAACGCGGCGACCACCCTGCTGCTGCTCGGCCTGATCGGCGCGACCATGCTGATGACGGTGATCGGGCTGGCCCGGGCCACCGGGGTCCGGTTCGTCCAGGACCCACACCTGCAGCTCGCCATGAACGGGCAGCCGGTGCCCGAGGGGTACGAACAGGACCCGGTGATCGGGCAGATCGCCCAGACCGTGTTCGCGGGCTTCCCGCCGATGTTCTACCTGGTGACCGCGTCCACCGGTCTGATCCTGCTGCTCGCGGCGAACACCGCGTTCAACGGGTTCCCCACCCTCGCCTCGATCCTCAGCAAGGACGGCTACCTGCCGCGCCAGCTGTACACCCGCGGCGACCGCCTCGCGTTCTCCAACGGGATCATCATCCTGGCGCTGGCCGCCATCGCGCTGATCTGGGTCTTCGACGCCGAGGTGACCCGGCTGATCCAGCTCTACATCGTGGGCGTCTTCGTCTCCTTCACCCTCGGCCAGCTCGGCATGATCAGGCACTGGAACGAGCGGCTGCCCAGCGTCGTCGCGGCGAAGGAGCGCGGGGCCATGAAGCGCTCGCGTGCGATCAACGCGTTCGGGTTCGCGCTGACCGCGCTGGTCCTCGCAGTGGTCCTGATCACGAAGTTCACCCACGGCGCCTGGATCGCCATCGGACTGATGGCGCTGCTGTTCGCCGTCATGGTGTTCATCCGCAGGCACTACCAGCACGTGGCCGACGAGCTGGAGATCGAGGACGTCGCCGCCGCCCGTGCCCTGCCCAGCCGCGTGCATGCCCTCGTGCTGGTCTCCAAGGTGCACAAGCCGACCATGCGTGCCCTGTCCTACGCCCGGGCCACCCGGCCCTCCACGTTGCAGGCCATCACCGTGGCCGTGGACCGGGACGCCGCCGAGCAGGTGCGCCGCGACTGGGACGCCGCCGAGGTGCCGTTGCCGCTGACCGTGCTGGACTCCCCGTACCGCGACCTGACCCGCCCGGTCCTGGAGTACGTGAAGTCGATCCGGCGGGAGTCCCCGCGGGACCTGGTGGTCGTCTACGTGCCCGAGTACGTCGTGGGTCACTGGTGGGAGCGGGTGCTGCACAACCAGAGCGCCCTGCGGCTGAAGACGCGCCTGCTCTACACTCCCGGCGTGGTGATGGCCTCGGTTCCCTGGCAGCTCGCGTCCTCCGCACGGAGCCTCGTGAACCCCGACGACCCGGGCGAGCGTCTCGGCGACCTGCCCGCGCCGGGGATGGTGCGACGTGGCGAGTGAGGCGACGACCGGGCCCGCCGGGCCCAGACCCGTCACGGTCGGGGACGTCCTCACCGTGGACGTCGGCGCCCCCGTGCACGGCGGTCACTGCCTGGCCCGCCACCAGGGTCGGGTGGTCTTCGTCCGGCACGCGCTGCCCGGGGAGCGGGTCCGGGCGGTCCTGACCGAGGCACGCCGCAAGGGCTACTGGCGGGCCGACGCGATCGAGGTGCTCACCGCGTCGCCGGACCGGGTGGACTCGGTCTGGCCGGCCGCCGGGCCAGGGGGAGTGGGCGGTGGTGAGCTCGCGCACGTGAGCCTGCCGGGGCAGCTGGTCTGGAAGCGCGACGTGATCACCGATGCCCTCCGCCGGATCGGCCGGCTCGACGCCGACCACCCGGCGCTCGCCGGCCTGAGCGTCGAGCGCGTTCCCGGTGACCTCGAGCGCGGCGGCCTGCACACCCGGAGCCGTATCGAGCTCGTGGCCGACGGCGAGGGCCGGGCCGGCATGCACCGGTACCGTTCGCACGAGGTGCTCGCGCTGACGGACATGCCGCTCGCCGCCGAGCCGATCGCGGCCGCGGACCTGTTCGGGCGCACCTGGCGGCCCGGGACCACCATCCAGGCGGTCGCCCCGTCCGACGGCGAGGTGCTGATCCTCGTCGACGGCGAGCCGCTGCGGGGCGGGCGGCGCAACGTGCGCGAGCGGGTGCGCCTGGCCGACGGGCGCGAGTTCGCCTACCGGGTCGCCGGCGGCGGCTTCTGGCAGGTGCACCTCGAGGCGGCACGGACCCTGGTCGGTGCCGTCCTGGAGGCGGCCGCCGTCGGGCCGGGTGCCGGCGTGTGGGACCTGTACTCCGGTGCCGGCCTGTTCACCGTGCCGCTCGCCGACGAGGTCGGCCCCGGCGGTCGGGTCGACGCCGTCGAGGGCGACGCCCGCGCCCTCGCCGATGCCCGTCGCAACGTCCACGGCCTCGACCAGGCGGTGCTGCACGGCGGCGACGTGGCTGCCGTGCTGGCGGAGCGCAGCGGCCACGACGGGGCAGCACCGGGTACCGGCGCCGGACCTGCGCGCGGGCCGGCACCGCACGCCGACGTCGTGGTCCTGGACCCGCCCCGCGCGGGTGCCGGAGCGGCCGTGATGGATGCCGTGCTCGCGGCCGGCCCGGACCGGATCGTCTACGTGGCCTGCGACCCGGCGGCCCTGGCCCGGGACGTCGCGCATGCGCGTGAGCGAGGCCACGAGCTGGTCTCCCTGCGCGCGTTCGACCTGTTCCCGCACACGCACCACGTCGAGTGCGTGGCCGTGCTGACTCCCACCACGCTCGGATGAGCACCACCGAGACTCCGCTCGGCCTGACCGCCGCGGACGTCGCGGCCCGGGTCGCCCGCGGCGAGGTGAACGTCGCCCCGGAGTCGTCCTCGCGCAGTCTTGCCGCCATCATCCGCGGCAACCTGTTCACCCTCTTCAACGCCATCCTCGGGACCGCCCTGGTCGTGGTGCTGCTCGTCGGGAGCTGGCAGGACGCCGTCTTCGGGTTCGTGCTGCTGTCCAACGCGCTCATCGGCGGGCTCACCGAGTACCGGGCCAAGCGCACCCTTGACCGGCTCGCGATCCTCGACGCCCCGAACGCCACCGTGCTGCGGGACGGGGCGGAACAGGTCGTCGACCTCCATGAGATCGTCACCGACGACGTCCTCGTGCTCCGCCTCGGCGACCAGGTGCCCGCCGACGGGGAGGTACTGACCAGCCGCGGCGCCGAGATCGACGAGTCGATGCTCACCGGCGAGAGCGAGCCGGTCGGCAAGCGACCGGGCGACGAGGTGCTCTCCGGCTCCGCCGTGGTCGCCGGCTCAGCGGTGGTGCGGGCCACCCGGGTCGGCACCGCCGGCTATGCGAACCAGCTGACGGCACAGGTCCGGCGGTTCTCCCTGGTGAACTCCGAGCTGCGGTCCGGCATCAACCGGATCCTGGTGTACGTGTCCTGGGCGATCGTGCCGATCGCGATCCTGCTCGTCTGGAGCCAGATCCGCCACCACGGCGGCCTCGACCTCGCCCTGGCGGACGGCACCTGGCGCGACGCGGTGGTCTCCGCCGTCGCCGGCGTGGTCGGGATGGTGCCCGAGGGTCTGGTGCTGCTCACCTCGATCAACTTCGCGCTGGCCGCGATCGTGCTGGCCCGCCGCAAGGTGCTGGTGCAGGAACTGCCCGCCGTCGAGGTGCTGGCCCGGGTGGACGTGCTCTGCCTGGACAAGACCGGGACCCTCACCGACGGCACCGTCGTGCTGGCCGACCTCATCGAGCTCACCCCCGTGCCCGGAGCCCGGGAATCGCTGGCCGCGCTCGCCGCGGACCCGGACGCGAACGCCTCGGCGGCCGCGATCGCCGCGGGTGTGACTGACGTGCCCGCGTCGCCGGCACAGGTGCTGGTCCCGTTCTCCTCGGCCCGCAAGTGGAGCGCGCACAGCACCGACGCCGGAGCGTGGGTGTTCGGCGCGCCCGAGGTGCTGCTCGAGCCGGGCGACGGCGTCCTGCAGCGGGTGCGCGACCTCGCCGCCACCGGTGCCCGGGTGCTGCTCCTCGCCGCGGCCCCTGCGCAGGCGCTCACCGGCGCCGCGGACGAGGTGGGCCCCCCGCGCGGCCTTCGCCCGGCGTACCTGGTGGTGCTGCGTGAGCACGTGCGCCCGGACGCCGCGCAGACCCTCGCGTACTTCGCGGCGCAGGGCGTCACCGTGAAGGTGATCTCCGGGGACAACCCGGCCACGGTCGCGGCGATCGCCGGGGCCGTCGGCCTCGGTGGCGACGGCGGCCGCCCGGTCAGCGGGGTGGACGCCCGGACCCTGCCCGAGGACGGCGAGGCGCTCGCCGACGTGGTCACCAGCGAGCAGGTCTTCGGCCGGGTCACGCCCGAGCAGAAGCGCGCGTTCGTGCATGCGTTGCAGTCCCGCGGGCACACGGTCGCGATGACCGGCGACGGTGTCAACGACGCGCTGGCGCTCAAGGACGCCGACCTCGGCATCGCGATGGGCTCGGGAGCGGCCGCCACGAAGGCGGTGGCCCGCCTGGTGCTCCTGGACGGGCGGTTCGCCACACTCCCCGGCGTGGTCGACGAGGGCCGCCGGGTCATCGCGAACATGGAGCGGGTCGCCTCGCTGTTCCTGAACAAGACCACCTACGCCGTGCTGCTCGCCATCGTCGTGGCGATCACGGCGTGGCCGTACCCGTTCCTGCCCCGGCACCTGACCCTCGTCGGCGCGCTGACGATCGGCACGCCGGCCTTCTTCCTGGCCCTGGCGCCCAGCCGGCAGCGGTATGTGCCCGGGTTCCTGCACCGGGTGCTGACCCTGGCCATCCCGTGCGGGATCGCCTCGGCCCTCGCGGTCCTCGTGGTCTACGGCACCCTGCACGCCCGCGACGCCGGGCTGCAGGCGAACACCGGTGCGACGCTGACCCTCGTCATCATGGGCCTGTGGCTGCTCGGTGCGCTCGCCCGGCCGTGGAACTGGTGGCGGGTGGTGCTCTTCGCCGCGATGGCCGCGGGAGCGGTGCTGGCCATCGCGGTGCCGTTCGTGCGGGACTTCTTCGCCCTCGAGGTGCCGGAGCCGTTCACCGCCGTGCTGGTGGCGGTCACGGCAGCGGTCGGATGCGTCGTCATCGAGGTCGCATACCGCCGTCGGAAATCGCACCCGGGGGCCGCAGAGGTGCACCCCCTGGCGGAAGTGCGATAAGATATCTCGACATCGAGATAAATTACCTGATGCGGTCGTAGCATTAAGTGCAAGGATGCGGCAGGACCGCGAGAGAGCGCCGAGGAGTGGTTGTGAGTAGCGTCAACACGTTTTCCGCCAAGGGGACCCTGGACGTCGGTGGGACCGGATACGAGATCTACCGGCTGAACGCCGTCGAGGGTCTCGAGCGGCTTCCGTACAGCCTCAAGGTGCTCGCCGAGAACCTGCTCCGCACCGAGGACGGCGCGAACATCACCGCCGACCACGTGCGTGCCCTTGCGGCCTGGGACCCGGACGCGCAGCCGGACACCGAGATCCAGTTCACGCCCGCACGGGTGGTCATGCAGGACTTCACCGGCGTGCCCTGCGTCGTCGACCTGGCCACCATGCGTGAGGCCGTCGCCGACCTCGGCGGCGACCCGGCCAGCATCAACCCGCTGTCCCCGGCGGAGCTGGTCATCGACCACTCCGTCCAGATCGACGTCGCCGGCCGCCCGGACGCGTTCCAGCGGAACGTGGACATCGAGTACCAGCGCAACCACGAGCGCTACCAGTTCCTGCGCTGGGGCCAGACCGCGTTCGACGACTTCAAGGTGGTGCCCCCGGGCACCGGCATCGTGCACCAGGTGAACATCGAGTACCTGGCCCGCGTGGTGATGACCCGCGAGGTCGAGGTGAACGGTGAGAAGGTCCTGCGTGCCTACCCGGACACCTGCGTCGGCACCGACTCGCACACCACCATGGTCAACGGCCTCGGCGTGCTCGGCTGGGGCGTCGGTGGCATCGAGGCTGAGGCAGCGATGCTTGGCCAGCCCGTCTCCATGCTGATCCCGCGCGTGGTCGGCTTCGAGCTGAACGGCCAGATCCCGTCCGGTGTGACCGCCACCGACGTGGTGCTCACGATCACCGAGATGCTCCGCCAGCACGGGGTGGTCGGCAAGTTCGTCGAGTTCTACGGCGCCGGCGTGGCCCAGGTGCCGCTCGCGAACCGAGCCACCATCGGCAACATGAGCCCCGAGTTCGGCTCCACGGCGGCGATCTTCCCGATCGACGACGTCACCCTCGAGTACCTGCGCCTGACCGGTCGTTCGGACGCCCAGGTCGCGCTCGTCGAGGCGTACGCCAAGGAGCAGGGCATGTGGCTCGACCCCACGGCGCAGGGGTACTCCGAGCCGAAGTTCTCCGAGTACCTGAGCCTGGACCTGAGCACCGTGGTGCCCTCGATCGCCGGACCGAAGCGCCCGCAGGACCGCATCGAGCTCACCCACGCCAAGAGTGCGTTCCAGCGGGATCTGCCGAACTACGCGGCCGACGTCGTCAACGGCGTGGACGAGTCCGAGAAGGAGTCCTTCCCGGCGTCCGACTCGCCGGCGATCTCCCAGCAGATCCGGCGCACCGTCCAGGTGACCACCCCCGAGGGCAAGTCCTACGACCTGTTCCACGGCGCCGTCGCCATCGCGTCGATCACCTCCTGCACGAACACGTCGAACCCGTCGGTGATGCTCGCCGCCGGGCTGCTCGCGAAGAAGGCCGTGGAGCGGGGCCTGACGGTCAAGCCGTGGGTGAAGACCTCGATGGCGCCGGGCTCGCAGGTGGTCACGAACTACTACGAGAAGGCCGGCCTGTGGCCCTACCTCGAGAAGCTCGGCTACCACCTGGTCGGCTACGGCTGCACCACGTGCATCGGGAACTCCGGTCCGCTCGCCGACGAGGTCTCCGCCGCGGTCAACGAGCACGATCTGTCCGTGGTCTCGGTGCTCTCCGGGAACCGGAACTTCGAGGGTCGGATCAACCCCGACGTGAAGATGAACTACCTGGCCTCCCCGCCGCTCGTGATCGCCTACGCCCTGACCGGGACGATGGAGTTCGACTTCGAGCACGAGCCGCTCGGCCGTGACGAGGACGGGTCGCCGGTGTTCCTGCGGGACATCTGGCCCTCCGCCGCCGAGGTCCAGGAGACCATCGACTCCTCGATCAACCGGGACATGTTCACCTCCGACTACGCGGACGTCTTCACCGGGGACGAGCAGTGGCGCGCCCTGCAGACCCCCGAGGGCGACACGTTCGAGTGGGATGCGGACTCCACCTACGTGCGCAAGCCCCCGTACTTCGAGGGCATGGGCGCCCAGCCGGAGCCCGTCTCCGACATCAGTGGTGCCCGCGTCCTGGCGAAGCTGGGGGACTCGGTCACCACCGACCACATCTCCCCGGCCGGCTCCATCAAGCCGGACTCCCCGGCCGGCAAGTACCTCGCCGAGCACGGCGTGGCCCGCCGCGACTTCAACTCCTACGGCTCCCGCCGCGGCAACCACGAGGTCATGATCCGGGGCACGTTCGCCAACATCCGGTTGCGCAACCAGCTACTGGACGACGTCGAGGGCGGGTTCACCAAGAACCTCCTCACCGGCGAGCAGACCACCATCTACGACGCGGCCCAGGACTACGCTGCGGCCGGCGTCCCGCTGGTGATCCTCGGTGGCAAGGAGTACGGCTCCGGGTCGTCCCGCGACTGGGCCGCGAAGGGCACCGTGCTGCTCGGCGTGAAGGCCGTCATCACCGAGAGCTTCGAGCGGATCCACCGGTCGAACCTGATCGGCATGGGTGTGCTGCCGCTGCAGTTCCCCGAGGGGGAGAACGCGGACTCCCTCGG
Source organism: Occultella kanbiaonis (assembly GCF_009708215.1). Classification (NCBI taxonomy): domain Bacteria; kingdom Bacillati; phylum Actinomycetota; class Actinomycetes; order Micrococcales; family Ruaniaceae; genus Occultella; species Occultella kanbiaonis. The sequence goes on along the minus strand of NZ_CP046175.1, from coordinate 2,977,652 downwards.
TCTGGACGGCACCGAGACCTACGACATCGCCGGCGTGACCGCGCTGAACGAGGGCAGCACGCCGTCGACCGTGCACGTCACCGCGACGAAGGCGGACGGCACCGCCGTCGAGTTCGACGCGGTGGTGCGCATCGACACCCCCGGCGAGGCGGACTACTACCGCAACGGCGGCATCCTGCAGTACGTGCTGCGCTCGCTCGTCGCCGCCTGACACGACAGGAGGCCCCGGCGCGCGGCCCTTGATTCCAAGGCCGCGTGCTGGGGCTCTTTGCTGCCCGGAGCCCGTCACCGGGAGCATGTGGACGCGCCGCGCCACCCACGTGCCCGCTCCGCTGACGCGAACTGCGGGTCCCGTGCCGAGCCACCCGCGTCTCGGGTCAGTGGAACCGAGCCAAGGGAGCGTGAGAGTGGGGCCGCGCCACCCACGTGCCCGCTCCGCTGACGCGAACTGCGGGTTCCGGGTCGAGTTGCCCGCGTCTCGGGTCAGTGGAACCGAGCCAGAGGGAGTGTCCGGGGTCGGGCTGACCCTCGCCTGGCGCCCTCGTGCGGTTCGCGTCGGCTCAGGCGGGGGTGAAGCCGAACGCCCGGCCGTAGAAGGCCAGCTCCGCGCTGGCGGCGGCCTGGATGTTCTCGGCGCGGCGGAAGCCGTGGCCCTCGCCGTCGAACATGACGAGCTCCACGTGCAGGCCCTTGTCCGCCACGGCTTTGGCCATCGACTCGGCCTGGTTCGGGGGGACGACCCGGTCATCGGTGCCCTGGAGCAGGATCATCGGAGCGCTGAGCCGGTCGGTGTGGTGGATCGGGGAGCGGGCCAGGTACCGGTCCCGCTTCTGCGGGTACGGCCCGATCAGGGAGTCGAGGTAGCGACTCTCGAACTTGTGGGTGTCCCGGGCCAGCGCCTCGAGGTCGCCGATGCCGTACAGGCTCGCACCGGCCGTGAACGTGTCGGTGAACGTCAGGGCCGCCAGGGTCGTGAAGCCGCCTGCGCTGCCACCCCGGATCGCCAGGCGGGCGCCGTCGACCCGTCCCGTGTCCGCCAGCCACCGGGCGCCGGCGGCGCAGTCCCGCACGTCCGCGATGCCCCAGGCGCCACGCAGGCGGTCCCGGTAGGCGCGCCCGTACCCGGTGCTGCCGCTGTAGTTGACGTCAAGGACGGCGAAGCCGCGAGTGGTCCAGAACTGCACGCTCGGCCGGAATCCTGGCGAGGTGGCCCCGGTGGGCCCGCCGTGGCTGAACACCAGCAGCGGCGGCAGCTCCCCGGCCGGTCCGGCTGCGCGGGCGGACGTGGGCGGGTAGAGGAAGCCGTGCGCGATGCCGACCTCGGAGCGCCACCGGACGGCCTCCGGACGGGACACGTCGGCCGGGTCCAGGTGCAGCTCGGAGGAGGACCTCAGCACGTTGACGTGCCCGCCGACGAGGTCGAGCTCGACGATCGCGCCGGGCTGCGTCGGCGACTCGCCGATGAAGACCACCCGGTCGCCGTGCGCGCGCACCGGACCCCACGGCTCCCAGTCGCCGTCCCAGCGCTCCAGCTGACCGTTCGCGGTCAGCATCGCGCCGAGGAACCGATGCCCGCCGCTGGACCAGGACACGACCAGGTGTGCCTCGTCGAGGATGTCGTGGGTGCGCGGCCCGAAGCCCCACTGCGGCAGCGAGAAGTCCGCCTCGGCCGGGTGCAGGTGCCGGGTGCGGGCCTCACCCTCGACGAACTCGGTGCGGTACAGGTTCCACCAGCCGGTGCGGTCGTCGACGTGGATGAGGTCGCCGGTCGGGGTCCACTGCGGCTCGGCCGCGCTCACGCCTGGACCACCGGCGAGCGTGCGCTCGTGCAGAAGCCGGCCACCGCCGTCGGCCACGGAGGCCACGTGCAGCGTGGTCGAGTCCCACGGCATGCTCGGGTGGTCCCAGGAGATCCAGGCCAGCAGTGCGCCGTCCGCGGACAGCCGCGGCGAGGTGACGAAGTCGGGGCCGTCCACCAGTACCGCGATGGCGGCCGGGTCGGCGACGCCGCTGCCGTCGAGCGGGACCGAGACGAGGGTTGCCCGCGGGTCGGTCCGCTGGCCGCCGGGGGCGCCGTGGTCCTCGGCGACGGCGTAGACCACCCCGCGCTCGGAGTCGACCTCGAGATCGGCGTACCGTCGCCCGTCCGCCGGCACCAGGGGGACCGGACGTGCGAAGGAGCCGTCGGCACCACGGTCGACCCGGTACAGCAGGTCGTCCTCGCGGCGGGACAGCACCACCCCGGTGGGCGTCACCGCGTAGGACGCCCCGCCGTACTCGTGGGCGCGGGTGCGCACGTCGAACGTCGCATCGACGACGTCGGTGACGGCGCCACCGGCCTCGTGCCGCACGAGCGCCTGCCGCCCGCCCTCGCTCGGGCGACCCTCGATCCAGTAGGTCGCCTCGCCGTCGAGGGCGACCTCGGCGAGCCGGACCGTCCCCGAGGTGAGTTCGGTGACTCCGAGTGGGGAGGGCCATGCGCCGAACGGTGCACGAGTGCGGGTGTCGGTCTCGGTCATGGACCCATCCTTCACCATCGGGGCAAGGCGCACCCCCGGTAGGCTGCACGGCCATGGGACGCGGGTCGATGGGGACGGGTGGACGACGGTCGGTGGGGGCAAGGGCGGGCGTGGCAGGGCTGGGCATCCTGGCGATGGTCCTGGCCGGCTGCACCAGCCCGAACGGGACCGCGCCGGGCGTGGAGGTCCTTCAGTCGCGTTCGCCACGGGCGGCCGTGGCCGTGACCGACGTGCCGGCCGCGGCCGCCGCCACCGTCGCGGCGACCTCGGGTCTCGGCGCCCGGCTCATGGACGCGACCCGGGACGAGAACCTCGTCGTGTCCCCGATCTCGATCCTGACCGCGTTCGGAATGCTGCGGGAGGGGGCGGCCACCACCACGGCGGCCGAGCTGGACGCCGTGCTGGGCTTTCCCGCCGAGCAGCGCGGGGAGGCGATGAACGCCCTGCTGCGTCAGCTCGAGCTCCACGACGGCGACCCGGGCGAGGTGCCCGCCGGCGAGGTCCCGGACGTGCCGGTGCTGCACGTCGCCGATCAGGTGTTCCTGCAGGAGGGGTTCGCCGTGCAGCAGCCGTTCCTGGACGCCCTCGCCACCCACTACGGCGCGAACGCCGTCCAGGTGGACTTCACCGCGACCGGCCGCGCCGGCGGGCGCGCCGTCGTCGACGACTGGGTCGCCGAGCACACCGGAGGGCTGGTCGAGGCGGCGCCGGTGCCGTTCGACCGGAGCACCCGGCTCGCGCTGCTCAACACGGTCTATCTGGCCGCGGCCTGGCAGGAGCCGTTCAGCGGCGGGACGTCGCCGGGGCAGTTCCACCGGCCCGACGGCACGACGGCGACGGCGCAGTTCCTCGAGGAGACCCGTGACCTGGCGTACTTCATCACGCCGCACGGGACCGCTGCGGTGCGGATCCCGTACACCGCGGACTTCGCCATGGACGTGGTCCTCGCCCCCGAGGGCCGGTGGGACCCGGCCGGGTGGCCGGTCATCGCGGCCGGCCTCGATGCCGCGTCGGCCGCCCCGGTGCCGGTGGAGCTCACGCTGCCCACCTGGGAGCACACCACCAGCCTCGACCTGAAGGCGATGCTGCGGGAGGCGGGGCTGTCCGAGACCCTCGGCGTGACCCCGGACCTGAGCGGCATCGCGCCCGAGCTGTACGTCTCGGCGGCGGCACACGAGGCCACGATCACCGTGGACTCCGCCGGCACCGTGGCCGCGGCCGTCACCTCGGTCGCCGTCGGCCCGACCAGCGCCCAGGAGACGTCGCCCGCGGTGGTGTTCAGTGCGGACCGGCAGTTCGCCTACCGGATCGTGCACCTGCCCACCGGGCTGCCGGTGTTCATGGGACAGGTGGTGGACCCGGGCGAGGGGCCGTGACGCTCGGCCATGACCCCGGGTCGCTCGCAGGTCGGTGACTCACCAGCCCGCGGGCAGCGGGCGGCCTTCGTCGTAACCGACCGTCGACTGCAGACCCACCAGCGCCCTGTCCGCGAACTCCGCCAGCGAGCGGGCCCCCGCGTACGTGCACGAACTGCGCAGACCGGACGTGATGTGGTCGATCAGGTCCTCCACGCCGGGGCGATCCGGGTCCAGGTACATCCGCGATGACGAGATGCCCTCCTCGTAGAGCGCCTTGCGGGCCCGCTCGAACGGGGTGGACGTGCTGGACGTGCGGGCGGCGACCGCGCGGGCCGAGGCCATCCCGAAGCTCTCCTTGTAGGTGCGTCCGTCGGCGTCGGTGTGCAGGTCGCCGGTGGACTCGTGGGTGCCGGCGAACCAGGACCCGATCATCACCTGCGATGCCCCGGCGGCGAGCGCGAGGGCGACGTCCCGGGGGTAGCGGACCCCGCCGTCGGCCCAGACGTGGGCGCCCAGTTCCTTGGCGCGCGCCGCGCACTCGAGCACCGCCGAGAACTGCGGGCGACCGACGGCCGTCATCATCCGTGTGGTGCACATCGCGCCCGGGCCGACCCCGACCTTGACGATGTCGGCACCGGCCTCGACGAGGTCGCTGACGCCGTCGGGCGTGACGACGTTGCCGGCCACGACCGGAACCTGCGGGTCGAGCGAACGGACCGCGCGCAGCGCCTCGATCATCTTCGACTGATGGCCGTGTGCGGTGTCGACCACGAGCACGTCCGCGCCGGCCTCGAGCAGCCCCGTGGCGTGCGCGGCGACGTCCCCGTTCACGCCGATCGCGGCGCCGACGCGCATCCGGCCCGCGGCGTCGACGGCGGGCGTGTAGATCGACGAGCGAAGGGCACCGGTGCGGGTCAGCACACCGACCAGGACGCCGTCGGCGTCGACCACGGGGGAGAACCGGCGCCTGGCGGCGTACTGGGTCTCGAACGCGGTGCGCAGGGCGTCCGGGCCCTCGAGGACGCGCAGGTCCAGCACCGTCGGGTCCGGCGTCATCACCTCGTGCGCCTGGGCGAACTGGTCGACGCCCTGACAGTCGCGGCGCGTGACCACGCCGATCGGCCGACCGTCGGAGACGACCACGGCGGCGCCATGGGAGCGCTTGTCGATGAGCGTGAGGATCGTGTGCACCGTGTCCGTGCGACCCACGGTCACCGGCGTCTCGAGGACCGTGTGCCGGGCCTTCACGGAGGCGATCGTGCGGCTGACCTCGTCCAGCGGCACGTCCTGGGGCAGGATCGCCAGGCCGCCGCGGCGCGCCACGGTCTCGGCCATCCGGCGGCCGCTGATCGCGGTCATGTTCGCCACCACCACGGGGATCGTGGTGCCGGTGCCGTCGGAGCTGGCCAGGTCCACGTCGAACCGGGACGCGACGTCGGAGTAGGACGGCGCGAGGAACACGTCGCCGTAGGTGAGGTCGTGGGTGATCGTGTGGCCGGGCAGGAAGCGCATGACGGCAAGCCTAGCCGCGCAGCCGCGTCCGGGGCCGACTAGGGTCGCTCTCATGAGCGATCCGATCGGGCCCTGGGTCAAGAACTATCAGGAAGGGGTCCCGGCCACGATCGACCTCCCCACCGAGTCCCTTCCCCTGATGCTCGAGGACTCCGTGCAGCGGTTCTCCACGAGGGTGGCGATGGAGTTCTTCGGGGCCCGCACCACCTACGGCGAGCTGGGGGACCAGGTCGCGCGGGCGGCCGAGGGACTGCGGCGGCTCGGTGTCGGGCCGGGGGACCGGGTGGCGCTGGTGCTACCGAACTGCCCGCAGTACCTGGTCGCGTTCTACGCGGCTCTGCGCCTGGGTGCGGTGGTGGTGAGCCACAACCCGCTCTACACCGCCGAGGAGCTGCAGCACCAGTTCGACGACCATCGGGCCGAGGTGGTGATCGCGTGGGACTCCGTGGTGCCCCGGGTCGCGTCGTTCTCGGCGGCTACCGGCGTGCGGCACCTGCTCTCGGTGAGCCTGATCTCCGCGATGCCGCGCCTCAAGCGACTCGCCCTCTCGCTGCCGATCCCGGCGGCCAGGGCCGGCCGGGCCGCGCTGAGCGGCCCCGCGACCGGGGCGACCGGAACCTGGGGCGACCTGCTCGCGGGCCCGGCCCTCGCCGTCGACCATCCGTTCCCGGACGTGCGCGACCTGGCCGTGCTGCAGTACACGAGCGGCACCACGGGACGCCCGAAGGGCGCCATGCTCAGCCACTACAACCTGCGTTCGAACGCACTGCAGGGGCAGGCGTGGATGCACGGGGCGGTGCCCGGTGCGGAGACCATCTACGGCGTGCTGCCGATGTTCCACGCGTTCGGCCTCACCCTCTACCTGACGTTCTCGGTGCTCACCGGCTCCAAGCTGGTGCTGTTCCCGAAGTTCGACGTCGACCTGCTCCTCGGTTCGGTGCGGAAGTCGCCGCCCACCGTCCTGTGCGCCGTACCGCCGATCTACCAGAAGGTCGCGGAGGAGGGCAAGGCACGCGGCGTGGACCTGTCCACGATCCGGTTCGCGATCTCCGGCGCCATGGTGCTGCCCGGCCAGGTCGTCGAACTCTGGGAGTCGGTCGCCGGAGGGCTGCTGGTGGAGGGGTACGGCCTCACCGAGGCCTCGCCGGTGGCGCTCGGCAACCCGTTCGCACCGACCCGGCGCAACGGCACCATCGGGGTGCCGTTCCCGAGCACCGACATGCGCGTGGTGGACCCCGAGCAGCCCGAGGTGGACGTGCCGCAGGGCGAGCCCGGCGAGCTGCTCATCCGCGGGCCGCAGGTGTTCACCGGGTACTTCGGCGACCCGGAGGCCACCGCGCAGACGTTGCTCGACGGCGGATGGTTGCGCACCGGCGACATCGTCACCGTGGACGCCGACCACTTCACCACGGTCGTGGACCGCCGCAAGGAGATCATCATCACCGGTGGCTTCAACGTGTCGCCCTCCGAGGTGGAGGAGGTGCTGGTGGCCCACCCCGACGTCGCCGAGGCCGCCGTGGTGGGCCACAAGCGGGCCGACGGCGGAGAGCAGGTCGTCGCCGCCGTGGTCCTTGTCGAGGGGGCCCACCTGGACGAGCAAGCGCTGCGCGCCCACTGCCGTGAGCACCTGACCCCGTACAAGGTGCCGAAGCGGATCGTCGCCGTGGACGAGGTGCCGCGCTCGATGCTCGGCAAGGTGGAGCGGCGCAAGGTCCGCGAGGCGCTGGCGTCCCGCTGGGGGTAGGCCGCTCTGGTGGTCCACCATGGAGCATGCAGTTCATCGAGATGCAGGCCAGGGCCCGAGCAGTGCGCGCGAAGTACGCCGAGTTGGAGAGTGCGCGGTACGGACGCTCCTGGACCCCCGAAGAGACCATGCTGGGCTTCCTCGGCGATGTCGGCGACCTCGCCAAGCTCGTCCAGGGCAAGGCGGGGGTGCGTCCGCGCGACGACCTCGATGCTGCGCTGGCGCATGAGTTGGCGGACTGCCTGTGGTCGGTCATCGTCCTGGCCGACGCCTACGACGTCGATCTGGAGTCCGCCTTCGACGACACCATGCGTTCGCTCAGCGGGCACCTCGACGGCTCGGAGGAAACGCACTAGCCCTTGATGGCACCGTCGTGGGTCGAGGTGATGCGGCGCTGGAACACGATGAACAACACCGCCACCGGGATCGACATGATCACCGCGGCGGCCAGCTTCAGCGGATACTGGGTGCCCTGACTGAGGGCCCCGGCGGTGAGCTGGGCGACGCCCTTCGTGAGCGTCTGCAGCTCGGGCCGGTCCGAGGCCACGATGAAGTGGGACAGCTCGTTCCAGGAGCCCTGGAAGCTCAGCACGACGATCGTGATCAGGGCCGGGCGGGCCATCGGCAGCACCACGGACCAGAACACCCGGAACGGGCCGGCGCCGTCGATCCGGGCGGCCTCCTCGACCCCGCGGGGCACGGACATGAAGAAGCTCCGCATGATGAAGATGCCGGCCGCGTCCGCGAGCAGCGGCAGGATCAGGGCCGCGAAGCTGTTGTAGATGCCGAGCGTGTTGATGACCAGGAAGCGCGGGATCAGCAGCACCACCCCGGGCACGGCCATGATGGCGACCAGGGCGGCGAACACGAGGCTGCGGCCCGGGAACCGCAGGCGGGCGAGCGCGTAGCCGGCCATCGAGTCGAACAGCACCCGGCCGGTCGTCACCGCGAGGGTGACGATGACCGAGTTGCGCACCCACAGCGGGAAGTCGGAGTTGCGCAGGAGTTCGGTGTAGGCGGCCGTCGATGGCGTCGCCGGGATCAGGGACAACGGGTCCGTGGCGGCCTCGGCGTCGGACTTCAACGATGTCGCCAGGCTGATCGCGAACGGGTACAGGTAGGCGACGGCGAGGACCACCAACACGGTCAGCGCGACAACGGTGCCCGACCGCGACCGGCGCAGCCAGGCGGGACCGCGGTCGCGGCGCACGGCAGGCCGGCGGGCCGTGGCGACGGCGGCGGTCATCGTGGGTCCTCCCGCTCGCCGAGCAGTCGGCGGCCCACGAGGGTGCACGCCACGATGATCGCGAACAGCAGGAACGCGATCGCGGCGCCGCGACCCCACTCCTGCTGCTCGAACGAGACCTGGTAGGACAGGTAGGCCGGGGTCAGGGTGGTCTTGCCGGGCGTGCCACCGGTGCCCGTGTACACCTGGTCGAACATCTGCCAGGTCCCGATCAGGCCGAGCGTGATCACCGTGAACAGCGTGGGGCGCAGCATCGGCACGGTGATCCGGCGGAGCCGCTGCCAGGGCGTGGCGCCGTCGACGACCGCGGCCTCCTCGACCTCGCCGGGCAGATGCTGCAGGGCGGCGAGGAACAGCAGCATGAACGTCCCGGACGTGGTGAACACGGCGAGCACGATGAACACGCACATCGCCACGCTCGGCCCCGAGATCCAGTTCCACCAGGACAGTCCGAGCAGCAGCGGACCGCTCTCGTACGGCGCCCGGACCCCGAGCGCGCCGAGGAACAGGTGGACCACGCCGCGTGGGTCGGCGAACCAGTTCGGGCCCTCGACACCGAGGACGGCGAGCAGCCGGTTCATCGCTCCGGTCGCGGAGAACAGGAACAGGAACACCACCGTGATGGCCACCGACGACGTCACCGACGGGAAGTAGAAGGCGCTTCGGAAGAACCCGCGCCCGGCCACCACCCGCCGGTGCACGAGGACGGCAAGCGTCAGCGCGAGGATCGTCTGCAACGGGACCACGGCGAGGACGTAGTACACGTTGTTGCGCATCGCCCGGCCGAAGTCCTTCGTGGCGAGTCCGTCCCCGCCCAGCAACTCGGTGTAGTTGGTCGCGCCGACGAACTGCGCCGACCCGGTCATCGGGTTCCCGACGCCGCGCCAGTCGGAGATGCTGACCCAGAACGCCATCGCGATCGGCACCACGAGGAACAGGCCGAGGAGCACCCCCGCGGGTGCCAGGAACACCCAGCCCGCCACACCCCGCCGGGTCGCCGACCGCCTACGGGCCTGCTGGGCCACCCGACGCCTCACCCCCCGAGCACGGCCTGCAGGTCCACCTGGACCGACGCGAGCATCGCAGCCGGATCGGCGTCCGGCAGGCCCTCGAGCTGTGCGTTGAAGTCGGCGAGCACCGCCGAGGCACCCGGCGCGGACGGGAAGCCCTGCGCGTAGTCGGCGCCGGCCAGGAAGGCGGCCTGGTCCGGGTGTGCGGCGGCCCACTGCTCCCCGGCGGCGGACACCGACGGCATCACCCCGTATGCGTCCGCGAAGGCCAGCTGCTGTTCGGGCGAGACCAAGGCGGTGACCAGGTCGACGGCGGCCTCGGTGTCCGTTCCGGCCGCTATGCCCCAGCAGTTCGTGAACTGCAGCGTGCCTTGGCCGCCCGGCCCCTGCGGCAGTTCGACCACCCGGTAACGCACGTCCGGGAAGTCGGCGGTCATGGCCCCGATGATCCAGTTGCCCTCGATCACCATCGCGGCGTTGCCGCTGCCGAGCGCCTCGCCGCCCCAGCCGGTGTTCAGGCTGGACGGAAAGGCCGCCACACCGGAGGCGAGCAGGTCGCGGACGTACGTCAGGGCCTCAAGGTTCTCCGCGGAGTCGACCGTGGCCGCCGCGTTGTCCCTGGAGGTGAGGGTGCCACCCGCCGCTGCCATGAACGCCCCGATCCGTTGCCATTCCGGCGCGAAGCTCAGGCCCACCCTGTCATCGGTGGTGAGGGTCGTGGCCACCTCGCGCAGCTGCGCCCAGGTGGTCGGCAGATCGGAGTCCGTGAGGCCGGCCGCGTCCCAGTAGTCGGTGTTGATGACCAGGGCGAGCGTCGAGAAGTCCTTCGGGGCGCAGTAGGTGGTACCCCCATAGGTGAACGAGCGGAGCAGGCTGTTGTAGAACCCATCGGCCTCGGGGACCTCATCCAGGTACGGGTGGAGTGAGCCGTTGTCGGCATACCCGGCGAACTGGTCGGTGCTCAGATAGAAGACGTCCGGCGGTTCGGCAGCCGCGAAGCCCTGGCTCAGCTGCTGGGTCAGGTCCGCCGCGACGAGGACCTCCGCCGGGGTGCCCGACTCGGCGGACCAGGCCGCCACCGCCGCCTCCACCGCCTCCGTCTCGGCGGCCCCGCTGGAACCGATCAGCACGGTCACGCTGCCGTCGTCGACGCCGTCGTCCGCACGACTCGGGGTCTCCTCGGTGAACCCCGTGCCGCCCGAGCAGGCCGCGAGACCGAGGGCGATCGTGGCGGCCGCGCCCGTCAGGCCGGCCGTTCGCGGGCGGGCACGAGCGGCACGTCGACCGGGCGGCACGTACTGGTGCATGAGCAGCTCCCCGGTGGGTGACGGACGCCAGGGCTTCATCCAACCGCTCCCGGCGTGACTTGGCACGCCTTTCGCGGTCTCGGCGGCGCTCCGCTCACCGGCGATCAGGACCCGACCGTGCCGGACAACGGGTCCGGTCGGATGCTGGTGCCCCGTACGACCAGCGTCGGAGGCAGGAGCTCGTGGCGTGCGGCGGACCCACCGGACTCGACACCGATCTGGCGCAGCACGAGGGCGAGGGCGCGGCGCGCGGACTCGGCGACCGGCTGGGCGAGCGTGGTCATCCCGGCCACGTACGAGACCGCGGAGTCGTCGAACCCGGTCACGGCCACGCGGCGCCCCTGCGATTCGGCGGCCTGCATGACGCCCAGCCCGACCGTGTCGCTGACGCACACCACCGCGCTCGGGGCCACCCGCCGCAGGAGCCTCGCGGCGGCCACCTCGGCGTGTTCGGTGGCGTTGTCCGTCGTCTCCTGCCACCGCTCGTCGGCGCTCAGGCCGAGCTCGGTCATCGTCGACGACCACCCCGTGCGTCGGTCGTCGCCGACGCCGGAGCCGTGCGGCCAGCCGAGGTACGCGATCCGGGTGTGTCCCAGCTCGTGCAGGTGCCGGGTCGCCGCTGCCGTACCGGCAGCACCGTCCACGTCCACCCACGGGTGCGTCCCGTGGTCGGCGTCCCACGGGCGACCGAAGGTCACGAACGGAACGTCGCGCTCGGTGAGCCAGGTGGTGCGGGGGTCGGCGTGGTGGGTGTTCGTCAGGACGAAGCCGTCGAGGTCCGCGCCGGAGAGCAGTTCGTCGAACTGGAGGATCTCCTCGTCGTCGCTGGCGGCAGCGAAGAGCATGATCCGGTAGCCACGATCCTGGGCGGCCTGGGCCAGCCCGTGCACGAAACGGTCGCCGATGGTGCCGTACACGCTGTAGGTGACCGGCCCGAGAGCGTAACCGAGGATCTGGGAGCGCCGGGTTCGTAGCTGCCGGGCCGCCCGGGAGGGCTGATAGCCGAGTTCCGCGATCGACTCGAGCACCCGGGTGAGGGTCTCCGGCTTGACGACGTCGGGGGCGTTGATCGCGTTCGAGACCGTCTGACGCGACACCTTGGCGTGCGCGGCCACCGATTCCAGGGTGACTCGTTGCCGGGATCGCACTGACCGCCTCCCCCCGCAGAATCGTGACCCAATCCGGTCAATGATGAAGCAAAACCATCCCCATCGTATTGGATCGTTCAAACAGTTGCCCTAGAGTGGTCCGGAACCATGGTGGCTGTCAAGCATGGAAGGCGGGGTCGTGATCCGGCAACCGCTCCTGCATGAACAGTTGGTTGTGCTGGCCGCGCCGACGCAGGCATGGTCTGGTTCGGACGGTCAGATCCGAGCGGGGCGGCCGGAGTTGCATGGGGTGTTCCACGCGGACGTCCGGGTGCTCAGCGAAGCCCGTCTGACGATCGACGGCGTGGAACCCGAGGTGATCGCGACCGCCGGTGCGGGGGTCGGCACCGTCAGGGTCGTGGGGCTGGCTCGCGGCCTGGACGGGCCCGGGGCGGATCCGACGACGCGGATCGACCTCGAGCGCACCGTCACCCCGGGCCGGATGCGGGAACGGCTGACCCTCTCCTCGGCCGCGGCCGGGGTGGTGCGGGCGACCGTCCGGGTCCGCCTCGCCGCGGATCTGCTCGCCATGGACCTCGTCAAGCGGGGTGCGACCGGGGACTCGCTGGTACCGACCCGCACCGTCGCGGGACTGTGGTGGGCCGGTTCCGGCGCCGCTGCCGGCGGGATCGGCATCCGGGTGCGGGCCCCGCGGGCACTGATCGATCTCGGCGATCCGGCTGCTCCCACCCTGGTCTGGACCGTCTCCGCCGCGCCCGGGCTGCCCGCCGAGCTCGAGTGGGAGCTCGAGTGCGAGGACGCGGCAGGCGTCGTGCGGGCCGCGCGCACCGCTGCCAACGGGACCAGCGACCCGGTGCGGAGCCGGCTGCCGTGGTCGACGCCGACCGTGGACGCGTGGGACCGGCGCCTGCCGGAACTGCTGAACCGGAGCCTGGACGACGTGGCGGGTCTGCTGATGTCGAGCGCGCAGGCGCCGGACGAGACTTTCCTCGCCGCCGGGGCGCCGTGGTTCTTCACCCTGTTCGGGCGGGACTCGATCTGGGCGGCTCGGATGATGCTGCCGTTGGGGACCGAGCTGGCCGGCGGCACGCTGCGCACCCTGGCGGCCTTCCAGGGACGTGTGGTCGATCGCGACACCGGCGAGGAGCCGGGCAAGATCCTGCACGAGGTCCGGCGCGCCCCGACCGGGGCCGGCCGCACGCTGCTGCCGCCGCTCTACTACGGCAGCATCGACGCCACTCCGCTGTGGCTGTGCCTGCTCGCGGACGCCTGGCGCTGGGGTCTGCCCGAGGCCGAGGTGGCCGCACTGCTCCCGGCCGCCGAGCGTGCCCTGGACTGGATGGTTCGGTACGGGGACGCCGACGGCGATGGCTTCCTCGAGTACGACTCCGACGGTCGGGGTCTGGCGAACCAGGGCTGGAAGGACTCCGGCGACTCGGTGCGGTGGCGCGACGGTGGCCTCGCCACCCCGGCCATCGCCCTGGTCGAGGTCCAGGGCTACGCGCATGAGGCCGCGCTCGCCGGCGCCGACCTGTTGGCCGCGTTCGGGCGCCCGGGTCCGGACCGCTGGCGGGACTGGGCGGGGGAGCTTGCCACGAGGTTCCGGGACGCGTACTGGGTATCGGACGCGCGCGGCCCGTACCCCGCGATCGCCCTCGATGCGCGCAAGCGCCCGGTGGACTCGGTGGCCTCGAACATGGCGCACCTGCTCGGCACCGGTCTGCTGAACGCCGACGAGGAACGGGCCATCGCCGACCGGGTCGGTGGCGCGGCCCTCGACTCCGGGTACGGGTTGCGCACCCTCGCCGTGGGCTCCGGCGGGTACTGGCCGCTGAGCTACCACGGCGGCGCGGTGTGGCCGCATGACACGGCGATCGCGGTCCACGGGCTTGCCCGGGCAGGGTTCGGTGAGGTCGCCGCCCGGCTCGGGGACGGGCTGGTGCGGGCCGCCCCCGCGTTCGACTTCCGGCTGCCCGAGCTGTTCGCCGGCGACGCCGCCGCCGAGGTGAGCCGGCCCGTGCCGTATCCGGCCTCGTGCCGTCCGCAGGCATGGGCCGCGACGGCGGCGGTGGCCATCCTGCAGGCACGCCTCGGTCTGACGGCGGACGTCCCGAACGGCGTCGTCCGGGTGCGTCCCGCCGGGTCCGGTCCACTGTCCGTGTCCGGGCTGCGGCTGGGCACCGAGGAACTGGCCGTGTCCGTTGACGCCCACGGCGGGGTCGAGGTGCGGGCACCGGCCGGGTTCCGGGTGGACGGCCCGGCCGGGTCCCGGGTGGCTGGCCCCGGCGGGACCTGAGGTTCACCGTCCGGCACCGGTGCGCACACCGGTCGCGGCCCGGCCCGCGAGCCTGCACCGGGCGCGGGGTGTGGTCGCGTAGCCTCTAGCGGGTGGAGCAGAACCGGTATCGCTACGTGCAGGGCCCTGGCGGCGAACCGGTCACCTCCCGGCAACGCGTCGCCTGGCTGCGGGCCCGGCTCTGGGGCGTCACCGCCACGGACGCGCGCCGACTGGTCACCTCCCGCGGACAGGTCAGCAAGCAGCGCAAGCGGCTGCTGGCCGCCAAGCTGAGCGGCTGGGAGGGACCCCGGTTGCCCCAGTTCGAGCACGGCATCGTCCGCGAGCCGGTGATCGCAGCCTGGGTGCAGCAGCGGTTCGGCATCGATCCGAACTCGCACCTGTGCGCGGGGGAGAACCCGCGCCACCTGGCCACGCCGGACGGCGTCGGCGAGCACTCGATCTGTGAGATCAAGACCGCCGTCGCCGACCTCGACGAGGCCGCGGGCGTCTACCGGGACCAGCTCCAGTGGCAGCTGCACGTGACCGGTTGCGAGCGGGTGCTGTTCGTCGTCGAGAATCGGCACAGCTATCGCCGGGACTTCCGCTGGGTCGGGCGGGACGAGGCCCGGATCGCGATCCTCGCCGAACATGCCGACGCGTTCCTGATCGAGCTCGACGAGCACCGTGCCCTGGCCATCGAGGCCGAGCGACGCGGCGAGGAGTACCTGCTGGCGGGAGTGACGCCGTCGGGTCATCAGGCCCGGTACCGGACCGCCTGAGGCGACGGGCGGACGTAGCATGGTGCCCGCGACGGCAGTGCTGGCCGGCGGCACAGTCGGCACGGGTGGGAGGATCCGCAGTGGGTGAGCTCGAGAAGTTGAGCGGACCGGGCGACCTGCGTGGCCTGTCCCCGAAGCGGATGCGTGCCCTGGCGGCCGAGATCCGCACCTTCCTCGTCGAAGAGGTCTCGCGCACCGGCGGGCATCTCGGCCCCAACCTCGGTGTCGTCGAGCTGACCATGGCCGTGCACCGGGTGTTCTCGTCCCCGAGGGACAGCATCGTCTTCGACACGGGGCACCAGTCCTACGTGCACAAGATCCTGACCGGACGCACCGACTTCTCCGGGCTGCGCTCGCGTGGCGGGCTGAGCGGGTACCCGAGCCGGGCCGAGTCCGACCACGACGTCGTCGAGAACTCCCACGCGTCCACGGCGATCTCGTGGGCCGACGGGATCGCGCGCGCGAACCAGGTGCTCGGACACACGGACCGGCACGCCGTGGCCGTCATCGGTGACGGCGCCCTCACCGGGGGACTGGCGTGGGAGGCCCTGAACAGCGTGGCCGGCAGCGACGACCGGCGGCTCGTCGTGGTGGTCAACGACAACGGCTGGTCCTACTCGCCCACGGTCGGCGGACTGGCCCGCTACCTCGACGCGATGCGCACGGACCGCAACTACGAACGGGTGCTGAACTGGGGCAAGAACACCCTGCGCAGCGGCGGCCTGCCCGGCCGGATGACCTACGACGCCCTGCACGGGCTCAAGGAGGGGCTGAAGGACGTGCTGCGCCCCCAGGGCCTGTTCGAGGGCCTCGGGATCAAGTACGTCGGTCCGATCGACGGGCACGATCTGGATGCCCTCGAGTCCGCGCTCCGCAACGCCAGGGGCTTCGGCGGGCCGGTCATCGTGCACGCGATCACCGAGAAGGGCCACGGCTACACGCCCGCCGAGCACGACGCCGTCGACCATTTCCATGCCGTCAAGGTGATCCACCCCGAGACCGGGCTGCCGGTCGCCGCCGCCGGGACCGACTGGACGTCGGTCTTCGCCGACGAGATCGTGGGCATCGCAAGGGCGCGGTCGGACGTCGTCGCGATCACGGCCGCGATGCCGGTCCCGGTCGGGCTCGGCGGGATGCAGAAGGAGTTCGCCGAGCGCGTCTTCGACGTCGGGATCGCCGAGGAGCACGCGCTCACCTCCGCGGCCGGGATGGCGTTTGCGGGCCTGCACCCTGTGGTCTGCCTCTACGCGACGTTCCTGAACCGAGCCTTCGACCAGCTGCTCATGGACGTCGGCCTGCACCGGGCCGGGGTCACCATCGCGCTGGACCGGGCCGGGCTCACCGGCGAGGACGGTGCCAGCCACAACGGGATGTGGGACATGGCGATGGCCAGGATCGTCCCCGGGCTGCGGCTGGCGGCGCCGCGCGACGAGGCGACGATGCGGGAGGCGCTGCGCGAGGCCGTCGCGGTCCGGGACGCACCGACCGTGGTCCGTTACCCGAAGGGCGCGATCGGTGACCCGATCCCGGCGATCCAGCGGGACGGCGTCGTCGACGTGCTCGCCCGGACCGCAGGCGACGGTGACGCCCGGGTCCTCGTGGTGGGCGTCGGCCCGTTCGCGGCCACGGCCGTCGAGGTCGGGACACGGCTCGGCCGGCAGGGGATCGGCAGCACCGTCGTCGACCCCCGGTGGGCACTGCCGGTGCCGGAACAGATCCTCGACGCTGCCGCGCGGCACGACCTCGTCGTCACCATCGAGGACGGAGTGGTCCAGGGGGGCGTGGGGGCTGCGATCCGGGACGCCCTGGCCGAGCGGGAGGTGGCTGTCGGCGTGCGTACGCACGGCATCCCGACCAGGTTCCTCGGCCACGCGAGCAGGTCCCAGCTCATCGCCGACCTCGGCCTGCGGGCCAAGGACGTCGCCCGGGACACGGCTGCGGCGGTGGCCGCGCGCACGGACCGTCGCGCCGCCCTCGACCAGATCCCCTAACATCGCCAGCAGACCCCCGAAAGGCACGTGTATGCGAGACATTGTGGTGTTCACCGGCAGCGCGCACCCCGCGCTCGCTCAGCTGATCTGTGACGAGCTGGGGATCGAGGTGTCCCCGTCGGAGACCTCCCGGTTCAGCAACGACTGCCTGCAGGCGCAGCTACTGGCGAACTGCCGTCAGCGGGACGTCTACATCGTCCAGCCACTGGTGCCACCCACCCAGGAGCACCTGATGGAGCTGCTCCTGATGATCGACGCGGCCAAGGGCGCCTCGGCCGCGCAGATCACGGCGGTGATCCCGCACTTCGCCTACGCCCGGTCGGACAAGAAGGACGCGTCCCGGATCTCCCTCGGCGGGCGCCTGGTCGCGGACATGCTGGTCGCGGCGGGCGCGGACCGGATCCTCACGATGACGCTGCACTCGCCGCAGGTGCACGGGTTCTTCTCGGTGCCGGTGGACCACCTGACCGCCCTCGGGGTGCTCGCCGACCACTACCGCGACCGTGACCTGTCCGACTCGATCGTGGTGTCGCCGGACCTGGGGAACGCGAAGACCGCGACCCAGTTCGCGCGGCTGCTCGGCCTGCCGGTCGCCGCGGGCAGCAAGCAGCGGCTCGCGGACGACAAGGTGGTCATCGACGCCATCGTGGGCGACGTCGCCGGCAAGCGGGCGATCGTGCTCGACGACGAGATCGCGACCGGTGGCTCGATCGTCGAGCTGTTGTCCAAGCTCGCCGAGGAGGGCTGCCACGAGGCGTCGATCGCCTGCACCCACGGCCTGTTCACCGGCAATGCGGTGGCTCGCCTGAGCGAACACCCGATGGTCACCGAGGTGGTCACCACGGACACGGTGCCCGCGCCGGGCGACTGGCACTCACTGGTCGTTCGGTCCGTCTCCCAGCTGTTCGCCGAGGCGATCCGGCGGATCCATGAGGGTGAGTCGGTCAGCAGCCTCTTCGACGGCGTCGACCCGACCCACGCCCCACCGCAGCCCTCCCTGTTCGAGCGGCCTCAGCTCGCCACGTCACGGGTCAGGTGACCCGACCGGCGCAGGTACGGCGTGATCCCACCCAGGTGGAACGGCCAACCGGCGCCCAGGATCATCCCGAGGTCGATGTCGGCCGCATCGGAGACCACCTGCTCGTCCAGCATCAGGGTGACCTCCTCCGCGAGTGCGCCGCCGACCCGGTCCAGTAACTCCGGCGCCGTGTAGGCCCGGCCGGACCGGGATCCGAAGTACCGCTCGATCCCCGGGTCCACCGGTGAGGCCGCCGTGGGACGACCCTCGTAGGTGACGAAGGGCGTGCCGTCGGTGACCATCCGGGCCAGCCCGGGCGAGGTCGGGTAGCGGTCGCCGAGGTTCTCGCGGAGCGTGTCCAGGACGTGCATGGCGACGGCGGGCCCGACCAGCTGCAGCAGCTGGAACGGCCCCATGGGTAGGCCGAGCGGCCGCAGCGCGGCGTCCGCGGTGGGTACGTCGGTGCCGTCCTCGAGGGCACCGAGGACCTCGCCGAGCAGACGCACGAGCAGCCGGTTCACGACGAAGCCGGGCGCGTCGGCGACGGCGATCGCCGACTTGCCCGACGCCTTGGCGACGGCGAACGCGGTGGCGTAGGCAGCGTCGTCGGTCCGTTCGGCGCGAATCACCTCGACGAGCGGCATCTGCGCGACCGGGTTGAAGAAGTGCAGCCCGACGACCCGCTCGGGATGGGCGAGGTCGGCAGCCATGGCGGTGATCGACAGCGCGGACGTGTTCGTGGCGAGGATCGTGTCCGCACCGACGACCGTCTCGAGCTCGGCGAACACCTTCTTCTTCACGTCGAGCTCCTCGAAGACCGCCTCGATGACCAGGTCTCGGTCCGCGAGGTCGGCCAGGTCGGTTGTCGCGGTCACCAGGGAGGTGATCCGGTTTGCCTCGTCGGCTCCGATCCGACCCTGCTCGGCGAGCTTGGCCACCTCGACCCGGACGAACCCGAGGCCCTTCTCGGCACGGTCGGCGTCCAGGTCCCGCATGATCACCGGCAGGCGCATCCGGCGCGCGAACAGCAGCGCCAGCTGGGAGGCCATCAGCCCCGCACCGACCACGCCGACGGAACGCACCGGCCGGGCCAGTTCCGTGGGCGGCGCACCCACCGGCCGCTTGGCGCGGGAGGAGGTCAGGTCGAACGCGTACACACCGGCCTTGAACTCCGGTGAGACGATCAGGTCGGCCAGTGCGTCGTTCTCGGCGGCGAAGGACGCGTCCTTGTCACCGTCCGCGGCGAGTGCGAGCAGATCGAGGGCCACGTACGGGGCCGGTGCGGCACCGTGCAGACGGGCGTCCACCTTGGCCCGGGCCGCCTCCACGGCCTCGAGCCACCGGGCGCGGCCGGCTTCGTCGATCGGCTCGGGACGGGTCGGAGAGACCTCGCCGCGGAGTACGCGGGCGCTCCAGCGCAGCGACTCGGCGAGGAAGTCCGCGGGTTCCAGGGCGACATCCATCAGGCCGAGCTCGACGGCCTCGTCGGCCTTGAGCTGGCGGTTGTTGCGCAGCGGGTTCTCCACCACCACGCCCAGTGCCTTCTCGATGCCGATCAGGTGCGGCGCCAGGAACGTGCCGCCCCAGCCGGGGATCAGGCCGAGGAACACCTCGGGCAGGCCGAGGTTGCGCACCGAGCCGGCGACGGTCCGGTAGGTGGCCGAGAGAGCCAGTTCCATGCCGCCGCCGAGCGCGACCCCGCCGACGTAGGCGAACGTCGGGACGGCCATGTCGGTGAGGATCCGATAGGTGTTGTGACCCGCCTCGGCGATCTCCCGGGCCTGCACGGTCGTCGTGATGCCGGCCGCGGCCTTCAGGTCGGCGCCGGCCGCGAAGTGGAACGGCTTGCCGGTGACGGCGGCGGCGACGATCTCGCCGGCGGCGGCGCGGGCCGCGACGGCCTCGACGGCCTCCCGCAGCGACGCCATGCCGCCGGCGCCGAGCGTGTTCGGCTTCGTGAAATCGAGGCCGTTGTCGAGGGTGATCAGGGCCAGGGTGCCGAGGTCATCGAGCTGGACGTCGCGGACCAGGGCGCGGGTGATGCGCTCGCTCATCGGTTGTTCTCCTCGGTGGCAACGGCGTAGTCGGGGTGGTGGGGGTTCTCCCAGATGACGGAGCCGCCCTGGCCCAGGCCCACGCACATGGCGGTGATGCCGTAGCGGACCTCCGGGTGCGCGGCGAACTGGTGGGCGAGCTGGGACATCAGGCGCACGCCGGACGCGGCGAGCGGGTGCCCGACGGCGATCGCGCCACCGTAGGGGTTGACCCGGGGATCGTCGTCGGCGATGCCGAACGCGTCCAGGAACGAGAGCACCTGCACGGCGAACGCCTCGTTCAGCTCGAACAGGCCGATGTCTGAGATGGACAGGCCCGCGATCTCCAGGGCGCGCTCGGTGGCCGGCACGGGACCGAGGCCCATCACCTCGGGCGGGACGCCGGCGTACGCGTAGGAGACCAGCCGCAGCTTCGGGGCCAGGCCCCACGCGGCGGCGACGTCGCCCGCGACCAGCAGGGCCGCCGTCGCCCCGTCAGTCAACGGCGAGGAGGTCGCCGCGGTGACCCGCCCGCCCGGCCGGAACGGGGTCGGCAGGCCGGCCATGCCCTCGACCGTGGTGCCGGGCCGGGGCGGCTCATCGGCGGTGGCAAGGCCCCAGCCGCGCTCGGGGTCAGGCACGCCGACCGGGACCAGGTCGCCGGTGATGTGCCCGGCGGCCAGCGCCGCCGCGTACTTCGCCTGGGAGGCCGCACCGAACGCGTCCGCGCGTTCCTTCGTCAGCGCCGGGAACCGGTCGTGGAGGTTCTCCGCGGTCGCGCCCATGACCAGGGCGTCCGGGGAGACGATCCGCTCGGCGACGAACCGGGGGTTCGGCTCGGCGTCACGGCCGAGGGGGTGACGGCCCATGTGTTCGACGCCGCCGGCCAGGGCTGCGTCGACGGCACCGACGGCGATTCCGGACGCGAGCGTGGTGACGGCGGTCATCGCTCCCGCGCACATGCGGTCGATCGCGAAGCCCGGGACCGTGGTCGGCAGCCCGGCCAGCAGGGCGACCGTGCGGCCAAGGGTCAGGCCCTGGTCGCCGGACTGGGTGGTGGCGGCGATGGCGACGTCACCGATGGAAGTGACCGGGACGCCGGGGTTGCGCCGGAGCAGGTCCCGCACGACTGCGACGGCGATGTCGTCCGCGCGGGTGTTGGCGTACAGGCCGTCGGGCCTGGCCCGCCCGAAGGGGGAGCGAACGGCATCGACGAGCACAACATCTCGACCGAGTAGGGGCATCGGGCGACCTCCTGGTCACGTCTGCGGGACTTCTGGGACTGCGAGTACTAGGTAACTCCGGGGCCACTCTATACGGCGTGGATGTGATCCGGCACACCGGGCCGGACGGTCTTTGGTCCCGGGATTCCCGTCGGTGCCGTTCCTAGGGTTGAAGGGAGCGAGGGGCCAGGCAAGGGAAGGGATTGCGGCGATGACCACGACGACGCACGAACGGGCGGCCCATGGGGCCTGGCACGACTTCGCCCCTGGCCCGTGGCAGGAGCGCGTCGACGTTCGGGACTTCATCCAGCGCAACTACACGCCGTACACCGGTGACGGATCGTTCCTGACCGGACCCACCGAGCGGACCACCCGGGTGTGGCAGCGCCTGGAGGCGATGTTCCCGGCCGAACGAGAACGCGGCGTGTACGACGTGGACGCCAGGACGCCGTCGGGCATCACCTCGCACGGGCCGGGCTACATCGATCGAGACGACGAGATCATCGTCGGGTTGCAGACCGACGCTCCACTGAAGCGGGCGATCATGCCCAACGGGGGCTGGCGGATGGTCGAGACGGCCCTGAAGACCTACGGGTACCCGGTCGACCCGGGGCTCGCGACCGTCTTCACGACGTACCGCAAGACCCACAACGACGGCGTGTTCGACGTCTATCCGCCGGCCGTACGCCGGGCCCGGTCGAGCCACATCATCACCGGGCTGCCGGACGCCTACGGTCGGGGCCGGATCATCGGGGACTACCGTCGCCTCGCCCTGTACGGCGTGGACGCCCTGATCGCGGACAAGCGCCGCGAGCGGGAGGAACTGGGGGAGCGGCCCTCGCTCGAGGACGTGATCCGCGACCGGGAGGAGAACGCCGAACAGCTCCGGGCCCTGGAGGATCTGCGCACCATGGCCGCCGGCTACGGCTTCGACGTCTCCGGGCCGGCCCGGACCGCATCCGAGGCGGTGCAGTGGCTGTACTTCGCGTTCCTGGCCGCGGTGAAGGACCAGAACGGGGCGGCGATGTCACTCGGGCGGACCTCGACGTTCCTGGACGTCTTCCTGCAGCGTGACCTCGAGTCGGGTGTGCTGGACGAGACCGGCGCGCAGGAACTGATCGACGACCTGGTCATCAAGTTGCGGATCGTCCGGTTCCTACGCACCCCGGACTACGACGCACTGTTCTCAGGGGACCCCACCTGGGTCACCGAGTCGATCGGTGGCATGGGCGCCGATGGTCGGACCCTGGTCACCCGGAACTCGTTCCGAATGCTGCAGACGCTGTACAACCTGGGCCCGGCACCGGAGCCCAACCTCACGGTGCTCTGGAGCCCGCTGCTGCCCGAGGGGTTCAAGAGGTTCTGCGCGCAGGTCTCGATCGACACATCCGCGATCCAATACGAGTCGGATGAACTGGTCCGCGGTGACTGGGGTGACGACGCGGGCGTCGCCTGTTGCGTATCCGCGATGGCCATCGGCAAGCAGATGCAGTACTTCGGCGCCCGGGTGAACATCGCCAAGGCGCTTCTGTACGCGATCAACGGCGGACGGGACGAGGTCACCGGGGCCCAGGTCGCGCCCGAGACCTCGCCCGTGACCGGGGACGTGCTCGAGTACGACGACGTCCGGGCCCGATACGACACGCTTCTGGACTGGCTCGCCGAGACCTACGTCGACGCGCTGAACTGCATCCACTACATGCACGACAAGTATGCATACGAGCGCCTGGAGATGGCGCTGCACGACCGTGACATCCTGCGCACCATGGCGTGCGGCATCGCCGGCCTGAGCGTGGCGGCGGACTCGCTCTCGGCGATCCGGTACGCGAGCGTGCGGCCGGTCCGGGACGAGTGCGGTCTGGTCACCGACTACGAGGTCACCGGCGAGTTTCCCCGGTACGGCAACGACGACGACCGGGCCGACGCGATCGCCGTCGACCTGGTGCGTTCGTTCATGGCGAAGCTGCGCACCCGGCCCACCTACCGCGGTTCCGTGCACACCCAGTCGGTGCTGACGATCACGTCGAACGTGGTGTACGGCAAGCACACCGGTAACACCCCAGACGGACGCCGGGCCGGAGATCCGTTCGCGCCCGGGGCGAACCCGATGAACGGACGGGACACGCACGGCATGCTCGCGGCGGCCCTGAGCGTGGCCAAGATCCCCTACGGCGAGGCGCAGGACGGGATCTCGCTGACCACCACCGTGGTGCCCAGCGGGCTCGGCCGGACGGGCCAGGAGCAGGTCGGCAACCTGCGCGGGCTGCTGGACGCGTACATGGGTGCGGGCGGCTTCCACCTGAACGTGAACGTGTTGAACCGGGAAACCCTCGAGGACGCCATGCTGCATCCCGAGAACTATCCGCAGCTGACCATCAGGGTGTCCGGGTACGCGGTGAACTTCGTGCGGCTGACCCGCGAGCAGCAGCTCGACGTGCTCTCGCGGACCTTCCACGGGAGCGTGTGATGGTTGTGACGGCGCCCGGCCCGGATGTGCGGGCCGTGGCGGGTGGCCGGGCGCCGGAGGTGGCGCGGGAGGACCGCTCCGTCCGGCTGGCGCGGATCCGGCTCGGGGAGCTCGGCTCGGTGCACTCCTGGGAGCTCGTGACCGCAGTGGACGGGCCCGGGACCCGGATGACGCTGTTCCTGTCCGGGTGTCCGCTGCGTTGCCTGTACTGCCACAACCCGGACACCTGGCGGATCCGGGACGGGCGGCTGACCGATGTGGCGGAAGTGCTGACCCGGGTGGCCCGATACCGGCACGTGTTCGCTGCGACCGGCGGCGGGCTGACCGTCTCCGGCGGCGAGGCGCTCATGCAGCCGACGTTCCTCGGCAGGATCCTCGCCGGAGCGAAGGAGCTGGGGGTGCACACCACGCTGGACACGTCCGGGTATCTGGGTGCGAACGCGACCGATGTGATGCTCGCCGACACCGATCTGGTGCTGCTGGACGTGAAGTCCGGGGATCCGAACACCTACCGCCGGGTGACCGGGCGGGACCTCGGACCGACGCTTCGGTTCGGGCGCCGGCTCAGTGACGCCGGCATCGCCACCTGGATCCGGTTCGTGCTCGTTCCGGGCCTGACCGACGACCCGGACAACGTGGCACTGGTGGCCGACTACGCCGCGTCGCTGCCCTCGGTGGAGCGCGTCGAGGTGCTGCCGCTGCACCAGATGGGGCGCGAGAAGTGGGCGCGGTGCGGGATCCCGTACGAGCTCGCCGACACGAGACCGCCGACGGCGGAACTCACCCAGCGGGTGCGCGACCAGTTCGCGGCGCGTGGGTTGCTGGTGTTCTGAGCAGGTTCGGGTTACGAGGCCCGCGGGGTCGTTCCGGGTGCTGTTCCGGTTCGGGCCGTTCTCGCGGCGCGGGCCGTTCGGGCCCCCTGGGCGGTGCGCGCCCATCTGGCCGTTCTAGCCGTCATCCTGGGTCGCGGTGGGATCCTTCACGAGCGGCGGAGCCACGAGCGCGCGGGCGATCGGCTCGGCGACGAGTTCCACCTGCCACGGCCGCGCACCGAGGTCGGTCAGCGCGATCGAGACCGTCTCCGGGGTGATCCGACGCGGTGGCGCCCATGCGATCCGGCGCTGGAACTCCGGTGTGAGCAGGTTCTCCTGCGGTACGTCGAGGCTGTCGGCGAGCTCGCGCACGTCGTGGCGGACGTTCTCGAGGCGGACGGCACCCTCGGGGTTGCGGTCCCGCCAGGCACGCGGCGGGGGCAGGGTGTCGCCGAGCGGGGTCCGCTTGGCCGGCAGGTCCCCGGGACCCAGCGTGAGCGCTCGCGCGACGGCCGCGGCCCAGGTGGGTAGGCGGCGGGCGGCGCCGCGGTTCTTGAACGGACGGAGCTCGGCGAGCGCAGCCTGGCTGCGCGGCTTGGCCTGCGCGGCGGCGACGATCGCGGCGTCGGGCAGGATCCGGCCCGGGGAGATGTCGGCGCGCTCGGCCTCGATCTCACGGGTGTGCCAGAGCTCGCGCACGATCGCGAGTCCCTGGGTGTCGCGGACCAGGTGCGTGCCGGAGGTGCGGCGCCATGGGTCGATCCGCGGCGAGGGTGGCGGAGCGACGCGGATCGCCTCGAACTCCTGCTCGGCCCAGTCGAGCTTCCCGGCCTCGGCGAGCTGACCGGCGAGCACGTCGCGCAGCTCGACGAGGACCTCGACGTCGAGGGCCGCATAGCGCAACCAGCTCTCCGGCAGCGGACGCTCGGACCAGTCGGCGGCCGAGTGCTCCTTCGCGAGGGCGAAACCGAGCTCGCCCGCGACCATGGGGCCGAGGCCGACCCGGTCGCGGCCGAGGAGGCGGCCGGCGAGCTCGGTGTCGAAGAGGCGTGACGGCGTGAAGTTCAGTTCCGCGAGGCACGGCAGGTCCTGGTTGGCGGCGTGCAGAACCCACTCGACGCCGTCGAGCGCGGCACTCAGCCCGCTGAGGTCCGGGAGCTCGCGCGGATCGATCAGGGCGGTGCCGGCCCCGGCACGGCGGATCTGCACGAGGTAGGCGTGCTGGCCGTACCGGTAGCCGGACGCACGCTCGGCGTCCACGGCGACCGGCCCGGTGCCGGCAGCCATCCGCTCGGTGACCTCGTCAAGGGCGGCGGCGGTGCTGGTGACCTCGGGGACCCCACCCGCCGGTTCGAGGAGAGGGCGTAGTTCGGGGGCCGTGGGCTCGACGTCGGTCATCGCTTCCTGTTCAGTGGGCTCACGTTGTCCGGGATCGGCGGTAGACCGGCAGTCTGGCAGGACAGCAGCGCCCAGGCACGCAGGTGCGGTGCCAGGTCGGTGCCCTCCGGCGTCCAGGACGCCCGGATCTCGATCTCCACCTCCCCGGACCGAAGGTGCAGGCCGCCGAAGGTCTCCGAGAGCACGCGGGTCACGGTGCCCGAGAGCGAATGGTGCTCGGCCCCCTCTGCCTCGAGCGCGTCGGTGAGCCAGGACCAGCCGACCTCGCCCAGCATCGGGTCCGCGGAGAACTCGGGTTCCAGCTCGGCCCGGGCCATGATGATCACCCGGAACTCGCCGTTCCAGGCCTCCTGGCCCTCGGGGTCGTAGAGCACCACGAACCGTCCGTTGCCGAGCATGTCGTCCGGGTCCCGGGTCGGGTTGACCTCCCCTGTGAGTGCCAGGGCGTACGGCGCGATCCGCGTCGGGGCCGGCACCTCCTCGAGGTGGAACTCCGGACGCATACGGTGCCCACGCAGGCTCAACAGAGCCGCCTCGAAGTCGGGGGGCGCGACCGGCGTCTGCTGCACGTTCACTTGTTCAGGCTAAGCCGCGCGGGGCCAACCCACGAGAGGCGCGCCGAAGGTGGGCCGCTAGACTCACCCACGTTCCGCCGTCGGGCATCGGCCCCGCGCAGCGAACCACCCACCCGCCAGAACCGCACGGAGGACGCGCGCCCATGACCAACCGGACGCTCTGCCCGGTGCTGCTCGGCACCGACCTCGGTATCTACGCGATGGCGCGGTCCTTCCATGAGGCGTACGGGGTGCGGTCTGTCGTCATCAGCGAGTTGCCGCGGGGGCCGATCAACGACTCGGCGATCCTGGACAACGTGCTCATCGGCGACGGCGCCGACGACGCAACGATCCTTGCCGCGCTCGACACCGTGGCCGCGGCGCACGCCGGCGCGGACCGGATCCTGGTGGTCAACTCCGACCACCAGCTCGCGTTCGTGCTGCGGCATCGGGAGCGGCTCGAGGAGAACTACGTGATCCCGTTCGCCGACGCGGCGACCGTCGATGCCCTCGCGGACAAGACCTCGATGTACGCGGTACTGGAGCGGCTCGGGATCCTCGCGCCGGCCACCGTGGCCGTCGCGGCGCTGCCAAGGGACGAGCCGGCGTGGCGGGCTGCGGCGGCGCGGCTGACGTTCCCGATCGTGATGAAGCCGTTCGCGGGCGCCGAGTTCGAGGAGCTGAAGTTCGCGGGCCGGCGGAAGGTCTACGCGCTCGACGACGCCGACACGCTCGTGCGCGAGCTGGAGCGGATCGCCGCTGCCGAGTACGGCGGGACCATGCTGCTGCAGGAGCTCGTGCCCGGTGACGACACGTGGAACCGGGTGGTGAACTGCTACGTCGACTCCCACGGGGACCTCACCATGGCCGCCTCCGGGCGGGTGTTACTGGCGATGCACCAGCCAACGTTCATCGGGAACTCGGCGATCATCATGGTCGACTACGACGCCGAGCTCGTGGAATCCGTGCGTGCGGTGCTCGCCGAGGTGGGATTCCGCGGGTTCGCGAGCGTCGACTTCAAGATCGACCCGCGTGACGGCCGAGCCCGGCTGCTGGACATCAACCCGCGCCTTGGGCGATCGCACTACTACGCGAACGTCGGCGGGGTGAGTACCGCTCAGGTGCTCGTCGAGGACCTGGTGCGTGGTCGACGGGTCGAGCCACAGCGGGCGACGGCGGAGGGCATCTATGCGTACATTCCGACGTTCGTGCTGGGTCGGTACGTGCGCGACGAGGCACTGCTCTCGCAGGCACGCGGGGTGCTGCGGCGTCGCCGTGCCGTGCACCCGCTGAAGTACCGCAAGGACCGCAACGTGAAGCGGTGGGCATACCGGCTGCTGGCGCAGGTCAACCAGCTGCGGGCACTGCGGACGTATTACCCGCGGCCCACCGACAGCGGGTTCTGAGCCGGGCGGACAGCGGGTTCTGAGCGAGTTGACAGGTCGTCATGGCAGCCGACCGGATTCGGTACCCGTGTGGAAATGTCGGCCGACGAAGCCCGTCGAAGCCTCAGCCGACGAAGTCGGTGCCCGCGTAGAAGTGGAGCACCGGCACACCGAGCTCCTCGCGGGCCCTCGAGGCCCAGTCCTGGTGGAACGTGTCCTCGACGGCGTGCGGCCGCGTGACCACGATCAGCTCGGCGGCGTTCAGGTTGTTCACGGCCTGCTTCACCGCCGGCAGCGGGTCGTCCGCGATGACCGAGCCGGACGCCGTCGCACCGGCTGCGCTGAGACGCTCCAGCGACGCGCCCAGGGAGATGTCCGCGGTGAACTTGGCCTTCTGCTTGTCGGCGCGATGGACGAGGGCATCCCACGCCTCGCGCATCTCGAACAGACTCAGGTGGTCGATGAAGTCGGTGACGATGTTGCGCTCGGTGTCGGCCGGCACCAGTACCTCGAAGGTCGCCTCCGGGTCGTCGTGAAGATTGAGGATGTTCTTCACGTCGCTCTCGCGGAGAGCTTCTTCGGTGAGGATGAGAAAGGTCGGCATGAGGCGAGCATAGTGTGGCCGGCCGGTCAGAACGGCGGCGGCTCGTCCCGACGATCCGCGGCTGCGGGGGCCACCTCACGGGCGAGGCGGATCGTGTCCCCGGCGGTGAGTTTGCGATACCGCTGACCGGTCGGCGTGGTCCACTCGAACACGCCGGGCGTGGGCTGGACGAGGCGGTAGCGGGCGTGTGTCTTCAGCAGATGGTGCCGCTTGCACAGTGGCCCGAGGTTGTGTGCCGCCGTCGGGCCGGCGGGATAGGGCACCGTGTGGTCGAGCTCGGAGTCGACGGCCGGTTGCGAGCAGCCCGGGGCCACGCAGGTCTGGTTGCGCTGGCGTACGTGGTCCGCGAGCCCGACCGGGGGAGTGTAGGTCGTGGTGCCGACGTCCAGGACGGTGCCGGATGCGGGGTCGGTGAGCAGACGGCGTAGCGTCGCCTGCGCAGCGTAGGCGCGCGCGTCTCTGGCTGGGATCGGCCCCAGTGAGGTGACGTAAGCCGGAGCGTCGCCGCCGAGGAGGGTGGTGATCGGCATCGTGACGTCCACCCGGGCCCGGCGGCCGGCCGACGAGCCGATCGGGTATCGGTGCAGCACGGTGCCCGACGCCGGGACGGCCCGCGTGGGCTCCGGGTCGGAGACGGGAGGCGAAGCGAGATCGACCTCGCTGCGGGAGATGACGAGGCCGAACGCAGACCGCGGTGTGGCCGCTGCCCCGAGCGCGGACGGCGTTGTCACCGTGTCGCCGCGGAGGTGGGCGCCGCCCTCGAGCAGTCCGGGGTCAACGCGCTGGTACCTCGGCGTCGGGTGCGGCGTGGACAGGGCCGTGCCGTGGGCCGCGGCCGCGCCGTGGGCCGCGGCCGCGCCGGTCCGGATCGCTTTGCTGGTGGGCGGAGTGATGCCGCTGGGCGCAGCGGTGCCGGTGGGCCGGATCGCGCGGGTTGGAGCATCCGCCTGCGGTGGAGGGGGCACGGGCATGCCAGGGAGTGCACCGACGATGGGAGTCACTGGGCCGGGTGGCGCGTTGCGCACCCGTAGCCGGCGCTCCTCCTCGCGCATGCGGTCGCGATACCACTCGATTCCGGCGGGGCTCAGCGCATTGATCACCAGCTCGCGATCGCGTCCGGTGCGGTCGGCGATCGCGAGGTACCGTGCGATCGCACGAGCCGTGGGCACGACACCGTCGGCCATGAGGGCGGCGGCGTCGAACGGGGCGACGAGGCCGAGAATGACCGGTGGCAAGGTGCACTGGCCGCCGACAGGCACGGATGGGGTCGCAGGGCCGGCCGCGGGCGGGCCGGACACGGTGCCCGGTGCGGGCGGGTCGGACACGGCAGTGCCGGACGGAGCGGGGCCCGACCGGCCGTCCGTCACGGAAGGAGCGTTCGCCAACGACGCGCCGGCGATCGGAGCATCCGTACCCGCCGGGAGCTGGATCGCGATGGTCCCGGTGGCCAGGGCGGTGTGCCCGAACAGGCCGAGGAAGTCCGCTCGCAACTGTTCGATGGTGTTCGGGTCCCCGTTGGCACGCGCAGCGCGCGCGGCGCCGTCGAGGGCGGCGTCCACGGCCGCAGCGTCCAGCGTGGGCATGACGGCATAGAGTCCACTCATCCCGTCGCCGAGCGGTCTCGGGCGATCGACCCGCCGTCTCTTGGCCGCCTCCTGCGCCCGCTGGGTGAAGTGCGCGTGATCCACCTCCGCGACCGCACGCGCCAGATCTTGGCGGACCTGGTGGTGCGGCCGGTGCCGTGCCTTGGGGAGGACGATGTCCTGCACCTCGATCGCCTGGTCCGAGGACAGGTGCTCGACGGCGGCCACGATGAGCTCGGCCTTCGCGACGTCTATCTCACCGGCGGCGAGGGCGTCGGCGGTCGAGATGCACTCGTGTCGCAGCGCATCACCGGTTCGGATCAGGTTGCGGCCGCGCTGCTTGGAGCAGCCGAGCCGCATGGCCACCTCCTCGCCGGCGAAGTTCGTGTTCTTCGTCCCGGCCGTGCGTGCGGCCGCCGGACCCAGTTCAAGCCGCACATCCTGTCCCACGAGCGACGCGCGTTCGCGGACCTTGCCTGCCGCCCACGAGCTGACCCGGTCCCAGGCCGCCATCTCCTCGAGCGTTGTGTACGAGTCTCCGCGCAGACTGTCCGCCGCCAGGAGCAGGCTCAGCAACTCGGGCCCAGGGGCGAGTTCGGCGAGGTCATCGGCGTCCACGGTCCTGGGTTCTGCTTCGGCCGGGTCCGGGGCGCCGGGCTCCGTGGTGGGAACTCCGAAGATCTCCGCGAGGAGCTCCTCCGGTACCTCCGCCAGCCAGTCGGCGGGGACGGTCAGCTCGCCGTCAGCACCCAGCCAGGAGGCGTACTCGGCGGCGGCGTCGGCGCGGTCGGCGGCCGCGAGTGCGGCGGCCTCAGCGTCGGTGAGCCGCTCGTCGTCCGTGCGTGACTGCATGACCCCACTCTAGAACACACGTACGACATCGGGTTCTGGGGTGTGGATACAGACTTGGCTCCTTCTCAGCACCCGCAGAGGTCAGTGCTCGGGTACGAACTCGGCGTGCCCGTCGCGCCGGAGCTGCTCCCGGAGCGTCGCAGCCGCCCGATCGGCGTCCGCGTCGGGGATGTCGCGCATGACACTGCGCAGGTCGAAATCCGCCGGGGACCGGCTCGGCCACACATGCACGTGGGCGTGGGGGACCTCGTAGCCCTCGATCAGCACACCGATCCGCTGCGCGTCGAACGCGCTCCGTTGCGCCACGCCGATCGTCTGCGCGACCGCGAAGACGTGCGCGGCCACGTCCGCCGGGAGGTCGACCCACTGGTCGACCTCGGCTCGCGGGACCACCATCGTGTGTCCGAGCTGGCGCGGTTCGATCGTCAGGAACGCGACACAGATCGCATCGGCCCAGACGAACCGGCCGGGGATGTCGCCGTCGATGATTCGGGTGAACAGGGTCGCCATGACCGCCACCGTAGCGCGCCCGGTTACGGCGAACGAGTAGGCGTCGGCGGCGCATCCGACACCGGCGGTGGGCGGCCGGGCTCCGTCGCCGGGCTCCGTCGCCGGGCTCGGCCGACGGGCTCAGTAATACACCGCCAGCGCCCCGTTCGGCCCGTCGATGACCTGCACCTCGGTGTCGAACACCCGGGTCAGGACCTCATCGGTCATGATCACCTCCGGTGTGCCGAACTCGACCACCCGCCCGTCCTTGACCGCGCAGATGTGGTCGGAGTACGTCCCGGCGAAGTTGATGTCGTGCAGCACCACGATGATCGTCCGGCCGAGCTCGGTCGCGGCACGCTTCAGGTGCCGCATCATCTGCACCGAGTGCTTCATGTCGAGGTTGTTCAAGGGCTCGTCGAGCAGCACGTGATCGGTCTCCTGGCAGAGCACCATCGCCACATAGGCACGCTGGCGCTGCCCGCCGGAGAGCTGGTCGAGGTACCGGTGCTCCAGGTCCGTCAGCTCGAGGAAGTCGATCGCCTTGCTGATCGTGTCCTCGCAGTGCTGCGTCAGCCGGCCCTTGGAGTACGGGAACCGCCCGAAGCCGACCAGCTGTCGCACCGTCAGCCGCGTGATGAAGTGGTTATCCTGCCGCAGGATCGACACGATCCTGGCGAGGTCCTTCGACGCGGTGGACGCGACGTCGAAGCCCGCGATCTCGATCGCACCCTCGTCCATGCCCATCAGCCGCCCGATCATCGTGAGCAGGGTCGACTTGCCCGCCCCGTTGGGGCCAACCAGCGCCGTGATGCCACCCGTCGGGATCTGCAGGTCGACCGGACCGATCGTCACCTCGTCGCCATAGCTCTTGCGTACGTTGGTCAGGGTGATCACAGCCGGCCCTTCCTGAGGATGACGAAGAGGAACACCGACCCGCCGACGAGCTCGATGATGATCGAGACCACGCCCTGGGCGTAGAAGACGTTCTTCATGATGAAGTACGCGCCGGCCAGCACCACGAAGCCGGTGAGCACCGCGACCGGGAAGATGTGCCGATGGTCGGCGGAGCCGGCGAACTGGTAGGCGAGAGTAGCCACGAGGAAGCCGAGGAACGTCATCGGCCCGACCAACGCCGTCGACGTGGCCATCAGCAGGGACACGAGAAACAGCACCTTCATGATCTCGGCCTTGTGGTTCAGTCCGAGGTTGATCGTCGCCTCGCGGCCGAGCGTGAGGACGTTCAGCCGTCGGGACCGCAGCCACAGCGCGACCGAGGCCACGACGCACAACGGGATCGCCACCGGGAAGTAGTCCGGGTCCGCATTCGAGACGGAGCCGAACAGGCGCGCGGTGAGGATGTCGAAGTCGCTCGGGGTGAGCAGGCGCTGCATGAACGTCGAGATCGACCCGAGCCCGCCGCCGATGATGATGCCGATCAGCAGCATGATCTGAAGGTTCCCGTACCGCCCCGAGAGCAGCCACCCGTACAGCAGCAGGGACAGGCCGACCATGACCGCCACCTGCAGCACGAACTGGGGGAGTCCGGTCAGCGCGACCAGCCCGGTGACGCCGAGGAAGTAGATCGCGGACGTCTGGATGGCGATGTAGAGGGATTCGAAGCCCATGATCGACGGCGTGATGATCCGGTTGTTCGTGGCCGTCTGGAAGCTCACGGTCGCCGTCGCCTGGCAGACCGCGACGATCGCCATGACCAGGACGGACGTCGCGCGCATCTGGGCGATCCGCCAGAACCCGTCGGATCCGACCGGCAGCGGGTTGTCCCATGCGAGCAGGCCGAAGCCGAACCCGACGGCGAGCACGATGAGGACGGCGAGCACGATCCAGTAGCGGCGGCGCGCGCGGGCGTTCGGGAAGGCTCCCGACGTCCGCCGGCGCACCGGCGGGGTGCGGCGCTCGGCGGCCGGCCGGGCGATCGTCGCCTCAGCCATGACGTCGCTGCCGCAGCAGGAGCGCGATGAACACGATGGCACCCACGACGCCGAGGATGAGCGAGACCGGCACCTCGAACGGCGCGATGATGGTCCGCCCGACCAGGTCGCACACCGTCACGATCGCGATCCCGAGCAGACACACCCAGGGCAGGTTGCTGCGTAGGTCGTCGCCCCGGAACATCGAGACGATGTTCGGCACGATCAGGCCGAGGAACGGCAGGTTCCCCACCACCACGGTGACGACGCCGGTCGCGATGGCGATGAGCCCCGTCCCGAGCATGATGACCCGGTCGTAGTTCAGGCCGACGTTCGTGGCGACCTCCTTGCCGAGGCCGGCCACCGTGAACCTGTCCGCGACGAGGAAGACCGCGACCACCACGACCGCCACGATCCAGAGCGCCTCGTACTGGCCGCGCATGACCGAGGTGAAGCTCCCGGCGAACCAGATGCCGAGGCTCTGCAGCATGTCCGTCTGCAGCGCGATGAAGGTGGACACCGAGCCGACCACCGCGCCGAACATGATCCCGACGATCGGCACGATCAGCGAGGACTTCAGCGAGACCCGGCGCAGGAACAGGAAGAACACGAACGTCCCGACGAACGCGGCCAAGACCGCCCCGCCCATCCGGGCCGCGATGCTCGCGCCCGGGAACAGCACCATCACACCGAGCAGGCCGAGGCCGGCCCACTCGGTGGTGCCGGTGGTGGTCGGCTCGACGAACCGGTTCTGCGTGAGCAGCTGCATCACGAGCCCGCACATGGACATCGCGGCCCCGGCGAGCACCAGCGCGAGGGTCCTCGGGATCCGCGTGATGGCGAACATGCGGGCGCCGTCCGGGTCACCGAGGATGTCGAACTGCCCGGTGAACAAGGAGACGACCAGCAGCACGGCGACGCCGAGCACGCCCAGCAGCAGCCTCCAGTCGAAGAGGCGGCCCTCGGCGCGACTCGGCGTCGCTGTGGAGAGGGTGGTGGTCACGTGGCCAGGCTCAGGCGTTGCCCTCGAGGGCGTCGGCGAGCGCGTTGAGGAACTCCGTGTAGGTCTGGATGCCCTCGTTCGTGTAGGTGTCCGCCGGCATGTAGACGATGTTGCCCTCGGTGATGGCGGTGACGTTCGCCAGCGCCTCGGAACCCTCAAGGATCTCCGCGCCGGGCACGTAGGCAGGGTCGTCCGCGGCGACGGCGGCGTCGCGGTCCATCACGAGGATCCAGTCGGGGTTGGAGTCCGCGATGGCCTCGACCGAGATGTCGTCACCCTCGTGGTCATCGGTGCCCTCGGGCACCTCGAGGGCCGGGGTGAAGCCGAAGATGTCGAACAGAGGGCCGAGGGCGCGGCCGACGCCGGGTGCGATGTAGCCGATCTCGCCGCCGGAGGTGTTCACGGCCATCACGGTGCTGTCCGGGGAGTACGCGGCCTCGACGCGCGCGATCGCGGCGTCGAAGTCGGCGATCAGCTGCTCGGCGTCGTCCTGGTGACCGAAGACCTCACCGAGCACCGTGATCTGGCGCCGCAGCTCGGAGTCGAACGGCTCGCCGTCACGCGGGTCGAGCTCGAGGATGACGGCGTCCGGGGCCAGGTCCACGAAGTCGTCGTGGTACTGGGCGAACCGCTGGCCGTTGATGATCAGGTCGGGCGCGACGGCGACGACGGCCTCGAGGTCGGGCTCGCGGTGATTGCCGAGGTCGATGATCGTCTCGTCCTGGGTGTACGCGATGGTGTCCGGCATCAGCGAAACAGCCGCGGCGGACAGCTCGATGCCCCAGTCCGAGAGGGTCTCGAACGTGCGGTTGTCGGTCGCGACGACCGACTCGAGCGGCAGGTCGATCGTCTGGGTGCCGTTGTTGTCCTCGACCACCACGGACGTGGCCTCAGCGGTGGTGGCGTCCTCCGCGGCCGTCTCGTCGTCGGCGGTGGCCTCCCCGCCACAGGCCGCGAGGGCGAGCACGGAGGCGGCGGCCAGGGCGGCCACGAAGCCGCGGGTGGCTCGTCGGCTGCTGGGGGCATGGGTGAGGGTGGGACGGGATGACATGGATCAGTCCTTCGGCGCGTGATGTCGGGAAGGTGACCGAGCTGTGCTCGGCGGGACACTCTCACCCTAGGGGTTAGCGAAGCCTTACCTAACCATGCGATCGATGAGATCGATCACAGCCACGTGTCAGAAAACGTTCGCGGCTTCGGCTGGTCGCCGAAGGACTGGACGACGGCGGCACTGCGTTCTCGAGATCGCCGCGCCTATGCTTTCGGCTGTGTCGACAGAATCCGTGCTCGTCCTGGTCAGTGCTCCCACCGAGGGCGAGCCGATCGCCGGGCCGGGCTTCGCCCTGGCCGACCCGACCGTGCCGCACCTGGACGTCAACGACCTCGGCGCCGTCCGCGGGGACGGGGTGTTCGAGACGATCGGGGTGATCGACGGACACCCGCAGGCCCTCGATGCCCACCTGCTCCGGTTCGCACGGTCCGCGGCGCAGCTCGACCTGCCGGCGCCGCGCCTGGAAGTCTGGCGCGAGGCGGTCCTGGCAGCAGTCGAGGCCGCGCGCTCGGCGGGCACGCTCGCAGCGGAGGCCGGCGCCAAGACCGTGCTCACCCGCGGCGTGGAGGGCACCGGCGTGGCCACGGGCTGGGTGCGGCTCAGCGCGGCGCCCGACACGAGCACCGCCCGGCGCGACGGTGTTCGGGTGATCACCCTCGACCGGGGCTTCCCGGCGGACATCGCCCAGCGCGCGCCCTGGCTGCTGCAGGGCGCCAAGACCCTCTCCTATGCCATCAACATGGCCGCGCTGCGGCATGCGCGCAGCCGCGACGCCGACGACGTGATCTTCGTCAGCTCCGACGGCGCCGTTCTCGAAGGGCCCACCGCGAACGTCCTGGTGCGCATCGGCGACGAGGTCATCACGCCGCCCACCGACCAGGCGATCCTCGCCGGGACCACCCAGGCGCGCGCCTTCGACTTCTTCGCCGGCCGGGGTCTGCGAACCAGCGAACGCCGTCTCGGCGTGGCCGAGCTGGCGGGCGCGGACGGTCTCTGGCTCACCTCGAGCGTCCGGCTGGTGGTCCCCGTCACCACGCTCGACGGCGTCGCGTGCGCCGTCGACGTCGACCTCACCGAGGGCCTGTTGCGGCACCTGCGCACGGTCACGGACTGATCCACGCCCGGGCTCGCCGGTGCCGGTCAGCCCAGCACGGCCACACTCTCGGCCGGCAGCCGCACGCCGTCGGCCGTGAGCGCGTCCTGGCGGAGGTCGTCCCAGCCGAGCAGCACCCGCAGGCCGCCGGTCTCGGTCAGCGGCACCACGTGTTCGGTCGGCCCGACGTTGATCGCGATCACGACCGAGCCCCGCCGGATCCGTAGCCACTGCGCGTCGGCGTCGTGGTCCACCGTGGTGGCGCGACGGTCTCCGCTGCGCAGGTCCGGCGTCCGTGCCCGGAGCGCGATCAGGTCGCGGTAGAACGCCAGGATGCGCGCGTGGTGACCATGCCGGCGCTCGTCCCGGTCCAGGGTGGACGCCGTGACGGTGGCCGGGTCCTGCGGATCCGGGGGCTGGATCCCGTCGCCGTACAGCTCCGCCCAGCCGTGCGCACCGAACTCGCGGGCCCTGCCCTCCCGGATCGACTGCGCGAGCTCCGGCTCGGCGTGGTCGGTGAAGAACATCCACGGCGAGCTCGCGGACCACTCCTCGCCCATGAACAGCATCGGCGTGAACCCGGTCGTCAGCAGCAGCGCCGCGGAGATCGCCTGCCGCCCCTCGCTCAGGCTCGCGGCCGGTCGGTCGCCCCGACCCCGGTTGCCCACCTGGTCGTGGGTGGTGGTCGACACCACGAACGCGTGGCCGCTCACGTCACCGGGCACCGGCGCACCCCACACCCGGCCGCGGAACGAGGAGAACGCGCCGTTGTGCACGAACACCTCCGTGAGCGCCTTGGCGAGCGTCTCGTAGGACCCGAAGTCGGCGTAGTAGCCGTGACGCTCGCCGGTCAGGAACGCGTGGATGGCGTGATGCACGTCGTCGTCCCACTGCGCGGTCATGCCGAAGCCGCCCTCGGCCACGGGGGTGACCATGGCGACGTCGTTGAGATCCGACTCGGCGATCAGGCCGAGCGGCCTGCCGAGGTCGTCGGCACAATGCCCGACGGCGGTGGCCAGTTCGGCGAGCAGGTGCACCGGGGAGTCGTCCACCAGGGCGTGTACGGCGTCGAGGCGCAGGGCGTCGAGATGGAAGTCGCGTAGCCACCGCAGCGCGTTGTCGATGACGAACGCACGCACCTCGGTCGAGCCGGCGCCGTCGAGGTTCAGCGCCTCGCCCCACGGTGTCTCATGGCGGTCGGTGAAGTAGGGGCCGTACCGGCTCAGGTAGTTCCCGGACGGGCCCAGGTGGTTGTAGACGACGTCGAGAGCCACGCCGAGGCCGAGGCCATGGGCGCCGTCGACGAACCGCTGCAGTGCGGCCGGCCCGCCGTAGGCCTCGTGCACGGCGAACAGGTCCACGCCGTCGTAGCCCCAGCCGGCCCGGCCCGGGAACGCCGCCACCGGCATCAGCTGGACGACCTCGACCCCGAGGTCGACGAGGTCGCCGAGCCGGGTCAGCGCCGCGTCCAGGGTGCCCTCGCCGGTGAACGTGCCGACGTGCAGTTCGTAGAGCAGCGCGCCGCGCACGTCGATGCCGGGCCAGCCGGCGTCGGTCCAGACATGTGCGCCCGTGTCGAACGTGCGTGAGGGCGCGTGCACCCCGTGCGGCTGCCACGGGCTGCGCGGATCGGGGAGCGGGTCGGCGCCGTCGAGCCGGAAGGCGTAGTCGGTGCCGGGCGCGACCCGCCCCGGCGACTCCCACCAGCCACCGTCCACGGCCCGCAGGGGCACGAGCCGGTCACCCAGGTCGGCGGTGACGTCGCGCGCCCCCGGCGCCCAGACCCGTAGTGGTGCGGCGCCGGCCGCCTCTGGCTGGCCCGTGCCGGTCCCGCTCACTCCGCGGCCTCCAGGACCGCCACGGGGGAGTCGGCGAGGAGTACCGCCAGGTCCACCGAGCCGCCGTCGTGCTCGGCGCCGGTCAGCACGTCCCGCCAGGACCCCTCGGGCAGCACCACGGTCCTCGCCCCCCACCCGCCACCGGCGGACAGGCCCACCGACAGCCTGGTGACGACCGTGACCACGGCCGGGACGCCGTCGGCCGTGCGGGCGAACGCGACCGCGTGCCCGGTGGACGTCGGCAACGGCTCATAGCCGGCCAACCCGCCGGCGAACGCGTCCGGCCGGCGGCGCCGCAGGCGCAGCACGGCGGCGGTGAGCCGGAGCTTCTCGGCGGCCAGATCCCGGGGCGACGCGCCGCCGTCGAGCCGCTTGAGCTCGCGGGCGAGCGGTTCGTGGTCGACCGGTCCCCGGTTGTCCGGATCGACGAGGGCAACCAATGTTGACTCGGCGCCTTGATAGGTGTCCGCGACCCCGGGCAGGGTGAGCTGAAGTGCCTTGGTCGCGAGCGTCGCGGCCCGGACCGGCTCGGCGGTGAGGCGGACCCACTCGGTGAGGATCCGCGCCACGCCCGGGTCCTCACCGAGCGCGGCCACGAAGGTCGCCAGCGCCTCCTCGCCGGCGGTGTCGGGAGAGGTCCAACTGGTCCAGGTCTTCGCCTCCCGGGCGGCCTTGACGAGGTACCTGGAGAGCCGGTCCGCCGTGATCGGGCCGTCGGCGGTCCACGTGCCGGCCAGTGTCTGCCAGAGCAGGTTCTCGGTGCGGCCGTCGAGGTCGGCGGGCCGGACCTGCGCGGTGGTGGCGCGCAGGTTGGTCACGGCCTGCTGCCAGGGCCCGGACAGTTCGGACAGAACGCCGATCCGGGCACGGACGTCCTCGCCGCGCTTGTTGTCGTGCGTGGACCCGGTGGTCATGGTGGCCGGCCGTTGCAGCTGGGTGGTCGCTGCCCAGGCGTGCAGCTCGTCGCCGTCGATGGCGAACGTCTGCGGCGCACCACCGACCTCGCACAGCGCGGTCAGGTGCGTCCACCGGTAGAACGCGGTGTCCTCGACGCCCTTGGCCACCACGGCCCCACAGACCTGCTGGAACCGGACGATCACCTCGTTGCGGCGTGCCTCATGGTGGCGTCCGGCGCTGCCGACCTCGCGGCCGAGGACGAGGTCGACCACGACCTCAAGGGTCTCCGCACGGTCCGGCTCCAGCCGGGTCGCGGCCACGTGCGCCCACTCGCGGACGAGGATCTCGCTGGCACCCGGAGCCACCTCGCCGGGGACCACGTAGGCGCGGTACCGGTCGCAGGCCACCACGAGCTCGGTGACGCAGTCGGTGATCGCGCGCAGGGTGTGGTCCCGGAGCCGGACGTCGTCGTGGCAGAGGTCCGCGATCAGCGACGAGAGGCGATGCACCTCCGCGTACAGCGGGCCGGTGGCGATCTCCCGCTTGGCCGCCTCGGTCAGTTGCGGCAGGGTGCCGACCGAGTCGCCCGTGAGCTCGGTCAGCACGGCGCCGAGCGGCCCCGCACCGGACGGGTCGATGAGGACCTGGCCGATCCGCCACGCGGCGTCGTACCCGGTGGTCCCGGCGGTCGGCCAGTCCGCCGGCAGCGTCTCCTCCGCCTCGAGGATCTTCTCGGCGACGGTCCAGGCACCGCCGGTGCGCTCGTCCAGGCGCCGGAAGTAGCCGCGCGGATCCGCCAGACCGTCCGGGTGGTCGATGCGGAAACCGTCCACGAGACCCGCGTCGAAGAGCTCGAGGAGCAGGGCGTGCGTGGCATCGAACACCTCCGGACGTTCCACCCGGATGGCCACCAGGGAGCCGACGTCGAAGAACCTGCGGTAGTTCAGCTCCTCGTCCGCGACCCGCCAGTAGGCGAGCCGGTAGTGCTGGCGTTCGAGCAGTTCGGCGAGCGGCAGATGCTCCGTGCCGGGCCGGATCGGGAACCGGTGCTCGAAGTAGCACAGGACGGGCTCGTCCGCGCTGATGCCGGACTCGGGCTCGTCCAGGCGGGACACGGTCAGTTCGCCGTCGGCCATCGCGGCGCCCAGCCGGCGCCCGAGGACGGGCATCAGCACCTGCGCACCGTCGCCGAGATCCACGTCGAACCAGGACGCGTACGGCGACTCCGGCCCCTGCGCGAGCACCGACCAGAGCACCTGGTTGAGGCTGGCCGGGGTCGGCACGGCCATGTGGTTGGGTACCACGTCGACGATGATGCCGAGGTCATGGGCCCGGGCGGCGTCGACGAGCCGCTCGAACGCCGGCCGGCCACCCAGCACGTCGGACAGCCGGCTGTGGTCGATCACGTCGTAGCCGTGCGTGGACCCGGGTGCGGCGGCGAGCACGGGGGACAGGTAGAGGTCGGTGACACCGAGGTCACTCAGGTAGCCCACCTTGGTGGCGGCGGCGTCGAACCCGAGGTCCGGGCCGAGTTGCAGGCGATAGGTCGAGATCGGGGTGCGGCGGGCGAATCCATGGGTGCGGTCGGTCACTGCGTGCGGCCTCCGGGCGTGCGGCTTGTGGTGGTCGGGGGAGTCTCGGCGGCCGCGGGTGACGGGGCGGACAGGGCGCTCTCGGTCTCCGCCGCACTCAGGCGAGCGAGGATGACGATGCTGCGGGCGGTCACGGCGACCTGCTCGCCCGGTCCGTAGGCGGCGCCGAGCCCCTGCTCGGAGTCGGTGCTGAGCACCGGGCTCCACGCGGCGCCGAAGTCGGCGTCCGGAAGGCTGAACTCGATGTCGTCGGCGTCGGCGTTGATGAGCAGGTAGAGGGAGTCGTCGGTGACGCGGCGCCCGCGCACGTCCGGCTCCTCGATGGCCTCACCGTTGAGGAAGACCGCGACCGACCGGGCGAACGCGGTGTTCCAGGCGTCGGAGCCCATCACGGTGCCGTTCGGCTCGAACCAGGCCAGATCGGGCAGTTCCGGCAGGCCGTTCGCCGGGGACGTCGAGCCGTTGAAGAACCGGCGACGGCGGATCACCGGGTGGTCCGCACGGAAGGAGATCAGGCGGCGCGTGAACGCGAGCAGCGCGTTCTGTTCCTCGTCGAGGTCCCAGTGCACCCAGGCCAGTTCGTTGTCCTGGGCGTAGGTGTTGTTGTTGCCGTCCTGGGTGCGGCCCATCTCATCTCCGTGGGCGATCATCGGCACCCCTTGGGACAGCAGCAGGGTGGTCAGGAAGTTGCGCTGCTGACGTGCCCGCAGCGCGTTCACCTCCGCGTCGTCCGTCGGGCCCTCGACGCCGCAGTTCCAGGACCGGTTGTGGCTCTCGCCGTCCTGGCCGTCCTCGCCGTTGGCATCGTTGTGCTTGTCGTTGTAGGAGACCAGGTCTCGCAGGGTGAAACCGTCGTGGGCCGTGACGAAGTTGATCGACGCGATCGGGGTGCGCCCGGTCTGCTCGTACAGGTCCGAGGATCCGGTGATCCGGCTGGCGAACTCGCCGAGGGTGGCCGGCTCGCCGCGCCAGAAGTCGCGCACGGTGTCCCGGTACTTGCCGTTCCACTCCGTCCACAGCGGTGGGAAGCCACCCACCTGGTACCCGCCGGAGCCGAGGTCCCAGGGCTCGGCGATCAGCTTGACCTGGGAGATCACCGGGTCCTGCTGGATGATGTCGAAGAACGAGGACAGCCGGTCGACCTCGTGGAACTGCCGGGCCAACGTGGCCGCGAGGTCGAACCGGAACCCGTCCACGTGCATGTCTGTGATCCAGTACCGCAGCGAGTCCATGATCATCTGGAGCACGTGCGGGGATCGCATCAGCAGCGAGTTGCCGGTGCCGGTGGTGTCGAAGTAGTGCCGCTTGTCGTCGTCGACGAGCCGGTAGTAGGAGGCGTTGTCGATCCCGCGGAAGGACAGCGTCGGGCCCAGGTGGTTGCCCTCGGCGGTGTGGTTGTAGACCACGTCGAGGATGACCTCTATGCCCGCGGCGTGCATGGCCTTGACCAGGCTCTTGAACTCGAGCACCTGCTCGCCCCGGGTGCCGAACGCGGAGTAGCCGTTGTGTGGGGCGAAGTAGCCGATCGTGTTGTAACCCCAGTAGTTGCTCAGGCCCTTCTCCGTGAGCGGGGGGTCCTGGACGAACTGGTGCACGGGCATGAGCTCGATCGCGGTCACGCCGAGGTCCACCAGGTGGGAGACCACCGACGGGTGCGCGAGCGCGGCGTACGTGCCGCGGATCTCGTCCGGCACGTCTGGGTGCAGCATCGTCATGCCCTTGACGTGCGCCTCGTAGATAACGCTGTCGTGGTACTCCCGGTCCGGCGGCCGGTCGTGGCCCCAGTCGAAGAACGGGTTCGTCACGACCGAGGTCATCGTGTGCGGAAGCGAGTCGTCGTCGTTGACGACGGTCTGGAAGTCGGGATCGTCGAAGCGGTACGCGAACAGGGCCTCGTCGCCGTCGATCTGGCCGTCGATCGCCTTTGCGTAGGGGTCCAGCAGGAGCTTGTACGGGTTGCAGCGGTGGCCACGATCAGGGTCGTACGGGCCGTGCACCCGGTAGCCGTACCGCTGCCCGGGCTGCACCGTGGGCAGGTAGACGTGCCACACGTACGCGTCCGTCTCGGTGACCTCGCAGCGGGTCTCGTTCCCGTCGTCGTCGATCAGACACAGTTCGACCCGCTCCGCGACGGAGGAGTACAGCGCGAAGTTCGTGCCCGTGCCGTCGTAGGTGGCACCCAGCGGGTAGGGATGTCCTGGCCAGGTCTGTTGCATATGCCCAAGAGTGCCATCTCGCCACGATCCGCGCGTGACGGCGGCTGGGCTCAGTCGACGTACACGTAGATGGTGTGCCAGCCGGTGGCGCCGTCGGGGATCACGCCCTCGACCGTCGAGGTCTGCACGCCGTCCGGGTCGTAGGCCCGGGAGCGCAGCGTGTGCTGGCCGGGCTGGGCATCGGTCCAGGTCCAGGACCACTGGCGCCAGGTGTCCACACTCGCCTCGTCGGCCAGCGTCGCCTCCTCCCACGGACCCTCGTCGACCTGGAGCTCCACCTTCGCGATGCCTCTGTGCTGGGCCCAGGCGGCCCCGCCGACGGCCACGTCCCCGGCGCTCACGTGGGCACTCGGACGCGGGACCGAGATGCGGGAAGCGGTCTTGATCGGCCCGCGCTCGGACCAGCCGCGGTCGGTCCAGTAGGCGCTCGCATCCGCGAACCGGGTCACCTCGAGCTCGACGACCCACTTCGTGGCCGAGACGTAGCCGTAGAGTCCCGGCACCACCATCCGGACCGGGAACCCGTGCTCGGTGGGCAGCGGCTCGCCGTTCATCCCGACGGCGAAGATCGCGTCGCGGTCGTCGGTGAGCACCTCGATCGGGGTGGACGCGGTGAAGCCGTCGATGCTGCGGGACAGCACCATGTCCGCCTCCGGCAGCGGCACCGCCTCGGCGAGGACCTCCCGGATCGGTAGTCCGAGCCAGAGCGCGTTGCCCACCAGGTCGCCGCCCACCGGGTTGGACACGCACGTGAGCGTCACATGGGTCTCGATGAGGTCCCGCGCGAGGAGGTCGTCCAGGTTCAGCTCGACCTCGTTCTCGACGAGCCCGTGCACCCGGACCGTCCACGTCGCGGGATCCACGTTCGGCACGATCAGCGCGGTGTCGATGCGGTAGAAGTCATCGTTCGGGGTGACGAACGGCTCGACGCCCTCGGTGGCGGACTGCACGCCGTCCGGCAGCGGCGGCGCGGGCGTCGCGGGGGCCGGCAGCTGGAGCAGGTCGCGGGCCCTGGAGGCGGTGGACCTGGCCGCCGTGACGATCACGCCCGTGAGCGCGGACGCCGCCGCGACGACGCCGACCACGGTCGCCGACCGCATGAACGAGCGCCGGTCGGGCCCGACGGCGTCCCGGGACGAGTCGTCGAGGTCGTCGCCGGGGTCCTCGCGGGGACCGTTGAGCGTCTCGACCATCGCGCGCAGCGCGATGACACCGGCGCCCGCGCCGACCAGCGCCGGCAACCAGGCGAGCATCCCGGTACCGGCCCGGCCCATGGCGGCCACGCCACAGACTCCGGCGAGGACGACCACGGCGAGCGCGGCCGCCGTCGGGTGTCTCACCGCGAGGAGGCCGATACCGTAGGCGAGCGCCGCGGCCACCAGGGCCATGCAGCCGAACAACACCGCCTTGTCCGCGGTCCCGAACGTGGAAGCCGCGAAGTCCTTGAGCCAGGCGGGCGTGGCGTCCACGACGGCACCCCCGAGGGCGATGAACGGGGAGGCGTCCGGGTCGATGATCGCGGCCACCAGGTGACCCACCGTCAGGGTCAGCGCCGCGGCGAGCAGACCCGCGACACCCGCGCTCCGACGGATCGTGGCGGGGGTGGGTGGCGAGATCGTCGAGACGCCCATGATCACGAGGGTACGCTCCGGCGCTCGCGCGCAGTCGGAGGCCCG
The DNA here is from genome assembly GCF_009708215.1 of Occultella kanbiaonis. Classification (NCBI taxonomy): domain Bacteria; kingdom Bacillati; phylum Actinomycetota; class Actinomycetes; order Micrococcales; family Ruaniaceae; genus Occultella; species Occultella kanbiaonis. Next base: position 2,933,084 of record NZ_CP046175.1, on the reverse strand, counting down.
ATGGGGACCTCTGCCCGGCGGGCGGTCAGCCCTCCAGGGCCTGCACCATCAGGTGCACGAGGGCGTCGAGCTGGACCGAGTCGCTGCTGACGATCTCCTCGTCGCTGCCGTCCAGGGCACGGGCGGCCAGGCTCTGCTTGGCGTCGATGAGCTCGGCGATCTTGGTGTCGATCGTGTGCGCGGCGAGGATCCGCCAGGCGGTGACCGGCTCCTCCTGACCGATCCGGTGCACCCGGTCGATCGCCTGGTCCTGCTCGGCCGCGGTCCAGGAGAGCTCGGCGAGGACCACGTTGGAGGAGGCGTGCAGGTTGAGGCCGACGCCGGCAGCGAGCAGTGAGCACACCGCGACGGACACGTCGGGGTCCTTCTGGAAGGCGTCGATGGCGGCCTGTCGCTGAGTGGTGGTCTGATCGCCACGGATCGACACCGTGCGCAGGCCCGCGTCGGCGAGCATCCGCTCGGCGGTGTTCATGACGTCGATGTGCTTGGCGAAGAAGACGACCTTGCCGACCGAGTGCACCAGCTGCGCGGCGTAGTCCGCGGCGAGGGTGGCCTTGGCCTGCCCGATCTTGCGCACCATCGTGAACACGTTGTCGCCGTCGGCGGTCGGCGAGGTCGAGTCCAGCTCGGCCTGCGCCACCCGCCGCATGAGCTCCAGGTCCGGCTCGTGGTTGTTCGGGATGCCACCCTCGCGGGCCTCGAGCATGCGCAGATACCGGTTCACGAGGCGCTGACCGAGCTCGTGCTCGGCCGCGCGGATCGAGCGGCCGATCTCGCCGTCCAGTTCCACCGGAAGATCCGCCACCCGCTTCGCGGGAAGGTCCTTCGCGACGGCGGCCTTGGTGCGGCGCACGATGCCCATGTCGATGACGGCGGCGCGGGCCTGGGGGTAGAAGCCGCGATCCGCGGGGGTCAGCCCGGTGGCCTCGAGCCGGCGGGTCAGCCGCGGGGACGGCTGCTGGCCGTCGGTCCAGCCGAGGAACTGCCAGATCGCGTTGAAATCCTCGACGTCGTTGATCAACGGGGTACCGGTGAGCGCCATCAGCAGTGGGTTGTGGGTGGGCTCGCGGTCGCGGATCCGCTTGGCGAGGGACAGCACGTGCTGGGAACGCTGGGAGGTGAGGTTCTTGATGAAGTGGGCCTCGTCCACGACCATCGAGCGGAACCCGAGGTTGGACAGCCAGGACAGGTGCCGGTCCAGGATCGCGTAGTTCACCACGAACACGTCGGCGAACGCGTCCATGTCCCGGCCGTCACCGTGGATCACGGTGACCCGGCGCTGCGGGGTCCACCGCTCCACTTCGCGGGACCAATTGATCTTCACGACGTTCGGGACCACGGCCAGCATCGGGTAGGCGTCCGCGACGGAGGCCGCGATCACTGCCTGGGCGGTCTTGCCGAGCCCCGGCTCGTCGGCCAGCAGGAAGGTGCGGTGGCCGCGGCGCACGCTCTCCAGCAGCTGGATCTGGTGCGGCATCAGTTCGAGCCCGGGCGGGGAGAACCGGTCGATCTTCGGGACCGGCGGCAGGTCCATGCTGGCGGCGCCACCGCCGGCGCCCTGCTCGAAGGCCCGGTACAGCGGGTCGATCAGATCCCAGCCGGACAGGTAGCCGACCGGCTCGGGGTCGGCGGGCCGGGACAGGTCCGGCTCGAGGAACGGGTTCGCGCGGACCCTCGCGCGCACGGCGACGGGCACGACCTGCTTGGCGGCGAGCTGCTCGGGCACGACCTCTTCGCGGCGCTGCTCCGGAGCCTTGATCTGGCGTTCCTCCTCGCTGAGCTCGGCACCGGACTCGAGCAGCCAGTCCAGGCGCATCCGCTGGGTGGCGGCCGACGGCGTCCCGTTCGGCTCGAGCAGCGACAGCAGGGAGGTGTCCTGGGCGGCGGTGCGCGCGAGGATGGTGGCGACGCCGTCGAGGCGCTTCATCAGCTCGGTGCGGGTGCCGCCCGAGAGCGACTCGTCCGCCTTGATGCGGGCCCGCTCGGAGCGGACCAGGAGCGCGATCACCTGGAACTTGGTGCGGTTCGTCGGCCCCACCTTGCCGTTGGCGGACTTCGCCTCCACCTCGCGCACCCGGCGGGCGAGGATGGGAAGCAGGGGCGCTGGGTCGTTCTGGCGGGCAGAACGGGTCCCGTTGCGACCCGAGGTACGGCGACGGCCGTTCGACGGCATGATCCTCCTGGAAAGGTCGAGGCCCGGACCATTGGCCCGAACTCTCGAGAGGCGTGGCGTCCCGGATGCGGCGACGGACAGGAGAGCCGACGTCATAATCGACGGTCGGGCCGACCCGCGTGGGGACCTGCGCTAGAAGCGATGTTACGGGAAAGCGGCCTTTCCGTGCACGTCTACGCCGCATCCCGGAGTGTGGCCCCCCTCACACCCGGTTCAGAGCGCGAGGTGGGTGTGCACCTGGGCGACGGCGGACGCGCCCTCACCGCTGGCGGCCGCGACCCGCTTCATCGACCCGTCGCGCACGTCCCCGGCCGCGAAGACTCCCGGCACCGTGGTCTCCAGCGGGGCGGGTGGGAGTCCGTCGCTCCAGCGGTCGGTGGGCACGTCACGACCGGTCAGGACGAAACCCCTGGCGTCCCGGACCACCTCCGGCGGCAGCCAGCCGCACCCGGGATCCGCGCCGAGCAGGAGGAACAACCCGTCCGCGGGCACCCGCTCGGGCTCGCTGCCGGCGCCCGCCAGGGCGAGCCACTCCAGATACCCGGAACCACCGCCGTCGACCACCCGTGAGCCGGTCCGCACCGAGATCCGGCGGTGGGTCCCGATCTCGTTGATCAGGTAGGCGGACATCGTCGCGGCCAGGCCGTCCCGGCGCACCACGATGGTGACGCTGCGGGCGAACCTGGCCAGGTGCAGCGCCGCCTGCCCCGCGGAGTTTCCCCCGCCCACGACGAAGACGTCCTTGCCCGCCATGTCCCGGGCCACGCTCGAGGCGGCGCCGTAGTAGACGCCGCGGCCGATGAGGGACTCGATGTCGGGTACGCCGAGGCGGCGGTAGCTGACCCCGCATGCGATCAGGACCGCCCTCGCCCGCAGTTCGCCGTCCTCGTGCTCCACGACGTGCGGCTGACCCGGTGCCGCGGCCGGGCGCAGGCCGATCGCGTTGCGTCCGGTGAAGATCCGGGCGCCGAACCGGGTGGCCTGGACCCGGGCGCGCAGTGCGAGACGCATGCCGGAGATGCCGCGGGGAAAGCCCAGGTAGTTGCGGATCATCGAGCTCGTGCCGGCCTGTCCGCCGACGGCGTCGGCCTCCAGGACCACGGTGTTCAGCGCCTCGGAGGCCCCGTAGACGGCGGCCGCGAGGCCGGCCGGACCGGCACCGACGATGAGGAGGTCGGCGATGTGATCGGGCCCGAGGTCGTCCGGGGTGCCGTAGAACGCGCTGGCCACCGACCGCTGGGTCGCCCCGGCCAGTGGTGGGCGGCCGAGGCTCTCGACGATCGGCAGCGCCGCGTCCGGACCCACCGCCGCGCGCAGGCGGCGGCCGACCTCGCTGTCCGGGGAGAACCGGGCGTACGCCAGACCCATCCGGTCGAGGAAGTCGCGGATGCCCGGGACCTCGCCGGACCGACCGTCATCCACGATGGAGACCTGGGTGACCTCGGGTGCCCGGGAGGACCAGGCCCAGTCCGAGAGGAAGTCCGAGATGGCGCTGTGGAACTCCTCGTCGCGCGGGCCCTGCGGGATCATCAGGTAGCTGTCGATGCGCCCCTGCGCCAGGGCGGCGCGCAGCCCGGCCAGCCCTGTGAAGAACGCCTCCGGCGCGGCAAGGATGATCCGGCGGCTGCGTGGGGTCTTGAGCCGGAGCGCGTCCATCAGCATCAGCGCGTCGCCGCTGACGCCGTGGTCGACGCCCACCAGGGCGACGTCCCGGCCACCGGTGACGAGCTGGACGAGCATGGCCTTGGCCGCCGGGCCCTCGACCACGGTGCGCACGTCGTAGTCCCGCGCGTACCGGCTGGTGAACTCGGACTCGAGGGCGGCGCGCCGCTCGGCGATCGTGACGACGACGATGACGGGAGGCGCTGCCGGATGGTCGGGTACGGCCGGCGCGGGGGGCTGCGTGGGTGGAGTGCTCACGTGGGCGAAGGTACGCCTGATCGACGCACTACGGCGTGGCGCCGGGAAGGTCGGAGCTGAAGCGGCGAGGTTTTCCCGGGCCGAGGTCGGCGGGCCGGGCCAGGCGCACGCTGCGTGGGCGGCGCCCGAGCAGGCGCTCGATGCTGCGCAGGGCCGGCTCCTCGTCGCCGCCGACGGCCCGCAGACCGAGCGTGCCATCGGCGCCCTGGTGCAGGTGCCACGCGAGCGTGCCGTGGGCCTGGAGCACCTGGGTCAGGCCGACGGCGTCCACCCAGGTGCCGTCGGAGGCCGCGAACCGCACCGGGGTCCGGCCCTCGAGGTCGGCCAGGGCGCCGTCCTCGGTGAGGGTCGCGTGATCACCGGTGCGGTACCGCAGCAGCGGCAGGTACGGGTTCTCCGCTGAGGTCACCACGATCTCGCCGCGCTGCCCGGCGGCGACGCCTCGTCCGTGCGCGTCGAGCACCTCGACGTGGTGCTCACGTGGGAGCAGGACGTGCGGTCCGCCGTCGACCGAGGCGGCGACCGGCCCGGTCTCCATCAGCCCGTACAGGTCGATGACGGGTGCGCTCCAGCGGGCACGGAGCAGGTCCCGGGCCGCGGGGGAGAGCGCGTTGGCGCCGCTGATGACGGCGACCGGGTGCAGCGCGACCTCGATCTCGGCGAGATCCACGAGCGCCGACGGCGTGGACGTGATCACCTGCGGGTCGATGGCGGCGAGGAACGCCTCCCGGTCGCCGGGCCGGCGCCAGGCGCTGGGGTGCAGGTTGATGCGGGCCATGCCCGCCTGCTCGAATGCCGAGAGCAGGCTCGCATACGTGAAGGCGGTCTCCTGGGAGACGACGCTGAGCACCGCGAGGCGGCCGGGATCCGGGACCCAGCTGGCGTCGGCGAGCGCGACGAGCCGGCGCAGCTGGATCAGGTCCGAGCCCACCGCGCGGGCGTGCTGGGGCAGGACCAGCGCGGCACCGGTACTGCCTGTGCTCGTCCCCGTGAACGCGTTAGCGAGGGAACGGTCCACGGGCACGAACGAGGCGAGGTCCGCGGCCAGGTCGGCCCGGGCGATGGTGGGCACGTCCGCGAACGCCGGTGGTGCGCCGCGCCAGGTCCGCCGGTACCGGGGCACGGTGATGGCGGCCCGCTCGAGCAGGCCGGTGACCCACGACGGCGCCGCGGAGCCTGCGCGAGGTGGCTCGATCCCGCTGATCTCGGAGTGCAGGTGCGCCAACGCGGCGAGGTCGTCGACGCCGAGGCGGTCGCCGCACTCGTGCACCCACGCGGGGGCGTGCGGGTGCGCCCTCAGCGCGGCCAGCCGCGCCGCGCCGGTCCCGGTCAGGGTCGGCCAGCGTTCGGCGTCGGTGAGTGCGGTGTCCGCGAACGGCTCGTACTCGCCCAGGACCGGGTCGCCGTCGTGGTGCGGCGGCAGTCCTCGAGCAGGTGCGGTGTCCATGGGATCCTCAGACATAGGTGGTCCTCGCGGCGGCCTCACGGGCCCGTTTGTCCGCCAGTTGCGCGGCGAGCTCGGCCGCTCGGCGCTGCTCCTGGGCCAACTCGGCCAGCGCCGCGGCGAGCGCGGGACTGCTCAGCGCGGTCAGCCGGTCCGTCGCGACCGCCTCGCTCTCCCCGGCCGGGCGCAGCCCGAGCAGCTCGAGGAACAAGCGGGCCGCCTCTTCCCGGGACCGCGAGTCGGCCACCCACTGCGTCGGCGGCACGTACGCCGCGAGGGTGCCGACCATCCGTTGCGCCGCCTCGGTCAGCCGCTCCGAGGCCCACCAGCCGGTCCACGGACGCAGGGCGGGACCGTGCAGGAGCGCCGCGAGGATCCCGATGGCGGCGCGGGTCGGCCCCTGCGCGAGCGGTGCGAGCGGCTCGGCCGGGCCGTGGGCGTCCCGGCCGTCCGGACGTTCGCGGGCGACGTCGGCGAGGGTGTCCGACCACAGCGCCAGGGCGTCCACCCCCGGATCCCACACGTCCGGCGGCGTCGCGGCGAGGTCGCGCATGAGGTCGGCCAGGGCCGGCCCGGGCGCGGTCCCGGTGCGCCCGGCCGGCCCGTTCGACGCCGGGCGTGAGGCGGCTCTCATCGTCTGTTCTCCGCAATCTCGAGATCCCAGACCCGGGCGGCGAAGTCCCGGGCGAACGGGATCAGGTCGTCCCAGGTGGAAACGGTGTAGACGTCGTAGGCGCCGGCCATCTCGGCATACTGCTTGCGCGAGGACTGCCCGAGGTTCAGGATCAGGGAGCCGCCACCGCGGGCGGCCACGAGGCAGTCCGCCGCCTCGCTCGTCGTCTCCCGGTTCCGCATGAACATGGAGTTGATCCCCGAGTCGGAGACGACGGCGATGTGGCACCGACGGCCCGTCCCACTGCTCTCGCGTGGCCGGTCCTGCGTACCGGTGCCGAGGTGCGTGGCGACCAGGTGCTCGAGCGGGAACGAGGTGCTCCCGCCGAAGTAGGCCACGACGGCGGCCAGCACCTCGTCGGCGTTCTCGGTGAATCCGTCGGTGCCGGCGACCTCGTTGGGGCCGGCCCACGTGGTCGCCTGCACCCTGGCCCCGGCGCGCAGCGCCGAGAGGGCCATGATCGCGCCGGCCAGGGCGAGCGGGGAGCGCTGCCGCCGCGGATCGGGGATGGAGCCGGAGGAGTCGAGGTACAGGTCGAGGTCGACGGGCAACCGGTCCGGTTCGGTGCCGGCGTCGCTGAGGTAGTCCCGGCGCTGCAACGTCACCCCCGGGATCGGCACCGGGCTGCGGACCAGCGACCCGGGCCAGTCGATCTGGCCGAGGTCCTCGCCGACATCCCAGTCGGTGAGGCCGGCCAACAGCGGATCGGGGTGGGCGGGGGAGAGGGTGCTCGGGAACGGCACCAGATGCGGTGCGGCGTTCTCGGTGTACCAGGCGATCGCGGCCCGGACCGGGTCCGACTCGAGGCCGAGCTGACGCAGTACCGCCGCGTACGCGGCCGGCTCGAGCCCGTGGGGCTGTGGGTTCGTGACGTGACCGGAGCCCTGGTCCGCCTGATCGGACGCCTCCGGCTCGTCGGACCCCGGCACGTTCGGCACCACTCGAGGGTCGAGGCTGGGATGCACGGCCGGCGCCGCGAGCGACGGGTCGCTCGCGAGGCCGGACGGGATGCCGCCGCCGTCCTCCTGCTGATGACACACGACGCGCCAGAGGGTGCGCATCGGCATCTCCTCGGGATCGGGAACGAGCTGACGGACCAGTGCTCCGAAGCCCGCCGCGCCGCCGACCGGGTCGTCGGCGTAGGCGCGGACCGCTCGGGCGAGCAGCTGCGCCTCCCGCTCGACGGGGCGGTCCGGAACGTCGGGGCCGGCGAGCGATCCGGTCGGCTGCGACCAGAGCAGCTCGTCGGTCCGCATCACGAGCCGCATGATGGTGTCGTCGCGACGCGGCGGGCCGATGCGGCGCCAGACCTCGTCCATGCGCAGACCGGCCCGGCGCTGCAGACGGTCGTTGATGAGCAGGTCCGACCACAGGTTCGCCATCACGGGGGCGAGGTCGTCGCGGTCCACGAGGCCCAGCCGCATCCGGACCAGCACTCGGGCGGCGGTGCCGAGGTCGCCCGGCGAGAGCACGTGGTGGCCCACCTCGTGGGCGAGGATCTCGGTGGGTAGGTCGCTCAGCCCCATCTGTTTGATGAGGTCGATGGCGATCGAGACCCGGACGTCGCGCAGGTTGAACCAGGCGAAGGACCGCACGCCCTGCGGCCGGTCGGTCACGCCGATCAGTTCCGGGCCGCGCAGGCGCAGGTGAGCGCCCCACGCGGCGAGGGCGTCCGGCCACGCCGCGTCCCACCGGGCGGCGAGCTGCTGTCGCGCCGCGGCCCTCATCGCCGCTCCACGTGCAGGTAGTAGGAGTGCTCGTGGGCTCGCACGGTCACAGTGCTGGATGGGCCGGAGCTGCCCGACGGCGAGGGCGCGGCCCAGGCGGGCCGGTCACCTCCGGCGGGGGCCGGCCGCGGCACGGCCCGGGAGCCGTGGACATCGGCGCGGACCTCCCAGTACCGGTAGGTCGGGAGGTCGCCCTCCGGCTGTACGGGCTCGATGTTCTCGGCGCCGGCAGGGCCGTCGCCGGGCGCGGACGGGGTACGCACCCACCAGCGCAGCCCGTCCCCGCCGAGCAGTTCCGGGATCCGGACCCACGGCCCTCCGAACCCGCGGAAGCCGCCGACCCGCCACGGCCCCGTCAGGCCGGGCCACCACCAGGGGTCCTGCGCGTTCCGGGCCAACACGCCCCGGGGGTCGGTGTCGGCGGCGGCCACGGGGGCTTCCCACGGCGAGCCGGCCGCCCCGCCAGGGCGCAGCCGCGCCGCACCACCGAGCACGGACGGGGGCAGGTCGACGGCCGCGCCGAGGGCCGCGCTTCGCCACTGGACCGCGCCGCACCGCCAGGCCGCGACGGTGACGGCGCCGCGCAGGTGGGTCGGGTCCGTCGCACCCGACATGGCGGCGCCGACGAGGTCGCGCCAGCGGGCCGCGTCGACGGTGCCGCGCAGCCGGCTGACGGCCGTGATCAGGTCCGTCAGCGCGGCCGCGGGATCCGGGCCGAGTGCCGGTGCGAGCCGGGGGACCCAGTCGAGCAGCACCGCGGTCGTCGGGTCGTGCGGATGCCACCGGTGCGCGCTCACGCGCGCGGCGGCGCGGGCCAGCGACTCCTCGGCGAGGGCGTCGAAACGCCGAGCCGGCAGACCGGCCGTCGCGACGCCGTCGAGCATCACCCCGAGGCCCTGGAGCGCCCGGTGCAGGTCCGCCCGGGTGGCTCCGGCCGCCTGGGCGCGGGCCAGGACGTCACCGACATGGGAGCGTCGGCCCACCGCCCAGGCGCGCCAGGCGCCACCCGGCTGCGCTGCCACCTCGGTCGCGCTCACGGGTTCGAGGACAGCCAGGTCAGGTAGTTCGTGTAGCGCTGGTGTGCGTACTTCAGCGCGAGTGCGTCGTCGTACAGGTGCCCGTAGAGCTTGCGAGCCATCGACCAGGAGTCGAGCACCCGCTCGATCCGGGCCAGCCGCACCCGCACGCTCGGGGCATCCACGCCGTCGAGCCCGGCATGCAGCTCGTCCAGGATCTCACCGACCGCATCGCTGCCGTCCCGGTCGAGCGTGTCGTACTGGGCGCACGCGTCGTCGAAGATCCCGCGCAGCCAGGAGATCCGGTCGGTGCGCAGCGGGGCGCCCTCGTCTCCGTCGAACACTCCGGCCCGCAGGTCGGGGCTGATCTTGTCGTGCAGCACGAACGGCAGCACCGCGCGGACGTCCTCGATGCCCACCTCGGGGCGGCCCCGGAAGAACGCCATCGCCTTCGAGTAGGAGATGAGCGACTGCAGGGACCGGACCGAGAGCCCGTTCAGGGCGGAGGTGCCGACGTCGGAGAGCCGGTCCCGCCCGGTGTCCTGGGCGGCGATCTGGTGCACGTCCGCACCGGCGAGGCGGGCGGTGTCCTTCGTGCGGTACTCGAACTGCACGCCGGCGCGCTCGAGGAACTCCAGCTGGGCGGCGAAGAACTCGATCCGGCGGCGCACGTCGGACGGCAGCGGCAGGGCCCGGATCGCGGCGTCGAGGGAGTCGTGTTCGGCCTCGGTGAACACGATGCCCTCCGGCACCTGCTCCTCGGGACGGAGCCGTCGCGCGGCGCGGTCCACGAGCTGGTCGAGGAACCGGGTGTTGAACGGCAGCGCGTGCGCCACGACGTCGATGCGGTCCTTGAGCGCCTCGACCACCTGGTAGGTGCCGCCGCCGGCGTCGTCGTTGGCGGTCAGGTACCAGGCGGAGGCGCCGGTGGAGTAGATCTGGTCGTAGACCTCGACGTAGCCGTCCGCGAGCACGGTGAGCAGCGCCGACTGGGTGCGCGTCGGGATCCGGTTGTACTCGTCCACGATCTTCACCCGCATGCCGAGCCAGGTGCGCCAGGCGACGTCCACCTCGCCGAGGGAGTCGGCCGAGATCAGGTCCTTCGGCAGCGGCGTGCCGAACATGTCCGTCACGGTCAGCTGCGGGTGGCCGTGCTGCATGGCCCGGCGGACCTCACGGATCGGGTAGCCGGCGAGGATCCCCATCAGCACCGCGGACGCGGTCTTCCCACGGCCGGGCCCGCCGAGCAGCAGGCAGCGTCCGCGCACGGCGAAGGTGAGCAGCGGCAGCAGCACGAAGCTCGAGTAGGACTGCGCGGACGGCAGCCGCAGCTCCGCCGCGCTGTCCCCGAGCGCGAAGGAGCGGCCGGCCGCGCCCGGGCGTTCGAACTCGATGTCGTAGTGCGGGGAGATGATCGCGTGGTTGACGATCCAGAAGTAGGCCTGCCGCAGCTTCTCGTCGAGGCCGGTGGGCCCTGCCGACTCCGGCGCGAGCGGGGCGAACAGGTCGTCCACGCTCAGTTCGCGCCGGTCCTCGCCGCCCGCGGTGGGCAGGGTGGGGGCGGCGGAAACGTCGCTGCGCAGACCCTGCCCGACGGCGGCGGGCGGACCCGCGCTGGTGCCCGCCCCGTCGCTCCGGGGTGCTTCGGCCTCGTTCATCGGCGGGTCCTGCTTCCTGCGCGGTGCGCGTCGGTGCCGGCCTGGGGCACTGGGTCGGCCAGGCGTCGGCCGTGGTCGAGGGCGTCGATGAGGTCGACGGCGGCCGCGAGCCTATCGGTGGGGGAGCCCCGCAGTTCATGCCAGGGCACGCCGGAGCCGTCGAGGACCTCGCGGAAGCGAGCGGTCATCGCGTGCCGCAGGTGTTCGCCGTCGCGCAGCCCGTCCTGGACGAAGCCGATCTCGTCGCCGGTGAGCAGGTACAGATCGGGACGCCGGCGCGCGGCGAGGGCCGTCACCGAGGGTGACGCGGCGCCCACATACCGCTCGTGCCAGACCGTGGTGGCGAGCACGTCGGTGTCCGCGATGAGCAGCGGTCGCGGGGTCCGGGCAGCGGCGTCGTCCTCGAGCCGGGCCTGCTCGGCGGCGACCAGGTCGAACTCGCTCGAGTGCCAGGTGGACGTCAGCCCACCGGGCCGGAACTCGCTCCAGGTGCGCCCGAACTCGGGCACCTCCGGCGTGCCGTAGTGGGTGGTCAGATCCCCGGCCAGGGTGGTGGTGCCGGTGGACTCCGCGCCGAGGACCACGACGCGTGTGGTCAGGTACGCGCGTACCGGGGCCGGCAGTGCCCACCAGTGGCGGTGTGGATCCGCCCGCACCGCGGTCCCCGAGACCGGCACGTCCTGGCGGGCCGGGTCCACCCGCACCCACTGGGCGTCCAGACGGTCGGCGAGCTCCACCCCGTACGCGTCCGAGGTGAACACCGCGTCGACGGGGCCGTCGAGCAGGGAGGTGATGACGGCGAGGTGGGCGTCCCAGGCGTCGTCCGAGCCGTAGTCCACGGGCGCGTCGTCGACGGCGTGCACCACCCGGGCCTGGGGCGCCTCGGCGCGGATCCAGTCCGCACGCACCGACGCCGGGATCGACTCCACGGACGAGGCCAGCACTTCGACGGTGAGCCGGTCACAGGAGCGGAGGGCGGTCCGGATCAGGTGCAGGTGGCCGGCGTGCAGCGGGTAGAACTTGCCAAGGACGAGGCCGTGCCGGAACCGACGCGTCACGGGTGACCGACCCGCGCCGTGCGCACGGCGTCCGGGTCCGCGGCATCGGCGTCAACGCCGGCCGGGTCCACCCTGCCCACCGCGTCCGCACCGCCGAGCGCCTTGCGCCACTGGCGCATCCCGATCACGCACATCGCGAGGTAGACCACATACAGCACCGCCGTCAGCCACAGCCCTTGCGAGGCGTAGAGGCCGATCAGGATGACGTCCGTGACCAGCCATACGGTCCAGTTGCCCAGCCACTTGCGCCCGAGCATCACCTGCGCGACCACGGAGGACGACGTGGTCAGCGAATCCCAGAACGGGACGGCGGAATCGGTCCACGCGGACAGGGCGAACAGACCCGCGACGGTGAGGACCGCCGTCGCCCCGACCACGGCGACCCACGCCCAACGGGGCGTGCGTCGCACCACGAGCGCTCCGCCGTCGGGCCCGCGCCTGGTCCACCAGTACCAGCCGAGCGCCCCGACCACGGCGAAGAGGACCTGTAGGGCAGCGTTCGCGTAGAGGCCGGCGCCGGCGAACAGGATCAGGAACGCGGCGTTGTTGGCGAGCCCGATCGGGAACGTCCACACGTTCTGGCGGACCGCGAGCCACACGCAGATCGCACCGGTGACGAATCCGAAGACTTCCGTGGGGTCCACGCCCGCGAGACTAGCCGACACCTGACCTGTGAAGGGTCGCGACCGAGTTCTTGACACATACGCATATCGGTATATATTGATGAGCATGGCACGAGCAGCAACGACGGCGGATGCGTTCAACGCGGTGGCGGAGCCGCTGCGTCGCGACATCCTCGATGCCCTGGCGGACACCGAACGGTCGGTGGGCGAGGTCGTCGACCTGCTCGGGCTGGGGCAGCCGCAGGCGTCCAAACACCTGCGGGTCCTGCGTGAGGTGGGGTTGGTGGACGTGCGAGATGAAGGGCGTCGGCGGTTGTACCGCACGAACGCGCACGCGCTGCGGCCGATCCACGAGTGGGTCAGTCGCTACGAGCAACAGTGGAACGAACGGTTCGACGCGGTGGACACCGTGCTCGAGGAACTGAAGGAGAGCGAGTCATGAGCCAGACGACGACGAAGGGCACGGCGGTCCTGACGCTGCCGAGCGACACCGAGATCCTTGTGACGCGTGAGTTCAACGCGCCGCGGCACCTCGTCTACCGGGTCTTCACCGAGCCGGATCTGATCAGGCGGTGGTGGGCCGGCCAGCGCGGCACCGTGACGGTTGCCGACGTCGACCTGCGGGTCGGCGGTGCCTGGCGGTACGCACTGGTGGCCGGCGGCGGCTTCGAGGTCGGCTTCCACGGCGAGTACCTCGAGATCGTGCCCGACGAGCGGATCGTGTGCACCGAGATCTTCGAGGGCATGCCCGGCGGCGAGGGGGCGGGCGAGGCGACGCGGATCACCTACACGTTCACCGAGACCGGTGGCCGGACCACGCTCGACGTGCTCACGGCCTGCGAGTCGATCCAGACTCGGGACGTCATCATCTCCTCGGGGATGGAGGTCGGGATGCAGGAGGGCTACGACCTCGTCGAGGAGCTCGCGGTCGAACTGGCGCGCTGAGGTGGCCGCGCGGTCAGCGGCGCGGGGTGTCCACCCGGTCCCACCCGCGCGGCTGGCTGCGTGACCCGAGGCGGTCGCTGCGTGAGCGGTACACCACGTAGGGGCGCCACAGGTAGAACAGCGGCACGCTGAACACATGCACCAGCCGGGTGAACGGCCACATCGCGAACAGCACCATCGCCGTCATCGCGTGCAGCTGGAAGCCCAGCGGCGCCTGGGCCATCAGGTCCGGCTTCGGCTGGAAGTAGAAGATGCTGCGCCACCACTCCGAGACCCCGGTGCGGTAGTTGTAGTGGCCGCCCAGGTTCAGTACGCCGCCGGCGACGGTGTTCCACAGGCCCAGCGCGATCACCAGGGCGAGGGCGAAGTACATCGCCTTGTCCATCCTGGTGGTCGCCCGGAACACCGGGCCGGTGGTACGGCGCCGGTAGATCAGCAGCACCAGGCCGACGAGCGTGCAGAAGCCGGCGATCCCACCGACCGCTATCGCGAGGAAGTGGTAGAGCTCCTCGGACATCCCGATCGCGTCGGTCCAGTTCTTCGGGATCACCAGGCCCATCACGTGGCCGAGGAACACGAACAGGATGCCGAAGTGGAACAGCGGGCTGCCCCAGCGCAGCAGCCGGTCCTCGTAGAGCTGGGAGGAGCGGGTGGTCCACCCGAACTTGTCGTAGCGATAGCGCCAGATGTGCCCGACGACGAAGATGGCGAGCGCCACGTACGGCACGATCACCCAGAGCAGCGTGGTCATCGACTCTCTCCCATGTAGGACGGTGGAGCGAACGGTTCCAGACCGACCTCCTCCTCGGGCGGTCCGGCCGCGATGAGGGTGGCGATGGCCTTCTCCTCCTCGCCGGCCAGCGGTGGGAGGGTGGCACAGACGGCCGTGAGCGCGCCCGCGTACGGGGAGCCGGCCTCCCGCAGGGCGACCCGGAGCACCTCGAGCCCGGCACGGTGCTTGAGCAGCAGCTCACGGCCCCAGGCCAGATCGGTGGTGGCGGCGAACTCGAGCACCACGCACAGGTGGTCGGGCAGCTCGTCGTCGGAGAGCTCGAGCCCGCTCTGCCGGTAGGCGGACTTGAAGTCGAGCATCGCCATGCCGCGCTTGCGGGTGTCCCCGAACGCGTAGTAGGTCAGGTACAGGGCCCGGCGGCGGTCCAGGTCGAACGTGCGCACGTACTCGGCGCCGATCGCCTGGTCGTCGCCCGCGGCCAGGTGGTCGACGAGGCGGCCGAGGTCGCGGCGGGCCGGCTCGGGCAAGGTCCCGACGGCGGTGGCGAGGGCCGGGAGCCGGTCGGCCAGGTTCGCGTCGGGGTACTCGAGCAGGAAGGCGGCGATGCGGTAGATGAGGGCGTCGGTGCCCTCACCGGCGCGGGGCCGGTCCCGGCGGAGCGTGAGCAGCTGCTTCATGACCGGTTCTCGCCGTCGGCCGGGTCGTCGGTGCTCCGACGCTCCGGGAAGAGTCCCGACGGGCTGCCGTTGCCGTCCCAGTTGAGCAGGTTCACCCGGGCGGCCTTGTCCGCGGGGTCGGTGCCGAAGTCGGAGCGCTGCCGCGTCTTCAGGGCGGCGAAGTTCTCCACCGCGAGCGGCGTCTGCGAACCCGACCCCTCGCCGAACGGGCCGGAACCACCCATGCCCGGTCCGCCGTCGTAATCCAACGAGCATTCCGTGGCGATCTCCTCCAGGCCGTGCGCCTGCTCGGCGTGCGTGGGCGGGATGACGTACCGCTCGTCGTACTTGGCCAGCGCGAGCAGCCGGTACATGCCGCGGATGTCGGCGCCGGTCATGCCGACGGCGGTGGCGATGGACTCCTCGGGCTCGCGGCCCATGTTGATCTCGCGCATGTACGAGCGCATCGCGGCCAGGCGGCGGAGCACGTTCGTGACGGGAACGGGGTCCCCGGCGGTGAACAGCTCGGCGAGGTAGGCGACCGGGATCCGCAGCGTGTCGATCGCGGCGAACAGGTTGCCCGGGTCCTCGGCGTCCTCGCCGGTCTCGGCGACCACGTCGACCACCGGTGACAGCGGCGGGATGTACCAGACCATCGGCATGGTCCGGTACTCGGGGTGCAGCGGCAGTGCCACCTCGTAGTCGTTGATGAGCGACCAGATGGGGGAGCGCTGGGCGGCGAGCACCCAGTCGTGGGCGATCCCGGCCGCCTCGGCGGCGTCGACCACCGCGGGGTCGTGGGGGTCGAGGAAGCAGTCCCGCTGAGCCCGCAGGAGGTCCTTCTCGTCCTGGACCGAGGCCGCGGCGAGGACCCGGTCGGCGTCGTAGAGGACCAGGCCGATGTAGCGCAGCCGGCCCACGCAGGTCTCCGCGCACACCGTCGGCAGGCCGACCTCGATGCGCGGGAAGCAGAACGTGCACTTCTCCGCCTTGCCGGTGCGGTGGTTGAAGTAGACCTTCTTGTACGGGCATCCGGTGACGCACTTGCGCCAGCCCCGGCAGGCGTCCTGGTCCACCAGGACGATGCCGTCCTCCTCGCGCTTGTAGATCGCACCGGAGGGGCAGGAGGCGGCGCACGCGGGGTTCAGGCAGTGTTCGCAGATGCGTGGCAGGTAGAACATGAAGGTCTGCTCGAACTCGAGCTTGACCTTGTCCGAGACCTTCGCCAGCACCGGGTCACCGGGCACGATCTCGGTGGAGCCGGCCAGGTTGTCGTCCCAGTTCGCGCTCCAGCTGATGTTCATGTCCTTGCCGGACAGCAGCGACTTCGGGCGGGCGACCGGGGTGTGCTGCTGGGCGGGGGCGGTGGTGAGGGACTCGTAGTCGTAGGTCCACGGCTCGTAGTAGTCGCTCATCGAGGGCATCTTCGGGCTGGCGAAGATCGTCGCGAGGTTCTTCAGGCGGCCACCGGCCTTGAGCTTGAGCCGGCCGCGCTTGGTGAGGGTCCAGCCGCCCTGCCAGGTGTCCTGGTCCTGGTAGGTGCGAGGGTAGCCCTGACCCGGGCGGGTCTCCACGTTGTTGAACCAGACGTACTCGGTGCCGGACCGGTTCGTCCATGCCTGCTTGCAGGTGACCGAACAGGTGTGGCAGCCGATGCACTTGTCCAGGTTCATCACCATCGCCATCTGTGCCATGACGCGCATCAGTACTGCACCTCCTGGGAACGACGGCGGATCAGCGTGACCTCGTCGCGCTGGTTGCCGGTGGGGCCGATGTAGTTGAACGCGTAGGACAGCTGCGCGTATCCGCCCACCAGGTGCGTGGGTTTCATCATGATCCGGGTGAGGGAGTTGTGGATGCCGCCCCGCTTGCCGGACTTCTCCGACAGGGGCACGTCGATGAGCCGGTCCTGCGCGTGGTGCATGTACACCGTGCCCTCGGGCATCCGGTGGGAGACGATCGCCCGGGCCACGACCACCCCGTTGCGGTTCACGCATTCGATCCAGTCGTTGTCCGAGACGCCGATCTTGGCGGCGTCGAGGTTGGACATCCAGACCGCCGGGCCGCCGCGGGACAGGCTCAGCATGAGCAGGTTGTCCTGATACTCGGAGTGGATCGACCACTTGTTGTGCGGGGTGAGGTACCGGACCGCGATCGTGGTGCCCGCGGTACCGTCGGCGCGCTCGCCCACGGCGGTCTCCCCGAACAGCACTGCCATGTTCAGGGGCGGCCGGTAGATCGGCATGTTCTCCCCGATCTCGGTCATCCAGTCGTGGTCGAGGTAGAACGACTGCCGGCCGCTGAGCGTGTGCCAGGGCTTGAGCCGCTCGACGTTGATCGTGAAGGCCGAGTACCGGCGCCCGCCGCTCTCCGAGCCGGACCACTCCGGCGAGGTGATCACCGGGGTGGGGGCGGCCTGGGTGTCCGCGAACCGGATCCGCCTGCCCTCGTGCTCCGCGGCCAGGTCGGCCATCGGTTGGCCGGTGCGCTGCTCCAGCGTGTGGAAGCCGGCGGTGGCCAGGTGCCCGTTCGTGGTCCCGGACAGGGACAGGATGAACTCGCAGACCTGGCGGTCCTGCTCCAGCGCCGGCCGGCCCTCGGCCACGCCGCCGCGCGCCGGCCCGTTCAGGTCGCGCAGGAGGTCCACCTCGTGGGCCAGGTCGAACGTGATGCCCTTCGTGGTTGCCCCGAGCTCGGCCAGGAGCGGGCCGGCCGAGCGCATCTTGTCCGCGATCGCCGTGTAGTCCCGTTCGACGACGACGAGCTTCGGCATCGTCCTGCCCGGGATCGGCTCGCACTCGCCGAACTTCCAGTCCTTGACGATGCCCGACGGCGTCGCGAGCGCATCCGGGGTGTCGTGCGTGAGTGGCACGGCGACCAGGTCCTTGCGGGTGCCGAGGTGTGTGCGCGCCTGCTCGGAGAACTCCGCGGCGATGTTGTGGAACGCCTCGAAGTCGGTGCGGGCCTGCCACGGCGGGGCGATCGCGGGGTTGAACGAGTTCACGTACGGGTGCATGTCCGTGCTGGACAGGTCGTACTTCTCGTACCAGGTGGCCGCCGGCAGCACGATGTCGGAGAAGATCGTGGTGGAGGTCATCCGGAAGTCGAGCGTGAACAGCAGGTCGAGCTTGCCGGCTGGTGCCTCGTCCCGCCAGACGACGTCCCGTGGGCGTTTGTCCGGTGGCGTCTCGGTGGCGTTGACGGAGTGGTCGGTGCCGAGCAGGTGCCGCAGGAAGTACTCGTCGCCCTTGGCGGAGCTGCCGAGCAGGTTCGAGCGCCAGATGCCGAGCACCCTGGGGAAGTTCTCGGGCGCGTCCGGGTCCTCCGCGGCGAACCGCAGCTCCCCGCTCTTGAGCTGGGCCGGGACGTACGTGCCGACGTCCTGTCCGGCGGCCTCGGCGTCGTCGACGACCTGCAGCGAACTGCGGTCGAAGGTGGGGTAGGACGGGGACCAGCCGAGCCGGGCGGACTGGGCGAGGATGTCCGCCGTCGTCATGCCGGCCCAGCGGCCACCCGGGCGGCCGGACAGCTCGTCGGCGGTGAAGGCGTCGTAGCGGAACTGGTCGGTGTGCAGGAACCAGTACGCCGTCTGGATCATGTGCCGCGGCGGGCGGGACCAGTCGAGGGCGTTCGCGTACTGGGTGAACCCGGTCAGTGGACGCACCTTCTCCTGGCCGACGTAGTGTGCCCAGCCGCCGCCGTTGCGGCCCTGCGACCCGGTGATCGTGGTGAGGGTGAGGAAGGCCCGGTAGATGGCGTCGGAGTGGAACCAGTGGTTCGTCCCGGCGCCCATCAGGATCATCGAGCGGCCCTGCGACTCCTCCGCGTTCGCGGCGAACTCCCGGCCGATCTTCGCGGCCTTCTTCGCGGGCACGCCGGTGATGGCCTCCTGCCACGCGGGGGTGCAGGGCGAGGAGGCGTCGTCGTAGCCGGTGGGCCACCGGCCGGGCAGGCCGTCGCGGCCCACGCCGTACTGGGCGAGCAGCAGGTCGAAGACCGTGGTGACCAGGTGCGCGCCGACCCGGCGTACCGGAACCCCGCGCACGATCTCGGCGGCGGCGCCGTCGGGGGTGTCGAAGCGGGGCAGCGTGACCGGCACGGCGTCCGGGACCGCGCCCGGCCCGGCTGCCGCCGACGCGGCATCGGCGACGCTCAGCGCGGGGGTGACCCCTTCGAGGTCCAGGTTCCACCTACCGGCGCCCGCCTCCCCGAACCGGAAACCGAGGGACCCGTTCGGGACGACCGGGGCGCCGGTGGACTCGTCGAGGACCACGGTCTTGAACTCGTCGTGCTCGCCCCGGCCGGGGGTGCTCGGCGGCAGGTCCGCGGCGGTGAGGAACTTCCCCGGAACATAGCCCTCGCCGTCGGGCTCGAGCCGGATCAGGAACGGGAGGTCGGTGTACGAGCGTGCGTAGTCGACGAAGTACGGCGTGCGGCGGTCGACGAAGAACTCCTTGAGCACCACATGACCCATCGCCATCGCCAGGGCGCCGTCCGTGCCCGGCACCGGGGCGAGCCACTCGTCGGCGAACTTGACGTTGTCCGCGTAGTCCGGGGCGACCGCGATGACCTTCTGGCCCCGGTAGCGGGCCTCGACCATCCAGTGCGCGTCCGGGGTGCGGGTCACCGGGACGTTCGAGCCCCACATGATCAGGTAGCCGGCGTCCCACCAGTCGCCGGACTCGGGTACGTCCGTCTGGTCCCCGAACACCTGCGGCGAGGCGACCGGGAGGTCGGCGTACCAGTCGTAGAAGGACAGCATCGCGCCGCCGATGAGGGAGTAGAACCGGGACCCGACGCCGTGGGAGACCATCGACATCGCCGGGATCGGGGAGAACCCGGCGATCCGGTCCGGCCCGTGGTCGGCGATCGTCGCCACGTGCGCGGCGGCGATCATCTCGACCGCCTCGCCCCAGCCGGCGCGGACCAGGCCACCCTTGCCGCGGGCGGACTTGTACCGTCTGGACCGCTCCGGGTCGCCGGTGATGTCCCGCCAGGCGAGTACCGGGTCACCGAGGCGGGCCTTCGCCTCCCGGTACATCTCGAGCAGGACGCCGCGCACGTACGGGTAGCGGACCCGGGTGGGGGAGTAGGTGTACCAGGAGAACGCGGCGCCGCGCGGGCAGCCCCGCGGCTCGTAGTCGGGGCGGTCCGGGCCGGCGCTGGGATAGTCGGTCTGCTGCGCCTCCCAGGTGATGATGCCGTCCTTGACGTACACCTTCCAGGAGCAGGAACCGGTGCAGTTGACCCCGTGGGTGGACCGGACCACCTTGTCGTGCGCCCAGCGGTCCCGATAGAACGTGTCCGCGTCCCGCCCGCCGGCCCGGTGCAGCGTGCGCAGGTCCGCCGAGACCTCCTTGGGCTTGAAGAACCGCCGGGCCTTGAGCAGGCCCTCCACGATCCCGGTGTCCAGCCCGGGTGGTGGCGTCTGCTGCGTGGTCATGACGGGTTCCCTCCGGTGGGTGCAGCTGGGTCTGCGGCGGCGGCCGCGGTTTCGGCGCGGCGCAGAGCGGCCTTACGGACCGGACCCCACGTGAAGGCGGCCATGCCGAAGGCGACGAGCGCGAGCAGGACGTACCCGACCGTGTAGCTGCCGAGCGCGTCATAGGTGGCGCCCATGACGAGTGGCGGCACGAATCCACCGAGGCCGCCGGCGGCACCGACCACCCCGGTGACGGACCCGACCTTGTTCGGCGGCGCGACCTGCCCGACGAGTGCGAACGTGGCGCCGGACGCGGCGCCGAGGGTGGCGGCCATGCCCAGGAACGCGGCGGTCGGGATCGGCACGAGCGGCAGGCCGATCGCATCGATGGCCGCGAACACCCCGGTGGCCGCGAAGCTCACGAGGAGCACCTTGATCGCGCCGATCCGGTCCGAGAGTGCGCCGCCGATCGGCCGGGCGACCACCGCCAGGATGACGAACACGGCCGTCCGGAACGAGGCATCGGTCCCGGTGAGGCCGTAGGCGTTCACCAGGTAGGTGGGCAGGTACACGCTGAACGCGACGAACCCACCGAAACCGAGTGCGTACAGCGCGGCCAGTTGCCAGGTGACCCCGAGCTTCATCGTCGACGCGGTGTTGGCGACGAACGAGCCCGCCGGTTTCGGGCGGTCCGGGGACTCCCGGAGCATCAGGAAGCTGACCAGGGCGTACGCGGCCAGGATCACGCTGACCAGCACGAACGGCGCCTGCCTGCCGAAGGAGTCGGCGAGCGGCACGGTGGTGAACGCCGAGACCGCGGTGCCGGCGGTGCCCATCCCGAAGATCCCGAGCGCGGCGCCGCGCTTGCTGACCTGGTACCAGGAGGATACGAACGGCACGCCGATCGCGAACGAGGTGCCACCGAGGCCGAGGAAGAACCCGCCGAGCAGCATCATCGGGAACGAGTCCGCCACGAAGGCGATGAACAGCACCGGGACGATGGTCAGCACGCTCACGAGCGGGAACATGAGCTTCGCGCCGTACCGGTCGGTCAGCGCTCCGATCGGGATCCGCCCGAGCGATCCGACGAGCACGGGCGTCGCCACCAGCGCCGACTGCTGGAAGCCGGTGAGGTCGAGGCGCTCGCCGTAGTCACCCCCGAGCGGCGAGATCAGGGACCACGCCCAGAAGTTGACGCCGAACCCGATGGTGGCCAGGACCAGCATCATGGTCGCCCTTGACCGCTGGTCCTGTTCGAGGGGCGTCATGGCCCCACCTGCTGTGTTCGATCCGGACATCGATCCCGCCGTTCTGACGCCGTGTGATCAACCTCTCAGAGAACCTAGCAAGGGCCGCAAGGGGGCGCCCGTGATAAATCGCGGACGCCCCGCGCGGGCGGGTCTAGCGGAGCCGGTCCGCGAGCTGGGCCTCGTAGAGCGACTCCGGGTTCAGTGCGCCGCGATCGGTGCCCTCGATCCAGCCCTCGGGGTGCGGGTACGGGCCGTCGCCGGTGACCTCGCCGAAGCACCCGATCGCGTAGTTCTGCCCGGTCGGTGGGCGCTGGACGACCAGTTGGGTGCCGGCCGTGTCGGTGTTCCAGGCCACCGAGTGCACCGCGGACCAGCCGTGCCCGGTGCCCCAGTCGCCACGGTTGTACAGACCGATGGTGCGCTCGCTGTTCGGCTCGAGCTCGGTGTGGTTGTCGAACAACAGCCCCTGGGTCCATTGCCGGTGCCCCTCGCTCGAGGTGTGCGAACCGGTCGCGGTGGTGCGGTGGAACACCACGCCGGAGACCGAGCTCGTCCCGTTCGAGACGAACGCGTGCCGGGACTCGGTGGCGTGGCAGTCCGTGAACAGCACCTGCTGGGAGTTGCGTTCCAGGTTGAAGTTGTAGCGCATGCTCCCGGTGATCTCGGAGACCGGGTCCAGCGCGTGGCAGGCGACGACCGTGGCCCGCGTGGTGGTGCCCGTGACGATGCCGGACTGGCTGAAGTGCAGCACGGTGCACCGGCGCACCCAGGCGTCCTCGGCCTGACGGATCCGGATCGCGTGCTTGGCGTGGGACCCGTTCTGCGTGGTCGGGCCGTCGTAGGCGACGTCCACCCGCAGGTCCTCGATGCCGACCTCGGTGACGCGACGTGCCTGGTCCCACACGTAGACGTAACTCTGGGACAGGGACCGGTCGAGGGTCGTGAACAGCGGCACGTCGACACTCACCCGGTTGCCGATGATGGCGGTGACGTACCGGTTGTACACGATCGGGAGCTGTCCCGGCGTCCACGGTGCGTCGATGCCGGTGCCGCCGCCGTCGACGGCGTCGATCCATTCCTGGGTGCACGGGTGGGTGATGATGATGTTGTCACCGACGCTCAGGCCCGAGGCGTCCGCCACCGTGAAGGCAGCGTCCGCCACGCGCACGAGGTCGCTGACGAGATCGGTGCGGGTGCCGGGCACCTCACCGTCCCAGTTGCCGTTGTCGCCGATGACGATGGCGTTGCGCTCCGGGTCCCCGCCCTGCGGCCGGATGATCGTGTTCGTCGCCGGATCGGCGCCGTCGCCGACACCCCGGATGACGACGCCGCTGTAGGGCTGGTCGATCGTGCGGCTCACCACGTACACGCCGGCCTCGAGCAGCAGCGCGCCTCGGAACCCGTCCTCGCCCACCGGCAGGGCACCGACCACCGCGATGGCGGCCTCGATGTGGTCGTGGTTGTCCGCACCCTCGGGCAACGGGGCGATCGAGTGGACCACGGGGACGTCGGGGATGTCCCGGCCGCCGCGGTGGTAGCCGGTGTGGCCGAAGTCGGGCAGCCGGTGCCCGTCGCGGCGGGGGTAGACCAGGCCGCCGCGCGCGTTCACGCGGACCAGGGCGGAGTTCCAGGTGCCGGCGCTCGAGCGCCGCGAGCGGGCGCCGGGCGCAGCCGGCCCGGTGGCGGCGTGAGCGGCGGTCGCGGTCGACCCGCCCACCCCACCGATCGTGGCTGCACCCACTAGGAATCCTCGACGTGAGATCTGCACAACTTCCTCCTTGAAGTTTCGTGAAACCCCGATGATGGGCGGCCCGCGGGGGTGCCCGGCCATGGGTTGCCGGATGTTGCCGCAGATTGGGGTATGCGCTTTCCGGGAGTCGGGGCCGCATCGGGCGGCGTCGCCGTCGGCGCGGGTCGGGCGACAAACGCAACAGGCCCGCCCGGATCTCTCCGGACGGGCCTGCAGACCTGCTACACCTCTTGTGGGCGATACTGGGATCGAACCAGTGACCTCTTCCGTGTCAGGGAAGCGCGCTACCGCTGCGCCAATCGCCCGGGCTGCGAGGTGGGTACGGGATTCGAACCCGTGTATACGGCTTTGCAGGCCGCTGCCTCGCCTCTCGGCCAACCCACCGGTGGTACTTTCCTGGGACCCACCGGAGTGGTGCCTCCGAGCGGACGACGGGACTCGAACCCGCGACCCTCACCTTGGCAAGGTGATGCTCTACCAACTGAGCCACGTCCGCATGCTCGCTTCTCCCACCCGAAAGTGGTTTCTGCGTGCGTCGGAGACTCTAACCCAGTCCCGGGCCGAACGTCCAACCGGCCCCACCTGGGTAGCGTGTGACCGTGACCACAACGCCTCCGGGCTCTGATCGAGCACGGGCCTGGTTCCGTGGCGTCCGCGCCCGAGAGGTGATCGGCTACGCCGACCTGGCCCGCGAGCCCGAGGCCCTGGACGACGGCGGCTGGTGGGTCGTGGTGGCCGAGTTCGACGGGCCGCTGCACGCGTGGCGGTTCGCCGACGTGCACCGCACCGGGGTTACGGACGCCGTGGTGCGCGACGCCGAGTCCTGGCACGGGCCCGCGCCCGAGCAGTGGAGCAGCACCATGTCGCGCATCGAGTACATCGCGGCCGTCGAGGCGGTCCGGGCCGCCGTGCTCGAGGGCGAGGTCTACCAGGCGAACATCTGCCGGGTGCTGTCCGCGCCCCTGGCAGGGCCGCTGGTGCAGGCGGCATTGCCCGACGGCGGTGGCTGGCGTCCCGACGCGGCCGCCCTTGCCGTGCGGCTCGCCACGGGCAACCCCGCGCCGTACGCGGCACTCATCGACGTGCCTGCCGGTCCGCAGTGGCCGGGCAGCTGGGTGGTGAGCGCGTCGCCGGAGCTCTCGGTGCGGGTGCGCGACGGGTACGTCACGTCCGGGCCGATCAAGGGCACCGCGGTCACCGCCGAGGGTCTCGGCGCGAAGGACCGCGCCGAGAATGTGATGATCACCGACCTGGTCCGCAACGACCTCGCCCGGGTGTGCCTGCCCGGCACGGTGGAGGTCACCGACCTGCTCGCCACCGAGGAACACCCGGGCCTGGTGCACCTGGTCTCCAGGGTCCGCGGCAAGCTGGCCCCGGGACGCGGTGGCCGGGTGGACTGGGAAGCGCTGCTCGGGGCGACGCACCCGCCCGGTTCTGTCTCCGGTGCGCCCAAGTCCTCGGCCCTGCGCCTCATCGGTGAGCTCGAGCCGACGGCCCGAGGGCCGTACTGCGGCCAGATCGGCTGGCTGGACGCCGATGCGGGCGAGGCGCGGCTCGCCGTCGGGATCCGGACCTTCTGGTGGTCCGACGGCGAACTGCGGTTCGGCACCGGCGCCGGCATCACCTGGGGCAGCGACGCCGCGGCCGAGTGGGAGGAGACCGAACTCAAGGCCCGCCGGCTCGTCGGCCTGGCGTCGACCCCCGGCTGACGACTGGAGCGCGCACCTCGCGCGCGGGTGGCGTTCGGCCCTCCGGAGCGCTGCTAGTATCGTCTCTCGTCAGTTGCACGGCTCGAACAGCGTGCAGCGCGGGCGATTGGCTCAGTGGTAGAGCGCCTCGTTCACACCGAGGAGGTCACTGGTTCGAACCCAGTATCGCCCACACGTTTCGTGCAGGGAGCGGCCAGGCTGGCCGCTCCTGTGCTGTTTCTGGTGCGCGACGCCCCGTCGGTATTTCACCGGTCGGCGTCTGGGAGGGCTCAGCGGTACTCGGCGACGAGCTCGATCAGGCCGACGATGTGCCGGTTGAACTCGTCGAGGTCTTCGGCGGGGATCCAGTACTCGAGGATCGTCCGACCTCCTGCCTGCTGCACGTCGTATCGGTCGAGGAACGCCTTCTCGACCTCGAAGCGAGTCACGAAACCCACGCCGCTCGCCTTGACGTTCCAATCGCGGGCGATCTTCGTCGCGTAGTCCTCGTTCAGCACGGGGTAGAAGATCGGCTGGTCCAGCAGTCGTGGTGGCCACTCGTGCCAGCCCGACGCCTCGACGAGCGCGAGTTCTTCGGGTCCGGTCGGGCGCCAGAGCGTCACTGTCTCCATCGACGCAACTCTGGCCCACGCCATTCGGCCCGGCGGACCTGCCACGCCGTCCGACCGACGTCGTGCTCCAAGACACCGTCGCAGGGGCGCACTGTTGAACGAGACAGCGATTGGCGGCGTGGGCCGTTCGTCCGTGGAGGTGCGTGGGTACTGGCTAATCTGAGCGCGAGACCGGCGAGGTGGCCGGGCCGACGGGGAAGGCCGCACGATGACGATCTTCGAGGGCATCACCGCCGAAGCGGTCCAGACACCTCGGCTGCGTGCGAACGTGCTGCGACGGCCGGCGACGTCTGCCACGCGGCGCACCGTGGTGTTCGTCCACGGCAACGTGTCCTCGTCCCTGTTCTGGCAGCCCCTGATGCTGGCCCTGCCAGCGGACGTTGACGCCTACGCGATCGACCTGCGCGGGTTCGGCGACTCCGAGACGCTGCCGGTCGACGCCACCCGTGGCCTGCGGGACTTCAGCGACGACGTCCGCGGCGTGATCGAGGAACTGCGACTCGGCGGCTGGGACCTGGACGTGGACCTGGTCGGGTGGAGCATGGGCGCCGGCGTGGTGCTGCAGTACGCGCTCGACCACCCGGTCCGCACCCTCACGCTGCAGGCTCCGGTCTCGCCCTACGGCTTCGGCGGGACCCGTGGCACGGACGGCGAACGACTCACCTCCGACGACGCCGGTGTCGGCGCCGGTGGTGCGAACCCCGACTTCGTGGCCCGCCTCGAGGCCGGCGACACCAGCGACGAGGCGCCGACGTCGCCGCGCTCGGTGTACCGCTCGTCCTACGTGGCCGCAGGCTTCGAGACCGAGCATGAGGACGTCTGGGTCACCTCGATGCTCACCACGAGGACCGGACCCGACAACTACCCGGGGGACTCGGTCGTCTCGGAGAACTGGCCGGGGTTCGCCGCCGGCACCCGCGGCGTGCTGAACACGATGGCCCCGAAGTACTTCGACGCCTCCGGCATCGTCGATCTCGAGACCAAGCCGCCGATCCTGTGGGTGCACGGCAGCGCGGACGCGATCGTGGGCGACGCGACGTTCTTCGACATCAACCAGCTCGGTGCGGCCGGTGTGATCCCTGGCTGGCCGGGCGCGGACGTGGCCCCGCCGAGCCCGATGGTCGCCCAGACCCGCGCCGTGCTGGAGGCCTACGCGGCGGCCGGCGGCACCTACCGCGAGGTGCTGCTCGAGGGTGCCGGGCACTCGCCGCACCTCGAGCGCCAGGCCGAGTTCCTCGCGGCCCTGACCGAACACCTCGCGTGAGCATGACAGCGCGCCGCCCGGGTGTGGGCGGCCGGGCAGCGTAACCTGAGCGCCTGCGGACGCCGCCGGCGAGGAGCACCCATGGGCATCGACGACATCATCAGCAAGGCCAAGGCCGAAGCGAGCCCGGAGGGCATCGAGGCCCTCTCGGAGCAGATCGCCGAGCAGATCAAGGACCACACGCCCGAGGAGATCGACGAGATCACCGGCCAGGCCGCGGCCAAGGCCAAGGAACTGGGCTGAGCCTCCGGTCGGTCGAGGACCGGCCGGCCAGCCGGGGGTGCGCGGCCGATCGGGCCCGGCGGACTCGCTACGATCGAGGCGTCAGTTCATCGCCTCACCCATGCCCGCTTGGAGCCACAACGTGCCCGACCTGAACCTGCTCATCGATGGTGTCGAACGCTCTGTCGAGGCCGGCACCACGGCGAGCGACCTGTACGCCGAGCAGCGCAACGTCGTCGCCGTCCGCGTGGACGGCGAGCTACGGGACCTCGCGGTCGCGCTCGACGGTGCCGCCGCCGTCGAGGCGGTGACGATCGACAGCCCGGACGGGCTGAGCATCCTGCGGCACTCCGCCGCGCACGTGCTCGCCCAGGCGGTGCAGCAGGTGAACCCGGACGCCAAGCTCGGCATCGGCCCGCCGATCACCGACGGCTTCTACTACGACTTCGACGTGGAGGAGCCGTTCACTCCGGACTCCCTCAAGGCGCTCGAGAAGGCCATGCAGCGGATCATCAAGGAGGGCCAGACCTTCCGCCGTCGGGTGGTCAGCGATGACGAGGCGCGCGCCGAGCTCGCCGCCGAGCCGTACAAGCTCGAGCTGATCGGTCTGAAGGGGTCCGGCGCGGACGCCTCTGCGGCCGCCGAGGGCGCCGGGGCCGAGGTCGGCGCCGGTGAGCTCACCATCTACGACAACCTGCGCCGCGATGGTGCGACCGCGTGGAAGGACCTCTGCCGCGGCCCGCACCTGCCCTCCACCCGGCTGATCGGCAACGGCTTCTCCCTGATGCGCAGTGCGGCCGCGTACTGGCGTGGCAGCGAGAAGAACCCACAGCTCCAGCGCATCTACGGCACCGCCTGGCCCACGAAGGACGAGTTGGTCGCCTACAAGGATCGCCTCGCCGAGGCCGAGCGCCGCGACCACCGCAAACTCGGCGCCGAGATGGACCTGTTCTCCTTCCCCGAGGAGGTCGGCTCGGGGCTCCCGGTGTTCCACCCCAAGGGCGCGATGATCCGGATGGAGATGGAGGACTACTCGCGTCGCCGGCACATCGAGGCCGGTTACTCCTTCGTGAACACCCCGCACATCACCAAGGCGAAGCTGTTCCAGACCTCGAGGCATCTGGACTGGTACGCCGAGGGGATGTACCCGCCGATGCACCTGGACGAGGTGCGCGACGCCGACGGCGAGGTGACCCGGGCCGGCCAGGACTACTACCTGAAGCCGATGAACTGCCCGATGCACAACCTCGTGTTCAGCGCCCGGGGCCGCTCCTACCGCGAGCTGCCGCTGCGGCTGTTCGAGTTCGGGCACGTGTACCGGTACGAGAAGTCCGGCGTGGTGCACGGCCTGACCCGGGCCCGCGGGTTCACGCAGGACGATGCGCACATCTACACCACCCGCGAGCAGATGCGCGACGAGCTCGCCTCGCTGCTGTCCTTCGTGCTGGACCTGCTCAAGGACTACGGCCTGGACGACTTCTACCTGGAGCTGTCCACCCGGGACCCGGAGAAGTCCGTCGGGGACGAGGCCACCTGGGACGAGGCGACCCGGGTCCTCGAGGAGGTCGCGGGAGAGTCCGGGCTCGAGCTCGTGCCGGACCCGGGCGGCGCCGCGTTCTACGGGCCGAAGATCTCCGTGCAGGCCAAGGACGCGATCGGACGCACCTGGCAGCTCTCCACGATCCAGCTCGACTTCTTCGAGCCGGAGCTGTTCGAGCTCGAGTACACCGCGAGCGACGGCAGCCGGCAGCGGCCCGTGATGATCCACCGCGCCCTGTTCGGATCCATCGAACGGTTCTTCGGTGTGCTCCTGGAGCACTACGCCGGCGCGTTCCCCCCGTGGCTTGCCCCCGTGCAGGTGGTCGCGGTCCCGGTGGCGGAACCGTTCAACGACTACCTCGCAGACGTCGTCGCCCAGCTGCGCGCCGCCGGCGTGCGCGCCGAGGTGGATGCCGGCGACGACCGGTTCAACAAGAAGATCCGCACCGCCACCAAGGAGAAGGTGCCGTTCGTCCTGATCGCCGGTGGTGAGGACGCCGAGGCCGGTGCGGTCTCGTTCCGGTACCGGGACGGCACCCAGCGCAACGGGGTGCCCGTGCCGGAGGCGATCTCGCTGATCACCGACGCGATCCGGCAGCGGGTCCAGGTCTGACGTGGCGCCTGACGTCGAGGATGCCGGCGCCCACCCGGGCGAGCCGGACGGCTACCAGCGGCTCTGGACGCCGCACCGGATGGCCTACATCGGTGGGGAGTCCAAGCCCGTCTCCGACGCCGCCCGGGACTGCCCTTTCTGTGCGGCGCCGCAGCGGGCCGACGACGAGACCCTGATCGTCCACCGGGGCGAGACCGGGTACGTGCTGCTGAACCTGTACCCGTACAACTCCGGGCACCTGCTGGTGTGCCCCTACCGGCATGTCGCCGACCTGGTGGACCTGACCACGGCCGAGCGGCACGAGCTGGACGACCTGGTGGTGGCCTCGATCCACGCGCTCACCGCGGCCAAGCACCCGGACGGCTTCAATCTCGGCATGAACCAGGGTTCCGCCGCCGGCGCCGGGGTGGCCGCGCACGCGCACCAGCACGTCGTGCCCCGCTGGTCCGGGGACGCCAACTTCCTTCCGATCGTCGGCCGCACGAAGGCCCTCCCGGAACTGCTCGCCGACACCCGCGCCGAGCTCGCGGCCGCCTGGGGGAGTTCCGATGGTGCTCGGTAGCCGCGGCCGCGGCTTCACCTCCGCGGTGTTCGGGCCGGTCGCCCGTCTGTTCGTGCGTCTCGGGATCAGCCCGGACGCGGTCACCATCGCGGGCACCGTGGCCACCTCCGCCACCGCCCTGATCCTGTTCCCGCAGGGCTACCTGGTGGTCGGCGCGCTGGTGGTCGGCGTGATCGTCCTGACCGACTCGATCGACGGCCTGATGGCGCGCCAGATCGGGCGGACCAGCCAGTTCGGTGCCTACCTCGACTCGACGATGGACCGGATCTCGGACTCGGCGATCTTCGCCGGCCTGATCCTGTACTTCGTGAACGCGCCCGACGGCGACTGGCGGATGCCCGGCATCATCGCCGCCCTCGCGTGCCTGATCCTTGGCAGCCTGGTGTCCTACGCCCGGGCTCGCGCGGAGGGCCTGGACTTCACGGCCAAGGTCGGCCTCGCCGAACGCGCGGACCGGCTCATCGTGGCGCTCGTGGCGACCCTCGCCGTCGGGCTCGGCGCCCCGATCGCGGTGCTCGTCCTCGCGCTCTGTCTGCTCGCCCTGGCCAGTCTGTACACGGTCGGCCAACGCACCGCCACGGTGTACCGGCAGGCCGACGCGCGGGACACGGCGCAGCGCGACACGGCGGGCCGCGACGGGGGAGGATCGCAAGCATGAGACGACCGGACCCCGCGAAGGCGTTCCAGATCGCGTGGAAGGTTGTCGGGAAGATGCCCCGAGCCCTGGCTCGCGGCATCTTCGACGTGATCGCCCTCGGTGCGCATGCCGCCCGGATCGGTGGGGTGCGTCAGCTCGAGGCGAACCTCGCCCGGGTGCGGCCAGAGGCCGACACCCGGGCGTTGCGCCGGTTGTCCCGCGCCGGGATGCGTTCGTACATGCGGTACTACTGCGAGTCGTTCCAGCTGCCGTCGATGACTGCAGCGGAGCGGGATGCCCGGGTGCGGGCCATTGGTGCCGAGGCGGTCCGGGCGCACGTTCAGGGTGGCGGCTCGGTGGTGATGGCACTCGGCCACGCCGGTAACTGGGACCTCGCCGGCGCCTGGGCGCAGGAGCACGTCGGCCGGGTGGTGACCGTCGCCGAGAAGCTCGAGCCGGAGGCGCTGTTCCGGGAGTTCCTTGCCTTCCGGGAGGGCCTGGGCATGGTCATCGTGCCGTACGAGCGCGGCTCCGGGGTGTTCCGGCGGCTGATCTCCGAGGCCCGCGACCCGGCTCTGATCCCGCTGCTGGCGGACCGGGACCTGTCCCGGTCCGGCGTGGAGGTGCTCCTCGGCGACGTCCCGATGCGGGTGGCCCCGGGCCCCGCGGCCCTGGCGATCGCCTCCCGGTCGGTACTGTCCCCGGTGTTCATCCACTACGAGCGACTCACCGGGGCTCGCAGGCGGGCCGCGCGCAGCCCGTGGGGCATCGTCATCGAGTTCTGCGACTTCGTCGACCTGCCCGACGGCGGTGCGCGCCAAGGTTCTGGTGGTGCGGCCCGGGAGGAGCGCACCCAGGTCCTCACGCAGCTCTGGTTCGACGTCTGGGCGGCGCGGGTGCGGGAGCACCCGGAGGACTGGCACATGCTGCAGAAGGTGTTCACCGCGGACCTGGACCCGGACCGGCTGGCCCGTGCGAGCGTGGAGCAGGCGCCATGAGGATCGGCCTGGTCTGCCCGTACTCCTTCGACGCGCCAGGCGGCGTGCAGTTCCACATCCGCGACCTGGCCGAGAAGTTCCTCGAACTCGGTCACGAGGTGTCCGTCCTGGCGCCCGCGGACGAGGACACCCCGGTCCCGGACTACCTCGTTTCCGTCGGTGGGGCGCTGCCGGTCCGTTACAACGGCTCGGTGGCTCGGCTCTCGTTCGGGCCGGTGGTCGCGGCGAAGACCCGGTCCTGGCTGTCTGCCGGGAACTTCGACGTCGTGCACATCCACGAGCCGCTCGCTCCGTCGGTGGGACTGATCGCCCTGATGCAGTCCGAGGCGCCGGTGGTCGCCACGTTCCACAGCGCCCAGCTCCGCTCCCGGGCGATGCAGCTCGGATACCCGCTGGCACGGCCGGGCCTGGAACGGATCAGCGCCCGGATCGCGGTGTCCGAGGACGCGCGGCGCACCATCGTCGAACACATGGGTGGCGACGCCGTCGTCATCCCGAACGGCGTGTACACGCAGGTGTTCGCCACCGCCGAGCCCGCCGAACGGTGGCGCGGCACGCCGCAGGCGCCGACCATCGCCTTCCTCGGCCGGCTCGACGAGCCCCGCAAGGGCCTGGCTGTCCTCGCCGCCGCCGCCCCGGCGATCCTGGACGTCCATCCCGGCGCCCGGTTCCTGATCGCAGGCAAGGGGGACATGTCCGAGGCCCGGCAGCTTCTGGGGGACCGGGCCGGCGCCCTTGAGGAACTCGGGCCGATCACGGATGCGGAGAAGGCGTCCATGCTCGCCGCCACCGACCTCTACGTGGCGCCACAGCTCGGTGGGGAGAGCTTCGGCATCGTGCTCGTCGAGGCCATGAGCGCCGGGGCCTCGGTGGTGGCCAGCGACCTGCCCGCGTTCCGCCGGGTCCTCGACGACGGAGGCTCCGGCTTCCTGTTCACCACGGGCGACCCGGACTCGCTGGCCGGCACGATCATCGGTGCCCTCGCCGACCCCGCGGAGATGGAGCGACGACGTGCCTACGCACGCACCGCCGTCGGGCGTTTCGACTGGGACCGGGTGGCGGCCAGGATCCTCGACGTGTACGCGATGGTGACCGAGCACCAGACCGCGGAACCGCGCTCGCTCCTCGGTCGCCTGTTCGGGCGGGGTGACGGTCGATGAGCGGCGCCGAGATCACGCTGGTCGTCATCGCCGCCGTGGCACTGGCCGGATTCCTGCTCTGGCGGATCGCGCAGCGGCTGGACCGGCTGCACCAGCGCGAGCTCTCCTCGCGCGCCACGCTGGACGCGCAGCTGGTGCGGCGCGCGGAGGTGGCCGTCGCCCTGGCGGAGTCGGGGGTCCTGGACGCCGCCAGTGCCCTGATCGTCGGGGACGCCGCATGGCGGGCCGCCGTCGAGGCGAGACGACTCGTCGGCGACGACGCCGGTGATCCCGCCAGCACGGACGACACCCGCGGCCAGGCGGAGAGCGAACTGACCCAGGCCCTGCGCGCAGCGCTCGGCGGCGGGCAGGACCAGGCGCACCTCGCCGCGGAGCCCGGCGGCCGGGACCTGCTCGAGCGGCTCGCCCAGGCGAACTACCGGGTGCAGCTGGCCCGCCGGTTCCACAACGATGCCGTGGTCCAGATCATCGGTATGCGGGACACCACGCTCGTGCGCACGTTCCACCTGGCCGGGCGGGCCAAGCTGCCCCAGACCTTCGAGATGGACGACGCGCTGACCGTCCAGATGGAGAGCGCCAGGCCCTAAGGTTGGGGCCATGTCGAACCAGTACGGCTACCCGAGCGGCCCGAGCGGGAACGGCCCGCCGGCCCAGCAGCCGCAGCGGCAGGCCTACCCGACGGCGTACCGTCCGGGCGGGTTCGCACCGTCGCCGGCGGACTGGGGCACCATGAACGCCGCGGTGGCCCCGCCACCGAACACCACCGGCCCGATCGAGCAGGTCTGGGCGCCCGGTCAGCGGCGCAGCAACAGGCACCTGTTCAACGTGATCGGGTACTCCCTCGGCGCCGTCACGCTGGTCATCGCGCTCATCATCATCATGTACCAGACCGGGGTCGGGAAGACCACGGCGGCGTTCTTCCTGGCGCTCATCCCGCTCACGATCGTGCTGCTCGGGGTGCGCTGGCTGGACCGGTGGGAGCCGGAGCCGAAGGGGATGCTCGTCCTCGCGCTGCTCTGGGGCGCCGGGGTGTCCGTGCTCAGCGCGCTGCTGATCAACACCGCGATCATCCAGTGGATCTACGAGCAGACGCTCGACGCGCAGGGGGCCAACACCCTCGGCGCGGTGGTGGTCGCCCCGGTGGTCGAGGAACTGGTCAAGGGCATCGGTGTGCTGCTCATCTTCCTGTTCCGGCGGCAGCACTTCGACGGGCCGGTCGACGGCGTCGTGTACGCCGCGACCGTGGCCGCCGGGTTCGCGTTCACGGAGAACATCCTGTACTTCTCCCAGAACGCCGACGAGGTCTGGACCGTCTTCGTGCTCCGCGGCATCTTCTCGCCGTTCGCGCACGCCCTGTTCACCTCCTGCGTCGGTATCGCGCTCGGGATGGCGGCCCGGTCGAGCCGGGCCAGCGTCGTGGTGTTCGCGTTCCCGGTCGGCCTCGTCGGCGCGATGGGGCTGCACGCCCTCTGGAACGGCAGCGCCAGCCTCGGCAACAACTTCGTGCTGCTCTACCTCGTGATCCAGGTGCCGCTGTTCATCGCGACCGTCGTGCTGCTGGCCTGGCTGCGAAGACAGGAGGCCGACGTCATCCGGGCGCGCCTGTCCGAGTACGCCCAGGCGGGCTGGTTCGCCCCGCACGAGGTGGAGATGCTCTCCTCGCTGCGGATGCGCGGGCAGGCCAGGACCTGGTCCGACGGGTACGGCGAACGGGCCAAGGAGGCGATGCGCTCGTTCCAGCGCGACGCGACCTCGTTGGCGTACCTGCGCCAGCGGGTCCTGACCGGACGCGCGGACCTGCGTGCCTCGCAGAGCGAGCACGAGCTGCTGAACATGGTCCAGCGCGACCGGCACGTGTTCACCACGAACGCCCGCGGCGTCGGTCCCGCCTGAGCCGGTCCGCGGACTAAACTGGTGGCTCACGCCCCCACCCCACCTTCGATCAGAGGTCAACGTGTCCGAGCAGTCCCAGTCAGCGCACTCCGAGCCCACCGCCGCAGCCCCCGAGGTCGGCACCGCCCGCGTGAAGCGCGGCATGGCGGAGATGCTCAAGGGCGGCGTCATCATGGACGTGGTGACCGCCGACCAGGCGAAGATCGCCGAGGACGCCGGCGCGGTCGCCGTGATGGCCCTCGAGCGGGTCCCGGCGGACATCCGCGCCCAGGGCGGCGTGTCCCGGATGAGCGACCCGGACATGATCGACTCGATCATCGAGACCGTGTCCATCCCGGTGATGGCCAAGGCCCGGATCGGCCACTTCGTCGAGGCGCAGGTGCTGCAGAGCCTCGGCGTGGACTACATCGACGAGTCCGAGGTGCTCACTCCGGCGGACTACTCCCACCACATCGACAAGTGGCAGTTCACGGTCCCGTTCGTGTGCGGTGCCACCAACCTCGGCGAGGCACTGCGCCGGATCACCGAGGGTGCGGCGATGATCCGCTCCAAGGGTGAGGCCGGCACCGGCGACGTCTCCAACGCGACCACGCACATGCGTACCATCCGCGACGAGATCCGCCGCCTCACCTCGCTGCCCGAGGACGAGCTGTACCTGGCCGCCAAGGAGCTGCAGGCACCGTACGACCTCGTCAAGGAGGTCGCCACGAACGGAAAGCTACCCGTCGTGGTGTTCACCGCCGGCGGCATCGCGACCCCCGCGGACGCGGCGATGATGATGCAGCTCGGCGCCGAGGGTGTGTTCGTCGGGTCCGGGATCTTCAAGTCCGGCAACCCCGAGCAGCGCGCCGCGGCCATCGTCAAGGCCACCACGTTCTACGACGACCCCGACGTCATCGCGAAGGTCTCCCGCGGGCTGGGCGAGGCTATGGTCGGCATCAACGTCGACGACATCCCGGTGCCGCACCGGCTCGCCGAGCGCGGTTGGTGAACGACCTCGGCCCGGAGTGGCGTCTCGGCCCTGACGGCCGGTACTTCCGCAAGGCCGCCCGGGTGCTCCTGCTGGACCACGCGGACCGGCTCCTGCTCGTGCGCGGTCACGACGTCGACCAGCCCGAGCGGTCCTGGTGGTTCACCGTCGGCGGCGGGATCGACGCGGGGGAGAGCCCCCGCGAGGCGGCCGTGCGTGAGGTCGTCGAGGAGACCGGGCTGAGCGTGGACCCCGCCACCCTGGTCGGCCCGGTGCTGACCCGCTCCGCGATCTTCGACTTCTTCGCCCGGGACGTCCGGCAGGACGAGGAGTTCTTCGTGGCCCGGATCGCCTCGCCAGGGGAACTGAGCGAGGCCGGCTGGACCGAGATCGAGCGGGACTTCGTCGACGAGATGCGGTGGTGGGACCTGGACGCCCTGGCGGAGGTCACGGTGGAGGTCTTCCCCGCGGAACTGGTCGAGGTGACCCGCTCGCTGCTCGACGGGTGGGACGGGACCGTCCGGCACCTGGGCGAGGTGTCCGAATGAGCGGCCCGCTGATCGGCGTCCTGGCCCTGCAGGGGGATGTCCGCGAGCACACCCATGCCCTCCTGGCGAGCGGCGCCGAGGTGGTGCCGGTGCGCCGGCTGAGCGAGCTCGCCGCCGTCGAGGGCCTGGTGATCCCCGGTGGGGAGTCGACCACGATGGACCGGCTCCTGAAGGTCTTCGAGCTGTACGAGGCGCTGCGCGCGCGGATCGCCGACGGCCTGCCCGTGTACGGCTCCTGCGCCGGGATGATCCTGCTCGCGGACCGGATCCTGGACGGCGCCGGTGGGCAGGGCACGGTCGGTGGTCTCGACATGACGGTCCGCCGGAACGCGTTCGGGCGGCAGGTCGACTCCTTCGAGGAGGACCTGGACGCTCCGCTGCTCGGGGCCGGGGAGGGCGACGAGCCGTTGCACGCGATCTTCATCCGGGCGCCCTGGGTCGAGGAGGTCGGGCCGGACGTCGAGATCCTGGCCACGGTGAGGTCGGGGCCGGCGGCGGGTAGGATCGTCGCCGTACGCCAGGGGGTGCTGATGGCCACGGCCTTCCACCCGGAGATCGGATCGGACCATCGGGTCCACCGGGCCTTCGTCGACCTGGTGCTCGCGCACCGCCGTCGCGAGGAGTCCGCCGCGACGGCGGATCTGGAAGCAGCACGGGTAATGAGAAGAGGGTAGGGACATGTCCGGTCACTCAAAGTGGGCGACGACCAAGCACAAGAAGGCCGCGATCGACGCCAAGCGGGGCCAGTTGTTCGCGAAGCTCGTCAAGAACGTCGAGGTCGCTGCGCGCACCGGCGGCGGGGACCCCGCGGGCAACCCGACCCTCTTCGACGCCATCCAGAAGGCGAAGAAGTCCTCGGTCCCGAACGACAACATCGACCGCGCGGTCAAGCGTGGCTCCGGCCTCGAGGCCGGCGGCGCCGACTACCAGACCATCATGTACGAGGGCTACGGTCCCGGCGGCGTCGCGGTCCTGGTCGAGTGCCTGACCGACAACCGCAACCGTGCGGCCTCCGATGTGCGCGTCGCCTTCACCCGCAACGGTGGATCGCTCGCGGACCCGGGCAGCGTGTCCTACCTGTTCACCCGCAAGGGTGTGGTGCTCGTGCCCAAGTCCGGTGAGCTGGGCGAGGACGACGTCCTCGAGACGGTCCTGGACGCCGGCGCGGAGGAGGTCAACGACCTCGGTGAGGCGTTCGAGGTGATCAGCGAGGCCACCGACCTGGTGGCCGTCCGCACCGCCCTGCAGGGCGCGGAGATCGACTACGACTCCGCCGAGGCCCAGTTCGTGCCGGCCACCCAGATCGAGGTGGACGCCGACGGCGCGCGCAAGGTACTGCGTCTGATCGACGCCCTCGAGGAGAGCGACGACGTGCAGAACGTGTTCGCGAACTTCGACGCCTCCGACGAGGTCATGGCCGAGCTCGAGAACGACTGACCCCCGCCCGCTCGGGCCGATGCTCGGCGGGTTGTGCGTGGCGCTACCGCGCCATGTCCGACGGCGGTGCGAGAGTAACGGGGTGAGCTTCCGCATCCTCGGGGTCGACCCGGGCCTGACCCGCTGCGGCCTGGGCCTCGTCGAGGCCGGTCGCGGCCGGAGCCTGCGACTGGTGGACGTCGGCGTGGCCCGGACCGGGGCCGACGAGGACCCGGCGCAGCGGTTGCTGCACATCGCGGACGAGCTGGAGGCGTGGATCCGCCGGCTCGAGCCGGACGCGGTCGCGGTGGAGCGGGTGTTCGCCCAGCACAACGTCCGCACCGTGACCGGCACCGCCCAGGTGGCCGGTCTCGCCATGGTCGCGGCCACGCGGGCCGGGGTTCCGGTCGCCCTGCACACCCCGAGCGAGGTGAAGGCCGCCGTGACCGGCAACGGCCGTGCGGACAAGGCGCAGGTGCAGGAGATGGTGCGCCGCATCCTCGGTCTCGAGGAGCGGCCCCAGCCGGCGGACGCGGCGGACGCCCTCGCCCTGGCGATCACGCACGCCTGGCGAGCCCACGCCGTCGGGCAGGTGCACGGCACCCAGGGCGGCCGGCAGACGCCCGCCCAACAGGCCTGGGCTCGCGCCGAGGCGGCCGCCCGCACGGGGGGCAGGACGCAGCGGGTGACCGCCCGACCGGCGGGTCGCGGGTAGGCGCACGCGGCGCTCGGATACGCTGGGTGCTCGTACGGATGTTCGTTCAAGCGGGAGGTCGTAGTCGGTGATCGCGTCGGTGCGAGGTCGGGTCGAGCACGTCGGGCTGGATGCGGCGGTCCTCGAGGCCGGGGGACTGGGGTACCGGATCCACGCGACCCCGGGCACGCTCGCGACGCTGCGTGATGGTGCCGAGGTCAAGCTGGCCACCACGCTCGTGGTCCGTGAGGACTCGATGACCCTGTTCGGCTTCGCCGACGACGAGGAACGGGACGTCTTCGAACTGCTGCAGACCGTGAGCGGCGTCGGCCCTCGGCTGGCACTGGCGATGCTCGCGGTACACACGCCGAACGGGCTGCGCCGCGCGGTCGCCGGTGAGGACTTCAAAGCGCTGACCCGGGTGCCCGGGATCGGGGACAAGGGCGCCCGGCGGATCGTCCTGGAACTCGGCGACCGGCTCGGTCCCGCGATCGAGGAGGGTGCCCGACCGGCACCGACACCGGCCGGGTCGCAGGCGGACGTGGTGGCAGCGCTGGTCGGTCTCGGCTGGGCGGCGAAGCAGGCCGAGGCCGCCGTGGACAAGGTCCTGGCCGAGGGGGAGCTGGACGCCGCGGACACCGGTGCGGTGTTGCGCGCGGCCCTGCAGCAGCTGGGCGGGAGTGCGCGTGGCTGAGCACTCCGAGCAGGACCAGCTCGGCGAGCACCTGCTCGCTGCGGAGGCGGACGAGCTCGACCGCGCCGCCGAGGCGGCCCTGCGCCCGCGGCGGCTCGCCGAGTTCATCGGCCAGCCGGTGGTCCGCGACCAGCTCTCGCTCGTGCTCGACGCGGCCAACGCTCGCGGCCGCACCCCGGACCACGTCCTGCTCGCGGGACCGCCGGGGCTCGGCAAGACGACGCTCGCGATGATCATCGCCGCCGAGGTCGATGGCGCGCTGCGGCTCACGTCGGGGCCAGCGGTGCAGCACGCCGGGGACCTCGCCGCGATCCTGTCCGCGCTCCAGGAGGGCGACGTCCTCTTCATCGACGAGATCCACCGGCTCGCCCGGCCCGCCGAGGAGATGCTGTACCTGGCCATGGAGGACTTCCGGGTGGACGTGGTGGTCGGCAAAGGGCCGGGCGCCACGGCGATCCCGTTGTCGCTGCCCCGGTTCACCGTGGTGGGGGCGACCACCCGCTCGGGGCTGCTGCCCGCGCCGCTGCGCGACCGGTTCGGCTTCACCGCCCACATGGACTTCTATTCGACCGCGGAACTGGAGTCGGTCCTGCGCCGTTCGGCCCGGCTGCTCGGCGCCGAGCTCGCCGAGTCCGCGGCCGTGGAGATCGCCAAGCGGTCCCGCGGCACACCCCGGATCGCGAACCGGCTCCTGCGCCGGGTGCAGGACTGGGCGCAGGTGCGCGGCACCGGTGCGCTCGACCACGCGGCCGCGATGGCCGCCCTCAAGGTGTTCGAGGTGGACGAACTCGGGCTGGACCGGCTGGACCGGTCCGTCATGCGGGCCCTGTGTGAGCGATTCAACGGTGGCCCCGCCGGGCTGACGACGCTGGCGGTCGCCGTCGGGGAGGAGCCCGAGACCGTGGAAACCGTGGTCGAGCCGTTCCTGGTCCGTGAGGGCCTCATGGCCCGCACTCCGCGGGGCCGGGTCGCGACGGCGGCGGCGTTCGCCCACCTCGGCCTGACGCCCCCGAAGCAGTCCGGCATGCTCTGGGACTGACCGCGCCCATGCGGTGTGGTCGCTGGATTGTTGGCGAAGGATGGTTGGTGCCTTCAGTCTTGTCGCCTAGAATCGGGCGAACCCCCTCAATCTTGGAGTAATTCCTCATGGATGGTCAGAGCCCGATCCTGCTCATTGTGCTCGGCGTTGCGATCGTCGGCCTGTTCTGGATGAACAGCCGCGCGAAGAAGCAGCAGCAGCAGAAGCTCTCGTTCCGGGACTCGCTCGTGCCGGGGCAGGAGGTCCAGACCATCGGTGGTCTGGTGGGCACCGTCACGCACGTCGAGGGCGACCTGATCACGATCGCTACCACTCCCGGCACCGAGTTGCGGTTCGTACGCGCGGCCATCGCGAAGCTCGTCGAGCCGACGGAGGCCGACGAGGAGTTCGAAGACGACGACACCGACGACACCGACGGTGAGACCGCCGCGCCCGAGCAGTCGGAAGGGACGCCGTCGGCCACGGCGTCCGGGGACCGGCCGACCGGTTTCCTCTCCGACGACGACCTGAAGAAGCCCTACCGGGACGGCGAGAAGCCGTAACGCTCGTCCACGTTCCGCCCATCTTGTGGCGCTGACGCGCGCCCACACGGAAGAAGACCTCGTTGGCAACACCTAAGAAGCCTGCCGTTCGTCCGCTGCGCACGCTGACGTTCCTGGCAGTGCTGATCGCGATCGTGTTCGGCTCGGTCGCCGCCGGCACGAAGTGGTCCGACGCGACGTGGACGCCGAACCTCGCGCTCGACCTCGAGGGCGGGACGCAGCTGATCCTCACGCCGAAGACGGAGGACGGCGACCCCATCACCGCCGACCAGGTCAACGAGGCCATCCGCATCATCCGGCAACGCGTCGACGCCTCCGGGGTGGCCGAGGCGGAGATCACCAGCCAGGGCGGCCAGAACATCGTCGTCGCGCTGCCCGGCACCCCGTCCGAGGAGACCCTCGACCTGGTCCGTCGCAGCGCCCAGATGCGCTTCCGGCCACTGCTGGTCGAGGCGGGCCCGGGGCAGATCGACCCCGCCCAGCTCGAGGCTGGAGCCGACCCGGCCGCGGATCCGACGGCGGTCGACCCGTCGGCCGATCCCACCGCGACCGACCCGGCCACGGACCCCGCCACCGAGGAGACGACCGAGCCCGCCGCGGACGGCGTCGTCCGCGGGACGGTCGGCGCCGAGACCACACCGCCGAGCGACGATCCCACGACCGAGCAGCCCGTAGAGGACGCCACGGAGGAACCGACCGAGGAACCCACCGAGGAGCCAACGGCCACCACCTACACGCCGGAGGAGATCGAGGCCGCGGCCATGGCGGCCTCCGACGCCAACGGTGACGGGGTGCTCTCGAACGAGCCCGCCACCGAGCCGACCAGTGCGAGCGACCAGGCGTGGATCACCGAGCAGGTCACCTACGACTTCTACATGCTCGACTGCACCGACCCGGCGAACCTGGTCGGCGGTGGCGGCGACGACCCCGACGCGCCGCTCGTCTCCTGCGCGGACGACGGCACCGCCAAGTACATCCTCGGCCCGATGGAGATCGCCGGCACCGAGATCTCCTCCGCCAGCTCGGGCCTGCAGGTCACCGAGTCCGGCACCGTGACCAACGACTACGTCGTCAACATCGAGTTCACCAGCGCTGGCGGCGAGACGTTCGCCGAGGTCACCGAGCGCCTCGCCTCGCCGGAGCTGCAGGCGAACGGGACCAACCGGTTCGCGATGGTGCTGGACGGTCTGGTGATCTCGGCGCCGAGCGTGACCGAGCAGATCCCGAGCGGCGAGGCCCAGATCAGCGGCAGCTCGGCCAACCCGTTCACCCGGGAGGAGGCCACCGCACTGGCGAACCAGCTCAACTTCGGTGCCCTGCCGATCACGTTCGAGGTGCAGAGCGAGGAGCAGATCTCCGCGACGCTCGGCACCGAGCAGCTCGAACGCGGGCTGCTCGCCGGTCTTATCGGGCTGATCCTGGTGGTCATCTACTCGCTGTTCCAGTACCGTGGGCTGGCCATCGTCACGGTGGCCAGCCTCGTCGTCGCCGGTTCCCTGGTGTACGGGGTGATCGCACTGCTGTCCTGGGTCCAGGGGTACCGGCTGTCCCTGCCCGGTGTGGCCGGTCTGATCGTGGCCATCGGCATCACAGCCGACTCGTTCATCGTGTACTTCGAACGTATCCGTGACGAGGTCCGCGAGGGCCGGCGTCTCGACGCTGCGGTCGAGGAGGGCTGGAAGCGGGCCCGACGGACCATCCTGGCGTCCGACGCCGTGAACCTACTCGCTGCCGTGGTGCTGTACTTCCTGGCCGTCGGCGGGGTCCGCGGGTTCGCGTTCACCCTCGGCCTGACCACGATCATCGACCTCGTGGTGGTCGTGCTGTTCACGCACCCGATGGTGCAGCTGCTGACCCGCACGAAGTTCTTCGGCGAGGGGCACCGGCTCT
The DNA here is from genome assembly GCF_009708215.1 of Occultella kanbiaonis. NCBI lineage: Bacteria > Bacillati > Actinomycetota > Actinomycetes > Micrococcales > Ruaniaceae > Occultella > Occultella kanbiaonis. The sequence continues at coordinate 2,891,035 of NZ_CP046175.1, read as the reverse complement.
CCGGTCTCGACCCGGAGCACCTCGGCGCCACCGTCTCCGCGTACAAGGGCCGGGGCCGGTTCCGCAGCCCCGAGGAGCGGCTCACGATCGCCGAGCGAAAGCGCCGCGACGCCGAGTCCGCGGCCTCTGCGGCATCGCCCGAACCCGCGGAGGACTCGCCGGACGATCCCGGCGGCGATTCCGAGAGCGTCACCTCCACCTCGGCCAAGGACGGTGAGAAGTGATGATGAACTTCGCCAAGTTCGGTAACGAGCTATACTCCGGCAAGCGCTCGTTCGACATCGTCGGCAACCGTCGACGCTGGTTCGCGATCGGGATCGGCCTGATCATCCTGTCCGGGCTGCTCGTCGGCATCCGTGGGATCAACCCCGGGATCGAGTTCCGCGGCGGCTCGGAGTTCACCGTCTCCGGGATCTCCGACCCGGACCCGCAGCTAGCCCACGACGCACTCGCCGAGGTCAACAGCGAGCAGGTGGCGCGGGTCTCCACGGTCGGTTCGTCGGCGATCCGGGTGCAGACCGAGGAACTGACCGATGCCGAGACCGACGAGCTCGCCGACCTCCTGGCGGAGGCGTACGGCGTCCCCACGAGCGACGTGACGTCCTCGTTCGTCGGACCGTCCTGGGGCGCGGACGTGACCTCGAAGGCGGTCCAGGGGCTGGTCATCTTCCTGGTCCTGGTCACCCTGGTGATGGCCCTGTACTTCCGCCGATGGTCCATGGCCATCGCCGCACTCATCGCGCTGCTGCACGACCTCATCGTGACGATCGGGCTGTACTCCGGGGTCGGGTTCGAGGTCACCCCGGCGAGCGTGATCGGGTTCCTGACGATTCTCGGCTACTCGCTCTACGACACCGTGGTGGTGTTCGACAAGGTCCGGGAGAACACCGAGGGTGTCCTGGATCAGACCCGCTACACCTACGCCGAGGCGGCGAACCTGGCCGTCAACCAGACCCTGGTGCGGTCCATCAACACCTCGGTGGTCGGGTTGCTGCCGGTCGCGTCGATCCTGTTCGTCGGCGCCTTCCTGCTCGGTGCCGGCACCCTGCGCGACATCGCGCTCGCCCTGTTCATCGGCATGCTCCTGTCCACGCTGTCCTCGATCTTCATCGCCACCCCGATGGAGGTGGTGCTGCGGCAGCGTGACCCGAAGATCGCCGCGCACACGGCGAAGGTCCTCGAGCTGCGGGAACGTCGCGTTGCCGAGGCCGAGGATGACGGTCTCACGGCCGACGAGGTGCTCGCGGAGGCGCGGGCCGGCGGCCTGGTGGCCGGGCGGCACCTCGGCCAGGGTGCGCAGCCACGGCGCAAGACCAAGCGATGACGCCACGGATGATCTCCGCGGGGCTGCACGGCCTGATCACGGAGAAGGTCCGCGACGTGCCCGACTTCCCGGAGCCCGGGGTGCTGTTCCGGGACATCACCCCGCTGCTGGCCGACGGCACCGCCTTCTCGGCGGTGGTCGGTCACCTCGCCGACGTGTTCGGCGGCGAGGTGGACGTGGTGGCCGGTATCGAGGCCCGCGGGTTCCTGCTCGCGGCGCCGCTCGCCGCCGTGCTCGGCGTCGGTGTCGTCGCGGTCCGCAAGGTCGGCAAGCTGCCCCCGCCCACGTTGCGCACCGCGTACGACCTCGAGTACGGCAGCGCGGAGATCGAGGTCTCCCCGGCCGGGCTCACGCCGGGTGCGCGGGTGGTGCTGATCGATGACGTGCTCGCCACCGGCGGTACCGCAGCGGCCGCGTGCCGGCTGCTGGAGGAGGCGGGCACGAAGGTGACCGGCATCGGGTTCCTGATCGAGCTCCTGGAACTGGGCGGTCGGGACCGCCTGCCCGACCGCCCGATGCATGCCCTGGTCAGCTACTGAGCCGCGCAGGTCGTAGCATGGCTGGATGAGCGAGGACGTCGCCGTCGGGACCACACCCGACCCCGGTAGCCGGGATCAGGGTGGCGATCCGGTCGTGCCCGGATCCCGGATGCGATCGCGCCTGGTCCGCCTGGGATCGCGCGGGCACTCCACCGCACCGGCGATCGAACCCCTCATCCAGGTGGTGCGCAGCAACCACCCGAAGGCGGACACGGCGCTGCTCGAACGCGCCTACCGGGTCGCCGAGCGGGCGCACAAGGGGCAGTCCCGCAAGAGCGGCGATCCCTACATCACGCACCCGGTCGCCGTCGCCACGATCCTTGCCGAACTCGGCATGACCCCTCCGACGCTGGCGGCGGCACTGCTGCACGACACCGTCGAGGACACCAGCTACAGCCTCGATGCGCTCCGCGCCGACTTCGGCGACGAGATCGCCCTCCTCGTCGACGGCGTCACGAAGCTCGACAAGGTCACCTACGGTGAGGCCGCGCAGGCCGAGACCGTCCGCAAGATGGTGATCGCGATGGCCCGCGACATCCGGGTGCTGGTGATCAAGCTCGCCGACCGGCTGCACAATGCGCGCACCTGGAAGTACGTGTCGGCGAACTCGGCGTCCCGCAAGGCCCGCGAGACGCTCGAGATCTACGCCCCGCTGGCCCACCGGCTGGGCATGAACACCATCAAGTGGGAGCTCGAGGACCTGTCCTTCGCCACCCTGTACCCGAAGGTGTACGAGGAGATCGTCCATCTCGTGGCCGAGCGGGCACCGGCCCGGGAGGAATTCCTGGCGATCGTCCGGGAGCAGGTCACGGCGGACCTGAAGGCCGCGAAGATCAAGGCCACCGTCACCGGCCGGCCCAAGCACTACTACTCGATCTACCAGAAGATGATCGTGCGCGGCCGCGACTTCGCGGACATCTACGACCTCGTCGGTGTCCGGGTCCTGGTGGACTCGGTCCGGGACTGCTACGCCGCCCTCGGTGCGCTCCATGCGCGCTGGAACCCGGTGGCCGGGCGTTTCAAGGACTACATCGCGATGCCGAAGTTCAACATGTACCAGTCGCTGCACACCACGGTGATCGGGCCGACCGGCAAGCCGGTCGAGATCCAGATCCGCAGCATGGACATGCACCGGCGGGCCGAGTACGGCGTGGCCGCCCACTGGAAGTACAAGGAGACCGCGAAGCAGACCGGCAAGCAGGGCAGGACCGATTCGGACGCCGATGCGATGCCGTGGCTGCGCCAGCTCCTGGACTGGCAGCGGGAGACCTCGGACCCGGGGGAGTTCCTCGACTCGTTGCGGTTCGAGATGTCCGGCGCGGAGGTGTACGTCTTCACCCCGAAGGGCGACGTCCTTGCGCTGCCCGCCGGATCCACGCCCGTGGACTTCGCCTACGCCGTGCACACCGAGGTCGGCCACCGCACCGTCGGGGCGCGGGTGAACGGCCGGCTGGTGAACCTCGAGTCGACTCTCGAGAACGGTGACACCGTCGAGGTGTTCACCTCACGTGCCGAGGGTGCCGGGCCGAGCCAGGACTGGCTGAGCTTCGTGAAGAGCCCTCGGGCCAGGAACAAGATCCGGGCCTGGTTCACGAAGGAGCGGCGCGAGGAGGCCATCGACTCCGGGCGCAACCTCATCGCCAAGGCGATGCGCAAGCAGAACCTGCCGATGCAGCGGCTGCTGAACCACGAGACCCTGGTCACCCTCGCCGATGAGCTGCGGTACGCCGGCGTGAGCGAACTCTATGCGGCCGTGGGCGAGGGACACGTGTCCGCGTCGAACGTCGTGCAGAAGCTCGTCACGTCGCTCGGTGGCGATGAGGTCACCGAGGAGGACGAGGCCGAGGCCACTCGGCCCGGCCAGCCGGCCCACCGCAGCCGCTCCGGTGACCCCGGGGTCATCGTCAAGGGCATGGGGAACACGGACCTGTGGACCAAGCTCGCCCGGTGCTGCACGCCGGTGCCCGGTGACCCGATCGTCGGCTTCATCACACGCGGGTCGGGTGTGTCCGTGCACCGGGCGGACTGCTCGAACGTCGAGGGGCTACGCGCCGAGCCGGAGCGGATGATCGAGGTGGACTGGGCCCCGAACGCGCAGAGCGTGTTCCTGGTGCAGATCCAGGTCGAGGCCCTGGACCGCAACGGGCTCTTGTCCGACGTGACCAAGGTGCTCTCGGACAACCACGTGAACATCCTGTCCGCCAACGTCGCCACGTCCAGGGACCGGGTGGCCGTGTCCCGGTTCGTGTTCGAGATGGCCGAACCGTCCCACCTCGGTCACGTGCTCCGAGCGGTCCGCAACATCGATGGCGTGTTCGACGTGTACCGGCTCACCGGATCCCGCTCGGACAAGTCCCACGGCGCCGCGACGGTGTGAACCGCCGCGGCACACGTGCGGGTGCGTCAGCGGGCGTCGTCCGCGGCGCGGAGCACCTGCTCCAGCCACGCCTTGCGGGCGTCGAGGGCCTCGGTGGCCTCCTTGATCCGACGGGCGTCGCCTGAGGCCTTCGCCTTCTCCAGGTCCTCCTCGAGTCCCGCGATGGCTGCCTCGAGCTGGGCGGCGGCGCCTTCCGCGCGAGCCCGCACCCGCGGGTTGGAGGTCCTCCACTCCCGCTGCTCGGCGTCCCGGATGGCTTCCTCGACGGCCCGCAGGCGTGCCTCGACGCGCTGCAGATCGCCACGAGGCACCTTGCCGGCGGCTTCCCAGCGGTCCTGGATGTCCCGGAGCTTGGCCTTGGCGGAGCGCAGGTCCCGGACCGGCAGGATCCCCTCGGCCTCGGTGAGGATCGTGAGCTTCACCTTCAGGTTCTCGCCGAACTCGGCGTCCGTCTCGGCGTTACGGGCGTTGCGGGCCTCGAAGAACGTGTCCTGGGCGGCACGGAAGCGCGCCCACAGGGCGTCGTCCTCCTTGCGGGAGGCGCGGCCGGCCCGCTTCCACTCGTCCATCAGGTCGCGGTACGCCGCGGCCGTGGGGCCCCAGTCCGTCGAGCCGGAGAGTGCCTCGGCCCGCTCGATCAACTGCTCCTTGGTGGCCTTCACCTGACCGTGCGTCTTGTCCAGTTCGGCGAAGTACTGACGCCGGTTCCGGTCGAACTGGGACCGTGCGTGCGAGAACCGCTTCCAGAGCGCGTCCTCGGACGGGCGGTCCAGCCGGACGCCGGTCTTCTGTGCGTGCTTCCACTCGTCGAGGAGCTTGCGCAGTTCCTCGCCCTGCTGGCGCCACTGCACCCGCGCCGGGTCCGCCCCGGCGATCTCCTCGGCGCGCTCGACGATGACCGTGCGCTCGGCGAGGGCCTGCGCGCGGGCCGCCTCCCGTTCGGCGGCGATCTCCTTGCGGCGTTCGGCGGCCTGCTCGCGCAGGTCCTCCAGCTCCGCGCGGAGACCGTCGAGGTCGCCGACCACGGCCGGGTCCTCGAACTGCGAGGTCAGGCCCGCGAGGGTGCTGTCCAGATCCTTGACGGTCAGCGTCGACAGGCGGGTGCCGAACAGCCGGACCTGCGCCTGTAGGTCGAGGAAGCGCCGGATGTACAGCGAGAGCGCCTCCTCCTCGGAGACGCCGGGGTACTGCCCCACGACGCGTTCGCCGTCCCCTTCGCGCACATGCACCGTGCCGTCCGCGTCGACCCGGCCGTACTCGGCCGCCGCGGCGACCTCGATCGGGTCGAGCGGGGGACCTGCCTCGGTGCTCGCGTCGGCCGGTGCGGGCGCCGCGACCGGGGGCACGACGGCGGGGGTGCTGTGCGCGAGCACGGCCGGCGTCGGCACCGGGCCGGGCCGGGGCCCCGGTCGAGGCACCGGCTTCGGGGCCGGTGCGGCGGCCTCTGCCGCGCCCGCGGGCTCGGTCTGCTCGACGGCGGGCTCGGTCTGCTCGACGGCGGGAGCAGCCTGCTCGACGGCGGGCGTCACAGCCTCCTGGGAGGCCGGCTCGGTCGCCGTGGACTCCTCGGCAGTCGGAGCGTCAGCGGCTTCGACGGCGGGCGTCTCGGCCGGTGCAGCGGCAGTCTCGGCGGCGTGTGCCTCGGGCTCGTCGGTGGCGGGTGCGTCGGAGGCCTGCGTCACCGCTGTGGGCGTCTCGGCAGGCGCCTCGGGCTCGCTGGCGGCAGGCGCATCGGCGCTCACCGTCCCGGTTGCGCCGGTGGGCTCGCCAGCAGCCGTCTCAGCGGGCTCCGCGGCGGTGGGCTCGGCGGCAGCCGTCTCGGCGGGCTCGGCGGGTGCCTCCGGCTCCTCGGCGGTGGGCTCGGCGGCAGCCGTCTCGGCGGGCTCGGCGGGTGCCTCCGGCTCCTCGGCGGTGACCGCGTCAGTCCCGTTCGCAGGGACGTCGGCGGCCGGTGCCACCGCCTCGTCGGCGGCAGGTACGTCGGCGGTCACAGTCGCCTCTTCAGCGGGCACGGCGGCGTCCTGGGTGTCCGTGACTGCAGTCTGCTCGGCGAGGGCTTCGGGCGCCACAGTGGCCGATGCCTCCGACTCGTCGGCGGACGGCGCTTCGGTTGCCTCGTCGTCAGCGGGTGCCTCGGTGGCTACTGCCTGGTCGGCGGCCGGTGCCTCGGTGCTTTGTGCCTCCTCAACGGCGGGTGCCTCGATGCCTGTTGCCTCCTCAGTGGCGGCTACCTCGGCTACCTCAGCGGCCGATGCCTCGGTCGCCACGGCGTCGGTGGCTTCGGTCGGTGGCACGGTCTGCTCCTGCGACAACTGGATCTCCACGTCTTCGTTCGGCTGGTCCGGGTTGTTCGGGTGCTCGGTCACAGGACCTCCACGCTCTCGATGATGACGTTCTCGATCGGTTGTCCGTCCCCAGAGCCGTCTGCGGTTCCGGCTGCACCGATCGCCTGCAGGATCTCCAGGCCGCTGTCGATGGTGCCGAAGACCGAGTAGCCACCGGCCGCGTCGGAGGGCAGCGGGACGTCATTGAACACCAGGAAGAACTGGGAACCCTGACTCTCGGCGTTGCCGCCCTGCCGGGCCATCGCGATGGTGCCGGTGGGGTACACGCCGTCCGCGGGTGCGTTCTCGATGGGACCGAAGGAGTAGCCGGGGCCGCCTCCGCCGGTCGCCGTCGGGTCGCCGCACTGCAGCAACGAGTCCGGCAGCAGGCGGTGACAGGCGGTGCCGTCGTAGAAGCCGTTGGAGGCCAGCATGATGAACGAGGCCACGGACTGCGGCGCGAGAGCACCGTCCAGGGTTGCCTCGATGTCACCCATGTTGGTGTGGATGACGATGTTCCAGTCCTGGTCCAGGGAGTCGGCGGCCGGCGGCGGGGCCTGATAGGTCTGCGGGTTGGTGGTTGGCAGCGCACCCGGCTCGGTCGCAGGGGACTCGCTCTCGGGTGCCGTGGCAGTGTCGCCGGCGCTCGGGTCGGCAGCGGGGTCAGCCTCCAGTTGCCTGTTCCAGAAGAACAGCCCGGCGACGACGACGAGGAGGGCGAGCACCGACACGGTCGCGACGATCCGCCGCTCCCGCGCGACGGCGTTGTTCTTGGCCAACTTGGCGGCACGCTTGTTGTATCGACGACGCGCGTACTCGCGTTCCCGTTTACTCGGGGACACCTATTTCCTCCTCGGAACAGACAACGGCCACGATGCGGACTCACACCCCGCACCCGCGCCGACTCGCGCGCACGCGGGGACGCCGAAGGTGGCGCACGTGCCCGATTCTAGGCAAGGCTGCCATACGCCCCTAACCGTGAGGGTCCTCCGGCCGGTCACGGGATGGTCACAAACTCACGGTGCGTCGCTCGATGGAATGATGGGGGCATGGCTCGAATCGCACCCTTGTCCGGATTTCCCGAGTGGCTTCCCGAAGGCCGCGCCGTCGAATCGCACATCCTGCGCACCGTGGCGCACGTCTTCGAACTGCACGGCTTCGTCGGGATAGAGACGCGTGCGGTGGAGCCGCTCGAGCAGCTGCTGAGCAAGGGAGAGACGTCCAAGGAGGTGTATCTCCTGCGCCGCCTGCAGGATGACGGCCCCGAGCAGCAGGTCGCCGGTGACAAGACCCTCGGCCTGCACTTCGACCTCACCGTGCCGTTCGCGCGCTATGTCCTCGAGAACGCCGGGCACCTCGCCTTCCCGTTCAAGCGCTATCAGATCCAGAAGGTCTGGCGTGGCGAGCGGCCCCAGGACGGCCGGTTCCGCGAGTTCGTCCAAGCGGACATCGACGTCGTCGGTTCCGAGGAGCTCCCGTTCCACTTCGAGGTGGAGCTCCCACTGGTGATCGCCGAGGCGTTCGCTGCCCTTCAGGGGATCGGGCTGCCGCCGGTACGGATCTCCGTGAACAACCGGAAGGTCGCGCAGGGCTTCTACGAGGGACTCGGTCTGGCCGACGTCGAGGGCGTCCTGCGCACGATCGACAAGCTCGACAAGATCGGCTCGGATGCCGTCGTCGAAGCCCTCCAGCGCGACAACGGGGCGAACGAGGAGCAGGCCCGGGCCTGCCTGGCCCTGGCGTCGATCACCGGCACCGACGCGTCCGTCGCCGAGCGGGTGCTCGCCCTCGGCGTGCGGACGCCCCGCCTCGAGGAGGGTCTGGACGAACTGGTCAGGCTAGTCGAGACTGCTGCCGCACGAGCCCCGGGGGTCGTGGTCGCGGACCTGATGATCGCCCGCGGCCTGGACTACTACACGGGCAGTGTCTACGAGACCACCCTCGTCGGCCACGAGCAGCTCGGCTCGATCTGCTCGGGCGGCCGGTACGACTCGCTCGCCTCTGACGGCAGCCGCACGTATCCGGGGGTGGGCCTGTCCATCGGGGTGTCCCGCCTGGTGTCCCGGTTGCTCGCCGCGGGCCTGTCGTCGCCCACCCGGGCCATCCCGACGGCGGTGCTCGTCGCGGTCGCGGATGAGGCACACCGCGGGGCTTCCGACGCCATCGCCGCGGCGCTGCGCGCACGCGACATACCTGCCGACGTCGCCCCGAGTGCGGCCAAGTTCGGCAAGCAGATCCGCCACGCGGACCGGCGTGCGATCCCGTTCGTCTGGTTCCCGGGCACCGATGGCGCCGCTGACCAGGTCAAGGACATCCGCTCCGGCGACCAGGTCGACGCGGAGGCCGCGACCTGGTCGCCGCCGCCGGAGGACCGCTGGCCGGCGATCCTGCCGCAGACCTCCTAGCTCCTAGAAGGGGGCTGGTTCGCCGGGGTCGGGTGCGGTGCGGCAGTTGGGACCCGTGCTGTTGGGGTGGGTTCTGGGGGTTCGGTGATGGTCCCGTTGGGGCCTACGGAACATCACCCTCGCCGTCGACCCCGAACATGCGTACTGCGCTACGCCCGCTCAACAGACAGACGGAAGGGTCCTGCCGAGCGTGGGGACATCCTCTCCGGCCCCACGACGAAGGACCCCAGCACGTGAGGGCTGGGGTCCTTCTGTCGTTCAGTGCCTGGTCAGCGAGGAACGCTGCGCGAGGGGCGCTGGCCGTTGTACTTGCCGGCCGGCTTGTCACGGTAGGGCTTGCTCGTGCGGGGCTTGTCCCACTGGCCGCGGGCGGTGTGGGGCTTGTCGACGTGCCCCTTCGCATCCCCGACACCGGGGCCGCGGCGCGGGCCGCCCTCGTCCGGGCGGATCTTCAGGGCCTGACCGGCGACGCGGGCGTTGCCGATCCGGCGGGATGCCTCGGGGGAGACGTCGGCGGAGATCTCCACCAGCGAGAACCTGCTGAAGATGTCGATCTTGCCGAGGTCGCTGCCACGCAGGCCGCCTTCGCCGGTGATCGCACCGACGATGTCCTGCGGGCGGGCCCCGTGGGTGTGGCCTACGGCCACCCGGTACACGGTGCCTGCACCGGACGCGCGGTGCCGGGTCGGGACGCGGCGCTCATCGTGCGCACCCCGGGCGACCCGCTCGGGACGCTCGGTGTCGAAGCGTGCCGAGAACTCGGAGTCGGCGCTGTCCTCGCCCTCACGCCACGGCTTGGGCCCGGCGTCCCCGACCGCCAGGGCGAGCAGGGCGGCGGCGACATCCAGCGGGTCACCGGCCGGGGTGTCCTGCGCGTTGAGCAGGAACTCGGCGAGCTGCTCCCGGTAGGACTCCAGCCGGCCCTTGTCGATCCGCTCGGTCACCGACTCGAGCACGGTGGTCGCGCGGTGGGCGCTGACCTGCGCCGGCGTCGGGATCGGGACCTCGGTCAGCGGCGTGCGCGTGACCCGCTCGATGGCTCGCAGGCGCCCCTTCTCCCGCGGGGTCAGGAACGTCAGCGCGATGCCGGTGCGGCCGGCGCGGCCGGTGCGGCCGATGCGGTGCACGTACGCCTCCGGCTCACCGGGGACGTCGAAGTTCACGACGAGCCCGATCCGGTCGACGTCGAGGCCGCGGGCGGCCACGTCGGTGGCGACGAGCACGTTCAGGGTGCCGTTGCGCAGGCGCTCGACGATCCGCTCCCGTTCCCGCTGGGCGACGTCACCGGAGATGGTGGCGGCGTTGATGCCGCGCTCGATGAGCGCCGAGCCGACGTCCTCCGCGGTGCCTCGGGTACGCACGAACACCAGGGCCGCCTCGGCCGGGGTGGTGGCGAGCACGCGGGCCAGCGCGCCGATCTTGTGGCGGAACGGCACGACCGCGAACGTCTGGGTGATCGTGTCGGTGGTGGAGGACTGGCGCGAGGTGGCGACCTCGACCGGGTCGTTCATGTGCGTCCGGGCGACCTTGCGGATCGCCGGCGGCATGGTCGCCGAGAACAGCGACGTCTGGCGGTCGGAGGACGCGTGGGTGAGGATCTGGTCCACATCCTCCGCGAAGCCCATCCGGAGCATCTCGTCGGCCTCGTCAAGGGCCAGGAACCGTAGTCCGCTGAGGTCCAGCGCGCCGCGCTCGAGCATGTCGATCACACGGCCGGGGGTGCCGACGACGACCTGGGCGCCGTTCTGGATGCCGCGCAGCTGCGGCCCGTAGGGGGAGCCGCCGTAGATCGCCAGGACGTTCACGCCGCGGCTCGCCGCAGCCATCGCGCCGATCGCCTCGCTGACCTGCATGGCCAGCTCACGGGTCGGCGTGAGCACGAGCGCCTGCACGCGGCGCTGCTCGGGGTCGATCGTCGCCAGCAGCGGAAGACCGAACGCGGCGGTCTTGCCGGTGCCGGTCTGGGCCACGCCGGTGACGTCGCGGCCGGCGAGCAGGGCGGGGATCACGGCTGCCTGGATGTCGGTCGGGGTGGTGAACCCCATCCGCGAGACCGCGTCGAGCAGATCGGCGGGCAGGCCGAGGTCGGCGAACGTGGTGGGCGCGTCAGTGGCGTCAGAGGTGTCGGGGGCGTGCGTGGGCATGTCGGAGGACAGGACGGATTCAGTCATGGTGGGGCCTTCGTCGAATGCGGAGCCGGCAGACCGGACGGTCCTTCTCCGCATCGGCCCGTCTCCTCGCGATGCCGCACTCTGCGACATCCGCACGTGAACACCCGCTCTTGGCGGGTCGTGATGTGGGCCCTCTCGCGGCATGATGCGCTCCAGGTGCCCCGAGTCTACCGGGACGGAGGGCCTCGGCGCTGGGTGGGACACGAAGATGTGCCGCATCTCACGCACTGGCATGATCAGCGCCATGGAATCTGCGCTGTCCGGCCTACGAGAGGCGATCGAGGCTGCGCACTTCCCGTTGGAGGTCCCCGGGGCCGAACATGCACGCGGTCTGCGGGCCCAGTTGTTGAACCAGCTCGACGACTACATCCTGCCCCGCTACGACCAGTTGGACGCCCCGCTGCTCGCCGTCGTCGGCGGGTCCACGGGCGCCGGGAAGTCGACGCTCGTGAACGCGTTGGTCGGGGCGCCGCTGACCCGGCCCGGCGCGCTCCGACCCACCACCCGGGACCCGGTCCTCATCCATCACCCGGCGGATGCCCGCTGGTTCGCCGACCAGCGCATCCTCCCGTCGCTGCCGCGGGTCCGCGGGGACGGCACCATGCCACCCGCCGGTGATGGCGGCGCGGCCGGGGGAGCCGCGCTGCGGCTGCAGCCCTATGACGGGCTCCGGCAGGGCCTGGCACTGCTGGACGCCCCGGACATCGACTCCGTGGTCGACACGAACCGGCAGCTGGCGTCCCAGCTGCTGGCGGCCGCGGATCTGTGGATCTTCGTGACGACTGCGAACCGGTATGCCGACGCGGTGCCGTGGGAACTGCTCCGGGATGCTTCCCGCCGTCAGGTGGTCGTCGCCGTCGTCCTGGACCGGGTACCCCCGCCGGTCCTGGAGGAGATCAGTCACGACCTCGCCGCCATGCTCGCAAGCGAAGGGCTCGAGCGGGCACCGCTGTTCCTGCTGCCCGAGACCGCACTCGACGAGCGGGGCATGCTCCCCACCGCGCTGGTGACTGACCTGCGGAACTGGCTCCTGGGGCTCACCGCTGACGAGGAGTCCCGCGCAGCTGTGATCCGGCAGACCCTCGCGGGCGCGACGATGGATGTGGCCCGGCAGGCGTCCGACCTCGCCTCCGCCGCCGAGGCCCAGGAGCGCGCCGCTCGGGAGATCCGCGAACGGATCACCACGGCCTACGCCTCCGATGCCGCACTCGACGCGTTCGCCGACGGCGCCGTGCTGCGCGGCGAGGTACTCGCGCGCTGGCAGGACTTCATCGGCACCGGAGATTTCATCCGCGGCCTGGAGAGCCGGGTGGGCCGGATCCGGGACCAACTCACCGCGTTCGTCACCGGGCGCCCGCAACGTGAGGTCGAGGTGAAGGAGGCCATCGGCACCGGCCTTCAGGCACTCCTGGTGGCCGAGGCCGACGCCGCCGCGGAACGCGCCCAGCTCGCACTGCGGCAGGACAACGCCGGCCGTGCCCTCCTGGACGGCCGGGACTGGGGCCGGGCCACCAGCGGCTTTCCCGAGCGGGCCGCCGAACAGGTCCGGCAGTGGCAGGGCTACCTGCTCGACCTCGTCCGCGGCGAGGGTCAGGGCAAGCGCACCATGGCCAGGATCCTCGCGTTCGGGGTGAACGGCGTCGGAGTCGCCCTGATGATCGTGGTGTTCGCCTCGACCGGCGGTCTCGTCGGCGGCGAGATCGTGGTTGCCGGTGGCACCGCGGTCGTGGCCCAGAAGCTCCTCGAAGCGATATTCGGCGACCAGGCGGTCCGCCGGCTGGCCAGCGCCGCTCGGGAGGATTTCGCCGAGCGGGCGACGGCGTTGCTCGCCACCGAGCGGCAGCGGTTCGAGGACCTGCTCGCACCGGTGGCGGGCGCAGACGAGGTCGCCGCCGAGCTGCGGGTGCGCGGCGAGGCGGTCCTCGAACGGGGTGCCACGGCGCTCGAGTCGGCGCCCGCACCCGCGGCCCTCGGGCCTGCTCGCGACGAGCCCCCCTCCGTGGTGCCCCGGGTCATCGAGTCGACCGACTACACCGTGACCGACGCGGCGCCACGACGCACGACCACCGGCGCCCCGGCCCCAGGCACAGGACCCGCGGACCCGACCGACCCGGATCGTCCGTGGCACGCGTGACGGCGCGGGCGCACGTCGGCGAACGCGCAGACCTGGGCCCCCGGCTCGCCGGCCTGCGCGACGCCGTCGAGGTCCTCGACCGAGTGGGCGCGGAGACCCTGGCCGACCCTGTGCACGGCCGGCACAGCGTCACGGGTCCGCACCGCACCGAACCGCCCGAGCCGGCGGCGCCGCTGGCTCGCGCGCACGGCGTGCTCACCCGGGTGGGACGCCGGCGGGAGCTTTCCGCCGAGCACACCGTGGTCGCACTCGCCGGCGCGACCGGCAGTGGCAAGTCGTCGGTGTTCAACGCGCTGTCCGGGACGGACGCCGCCATCGTCGGCGCCAGGCGGCCCACCACGTCGCACCCGCTCGCGATCATCTGGGGACCGGCGGCCCCGGCGGGCGAACTGCTCGACTGGCTGGAGGTCACCCAGCGGGTCGAGGTCGCCCCCGATCATGGCGGTACCGATCTCTCCGGGCTCGTCCTCCTGGACCTGCCGGACATCGACTCCGTGCAGACCGAGCACCACCTGCGGGCTGCTCGGCTCGCGGAGTCGGTCGATGTCCTCGTCTGGGTGCTGGACCCGCAGAAGTACGCCGACGCCGTCGTCCACACGCAGTACCTGCGGCCGATGTCGCGGCACGCCGAGGTCACCGTCGCGGTCCTGAACCAGGCGGACCTGCTCGCCAAGGGCGACCGGGCGCCGGTCCTGGCGGACCTCACCGACCGGCTCGCCGACGACGGCCTGCGCGGGGCGCAGGTGCTCGCCGTCTCCGCGCGCACCGGTGAGGGCCTGGACGACCTCCGGGAGGTGATCGCCCGGTTCGTCTCCGAGCGCCGCGCGGCCGACGCCCGGCTGTCCGCGGACATCGCGACCGTCGCCGCCGAGCTCGGGACCGCCTACGCCGCCGAGGCCGGCTCCGAACTGGGCGCCCCGGACCGGCGCCGGCTGGTGAGCACCCTGGCCCGGTCCGCCGGCGTCGAGGAGGTGGCGGACGCCGTCGCCGGCTCGTTCCGACACCGGGCCCGTGCCTCGACGGGCTGGCCGGTGACCCGCTGGCTGGGCCGGTTCCGCCGGGACCCGTTGCGCCGGCTGCACCTGGACTCCGCACCCGAGCGTGGCGAGGGGGGAGCGGTCGTCGCGACGTCATCGATCCCGGCCGCCTCGCCGGTCCAGCGAGCCAAGGTCGCGACGGCGCTGCGGGACCTGGGCGATGCAACCGCGGCCGGCAGCGCGGAACCCTGGCGCTCGTACGTCCGCTCCGGCGCCACCGGCGCCCTCGAGGCTCTGCCGGATGCCCTCGACCAGGCGATCGTCTCGACGCCGCTCGCGGGGCGCTCCGACCCGCGCTGGTTCCGGGTGGTCGGAGCACTGCAGTGGCTCGTCTTCGCGATGCTGGCCGCCGGGGTGCTCTGGCTCGGTGTCCTCGCGGCCCTGCGCTACTTCGGTCTGCCGGTCACGTGGCTGCCGCAGCTGGGTCCGGTGCCGGCCGACCCGCCGTGGCCGGAGCTGCCTGCGCTGCCGTGGCCGACGGTGCTGGTGATCGCCGGCGTCGTCCTCGGGCTGCTCATCTCGTTGATCTCCGCGGTGGTCGCGCGGGTCGGGGCGAGACGACGCGCCCGCAAGGCCCGCGCGGACCTGAACCGCGCCGTCGCCGACGTCGCCGAACGGCTCGTCCTGGACCCGGTCCGGGCCCGGATCGCCGACGTGGCCGCGTTCGCCGTGGGGATCCGCACGGCCGGGGGCTGAGCCGCCCGACGGGGCGCACTAGGATCGTGCAGGCGCCGCGCAACCCACCGGCGTTCCTCGTTCGGAAGGATCAGCAGTGCTTCGCACCCACAAGGCCGGCTCCCTGCGCGCCGGTGACATCGGTTCCACCGTCACCCTGACCGGGTGGGTGGATCGCCGTCGTGATCACGGTGGGGTGGCGTTCATCGACCTACGGGATGCATCCGGCATCGTGCAGGTGGTCATCCGGGACGAGGCCGTGGCCCACCCGCTGCGCTCGGAGTTCGTGCTCGCGGTCACCGGCGAGGTCTCACAGCGCCCCGAGGGCAACGCGAACCCGAACCTTGCCACCGGTGAGGTCGAGGTCATCGCGACCGAGGTGCAGGTGCTGAACACCGCTGCGGCGCTGCCGTTCCAGGTGTCCACCGCGCTCGACGAGCAGGTCACGGTCGGCGAGGAGACCCGGCTCAAGTACCGCTACCTCGACCTGCGCCGGCCCGCGCCCGCGCACGCGATCCGCCTCCGCGCGAAGGTCAACGCCGCGGCCCGGCGGGTCCTGGACGCCGAGGAGTTCGTGGAGATCGAGACCCCCACGCTGACCCGGTCCACGCCGGAGGGTGCCCGCGACTTCCTGGTGCCCGCGCGCCTGTCGCCCGGGTCCTGGTATGCGTTGCCGCAGTCGCCGCAGCTGTTCAAGCAGCTGCTCATGGTGGCCGGGATGGAGCGCTACTACCAGATCGCTCGCTGCTACCGGGACGAGGACTTCCGCGCCGACCGACAGCCCGAGTTCACCCAGCTCGACGTCGAGATGAGCTTCGTCGACCAGGACGACGTGATCGCCGTCGCCGAGCGGGTCCTGGTCGCACTCTGGGAGCTGATCGGCTACACGATCCCGACCCCGATCCCGCGGATGACCTACGCCGAGGCGATGCGCCGGTTCGGCTCGGACAAGCCCGACCTGCGGTTCGGGCTCGAGCTCACCGAACTGACCGAGTACTTCGCGAACACCCCGTTCCGGGTGTTCCAGGCCCCCTACGTCGGGGCCGTGGTGATGCCCGGTGGCGGCTCCCAGCCGCGTCGGCAGTTCGACGCCTGGCAGGAGTGGGCCAAGCAGCGCGGCGCCAAGGGCCTCGCTTACGTCACGGTCGGTGAGGACGGCGAGCTCGGCGGGCCCGTCGCCAAGAACCTCTCCGACGACGAGCGCGCCGGCCTGGTCGAGGCGGTCGGGGCGAAGGGGGGTGACGCGGTGTTCTTCGCCGCCGGCGCCGTGACCGACGCGCGTGCCCTGCTCGGGGCGGCCCGGCTGGAGATCGCCCGCCGCACCGACCTGATCGCCGAGGGCGACTGGAAGTTCGTCTGGGTCGTCGACGCGCCGATGTTCGAGTCGTCCGAGGCCGCGGTGGCCGCCGGTGACGTGGCCGTCGGTGCCGGGAAGTGGACCGCGGTGCACCACGCGTTCACGTCCCCGAAGCCGGAGTTCCTGGACACCTTCGACACCGACCCCGGCAGCGCGCTGAGCTACGCCTACGACATCGTCTGCAACGGCAACGAGATCGGTGGCGGTTCGATCCGTATCCACCAGCGGGACGTGCAGGAGCGCGTCTTCGAGCTGATGGGACTGGACGAGGAGTCCGCGCAGACGAAGTTCGGCTTCCTGCTCGACGCGTTCGCCTATGGCGCCCCGCCGCACGGCGGGATCGCGTTCGGCTGGGACCGGATCGTCACCCTGCTCACCGGCTCGGAGTCGATCCGCGAGGTGATCGCGTTCCCGAAGTCCGGCGGCGGTTTCGACCCGCTCACCCAGGCTCCGGCGCCGATCACCGCGCAGCAGCGCAAGGAGGCTGGCGTGGACGCGCCCGTGAAGGCGCCCAAGCCCGCGGCCACCGGCGACGCCCAGGGGGCTGACGGCGCCGCGACCGACGCGAAGTGACGCAGCCGGAGGCCCTGCGCCCCCGGAGCGTCACCGACCTACCCGCGCCCTGGTCGGCCGATCGGTTCGTCGTCGACGACTTCGATCGGTGGACCGACCCCCTCGCCTGGGGTGACGAGCGCGCCCTGCTGTTCCTCGCGCGGCCACGGCCGGACACCGCGGCGCTGATCGGAGTGGGGGAGCCCGCCGCCCTGGCGGCGGTCCTCACGGACGTCATCACGCCCGACGGCGGCCCTTCCGCCGCCGGGTCCGGGCACCTCGCGCAGGTGGCCGTGGCGAGCGTGACGCGCGGCACCTGGGACCGGCTGGACCCGGCCGTCGCCGCCGCGCTCGCTCTGCCGACCGTCTCCCACTGGGACTGGCTCTGGACCGAGACCTCACCTCCGGCGACGCCGGGTGAGGACGCGGTCCGCACCCTCGATCCTCTTGCCGACGCCGAGGAGATCCTTGCCGTGCAGGCGGAGGCGAACCCGACCACCCACCTCACGCTGGACCGGGAGGGGGCGCGCTGGTTCGGGTGGCGGGACGGGCAGGGCAGCCTGCGGGCGATCGGCGGAACGACGCAGCGTCCGGCCTCCGTGCACCTCGGTTCGATCGCGACCGTGCCGGCGTGGCGAGGCCGCGGCCTCGGTGCCGCGGTCACCGCGGCCATGACCCGCGGTGGGATTGCGAGCACCGGGCAGGTGAGCCTCGGCATGTACGCCGACAACGCGCCCGCCCGGCGCCTGTATACGAGGCTCGGCTTCGCCGTCGGGCAGGAGGTCGAGACGCACCGGCGAGGCTGAGACCGGGCGGGTCCGGTCCTCAGTGCTGGATCGCGAACCGCTTGTGCAGGCGGCGCAACGGCTTCGGCGCCCACCAGTTCCAGTGCCCGAGCAGCGTCATCGTGGCGGGCACGAGCAGCATCCGCACGAGCGTCGCGTCCACGAGCACGGTCAGCGCGAGCGCGACGCCGGCCTGCTTGATGGCGATCAGCTCCCCGGTCGCGAACCCGGCGAACACGACCACGATCACCAGGGCCGCGGAGGTGATGATCCGCCCGGACTGCTGCAGGCCCCTTCGGACCGCGAGGTCGTTGTCGCCGGTGGCGTCGTAGAACTCCTTGATCCGGGCGAGCAGGAACACCTCGTAGTCCATCGCCAGGCCGAACCCGAACGCGATCACGATGGCGACCACGTAGGACTCGAGGCCACCGGTCGAGGTGAACCCGAGCGGTCCGGAGAGGTGCCCCTCCTGGAAGATCCAGGTCGTGATCCCGAGCGAGGCAGCGAGGGAGAGGACGTTGATCAGCAGCGCCTTGAGCGGCACCAGGAGCGAGCCCGTCATCAGGAACAGCAGGATGAACGTCGCGAGGACCACGATGCCCACCGCCCACGGCAGGCCCTCGATCAGCGCGTCGGTGAAGTCGATCTGGTTGGCCGCCTGGCCGAGCACCCAGATCTGCTCCGGAGCGCCGTCCCCGGTCCCGAGGGCGCGGATCTCCTCCACCACCCCGGTGGCCACCTCACCACCGGCCTCGTCGGTGTCCGGGCGCACCCCGATCAGGTGGTACTCCGTCCCGACGGCGGTGGGTGGGTTCACGCCCTCGACGTCCGGCAGCGTAGCGATCTCGTCGGCGAACGCCTGGGCCTGCGCCGGGTCGGCCTCGACGAGCACCTGGATCGCGGGGGTCGCCAGGAGCGGGTAGTCCGCCTGCACCACGTCGATGAAGTCGCGCTGGTCGGAGTCGCGGGGCAGCAGCTCGGTCGTCGAGTTGCGCAGCTGGAGGCCGAGCACGGGGGAGGCGAGCAGGCCCAGCACGACCGTGGTCAGCACCAGGACCACCCACGGCCGCTTCTGCACGACGCCGGCCAGCCTGGAGAAGAAGCCGTGCTCGGGCGCGACGTCGCCGAGCTTGCCGATCAGGGACCGCAGCACCGGCACCTTGGTGAGCACCGAGGGCTGCAGCATCCGACGTCCGACGAGCACCAGCAGCGCCGGCACCAGGGTCAGCGCCGAGGCCACCGCGATGATGACGACGGACACCCCCGCCGCGCCGAGCGACTTCAGGATGTCCGGCCGCAGCAGCAACAGCCCGGCGATCGAGACCGCCACGGTCACGGCCGAGAACGTGACGGTGCGCCCCGCCGTCGTCATGGTGCGCCGGAGGGCGCGGACCAGGACCGGGTCCACGCCGCGCCTGCCCCTGTTGCCCCGCTGGCGCCGCTCGCCGGAGCCGAGCTCGGCCTCGGCGGCCGCAGCAGCCTGGATCTCCTCCCGGAACCGGGACACGATCAGCAGGCCGTAGTCGATGGACAGGCCGAGCCCGAGCACGGTCACGACGTTCACCACGACCGAGTCGAGGTCCAGCACGTAGGAGAAGCCGTACAGGGTGCCCAGGCCACCGGCGATCGAGGCGAGCGCACCGGCCAGCGGCATCCCCGCCGTCAGGAAGCCGCCGAACACCACGATCATGATCAGCAACGAGATCGGCAACGCCACGGCCTCGCCGCGGGCGAGGTCCGTCTGCAACTGACCGATGATCTCGTCGGTGACGATCGGGGAACTGGAGACCAGCCCGGTGGCCCCGTCGGAGGCCGTCGCGGGGAACTCCTCCAGTTCGGTCACGACCTCGTCATGGGCGGCGGCAGGTGCGTCCGGCTCGAGGGTGACCGAGACGAAGAAGCCGTCCTGCGCCGTCGAGACGAAGGCAGTGGCCTCCTCGGCCGCGGGACCGCCGGGGAACACGAACGGATCCACCACCGACTCGACGCCGTCGATCGCCAGCAGTGTGGTGTGCAGGGTGGCGGCCGCGCGGCCGGCGTCGTTCACCGCTTCGGCGTCGGCCAGATCCACACCCTGCACGACCAGCGAGATCGTCTCGCCGGTCTCGTCGTTGTCGGCGACGATGTCCGAGCCGATCTGGCTCTGGGAGCCGGGGACCCGAGGCTCGCCGGAGTGCAGCCGGTCGAACAGACCCTGCCCGCCGACCCCGGTCAGGGCGAGCGCGAGGCACCCACCGACCAGCAGGATCCAGAGGAACACGGTCAGGCGGGGGCGGTGGGCGATGTCACGTCCCAGGCGATCGAACACGGGACACATGATGACAGCCCGCCGGCGCGCGTGGTCACGACCGCGGCGCGGAGCCGCGCGGCCGGCGGCGTCGTACCGGCCGCGTAGGCTGCTCGCGTGGATCTGTTCGAAGCTGCCGGCACCGACGACGTCGGCGTCCCGCGGACCCGGGAGGGGGCCCCGCTCGCGGTCCGGATGCGCCCTTCGGTCCCCGCCGAGGTGCTCGGCCAGGACCACCTGCTAGAGCCCGGGTCGCCGCTGCGCCGGCTCATCGACCCGCCCGTGCCGGGGGCGCTGCCGCCGTCGTCGGTGATCCTCTGGGGACCGCCGGGCACCGGCAAGACCACGCTGGCCTACCTGGTCGCGCACGTCTCGGGCCGGCGGTTCGTGGAACTGTCCGCGGTCACCGCCGGGGTGAAGGACGTGCGGGCCGTGATCGAGGACGCCCGGCGCCGGCTGGCCGGGTCCGGCGGCGAGACGGTGCTGTTCATCGACGAGGTGCACCGGTTCTCCAAGACCCAACAGGACGCGCTCCTGCCCGCGGTCGAGAACCGCTGGGTCACCCTGATGGCCGCGACCACCGAGAACCCGAGCTTCTCGGTGATCTCACCGCTGCTGTCCCGGTCGATCATGCTCACCCTGCGCCCACTGGAGACCGGCGACCTGGACGCGCTGCTGACCCGCGCGCTGACCGACGAACGGGGTCTGGCCGGGCTGGTCTCCCTCGATGACGAGGCCCGTGCGTACCTACTGCGCCTGGCCGGGGGCGACGCCCGCAAGTCCCTGACCATCCTGGAGGCCGCCGCCGGCACGGCACAGTCGGCCGGCGGCGCCGACGCCGTCATCGGGCTGGAGGCCGTGGAGCGCGCGATCGACGTCGCCGCCGTGCGCTACGACCGCGACGGCGATCAGCACTACGACGTGATCAGCGCGTTCATCAAGTCGATGCGGGGCAGCGACGTGGACGCCGCGCTGCACTACCTCGCCCGGATGATCCAGGCGGGGGAGGACCCCCGGTTCATCGCCCGGCGGATCGTGATCGCGGCGTCCGAGGACGTCGGCATGGCGGACCCGGCGGCGCTGCAGACCGCGATGGCCGCGGCACAGGCGGTGGCCATGATCGGCATGCCGGAGGCCAGGATCATCCTCGGGCAGGCCGTGGTGCACGTCGCCACCGCACCCAAGTCGAACGCCTCCTACAATGCGATCAACGCCGCCCTCGCCGACGTCC
Organism: Occultella kanbiaonis; assembly: GCF_009708215.1. NCBI lineage: Bacteria > Bacillati > Actinomycetota > Actinomycetes > Micrococcales > Ruaniaceae > Occultella > Occultella kanbiaonis. The sequence continues at coordinate 2,869,837 of NZ_CP046175.1, read as the reverse complement.
AGGCGGGCAAGGTGCCGCTGGTCCCGGTGCACCTTCGGGACGCGCACTACGCCGGGGCGAAGCGTCTGGGCCACGGCCAGGGCTACGTCTACTCCCACGACGAGCCGCACGGGGTGGCCCGTCAGCAGTACCTGCCCGACGACCTGCAGGGCACCCAGTACTACAGCCCGACCGACCGCGGCTACGAACGCGGCCTCACGGAGCGGCTTGCGCGGATCCGCGCGATGTTGGAGTAGGGCGCGCCTCGGTCGCGTTCGTCACCGGCGTGCGGTGACGTGCACGCGCAGGCCGTTGCGCGGTCGCATCGCCGCGAATCCGGTCGGACGGATCCGCTGCGGCGGCAGCGTCAGGTCCAGACGAGCGACCACACGGGCCAGCATCACGATCAGTTCCGTCGTGGCCATGGTTGCCCCGATGCACCGATGCGGACCACCGCCGAACGGCAGGTAGCGCGCCGGTCCCGGCCTCGTGTACTCGGTCGATCCAGGTAGCCACCGCTGCGGGCGGAACTCCAGCGGGCGGTCCCAGGACTCGGGCATGCGGTGGGTCAGGTACGGGCTCAGCAGCAGGGTCGCACCCGGTCGGATCAGGCGCCCCTCAACCTCGAAATCCTTGGCCACATATCGCGCGGTCACGACCGCCGGCGGGTACAGGCGCAGGGTCTCGTTCACTACGGCGGCCAGGTACGGCAGGGCGCGCAGGTCGCCCGGTCCCGGTGCTCGGTCGCCGACGGCGGCCCGCACCTCGGCGCGGGCCGTCGCCCAGACCTCGGGTTCCTGCGCGAGGGAGTAGATCGCCCATGCCATGGCTGCACTCGTCGTCTCGTAGCCCGCTGCGATCAGTGTGACGACCTGGTCCCGGATCTCCCGGTCGGTCAGACCCTCGCCGTCGTCGCCACGGCCGTTGACCAGCGTCGCCAGCACATGATCGCCCGCGCGCGGTCCGAGCGAGCGGGCGCGGTCGATCTCCGCGCGGATGCGCCGGTCGAGTGTCGCCCGGGCCCGGCCGGCGCGCTGCCAGCCAGGCGTGCGCAACCGCCGGTGCCAGTCGGTGGCTGCCGGGAGCCCGTCCACCAGGTCCAGCAGTGGTTGCAGGCTGCGCCCCAGGTCGTCCGCGTCCGCCGCGAGCTCGGGTCCGAACAATGCATGGATGGTGCTGCGTCTGATGGCAGCCCGGAACAAGGCGTAGGCGTCGACCTCGGTGCCGGGCCGCATCGAGTCGATGGCACCATCCGCCGTGGCCGCCATGATCTGCACATAGTGGGCAACCTGCCGATGGTGCATGGCGGGCTGCACGAGCCGACGACGACGCCGATGCTGCGCTCCGTCCGAGACGATCATGGAGGTCGGCCCGTCCACCGGCACCAGCCCGGCGAAGGCCTCCTCCCAACGGAACCGGTCCGTGGCCGCGAACACGGCGGCGTTGGCGGCCGCGCCGCGCAGGTACGCGAACCCGCGCCGGCCACCGACACGCAGCACCGGGCCGAAACGGTCATGACAACGCCCGAGGATCTCGGCCGGGCGGTAGGACAGGACAGTCACGCGATGCCCCCTTCGTTCCCACCCACTGTGCCATGCGGCCCCGGTGGGTGCGGTAGACTCGTTGGGTTGTCCGTTCGGACACCTGGGGCCCTAGCCGAGGGTCGCGCACCCGTCAGGGACGCGATCGGGAGTCGGCCCCACACCACACCGGCATCCGCCGGAGCAGTGGTGTGACGTCATCAACAACACGACAGGAACACATTTCGCATGGCATCACAGAACCGCACGCGCCGCCAGGTGCGACTGTCCCGCGCGCTGGGCCTCGCCCTCACGCCGAAGGCCGTCAAGTACTTCGAGAAGCGGCCCTACCCGCCGGGCGAGCACGGCCGCGCCCGTCGCCGCACCGAGAGCGACTACGCCGTCCGGTTGAAGGAGAAGCAGCGTCTGCGCGCCCAGTACGGGCTGCGTGAGGTCCAGCTTCGCCGCGCCTTCGACGAGGCCCGCCGCGAGCCGTGGCTGACCGGTGAGTCGCTGGTCGAACTGCTCGAGATGCGCCTCGACGCGCTCGTGCTGCGCTCCGGCTTCGCCCGCACCATCGCCCAGGCCCGCCAGTCCGTGGTGCACCGCCACATCCTGGTCGACGGCAAGCTCGTGGACCGCCCCTCGTTCCGCGTGAAGCCCGGCCAGGTCGTGCAGGTCAAGCCGCGCAGCCAGACCATGGTGCCGTTCCAGGTGGCCGCCGCCGGCGCCCACCGGGACGTCCTGCCCCAGGTGCCCGAGTACCTGAGCGTCGACCTCGAGAAGCTCCGCTTCGAACTGGTCCGGCGCCCGAAGCGCGCCGAGGTCCCCGTGACCTGCGAGGTCCAGCTGGTCGTGGAGCACTACTCGCGCTGACGCAGCAGACGATCGTCGGAGCATCGAGCCCGCCCCGGGACGGCCGCACCACGGCCGTACCCGGGGTGGGTTCGTTTCATCACCCGGCTCCGGATCGGGTACCCGGTTCCCGAGCCGCAACCGGTAGTGTCGCCCCGAGGATCTTCCCCCCGCCCCAGAAGCCTCAGGAGGCAGCGTCATGTCATTGGGAGACATCGCAGGTCTGATCGCGGCGATCGCGTTCGTGCTGCTCGTGGGAGCGCTCGCGATCCCGCTGTTCAAGCTCGGCCGCGTCATGGACGAGGCCCGTACGTCCCTGGCCCAGATCACCGAGCACACCCTCCCGGTGATCGACGAGGCCGCCCAGACGATCACCTCCACCAACGGCCAGATCGCCAAGGTGGACACGGTCACGACCGCGGTGGCCGAGGTCTCCACGAACGTGTCCGCGATGACGTCCCTGGTCGCCGCCACGGTCGGCGCGCCGCTGATCAAGGTGGCGGCCTTCTCGCTGGCGGTGCGCGGCCTGTTCGGCAAGGCGGAGAAGAAGTGAAGCGGCTGTTCTGGATCGGCGTGGGCGTCGGCGTCACCGTGCTGGTGCTACGCCAGGTCGGCCGGCTGAACAACACCGTCGGCAAGGTGGCCCACGCGGTCAGCCCGGCCGGCATCGCGGACTCGATCACCGAGCTCGCCACCACCGCCAAGGAGCTCGGCGAGACGTTCCGGGCCTCGATGGCCGAGAACGAGGCCGCCCTCACCGCCGCTCTGCTGCCCTCCGAGGAGGAGCAGGCGCGAGCCGCCCGGGTGCGTGAGGAGCGTCGCGCGGCCGACCGCCGCGCCGCTGCCGAGTCCGGTGGCTACGACCCGGACGACGAGAACGAGTTCTTCTAGGCGCTCCGAGCGCCACCGAGTAGCGCCCTGCCGGCCGCCGGCAGGACCGCCCCGATCTATCCCCGAACGAGGACCCATGCGCACCGCCGAGATCCGACGCCGTTGGCTGACCTACTTCTCCGACCGCGGCCACACCGTGGTGCCGTCCGCCTCGCTGATCTCCCCGGACCCGTCCACGCTGTTCGTGATCGCCGGCATGGTCCCGTTCATCCCGTACATGACCGGCGAACAGACCCCACCGTGGTCGCGCGCCACGAGCGTGCAGAAGTGCGTGCGCACCTCGGACATCGAGGAGGTCGGCAAGACCACCCGGCACGGCACGTTCTTCCAGATGAACGGCAACTTCTCCTTCGGTGACTACTTCAAGGAGGAGGCGATCCGGTACGCCTGGGAGTTCATCACGGGCTCCGAGGACGAGGGCGGGCTCGGGTTCGACCCGGACGTCATCTGGGTCACGGTCTACCAGGACGACGACGAGGCGTTCCTGCTGTGGCAGGAGGTCGCCGGACTGCCGGCAGAACGGATCCAGCGCCGCGGCATGAGGGACAACTACTGGTCCACCGGCGCGCGGGGCCCGGCCGGCCCGTGCTCGGAGATCTACGTGGACCGGGGGCCGGAGTTCGGCGTCGAGGGCGGCCCGATCGCCGACGAGGACCGCTACCTCGAGATCTGGAACCTCGTGTTCATGCAGTACGAGCGCGCGGACGGCGGCACGAAGGACCACTTCGAGATCCTCGGGGAGTTGCGCAAGAAGAACATCGACACCGGGATGGGCCTCGAACGGGTCGCGTTCCTCAAGCAGGGCGTCGACAACATGTACGAGATCGACGAGGTGTTCCCGGTCATCGCGGCGGCGCAGCGGCTGTCCGGGAAGCGCTACGGCGACAACCACGACGACGACGTGCGGATGCGCGTCGTGGCCGACCACGTCCGCTCGGCCCTGATGCTCATCTCCGACGGCATCAAGCCCGCGAACGAGGGTCGCGGCTACGTGCTGCGGCGGCTGCTGCGCCGAGCCGTGCGGGCGATGCGCCTCCTCGGCGTCACCGAGCCCACCCTGCCGGTCCTGCTGCCGGTGTCCAAGGACGCGATGAAGGCCTCCTACCCGGAGCTCGAGACGGACTTCGCGCGGATCTCCCAGATCGCCTACGGCGAGGAGGAGGCGTTCCGCCGCACCCTCGACTCCGGCACCACGATCCTGGACTCCGCGGTGGCGAAGGTGAAGTCGTCCGGCGGCACGCTGCTCGCCGGTGACCAGGCGTTCGCCCTGCACGACACGTACGGCTTCCCCATCGACCTGACGCTCGAGATGGCGGCCGAGCAGGGCCTGAAGGTCGACGAGGAGGCGTTCCGGACCCTCATGACCGAGCAGCGTCAACGCGCCCGCGCGGACGCCCTCGCCAAGCGCAGTGGTGGGGTCGACACGCAGGTCTACCAGGGCCTGCAGTCCGAGCTGGACGCACCCGTGCAGTTCCTCGGCTACACCGACCACACCGCGCCCGCGCGGGTCGCGGCGATCCTGGTCGACGGCGTGGCGGTGCCGCAGGTGCACGCGCCCGCCGACGTCGAGATCATCCTGGACCGCACCCCGTTCTATGCGGAGGCAGGTGGTCAGCTCGCCGACCACGGCACGATCGTGCTCGACGGCGGTGGCCTGGTCGAGGTGGACGACGTCCAGGCGCCCGTCAAGGGCATGCCGGTGCACCGGGGCCGGCTGGTGGACGGCGACGTGACCCTCGACGAGGGTGCGACGGCCACGATCAACAGCGACCGCCGTCGGGCCATCAGCCGCGCGCACACGGCCACGCACATGGTGCACAAGGCACTGCGGGAATCGCTCGGCGACTCGGCCACCCAGGCCGGTTCCGAGAACGCCCCGAGCCGGGTCCGGTTCGACTTCCGGTCCGGATCCGGGGTACCCGCGGGCGTGCTCTCGGAGATCGAGGAGCGGGTGAACACCCAGCTGGCGGAGAACCTCGAGGTGACCGACGCGGTGATGGGTCTCGACGAGGCCCGCGCCCAGGGCGCCATGGCCCTGTTCGGCGAGAAGTACGGCGACCGGGTCCGGGTGGTCTCCATCGGTGGGGACTGGTCCAAGGAACTCTGCGGGGGCACCCACGTGCGTACGTCCGGGGAGCTCGGGTTGGTGACCCTCCTCGGTGAGGCGTCCATCGGCTCCGGCGTGCGTCGCATCGACGCACTCGTCGGCGCGGGCGCGTACAGCTTCGGAGCGCGCGAGCACGCGCTCGTCGGCCAGCTCTCCCAGCTCGTCGGCGCCCGCAGCGAGGAGCTGCCGGAGCGGGTCTCCGGCCTGCTCACTCGGCTGAAGGACGCCGAGAAGGAGCTCGCGGCGCTGCGTCAGGGCCAGTTGCTCGCGGGCGCGGGCACGCTCGCGGCGCAGGCGGCAACCCACGGCGGCCTGCTCGTGGTGACCACCGACATCGGTGAGGTCGCATCGACCGACGACGTGCGCACGCTCGCGCTGGACGTCCGGGACCGGCTCGGGAACGCCTCCGGTTCCGTGGTGGCCATCGGAGCCCTCGTGAAGGAGCGTCCGGTGGTGGTCGTCGCGACGAACGAGGCGGCCCGCGCCGCCGGCGCGAAGGCGGGCGCCCTGGTGCGGACCGCGGCCGGCCGGCTCGGCGGCGGGGGGGGCGGCAAGGACGACATCGCGCAGGGCGGGGGCACCGACGCGGCTGCGCTGGCCGACGCACTCACGGCGATCACCGCGGATCTGGACGCCATCGGTGGTTGACGGCCCCGAGGGCATGCGGACCGGCGTGCGGATCGGTGTCGACGTCGGCACCGTCCGCATCGGCGTGGCGCGCTGCGATCCGCACGGCATGCTGGCCACGCCGGTGCGCACCGTGGCCCGCTCCGGGCCCGGCCGGGGCATCGACGAAATTGCCGAGATCGTGGCCGAGAACGACGCCATCGAGGTCGTCGTGGGGCTGCCCCGGAGCATGTCCGGCGAGGAGGGTACTGCGGCTCTCAGGGTTCGCGCGTACGCTAGAGCGGTTGCACTCGCAGTCCGCCCCACTCCAGTGCGCCTCGTCGATGAACGGCTGACGACCGTCTCGGCACACCAGGCCCTGCACGCGTCGGGACGGGCCGGGCGCAAACACAGACAAGTAGTGGACCAGGTCGCCGCGACCATGATCCTGCAGGCTGCGCTCGACCAGGAACGTCGCCTCGGCCGGCCACCCGGCACGGCCATCGACAGCGGCGGCACAGCGAACCAACCGACATCCCAGGAGGAGGAACGGTGACCGACCTCTTCGACGAACCTCTCGCGGGTACCGCCGATCCGGACCAGGACCGGGCGAACTCCCGACGCCGTGCCCACCGCCGGCGCCAGGCCAAGCGGCGCGCTCAGCGGCGCCGCAACCTGATCACCTTCATCGTGATGATCGTCGCGATCGCACTGCTCATCGGCGGCGCCTGGGTGCTGATCCGCCCGATGCTGGCCGGCGACGGCGCGGCGACCGAGACCATCTCGGACTACCCGGGGCCCGGTACCGGCGAGGTACAGATCGTGGTCAACACCGGCGACACCGGTTCCGACATCGCGACCACCCTCGTGGACAACGACGTGGTGGCCACGAGCGGGGCGTTCGTGCAGGCCTACAGCAACAACCCCGATGCCGTGGGCATCCAGGCCGGCACGTACACGATGCAGTCCCAGATGAACGCCGCCGACGCCGTCGCCGCGCTCCTCGACCCGGCCAGCCGCTCCGACCTCACGATCACGATCCCCGAGGGCTGGCGCGCCACGAAGATCTACGCGCGGATCGCGAACCGGCTCGGGGTCACCGAGGAGGAGGTCGCCACGGCCGCCACCGAGGTCGCCGCGTCCTACCTGCCGGCCGAGGCCGGCGGTGAGATCGAGGGCTGGCTGTTCGCGTCCACCTACACGGTCCAGCCGGACTCCACGCCGACCAGCGTGCTCCAGCAGATGGTCGACCTGACCGTGGCGAACCTCGACGAGCGGAGCGTGCCCGCCGAGGACCGTGAGGAGCTGCTCATCAAGGCCTCGATCGTCGAAGCCGAGGTCGCCAACCAGGATGACTGGAACCGGGTCGCGCGGGTGCTCGAGAACCGGCTCGCCGGCTGCACCGGAGACGGGACCCTCGGCATGGACTCCACCTATGCGTACGGGCTGAACCGGATCGCGACCGAGATCACGCGGACCGAGTGGCAGACGGAGCATCCGTTCAACACCAGGATCGTCCCCGGCCTGCCGCCGACGCCGATCGGGGCCGCCGGCCCGGGCGCTGTCGACGCGGTGCTGAACCCGCCCGAGGGCGACTGGTGCTACTTCGTCACGGTCAACCCCACCACCGGGGAGACCCGGTTCACCGCGGACTACGAGGAGCACCTGGTGAACCAGCAGATGTACCGTGACTGGCTGGCCGCACAGACCGCTCCCCCGGAGGAGACCGCGGAGGACGAAGGCTGAGCATGGGCCACCATGCGGCGGTGCTCGGTCACCCCGTCGCGCACTCGTTGTCCCCGGTGCTGCACCGGGCCGCCTACGCCGAGCTCGGGCTGTCCGACTGGACCTACGAGCTCCACGACGTCGACGAGCCCGACCTCGAGGCGTTCGTGCGCAGCCGGGACGGCTCGTGGGCGGGACTCTCGCTGACGATGCCGCTCAAGCAGCGCGCCATGGCGCTCAGCGACCACGTGGAGTCGCTCGCGAAGGTCGTGGGTGTCGTCAACACGTTGCTGTTCCAGCCCGGTGGGCTGCTGATCGGCGCGAACACCGACGTCCACGGTCTGGTGCAGGCGTTGCGCGAGGCGACGCCGCAGGCGCCCGGCGCGGACGCTCGGCGCGGCGTGATCATCGGCGCAGGTGCCACGGCCGCTGCCGCCCTCGCCGCGCTGGGTGAGCTCGGCATCCACGCGCCGGTCGTCCTGACGCGGTCCGTCGGGCGCGCCGGCGTGGTGATGAGGGCGGCCGGCCGGATGGGCGTCACACCCTCCTACGTCACGCTCGGCACCGACCAGGCGCGCGCCGAGCTGCTCGGCGCCGACGTGGTCATATCGACGGTGCCGCACGGCGCCGCGGACCCCCTTGTCGGCCTGCTCGACGGCGTCGCGCTCGAGGCCGATCAGGTGCTGTTGGACGTGGTGTACGAGGGCTGGCCGACGGCGATCGCGTCCGCGTGGCGGGCGGCCGGCGGTTCGATCTCGCCCGGGTATCTGATGCTGTTGCACCAGGCCGCGGAGCAGGTCCGCCTGATGACCGGCCGCCCGGGCCCGGTCGAGGCGATGCGCGCGGCCCTGATGCAGGCACTGGCGGACTGACCCCATGGGCGATCCGGTGGTGGTGCTGGTCTGTGGTGCGCTGACCGGCCTCGTGGCCCTGATCCTGACGCCGTGGCTGCGCACCCTCGCCGGGGCGGAGTCCACGCTGCCCAACTCCGGCCTGCACGCCATGCTGGCCTGCCTCGGGGGCGCCGGGGCCGCTGCCGTCGCCGGCGGCTGGGCCGAGCTCGTGGCGCTGGCGGTCGCGGCGCTGGCGTGCTCGCTGCTCGTCGTCGTGGACGTGGCGACCCACCGCCTCCCGGACGTCATCGTGTTGCCGGCGTTCGCCGTCGTCCTCCTCGGACTCGTGGTGGCGGCAGCCACCACCGGCGCCTGGCCGGACCTGCTCCGCGCGCTCGCCGGCGCCGCTGCGGTCGGTCTCGGGCTCCTGCTGCTGTGCCTGGCCAGCCCGACCGGCCTCGGTCTCGGCGACGTGAAGCTCGGCGCCCTGATCGCGCTCGTCCTCGGCTGGACCGGCTGGGCAGCAGTGGCCGCAGGGATCCTGGCCGCATTCGTGCTCGGCGGCCTGTTCGCGGTGATCCTGCTCGCCACCACCAAGGCCGACCGGCGCACCGCGGTCGCGTTCGGGCCCTGGCTGGTGGCGGGCGGCGTGGTCGGCGTCGCCTGGGGTCCTGCCCTGCTCGGCATGGCCTGAGAATCTCCGGCGGGCGCGGTGCCCGCGTACCGGACGCTGCCCGGGTCGGCGCCGGGTCCGTGGGAGACTGACGGTCATGCTCAGATGGTTGACGGCCGGGGAATCACACGGCCAAGCGCTCGTCGGGATCATCGAGGGGGTGCCGGCCGGCGTCACCGTCGGCAGCGCCGAGATCCGCGCCGCGCTCGCCCGGCGCCGGCTCGGCCACGGCCGGGGTGCCCGGATGAAGTTCGAACAGGACGAGGTGCGCCTGCTCGGTGGCGTCCGCCACGGGGTCACGATGGGCTCGCCGGTCGCGATCGAGATCGGCAACTCGGAGTGGCCGAAGTGGGAGCAGGTGATGGCGGCCGACCCCGTCGAGGCAAGTGCGCTCGAGGTCGACGCCGGCACCGGCGATGCACGCGAGAAGTCGCGGAACAAGCCGCTGACCACACCCCGGCCCGGGCACGCGGACCTGGTCGGGATGGAGAAGTACCACCTCGACGACGCCCGGCCGGTCCTCGAGCGGGCCTCCGCGCGGGAGACCGCCACCCGGGTCGCGCTCGGCACCGTGGCGGCCGCGCTGCTCGAGCAGGCCGCCGGCATCCGGCTCGTCTCGCACGTGGTCTCGGTCGGTCCGGTGGGTACCCCTGAGGACGCACCACGGCCCGGGCCCGACGACGTCGCAGCCCTGGACGCGGACCCGATCCGCAGCTTCCACCCCGAGACCTCGACCGCGATGGTTGCCGAGATCGACGACGCGAAGAAGGCCGGGGACACCCTCGGCGGCGTGGTCGAGGTCCTCGCGTACGGGCTGCCCCCGGGCCTGGGCAGTTACGTGCACAGCGACCGTCGCCTGGACGCCCGCCTGGCCGGTGCGCTGATGGGGATCCAGGCCATCAAGGGCGTCGAGGTCGGTGACGGGTTCCGGACCGCTGCCCGGCGGGGCTCCGTCGCGCACGACGAGATCACCCGCGACGCGGGCGGACGCGTCCACCGGCGCACGAACCGGGCCGGCGGGGTCGAGGGCGGCATGAGCAACGGGGAGGTGCTCGCCGTGCGCGCGGCGCTGAAGCCGATCTCCACGGTGCCGCGAGCCCTCGAGACCATCGACGTCGCGACCGGCGAGTCCGCGACCGCCCTGCACCAGCGCTCCGACACCTGCGCCGCGGCGCCGGCCGCCGTGGTCGCCGAGGCGATGGTGGCGCTCGTCCTCGCCGAGGCGCTGCTGGAGAAGTTCGGCGGGGACTCGATCACCGAGACCGCGCGGAACGTGGCGTCCTACCTCGAGGCGATCCCGGAGACCATGCGATGAGCGACACGACGACCGGCCCGGCGCTGATCCTGGTCGGGCCTCCGGGGGCCGGCAAGTCCACCGTGGGGCGCCTGCTCGCGCGGGCCTGGGGCACCACGTTCCGGGACACCGACCACGACATCGAGACCGCCGCGGGGCGCAGCATCTCGGACATCTTCATCGACGACGGCGAGGACGCGTTCCGTGCCCTGGAGCGGGCGGCGGTGGCGACGGCGTTGGCCGAGCACGACGGCATCCTCGCTCTGGGCGGGGGAGCGGTACTCGACGAGGGCACGCAGGCGGCCCTGGCTGGCCGGCGGGTGGTCTACCTGTCCGTCACCCTGGCGCACGCGTCCCCGCGGGTCGGACTGAGCGGCAACCGGCCCCTGCTCGTGGGGAGCCCGCGGCGGCAGTGGCAGCTGCTGATGGAGGCCCGCCGACCCGTGTACACCTCGCTGGCCACGGTCGAGGTGAACACCGACAACAGGTCCCCGGAACAGGTCCGCGACGCCGTGTTGGCCGAGGTGTCCGCCCCGTGAGCGTCACCCGGATCGGCGTCACGGCGGAACGCAGCTACGACGTCCTGATCGGGCGCGGCCTGGCCGCAGAGCTGCCGGGCCTGATCGGCGCCGGCACCCGCCGGGTCCTGGTGGTCCACCAGGGCGCCCTGGCCGGTTCGGCCGAGCGGATCCGGACGGCCCTGACCGGCGCCGGGTACGAGGTGCACCTGAGCGAGGTCCCGGACGGCGAGGACGCCAAGACCGCGACCGTTGCCGCGCGGTGCTGGGAACAGCTCGGCCTGGCCGGTTTCACCCGTGACGACGTCGTCATCGGACTCGGCGGGGGAGCGGCCACCGACCTCGCGGGCTTCGTCGCCGCGACCTGGTTGCGTGGGGTTCGCGTCATCCAGGTGCCCACCACGCTGTTGGGGATGGTCGATGCGGCCGTGGGCGGCAAGACCGGGATCAACACCGCCGAGGGCAAGAACCTCGTGGGCGCGTTCCACTCGCCGATCGGGGTGCTGTGCGATCTCGAGACCCTCGCGACGCTGCCCGCCGCGGACCTGGCCGCCGGGCTGGCCGAGGTCGTCAAGTGCGGATTCATCGACGACCCTCGGATCCTCGAGCTCGTGGAGGCCGATCCGGACGCCGCCCGGGACCCGTCCGCACCGGTGGTGCGCGAGCTGGTGGAACGCGCGGTCGCCACGAAGGCCCGCGTGGTCTCCGCGGACCTGCGCGAGGCCGACCTGCGCGAGATCCTCAACTACGGGCACACGTTCGGACACGCGATCGAGCACCACGAGCACTTCCGCTGGCGGCACGGGGAGGCCGTCTCGGTGGGCCTGGTGTTCGCCGCGGAACTGGCCCGCCTCGCCGGTCACCTGGACGTTGGCATCGTCGACCGGCACCGCCGGATCCTCACCTCGCTCGGCCTGCCCACCAGTTACCCGGCCGGGAGCTGGGACGACCTGCTGACCGCGATGCGCCGGGACAAGAAGACCCGGGGGGCGACGCTGCGCTTCGTGATCCTCGACGGGCTGGCGTCCCCGACCCGGCTCGAAGGGCCCTCCGACGACCTGCTCCTGGCCGCCTACCTCGCCGTCAGCACGGAGCCGGCGCCGCCGCTGCCGGAAGCGGCTGAGCGACCCACCCCGTCCACCGATGACCCCCCGGAGTTCCTGTGACCAGTGTCCTCGTCCTGAACGGCCCGAACCTCGGCCGGCTCGGCTCCCGCGAGCCCGACGTCTACGGCGCCCTCGACCACGCGGGACTCACCGTGGCGATCGCGGAGTGGGCCGCGGCCCTTGGCCTGTCCGCCGAGGTGCGGCAGAGCGACGACGAGGCCGAGCTCGTGCACTGGCTGCACGAGGCGGTCGACGGACGGCGCGACGTGGTGCTCAACCCGGCCGCGTTCACGCACTACTCGTACGCGCTGCGGGACGCGGCCGCCCAGGTGACCACGTCCGGCCTGCGGCTGATCGAGGTGCACCTGACGAACCCGGCCACCAGGGAACGGTTCCGGCACAACAGCGTGATCGGCGGCGTCGCCACCGGCACCGTGGCCGGCTTCGGGACCGACTCCTACCGGCTCGCCCTCTCGGCGCTCGCTCAGGCTTGATCCGAACGGATCAAGCCCCTGACCTTGATTGTAGGCAATCAAGGTTGTAGCCTTGTCACATGTTCGTACTCACCGTTGACCAGGATGCCTCCCGTCGACGCGGGGACCGTGTCGACGCCGCACTGAGCGGGCTCGCCGCCCACATCGGGGCCCGCGGTCTCGGCGCGGACCTGGCCCTGCCGTTCGAGCGGACCGTGGGGGACGAGGTCCAGGGCGTGATCAGGACGGCGGCGACCACCCTCGACCTCGCGATGTACCTGCAACGGCGGGCCGAGTGGAGCGTGGGGGTGGGCATCGGTGCCGTCGACACGCCGCTGGCCGAGACCGCCCGGGCCTCCTCGGGGGCGGCGTTCGTGCGAGCCCGCGACGCCGTCGAGCGTGCCAAGGGCAAGTCGGTGCCGGTGCCGCTCGCCCTCGTCGCCGCGGACGGGCCGAGCCCGGCCGCCGACGAGGCCGAGGCGCTGTTGCAGCTGCTCGCCGCCGTGGTCCGACGCCGCACCGAGCGCGGCTGGGAGGTGGTCGACCTGCTGGTGGACGGCGTCGGGACCGCGAAGCAAGCGGCCGCCCGGCTCGGCATCACGCCCCAGGCCGTGAGCCAGCGACTCGACGCCGCGATGTGGACCGTCCAGGACCGGGTCCGCCCCCTGGCGGAGCGCCTGCTGGCCGACCTGGACCAGGTCACGACATGATGGCGCGGTGAACCTGGTCCTCACCATCGAGATCGCCGCGGCCGCCCTGATCATCTCAGCGGGCGCCGGTGGCCCCATCACGGCCTGGATCCTGCGCCTGGCGAGCCGCAAGCACCGCGAGGAGGCCGCGGAGCGAGCCGGTGACCCAGCCGGCGAGCCCCGGCCCGACCCCGCCGCCGAGCAGCTGCGCGGCGGTGCCTGGATCGGTGTCCTCGAGCGACTGGCCATCACCGGTTCGATCCTGGTCGGCTACCCGGCCGCCATCGCCGTGGTCGTGGCGGTCAAGGGGCTCGGCCGGTTCCCGGAGATCCATGGCAGTTCGGGGGTGTCCGAGCGCTTCATCATCGGCACCCTGGCCTCCTACCTGTGGGCCGGTGCCATCGGCGTGGCAGCGGTGGCCGCCCTCGGCGCGTTACCCTGAGGGCCGCACCTTTTCATCCTCCCGGCCCGACATCCCCCGCTCGCATGCGAGCGCAGGCTCCCGGCCGGTCCCGATAGACAACGAAGGAACGCCTGTGGCATCGACGAACGACCTCAAGAACGGCTTGGTTCTCAACATCGACGGCCAGCTCTGGTCCGTGGTGGAGTTCCAGCACGTCAAGCCCGGCAAGGGCCCGGCGTTCGTGCGCACGAAGCTCAAGGGCGTCACCAACGGCAAGGTGGTCGCGAGGACGTTCAACGCCGGTGTCAAGGTGGAGACGGCGAACGTCGACAAGCGCGACATGCAGTACCTGTACCAGGAGGGCGAGGACTTCGTCTTCATGGACACCAGCGACTACGAGCAGATCACCGTGTCCGCGGCGACCGTGGACACCGCCGCGAACTTCATGCTCGAGGGCCAGGAGGTCATCGTCGCGCTGCACGACGGCGTCCCGCTGTACGTCGAGCTGCCGGCGTCCGTCGTGATGGAGATCACCTACACCGAGCCGGGCCTGCAGGGCGACCGCTCCTCGGCCGGCACGAAGCCCGCGACGATCCAGACCGGCTACCAGATCCAGGTGCCGCTCTTCCTCGAGACCGGCACGAAGGTCAAGGTCGACACCCGCAGCGGTGACTACCTGGGCCGCGTCAACGACTAGTGGCCGCACGCAGCAAGGCACGCAAGCGGGCGCTCGATGTGCTCTATGAGGCGGACCAGCGCGCGCTCGGTGCCGCCGCGACCGAGGGTGGTTCCGCCCCGACCCTGATGGGTCTGCTCGCGGACCGCATCCTCGAGCCCGGCACCCAGGCCGCGTTGCCCGAGTACTCCGTGCAGATCGTCGAGGGCGTCAGCGAGCACGTGGCCAGGATCGACGAGATCCTGTCCACGTTCTCCCAGGGCTGGACGCTCGCGCGGATGCCCGCGGTGGACCGCGCCATCCTGCGGCTGTCCACGTGGGAGATCCTCTTCAACGACGAGGTGCCCGACGCCGTCGCGATCGACGAGGCGCTCGAGCTCGCCCGGGCGCTGTCCACCGACGACTCCCCGCCCTTCATCAACGGTCTGCTCGGCCGGATCGCGCAGTACGGCTCGGACCTCCTGGACTGACCCGGATCCGCCGGCGCAGCACCCCTTGAACCTCACGCCACGTGAGGGCCTACGCTGCCGAACCATGGCGATCGACGAGCAGATGACGGGCCCGACCACGCAGGTGGACGGCGACGCAGACCGAGCCGAGTTCCAGGCGCTGCTCGAGGACTGGGCCGCGGCGATCGTGGCCAACGACGCCGACCGGATCAGCGCGTTCGCCGATCCGGACTGGGAGATCGTCGGCACCGAGAGCGGCCCGTCACCCTTGGGCGCCTTCCTCGAGGTGGTCCGCAACGGCAGCCTGACCCACTCGGAGATGACCTTCGAGGTCCTCTCGGTGCGCCGCCACGGCGACGTCGCGGTCGTGGTCGCGCACGGCACGAACCGCGGACGGTGGCAGGGCGAACCGTTCAGCGCCGACGAGTGGGTCTCGGAGTTCTTCGTCCGGCGGGACGGCCGCTGGCGCTGCCTGCTGTCGGCGCTCACCCCCAACGCGCGTGCTTGACTGGGCTCATGCCCCTCCTCGGTGAGTACGCGCCAAGCCCCAGCGACCGGTCCGCGAAGCAGGTCACCGCCTACGAGTCCTCGCACGGCACGAAAGGCATCACCCTCGGCGGGAAGCCGGTCGTGATCCTCACCACGATCGGCGCCCGGTCCGGCAAGCTCCGCAAGGTCCCGCTGATGCGCGTGGAGCACGACGGCGAGTACCTCGCAGTCGCGTCGTTGGGCGGAGCGGCGAAGAACCCGGTCTGGTACCACAACCTGCTCGCCGATCCCCGGGTGGAGCTCCAGGACGGGCCGCAGAAGTGGGACATGACCGCCCGCGAACTCTCCGGGCCCGAACGCGAGGCCTGGTGGACGCGCGCCGTGGCGGCCTTCGACAACTACGCGGGCTACCAGCGCAGGACCGAGCGGCTGATCCCCGTGTTCCTGCTCACACCCGCCCAGACGCCGCACGCCTGATCCGGCCGGTTCCGGCACGCCCGCGGAACCGATGGAGGGACGGCCTCTGGCCCCGGGGAGCGTGCCGAACTAGCGTGGCCGGTGTGAACCGAATCTCAGTCGCAGACCAGTTTCCGGACGTCCACCGACGCCTCCTGACGCTCAACCGGGAGGTCGAGACGGCCCGGCGCAACGCCGACCTCGACCACGCCGTCGTCGAACTCGTGAAGGTGCGCGCCTCCCAGATCAACGGCTGCGCGTTCTGCACGGACATGCACGCCAAGGACGCCCTCGTGGCGGGCGTCACCGCCCGTCAGCTCGCGGTTCTGCCGACCTGGCGGGAGACGCCGCTGTTCACGCCCGCCGAGCGAGCGGCGCTGGACCTGACCGAGTCGATGAGCCGGCTCGCCCTCACCCAGCACGTGCCGGACGAGGTCTACGCGGCGGCCGCCGACGTGTTCACGGACGACCAGTTGGCCGTGGTGATCTGGGCCGCGGCCGTGATCCAGACCTTCAACGCCCTGAACGTCACCTGCCCGAAGCCGTTGCCGGAGCAGGACTGGCCGATCTGAGTGCACCCCGTGCCGATCGGGTCGCCGGTGGCGGTAAGGTGGCCGAGGCATGTTCGACATTCCTTTAAGCCCGTCCTGTGAGGCGGGGAAGGAGGCTTTCCGCCGGTGACCTCTGGCGCCCCGAGCACGACCGTGCTCTCCAAGAACGACATCTCCCGGGCCTTGACCCGGATCGCTCACGAGATCCTCGAACGCAACAAGGGCGGGGCCGATCTGGTCCTCCTCGGGATCCCGACCAGAGGCGCGCCGCTGGCGCGGCGGCTTGGGGAGCGGATCCTCACGGCCGAGGGGCGCCCCGACGCCCCGCTCGAGGATCTCGTCGGCACCCTGGACATCACGATGCACCGCGACGACCTGCGCCGGAACCCGACCCGCGCGCTCGAACCCACTCGGATCCCCGTCGGCGGCCTGGACGAGAAGGTCGTCGTCCTCGTCGACGACGTGCTCTACTCCGGCCGCACCATCCGGGCCGCGCTCGACGCCATCTCCGACCTCGGCCGGCCCCGCGCCGTCCAGCTCGCGGTGCTCGTCGACCGCGGCCACCGGGAGCTGCCGATCCGCGCCGACTACATCGGCAAGAACCTGCCCACCTCGCGCAGCGAACGGGTCAGCGTCCGGCTCACCGAGCTCGACGGCACCGACTCGGTGGTGTTGTCCTCATGAGGCACCTGCTCTCCGCCGCCGACCTCAGCCGCGCCGAGGCGATCGAGATCCTGGACACCACCGCCACGATGGCGGCCACGCAGTCCAGGGAGATCAAGAAGCTGCCGGCCCTGCGCGGGCTGACCGTGGTGAACCTCTTCTTCGAGGACTCCACCCGCACCCGGATCTCGTTCGAGGCGGCCGCCAAGCGGCTGTCCGCGGACGTCATCAACTTCTCCGCCAAGGGCTCCTCGGTGTCCAAGGGGGAGTCCCTCAAGGACACCGCCCTCACCCTCGCCGCGATGGGCGCGGACGCCGTCGTGATCCGGCATCAGGCCTCCGGTGCGCCGCACCGGCTGGCCACGTCCGGCTGGGTCCGTACCCCCGTGGTGAACGCCGGCGACGGCATGCACCAGCACCCCACCCAGGCGCTGCTCGACGCGTTCACGATGCGTCGCCACCTTGCCGGTGGCGGTGACGCGGGTACGGACGGCGTCGGTCGTGACCTGGCCGGCGCCAAGGTGGTCATCGTCGGGGACGTGCTGCACTCCCGGGTGGCCCGCTCGAACGTGGACCTGCTGCACACCCTCGGCGCGGACGTCACCCTCGTCGCGCCGCCCACCCTGCTGCCGGTGGGCGTGCACACCTGGCCGTGCGCGGTGTCCTACGACCTGGACGCCACCATCGCCGACGTCCGCCCGGACGCGATCATGATGCTGCGGGTCCAGCGCGAGCGGATGTCCAGCGCCGGCGGCGGCTTCTTCCCGTCGCCGATGGAGTACTCGCGCCGCTACGGGCTCGACGGCACGCGCCTGGCCGCGCTGCCCGAGCACTGCGTGGTGATGCACCCGGGGCCGATGAACCGTGGCCTGGAGATCTCCGCGAAGGCCGCCGACTCGCCCCGATCCACCATCGTCGAACAGGTCGCGAACGGCGTCGCCGTACGTATGGCCGTGTTGTACCTGCTGCTCGCCGGCGGCACCGAGACCGAAGGATCCCGATGACCACCTACCTGATCCGTGCCGCATCCGTGCTCGGGGGGGAGCGCTCCGACCTGTACCTGGCCGACGGCGTGATCGCCGCACTCGGTGCCGACGCGGCCGCGGCTGCGACCACGGCGAACGCCGACCGCGTGGACGTCGTCGAGATCGACGCGAGCACCTTGATCGCCCTGCCGGGCCTCGTCGACCTGCACACGCACCTGCGCGAACCAGGCCGCGAGGACGCCGAGACCGTCGCCTCCGGGACCCGCGCGGCCGCCGTCGGGGGGTTCACCTGCGTGCACGCGATGGCGAACACCGACCCCGTCGCGGACACCGCCGGCGTCGTGGAGCAGGTCTGGCGGCTCGGCGAGGATGCCGGCTGGGCGCAGGTGCGCCCGGTGGGTGCCGTGACGGTGGGCCTGCGCGGGGAGCAACTCGCCGAACTCGGCGCGATGGCAGACTCCGCCGCCGCGGTGCGGGTCTTCTCCGACGACGGCAAGTGCGTCGACGACCCGGTCCTGATGCGCCGGGCCCTGGAGTACGTGAAGGCGTTCGACGGTGTCGTCGCCCAGCACGCGCAGGAGCCGCGCCTGACCGAGGGCGCCCTCATGCACGAGGGTGTCGTCTCCGCGGAGCTGGGGCTGACCGGGTGGCCGGCCGTCGCGGAGGAGGCGATCATCGCCCGGGACGTCCTGCTCGCCGAGCACGTCGGCTCCCGGGTGCACATCTGCCACCTGTCGACGGCGGGCTCGGTGGACATCGTCCGCTGGGCGAAGGCCCGCGGGATCGATGTGACCGCCGAGGTCACCCCGCACCACCTGATCCTGACCGACGAGGCGGTCCGCGGCTACGACCCTCAGTTCAAGGTGAACCCCCCGCTGCGTACGGCCGCCGACGTCGCCGCCGTTCGGGCCGGCCTGGCCGACGGCACCATCGACATCGTCGCCACCGACCACGCGCCGCACCCGGACGAGGACAAGGACTGCGAGTTCGCCGCCGCGGCGATGGGCATGACCGGGCTGGAGACCGCACTGTCCGTGGTGGTCGCCGCGATGGTGGACAACCCGGAGTACGAGTTCGACTGGGCGGACGTGGCCCGCACCATGTCCACCACCCCCGCGGCCATCGGCCGGGTCGCCGAGCAGGGCCGGCCGCTCGAGGTCGGCGAGCCCGCGAACCTGGTCCTCGTGGACCCCGACGCCACCTGGACGGTCGACCCGGCGGCGCTGCGTACGGCCAGCGAGAACACCCCGTTCGCCTCCGACGAGCTCCCCGCCCGCGTGGTCGCCACGTTCTGGCGCGGCAGGGCAACAGTCCTCGACGGCGAACCCCGAGCGCGAGTGGACTCCCGCTCATGACCCACCAGCAGCGAACGAACACCGAGGTGACACTGATGACGTCCAGCGAGAGCGCCGGCCACCGGGCGGCGGACGCCGCCCTGCTCGTCCTCGAGGACGGCACCGTCATGCGCGGGCGCGCCTACGGCGCGCGGGGCGTCACGTTCGGCGAGATCGTCTTCTCCACCGGCATGACCGGCTACCAGGAGACCCTCACGGACCCCTCCTACCACCGCCAGATCGTCGTCATGACGGCCCCACACATCGGGAACACCGGCGTGAACGACGAGGACCCGGAGTCCCTGAAGATCTGGGTCGCCGGCTTCGTCGTGCGGGACCGGGCCCGCCGGGCGTCCAGCTGGCGTTCGCGCCGCGAGCTCGAGGACGAACTGGCCGCCCAGGGGATCGTCTCGATCAGTGACGTGGACACCCGCGCCCTGACCCGCCGCCTGCGCGAGGAGGGCGTGATGCGCGCCGGGATCTTCTCCGGCGACGCCCTGCCGACGCTGCCCGGGACCCACGGGGAGGCCGAGCTGCTCGCCCAGGTCCTGGCCAGCCCGCAGATGGCCGGCGCGGACCTCGCCCGCGAGGTCAGCACTCCCGAGCCCTACGTGGTGGAGCCGGCCGGCGCGTTCGCCGGCCGTGAGCCGCTCGCCACGGTGGTGGCCGTCGACCTCGGCATCAAGGCGATGACCCCGCAACGGCTGTCCGAGCGGGGTGTCCGGGTGCACGTGGTGCCCTCGCGCAGCACGATCGCCGACCTGACCGCGCTCAACCCGGACGGCGTATTCTTCTCCAACGGCCCCGGTGACCCCGAGGCCTCCGTGCACGAGGTGGCGCTGCTGCGTGAGGTCCTCGACGCCGGCCTGCCGTACTTCGGGATCTGCTTCGGCAACCAGATCCTCGGCCGGGCCCTCGGGTACGGCACCTACAAGCTCGGGTACGGCCACCGCGGCCTGAACCAGCCCGTCAAGGACGTCACCACCGGCAAGGTCGAGATCACCTCCCACAACCACGGGTTCGCCGTCGACGCGCCGATCGACGGCGAGTCGATCGCCCCGCACGACGGCGGCCGGTACGGGCGCGTGATCGTCTCCCACATCGGGTTGAACGACAACGTGGTGGAGGGCCTGCAGTGCCTCGACATCCCGGCGTTCTCCGTGCAGTACCACCCGGAGGCAGCAGCCGGGCCGCACGACGCCGCCTACCTCTTCGACCGGTTCGTCGACCTGATCACCGCCACGCCGGACCGGGCCACGACCCCGCAGACCCAGAAGGACGCCAACTGATGCCCCGTCGTTCCGATATCTCCAGCGTCCTCGTCATCGGGTCCGGCCCGATCGTCATCGGCCAGGCCGCCGAGTTCGACTACTCCGGCACCCAGGCCTGCCGGGTCCTGCGCGAGGAGGGCCTGCGGGTCATCCTGGTCAACTCCAACCCGGCCACGATCATGACCGACCCGGAGTTCGCCGACGCCACCTACGTGGAGCCGATCACGCCCGAGGTGGTCGCGTCCATCATCGAGAAGGAACGCCCGGACGCGCTGCTGCCCACCCTCGGCGGACAGACCGCGCTCAACACGGCCATCTCGCTGCACGAGGCCGGGGTGCTGGAACGGTTCGGCGTGGAACTGATCGGCGCGAACATCGCCGCCATCAACGCGGCCGAGGACCGGCAGCTCTTCAAGGGCGTCGTCGAGCGGTGCGGCGCCGAGGTGGCCGCCTCCGCGATCGCGCACTCCATCGAGGACTGTCTCGCCGCCGTCGAGGACCTCGGCTACCCGGTCGTGGTGCGACCGTCCTTCACCATGGGCGGACTGGGCTCCGGGATCGCCTACGACGAGACCCAGCTGCGTCAGATCGCCGGCGCCGGGCTGCACTACTCACCGACCACGGAGGTGCTCCTCGAGGAGTCCATCCTCGGCTGGAAGGAGTTCGAGCTCGAGCTCATGCGGGACCGTGCGGACAACGTGGTGGTCGTCTGCTCCATCGAGAACTTCGACCCGGTGGGCGTGCACACCGGAGACTCGATCACCGTGGCCCCGGCGCTCACCCTGACCGACCGCGAGTACCAGCGGCTGCGGGACATCTCGATCGCGGTCATCCGTGAGGTCGGCGTCGACACCGGCGGCTGCAACATCCAGTTCGCCGTCGAGCCGAGCACCGGGCGCATCGTCGTCATCGAGATGAACCCACGGGTGTCCCGGTCCAGCGCCCTGGCCTCCAAGGCCACCGGCTTCCCGATCGCGAAGATCGCTGCCCGCCTCGCGGTGGGCTACACGCTCGACGAGATCCCGAACGACATCACCGGCTCCACGCCGGCGTCGTTCGAGCCGACCCTCGACTACGTCGTGGTCAAGGTTCCGCGGTTCGCGTTCGAGAAGTTCCCGGCCGCGGACCCCACGCTCACCACCACGATGAAGAGCGTGGGGGAGGCGATGGCCCTCGGTCGCAACTTCACGGAGGCGCTGCAGAAGGCGATGCGCTCGATCGACACCGACAACTCCTCGTTCTCCTGGGCCGGGCCGGTTCCGGACGCCGAGGAGACCGGGCTGCTCCTGGAGTCGATCCGGGTCCCCACCGACCACCGGATCCTGGACCTGCAGCAGTCGATCCGCGGCGGCGCCACCCTCGAGGAGATCACCGCGGCCACCGGCATCGACCCGTGGTTCGTGGACCAGATCTTCCTGCTCGACGAGGTCGCCCGCGAGATCACCGACGCACCGACCCTCCAGGCAGACGTCCTGGCCCGAGCGAAGCGACACGGCTTCTCGGACGCCCAGATCGCACAGATGCGCGGCCTGGGGGAGGCCACCGTCCGCGAGATGCGGCACGCCTACGGACTTCGGCCGGTCTACAAGACCGTGGACACCTGCGCCGCCGAGTTCGCCGCCCAGACCCCGTACCACTACTCAAGCTACGACGCCGAGACCGAGGTGGCCGGCCGGGAGCGTCCCGCGGTGCTGATCCTCGGGTCCGGGCCCAACCGGATCGGGCAGGGGATCGAGTTCGACTACTCCTGCGTGCACGCCGCCCTGGCGCTCTCCGGCACGTACGAGACCGTGATGATCAACTGCAACCCGGAGACGGTCTCCACCGACTACGACACCGCGGACCGGCTGTACTTCGAACCGCTCACGTTCGAGGACGTCCTCGAGGTCTACCTGGCCGAGGTCGCAGTCGGGCCGGTGGCCGGGGTGATCGTGCAGCTCGGCGGCCAGACTCCGCTCAAACTGGCCGACCGCCTCGCCGCCGCCGGCCTGCCCATCTGGGGCACCCCGCCGTCGGCCATCGACGCGGCCGAGGACCGCGGCCAGTTCGGGCAGGTCCTGCTCAACGCCGGGCTGCCGGCCCCCGCGTTCGGCACCGCCATCTCCCTGGCGCAGGCCACCGAGATCGCCGACCGGATCGGCTACCCGGTCCTGGTACGGCCGTCCTACGTGCTCGGCGGACGCGGCATGGAGATCGTCTACGACGCCGACCAGCTCGTCGACTACGTACGCCGGGCCACCGGCGCGAGCGACGCCGGGGCGCTGCTGCCCGCACCGGTCCTCGTCGACCGGTTCCTGGACCAGGCGATCGAGATCGACGTGGACGCCCTCTACGACGGCACCGAGCTGTACCTGGGCGGCGTGATGGAGCACATCGAGGAGGCCGGGATCCACTCCGGGGACTCCGCGTGCGTGCTGCCGCCGGTCACCCTCTCGGACTCGATGATCAACCGGATCCGCACGTCCACCGAGGCGATCGCGGAAGGCGTCGGCGTGCGCGGGCTCATCAACATCCAGTTCGCCCTCGCCGCGGACGTGCTGTACGTGCTCGAGGCGAACCCGCGCGCGTCACGGACCGTGCCGTTCGTCGCGAAGGCCACCGGCGTGCCGCTGGCGAAGGCGGCCGCGCTGCTGATGAGCGGCCACTCGATCGCCGACCTGCGGGCGATGGGCGTCCTGCCCGAGCAGGACGCCAGCCACACCGACCTCGACGCGCCGATCGCCGTCAAGGAGGCGGTGCTGCCGTTCAAGCGGTTCCGCACCGCGTCCGGTCAGGTCGTGGACACCGTGCTGGGGCCGGAGATGCGTTCGACGGGTGAGGTGATGGGCTACGACGTGGACTTCCCGCTCGCGTTCGCGAAGTCGCAGGCCGCGGCGTTCGGAGGCCTGCCCACCGAGGGCACCGTGTTCGTGTCCGTGGCGGACCGGGACAAGCGGTCCCTGACGATGGCGACCGGCCGCCTGATCGAGCTCGGGTTCCGGATCCTCGCGACGGCCGGCACGGCGAGCGTGCTGCGCCGCAACGGCCTGGCCGCCGAGGTGGTCCGCAAGGCCTCCGACGGTCCCGGCCCGAACGGGGAGCCGACCATCATCGACCTGATCAACGCGGGGCAGGTGGACATGGTCATCAACACCCCGGGCAGCAAGGGGGCCCGGGCGGACGGGTACGACATCCGGACCGCGACCACGGCCGCTGACAAGGCAATCTCGACCACCACGCAGCAGTTCACGGCAGCTGTTCAGGCGATCGAGGCGATCCGGCGGGGGCCGTTCGCGGTCCGGTCGCTCCAGGAGCATGACGCCGCCAGGGCGGACCGGGTCGAGGCCGCCGGGCGCGCCTGACTGGGCCACACCGAACAGGACCGGCACAATAACCACCAGGGAACGAGGGAGCGGACATGAGTGCGATCACGACGTCGACGACCAGCGCGGGCGAGACGTTCGCGGGAGCCGGGTTCGGCACTCGGCTCAGCGAGGCGATGGCGGCCCGTGGCCCGTTGTGCGTCGGGATCGACCCGCACGTGGGTCTGCTGCAGCGCTGGGGTCTGCCCGACGACGCCAGCGGGGTCCGCGAGTTCTCGCTGCGGGTCGTCCAGGCCCTCGCCGGGCAGATCGCCGCCGTGAAGCCGCAGTCCGC
The DNA here is from genome assembly GCF_009708215.1 of Occultella kanbiaonis. Classification (NCBI taxonomy): domain Bacteria; kingdom Bacillati; phylum Actinomycetota; class Actinomycetes; order Micrococcales; family Ruaniaceae; genus Occultella; species Occultella kanbiaonis. The sequence continues at coordinate 2,845,654 of NZ_CP046175.1, read as the reverse complement.
GTTCTTCGAGCGGTACGGCAGCGCCGGCATGGCCGCTCTCGAGGACACGATCGCGGCCTGCCGCGCCGCCGACCTGCTCTGCGTGGTGGACGCCAAGCGCGGTGACATCGGCTCCACGATGGACGGCTACGCCGACGCCTTCCTCGGCAAGGACTCCACGCTGGCCGGAGACGCCGTCACACTCTCGCCCTACCTGGGGTTCGAGACCCTGCGGCCCGCGATCGACGCGGCCCTGGCAACGGGCCGCGGGGTGTTCGTGCTCGCGTTGACGTCCAACCCGGAGGGTGCCCAGGTGCAGCACGCCCTGGCCGACGGCGTCCCGGTCGCCGCGCTGATCGCGCGGCAGGCGGCTGCGGCGAACGCCGCCGAGATCGAGGCGGGTGCCCCGCTCGGCAGCGTCGGGCTGGTCGTCGGGGCGACCGTCGGCTCCGCGGCCCGCGAGCTCGGGGTGGACCTCGGCGCCGTCCGCGGCCCGCTCCTGGCACCCGGGGTCGGCGCCCAGGGCGGCGGTGCGGCGCAGATCCGCGACGTGTTCGCCGACGCCCTCGGCGCGGTGCTGCCGTCGAGCTCCCGGGACGTTCTGCGGGCCGGGCCCGACGCCGGCGACCTGCTCACGGCCGCCCGGGCGATCAACGAGGAACTGCGCCGCGCCGTCGCCGGATAGTGGGCCCGCCCACCACGCCCGCGATTGATCTGCGGCGTTCGCATCGCTAGGTTGCCTAGGAACGACTTCGCCGACCACCGCTTCGAGAGTTGAAGGTAATCACCGTGGCTCTTCCCCCATTGACACCGGAGCAGCGCGCGAATGCGCTCGCGAAGGCCGCCGCTGCCCGCGCCACCCGCGCCGAGGTGAAGAACCGGCTGAAGTACTCCGGTGGCAAGCTCTCCGAGGTGATCGCCGAGGGAGCAACGGATGACGCCGTCGGCAAGCTCAAGGTGCTCTCGCTGCTGGAGTCCCTGCCCGGGGTGGGCAAGATCACCGCGCGCGCCGTGATGACCGAGGTGGGCATCTCCGAGAGCCGCCGGGTACGCGGCCTCGGACCGAACCAGATCGCCAAATTGGTCGAGCGGTTTGGCTGAGCAGACCACCCCCGCTCGGCTCACGGTCCTGGCCGGTCCGACCGCCGTCGGCAAGGGCACCGTCTCCGCGGACCTGCGGGCCCGCTACCCGAACATCTGGCTGTCCGTCTCCGCCACCACCCGCCCGGCCCGCCCCGGCGAGATCGACGGCGTGCACTACCTGTTCCTCAAGCCGGAGGAGTTCGCGGCCATGGTCGCGGGCGGGGAGTTCCTCGAATGGGCCGTGGTGCACGGGCGCAACAGTTACGGCACCCCGCGCCAGCCGGTGGCCGAGCGGCTCGCCGCCGGGCAGCCGGCGCTGCTGGAGATCGACCTGCAGGGCGCCCGGCAGGTGCGTCAGACGATGCCCGAGGCGCGGTTCGTGTTCCTTGCTCCACCGAGCTGGGAGGAACTGGTCCGCCGGCTCGAGGGCCGCGGCACGGAGGACGCCGAGGAGCGCGAGCGACGGCTCGTCACCGCTCAGGTGGAGCTGGCCGCTGCGGCTGAGTTCGACCACACGATCATCAACGACGACGTGCACCGGGCCACCGACGAGCTCGTGGCCCTGATGGGGTGCGCGCCCCAGCCTCGCGAGCGCCTCACACACACCGACGATGTGAACCGCTAGACTAGAGCGTTCGAACACCCCCAAGCACACACGAGGTTCTCCCGACATGTCAGGAACCGTTGCCGCACCCGAGGGCATCACCGATCCGCCGATCGACGAACTCCTCGAGGCAGCCGACTCCAAGTACGCCCTGGTCATCTACGCCGCCAAGCGTGCGCGTCAGATCAACGCCTACTACGCGCAGCTGAACGAAGGGCTGCTCGAGTACGTGGGCCCGCTCGTGGAGACCAAGCAGCAGGAGAAGCCCCTCTCCATCGCCATGCGCGAGATCAACGAGGGTCTTCTTACGGTCGAGCCGACCGAGGACTGAGCCCGAGCGTGCACGTCGTCCTCGGGGTCGGCGGGGGGATCGCCGCCTACAAGGCCGTCCTGCTGCTGCGCCTGCTCCGAGAGGCCGGGCACGACGTGCGCGTCATGCCCACGGACGCCGCCCTGGCGTTCGTGGGCGCACCGACCTGGGAGGCCCTCAGCGGGCACCCGGTCACCACGAGCGTCTTCGACGGCGCCGACACGGTCGACCACGTCCGCTTCGGCCGGGCGGCCGAGCTCGTGATCGTCGCCCCGGCGACGGCGGATCTGCTCGCCCGTGCCGCCGGCGGCCACGCCGACGACCTGCTCACCGCGACGCTGCTCACGGTCACCGCCCCGGTACTGATGGCGCCGGCCATGCACACCGAGATGTGGCATCACGCGGCGACCCGGGCGAACGTCGCGACGCTGCGCGAGCGTGGCGTGCACGTGCTCGACCCGGCCGACGGGCGGCTCACCGGCGCCGACTCCGGGCCCGGCCGGCTGCCGGAGCCCGAGGAGATCCTCCTCGCCGCGCTCGCCCTGGTGACCGACCCGGCAGCTGCCGCGCCCACCGCGGACGGGGCGACGCCGTCGGGCTCGCTGACCGGACGTCGCGTCGTGATCAGCGCCGGCGGCACCCGCGAACCGCTGGACCCGGTCCGGTTCATCGGCAACCGGTCCTCCGGGCGGCAGGGCGCCGCCCTGGCGGCCGTCGCCGCCGCCCGCGGCGCCGACGTCGAGCTGGTCGCCGCGAACGTGGACGCCGCGCTCCTGCCCGACGGCGTCCGGGTCACCGCCGTGGAGACGACCGCCGAGCTGTACGACGTGATGACCGACCGCGCGCGCACCGCCGACGTGCTCGTCATGGCGGCCGCCGTCGCCGACTTCCGACCGGTCCAGGTGGCCGGGTCGAAGACGAAGAAGACCGCGGACGGATCGGTCGCGCCGATCGAGCTGACCGAGAACCCGGACATCCTCGCCGCCCTCGCGGCCGGGCGACGCCCGGGCCAGGTGATCGTCGGGTTCGGCGCCGAGACCGGCGACGCCGGCGGCAGCGTGCTGGACCACGGTCGTGCCAAGGCACGACGCAAGGGGGCCGACCTGCTCGCGGTCAACCAGGTCGGCAACGGCCAGGGCTTCGGCGACGTGCCGAACCACGTGGTGGTGCTGGACGCGTCCGGTGCCGAGGTCGCGACCGTCCAGGGCACCAAGGACGAGGTGGCCGCAGGACTTTGGGACGTGATCGGTCCGCTGTTCACGGACTGAACGATGCGCAACCGTGGGGCCCGGTTGCCGTTAGGCTCGCCCCCATGACTACTCGCCTCTTCACCTCGGAGTCTGTGACCGAGGGGCACCCCGACAAGGTGTGCGATCTGATCTCCGACTCGATTCTGGACGCGATGCTCGCCGCCGACCCGACCTCCCGGGTCGCGGTCGAGACGATGGTGACCACCGGTCTGGTGCACGTCGCGGGGGAGGTGACCACCGACAGCTACGTCGAGATCCCGCGACTGATCCGCGGCGTCGTCAACGGCATCGGATACACCTCCTCCGACATCGGCTTCGACGGCGACTCCTGCGGCATCTCGATCTCCATCGGCCAGCAGTCCCCGGACATCGCCGTCGGTGTGGACAAGGCCCTCGAGGTGCGCACGGACGCCACCGACGACGACCCCAACGACCTCCAGGGTGCCGGCGACCAGGGCCTGATGTTCGGCTACGCCACCGACGAGACGCCCGAGCTGATGCCGCTGCCGATCGTGCTCGCGCACCGTCTCTCCGCGCGCCTGACCCAGGTCCGCAAGGAGGGCATCGTGCCGGGGTTGCGGCCCGACGGCAAGACGCAGGTCACGGTCGCCTACGACGGTGACCGCCCGGTGGCCGTCGACACGGTCGTGCTCTCCACACAGCACGAGGCCGACGTCCGCCTCGCGGACCAGCTGGAGCCGGCGATCCGCGAGCACGTGATCGACCACGTCCTCGGCGAGTACGCCGCGAAGACCGGTCTGGACGTCTCCTCCTACAAGCTCTACGTGAACCCGACCGGCACGTTCGTGGTCGGTGGCCCGATGGGCGACGCCGGCCTGACGGGCCGCAAGATCATCGTCGACAGCTACGGCGGCATGGCCCGTCACGGCGGTGGCGCCTTCAGTGGCAAGGACCCGTCGAAGGTCGACCGGTCCGCGTGCTACGCCATGCGGTGGGTCGCGAAGAACATCGTGGCCGCCGGGCTGGCGCGCCGCTGCGAGGTGCAGGTGTCCTACGCGATCGGTCGTGCCCACCCGATCGCGGTGTACGTGGAGACCTTCGGCACCGAGACCGTTCCGACGGCGAAGATCACCGACGCGATCACGTCCGTCTTCGACCTGCGTCCGCGGGCCATCATCGCGGACCTGGACCTGCTCCGGCCGATCTACGCGCTCACGTCCAACTACGGCCACTTCGGGCGCGAGCTGCCGGAGTTCACCTGGGAGCGGACCGACCGGGTCGACGCCCTCAAGGCTGCAGTCGCCTGATCGCTGCGCCGACACCCCACGCCCGGGTCCCTGTGGACCCCGGACGTGGGGTGTCCGTCGTTCATGATGGGATCAGTCCTGTGCCGGCACCGGAACAACCCAGCCTCCTCGACCCGGGGCTCGTCGCACCCGCGCCCGCTTCCACCCGGTTCGCAGCGGTGGCGCAGGTGCTCGTCGACATGCCGCTGCCGCACCTGGACCACACCTTCGACTACGGCATCCCGGACGCCCTCGACGCCGCCGCGCAGCCGGGCGTGCGGGTCAAGGTGCGGTTCGCCGGCACCGACCGGGACGGGTACCTGATCGGACGGACGTCCGGGACGACGCACCCCGGCACCCTCGCGCCGCTGCGCAAGGTGGTCTCGCCGCTGCCCGTGCTCACCCCGGCCGTCCACGAGCTGGCTCGCGCGGTGGCCAGGCGCTACGCCGGGACCAGCACCGACGTGCTCCGCCTGGCCGTTCCACCGCGGCACGCCACCGCGGAGAAGGCCGTGCTCGCGCAGCCGGAGGCCGTTCCCGAGCAGCCGGCGTCCGCACCCGAGGCGGGCTCCGCCGTCGGGCAGGCACCTCTGCCCGACCCGACCAGCGCCGACGTCGTCCTCGACGCCGACCGACTCGCGCACTGGGCCGACTACCCGGGCGGTGCCGCCTTCCTGCGCCGGATCGGCGCCGGCGACTCACCGCGGGCCGCCTGGTGCGCGCTGCCCGGACGGGTCGAGCTCGGCGGCACCGAACACCCGCACTGGGCCGTTGCCGTGGCCGTGGCGGTCCTCGCGACCCGTGCCGGCCGGCGCGACGCCATCGTGAGCGTCCCCGACGCCCGGGACGTCGCGACCCTGGGGGCCGCGCTGGACGCCCTGGAGATCGAGCACGTGGTGCTCACCGCCGAGCAGGGCGCCTCGGCCCGCTACCGGCGGTTCGTGCGCGCCCTCACCGGGCGCACCCATGTGGTGGTCGGGACCAGGTCCGCCGCGTTCGCGCCGTTGCCGAACCTCGGTCTCGTGGTCTGCTGGGACGACGGGGACGACCTGCTCGCCGAGCCGCGCGCGCCGTACCCGCACACCCGCGAGGTCCTGGTCCAGCGGGCGGACCTGGCGGGCGCCGCGGCGCTCATCGGCGGATTCGCCCGCACCCCCGAGGCCCAGCTGCTCGTCGCCGACGGGTGGGCCCGTTCACTGCAGGCGGACCGCGCCATGGTGCGCGCCCGTGCGCCCCGGGTGATCGCCCCCGGCGAGGCGGACCTGGCCCGGGAGGGCGAAGGTGGCCGGGCCCGGATCCCGGCGCCGGCGATCGCACTGGCGCGCCGGGCCCTCGCGCGGGGGCCGGTCCTGGTGCAGGTGCCCCGGGCCGGGTACCTGCCGGTGGTGGCGTGCGCCCGGTGCCGCACCCCCGCCCGCTGCAGCCACTGCCACGGCCCGCTCCGGCTCGATCGCGCCGACGCGCCGCCGCAGTGCCGCTGGTGCGGCCGGCACGCCACCGCGTGGGCCTGCGGTGAGTGCGGCGCCACGGCGGTGCGCGCGATGCGGACCGGCGCCGGCCGCACCGCCGAGGAGCTCGGCCGCGCGTTCCCCGGGGTGCCGGTGACGGTCTCCGGGCGCGACGGCGGCGTGCTGGACCGGGTGCCCGCCGCACCCCGGCTCGTGGTCGCCACGCCCGGCGCGGAACCATCGGCGGACGGCGGGTACACCGGCGCCCTGCTCCTGGACGCCGCCCTGATCACGAACCGGCCCGAGCTCTCGGCCGGGGTGGAGGCGCTGCGCCGCTGGCTGCGTGCCGCGGCCCTGGTCCGGTCCTCCGGTGACGGGGGAGAGGTGATGATCCTCGGCCAGGGTGCCCCGGTGCCCGTGCAGGCCCTGGTGCGCTGGGACCCCGTCGGGCACGCCGGGCGCGAGCTCAGCGAGCGGCAGGAGCTCTCGTTCCCGCCGCTGGTGCGGCTCGCCACCCTCACCGGCGGTTCGGGCGCGCTCGCTTCGATGATGCGGCACCTGCGTCTGCCGGCCGAGGCGGAGGTCCTCGGCCCGGTGCCGGTCGAGGACGCCGGCGGCCCGGAACAGGCCGCGGAGGAGGAGATGCTGCGTACCCTGGTGCGCATCGACCGCCGCGCCGGGGACGAGCTGAGCGTCGCACTGGCCCAGGCGCAGGCGATCCGCAGTGCCCGCAAGGAACCCGGCGTCGTTCGGGTCCGCATCGACCCCGACCACTTGTGGTGAGTTCCATCACACCGCCCAGGCCAGGAGGCCCCCGCGTGACCAAGATCGACCGGACCATCACCACCGTCGTGTTCGACCTCGGCAACGTCCTGATCCGCTGGGACCCGGTGGCGGTCTTCGAGGGCCGGCTCAGCGAGGGCGAGGTCGCCGAGTTCATGGCAGCCGTCGACTTCCCGACCCTGAACCGGTCCCTGGACGCAGGCCGCACCTGGGCGCAGGCCCGGCCCGAGGTCGCGGACCGGGCGCCGGACCACGTCCACCACATGGATGCCTACCTGCGTGACTTCGAGCGCTCCCTGGTCGGCGAGGTCCCGGGCACGGCGCAGATCGCACGGGACCTGATGGCCGCCGGGGTGCGGGTGCTCGGCCTGACGAACTGGTCCGCCGAGACGTTCGAGCACGCCCCGAGGGCCGCGCCGGTGCTGACCGAGTTCGAGGACATCCTGGTCTCCGGCGCCGTCGGCCTGGCGAAGCCGGACCACGCGATCTTCGAACTGCTGATCCGCACCACCGGGCTCGTGCCCGAGGAGACGGTATTCATCGACGACTCACCGGCCAACGTGGCCGCGGCCGCGGACCTGGGCTTCCAGGCGCTGCTGTTCACGGACGCGCAGGCGTTCCGCGCGGACCTGGTCGCGCTCGGGCTGGGCATCCCGGACTCCTAGACTGCCCCGTATGCGTTTGCTGTTCGCGGGCACCCCCGCCGTCGCCCTGCCCACCCTGGCGGCCCTGCTGGACTCCAGCCACGACGTGGTGGGCGTGCTCACCCGGCCGCCGGCACCGGTCGGCCGCAAGCGCGTGATCACCCGGAGTCCCGTGCACGCCCTCGCGGACGAGCGCGGCGTCCCGGTCATCACCTCCTCGCGGCCGCACGAGGCGGAGACGCTGGCGGCCCTGACCGCGCTGGACATCGACTGTGCACCCGTCGTCGCCTACGGTGCGCTGCTGCGCGACCCCGCGTTGTCGCTGCCCCGGCACGGGTGGCTGAACCTGCACTTCTCCCTGCTGCCCGCCTGGCGCGGCGCCGCCCCGGTGCAGCACGCGATCATGGCCGGCGACGACATGACCGGTGCGAGCACGTTCCGTATCGAGGCCGGGCTGGACACCGGACCCGTCTACGGCACCCTCACCGAGCCGATCCGGCGACGGGACACGGCTGCGGACCTGCTCGGCCGGCTGGCCGAGGCCGGGCCCGCGCTGATGCTGGCCACGCTGGACGCCATCGAGGCCGGCACCGCCCGGCCGGTGCCCCAGGCCACCGACGGGATCAGCCTCGCGCCCCGCCTGAACAGCGCGGACGCGCGCGTCGACTGGTCGCTGCCGGCGCTTGCCATCGACCGGCGGATCCGCGGCTGCACGCCCGCCCCCGGTGCCTGGACCACCCGCGACGGCGATCGGTACAAGCTCGGCCCGGTGCTGCCGGTGGTCGAGGACGCCGGCCTTGCCCCGGGGCAGCTCGCGGACGTCGACGGCGCCGTGCTGGTCGGGACCGGCTCGGAGGCGGTCCGGCTCGACGCGATCGCCCCGCCGGGTCGCGGCTGGATGGCCGCCTCGGACTGGCTGCGCGGCGCACGGCTGCCCGCGGACGCCTCCTTCGACCGGGTGGAGGTCGGCTCCGATGTCTGAGGGCGGCGGGAACCAGGGCGGTGGCCGTGACCCCGGCGGGGACCGGGACAGTGGCCACGGCTCGGGCGGCGGGCAGCGGGGCGGCCGTGGATCGGGCCGGCCGGCTCAGGGCCGGGGCTCGCGCGACCGCGGCCGGCGCCCCGACTCACAGCGCACCTCCTCCCGCCCCTCCGAGCGCAACCGCGGCACAGACCCCGCACGCCGCGCCGCATACGACGTGCTGCGGTCGGTCGCGGCCACCGACGCCTACGCCAACCTGGTGCTGCCCCCGGTCCTGACCGAGCGGCAGATCCGCGGCCGGGACGCGGCGTTCGCGACCGAGCTCACCTACGGCACGCTCCGGATGCAGGGCCGTTACGACGCGATCATCGCCCATGCCTCCCGCCGCGACGCCACGAGCCTCGACGCCGAGGTCCTCGACGTGCTGCGGCTCGGCGCCCACCAGGTCCTCGGCATGCGGGTGCCCGGTCACGCGGCCGTCTCCGAGACCGTCGGTCTGGCCCGGTCCACCTGCGGCACCGGACCCTCCCAACTCGTCAACGCCGTCCTCCGGCGCATCACCGAACGCCCCCTCGCCGAGTGGCTGGACCTGATCGGCGCCGATGCGAAGGACGAGACCGCCCGCCTGGCCGCGGTCCACTCGCACCCGGCCTGGGTGGTCCGGGCCATGCGCTCGGCACTCGCGCAGACCGGTCCCGGTGACGGCGACCTCGAGGCACTGCTGGAGGCCGACAACGCCTCCCCGGCGGTGAATCTGGTGGTGCGTCCCGGTCTGGCCGCGCCCGAGGACGTGCCCGACGCGGACCCCGGCCGGTGGGCCTCGACCGCTCTCGTGCTTCGCGGCGGTGACCCCGGCGCGTTCGAAGCCGTGCGTTCGGGGCGCATCGGCGTCCAGGACGAGGGGAGCCAGCTCGTCGCCCTCGCGGCCGCGGCCGTGCCCGTGGAGGGTCCGGACCGCACCTGGCTGGACCTGTGCGCGGGCCCGGGTGGGAAGGCCGCGCTGTCCGCCGCCCTGCTGGCCCAGCGGGCGCCGGACGGGCTGTTCGTCGCCAACGAGGTCGCCGAGCACCGGGCCAGGCTCGTCGAACAGTCCATGACCGCCGTGCGCGGCCTGCTGCCCGGCATCGAGGTCCGCACCGGCGATGGGCGGGAGATCGGCGGCACCGAGCCCGGACGCTACGACCGGGTCCTCGTCGACGTGCCGTGCACCGGCCTCGGGGCGCTGCGGCGGCGACCCGAGTCGCGATGGCGCCGCTCGCCGTCGGACCTGTCGGCCCTCGGCCAGCTCCAACGAGAACTGCTCACATCCGCCCTGGCCGCCACCCGCGCCGGTGGGGTCGTCGCGTACGTCACCTGCTCGCCGCACCTGGCCGAGACCAGGTTCGTCGTCGAGGACGTGCTCAAGCGCACCGACGGCGCGACGCTCCTGGACGCCGTCGAGGTGCTCGCCGGCGTGAGCGCCGAACCGCTCGGCGACCTGGACGGCCCGTACGTGCAGCTCTGGCCGCACCGGCACGGCACGGACGCGATGTTCCTGGCACTGATCCGGGCCTGACCTCGCGCAGCACTACGCTCGCCCGTATGGGCATCCTCATCTCTCCCAGCGTGCTGAACTCCGACCTGTCCGACCTGGCCGGTGAGGTCGGGCGGATCTCCGCCGCCGACTTCGTGCACCTGGACGTCATGGACAACCACTTCGTGCCGAACCTCACCTTCGGGCTTCCGGTGGTGGAGCGGCTCCTCGCCCGCATCGAGCTGCCCGCCGACGTGCACCTGATGATCGAGGACCCGGACACCTGGGCCCCCGCGTTCGCCGAGGCCGGCGCACGGTCGGTCACCTTCCATGTGGAGGCGTCCAGCGCACCGGTCCGGCTCGCGCGCGAGCTGCGCAAGCGCGGCGCCCGGGCGGCGATCGCGCTGAAGCCCGGCACCGGCATCGAGCCCTATCTGGACCTGCTGCCCGAGTTCGACATGGTGCTCGTCATGACGGTGGAACCCGGGTTCGGGGGTCAGTCCTTCATCGAGGGCACCCTGCCGAAGATCCGGCGCACCCGGGACGCCATCACCGGGCTCGGCGCCGACATCTGGGTGCAGGTCGACGGTGGCGTGTCCCGGACCACGATCGGCGCCGCCGCGCAGGCCGGCGCGAACATGTTCGTGGCGGGCTCCGCCGTCTACTCGGCCGACGACCCGAACGCCGAGATCGCCGCCCTGCGCGAGCTCGCCGAGGCGGCGTACCAGGGCTGACGCCGAACCCGGCGTCGCTGCCTGCCCGCAACCCCGGCACAGGGCGTCTCGCGATCCGGGCGTGACCGTCCTCATACGCGTGGGGCTGCCCGAGTGTGTCAGAATCGGATCAGCAAGAACGTGCTCCGGGGTCGGTGAAAGTCCGAGCCGGCGGTGATAGTCCGCGACCCGGCCACTGCTCGTCGGTGGTCGGTTGACCTGGTGGAACTCCAGGACCGACGGTTAAAGTCCGGATGGGAGGATGCACGCGGCGTCGGGTCGATCCCGGCGCCGACGGACGGACGCGCGGTGCGCCGTCCTTCCCCGGGGTACGCCTGGGGAAGGAGAACGGCAGGTGGCCCGCGAGGAACTCGTCGCACCCGTCGCATTCGGCGCGCTCGGACTGCTCGCGTGGCAGGGACTGGCAACAGTGCTGCCGGACCGGGTCCTCCCGACACCCACCGCGGTGGCCTCCCGCTTCGTCCTCGAACTGCGTGAGGGCGGCCTGCTCGGCTTCGCCGGGCACACCCTGACCGAGGCCGTGCTCGGCAGCCTGCTCGGGCTGGCCGTAGCCGTTCCGCTGGGCTACCTCGTCGCCCGGTCCCGCCTCGTGGCCTCCGCGATCGGGCCCTACCTCGCCGCCTCCCAGGCGATCCCCGCCGTCGCCCTCGCCCCGCTGCTGGTGGTCTGGTTCGGCTACGGCCTGCTGCCCACCGCACTGCTGTGCGCCCTGCTGGTCTTCTTCCCGATCTTCGTGAACACCACCCTCGGCCTGAGCACCCTCGACCCGGACGTGATCGGCGCCGCGAAGGTCGACGGCGCCGGGCGCTGGCGCCTGCTCGTCCACATCGAGGGCCCCCTCGCGTTGCCCGCCCTGCTCGCCGGCATCCGGAACGGCTTCGTGCTGTCCGTCACCGGGGCCGTGGTGGGGGAGTTCGTGATGGGCGGCCAGGGCCTCGGCCTGTTGCTGTCCGTCTACCGGGACCGCTCCGACATCGAGGGCATGTTCGCCGTGCTCGTCGCGCTCGTCGCCCTCGCGATCGGCGTCTTCTACCTCATCCGCTCCTTCGAAAGGCGCATCCAATGGCTCTGACCGCGCACCCCGTCCGCATCCTCGCGGCGCTCACCGGCGCCGCGGCCCTCACCCTCGCGCTCGGTGCCTGCGGCGCCGACGAGCCCGACGGCGGGGCTACTGCTCTGCCCGAGCTCACCATCGGCCTGACGTACGTGCCGAACGTCCAGTTCGCCCCGTTCTACGTCGCGGCGCAGCAGGGCTATTTCGAGGAGGCCGGGGTGGACGTGACCCTGCGGCACCACGGCGAGTCGGAGGACCTGTTCGGCGCCCTGGCCGGTGGCACCGAGGACGTCGTCGTCGCCGGGGGCGACGAGATGCTGCAGGCCCGTTCCCAGGGCACCCCGGTGGTCAGCATCGCAACCCTCTACCAGACCTACCCGGTCACGCTCATCGTCCCCGAGGACTCCGAGATCACCTCCGCGGCCGACCTCGCCGGGCACAGCATCGGGGTCCCGGGCCCGTTCGGCGAGACCTACTTCGGCCTGCTCGCCATGCTCGACGCCGCCGGCCTGACCACCGACGACGTCACCATCGAGCACGTCGGGTTCACCCAGCAGAGCGCCCTGGCCGAGGGGCACGTCGACGCCGTCATGGGTTACGCCAACAACGACATCCCGCAGTTCCGGGCCACCGGCCTGGCGGTCCGCGGCGTCCCGATCGGGACCGACATCCCGCTCGTCGGCATCGGCCTGGGCACCACGGACGACGTGCTCGCCGCCGAACCAGACGCACTCGCAGCGGTGATCACCGCCGTCGGGCGTGCGGTCGCCGACATCGCTGCGGACCCGCAGGTCGCCGTCGACGCCGCCGCCGAGGAGGTCCCGGGCACCGTGACCGCCGAGCAGGAGGCCATCACCCTGGCCACCGCAGAGGAGACCATCCCGCTCTACGGCGACCTCGAGGGCCCGTGGGGGACCCAGGACGACGCGACCTGGGAGCAGATGGCGGAGTTCATGACGCGGACCGGGCTGATCACCGAGCCCGTCTCAGCATCGGAGGCGTACACCAACGACCTGATCGGTGCCGAGTAGGCTCGGGGCGTGAAGACCTTCGACGACCTGTACGCCGAACTGCGGGAGAAGTCCATCAGCCGACCCGAGGGTTCGGGCACGGTGGCGCAGCTGGACGCGGGCGTGCATGCCATCGGCAAGAAGATCGTCGAGGAGGCCGCCGAGGTGTGGATGGCCGCGGAGTACCAGACCGACGCCGAGACGGCCGAGGAGATCTCCCAGCTGCTCTACCACCTGCAGGTGCTCATGGTCGCGAAGGGCCTCACCCCGCAGGACGTGTACCGCCACCTCTGAGCGGCGGCACCGCACGCCTGGAAGCAAGCCACCGAAACTTCGCCCCGTTCGCCGGGGCACGAACCAACAAGGTTGACGACGTGTTGCGAATCGCCGTGCCGAACAAGGGCTCCCTCTCCGAGCCCGCCACCAACATGCTCCGCGAGGCGGGCTACCGCCAGCGCCGCGACGGTGGTCGTGAACTGGTCCTGCCGGACCCGGAGAACGACGTGGAGTTCTTCTTCCTGCGTCCCCGGGACATCGCCGTGTACGTCGGTGCCGGCGTGGTCGACGCCGGGATCACGGGACGGGACCTGCTCCTGGACTCCGGCGTGGACGCTCTGGAACATCGGGCGCTCGGCTTCGCCGGTTCGACGTTCCGGTTCGCCGGACCGGAGGGCAGCGTGAGCCGGCTCGAGGACATCGAGGGCAAGCGCGTGGCCACCTCCTACGAGGTGCTGGTGCGCAACTACCTGACCGACCGGGGCGTCACGGCCGACGTGGTGCGTCTCGACGGTGCCATCGAGTCCACGGTCCAGCTCGGCGTCGCCGATCTGGTCGCCGACGTCGTGGAGACCGGCAGCACCCTGCGGGCGGCCGGACTGCAGGTCTTCGGTGACCCGATCCTGCAGTCCGAGGCGGTCCTGATCCGGCCGAACGCGGAGCCGAAGCCCGGCCTGACCGTGCTCGACCGGCGCCTGCACGGTGTCCTGGTGGCGCGCAGGTACGTGCTCATGGACTACGACTGCCCGGTCGAGAAGGTGGATGCGGCCGTGTCCATCACGCCCGGCCTGGAGTCCCCGACGGTCTCGCCGTTGCATCGCAGCGGGTGGGCGGCGGTGCGGGCGATGGTCCCGCGCGAGCGGACGAATGCCGTGATGGACGAGCTGTACGACGTCGGCGCCCGCGCCATCATCGTCACCTCGATCACCGCGAGTCGCCTGTAGGGCTGCGCGTCATGGCCACCGACCCCGACCCCTACGCGCCGTTCCGCCCCCGGGCGACCCGGATCGCGTGCCTGGTGATCGTGGTCTGGCTCGTCGCCGGCCTGGTCGTGTTCGTGGTGGTCCTGAACCGGCTGGACGAGCCCCGGGTGCCGGACCAGGTCGCCGCCGCCGTGATCGTCGCGCTCGTGTGTGCCTTCCTGGCCCGGCAGGCCGGCGTCCGGGCCGTGCCCGACCCCGACGGACTCACCGTCCGCAACGTCATCCTGACGCATCGCCTGGACTGGGCCGAGATCGTCTCCGTGCGATTCGGGGAGAGGGACTGGGTCCAGCTCGACCTCGCCGACGGACGCACGCTCGCCGTCATGGCGATCCAGCGGGTCGACGGCGAGCGGGGCAGGGCCGCCGCCGGCCGGCTGGCGAGTCTGGTCGCCGCTCATGAGGGTGGCGACGCGCGCTGATGGTGCCGTTACGACGCAGTGAGCGCTCTGGCCGACCGCTATCTGATCAGCCGCACTCGTACAGGCAGGTCGAGGTCGGCCCAGGCACGATCTGCGGTGAGGACCTCCGGGGGATCGCTGCGTACCGCGAGGGCGAGGCAACATCTGTCGCCGAGCGAAAGGCTCCTGCCTCCGTCCAGCGCCCGCATGGCTCCGGCCAGTTCGGCGTCTTCTTCGAGCACTGGCTGGATTCGCACGCCGGCGGTGAGCAGCAACTCACGGACCCGACTCGGATCGACTCCGGCGTCCACCAGCTTGCCGATCACTTCGGCCAGGTTGGCCGCGCCGAGGGACGCCCCGTCAAGCTCGGTGGCCACCATCTCGGCGCCGGGCTCGCTGTGCAGCAGTGCGAGGACCGCCGACGCGTCGAGGACCGTCACTCGCCGGCAGCCGCTGCGAGCCGCCGCTCGGCGAGCAGTTCATCGACGAGGGAGCGTTCTTCAGGGACCTCGGAGGCCAACCCGCGCAACTCGGCGACGGCGTCCTGAGGCCGTTCCAGTACAACGCGTTGACCTCTGAGCTGCAGGTGAAGTCGGTCTCCTGCCGCAAGCCCGAGCGCCGCACGGACCTCAGCCGGAATGACGAGGCGGCCCTGCTGACCCAGCACGAGTGTGGCATCCATGGCTCCATTGTGGCACCATCATCGTAAACGTGCCACGTCGGGCGATGGAGAGACCCCGGTGCAGTTTCGCGAGCCGCCCGTCAGCGTCCTTCGGCGATCCGGACCGCGTGCACCCCGGCGGCGCCAGCCGCGAGGAACGACGCAGGGTCCTCCTCGAGCCCTCGGCCCATCGTGGACAGCCGCACCGGCGTCTGCGCGAGCGCGGGCAGCAGACCCTCGGTGCCGATCCGCACCAGCCGGTGGCCGGCCGGGGCCGCCTCGAGCAGCGCGGCCTGTTCCGCGACGCGCACACCCAACGGCGCCAGCTCGCCGTCGAACACCGGCACCGCGACGTCTGCGGGCGCGAGCGCGACCCGACCGTACGCCGTCAGGCTGTGGTGCGAGATGCCCAGGTGGCGCTCGCGCGCGTCGGCCCCGGAGACACGCAGGCATGCGATCGGGCGGCCGCCGAGCACGGCGGCGGCATTGACCGCCTCGCCGGCGCTGACGCCGGAGAAGCCCCACCGCGTCCCGGTGCCGAGGTTCCCGGGGCCCTGTGCCACGACCACCAGATCGGCCTCGACCACGAGGGCGGCGGCGAGCAGGCCGGTGTGCACCGTGACCGCCTCGAGGTCCCCGCCGAACGCCTGCCCCACGGTGATCGTCGCCGCGACCCAGCCCGCCTCGCGCAGCGCCCCGATGGTCCGGGAGAACCAGGCCGGCAGCGCCCCGCCGTCGGTCATCACATACGCGACGCGCGGCGCCACGAGCCCTGCCCGTGAGGCCTCCAGCCGTGCCCCGGCAACGATCGCGGGCAGCGCGGAGTGCAGATCCGCGACCACCACGGGCAGGCCGGCGAGGTCGTCGGCCTCGCGCAGGAGCTCGTGGTGGGCGGACTCCTGCTCATCCACCCCGAGCACCATCGTCTGCAGCGGCGTGTACCGGGCCTTGACGATGTGCCCGGGCCCCACGGGCGGGTCAGCGGGCAGGCGGTCGGGCAGCGCGGCCACGAGTGCGTAGCCGCCGGTGCCCAGGCCGCGGGCGAGGGCCGTGGTGGTGACGCTGACCCGGTCGCCGACCTCCGGCGAACCGACCAGTTCTGGGTAGGCAAGGGCGCGGATCCCGCTCGGCCCGCCCTCGATGTCGATCTCGAGTTCGAGCGCCCCCGGCCAGCTCCTGCCCAGCGAGCGCACCACGCCGTCGCGCCAGTTGATCATCCCGGCAACCTATCGCGACTAGCCTCGCAGTATGAGTGAGCGTGTCGAACCCGCCGAACGGCTGCTGGATCTGGTGATCGCGCTGGCCAACACGCCCCATCGGATGACGAAGTCACAGATCCGGCGCGGCGTGAACGGCTACGCGGACGCCAGGAACGACGCGGCGTTCGACCGGATGTTCGAGCGGGACAAGGAGGCGCTGCGCACCCTCGGCGTCCCGATCGTCACCCTCACCGACGCGGCCCACGAGGACGACATCGGCTACCGGATCGACACCGACTCCTACGACATGCCACCGGTGGCGTTCACGCCGGCCGAGGTCGGAGCGCTCTCACTCGCCGCCGAGGTCTGGCAGGACTCGACCCTGTCCGCGCAGTCACGCCGGGCGCTGACGAAGGTGCGAGCGGTCAGCGAGCTCGAGGACGCCGCCCTGCACGCCGGCCTGGCGCTGCGGGTGCGCGGTCCGGACGCGAACTTCGGGGCCCTGCTGGACGCGATCGCGGACCGGATCACCGTCCGGTTCACCTACCGGGCCGCGAACACGGGCCGGACCAAGCAGCGCACGGTCGAGCCGTGGCGTCTGTACGCCAAGGATCGCGGCTGGTACCTGGTGGGCCATGACATCGAGCGTGCCGCCGAGCGTGAGTTCCGGCTGTCCCGGATCGTGGGGCGGGTCAGCCGGATCGGTGAGCCCGGGTCCGTCCAGGTGCCCGACCGGGCGAGTGCGCACCGGGAGGCGCCGATCATCCGCGCCACGCTGGCGCTACGCCCCGAGCGCGCGTCGGCGCTGCGCGCCCGCGCCGTCGAGATCGAGGGCCCGACGGCGGGGGCCGGGCCGGTGCCGGCGGCACCGGCGGCGCAGGTACCCCGGCCCTCGGACCGGGATGTGATCGCCGTCGACATCAGCGATCTCGACCTGTTCGCGGAGGAGCTGGCCGGCTACGGCGACGCGGTCCTGGTGCTCGACCCGCCGCGACTTCGTGAGGCGGTGCTGGCGCGCCTGCGGCCGGCCGCGAGCCTTGGAGGGGAGTCCTGATGGCCGAGACCGCCGAGGACCGGCTGGTCCGCATGCTCGCCCTGATCACCTACCTCGAGAGCCACCCGAGCGTGCCGGTCGCGGACGTGGCGGCGCACTTCGGGGTCACCGAGGGGCAGGTGCTCCTGGACATCAGCACGCTCTGGGTCTCCGGCACCCCCGGCTACCTGCCCGATGACCTGATCGACTTCGCCGTCGACGATCACGAGCGGAACCTGCTCACGCTCACCGACGCACGGGGGATGGACCGGCCGCTGCGGCTCGGCCCACAGGAGGCGGTGGCCCTGCTGGTCGCGTTGCGGTCGTTGCAGGCCACGCCCGCGCTGGCGCAGGACCCGGTGCTGGTCTCCACGATCGACAAGCTCCGGGCCGCGGCGGGGGAGGCGGCCGGTGCCGCCGACGCCGTGGACGTGTACGTCGGTGCCGAGGACGTCGGGGAGCGGCTCACGGCACTGCGCTCGGCCCTCGCCGACGGCAGGCAGGTGCGGCTGCGCTACGTGTCCGGCTCCGACGTGGTCAGCGAACGCGTGGTGGACCCGCTGCAACTACTCACCGACGCCGAGCGCTGGTTCCTCTACGCGTGGTGCCACCGGGCCGACGGCGTCCGGCAGTTCCGGCTCGACCGGATGCTCGAGGTGACGGTGCTGGACTCCGAAGCGCCGGCGCACCCGGACGTGGCCCTGAGCGAGCGCACCGATCCCGAACTGACGACCGCGCAGTGGCACGTGCGCCTCGAACTGGCCTCCCGGGCCCGCTGGGTGGCCGAGAAGTACCCCAGCGCGTCCGTGACGGACCTCGAGGAGGGCTGGTTCGCCGTCGAGCTGGACGTGGTGAACCTGGCCTGGCTGCACAACCTGGTGCTCGGCCTGGGTGGGGACGTGCGGGCCGTGCACCCGCCCGAAGTCGCCTCTTCGATCGCCGAGCGGGCCCGGGCGGCCCTGGACGCCTATGCGGCCGTCGACGGCGGACCGGGCGTCACCCAGTAGGCTGGCGCACGTGCTCTGGTTCAGCGTGTGGACGGTCCTCGTCCTCGCCACCCTCGTGGGTGCCTTCTTCCTCGGCCGGCGCCTGTGGCGGTCTGCGAAGGCGCTGATGGCGCAGGCGGGAACGACGTCCCAGGTGCTCGGCGAGCTGTCCGCGAAGATGGCCGAGCTCGAGGCCGCTGCCGGGCCGGCGCGCACGTTCCGGCCCGACCTGGTCGCGACCGAGGAACAACGCGAGACCTGGCGGTCCCGACGCGCCGAGAATCTCGCCACGCGGCGCGGGCGCGTACACGAGCGGCGGTCGCGTACTCTGGCCAGGTGGCGCTCGATCGGGATGCCGTTCTAGCACCGCGTCAGACAGACGTTAGAATGACCACACAGAACCCAACCTCAAGGCGGAGGGCCAATCATGCGGCCGCAACTCTGGCACATCATCGTGCTGCTCGTCGTAGTTCTCCTGATCTTCGGCGCAAGTAAGCTACCCGACATCACGCGCAACGTGGGTAAGTCCATGAAGATCTTCAAGCAGGAGGTCAGGGAGCTGCGTGACGACGTCGACGCCGTCGACCCGAACTCCACCACGGACGCCCCAGCGGCTCCGCAGGGTTCGCAGACCCAGAGCGTGCCGACCAGCACCCAGCAGGGCAGTAGTGGCACAGCACCGGGTGATACGCCCGGCGACGCCAACCGCTAACCTCCCGTGGCCCTGAACACTGGGGCGCGCAAGAGCAATCCGGAAGCGCGGATGGCCCTGACCGCGCACCTACGCGAACTTCGCAAGCGCTTCGTGCTGGCCGCGATCGGCCTCGCGGTGGGCACGATCGGTGGCTGGTTCCTCTTCGATCCGGTGTTCCAGGCCCTGCAGGCACCCATCGACCGGCTCGCCGAGGAGGGCAGGGTCGCAGCCCTGAACTTCGGGGGCATCGCGACCTCGTTCGACATCAAGATCCGAGTGGCACTCTTCGTCGGTGCCTTGGTGAGCTCGCCGTGGTGGCTCTACCAGGTGTGGGCGTTCATCACTCCGGGACTGACGACGAAGGAGCGACGGTCTGCCCTCGGGTTCGTGGCCGCGGCGGTCCCGCTCTTCTTCGCCGGCGCCTACCTGGCGTGGTCGGTACTTCCGAACGCCGTCCGGATCCTCACCGAGTTCACCCCCGAGGGTTCGGTGAACTGGATCGGCGCCGACGTCTATCTGAAGTTCGTCATGCAGTTCATGCTGGCGTTCGGCATCGCGTTCCTGATGCCACTGATCATGGTCGTCGTGAACTTCCTCGGACTTGTCCGCGGCAAGACCTGGCTCAAGGGCTGGCGTTGGGCGATCGTCGGGATCTTCACGTTCTGCGCGTTCGCGACCCCCACGCCGGACGCGATCTCGATGATCCTGATGGCACTGCCGATCGTCGGGCTCTACTTCATCGCCGTGTTCATCTGTTTCCAGCACGACAAGCGTGCCGACAAGCGCCGCGCCAAGGAGGACGCCGAACTCGACGCGGCCCTCGCGGACGACACCACGTCCGCGGCGTGAGGCACCCGCGTCAGGCGCGGAGTTCTGAGCCCCGGCGTACCGGCCGGTGAGCAGGCTCGGAGTCCTCGTCAATCCCTCTGCTGGGCACGGGCGGGGCAGCACCGGGGGACGCGACGCGATCGCCGGGCTGGCCAGGACCGGACATGAGGTCATCGACCTGTCCGGACCGAGCGCCATCGGGGCCCTCGCGAACGCTCGGGCCGCACTCTGGGAGATCGACGCCGTCGTCGTGGTCGGTGGTGACGGCATGGTGCACCTCGGCGTCAACGCCGTCGCCGGGACGAACCTGCCGCTCGGCATCGTGGCCTACGGCAGCGGCAACGACTTCGCCCGGTGCATCGGACTGCCGATCCACGACGTCCCGGCCGCCGTGGACGTGATCGTCGACGCCCTGGACCGGCCGCCGCGGATCATCGACGCGATCGCCACCCGGGTGCACAACCCCGAGGCGGCCCCGGAGCAGGAGACCGCCGTGGAGTGGACGGCCTGCATCCTCTCGGCGGGCTTCGACGCCGCCGTCAACGGCCGGGCGAACGACTTCGCCTGGCCGAAGGGCGAGGGCCGGTACCTGCGTGGCGTGGCGGCCGAGCTGATCCGGTTCCGCCCGTACGGCTACCGCCTCACGATCGACGGCGTGGTGCGCGAGCAGGACGCGACGCTCGTGGCCCTCGCGAACGCGAAGTCCTTCGGCGGCGGCATCCCGATCGCGCCGGACGCGGAGGTCGACGACGGGCTGATCGACGTCGTCATCGGCGACGCGATGAGCCGCGGCCAGCTGCTCCGGCTGTTCGGCAAACTCCTCAAGGGCAAGCACCTCGGCGAGGAGAAGGTGCACGTGGTCCGGGCGCGTGAGGTGATCATGGAGGCACTGCCGGGCCACCACGCCCCGCCGCAGGTGTTCGCCGACGGTGAGCCGCTCGGGTCGCTGCCCATCCATGCCCGGCTGCGCCCCGGCGCGCTGCGGCTGTTGACCCCGGCGGACGCATAGTCTTTCAGGCATGACCTCACCAGCCGAGCGATACGCGGCGGCCCGTAAGCGGCAACAGGATGCGCTCAGCAGGCTCGGCGCGTTCCGGGCCACCCTCGAGTTCCCCCTCGACGATTTCCAGATCGAGGCCTGCGAGGCCGTCGAGGCCGGTCGCGGCGTGCTCGTCGCAGCCCCGACCGGGGCGGGCAAGACCGTGGTGGGCGAGTTCGCCGTCGAGCTGGGTCTGAAGACCGGCCGCAAGGCCTTCTACACGACGCCGATCAAGGCCCTCTCGAACCAGAAGTTCACCGACCTGCAGCGCCGGTACGGGCCCGAGCACGTCGGCCTGCTCACCGGGGACACCTCGATCAACGGTGACGCACCGATCGTGGTGATGACCACCGAGGTGCTCCGGAACATGCTCTACAGCGATTCCCCGGCTCTGACCGGCCTCGGGTTCGTCGTCATGGACGAGGTGCACTACCTGGCGGACCGGTTCCGTGGGCCGGTCTGGGAGGAGGTGATCCTGCACCTGGCAGACGACGTGCAGGTGATCTCCCTGTCCGCGACCGTCTCGAACGCGGAGGAGTTCGGTGACTGGCTCACCGAGGTGCGTGGGGACACCGCCGTGGTGGTCTCCGAGATCCGGCCCGTGCCGCTCTGGCAGCACGTCATGGTGAACAAGACCGTCCTGGACCTGTACAGCTCGAACGTGGACCCGACCAGGCCCGGGGTGAACCCGCCGATCAACCCCGACCTGGTGGAGGCCATCCGGGCATCCGAGCGGGGTGGGCGGCCGGGGGAGCGCAGCCGGGGAGCACGAGGGGACCGCCGTGGTGG